>NZ_BMND01000001.1 GCF_014646275.1 Streptomyces kronopolitis
GCGGCCGCGGCCGCCACCGCCCCGATGCCGCCCCCGGCCCCCGCCGCTCCCGCCGCCCCGCGCCGCCCGCCCCGAAGCCCGCGAAGACCCGGACCGTCCGCACGCCCACCGTCCTCCAGATGGAGGCCGTGGAGTGCGGCGCCGCGTCCCTGGCCATGGTGCTGGCCCACTTCGGACGGCACGTGCCGCTGGAGGAGCTGCGGATCGCCTGCGGGGTCTCCCGCGACGGCTCGCGCGCCAGCAACCTGCTCAAGGCCGCCCGCAGCTACGGTCTGCAGGCCAAGGGCATGCAGATGGAGCCGGCCGCGCTCGCCGAAGTGCAGGCACCGGCCATCCTGTTCTGGGAGTTCAACCACTACGTCGTCTACGACGGCACGGGCCGCCGCCTGGGTCGCCGCGGCGTCCACATCAACGACCCCGACAAGGGCCGCCGCTTCGTGGCGACCGAGGACTTCGACACCAGCTTCACCGGTGTCGCCCTGGTCTTCGAGCCCGGCGAGGACTTCCGCAAGGGCGGCCGCAAGCCCGGCGTCCTGAGTGCGGTGCCCGCCCGGATGCGCGGGACGACCGGCACCCTGCTGGCCGCCCTCCTCGCCAGCCTGCTGCTGGTCGCGGTCGGCGCCGCGGTGCCCGCGCTGAGCCGCACGTACATCGACATGTTCCTGATCGGCAACCAGACCTCGCTGCTGGGCCCGCTCTTCGCGTCGATGGCCGCGATGGTGGCGCTGACCGCCGTGCTGACCGGGCTGCAGCAGGCGAACCTGCTGCGCGGCCGGATCATCTCCTCCACCCTCACCAGCGCCCGCTTCCTGCGCCATCTGCTCAGACTGCCGGTCACCTTCTTCGCCCAGCGCAGCCCCGCCGACCTGGTCCAGCGGCTGCAGTCGAACGACGCGGTGGCCGAGACCCTGGCCCGCGACCTGGCCGCCGCCGCGGTGGACGGGGTCGTCGTCGTCCTCTACGCCGTCCTGCTGTGGACCTACGACCCCCAACTCACCGTCATCGGCGTGGGCATCGCGCTGCTCAACGTCGTCGCCATGCGGATCGTGGTCCGGCTGCGGGCCACCCACACCCAAAAACTCCGCGCCGACACCGCCCGGCTGACCAACACCTCCTACACCGGCCTCCAGCTCATCGAGACGATGAAGGCCACCGGCGGCGAGAACGGCTACTTCCGCCGCTGGGCCGGCCAGCACGCCACCACCCTGGAGGAGCAGCAGCGCCTCGGGGTGCCGAGCGCCTGGCTGGCCGTCGTCGCCCCCACCCTCGCCACCCTCAACAGCGCGCTGATCCTGTGGATCGGCGGCCTGCGGGCGGTCGAGGGCCACATCTCCATCGGTCTGCTGGTCGCCTTCCAGGCGCTGGTGACCCGCTTCACCGCACCGATCACCCGGCTCAACGGGGTGGCCGGCCGCATCCAGGACTTCGCCGCTGACGTCGCCCGCCTCAAGGACGTCGAGAGCTTCCCCGCCGACAGCCTCTACTCGCGCCCCGGCTCCGACGCCGACACCCGGCGGCTCAAGGGCCATGTGACGCTCGACGACATCACCTTCGGCTACAGCCCGCTGGACAAACCGCTGCTCACCGGCTTCTCGCTGGCCGTCGGCCCCGGCCGGCAGGTCGCCCTCGTCGGCGGCTCCGGCAGCGGCAAGTCCACCGTCTCGCGGCTGATCTCCGGCCTCTACAGCCCCTGGGAAGGCGCCATCCGCATCGACGGCCAGCGCCTGGAGGACCTCTCCCGCAGCGCGCTCGCCGCCTCCGTGTCCTTCGTCGACCAGGACATCTTCCTGTTCGAGGGCACGGTCCGCGACAACGTGGCCCTGTGGGACCCCTCGATCCCCGACGACGCGGTCATCACCGCCCTCAAGGACGCCGCCCTCTACGACGACGTCATCGCCCGCCGCCCCGACGGCATCCACAGCCGCGTCGAGCAGGACGGCCGCAACTTCTCCGGCGGGCAGCGGCAGCGGCTGGAGATCGCCCGGGCCCTGGTCCGGCGCCCCAGCGTCCTGGTCCTCGACGAGGTCACCAGCGCGCTGGACGCCCGCACCGAGCAGCTCATCATGGACAACCTGCGGCGCCGCGGCTGCGCGTGCGTCATCATCGCCCACCGGCTGAGCACCGTCCGCGACAGCGACGAGATCGTGGTCCTCGACCACGGCGTGGTCGTCGAACGCGGGCGGCACGAGGACCTCGTCGCCGCCGGAGGCCCGTACGCCGAGCTGGTCAAGGAGCACTGACGTGTCATCCATGCCCCCGTCCGCCGTCGTGGGACCGGGCGACACCGACGCGGTCACCCAGGCCCTGGGCACGCTCGGCACCCCCGTCGACTGCACCGGCCTGCGCAGCGTCCCTCTGGAGGGCCCGCACGTGCTGTGGCTCGTCACGGGCGGCGCGCTGGACCTCTTCGCGGTCGACGCCGCCCAGGAGGGCCACTGGCACTTCCTCGGCCGCCTCGAAGCGGGCGCCCTGCTGCTCGGCCCGGTCCAGGGCCCGCAGCACACCCTGCTCGGCCGGCCGACGCAGGACGCCCTGCTGCGCCGGATACCGCTGCGCGAACTGCCCCGCCCCGAGTGGGACACCGGGCAGTACGCGCAGACCCCCTACGGCGCGCAGGACCCCTACGGCCACGAGTACACCGGCGACGAGCCCGCCCCCTCCCCGCTGGAGCACGCCTTCGCCCTGGGCACCGCCCGCAGCCTGGGCGTGCTCTTCGAGGCCCCGCTCGACGGCCGGCCCGCCGACGAGGCGGTGGCCGACGACGACATCCTGTGGATGCCGGTGCCGCCCGGCAGCGTGCAGTACGGCGCCTCCTACAGCGCGGAGGCGGCCGGCGACCTGCTCGTCGACCCCGGGCTGTGGCAGCAGATGGTCAATCAGCAATACCGGCTGCTGTCCGCCGTCGACCGGTGGATCGAGCAGCTGGAGCGCGCCCACGAGGACCGCACGGCGGCCGGCATCAAGGCCGGCGAGGCCGTCCGCGAGCGGGCCGACCAGGCGCTGCTGGCCTCCATCGGCCGCTCGGACCGGTCCGGGCGGGGCGGCGACGGCGGCCGGGCCGGCGACGACGCCACCTTCGCGGTCTGCCGCACGGTCGCCGAGGCGGCCGGGATGACCCTCACCGAACCGCCGAAGGGCGGGGCCGTCAACGACCGCATCAGCCCGGTCGAACGGATCGCGGTCAGCTCACGGGTCCGCACCCGCGCGGTCCGCCTCCAGGGCCGCTGGTGGCGCACCGACACCGGACCGCTGGTGGGCCACCGCGCCAAATCCGGGGCCCCGGTCGCGCTGCTGTGGCGGCGCGGCGGCTACGAAGCGGTCAACCCGGCCTCCGGGATGCGGATGCGGATCGGCAAGGACAACGCCGAGGAGTTCGAGGCACGCGCGGTGATGTTCTACCGCCCGCTGCCGGAACGGCCCATCACCCTGTGGCGGCTGATGCGCTTCAGCCTGCGCGGCACCCGGGCGGACGTCCGCAACCTGGCCCTCGGCGGGCTGGTGACGGTCGCCCTCGGTGCGCTGGTCCCGCTGGCGACCGGCCGGGTGCTCGGGGTGTACGTCCCCAGCGCCCAGCGGAGTCTGATCGTCCAGGTCGCGCTGGCCGTCATCGTCACCAGCATCGTCTCGGCCGCCTTCATGCTGCTGCAGAACCTCACCGTCCTGCGGATGGAGGGCCGGATCGAGAGCGCGCTCCAGCCGGCCGTGTGGGACCGGCTGCTGCGGCTGCCGACGAAGTTCTTCACCGAACGCTCCACCGGCGAGCTGGCCAGCGCCGCGATGGGCATCAGCAGCATCCGGCGGGTGCTGTCCGGGGTCGGCCCGGTCGCCGTGCAGTCGGTGACCATCGGCGCGATGAATCTCGTCATGCTGCTCTGCTTCAGCGTGCCGCTGGCCCTCGCGGCGCTCGCCATGCTGCTCGTGATCGGCGCGGTCTTCCTCGCCATGGGGCTGTGGGAGCTGCGCTGGCAGCGACGGCTGGTCAAGCTCGGCAACAAGCTCAACAACCAGGCGTTCCAGACCCTGCGGGGGCTGCCCAAGCTGCGGGTCGCCGCGGCCGAGAGCTTCGCCTACGCGGCCTGGGCCCGGGAGTTCGCCCACACCCGCGAACTCCAGCAGCGGGTCGGCCGGATCAAGAATCTGACCACCGTCCTCAACGCGGTCTATCTGCCGCTCTGCTCGCTCATCATGTTCATGCTGCTGGCCGGACCGGCCCGCGGCAGCATGTCGGCCGGCTCGTTCCTCACCTTCAACACCTCGGTGACCATGCTGCTGACCTCGGTCACCCAGATCACCGGCGCCTTCGTCCAGACCGCCGCCGCGCTGCCGATGTTCGAGCAGGTCAAGCCGGTGCTGGACGAGAAGCCTGAGGTACGCGGCGCCAGTGCCCAGCCCGGCGCCCTCACCGGCGCCATCGAGGCCAAGAAGCTCTCCTTCCGCTACACCGACGACGGCCCGCTGGTCCTCGACGACGTCTCGCTGCGGGTCCGGCCGGGTGAGTTCGTGGCCGTCGTCGGCCCGAGCGGCTGCGGCAAGTCGACCCTGCTGCGGCTCCTGATCGGCTTCGACAAGCCGACCTCCGGCAGCGTGCTCTACGACGGCCAGGACCTGTCGGCCCTGGACCAGGCGGCGGTGCGCCGCCAGTGCGGCGTCGTCCTGCAGAACGCCCAGCCGCTGACCGGCTCGATCCTGGACTGCATCTGCGGCGCGGAGGCCTTCACCCAGGAGGAGGCCTGGGCGGCCGCCGAGATGGCGGGTCTGGCCGAGGACATCAAGCGGATGCCGATGGGCCTGCACACCATGATCTCCGGCGGCGCCGCGATCTCCGGCGGCCAGCGCCAGCGCCTGATGATCGCTCAGGCGCTGGTCCGCCGCCCCCGGATGCTGTTCTTCGACGAGGCCACCAGCGCCCTGGACAACGAGACCCAGCGCATCGTCAGCGACAGCACCCGCAAGCTCAGCGCCAGCCGGCTGGTGATCGCCCACCGGCTGACCACGGTCATGGACGCCGACCGCGTGATCGTGATGGCGGACGGCCGGATCGTCGAGCAGGGCCCGCCGGCCGAGCTGCTCGCCGACACCGGCGGGGCGCTGCACGACCTGGTGCGCCGCCAGCTGACCTGACCCCCGCGGCCGCCGCCCCGCCCGCCGGGCCATTCCCCGTATCCCCGCGAACCACCGCTTATCTTGCAAAGCAGTCAGCGGACGGAGAATGAGATGACCACGGCGAAAGACCTGTTCGACGCCATGCCACCGGACCGGCGCCGGCGGCTGCGGGACCTCGCCCGCCCGGTGTCGCTCCCACGCGCCACCCGCCTCTTCGAGGAGGGCGGGCGCGCCGACCGCTTCTGGATCATCCGCAGCGGCCAGGTCGCCCTCGACCAGCACGTCCCCGGCCGCCGCCCCGCAGTCGTCGAAACCCTCGGCCGCGACGAACTCCTCGGCTGGTCCTGGCTCTTCCCGCCCTACCTCTGGCACCTGGGCGCCGAGACCGTCGGCCCGGTGGACGCCGTCGAGTTCGACGCCCCGATCATCCGCGACCTCTGCGAATCCGACCCCGTCCTCGGCCGCGCGATGTACCACTACGTCGCCGAAACGGTCGCCGACCGCCTCCACGGGACACGGACCCGTTTGCTGGCTTTGTACGGGCCTCAGGGGAGCGGGGGAGAGGATCAGGATCTGTGAGCGGGGGGTTTCTGGAGGGGGCGTCGGGGGTTCGGATCCTGCCGGGAGCAGAGAGGCGACCCGGCCCGGTGGCGGTACGGGAAAACTGGCTGACCTGAAGGAGATCAGCGAGCGGCCGCCGGGGGGTGCTGCTGACGCCATCGACCGGAGCTCCGCGGCTGCGAGTCGAAGCAAGTACGACCGGCGGTCGCCGCCCTGCCCCTACCGAAGAGCCCGCGCAGCATGCGGGAAAGTTTCGATGGCGCAGGAAATTCGGGCTACATCATCCAACCCGCTGCTACGGTCGCGTCCATGGCCCCCTCGTTCTCCACCGTTCAGGACGTTGATCTACGAGTGCAGCCGGTCGACGAGGTGCTGGACCGTGTCGCACGCTCTCTCCAAACGCGTTTCCACGAAGGCACGGTGGTTCGCAAGCGGCGGTCCGTGGGGGCCCATACGGATCGTGACACCTGGGTGCGGATCGAGCGGCGCTCGCTTGACAAGATCACCGATCAAGGGTGGAACGGCACGGAACGCGCCGCCCGTCTGAAGGGCGTCGCCATGCCGACGTGGCGGCAGTGTGTGGTCTGGCAGGACGAGGACGGTCCAGTGATGTGGCGGGCCGACGAGACGAGCCTCCTGCCAGGCGCGCCTGTGGGAAGTGCCGTCCTGAGCGATGCTCCTGACCTCCCGGAGGAGTGGTGGAGCGGGCTGAACGCATCCCTGGACGCGCTGACCGGGCATCAGACCGGGAGAGTCGCCACCCCCGACACCGAAGCCATCACGCAGGATCTGGTCACCACGTCGATCCGAGACGTGTTCTCCGACGGCTTCGATACGACCGTCCGCCGCTGGACGCCCGCCCACGCCGACCTGAACTGGGCAAACATGACGGCACCGGTGTTCAGCCTCTTCGACTGGGAGGACTGGGGCAGTGCCCCGCAGGGACTGGATTCCGCCTCCCTGTGGGCGGCATCGCTTGCCGTCCCCGCCCTCGCCGACCGCGTGCGGCAGGAGCGTCGCCACGATTTCGAGAGCAGGGACGGCAAACTGATGACGCTGTTCGTGTGCTCGAAGATCCTAGGACTGCACGCCCACCCTCAGGACCCTCGCCGGGAGCCCGCGCGGCGTATGGCGGATCAGGTCGTCGAGGGACTTCAGGCAGGCTGACCACGCGAGCGTTCCTTGAGGAGACGCCTGTACTCCTGGACCGTCGGGTCGTCGACCTCCCCCTCCAGAACGCCGACGAGTTCCCTCAAGTGGCCCGGATCGTCGGTGCCCACGGGCGAGGGTGTCGCCCCGTGGCAGGTGGTACGCGGCTCGGAGCGTGCTCAGGGGTGCCCCGTAACTGACCCTGGAATGAAAATGGTTGGTCAGGGCTGGATCCCAGGGACCACCGGTGGAAGCCGGAGTCCCCCTGGTACGTTGCGGCGATGTCAGCGATCAAGAAGTTCCAAGTCACCTTTGACTGTGCGGAACCTGAGCGGCTCGCTCGGTTCTGGTGTGAGGTGTTGGGGTACGTCGTACCGCCGCCTCCGGAGGGGTTTGCCACGTGGGACGAATTCACGGGTGCGCAGCCACCTGAGCAGCGGGATTCGTGGTTTGCCTGTAGTGATCCCTCGGGTGTGGGACCGCGGCTGTACTTCCAGCGCGTTCCCGAGGGGAAGGCGGCCAAGAACCGGGTGCATCTCGATGTGCGGGTCGGCACCGGGCTCGTGGGGGAAAAGCGCCTCGCCGCACTGGAGGCCGAGTGCGCACGACTGGTCCCGCTCGGCGCGGTACACCTGCGCACGCTGTATGACGGCGAGGATTCGTGCATCCCGATGTTGGACATCGAGGGCAATGAGTTCTG
Organism: Streptomyces kronopolitis; assembly: GCF_014646275.1. Taxonomy (GTDB): domain Bacteria; phylum Actinomycetota; class Actinomycetes; order Streptomycetales; family Streptomycetaceae; genus Streptomyces; species Streptomyces kronopolitis. The sequence continues at coordinate 7,514 of NZ_BMND01000001.1, forward strand.
TATCGACTGAGCATTCTCCGATCCGTAGGGGCGGGAGCCGCCTCCTTAAACCTCTCTGGTCCCGTATGGGGTGGGAGTTATCCCGTGAGGGCGAGGTTGTGCAGCCGGGCGATGCCGAGAATGGCGTGCACTCCGCCGCCACCCACGACCAGACACAAGCCGCCATCCTCGCTGTCCGCCGCGTTGGCTGGTTCTCACCAGTGAGAACGGCCTGCCTGGAGGAGTCCGCCGCCGCGGTGTTCCTGCTCGCGACCAGGCGTCTGTCCGCCACCTGGTGCCACGGCGTCGCGCCAGATCCCGTTCGGCTCCATGCCTGGGTGCAGACTGACGACGGAGTCCCGGCCGCCGAGCCACCCTCGACAGTCGGCTACACCGTCGCCCTCACCATTGGAGCCCGCCATCAGCACCAGCTCTGACCCGATCTTGTGGATCGGCACCGACACCTGCGCACTCGGTCCCTACCGCGCCGACCTCGTCGAAACGTACTGGCGCTGGGAACAGGACCCCACGCTCCTGGTCGGCTACGGCCGTCAGACACCTGAGTCTCTCGAAGCACGCACCGAAGGTATGGCCCACCAACTCCGCGGCGAGAACCTCCGGTTCACCATCTACGACCGCGCCTCCGGCGAACCCGTACCCGTCGGAGTCGCCACCCTCCTGCCTGATTACGCCGTCCGCACCGCCGAGTACGTCGTCATGCTCGCCCCCGAAACTCGCGGACGCGGACTCGGGACCCAGGCCACCCGCCTGGCGCTCGACTACGCCTTCCACATCACCAACCTGCGCATGGTCTGGCTCAAGGTCCTCGCCCCGAACAAGGCAGGCATCCGTGCCTACCAGAAGGCCGGCTTCCGTGCTGCCGGCAAGCTCCGTGACGCCGGGTACTGGCTCGGGAAGACGTGCGACGAAATCATCATGGACGCCGTCGCTGGAGAGTTCGCGGGCCCGTCCGTCGTGACGCCTCTCCTGCCCAGCTAGCGCCGGATCAGGCAACGTTCGCCCTGTTGACGATGGCGCGTAGGCGCTGGTCGTCGGCGTGGCGGTTTCGCCAGATGATGTAGCGGCGGCGGATCATGCTGCCCTGTTCTTTGTGGGGCGTGGTCGGTGCCGTCGAGCGTGAAGTAGCGCAGGGCCGTGAACTGGGCTTCGATGCGGTTGAGCCAGGAACTGTTGGTCGGCGTGTAGGCGATCTCGACGTGTTCGCCGCCGCCCAGGTGCCGACGCTAGGACACATTCTCATTGCAGGAGGGCTTGCCGTCCCCCTCGCCGAACTCATCTTCATCAGCGGGCGGGTCGGGCATCTGCCAGGTCGCTACGACGAGCGGCAGGAGGACGTGGGTCACCAGCAGGGCGAAGAGGATGAGGAACAGCGCGGCGCCCGGGATCTGCGAGTCCCGGCCTTCCCTGTCGGCGGACATGGTCACGGCCATAACGAGGACCATCACCACAGTCGTGCATCGGTGCGCGGTCGAGAACGCACGGAGCCGACCGGCCAGTTCCCGTTCGTCGAGTTCCTGCTCGCGCCTGGAGATCATTCCGCGGGTGGTCGCGATGAGCCGGCCGGCCAGCGGGACGCCCGCTACCAGCAGAACGCCGAGGATCACGAAGTTGACGATCATCGCCGTGTCGCTCGGGGCCAGGATCCATGAAACGGCGGCGTCCACCCAGAGCAACCCCAGGCACGAGCCCCCCGCAACCGCCAATGCACGGCGAGGGCGTCGGCTGGCGTAGCGGGCGGACATACGCTCCAGTTCCGGGTTCAGGGCACTCAGGCGCTTTGCGCGTCTGAGTTGCGACTTCGCCCGGCGCTCGCTCCACCAGGAGGGACGGGCGGAGTGGCGGTCGTTCGCCGACCTCTCTTCATACGTCATGGCTTGCTTCCGATCCGGGGGAAGGGTGTGAGGGAGAAGAGCACCTCAACCGGGACCTCGAAGTGTGCGGCGATGCGCAGCGCCAGGTGAAGGCTGGGACTGTACTCACCGCGCTCGAGATAGCCGATGGTCTGGTAGTGGACGCCCAGGGCGGCGGCCAAGTCGCGGCGCGAGATACCGCGCTCGGCCCGCAGCATCGGGATCCGGTTGTAGACGTTCCCTTCGTCCTTGCCCTGATTGCCAGCGGGCATCAGGCGTCACCCAAGGCAGCCGGGTGCCGCGCGGCCGTGTCATCCATGTGCTTCTCCTTATATGTGAAGCATGATGCCTCTTAGTGCCTCTAGGGTCATTGATAGCAGTTCTACTACACGATTGGTAGGCCCGCAGCAGCAGTGCCCTGGCGGGATCGACCCGTGCGGTGCACGCAGAAGCATGAGCAGGTGTCACGGTGGGTGCGGCCGCGTCCGAGTGCTTCTTGATGCACGAGTGCGCAAGGTGTCGACAGGGCGAATGTTGCCTGATTCGGCAGTAGCGGTGACGCTTCGGCGCTTCCCGTCGAATGCCGGGGCGAGCCGCAGCCCCGCATCCCGCCGGGTTGTGACCCATGACAGCCCACTCTGTGGCTCAGCACCATGAATCCGAGCCGGTGGCGCCGTCACAATCGCCTTCATGAATGACCTCGACTGGGACGATGAGCAGGACTTTGCCGATGTCGACCGTGGGTTCATCGGGCGTCTCGAACCCTGTGTCATCCGGGATGCCGAAGGGCGTGTCGTCTGGGACAACGATGCGTATGGGTTTCTGGAGGAGGAGTGCCCACCGACGGCCAATCCCTCGCTGTGGCGGCAGAGTCGGCTGGTGGCGCGGCAGGGGCTCTATGAGGTGGTGCCGGGGATCTACCAGGTGCGTGGGCTGGACATCTCGCACGTCACGTTCGTCGAGGGCGAGCGGGGTGTTCTCGTCATCGATCCGCTGATCAGCAGCGAGGTGGCGGGGGCCGCGCTGGCGCTGTATCGCGCGCACCGGGGGCCGCGGCCGGTGACCGCGGTTCTCTACAGCCATTCGCACCTCGACCACTTCGGCGGGGTGCGCGGGGTGGTCGACGACGCGGAGGTGGCCGCCGGGCGGGTTCCGGTGATCGCTCCGGCGGGCTTTCTCGCGCACGCGGTGAGTGAGAACGTCTTCACCGGTCCGGCGATGGTGCGCCGGGCCGGTTACATGTATGGCACCGCGCTGCCCAAGGGGCCGGCCGGTCAGATCGGTTGCGGATTGGGGCAGACCACGTCGACCGGGTCCGTCGGTCTGATCGCCCCCACTCTGGACGTCACCGAGACCGGTCAGGAGGAGGTGATCGACGGGGTGCGGATGGTCTTCCAGTTGACGCCCGGGACCGAGGCGCCGGCCGAGATGAACTTCCACTTCCCCGAGTTGCGGGCGCTGTGCGTGGCCGAGAACGCCTGCCACACCCTGCACAACGTTCTCACGCTGCGCGGCGCGCTGGTGCGGGATCCCAGTGCCTGGGCCCGGTATCTCACCGAGACGCTCCGGCTGTTCGGCGATTCCAGCGAGGTGGTGTTCGCCTCCCACCATTGGCCGACGTGGGGGCAGGAGCGCGCGGTCCGCTTCCTGGAGGAGCAGCGTGATGCCTACGCCTACCTGCACGACCAGTCTGTGCGGCTGATCAACGCCGGGCTCACCGGTGCCGAGATAGCCGAGGAGCTGCGCTTTCCGCCCGCCCTGGAACGTGCCTGGCACGCCCGCGGCTACTACGGCACCCTCAGCCACAACGCCAAGGCCGTGTATCAGCGTTACATGGGCTGGTTCGACGGGAACCCGGCCCATCTGTGGCAGCATCCGCCGGTGGCCGCGGCCCGGCGCTACGTGGAGTTCATGGGCGGTGCCGACGCCGTGGTGGCCAAGGCCCGGAAGGCGTACGAGGCCGGGGATCTGCGGTGGGTGGCCGAGGTGGTCAACCATGTCGTCTTCGCCGAACCGGGGCATGACGGGGCCCGTGCGCTGCAGGCCGAGGCGTTCGAACGGCTGGGCCGGGCCGCCGAGTCCGGGCCCTGGCGCAACTTCTACCTCACGGGCGCCGCGGAGTTGCGCGGCCCCGTCGCCGGCACCCCCGCGCACCCCGCGCCCGATGTCCTCGCCGCCCTCACCGCCGAGCAGATCTTCCAGTCCATGGCCGTCCGCCTCAACGGGCCCCGGGCCGGCGACCGGCGCCTCCTCCTGCGCTGGGAGATCGGGTCCGCGCCCGTCGGCGACGAACCGGCCCCGGCCCCGGAGATCTGGAGCCTGTTGCTGTCCAACGGGGCGCTCACCCCCATGCCCGGCGACGCGCCCCGGGGAGAACTCCCGCACGCCACGCTGTACTTGACGCGCAGCACCCTGAACGCGGTGCTCAGCGGCGCCAGCACCTTCCTCGACGAGATCACCGCCGGCACGGTCACCCTCGACGGCGACCCCGAGGCCCTGCTCACCTTCGGGACCCTGCTGGACAAGCCCGACCGGCACTTCCCGATCGTCACGCCGTGACCGCGGGCGGGCGCGGGGTCAGGCCGGATCGTCCTCGTCCCCCGCGTCCCGCAGCAGCAGCGCCGCCAGTGCCAGGGCCGTGCCCCGGGGTGTGGTGAGGTCGAGTCCGGTGAGGGTGGCGAGGCGGGCGAGGCGGTTGTCGACGGTGTTGGGGTGGAGGGTCAGCAGCCGGGCCGTGGCGCGGCGGTCCTGTGCCTGTTCCAGATGGGTGCGGAGGGTGTCGAGGAGGTCGGGCCGGTCGGCGACCGGATCGAGCAGGGCGGCGATCCGGTCGCTGCCGGCGCTGGGGCGGGACAGCTGGTATTCGAGCAGGACGTCCTCCAGCCGGTGCAGCCCGGCCGGACGGCCGCAGGCGCGGGCCACCCGGACGATCTGTGCGGCGGTCCGCGCCGCCTCGGGGAGCTGCCCGGCCCGTTCGACGGGGACGGCGGCGAGCCGTACGCCCGGGCCGGCGGCCTCGGCGAGCCGCCCGGCGAGGTCCGCCGGCGGCTGCGCCGGGCCGGGCACGACCGCCCGGCCACCGGCGCCGTCGAGCAGGGTGTACACCTCCCGGCCGAACGCCCCGTCCAGCGCCGTCTGGAGCCGTCGGACGACCCGCCGTGCGGCGACCGGGGCCCGCGGTCCGTCCGGCAGGCGCACGGCCAGCACCAGCGACGGTCCCGCGAGCGGGCTGCCGGCCGCCGGGGCCGTGGTGCCGGCCAGCAGGCCGCGGACCAGGGCGCGGCGCTCCGCGCGCCGTTCGGCCGCCAGGGCCGCCCGCTCGTCGAGGTAGGTCTCGGTGACCGCGCTCACCACCCGCTGTTCGGCGCCGAGCAGATAGCCGGCCAGCTCGACCAGCGCGGCCTCCTCGCCGGGCCGGGCGGCCTCCCGCAGCGCCTGCCACAGCACCCGCGCTCCCACGCAGTGGGTGTCCAGCAGCAGCCGCAGCGGCATGCCCTCCTCGGCCCGCTGGGCGGCGCGTTCGCGGAAGAATCCGGTGTCGTCGGGGCCGGTCCGCGGATCGTGCACCACCCGTTCCAGGAACAGCCGCAGCCCGTGCCGGGCGGTCGCCGCGATCTCCACGTCCTTGACCTCGGCGGGGAGTTCGGCATAGCCGTGCAGCTGCGCGAAGGCGTCCCGGGACATCAGCCGGGCCAGCTCGTTCACCCGGGGCACGCAGCGGGCGGCGAGCGACCGGGCCGCCTCGGACACGTCGGGGACCGGCGCCCGCGGGTCCGCCGCGGGGGAGGGGAGTGCCGTGCCCGTGTCCGCTGTCATCGACCGCCTCCCGGTGCCGTGGTGAGGCGTCACCCTAGTCCGCCCCGGGGGCGGTGGCGACCGCGGATCCCGGCGCCCCGGGTGGGAAATCCGGAAAAGACGCCCGCTGCCCCGGAACCGCCCCCGCCGTCGGGCCGACTATCTGTGCCGGGTCGTGTCCGCGGCCCACCGGTCGCTGCGCGGCGGGTGAGAAGGCCGGTGCGCCGGCCGGTGAGCACAGGGAGAAGAGCCATGCGTCCTGGGAAGTTGTGCGGTATCGCGGTGGTCGTCGCGCTGGGCGCCACCGCGTGCGGCGGCAGCGGCGGGGGAGGAGCGGGGTCGGACAAGGCCGCCTCCGGGACCGGCTTTCCCGTGAAGGTCGCCGACTGCAAGGGCTCCGTCACCTTCCCGTCCGCACCGCGCAAGATCGTCACCAGCAACGCCGCCGCCCTGGAGATGCTGCTGCGGCTGGGCGCCGGCGACCGGGTCATCGGGACCGGGTTCCCGCCCGGCAAGGGGACGCTGCCGGGCGCGCTGGACCGGGCGGCCCAGAAGGTGCCGGTCCTGGGCAAGTCCGTGATCCCCAAGGAGAAGCTGCTCGGTTCGGGCGCCGATCTGTACGTCGACACCTTCGGCGCGATGGACATGATGGGCGGCGGCGGTGACGCGCCGACCGAGGAGGAGTACACGGCGGCCGGCATCAAGCACCTCCATCTGACCTCCACCGCCTGCGCGCCGACCGCCGCCAAGGCGACGACGGACCTGTCCGGCGTGGAGAACGACCTGCGGCGGCTGGGCGCGGTGACCGGCACCGGCAAGCGGGCCGACGCGCTGGTGGCGGGGATGCGGGCGAAGGTCGGCGCCGTGCAGAAGGCGGTCGGCGGCCTCGCCCCCGGCAAGCGGCCCACGTACTTCTTCTTCGACTACGACGCGGGCACCAAGCAGCCGGTCGCCGTCTGCCGCAAGCAGGTCGCCAACGCCGTCATCGGCCAGGCCGGGGCGCGCAACGTCTTCGACGGCTGCGACGGGGACTTCAAGCAGGTCTCCTGGGAGGACTTGGTCGCCAAGAACCCGGACTGGATCCAGCTGGGGGTGCGCGACCGGGGCAGTGCGGCGGCCAACGCCAAGGCCTTCGACGAGGCCGCCGCGTTCCTGAAGTCCTTCCCCGCCACCAAGGACCTCGCGGCGGTGCGCAACGGCAAGTTCCTGCGGATCGGCTCGGAGCGGACCACGATCGCCGGGGTCGGCAACGCGGACACCGTCGAGGAGATCGCGCACACCGTCCACGCCGACCGCTTCAAGGCGGCGCGGCAGTGACGCGGACGGCCGTGGACCCGTGCACCACCGCGGCGCCGGAGGAGGATCCCGCCGCGCGCCGCACCCCGCGCGCCGGACTGCTCGCCGCCGGGCTCGGCATCGCCCTGGTGGCGGCGTTGACCGCGGCGGTCTGCCTGGGGTCCACCGACATCGCGCCCGGCCACGTCTGGTCGGTGGTGCTGCGGCGGCTCGGGGGCGCGGCGGCCCGGGCGGGGACCGACGACCTGATCGTGTGGCAACTGCGGGTGCCGCGGGCGCTGTTGGCGGCGCTGGTCGGTGCGGGCCTCGGGCTGGTGGGGACGGCGACCCAGGCGATGGTGCGCAATCCGCTGGCGGACCCCTATCTGCTGGGCATCTCCAACGGTGCCTCGCTCGGCGCGGTCGCCGCCATCGTGCTGGGCGTCTCGGCCGACTCCCTCCTGGGGCTGGGGCTCTCGGCGGCCGCGTTCGCCGGTGCGCTGGTCTCGTTCGCGCTGGTGTGGTGCATCGCCCGGCGGGGCGGCGGCTTCTCGCCGCTGCGGCTGGTGCTGGCCGGGGTGGGCATCGGGCAGTTCCTCTCCGGCTTCACCAGCTATCTGGTGTTGCAGGCCGGCGATGAACAGCAGACCCGCAGCGTGCTGTTCTGGCTGATGGGCAGCCTGGGCGGGGCTACCTGGAGCGTCCTGTGGCTGCCGGCGGCCGCCGTCGCCGCCGGGCTGCTGGCCCTCCAGGCGCGGGCCCGTGCCATGAACGCGCTGATCATGGGTGACGAGACCGCGGCCGGGGTGGGCGTGGACGTCACCCGGCTGCGCAGGGAGCTGTTCGCGGTGACCGGGTTGCTGACCGGCGTGCTGGTCGCGGTCTCCGGCGCGATCGGCTTCGTGGGCCTGATGGTGCCGCACTTGTGCCGGCTGGTCGTCGGCGGCGACCACCGCCGGCTGCTGCCGCTGTCCGCGCTGACCGGCGCGCTGCTGATGGTGGTCGTGGACCTGGTGTGCCGCACGGCCATGGACAGCCAGGAGCTGCCGGTGGGCGTCGTCACCGCGATGATCGGGGCGCCCGTCCTGCTCTTCCTGCTGGACCGGCGGATGGAGGCGGGCGCATGACCGTCGAGATCGAGGATCTGCACGTCGGCTACGCCGGCCGCGATGTCGTCGCCGGGGTGCGCCTGATGGCGGCCGCCGGCGAGATCGCCGGGCTGGTCGGGCCGAACGGCAGCGGCAAGTCCACCGTGCTGCGGACCGTCTACCGCCATCTGCGGCCCACCGCGGGACGGGTGCTGCTCGCGGGGTGCGACCTGCGCACCCTGACACCGGGGCAGACCGCACGGCAGGTCGCCGCGCTGCCGCAGGAGCGCGGCAGCGACTTCGAGCTGACCGTGCGCGAAGTGGTGGCGATGGGCCGGACGCCCTACAAGCGGGCCTTCGCGGGCGAGGACCGCGCCGACCGGGAGAGCGTGGCCGGCGCCCTGGCCGCCGTCGGGATGGCCGGGCAGGGCGCCCGCCGGTTCTCCGCCCTGTCCGGGGGTGAGCGCCAACGGGTGCTGCTGGCCCGCGCGTTCGCCCAGGACCCGGACGTGCTGGTGCTGGACGAGCCCACCAACCACCTCGACGTACGGCATCAGGTGGAGCTGCTCGCGCTGCTGCGGGATCGGCGCCGGACGACACTGATCTCGCTGCACGACCTGAACGCCGCGGCCTCGCTGTGCGACCGGCTGCACGTGCTGCACGGCGGGCGGGTGGTGGCGTCCGGCACCCCCCGCGAGGTGCTCACCCCGCAGCTGCTGGCCGAGGTGTTCGGGGTGCGGGCCGCGGTCACCGCCCATCCGCTCACCGGCGATCCGCTGATCGCCTTCGACCACCGTGAGCCGCTGGCCGCCGGCGGTAGTTGACGGGCCCGCCCCGCCGCCTCACCCGGCGGCGAAGTGGCTCGGCCGCCCCTGGCGCAGCACGGGGCGGCCGAGCCGCTCGGCGTCCGCGCGGTGCAGCAACTCCCGCCGCCCGTCGGCGTGTTCCAGCACGCACGAGTGCCAGGGCGTCATCCACACGTCGGGCGAGTCCAGCAGCCGGATGCCGAACTTCGCCGAGCCCCGCGGCTGCGGATGAATGGACAGCCGGAACGCCCCCGGGTGGTGCGCCGCGATCAGCTCGCCCCAGGCGTGGCTGCGCTGCATCACACCGTAGGCCCGGCGCCGGGCGCCGCGCTGCCGGGCCGACCGGGTTCCCGCGCCCGGCGCGGAGTCCTCGAAGAGGAACTTGGTGATGCCCTGGTACAGCCGCCGGGTCGGCTCGTCGCCGCGGGTCCGGGACCGCAGCAGGTCCAGGGGCGGGGCGTAGCGCTCGTGGACCAGCGACCTCTTGGCGTCGTGTGACAGCTCCTGCCCGTAGACGTCCCGCAGGTCGAAGACCTCCAGCCGGGTGAGCCCCTCGTCGTGGATCAGGGTGCGCAGCGCGTCGGCGTAGGCATCGATGTCACGGTCCGGCACCTGGATGAGATCGCTGAAGACATGGCCGTCCGAGCAGATGACCATCCGCGCGCCGGGCGGATGGAGCGCGGCGATCCGGGCGCACAGCCCGTCCAGGAAGCGCAGCGCGAGTCGTTCGCCCTCGTCGGGCAGGTGGCCGAGCACCTTGGCCGGGTTGGGGGACTTGCACGGGAAGCCCGGCAGGGTGAAGACGATCGGCCGGTCCGCGGCCACCGGGGCGGCGAGTTGCCGCAGCTGCGCGGGGAAGGCGTCGGGGGTGTCGTCGTGGCCGGTGTCCAGCGTGCGCCGGTGGGGCAGCAGGGTGGCGAGCACCGCCGCGCAGACGGCCTGCACCTCGGTGTGCGCGCCGGGCGGCGCCGGTACGGTCAGCACGCGGCGTCCGGCCCGTTCATGACGGGACAGCCGCCCGCCGCCCCGTAGGCCACCGGCAGCCGGTCGACGCCGCGCGCCAGGACGGCCGGGATCCAGCGCAGTTCGCCGTCCGGGACGGCCGGCCGCAGGCCCGGCAGCCGCCGCAGCAGGGTGCCCAGGGCGATCTGGAGTTCGATACGGGCGAGCGCGGCGCCGGGGCAGAAGTGGATGCCGTGGCCGAAGGCGAGGTGGGGGTTGGGGGAGCGTTCGAAGTCGAGGGTGTCCGCGTCGGGGAACTGCCGCTCGTCGCGGTTCGCCGCGCACAGCGACACGATGACCGAGTCGCCCGCCGGGATCCGGGTGCCGTGCAGCTCGGCGTCCTCGGCGAGGAACCGCCAGGTCGTCAGCTCGAAGGCGCTGTCGTACCGCAGGAGTTCCTCGACCGCGCGGGGCAGCAGCTCGGGGCGGGCGGCCAGCTCCGCGAGGTGGGCGGGGTGCCGCAGCAGGGTGACCAGCGCCGTGGTGATCTGGTTGGTGACCGGCTCCTGCCCCGCCACCAGCAGCTGGAAGAGCATGGAGTCCAGCTCCTCCCGGCCGAGCGCGCCGGCCTCGTGGGCGGCCACCAGCCGGGAGAGCAGATCCGTACCGCCCGACGCACGCCGGTGGTCGACCAGGTCGGCGATGTACTGCTGGAGCCCGCGCAGTCGCGCCTCGTACGCCGGGCGGCCCGGGTCGGTGGGCCCCACGGGCTGGACGACCTTGCCCCAGTCCCGGTCGAAGCGGTCCGCGAACTCCTCCGGCAGCCCGATGACCTCCGCCAGCACCCGGAAGGGGAAGCGGGCCGCGAAGGTCTCCACCAGATCGGCCTGGCCGCTCTCCGGGAGGCCGTCGAGCAGCGCGTCGGCCATCGCCTGGAAGCGCGGGCGGAGTGCCTCGACGCGCTGCGGGGCGAAGGCGTCGCCGAGCAGCCGGCGCAGCTCGGTGTGCCGGGGCGGATCCTGGTGCAGCAGATGCACCTGGAGCTGGGAGTGCTGGGGCTCGGGCATGATCGAGGCGCGGGCCCGCCAGGCCGCGTTGCCCCGCGAGTGGTGCTTGCCCAGCCGTGCGTCGGTCAGCGCCCGGTGCGCGGCCTCGTAGCCGGTGACCAGCCAGGCGTGCACCCCGCTGGGGAAGCGCACCCGGTGGACGGGGCCGCGCTCGCGCAGCTCGGCGTAGAGCGGATAGGGGTCGCGCTTGTACTCCGCCCCGTGGAGTTCCACGGGTTCGGACGGTCTGGACACGGGATCCTCCTGGACTGACGGTGAACCGGGCCCGGACGGCACGGTGTTGGAGAGGTCGGGCGGCGGGCGCGCCGAGTTCCCGCGGGACGGGGGGAAATTCCGCCGGGCGGCCGGAGCGGGCGGTGCAACGTGCGCCACACACCCCTCGCGCGGGCAACCGCAATCCCAGTTAGTCGGCCCCGGGAGCCGCTCGGTTCCGGCGACGGAACGGGACAAACCTCACGTGCCGACGGGCCCCCGATCGCCCCCGCCACACGGTCCCCAGCTGCCACCATGACGCGATGTCCAGCTCTTCCGCCGACCGCAGTCGGCCCCCTCTCCGCCAGGCCGTCACCCGCTTTCTGCCCTCCCGGCAGGTCCTCGGTTTCCTCGCGCTGCTGGTGGTGCTCGGCACCCTGTCGTACGCCGCCGGCACCGCGGTCGGCCCGGTGGCACCGGGGCTGCGTCCGGCCGGCGGGAGCGGTTCCGGGGGCGGTGCGCCCGACGGCGGCGGGGGCATGGGCGGGATGCACGGCATGGGCGCCGCGGCTCCCCGCCCGCTGCCGGTGGGTGAGGCGCGATGACCCCGCAGCCGGGACCCGGCCCCGCACCGGAGCGGACCGCCGAGCGCACCACCACCCTCACGGTCGGCGGCATGACCTGCGCCGCCTGTGTGGGCCGGGTCGAGAAGAAGCTCGGCCGGCTGGACGGCGTCGCCGCCTCGGTCAACCTCGCCACCGGCCGCGCCACCGTCAGCCACCCCGCGGCGGTGTCCGCCGCCGACCTCGTCGCCACCGTCGAGGCCGCCGGCTTCACCGCCGAACTCCCCGCGCCCGCCCCGGATCCGGACGCGGACGAGGGCCCCGCGGCCGCCGGCGGCCCGGACGACGGTGCCGACGGGGACGCCGCGGACGACGCTGCCCGCGCCGAGCGCCGCCGGCTGCTGGTGACCGCGCTGCTCTCGTTGCCCGTCCTGGTGCTGTCGATGGTGCCCGGATGGCAGTTCCGCAACTGGCAGTGGCTGTGCTTCGTGCTGGCCGCCCCGGTCGCCGTGTGGGGCGCCGCCCCCTTCCACGCCCGTGCGCTGCGCGGCCTGCGGCACGGCGCCGCGACCATGGACACCCTGGTTTCCCTCGGCGTCGCCGCCTCCTTCGGCTGGTCCACCTACGCGCTGTTCCTCGGCGGGGCCGGCACGCCCGGGATGACCATGCCGTTCAGCCTGCTGCCCACGGCCGGTGACGGCGTGGCGCACCTCTACCTCGAAGCCGCCGTCGGTGTCCCGCTGTTCGTGCTGGCCGGGCGCCGCATGGAGGCCAGGGCCCGGCGCGGCACCGGCGCCGCGCTGCGGGCCCTGGCCGAACTCGCCGCCAAGGACGTCGCCGTGCCGACCGCCGACGGTGAGAAGCGCATCCCGGTGAGCCGGCTGCGGGTCGGGGACCGCTTCCTGGTCCGGCCCGGCGAACGGGTCGCCACCGACGGCACCGTCGTCGAGGGCAGCTCCGCCCTCGACCTGTCCCTGATCACCGGCGAGAGCCGCCCGGTCGAGGTCGGACCGGGCGTCGCGGCGGTCGGCGGTGCGGTCAACTCCGGCGGCCTGCTGGAGGTACGGGCCGAGGCGGTCGGCGCCGACACGCAACTCGCCCGGATCACCCGCCTCGTCGAGGACGCCCAGGCCGGCAAGACCAGGGTCCAGCGGCTGGCCGACGCGGTGGCCGCGGTCTTCGTGCCCGCCGTCCTGACCGTCTCCGTCAGCGTCCTGGGCTTCTGGCTCGGCGCCGGGGCCGACCCGCAGGCCGCGGTGACCGCCGCGGTCGCCGTCCTGGTCGTCGCCTGCCCCTGCGCGCTGGGCCTGGCCACGCCGACCGCGCTGCTGGCCGCCACCGGGCGGGGCGCCCAGCTGGGCATCCTGGTGCGCGGCCCGGAGGCGCTGGAGCGGCTGCGGCACATCGACACCGTCGTGCTCGACAAGACCGGCACCCTCACCACCGGCCGGATGAGCGTCACCGCCCTCACCGCCCGCTCCGGCGGCCTCGATGCCGGAGCGGTACTGCGGCTGGCCGCCCTCGTCGAGCAGGGCTCCGAGCATCCGCTGGCCCGCGCGATCACCGCCCACGCCCGCGAACGGCACCCGGAGTCAGAGCAACTCTCCCTGTCCGTACGGGACTTCAAGGCGACCCCCGGACACGGCGTCGAGGGCACGGCGGACGGGCACCACGTGGCGGTCACCCGGCCCGGCGACCTCGACGGGCTCCCGGCGCCGCTCCCCGAGGCGGTGCGCTCCGCGGAGGCCGACGGCCACACCGCCGTCCTGGTCACCGTCGACGGCGCCCCGCAGGCGGTGCTGGCCGTCGGCGACGCGCTGCGCCCCGACAGCTACCGCGCCGTCGACCATCTGCGCCGGCTGGGACTGCGGCCGGTGCTGGCGACCGGGGACCGGACCGCCACCGCCCGGGCGGTGGCCGCCCACCTGGCCATCACCGAGGTCCACGCCGAGGCCCGCCCCGAGGACAAGGCCGCCCTGGTCCGCACCCTGACCGAACAGAGCCGCCGGGTCGCCGTCGTCGGGGACGGGGTCAACGACGCGGCGGCCCTCGCCCTCGCCGACCTCGGCATCGCCATGGGCAGCGGCACCGACGCCGCGATCGGCGCCGCCGACGTCACCCTGGTACGTGAGGACCTCCAGGCCATCGCCGACGCGGTCCGGCTGGCCCGGCGCACCCTGGGCACCATCCGCACCAACCTGAGCTGGGCCTTCGGCTACAACCTGGTCACCGTGCCGCTGGCCGCCGTCGGCCTGCTCAACCCGATGCTGGCGGCCGCCGCGATGTCCGCCAGCTCCCTGCTCGTCGTGGGCAACAGCCTCCGGCTGCGCGCCTGGCGCCCGCGCGGCGCCGCCACCACCACCCGCCGCCCGCACGGCCCGCGGGCCCGGAACCAGGGAGAGACCTCATGAAGCGGCCCGCCGTCCAGGCCGTCGCCGTCCCGCTGCTCACCTGCCTGGGTACGCTCGGCACGCTCACCGCGTACGCCGCCGCCGGCAACGCCGGCACCCCCGCGCGGCTGAGCGTCGCCGAGGGCCGGGTGCTGATCCCCGCGGGCTCCGACGCCACCGCCGCCTTCTTCACGATCCGCAACACCGGCGGCTCCGACGACGTCCTGACGGGCGTCACCGGACCCCCCGGCCACCGCGCGATGCTCAGCCGCACCGTCGACATCGGCGACAACGCCCGCAGCATGGCGATGGTCAAGGACGCCACCGTCCCGGCCGGCGGCGAGCTGACGATGACCGCGACCACCCTGGACGTCATGGTCAGCCCGCCGCCCAGGCTCGCGCCCGGTGACCGGCTCACCTTCACGCTGCACTTCCGCCACAGCCCGCCGCGGACCGTACGGGCGGTGGCCGTGGTGCCCGGCCGGTGAACCCGGCGCGACGGGGCCCACGGGCGGCCATCGCCAGCCCGTGAGCCCCGTCCGCCCCGCCAGTCACGACCGGTCAGGCCACCGCGCCCGCCAGGTCCAGCGGCCGGTCGGCCGCCTCGGCCCGCTCGGCGTCCGTGAGCAGCGCGACGAGCGCCTCCCGGGCGCGCGCCACCCGGGACCGCACGGTCCCCACCGGGCAGCCGATCACCCCGGCCGTCGCCGCGTACGGCAGTCCCAGCAGCTGGGTGAGCACGAACGCCTCCCGCCGCTCCGGCGTCAGCGCCGCCAGCAGCTCGGCCAGCGCGATGCCCTCGTCGAAACCGGGCACCCCCCGGGGCTGCACCCGCTCGGCGGCCGTCTGCCAGTCGTCCGTCGCGGCCAGCCGGGGCCGCACCGCACGGGACCTTATGCGGTCCGCCACCACCCGCCGGGCGATGGTCAGCAGCCAGGTGCGGGCCGAGGACCGGCCCTCGAACCCCGGCAGGCTGCGCAGCGCCCGGACGTAGGTGTCCTGCACCAGGTCGTCGGTCGCCTGCGGATCACCGCTGAGATGCGTCACATAGCGCCGCACATCGAGCTGGGTGGCCCGGACGAACTGCTCGACGGCCCGCTCGTCACCGCCGCGCGCGGCCAGCGCCCAGCCCGTCACGCTCTCGTCATCGCGCATCCCGGCACCGCCGCCCGTCGCCCGTCGGCGCGTCGGGGAGGATGGACGCATGCTCTGCACGCGCATCCGTACGGCACTCTCGGCCCGCCTCGACGGCGAGGAACTGCCGCCCGGTCTCACCGTCCACCGGCTGGAGACCCACCTCGCAGGCTGCCGGGACTGCCGCCGCTGGGAGGCGCAGATCCGCGCGCTGGCGGCGGGTGCGCTCGGCGCCCCGGGGCAGCCCGAGGACGACCCGGCGGCCGCCGACGCACTGCTCGCCCGGCTGCGGACGGTCTCCGTACGGCCGGGAGCGGTACCTCCCGGCGGGGTGGACAGCGGCGGGAAACGGGCCGGTTGAGCCGGCCGGGGCGCCGGCGTACGGGCGCCCGCCCGCGCCGGCCGGTGCGCCCGAAGCGGACGCGGGCGGCGGCGCCACCGGCATCCGGACAGGATTCATCATCTGGAGTCCTTCGCGTGATCCGGTCACCGCGCAACGGCGGGGACCGGTGAAGTCGGAGCCGGGCAGGGGCGCGAGCCCTCCGCGCCCGTGGGCCGGCTCGGGAATTCGTCCGTGCTGTCAGCCGACAGCCGGTTCACGCGGCGGACCCCGCAACGACCTCGCATGGGCCAGCAGCAGCTGGTGCACCGCACGCCGCGGCTCCGGCCGGGCGGAGCGCACGGCGGGCGGCGTATCGGGCAGGACGATCCGCCAGACCAGCACCAACGGCGCGCACAGCCAGGACGACACGCACCGTACGAGCCGGAACGCCGCCCGCTCGCCGCCCCACAGCCACCAGGCGCTGAGCAGCGCGACCAGCAGATGGGCCGCGAGCATGCCGGACGCACTGCCGTGCATCCCCGCCATGCCCGAGGCGCCGTCGTGCATCCCGGCCATCCGGCCCATGTGCTCCATGCCGGGCATGGCGGCGGAGTGGTCCATCGCGGGCATGTCCGCCAGCTGCCGCTGCATCAGCTGCGTCAGCTGCGCGGCGTCGTCATCCGGGAGCGGCGTCCCCCCTGCGCCGCACAGCCAGGTGTCCGCCCACCGGCCCAGCGTGCGCGGTGCGCCGCCGCCGGAGCCGGGGCCGTCGACCGCCTGGCCGAACGAGAACGCGGTGTGCAGGGCCGCCTGGGTGCCGACGGTCAGCAACCCCACCAGGAGCGGGCCGCGTTCCCGGCCCGCACAGCACCAGGCGACGGCAGCGGTACCCGCCCCGGCCGCGAGCAGCATCCACGCGGGAATCGTGGCATCCGACATCACCACGTGGCCCAGCGCGGCGAGCAGCACACACACGACCGCGAACACCGCGGCGCGTAGCCCCCTGAGAACCTGCCCCGCATCCATGACAGGCCCATCGTCGCACCCCGCTCCCGGAACGGGACGAGAGGGGCCCGGCCGGCCGCGTTCGCCGTCGCGGGAGTCGGCGCGTCGCGGCGCACGCGGCGGGGCGCGGCCCCCGGCCACGCCCCGCCGTCTCGCTTCTCCTCCGTCAGGGCCGGGGCCCGACGACCTCCGCGCCGTTCCGCACGGTGATGGCGAGCGCCGGGCACACCTCGGCGGCGTCCAGGGCGCGCTCGTCCTCCTCGATGCGCTCCTGCCGCGGACGGGCATGGCTGCCGTCGAGGACGAAGAGGTCCGGGGCGACGGCGGCGCAGGAGCCCGAGGCGATGCACTGCCGCGGGTCGATCTCCACGTTCCAGGTCATCGGCTCACCACCCCACCGGCATCACCCGGGGCCCGCGCACCAGCATCTCGCTCTTCCACTCCACGTCGCCGGCCAGCCGCAGTCCCGGGAACCGGGTGACCAGCGCGCCGAGCGCCTCCTGGAGCTCCAGCCGGGCCAGCTGCGCGCCCAGGCAATGGTGGACGCCGTGACCGAAGCCGAGATGCTGGTTCGCGGCCCGGGAGATGTCCAGCGTCCCCGGCTTCTCGAAGCGCAGCGCGTCCCGGTTGGCCGAACCCACCGCGACCAGGACCGGGGTACCGGCCCGCACCAGGGTCCCGCCGACCTCGACATCCTCCGTCGCATAGCGGGGCTGCCCCGCGCCGCTGCCCAGCGGGACGAAGCGCAGCAGCTCCTCCACGGCCTTGTCGATCAGCTGCGGCTGCTCGCGGAGCAGGGCGAGCTGGCCCGGGTGGTCCAGCAGCGCCAGGACGAAGTTGGGGATCTGGGTGGCGGTGGTCTCGTGCCCGGCGACCAGGATCCCGACGCACAGGTCGACGAGTTCGAGCTCGGACAGCCGGTCGCCGACATCCCGGGCGTCGATGAGCGCCGTCATCAGGTCGTCCTGCGGGGCCTGTCGATGCTCCTCGATCAACTGCCCCATGTAGGCGCGGAGTTCTTCGAGATTGGCGTCGAGCTCCTCCGCCGTCAGGGAACTCGTCGACAGCGCGGCGTCGCTCCACACCCGGAAGCGTGGCCGGTCCTCGGTCGGCACGCCCAGCATCCGGCAGATCACGGCGACGGGGATGGGCAGCGCATAGCGGTCCACCAGGTCGGCGGGCGGCCCGGCCGCCTCCAGCTCGTCGAGCAGGTCCTGGGTCAACTGCCGTACCTGCGGCCGGAGTTTCTCGACCTGGCGCACGGTGAAGGCCTTGGCCACCAGCGTCCGCAGCCGGGTGTGGTCGGGCGGGTCCATCCCCAGGATGCCGCTGTCGCGGCGCCCTTCGGACTGCCGGGGCTCGTCGTGCGAGGCGCCCAGCGCGCGGCTGAAGCGCTGGTCACCGAGGACGAACCGGGCCTCGGCATACCGGGTCACCAGCCAGGCCGGCTCCCCGTAGGTCATCTGTACCTTCAGCAGCCCGGGACGGTTGCGGGCCTGCTCGTACTCCTCGGCAAGGGCGAGGCTCTCGGGGATATTGAACGGGTAGGAGAGGGGTGCTGTATCGATCGTGGTCATGGTGACCTCCCTTGTGTAAGCACCTGCTTACAAACGTAAGCCGCTCCCACGGGGCGGTCAACGACGCATTGTGGCCGTCCTGGTGACGGTCCGACGGAAAGGAAGCGTGGCGATGGCCAAGTCCCCGCAGCGCGGCGCGGGCGCACACCGCCGGGACGCGCAGGGCACCCGGCTGCGGCTGCTGGACGCCGCGTCGGAGCTGTTCGCCGAGCGCGGCTACGAACGGGCAACGGTGCGCGACATCGCGGACCGCGCCGGGGCCAACCAGGCCCTGCTGTTCCGGTACTTCGGCTCGAAGAAAGCCCTGTTCGGCGAGGTCATGGCGCGCGGCGGCCAGGAGCAGCTGCGCAGCACGCCTGCCGATCGGCTGTTCGAGGTCGCCCTGCGCGGCATGCTGGCCGGCGGCGGTGGGGACGCGGACCGTTCCCTGGAGGTGTGCCTGCGTTCCATAGGTGGCAGCGACGAGATCGCCGACGCGCTGCGGGGGCTGGGGGAGGAGTACGCGGAGGTCCTCGCCACGCTCTCGGAGTCCGACACCGGGGGGCTGCGCGGCGATCTGGCGCTGTCGTGGCTGCTGGGAATCGGCTTGATGCGAGTGGTCGTCGCCAAGGAGCCGCTGGCGAGCGCCGACCCGGACACGGTGTGCTCGCTCGTGGTGGGGGCTCTGGGGGGTCTGTTGGAGGGACTGCCCACGGGGGACGGCGGTCGGCGTGTCGCGGAGGGCGGGGGAGACGGGGCGGGCGGCGGAGTCGCGGAGGGCGGGGAAAGCGGCGGGAATCCGGGGTGAGCGGGCGGGGCACGGTGTGCCGCCGTGCCCGGTGCTGCGTTCCAGTGACTCTCCGGCGGGTCGCAAGTCGGTGAACAAATGCGCCTTTATCGTCATGTTTGCAGAAAATAACCTTTTTCTGCACAGTCGAGTCAAGGTGGAAACATGCTCCGTTTGATTCCTCGCGGCCTAGCATTGGCCGGCCTGACCGCGGCTGCCCTGGTGGTGCCGACGGCCGGTGCCGCCACCGCCGCAACCGCGCCCCCCAGCAGCAGCTCGCAGAGCACGATGTGCCTTCGCTGCGACCGGGGCCACCACCACTTCGGGCACCGCTACTGCAAGTGCCGCCACGACCGCCGCGACCGTCGTCACGACCGTCGCGACGACCGCCACCACGGCCGCCACCACGGCCGTTTCGGTCACGGCGGCCATGACGGCTACGACGGCTTCGGCAGCGCCGGCGACCGTCGCGACGACTACGGCTACGGCCGTGACGGCGGATACGACCGCGACGGCTACGGGCGTGACGGCCTCGGCCGCGAGGGCCTGGGGCGGGACCGCAACGGCCTGCTCGGCCTCGGCCTGCTCGGCATCCTCTGACCTCTGCCGGACAGTCCTGCGGCGGGCCCGGGATCCTCTCCCGGGCCCGCTGTGTGTCGTGCGGTGGCGCGCCAGGGCTGCTCCGCCGACCCCGCCCAGCCCCCGCCCGCCCCGTGCCGCGCCGGAATGAGCCTCTCCTCCTCCCGGGGCCCCGGGCGCGGGCGCGACCAGGGCGCCGACCCGGCCCGCGGGAGCCCTGTCCCCTCTCCCCAGGTCTCCCGCCCCGTCGCCCGGTTGACGAGGCGTCGGCCCGTACCCGGAATGGCGTCCGCCATTTCCCCGAGCCAGGGGTTTCGATTCCGGCCAATCATTGTCATTGGCCTTACTTGATGGCAGGATTAAACCGTCACATCGCGAATGGGGGATTTGCGGTCAATGGGGGACGGGGGAAGTGTCCCTTCTGCGTAGCGCGCACCTGACCCGTGTGCGCGGCCAACAAGCCCGTGGGCGCTCGCTTCTGTGAGCACAGCTGTCTTGCGCTGCCCACTTTCAACGGTTTGGATTCTGGTGATAGCGGAAGAAGTGTACGATCTCGTGTTGGATGATCTCTTCATTCGGCTGGACCAACTCGTTCCGGGTAGTTCCGTTTTCCTGAAACTGGAAGGACTCAATCCGGCCGGATCGGTAAAGCTCAAGACGGCTGTCGCGCTGGTCACGGCGGCCGAGGAATCCGGGCTCCGTTTTCCACGGACCCACCTGATCGAGTCGACGTCGGGAAACCTCGGCGTCGCCCTGGCGATGGTGTGCGCGGCGAAGGGCTATCCGCTCACGCTGGTCACCGACCCCAACGCCACCGTCCGCACCCGGCGCCTGATGGCCGTCCTCGGCGCCGAGGTCGTGGTCATCGAGACCAGGGACGCCCACGGCGGCTTCCTGCAGTCGAGGATCGACTACATCGGCGAGCGGCTGCGCGCCGACCCCGACCTGCACTGGCTGAACCAGTACGCCAACCCGGCCGGGCCGCAGGCGCACCGCGACCGCACGGGCCGCGCCGTCGTCGAGGGCATCGGCCGCCTCGACTACGCCTTCATCGGCGCCGGCACCACGGGCACGCTGATGGGCTGCGCGGAGTACCTGCGCCGGCACAGCCCCGCCACCCGGATCGTGGCGGTGGACGCGGTCGGCTCGGTGACCTTCGGCGGCCCGGCCGCCCGCCGCCACCTTCCCGGACTGGGCACGAGCCGCCGCCCGGAAATACTCGACACCAAGAACATCGACGAGGTCGTGCTCATTTCCGAGGCGGATTCCGTCGAGATGTGCCGGACGCTCGCCCGGGAGCGCGGCCTGCTCCTGGGCGGCTCGACCGGAACGGTGCTGTGCGCCGTGCAGGACGCCGCCAAGAAAATCCCGGAGGGGAGCGTGGTGGTGGCGATTTCACCGGACTTCGGGGACCGGTATCTGGAGACCATCTACGACGACGCATGGGTGGCCGACCGCTGGCCCGACGTGGTCGGCCACTAGTTTTCTCGGGCACCGGCCCGAGAGGGGGGAATGACCGTGTTCAATTTCGAAGTAGTCGCCGGTGAAACGGTGCGCAATGTCCTGCACGGAAAACGCAGCGAAGTGCTGGATATCGTCAGTAACGCCTATCGGGCGCACGAGGCCGGGGATTCCGTCAACCCGGACAGCTATTTCCTCCGCTTCCCGGAAAAGCCGGATTCCCGGATCATCGCGCTGCCCGCCTACCTTGGTTCCGATGTCCGGCTCGCCGGCATCAAGTGGATCGCGAGCTTCCCGGGCAACACCCGGATCGGCGCCCCGCGCGCCTCGGCCGTGCTCATCCTCAACGACTACGAGACCGGCTACCCGATCGCCTGCCTGGAGGCCGCGAGCATCAGCTCGGCACGCACCGCCGCCTCCGCGGCCGTCGCGGCGACCGCGCTGCGCCCGGACGGCTTCGCGGGGACCCGGATCGCCGTGGTGGGCGGCGGCGTCATCGCCCGCAACATCTGCGACTACCTGCACGCCGCCGGCTGCGCCCCGGACGCCTACCTCGTCCACGATCTCGACGAGGCCTCCGGCCAGGCCCTCGCCGGCCATGTCCGCACCACCCAGGACCGCCCGGCGACCTTCACCGCCGACCTCGGTGCGGCGCTCGCGGCCGACACCGTCGTCTTCGCCACCACCGCCCTGGAGCCCTACGTCACCGCGCCGTTCAGGCCCGGGCAGCTCGTCCTCAACATCTCCCTGCGCGACCTGGCGCCCGAGGTGATCCTGGCGGCGGACAACATCTTCGACGACGTCGAACACTGCCTCAAGGCCAACACCTCACCGCATCTGGCCGAGCAGCGCTCCGGCGCCCGCGAGTTCGTGACCGGAACCCTGGCCGGAGTGCTGAACGGCGAGGTGAAGCCCTCCGCGGAACGCCCGGTGGTCTTCTCGCCGTTCGGCCTGGGCGTGCTGGACCTGGCCGTGGGGGCCTTCGTCCTCGGCGCGGCCCGCGAGGACGGCAGCACCATCGAGGTGCCCCACTTCTTCGGGGAGACGCGCCGGTGGTGAGCCACATACCCCCCTCCGACTCCGACAGCCACATACCCCGCTCCGTCGCCCTCGTGGGCGCCGGGTCGCGGGGGCTGGGCGTCTTCGAGCGGCTGGTCGCCCACTGCCTGGAACGACCGGCTCCGCTCACCGTCCACCTCATCGACCCCCAGCCCTTCGGCGCCGGATTCCATCTGCCCGCCCAGCCCGACCACCTGCTGCTCAACACCGTCTGCGGACAGCTCTCCGCCTTCGCCGACCCGCAGATGGTGGACGGCCCCGTCCCGGTCCGCGGCCCGTCGCTCCACGCCTGGTGCCGGAGCCGGGACCTGCGGCTGGCCGACGACGGCTACACCGTGCGCCCCGGGGAGGGACGGGAGATCGAGCCGGGCGACTTCCTGCCGCGGCGGCTGCTGAGCGAATACCTCGCCTGGGCCGCGGACGAGATCGCCGACGCGGCCCCCGCCTGCCTGACCCTGATCCGGCACCGTACGACCGCCGTCGACATCCGCCCCGGCGGGCCGCGGACCGAGACGGTCGTCCTCGCCGACGGCGGCCGGATCGAGGCGGACGCCGTGTTCGTCACCGTCGGCCACCACTCGCTGTATCTGCCCGCGGCGCCGGCGCCCGATCCCCGACTGGTCACCCGCCCCTACCCGTTGCCCGCCGCGCTGGACAGCATCGCGCCGGGCGAGCGGGTCGCCGTCCTCGGCATGGGGCTGACCGCCATGGACGTCCTCGCCACGCTGACACTGGGCCGCGGCGGCAAGCACCTCCCGGGCCCGGAGGGGCTGCGCTACCTGCCCAGCGGGCGGGAGCCCTCGATCGTCCTCACCAACCGCTCGGGGATGCCCTCGCGCAGCCGCCCCCGCCTGCGCCCGGGGCGGACCCGCTTCGCACCGCTGGCGCTGACCACCCGGCGCCTCGACGAGATCCGGGCCGGCAGGCCGGACGGCCGCCTCGGCTTCGCCCGCGACGTGCTGCCGCTGATCGAGGCCGAGATGGAACTCGCCTACTACCGCACCCTGCTGGCCCGCACGTACGGCGACGCCATGAGCGCCGGCACGGAGCTGGCCCGGCGCTGCGCACGCGACGGCCACCCGGCGCTGCTCGCCGAACTGCGCGCGGAACATGGTCCCTGCCCGGTGACCGGCCTGCTGTCCGCGGACCTCGCCGACCGGCGGTGGACGGGCCACGACGCCTACCGCGAGTGGTTCACCGCGGAGGTCGCCGCCGACCTGGCCGAGGCCAGGGAAGGCCTCGGCGCCGCCCCGCTGAAGGAAGCCCTGGAGGTGCTGCGCGACCACCGCGACGTGCTGCGCGCGGTCATCGACCCGCCCGGCGTCGACGACGCCTCGCTGGCCGCGTTCTTCGGGGAGTTCGCCCCGACGGTGAACCGGCTGGTGATCGGCCCGCAGCTGGACCGCTCGGCGGAGCTGCTCTCGCTGCTCGACGCCGGGATCGTCCGGCTCGGCCCCGGCCCCCGGCCCAAGATCACCGCACCGGCCGGACAGGGCCCGTGGCGGCTGGAGTCCACCTGCCTGGCCCAGCCGTTGCGGATGGAGGTCGACCACGTCGTCCGGGCGCATGTGCACGAGCCCGGCGCGGACCGGGTGGCCGGCTCCCTGCTCGGCACGCTCGTCGCCGCCGGCCGGGTCCGCACCCTCGCCCACCGCGGAGCGGCCGTGCCCGGGCTGGACGTCACCCGCGAGGGACAGGGCGTCGACCGCACCGGCACACCGCAGCCCCGGCTGTTCTTCCTCGGCCCGCACACCGAGGGATCGAGCTACTACAACCACTACGTCCCCTCGCCCGGCGTGCCCTCGCGCGCTCTGCTGGACGCCGAACTCGCCCTGCGCACCGCCCTGCCGTCTCTGATCACGAGGACCCGATGAACTCCAGCGAGACCTACACGCCCTGGACCCAGGAGTACCGCCCCGAGACCCGCGCCGCACAGGGCGACGGCTGGCGCTGCCCGACCACCGGCGCCGTGCCGCCCCCGATCAGCCTGGGCGCCACCTACGCGCGCGACAGCGACTACCGCTCGCCGGCCGGCCTGGCGTACCTGCGCGACCAGGGCACCCCCGGGTACGAGCAGGCCGAGCAGGTGGTGGCGGGCCTGGAGGGCGGCTCGGACGCGCTGCTCTTCTCCTCCGGGATGGCCGCCGCCACCGCCGTCTTCCAGGTGCTGCCGGCCGGCGCGCGGGTCGTCGTCCCGCAGACCATGTACTTCGGCCTCACCAAGTGGCTGCGGGAGTTCGGCCCGCAGCGCGGCCTGGAGGTGGTCCAGGTGCCCATGAACGACCTGGACGCGGTGGCCGCCGCCGTGGACGCCGCCCCGACCGCCCTGGTGTGGGCGGAATCCCCGGCGAACCCCACCTGGCTGGTGACCGACCTCGCCGGCTGCGCCGAGATCGCCCACCGGGCCGGCGCGCTCTTCGGCGTCGACAACACCGTCCCCACCCCGGTGCACGCCCGGCCGTTCGACCTCGGCGCCGACCTGGTCATGCACTCCGGTACCAAGTACCTCAACGGTCACACCGACGTCGTCGCCGGACTGCTCGTCAAGGCGCCGCGGAGCACCGAGGCCCGGGACGCCGTCTGGGAGCGGCTGCAGCTGCACCGCCGGCTGACCGGCCCGATCCTCGGCCCGCTGGAGACCTACCTCCTGGTGCGGGGCATCCGGACGCTCTTCCCCCGCATGCGGCAGATCTCCGCCACGGCGATGACGGTGGCCGAGCACTTCGCCGCCCACCCCCTGATCCGGCGGGTCGCCTACCCGGGCCTGCCCACCGACCCGGGACACGAGACCGCCGCCCGCCAGATGACCGGCGGATTCAGCGGCATGCTCTCCCTGCACGTGGACGGCGCGTGGCAGCGGTCCCTGCGCGCCGCCAACCACTGCGAACTCTTCATCCGCGCCACGTCGTTGGGAAGTGTGGAGAGTCTGATCGAACACCGCTATACCTTCGAGGGGCCGGACAGCACCTCACCGAAGGACATGCTGCGCCTGTCCATAGGGCTGGAGAGCCCCGCAGACCTCGTCGCCGACCTCGAACAGGCCCTCGAAAAGGCCGTGAAGGAAGACCGTTGAGCGCAAAGATCCCCACCCCCCACCCCGACGCCGCACCGCCGGACACGACGGGTCCGCAGGGCGCGGGGGACGCCTCCCCGGACGGCGGGCCCCGTCCGGGGTTCCTGCACGACCTCTCGCTGTCCGCGGTGCTGGCCGGTTTCGTCGCCGTCGTCGTGTCCTACTCCGGACCGCTCGTCATCGTGCTCGCGGCGGCCTCCGCCGGGCATCTGAACACCGCACAGACCAGCTCCTGGGTGTGGGCGATCTCCATCGGCAGTGGTCTGACCTGCATCGCGCTGAGCCTGCGCACCAAGATGCCGGTGATCACCGCCTGGTCGACACCGGGCGCGGCCCTGCTGGTCACCAGCCTGGGGGCGTACTCCTACGCGGAGGCCGTCGGGGCCTTCCTCGTCACCGGACTGGTGATCACCCTCGTCGGCCTGACCGGGGTGTTCGGCTGGCTGATGCGGCAGGTGCCCACCGCCGTCGTCTCGGCGATGCTCGCCGGCATCCTGTTCTCGTTCGGCACCGGGGTGTTCACCTCGCTCAAGACCGCGCCGCTGCTCGCCGGTTCGGTGCTGCTCGCCTACCTCCTGGCGAAGCGCTGGCTGCCCCGCTACGCCGTCCTCGTGGCCCTGGCGGTGGGCGTCGTGGCCAGTGCGGCCGGCTCCCGGCTGGATGTCCACCTGGACCGGATCGAGCTGGCCAGGCCGGTCCTGACGACCCCGGACTTCTCGGTCGCCTCGCTCATCGGGATCGCCGTACCGATGATCCTGGCGACGCTCGCCTCGCAGAACGCCCCGGGCATGGCGGTGCTCACCGCGTCCGGCTACCGGCCCAAGGACCGGCTGCTGATCGGCTCCACGGGCCTGGTCTCCACGGTGCTGGCGCCGTTCGGCTCGCACGCCATCAACCTCGCGGCGATCACCGCGGCCATCTGCACCGGCCCCGAGTCCCACCGCGACCCCAAGCGCCGCTACGTGGCCGGCGTCTCCTGCGGCGCGTTCTACCTCCTCATCGGGGCGTTCGGCTCCACGCTGGTGGTGCTGTTCGCCGGGCTCCCCAAGGAACTCGTGGCGGCGGTCGCCGGGGTGGCGCTGCTCGGTGCCCTGGCCGGCGGTCTGACCGGGGCGGTCAAGGAGGAGAAGGACCGCGAGGCGGCACTGATCACCTTCCTCGCCACTGCCTCCGGTGTCAGCCTCTTCGGCATCGGATCCGCCTTCTGGGGGCTGCTCTTCGGCGTCCTCGCGCACCTCGTCCTGACCCGCTGGCGCCGTACGCCCACGCCCGCCGCGGCCTGAGCCGGGCCGCGCGGGCCGCGCCGGGCACCCAAAGGTGTCCGGCGCGGCCCCGCGGGGCACCGGCAGGACGCGCCGGGCCCCGCCCCGAGGCCGCAGGCGCAGGACGCCCGGCCGCCGGACCGGGGGTGCTTCAGACGTCCAGACGGGCGGGACGGGACGGGCGGGCCGCCGGCACCTGCTTCCGCTGGGGCAGGACATCCGGCGCGCGGTGCGGCCGCAGGGCCGTCAGGGCCCGCTCGGTCTCCTCCATCAGCGCGCGGTAGGAGACCAGCCGCTGCCACTCCGGATCGGCGACTCCGGGCACGGTGCGCGCACGCTCCGTCCACAGCTTCGCCATGCCCGCGTACAGGGGGGTCTGTCGGACGATCTCCGCGGTGAGCCATCGCGGAACGGAGCCGGGGCGGGGGAGGGACGTCTGTCCGTGACCTGCGACGGTGCCGGAAGAGGGGACGCTCATGGCCGTAGAAACGATTCTTCCGGCATGTGGTCACGACGTATTTTTTCAGCTGCCGCGGAATCCCCCGTGGAGGCGGGGGCGTATCTCTCTCGAATATCACCTTATGCAGTGATCTATAGCTGGGAAGCAGTCCAATACGGACGAAGGAACGTTGTCGCAGTCATGGAACCGAGGGAGTTGTGGGAGCGCCACGCGGTACTCGCACAGGCGTTTTGCAGCAGCGATGACGAGGTCCGCCGTACGCAGGGACTCCTCGACGAGGCCGAGGCCCGTCGTTCGCGGACCCTGGCCGCCTTCGCCGTGACCGTGGGCAGCGACGCCGTGGTGGCGGACCTGCTCGGCCTGGAGGAGCGCGAAGTGCGCCTGGCCCGGCGCACGGTGGGCAAGGACGACGCCCGTGCGGTCGCCCAGAGTCTGCTGTCCCAGCCCGCGTGCGAGCAACCCCCCGCGCAGCCGGCCGCCGCAGCCCCCGCGGGCCCGTCCCCCGCGGGTCAACCCAGCGCCAGTCCACCGGCCGCGAGTCCGGCAGCCGGGCCCGCTCCGGCCCCGGCCCCCGCGCCCCAGCCCGCCATGTCCCCGCCCGCCGAACCGGCCTGGGCGCCGGCCCTGGACGCGGTCCTGATGAGCAGTTGGCAGGCCGGGGTCGACCTCACCGCGCTGGCCTGCGAACTCGGTCTCGACGTACGGATCCTGGTGGCGCGGGCACAGCAGCTCACGGCCGAGAGCCGACCCGCGCCGCCGCCGGACCGGATCGGCCGGCACCGCCGCCTCGTCAACGTCTCGCCTCCCACCCCGCAGACCGAATCTCCCCATGCGGCCTGGCATGAGCGGCCCCCGCAGGCACGAGAGCACTATGAACAGGAACCCTGGAAGCAACACCCGTATCAGAACTACCCGGAACAGCAGCAGTACCAGCAGTATCAGGAGTACCGGGTATACGAGCAGCAACCACAGCAGCACTACTACCAGCAGCCCTCCCAGGGCACCTGGGACGCCAACGCCATCACCGCCGCCCAGCACGACTGGGACGGCATCCTCAGCCAGTGGGAGGCCACCACCTCCACCATTCCGCCCCTCTCCTCGCCCGGCCAGCAAGGCACATGAGGGCGCGGGCGGGCGCGGACGGACGACACCCCTGGGACCG
Source organism: Streptomyces kronopolitis (assembly GCF_014646275.1). Lineage (GTDB taxonomy): Bacteria > Actinomycetota > Actinomycetes > Streptomycetales > Streptomycetaceae > Streptomyces > Streptomyces kronopolitis. The sequence goes on from NZ_BMND01000001.1 coordinate 35,342, forward strand.
GAGGCGTGAACGACCATGACGCATGAACGAGTTGTCCTGGTGACGGGCGGCGGCACGGGCATCGGCGCGGCCACCGCGCGGCTGCTGCGGGCGGCCGGGCACCGGGTGGTGATCTCCGGTCGCCGCCCGGAGCCGCTGCACCGCCTCGCCGAGGAGACCGGGGCGCTGGCGCACCCCGCCGACGTCGCCGACCCCGACGCGGTGCGAGGCCTGGTCGAGGCGGCCGTGTCCGCGTACGGGCGGCTCGACGGGCTGGTGCTGAACGCCGGGATCGCCCGCGGCGGCCCGGTCGGTGAGCTGTCCATGGAGGACTGGCAGGCCGTCATGGCCACCAATGTCACCGGCCCCTTCCTGCTGCAACGCGCCGCGCTCCCGCACCTGCTGGCGGCCCGTGGCGCGGTCGTCGCCGTCGCCTCGGTCGCCGCGCTGCGCAACGGCCACGGCAACGCCGCCTATGCCACGTCCAAGGCGGCCCTGCTCCAGCTCTGCCGCTCGCTCGCCGTCGACTACGGGCGGGACGGGCTGCGCGCCAACATCGTCTGCCCCAGCTGGGTGCGGACCGGGCTGGCCGACGGGCGGATGGCGCGCTTCGCCGAGGAGGCCGGGCTGGCGGGCGGGGTGGACGCCGCGTACGAGGAGGTCACCCGGCTGCTGCCGGCGGGCCGCCCCGGGGAGCCGCGGGAGGTCGCGGAGGCGATCTGCTGGCTGCTCTCGCCCGCCGCCTCCTTCGTCAACGGCGCGGTGCTGACCGTCGACGGCGGGGCGACGGCGGGCGACCCGGGCGGTGCCGCGTTCCGCTACCGCATCGCGCCGCGCGACGGCGCGGAGGGCTGAGGCGCCGCCGGTGCGCGGCGCCCGGGCGGTCAGGTGGTGGCCGGCTGCGCGGCGCGGGCCAGGGTGCGGCGCAGCCGCATGAAGGGGCGCGGGCGGTTGAGGGCGAGGACCGCGGTGGGGTGCCCGTCGCGTTCGTAGCAGGCGAGGAAGCTGCGGTCGTCGGGCGAGCCCTCCAGGACGCGCGGGGTGTCGCCGGGCAGCCGTCGGCCGGCGAACTGGATGCGCACGCCGTACTGGTCGGACCAGAAGTACGGGACGCCGCGGTGGGTCCTGGCGGTGCGTCCGGCCAGCAGGTTGTGCGCGGCCGTGGCGGCCTGTTCGGTGGCGCTGGTCCAGTGCTCGGCGCGGGTGCCGTCCACCCTGGCGACATCGCCCACCGCCACGACCTGGGGCAGCGGGGTGGCGCAGCCCGCGTCGCAGCGGACCCCGTCGTCGAGCGGCAGCCCCGAGCCCGCCAGCCAGGCGGTGCGGGGCCGGACGCCGATGCCGGTGACCACCACCTCGGCGGGAAGCAGCCGGCCGTCGGCCAGTTCGACCCCGCTGACCCGGCCCCCGGAGCCCTCGCCGTGCAGCCGGGCGACCCCGGTTCCGGTGCGCAGGGTGACGCCGTGGTCGGCGTGGAGGGCGGCGCAGACGCCGGCCATCGCGTCGCCGAGCTGGGGGACGAGGGGGAGCGGGGCGGCCTCGACCACGGTGACGTGATGTCCGAGAGCGGCGCAGGACGAGGCGACCTCGGCGCCGATGAAGCCGCCGCCGATCACCACGACCCGGACCGGGCCGCGCGTCAGGTCCGCGCGCAGGGCCTGCGCGTCGTCGAGGGTGCGCAGGGTGTGCGCGCCGGCCGGCGCCGGGCCGGGCAGCCGGAGCGGGGCGGCGCCGGTGGCGAGCACCACGCCGTCGGTGGTCAGCCTGCGGCCGCCGTCGAGGAGCACCGCGCGCCCGCCGGTGTCGAGCCCGGTGGCCTCGGTGCCCAGCAGCCATTCGGCGTCGAGTTCGGCGATCTCCTCGGCGTCGGCCAGGGCCAGTTGGTCCGGGCCCGTCGCGCCGGTGAGGAGGCCCTTGGACAGCGGCGGGCGGTCGTAGGGGCCGTGGTGCTCGTCCCCGACGATCACCAGCCGGCCGTCGAACCCCTCGGCGCGCAGGGCCCGGGCGGCGTAGAGGCCGGCCAGCGAGGCTCCGATGACAGCGACCGACTTCATGCGGCGGTGCCCTCCTCGGCGGCGTGCTGGACGTAGATCATGCCGTCCTCGACGGTCACGGGGTGGGTGCGCACGGCCCGGCGGGCGGGCAGGCAGGTCGCCGCCCCGGTGCGCAGGTCGAACGCCGCGGCGTGCAGCGGGCATTCGACCAGGCAGCCCTCCAGCCAGCCGTCCGCGAGGGAGGCGTCCTGGTGGGTGCAGGTGTCGTCGATCGCGTAGAGCTGACCCTCGGCGTGGAAGACGGCGATCGGCGGTGCGGTGTCGATGCGTACGGATTCGCCGGCGGGCAGATCGGCGAGACGGCAGACAGGAATCACGGGACCCCCTGGATCATCGAGTTTCGCGGTGCGCACGACGGAGCGCTATGCGCAACAGAATCCAGTCGCGCGGCCCACGCGTCAAGCGGTCCGGGGAAATGCCGGCCATGGCGTGAAGAGCGCGCCCGCACCCCCTTGACGGTGCCGGTCGGCGTTCTCACTATGTCTCTCATCGCGCAACGAGTCGTGCAGTACGCAACACGAAGGGGTAGCGCATGCCACACGAGGTCCAGGCCGTCGTCGCGGCGGAACACGGCGCACCGGTCGAGTCGCGGACGATCCTGGTCCCGGACCCCGGCCCGGGAGAGGTACTGGTCACCGTGCAGGCCTGCGGGGTCTGCCACACCGACCTGCACTACCGGGACGGCGCGATCAGCGACGCGTTCCCCTTCCTGCTCGGCCACGAGGCGGCCGGGGTGATCGAGGACGTCGGCCCCGGGGTCACCGCTCTCGCACCCGGTGACTTCGTCGTCCTCGCCTGGCGGGCGCCCTGCGGCAACTGCCGTTCCTGCCGCCGCGGTCGGCCCTGGTACTGCTTCGACTCCCGCAACGCCGCCCAATCGATGACCCTGCTCGACGGAACCTCCCGGACGAAGTCCGGGGCAGGCACCCCGCTCAGCCCCGCGCTCGGCATCGGCGCCTTCGCCGAGAAGACGCTGGTCGCCGCCGGACAGGCGGTCAAGGTCGACCCGCACGCCCGCCCCGAGGCCGCCGGACTGATCGGCTGCGGGGTGATGGCCGGATACGGCGCCGCCGTGCACACCGGCGCGGTGGGCAGCGGGGACACCGTCGCCGTCATCGGCTGCGGCGGAGTCGGCAACGCGGCGATCGCCGGTGCCTCGGTCGCCGGCGCGCGCCGGATCATCGCCGTCGACATCGACGACCGCAAGCTGGACGGCGCCACCCGCTTCGGCGCCACCCATACCGTCAACTCCCGCGGCACGGACCCCGTCGAGGCGGTCCGCGGCCTCACCGGCGGCCACGGCGCGGATGTGGTGATCGACGCGGTGGGCCGCCCCGAGACCTACACCCAGGGCTTCTTCATGCGCGACCTGGCCGGGACGCTGGTCCAGGTCGGCGTCCCCGAACCCGGCATGCGCGTCGAGCTGCCGCTGCTCGATCTCTTCTCGCGCGGCGGCGCGCTGAAGTCGTCCTGGTACGGCGACTGCCTGCCCAGCCGCGACTTCCCCGTCCTCATCGACCGCTACCTCAGCGGGCGGCTCGACCTCGACGGCTTCGTCACCGAGACGATCACCCTGGACGAGGTGGAGTCCGCGTTCGACAAGATGCGCGACGGCACCGTCCTGCGCTCCGTCGTGGTCCTGTAACGGCGTTACAGGGCCCCTGGGCCACCACGCCCGTACCACCCGCCCGACCACCCCGACCAGCAGCAGGAGGAGGGGCATGTCCCGCACGCCCGCCCACCGTTCCCGTGTGGTTGTCATCGGTGCCGGCATCGTCGGCGCCTCCCTCGCCGACGAGCTGACCGCCCGCGGCTGGACCGAGGTCACCGTCCTCGAACAGGGCCCGCTGCCGGCCCCCGGCGGCTCCACCTCGCACGCGCCCGGCCTGGTCTTCCGGACCGGCCCGTCCAAGACCCTGACCGAGTTCGCCGCCTACACCGTCGAGAAGTTCGGCTCCCTCGACGTCGACGGGCAGCCCTGCTTCCACGCGGTGGGCGGGCTGGAGGTAGCCACCACCGAGGCCCGCTGGGCCGACCTGCACCGCAAGGCCGGACTCGCCGCCTCCTGGGGCGTACCCGGTGAGCTGCTCACCCCGCAGCGGTGCAAGGAGCTGTGGCCGATGCTGGACGAGACCCGGCTGTACGGCGGATTCCACACCCCCGGCGACGGACTGGCCCGCGCGGTGCTCGCCTGCCGCGCGCAGATCGCCCGCGCCGAGAGCCGCGGCGCCCGCTTCCTGGCGCGGCACACCGTCACCGGCATCGAGCAGGCGGACGGCCGGGTCACCGGCGTGGTCACCGACCGCGGCACCTTCCCCGCCGACCACGTCGTCTCGGCCGCCGGCTTCTGGGGCCCGGTGATCGGTGCGATGGCCGGGGTGGACGTCCCGCTCCTCCCGCTGGCCCACCAGTACGCCACCACGGAACCGCTGCCCGGGCTCGCCCGCGTCGACGAGGCACGGACCGATGAGGCACGGACCGACGAGGCGCGCACCGAGGAGAGCCTGCCGATCCTGCGCTTCCAGGACCGCGACATCTACTTCCGCGAACACCTCGACGCCGCCGGCACCCGCCTGGGCATCGGCTCCTATGCCCACCGCCCGATGCCCGTCGACCCCTTCACCGTCCCCGCCTACGACGACGCCCCCACCATGCCCTCGTCCCTGCCCTTCACCCCGGACGACTTCGCCCCGAGCTGGCAGGACAGCGTCGGCCTGCTGCCCGCGCTGGCGGACTCCCGGGTGGCCGAGGGCTTCAACGGCGTCTTCTCCTTCACCCCCGACGGCATGCCGGTCCTCGGCGAATCCCGGGAGCTGCGCGGATTCTGGCTCGCCGAGGCGGTCTGGGTCACCCACTCCGCGGGCGTCGCCCGGGCCGTCGCCGAGTGGATGACCGACGGGCGGCCCGCGACCGACCTCCACGAGTGCGACCTCTACCGCTTCGAGGACGCCCAGCGCTCGCCCGCCTACCTCGCCGACCGCGGCGCCCAGAGCTTCGTCGAGGTCTACGACGTCATCCACCCGCTGCAACCCGTCGAGCAGCCGCGCCCGCTGCGCACCAGCCCCTTCTACCCCCGGCAGCAGGAACTCGGCGCGTACTTTCTGGAGGGCGGCGGCTGGGAGCGCCCGCACTGGTACGAGGCCAACGCCCCGCTCGCGGAGGGACTCGAACTCCCCGCGCGCGACGCCTGGTCGGCCCGCTACTGGTCGCCGATCGCCGCCGCCGAGGCGAAGGCCACCCGCGAGCGGGTCGCCCTGTACGACATGACCCCGCTGCGCCGCCTGGAGGTCACCGGGCCCGGCGCCCTCGCCTTCCTCCAGCGCATGACCAGCAACAACCTCGCGAAGAAGCCGGGCGCGGTCACCTACACCCTGCTCCTGGACGAGGCCGGCGGCATCCGCTCCGACCTCACCGTCGCCCGGCTCGCCCCCGACCGCTTCCAGGTCGGCGCCAACAGCGGAGCCGACCTCGACTGGCTGCTGCGGCACGCCCCGGACGAGGGCGTCCAGGTCCGCGACATCACCTCCGGCACCTGCTGCATCGGCGTCTGGGGCCCGCTGGCCCGCGACCTCGTCCAGCCGCTCACCCGTGACGACTTCTCCCACCGGGCCTTCGGCTACTTCCGCGCCAGGCACACCTACCTCGGCCATGTCCCGGTCACCGCGATGCGGCTCAGCTACGTCGGCGAACTCGGCTGGGAGCTGTACACCACCGCCGACCTCGGACTGCGCCTGTGGGACACGCTCTGGGCGGCCGGGCAGGAGCACGGGGTGATCGCGGCCGGGCGCAGCGCCTTCAACAGCCTCCGCCTGGAGAAGGGGTACCGCGCCTGGGGCCATGACATGACCACCGAGCACAACCCGTACGAGGCCGGTGTCGGCTTCGCCGTCCGCCCCGACAAGGGCGACTTCCTCGGGCGGGACGCGCTGGCGGGCATCAGCGAGGACACCGTGCCGCGCAGGCTCAGCTGCCTCACGCTCGACGACCCCTCGGCCGTCGTCCTCGGCAAGGAACCGGTCCATGCCGACGGCGCCCCGGTCGGCTACGTCACCTCCGCCGCCTACGGCTACACCCTCGGCCGCGGCATCGCCTATGCCTGGCTGCCGGCCGCCGTGTCGGTCCCCGGCACCGCCGTCCACATCGAGTACTTCGGTGAGAAGATCCCCGCCACCGTCGCCCACGAGCCGCTCTTCGACCCGCAGATGGAGCGCATCCGCCGCTAGGGGGGCATCGCCACACTCCCCGTACGCCGCACCCGTCCCCGTACGCAGAAGGAGCAACCGCATGGCTCCCACCTACGACGTCATCGTCCTCGGCCTCGGCGGCATGGGCAGCGCCGCCGCCCACCATCTCGCCGCCCGCGGCGCCCGGGTCCTGGGCCTGGAGAAGTTCGGCCCGGTGCACAACCTCGGCTCCAGCCACGGCGGTTCGCGCATCACCCGGCAGTCCTACTTCGAGGACCCGGCCTACGTCCCGCTGCTGCTGCGCTCCTACGAGCTGTACGCGAAGCTGGAGCGGGACACCGGCCGGGAGATCGCCACCCTCTGCGGCGGGGTGATGGTCGGCCGCCCCGACAGCCGTACGGTGCGCGGCAGTCTGGAGTCCGCCGTGCAGTGGGACCTCCCGCACGAGGTGCTGGACGCCGGGGAGATCCGCCGCCGCTTCCCGACGCTCACCCCGGCCGACGACGAGATCGCGCTGTACGAGGCGCGGGCGGGCCTGGTCCGGCCGGAGTACACCGTCGCCGCCCATGTGCAGCTCGCCGTCCAGGACGGCGCCGAGCTGCACTTCGAGGAGCCGGTCACCCGCTGGGAAGAGCTGCCCGGCGGCTCCGGGGTCCGGGTCCACACCCCCGAGAACACCTACACCGCGGGGCAGTTGGTGATCTGCCCCGGCGCCTGGGCACCCGCTCTGCTCACCGACCTCGGGGTGCCGTTCACCATCGAGCGGCAGGTCATGTACTGGTTCGCCCCCGACGGCGGCACCGCGCCCTTCGTCCCGGACCGGCACCCGATCTACATCTGGGAGGACGACCGGGGCGTGCAGATCTACGGCTTCCCCGCGATCGACGGCCCCCGCGGCGGCGCCAAGGTCGCCTTCTTCCGCAAGGGCACCGTCTGCACCCCCGAGACCATCGAACGCACCGTGCACGAGGACGAGGTGCGCGCCATGGCCGAGCAACTCGCCCCGCGTCTGCCCGCCCTCCCCGGCCGCTTCCTCAAGGCCGCCACCTGCATGTACTCCAATACCCCCGACGAGCACTTCGTGATCACCCGGCACCCCGCGCACCCGGAGACGGTGACCGTCGCCTGCGGATTCTCCGGCCACGGCTTCAAGTTCGTGCCGGTGGTCGGTGAGATCGTCGCCGATCTCGCGCTGACCGGTGCCACCGCACATCCCATCGAGCTGTTCGACCCCCGCCGGCCCGCCGCCGCGGCTCTCTGAGGAGACCGGATATGACGACCACACCCGCCCCGTCCGCGGCCGCCGCGCCCGCCGCCGCGGCCACGCCCAGCCTCCTCGCCACCCTCGCCGGCCACCACTACACCGACCCGGAGATCTTCCGCCAGGAACAGGAGAAGATCTTCGAGCGGCTGTGGTTCTGCGCGGTCCGCAGCGCCGACCTGGAGCGGCCCGGCGCCTTCCGCACGGTCCGGGTCGGCCGGGAGAGCGTACTGATCACCCGCAACCGCACCGGCGCCCTGCGCGCCTTCCTCAACGTCTGCCGGCACCGCGGCGCGCAGCTGTGCACCGAGGAGTCCGGCGAGGTCCGACGCAATCTCCAATGCCCGTACCACGCCTGGACCTACGACCTCGACGGCCGCCTGGTCGCCGCCCCCAACCTCCAGAAGATGCCGGACGTGGACCGCGGCGAGCGCGCGCTGGTCGCCGTCCCGCTGCGGGAGTGGCTCGGCTACGCCTGGGTGTGCCTGGCGGAGGAACCCCCGTCCTTCGAGGACACCGTGATCGGCGCGGCCGTCGAGCGGCTGGGGGACGCCGCCTCCCTCGACCGCTACCGCACCGAGGGCCTCGCCCTCGGCGCGCGCCGCACCTATGACGTGGCGGCCAACTGGAAGCTCATCATCGAGAACTTCATGGAGTGCTACCACTGCGCCACCATCCACCCCGAACTCACCGAGGTGCTGCCGGAGTTCGCCGACGGTTTCGCCGCCCAGTACTACGTCGGCCACGGCGCGGCCTTCGCCGAGGAGGCCACCGGCTTCACCGTGGACGGCACCGAGGGCTTCGGCCGGCTCCCCGGTATCGAGGACACCCAGGACCGCCGCTACTACGCGATCACCGTCCGCCCGCAGGTGTTCGTGAACCTCGTCCCGGACCACGTCATCGTCCACCGGATGTTCCCGATGGCGCCGGACCGCACCGTGGTCGAGTGCGACTGGCTGTATCTGCCCGAGGTCGTCGCCTCCGGCGCCGATGTCTCCAAGTCCGTCGAGCTCTTCCACCGGGTCAACGCCCAGGACTTCGACGCCTGCGAGCGCACCCAGCCGGCCATGCACTCCCGTGCGTACCGCGCCGGCGGGGTGCTGGTGCCCAGCGAGCACCACATCGGCGTCTTCCATCAGTGGGTCACCGACCGCCTGGCGGGGGAGGAGGCACCCTGCCAGGAATAGGTGAAGAAGTCTTCATATGTCGTCGTTAAGATGGCACCATGGGCCACCGCATGGATGACCACCGCACCACCACCCGCGAACGATTGGACGCGGTGGGAGCCGCGGAGGTCGCCGCCACCCTCCAGGCCCTGTCGACCCCTTCGCGGCTGCGCATCCTCGCCCGCCTCCAGGAGAGCCCCTGCGCGGTCGGCGATCTCGCCGCCGCCGTCGGGATGGAGCAGTCCGCCTGCTCCCACCAGCTCCGGCTGCTGCGCAACCTCGGCCTGGTCACCGGCGAACGCCACGGCCGCTCGATCGTCTACACGCTCTACGACCACCATGTCGCCGAACTCCTCGACCAGGCGCTCTTCCACGTCGAACATCTGCGGCTCGGCCTCCATGACGCACCGTCAGGGCAGGTGCGGACCACCGGGCGTTGACCTCGGGCCCACCGTGTAGCCTGCGCATACAGGCCGTATGGGGGATTCCTGGCGGGATGTCACGAGTGGGGAGTGCGGGCGATGCAGTCGGGGCGCGAGCGGGCCTACGCCTATCTCAAGGAGAGTGTGCTGACCGACCCGGCGATGCGGGACCGCTTCCTGTCCGAGCAGGAGATCGCCGACCGGATCGGCGTGTCCCGCACCCCGATCCGCGAGGCCCTGCTGCTGCTCGCCGCCGAGGACCTGGTGCGGCTGGTCCCCAAGCGCGGCGCGCACATCGCCCCGCTCTCCGGCCGGGAGATCGGTGAACTGATCGAGATGCGCGGCCTGATCGAGCGCTTCGCCGCGCAGTGCACGACCGGCCGGGGCACCGCACCCGTCGAGGAGATGGCCGGCCACCTGGACCGGCAGGAGGCGCTGCGCGGCGAGTCCGGTGCCGCCGAGTTCCTCGCCGCCGGCCACCGCTTCCACGCCAGCCTGGTCGCCGCTGTCGGCAACACGCTGATGTGCCGCGAGTACGACGCGCTGCGCAGCCGTCAGACCCGGGCCGGCGCGCCCGGCCACCACGGCTCGGGCCACCGCCGGGACGAGATCCTCGCCGAACACCGCCGCATCCTCGACGGGTTGGCCGCCGGGGACGCCGCGGCCGCCTGCGCGGCCATCGACAGCCACCTCCAGGCGACCCGGCGCGTCCTCCTGGCCGACTGACCGCCGCGGCCGGCCCCTACAGCTGCCGGTTGTCCAGCACCGCCACGGCCCGCCTCACGCGGAGCGCCTCCTCGGCGTCCACCTCCCCGACCAGCAGGTCGGGCGCGGCGCCCAGTTGGCCGCGCACCGTCCCGTCGGGGCCGATCAGCGCGCTGTGCCCGACGCCGTGCGGCAGCTTCGCGGGGGCGTCCGGATCGACCGAGGGGTCCGGGGCGGACTGGTCGACGGCCGCCACCCACACCGTCGCGTCCAGGGCGCGGGCGCGCACCAGCAGATCCCACTGCGCCCGCTTGCCCGGCCCGGCGCCCCATGAGGCGGGCAGGACGGACACCGTGGCCCCGGCGTCCGCGTGCGCCCGGAACAGCTCGGGGAAGCGCAGGTCGTAGCACGTGGCCAGGCCCACCCGGACCCCTTCGACGTCGATGGTCACCACGCGGTCGCCCGGCGCGACCGTGTCGGACTCCCGGAAGCCGAACGCGTCATACAGATGGATCTTGTCGTAGGACGCCTCGACCCCGGGTCCGGTGGCCAGCAGGGTGTTGGCCACCCGCCCGTCGCCGGCCGGGGTGAACATGCCCGCCACCACCGTCACCCCGGTCTCCCGGGCCACCGCGCGCACCCCCTCGGCCCACGGCCCGTCCAGCGGCTCGGCCACCTCGGCGAGCGGCTCGCCGAACCGCACCATGGCCGCCTCGGGAAGGGCCACCAGATGGGCCCCCTCGCGTGCCGCACGACGCACGTGCTCCTGCACCGCCGCGAGGTTCTGCTTCGGATCGGTCGATGCCGTCATCTGGCACAGCGCGATACGCATCGGGCTCCCTCTTCCTGCTCTTCCTTCGTGCCGATCGGTTTTCAGAGTGGCTGTCCGCAGCCCTGCCCCGGACCCGGTCCGCCCACGCGCCGCACGGACCCGGGCGTGTCACCCGCACCCGCGTGCGACGACGGCCACCCAGGCCATCCTGCCTCCGGACCGCCCGGTGCCGCTCGCCGGGCGCCGCGCGCCGGGCACGGCGGCGGCCGCGAGACCGGTGTTCTGTAACGGTAGTGACTCGAAGAGTGACTCTGACGTCTCCTCAGCTGTCTTTGTGGTGCACTTTTCGGACGTGCGGCCGTCTCATTTCATGGGGGAGCGATGACGCATTCGACAGCGTGCGCAGGATGCGGCCGGGGCCTGGATCCGGGGGCAGCGACGTGCGGCACGTGCGGTGCGGCGGCGGGGCCCGGCGACCGGACCGCGACGATTCCGATGCCCGCCGGCCCCGCGCCGGAGACGCTGACCGCGGCCACCGCACCGCTCGCCACGGAAGCCGGCCGCGACCGCACCGCCGTGCCGACGTGGGGCAAGGGCCGCGACGTGACCCGGTACATCTGCGCGGCCGCCTACCTGGACCGCGAATACGCCAGGTCGCTCATCAGGCAGGTCGCCGCGGAACCCCGGCTGGGGGTGGCGCCCGCCCCGGCATGCGACGTCCCCGTGGCACTGCGGCACGCCTACCTCGCCAACACCCGCCGCCACGGCCGGGACCTCGTCCTGACCGTCCTGCTCCTGCTGGCCCTCGTCTTCACCCTCTGGGTCGGCGACGGCGGCCTCACGCTGCTGTCGCTGTTCCTCGCCTGGGTCACCCTGTTCTCCTTCGAGCTGTCGACCCGCTACGGCCGCCATCTGCAGAGCCTGCGCCCGGACCGCTTCGACCCCGCGGACGCGCCCGCACCGCTCAACGACGACATCGCCACCCGCCTGCGGCAGATCGGCGCCTACGCCGGCGGGAACGTCACCGCCTACAGCGGCTATTCACCGTTCATCGGCTACGGCTTCCCCCGCGACTCGTGGTCCCTGACCTTCGATGTCACCACCTCCGGCCGACCGGAGGGCCGGCCGCGGGAGTTCGACGTGGCGGACCTCTACACCCACATCGCCGAACGGGTCGCCACCCTCGCCCTGCCCTGCCTGGAGATCGAGGAACGGGTCTTCGTCGACGGCGGATCCCTCCTGGACGACCGGCGGTTCCTGCCCGATCCGCTCGGCCGGCCGGTCGCCCGGATCCCGTCCGCGCTGCTGGACTCGCTCAAGCGCACCCCCGAGGAGGGCGCCCGCCCCTACCTGGCCGTGCACTCCACCGGCTGGGGCGGCGAGGCGGTCACCTCGCTCTTCCTGCGCTTCGTCCGCTCGGACTCGCACCTCTTCGTGGAAGCGGTCCCGACGGTGCTGTACCCACTGCGCGACCGCTACCGCGTCATCGACACCCTGATGCCCAGCCCGTCCTTCCGCGAGGTCTGCACGCTGCTGTCGGAGACGCTGGTCAGCACGGTGTTCGTGCTGCTGGCCGCGCCCGCGCGGGCGGTCTCCGGGTTCGCGCCCGACTACGGGTTGTCCCGGCGCCTGCGCCGGCAGCACAAGCTGATCACCCGGCTGCGCCGCTTCGACTACGGGGCCAGGCAGAGCGTGCGCCGGCAGGCGGCGGCCACGGAGCACAGCCGCTACTTCCAGAAGGCCGACAGCGGCATGGTCGTCAAGACGGTCGAGAAGCGGGTCCTGGACGCCCTCGTGGAGTTCGCCGAGGAGCACGGCATCGACGTGGGCGAGCTGGTGCAGCGCCAGCAAATGATCATCAACAACGGCATCATCGCGGCCGGCGGAGGGCGGGTGGAATCCAGCGCCGTCGCCTCCGGCGAGCGGTCCCGCGTCTCCACGGTGCTGGGCAAGATCCCGCTGCTCAACCTGGACTGAGAACCGCATAGGGATGGGGAATCACCATGCAGAGGAACGACGGAATCATCGCGACCGGCGGCTCGAACGTCGTCGGCAACGCCGTGGCCAGCGGCCGGAACGCGCGCGCCGAGGTGCGGGACAGCGGGCTGACTCAGCACGGCGGGCAGCAGCCCTCGACGGAGGACCTCGGCGCCCTGCTCTCCCGGCTGATCGACGAACTCGGCCGCTCGGAGCACCCCGACCGCGCCGACCTGATCGAGGCCGCGGAGGACGCCCGCGACGAGGCCACCTCGGAGAAGCCGCGCCGGGGCACGCTGAAGCTGTTCGCCAAGGGGCTCGTCGACGCGGTGCCGGGGTTCACGGCGCTGGCGTCCCTGGCGGCGACGATCGAAGAGGCGGTCCGCGGGCTGTAGTTGCCGCGCGAAGGCCAGGATCCGACGAACGTGAGGTACTCCGGGGGAGATGACCGTGTCCACCTGCATCTACTGCGGCGCGCGCCGTGAGGACCCGGCCGCGTCCTCCTGCCCGAACTGCGGCATGCCGCCCGATGGCGTCGTGTCACCCCCGGCGGCACCGCCCGCATGGGCCCCCGCCCGCCACGGCTACGTCCGGATCGGGGCCACCGCCCTCCCGCTGTGGCTGCTGTGGCTGGTGGCGGGGCTGCTGGTGGCGGGCGGGGTGACCGCCTATCTGCTCACCGGCACGTCCTCCGAACCGTCCTACCAGGCGGACGACCCGGTCCCGGCGGGCACGCCGTCCGCGGAGCCGTTCTCGCCCTCCGCGCCCCCGACCGACACCTATGCGCCCGCCGTGCCCGACACCTCGCTGCCGACCGTCGGCGACACCCCCACCGCGCCGGCGAGTTCGCCGTCCGCCGAGGACGCGAGTGCGACCGTGCGGGAGTACTACCAGGACATCAACGCACGTGATTTCACGGCGGCCTGGGACCTCGGCGGCAAGAACATCGGCGGCAGTTCCTTCTCCACGTGGTCCTCGGGCTTCGCCTCGACCTCGTACATCGCGCTCACCGCGGTGAACGCCGACAGCGCCGGGAGGGTCGACGCCGTGCTCCACGCGACCCAGAGCGACGGTTCGGTCCGGGTGTACCACGGGACCTACACGGTCTCCGACGGCGTCATCGTCAGCGCCGACATCTCCCAGGACTGACCCGGAGCCCGAGACGAGAGGGACGAGGGGCCGAAGAGCGCGTGGATCCCCTTGTACGTGTGGGTGTTTGGGCCGAGGAGGCAAGGGCAGGCGATCTTGTGTCAGGGAAACACGCCAACGCGAGAAGGAGTGCGACCATGACCGCCACCGACAAGATGACGGCCAGGACCAAGCAGGCCAAGGGCGCCGCCGAGGAAGCCCTGGGCCGTGCCATGGGCAACGAGCGGATGGCCGCGAAGGGCCGCGCCGCACGCAGCTCGGGCGACTTGCGCCAGGCCGCGACCCAGGCCAAGGAGGCCTTCTTCCGGTGACGATGCCACCCGGTCCCACGGTCAGAGGCGGTCCGGACGGCAGAGACCAGGGCGGTGGCCCGCGGGTACGTCCCGCGGGCCACCGCCCTTCTGTGCACACGGGATGCCGCCGGGACCGTCACCCGTACTTGTGCAGCTGCGCCTGCCAGAACCGCTCCCCGCTCAGGGCGTCCGCCGCGGCCCGGGGCAGGCTGAGGTGCACCTCGCGGGACCCGTCCCGCTCCGGCGTCGGCATGATCTGCGCGGCCCAGGGGATGGGCACCGGCGGCAGCTCGCAGCGGTAGGGCGTCCCGCCGCCGAAGTCGATTGTGTAGAAGGGGAGTTTGGCCCGGTCGTTCACCTGGAGCATGTCGGTGTAGGCGCGGTAGAGCATCCGGGGCAGCACCCTGCGGTCCCGGCCGGCCGTGCGCTGCTCCACCAGATAGGCGAGGTCGTCCCGGGCCTGGTCGGCGATGTTCTGCGACAGGCTCTCCCGGATCAGCCGTGCCGTCGTCCCCAGCGGGCAGTTCCGTATGTCGCGGGCCGTCATGCGCAGTTCGGCGCAGGTGATCGTGTTTCCCCAGTAGTTGGCGGGGAGGTCGCGCAGATAGCCGCTGAAATCGACGAGGACGCCGAGACGTTCGACGCAGCCGGGTGACCGGTCCCGTAGCCGGCCGAGGGCGTGCCACAGGTGCGCGGTGAGCGCGTCGCTGGTGGAGATCCAGCCGTGCGGGAGCTGGTCGGTGGCCGCTTGCTTCATCGCCTGGAGTTCCGCGGCATCGAAGCGGAAGGTCGCGGTGCCGAGTTTGTGCGCGGTCAGCGTCATCCGGCTCAGCAGCGCGTACTTCTCCCGCCGCGAGGCCACGGTGAAGCGGCTGTTGTGGTCCCTGGCGCCGAGCGGGGCGCCGTCCGCGAGGCCGTCGAGCAGCCGGCGGTCGTGGCACGGCGCAGGGTGCGGAAGGCCGCGGTGTTCGGCGGCCCAGTCCAGCAGGAATTGCGTATAGGCCGGTCCGTCCGCCAGTACGTGCTTCATGTGCACGCCCAGCACCGTGCCGCCCGAGGCCGGATGGGTGAGCTTCACCGCGAGCAGGGGCACGCCCTGCCCCACGAGCCGGACGGGCGAGGCCTTCGGCAGGACGGCGCGCAGCGGCGGATGCCCGCCCGCGGCCGAGGGGCGAACTCCCGCGACGGGCGGCGCGTCCTCCTCCTCGAAGGGCACGCCGGAGTCATCGCACCGCACCTGGAGGACGCCGTGCGCATCGCGCTCCGCCCGGCCGCTCAACAGCGGATAGGAGCTCAGCACTCGGGCCAGCGAGGCCCGCATCGCCGTGCCGTCCAGGCGCTCGTGGAAGAAGAACGCGCGGCCGGTGGAGACCGCGCCCATGGTGGTGTCCAGGGCGCACAGCGGGACGCGACGGCCGGTGGCCCGTCCCGACCGGACGACCGAGTGCCGCTGTGGCCGCGTCATCCTCTTCCTCCTTGTGTGCGGGCGCCGTTGGGGCCGCGTGGTGCCGCGCGGGCGGGGCCCGTCAGTCGACGCAGGGCGCGCCGTCGCCTCCCAGCGAGGTCGCGTCACCCGAGTCCGGCCGGGGTGAGGGGGCGGCGGGCTTCGACCCTCCGCCCTGCGGGGATGAGGGACGCGGGGAGGGCGCGGGGCGCAGCAGTTCCTGCACCTGCCGGCGGACCGCCGGCGGGTCGACGAGGTTCACGGACTGCTGCCGGTAGGTACCGAAGCCCTTGATCTTCAGCGTCTGGAAGGAGACGTTGCCGCCGGCCAGCTTCTTCATCTGGTCGGCGGCGTCCATCAGCGGCCAGCCCTTGTCGATCACGATGTCCCGCTTGGCGGCGTCGAGCAGGGAGTAGGCGCGCCCGATCTTGTCGAGCGTGCCGCTGGATTCGAGCTTGTGGACGGCGGACAGCAGGAAGGCCTGCTGCCGGCGGGTGCGGTCGAGATCGCCCTTGGGCAGGTTCATCCGCTGGCGTACGAAGGCCAGGGACTGCCGGGCGTCCAGCGTCTGGCGGCCGGCCGGGAAGTCGGCTCCGGAGTTCTTGTCCTTCGTCGGATGCTTCAGGCACACGTCCACGCCGTCCAGCGCTCCGGCCAGATCGTAGAAACCGGCCAGATTGACTTCCGCGAAGTGGTCGATGGGCACGCCCAGGAAGGTGCGCACGGTCTGGATCTCGGTGCGGCGCCCGGCTTCCCGGCCCTTGCTCTCCAGCTCGGCGTGGTCCTTGACCCCCTGCGCCGCGAGCCTGTCCTCCTCGCGCGCCTTGGCGAGCCCGTACGCCTCCTTGATCTTCTGCTTGCCGAACCCCGGGACGTCGACGAGGTCGTCACGCGGCACCGACAGGCCCGTGGCCCGGCTTCCGTCGCCCGGGATGTGCAGCAGGATCAGCGTGTTGGTGTTGTAGCCGCCGACCTCGCTGCTGGCTCCGGCGTGCAGCTGCTCCAGGATCTTCTTCGGCAGCGGATTGCCGTTGAGGTCCTTGCGGCTGTCCAGGCCCATCAGCAGGATGTTCTGGGTCCCGCCCGTCGAGCGGGCGCCCTTGTCGCCGAGCGCGTCCGAGGTCCGCACCCCGTTGACGGCCTGGTCGTAGACCCAGTACCCCAGGGCGGCTCCCGCGACCAGCAGGCAGGCGACCACCACGGCTATCAGCCGTCCCCACCGGACCCGCCGCCCGGTCCTGCCCGCGGGTACCCGCCGTCGCCGCCCGGTCGTGCTCGCGGGCACCCGCCGTCGCCGCCCTGCCATCGCTCCTCCTCGCACCGATGCCCCCGGGGCCCCGGGAGATCTGGATGTGCACAGGAAGAGAGGCGATGCGGTCGAGGAGTTCGGACATCAGCCATGGATTAGGGCAATTACTCGTGTGTAGGCCTTTCGCCCTATTTGGCGGCTGCAAGCCACAAATTCTTATAATTCAGTGCTCTTCGCCCGGGTGTCGAGGGCGCCGAGGGTGCCGGACGCCCGCTCCGCCGCCCGCGAAGCGGCGCCCCTCGCGCCCGCGACCGACAATTGAACTGGACAAACAGCAGCGAAAGGGAATCCAGCCACCCTGGAAGGTGCCATGCCACCCAGTGGTTCGGAGGCGAGTGGGCAGCCGCCGGGGGCGGTGCGTCCCGGCGGTACCCCGGAGCGCGACGATGCTCTGATCCGGGCGATCGCCCGGGCTGTCGAGGTGACCGGGGCGCATGCGGGGAGCGTGTTCCTGGTCTCGCCCGACCGGCGTTCGCTGGTGCTCAGCGCGGTGTCCGGGACGCCGCCCTCGCTGCTCGGCGGCTGGCGGCGGATTCCGGTGAGCAGCGCCATCCCGGTGGCGGTGGCCTACCGGTCGGGGCGGACGGTCCATCTGTCCGGTGCCGAGGAGACGATGCGGCGGTTCCCGCAGCTCGCCATGGCGCTGCCCTACGCCTTCGGATCCGCTTCCGTGCAGGTGGGGGCGGGGGATTCGGTGTTCGGGTCGATGGCGGTGGTGTGGGCGGCCGGACCGGACACACAAGGGCTGTCGAAGGCGCAGCGGCGCCGGCTGCGCGCCACGGCCGACCGCCTCGGCGCCGCCCTCGCCGAGCTGCGGTCCCGCGGTGCGCTGGGCGAGAGCGACGCGTCAGCCGGCCCGGTGGCGGTGCCGACGCGGCCCGCCCCGGCCGTACGGGTGGGGCTCTTCGACTGGGACCTCGACAGCGGAGCCCTCGTGGCGGACGACGAACTCTGCGCGATCTTCGGCATCGCCCCCGCCGCGTTCGACGGGCGGGCGGCCACCCTGGCCGCCAGGATCGACGACGCGGTGCTGCCCGGACTGCGCTCCGCCGCCCGCACCGCGGTCGAGGAGGGCCACGTCCTGGCGCACGCCCTGCGGATCCGGGACGGCGACGGCCACCGGACCGTCGAGCTGTGGGGCCGGGTGCCGGAGGCCCCCGATCCGCGCGCCCGCGCCCACCTGGTGGGCGCCGTCCTCGACGCCGGAGCCGGCATGGCCGCCGTGGAGGCGATCGAGCGGCTGGAGGACGGCTTCTTCGCCCTCGCCCCCGACGGGCGCGTCACCTATGCCAACCACGGCCTGGAGCGGCTGCTGCGCATCCGGCACGACGACCTGCTCGGCCGGCGCCCCTGGGAGGTCCTGCCATGGCTGGCCGACCCCGCCTACGAGGACCGGTACCGGGCCACCATGATCTCCCAGCAGCCCGTCTCCTTCCTCGCCCGCCGGCCGCCCGACCAGTGGCTGGTGTTCTCCCTGCACCCGGGCTCGCGCGGCATGACGGGCTGGGCGGCCCGCGTCACGGGGCCGGTCCCGGCCGATGCCGCACCGGGGGCGGCGGTCGCCGAGGAGGCGGCGGTCGGCACGCCGTCGCCGCCCGCGCCCCGCCTGGGCACGCTCTACCGGGTGCTCCAGCTCGGCAGCGCGCTGACCGAGGCGGCCACCGCCCACGAGGTGTGCGATGTCGTCGCCGAGCAGCTGCTGCCCGCCTTCGGCGGCCAGCGGATGGCGCTGTACCTCCTGTCCGAGCACCGCTGGCAGCTGCTCTCGCAGCGCGGCTACCCCACGGGCCTGCTCGACCGGTTCGAGGGCTCGCCGCTGCGCGCCGGCGTGCCCGTGTCGGACGTGCTGCTCGCCGGGGCCCCGCTGTTCATCGAGTCACGGCAGGAGTTCGCCCGGGCCTATCCGGGGGTCCGGCCGAGCGCCTCCTGTGCCTGGGCGTTCCTGCCGCTCATCTCCTCCAGCCGTCCCGTGGGCGCCTGCGTCCTCGGCTTCGACGAGGCCCACCGGTTCCCGGACGGCGAGCGGGACCTCCTCACCGCGCTGGGCGGGGTGATCGGCCACGCGCTGCGCCGCGCCCGGCTCTACGACGACGAATTCGCCGTGGCGCACGGCCTGCAGGACGCCCTGCTCCCGCACCGGCTGCCCACCCTGCCCGACGTCCGGGTCGCCGGCCGCTACCTCCCGGCGACGCGCGGCATGGACATCGGCGGCGACTGGTACGACGTCATCCCCACCCGTGACGGCGTCGCGCTCATCGTCGGCGATGTCGAGGGGCACAATGTCGCCGCCGCGGCCGTCATGGGCCAACTGCGCAGTGCGGTACGGGCCTTCGCCGCCGCGGGCCAGCAGCCGGGTGAGGTGATCTCCCGGACCAACCGGCTGCTGCTCGACCTGAACCCGGGCCCCCTCGCCAGCTGCTGCTATCTGCGGCTCGACGCCGGCTCGGGAGCCGCCCGCCTGGTCCTCGCGGGGCACTGCCCGCCGCTGCTGCGCCGGCCCGGTGGGGGCACCGAGGCGCTGGACCTGCCGTGCGGTCCGCTGCTCGGGGTGGCGGAGACGGCCGCCTACCCGGAGTGCGCACTGCACGTGGCGCCCGGCTCGATCGTGGCGCTGTACACGGACGGGCTGGTGGAGCAGCGCGGGTCGGACATCACCAGCGGCATCGACCGGCTGCGCACGACACTGGCCCATGCCCGCGCGGATTCCCTGGAGGAGCTGGCCGACCGGCTGCTGCGGGATGCCCGGCGCGCCCCGCACCGGACGGACGACATCGCGCTGCTGCTCAGCCGGTACGCCCCCGCCCCGGGCCGCTGAGCGGCGCCACGGGCGCCGGGGCGCTCCACGCCCCCTTCACTGCGTGACGCGCGCTTCACGGTGTGTGCCGGAAACGTCCGAATAGCGGGCGTTCACGTCCTGCGGGTTCGTGCCCCCTTCACACTCTTGGGGCTCACCGAACGTCTCACGTAATGAACAGGCACGACCATGAGTCGGACACACACCCCGTCACCCCAGGGCTCCCCGCAGGCCGTGCAGAGCGGCGGAGCCGCGCTGTCACACGGCCTCAAGCAGCGCCATCTGTCGATGATCGCGCTCGGCGGGGTCATCGGCGCGGGCCTCTTCGTGGGCTCCGGCGTCGGTATCGCCGCGGCCGGTCCGGCCATCGTCCTGCTCTTCATCGGTACCGGCGCGCTGGTCATGCTGATCATGCGGATGCTCGGCGAGATGTCCGCGGCCCGCCCCTCCACTGGCTCGTTCTCGGTGCACGCCGAGGAGGAACTCGGCGCGTGGGCCGGGTCCACCTCGGGCTGGATGTACTGGCTGATGCTCTGCGCCGGGGTGGCCGCCGAGGCCACCGCGGCCGGCACGATCATGCACGGCTGGGTGCCGTTCCTCCCCGCCTACGGCTGGGTGGCGGTCTTCATGGTGTTCTTCTGCGCCAGCAACCTGACCGCGGTCAAGAACTTCGGCGAGTTCGAGTTCTGGTTCTCCGCCGTCAAGGTCACCGCGATCGTCGCCTTCCTGGTGCTGGGCGTGCTCGGCATCCTCGGGGTGTTCGGCGACGCACCCGGCACCCGCCATCTCACCGGCCACGGCGGCTTCTTCCCGACCGGCGCCGCCGGGCTCGCCGCCGGACTGCTGACCACCATCTCCGGGTTCGCCGGTCTGGAGACCGTCACCATCGCGGCGGCCGAGTCCGACCACCCGAGCCGGAACGTGGCCCGCGCCGTGCGGACCGCCGTCTGGCGCATCGCCGTGTTCTACATCGGCTCCATGGCCGTGGTCGTCACCCTGGTGCCGTGGAACAACCCGAAGGTCGCCACGGAGGGCCCCTACGTCACCGTGCTCGACCGGCTCGGCATCCCGGCCGCCGGCACGATCATGCAGATCGTGGTGCTGGTGGCGCTGCTCTCCGCGATGAACGCCAACATCTACGGCTCGTCGCGGATGGCCTTCTCCCTCGTCACCCGGGGCCAGGGGCCGCGCTTCCTCGGCCGGGTCACCCGCGGCGTGCCGGCGGCCGCCGTGCTGGCGTCCTGCGTGTTCGGCTTCGCGGCCGTGGTCGCCGGCATCATCTGGCCGACCACGGTGTTCGCCTGGCTGCTGAACATCGCGGGCTGCGCGGTGCTGGTCGTCTGGTCCGTCGTCTGCCTCACCCAGCTCCGGATGCGCCGCCGCCTGGAGCGCGAGCAGCCCGAGCTGCTCTCCGTGCGGATGTGGGGCTTCCCGTATCTGACCTGGCTGGCGCTGGCCGCCATCCTCGGCGTCTTCGCCGTGATGTGCGCCGGTGCGCAGGGCCGCCAGCAGCTCGCCGGCACGGCCGTCGTGGCCGGGGCGTTCGCCGCCGCGGGCCACCTCAAGCAGCGCCGCGACCGCCGGGCCGCCGGCGCGCTCTGAGCCCGTGACGCGCCGCCGCCCGCACGGGGGAGCGGCGGCGCGTCACGCCCGGGCCGCGGCGAGGACCGCGGCGAGTGCGGCGGCGGCATCGAGCAGGGCGCGGGAGCGCGCCGCGAGGTCCGCGTCCCGGGCCGCGAGGGCGGCCGCGAGGTCGTGCGACCGCTGCCCGTGCCGCAGCGCGGGCAGCAGCGTCCGGAGCGCGTCGACGCGGTAGCCGGCGGTGCGCAGTTGGTGGACGATCCGGGCGTCGCGGACATGGGCGGGGGAGTAGCTCCGGGTGCCGCGCGGGGGGCGCCGGCCGGGGACGACGAGGCCCTCGGCGTCCCAGTGCCGCAGTGTCGAGGGGCGCACGCCGAGCGCGTCGGCGAGTGCGGCGACGCCCATCGCATCCGAGGGGCGGACGTCCGCCAGCGGCTCGGCGGAGATCGCCGCGGCGGCCTCCCGGGCGAGTGCGAGGTCCGTCCGCTCGCGGTGCAGCCGGGCGTGTGCCGCGTCCAGGAGCGCGAGGGCCTCCGCAACCGGGCCCGCGTGGATGACGCGAACGATCCGCTTGGCCTCCACCGGGCCGGTGCCGGCCGCGAGGGCCCGGTAGGCGAGCGCGGACCGCAGGTGGATCTCCCCGTAGCGCCGGTAGCCCGCGGCGGTGCGCGTCGCCGGCGGCAGCACACCGTCGCGTTCGAGATTGCGCACCTGCTGCACGGAGTACCCGGCGCCGCGCGCGACATCGACCGTCCGCAGCACCGCCGAGTTGAGGGTGGGCACCGCGGGCTCCTCCCTCTTCCGGTGCGAAGTCTCCACAAGCACCTTAATGAAACGCTTGAGCACATGACCATCGACGAGATCATCGGCTTCGTGGCGGACCTCGAAGGGGTCCTCGCCGTCACACCGCGACCCGGGGACGGCTCACCGGAGATCAGCTGGGGGGACACCTTCTTCTTCTGGTCCCCCGACGGCACCGTGCCCGCCGCGACCCAGCCGTTCGCGACGATCGTGACGAAGAACTACCCGGGCGACGAGCGGTCGCGCCTGGACCGCCCCGGCTCGTTCCGCGTCAATGTCGCCGCCGGGAAGGACTCCTTCCGCCACTGGACCGGCCACGAGCCGGGCGAGCCGGCCGCCGACGACGACCCCGCCGCCACCGACACCGTGCTGGCCCACCCCGTCTACGCCTCCGCCGGCTGGCTCGCGGTGGTGAACCCGGGCCCGCGCACCACCACGGCACTGCGCGAACTGCTCCGCACCGCCCATCACCTCGCACGGGCCCGTCACGACCGGCGGCACGGGCATACTGGCCGGCCGGGGAATTCGAGCAACGCGAGAAGGGCCGACACGTATCCATGAGCCGTGTGTTTTCCGAGGGTGAAGTGATCGTCCGGCGAGAGATCCTCGACGGCCGTGAGTGGATGGTCTATCCCGTGCAGGTGGCCGCGGACGACGGGGTCACCCTCGCCACCTATCTGCACCAGGGGACGCAACTTGCCTTCGGCGGCGGGGACTTCCGCTGGGGCGTCCACCCGTGGGCCGCCTTCGAGCCGTACTGGCGGTCCGACGGAGTGCTGCAGGTGCAGCGGGCCGGGGACGGCTACTCCGTCTGGGCGCGCCGGTCGGGGGACGCCTTCGACGGGTGGTACGTGAACTTCCAGGAGCCGCTGCGGCGTACCGAGGCCGGTTACGACACCCTGGACCAGGAACTGGACCTGTGGATATCGGGCGACGGCTCCCCGTACCGCTGGAAGGACGTGGCGGACTTCGAGGAGCGTGCGCGCAGCGGGGGCTTCACCGCCGAGGAGGCCGCCTCGGTCCGGGCGGCGGCCCGGGAGGCCGAGGCGCTGATCGCCTCCGGGGACTGCTGGTGGGAGAAGTGGCGGGACTGGAGCAGGCCCGCGGGGTGGGACGTGCCGGCCCCGGTCGCCGTGGGAGAGGACCGGGCAGCAACGGCCCACGGGTGAGGGGGCGTTGACCGTGAGGTGAGGGGCCCGGCTCACGCGTGAGCCGGGCCCCTCATGTGCGGGGGAGCTGCCCGCTAGGCCGTGGCGGCCGGTGCCCCGGTGCCCGCGATCTCCTCCGGGCGCAGCAGGGCCGCGAGCCGGTCGGCGGGCAGCAGGCCCTGTTCCAGGACCAGTTCGGCGACGCCGCGGCCGGTGGCCAGCGCCTCCTTGGCGATGGCGGTGGCGGCGGTGTAGCCGATGTGCGGGTTGAGCGCGGTGACCAGGCCGATGGAGTTCTCCACACTCGCGCGCAGCGTCTCGGTGTTGGCGGTGATGCCCGCCACGCAGCGCTCGGCGAGGGTGCGGCAGGCGGCGCCGAGGTGGGTGATGCTCTCCGAGAGGGAGTGCAGGATGACCGGCTCGAACGCGTTGAGCTGGAGCTGCCCGGCCTCGGCGGCCATGGTGATGGTCACGTCGTTGCCGATGACCTCGAAGGCCACCTGGTTGACGACCTCCGGGATCACCGGGTTGACCTTCCCGGGCATGATGCTCGAACCGGCCTGCACCGGCGGCAGGTTGATCTCCGCCAGGCCCGCGCGCGGACCGGAGGAGAGCAGCCGCAGGTCGTTGCAGCTCTTGGAGAGCTTGACGGCGATGCGCTTGAGGACGCCGGAGAGATGGACGAAGGCGCCGCAGTCCTGGGTGGCCTCGACCAGGTTGGCGGCGGTGACCAGGGGCAGTCCGGTGAGGGTGGCCAGGTGGTCGCGGGCCGCCTCGGCGTAGCCCTTGGGAGCGTTGAGACCGGTGCCGATGGCGGTGGCGCCGAGGTTGATCTCGTGGATGAGCAGGACGGCCTCGGCCAGCCGGCTCTGGTCCTCCTCCAGCATCACCGCGTAGGCCGAGAACTCCTGGCCCAGGGTCATCGGCACGGCGTCCTGGAGCTGGGTGCGCCCCATCTTGAGGACCTCGCGGAACTCCTCCGCCTTGGCCGCGAAGGCCTCGCGCAGCACGGTCATCGCGTCGAGCAGTTCGCGTACGGCGATGATCGTGGCGACGTTCACCGCCGTTGGATAGACGTCGTTGGTCGACTGGCTGAGGTTGACGTGCTCGTTGGGGTGCAGACGGCCGTAGTCGCCCTTGTCGTGGCCGAGGATCTCCAGCGCCCGGTTGGCGATCACCTCGTTGGCGTTCATGTTCGTCGAGGTGCCGGCGCCGCCCTGGATGACGTCGACGATGAACTGGTCGTGCAGCCGGTCGTGGGCCCGGATCTCCCGGCAGGCGGCGGCGATGGCGTCGGCCCGCTCCCGGTCCAGCAGTCCGAGGTCCTCGTTGGCCCGGGCCGCGGCCTCCTTGACGGCGGCGAGCGCGTTGATCAGATGCGGGTAGGCGGCGATCGGGGTACCGGTGATCGGGAAGTTCTCCCTGGCGCGCAGGGTGTGCACGCCCCAGTACGCCTCGGCCGGTATCTCGCGGTCGCCGAGCAGATCGTGTTCGCGGCGGTGGCCGGCGGCAGTCATGGTGCTGAGGGTCCTTTGTGCGGAGGGGAGGAGGGGGAGGGGAGCGGGGGAGTCAGGGGAGGGATGGCTCGGGGGTGTGCAGTGCCCGGAGCGCGCCGACCGGTGCGCCGCCGCCCAGGACGGGGGCGGTGGTGAAGGCGGCGAGCACGTCGGGGTCGACGCCGCAGTGGGCCAGGGCGGCCGCCGTCACCGGCATCCGGGCCCGGTCGGCGCCGTCGGCTATCTTCACGCCGACGGCCCGGCCGTCCGGCAGTGCCGCGATCTGCACTCCCTCGAAGCCGTCCTTGGCGAGCAGGCCGGGCACCGCCCGCACCAGCCGGGCCACGTCGCGGCCGCTGCCGGAGACCATCTCGGGGTGTGCCCGCATCGCCTCGGCGATCCGGCCCTCGTCGGTGCCGGGCGCCGCCGTCGCCAGCCGGGCCGCGGCCCGGGTCAGCCCGTGCAGGGAGACCGAGAACAGCGGGGCGCCGCAGCCGTCGACGGTGGTGCGGGCGATGCGCTGGCCGGTGAGGTCCTCCACGGCCGCGGCGAGTTCCCGCTGCAAGGGGTGCCCGGGGTCGAGGTAGTCGGCGAGCGGCCAGCCGCGGGTGCGGGCCGTCAGCAGCATGGCGGCGTGCTTGCCCGAGCAGTTCTGCGCGAGGCGGGACGGACCGCGGCCGCGCCGGAGCCACTCGTCGCGGACGGCCGGGTCGTACGGCAGGTCGGGGACGTTGCGCAGGTCGTCCTCGGTCAGTTCGGCGGCGGCCAGGATGCGCCGGGCGCCGGCCAGATGGCGTTCCTCACCGGAGTGGCTGGCCGCGACCAGCGCCAGCAACTCCTCGTCCAGCGGCGGCAGGCCCGCGCGCAGCAGCCCGACCGCCTGGAGGGGCTTGAGCGCCGAGCGCGGGTAGCAGGCCGCCTCGATGTCGCCGGCCCGGAACGCCACGCTCCCGTCGGCCGCCAGGACCACGACCGAGCCGTGGTGGACGCCCTCGATCATTCCGCCGCGCACCACCTGCGCGACGGGTACGTGTGCCGGCTCGCGGACCGCGGGCGCGTCGCCCGGGGTGCGGAGCGGCCGCAGGGTGTTCTGACTCATCATCAACTCTCGGTGGATTCGCCGCTGTGGGGGTTGTCGTCCGGACGGGGGCGCGGGACGGATCCGGTGCCGGCGGCCGCCGTCGCACCGCTCTCGTGCCGGGCCGCGTCCCGCAGGGTGCCGACCCGGCCGCGCACCACGAACCAGCCGCCGACCAGTGCCGCCACGATCAGCGGGATCGCGAGCACGGTGGCCCGGCCCGCCCCCTCGTCGGCCCACATCAGCACCAGGACGAGGGCGAGGAAGGCCAGCGTCACGCACTCGGTCCACGGCGAGCCGGGCAGCCGGAAGCTCGGGCGGGCAAGCTCCCCGGCCCGGGTCTTCCGCCAGAAGAGCAGATGGCAGATCATGATCATCGCCCACGTGCTGAGGATGCCGAGCGCCGCGAAGTTCAGCACGATCTCGAACGCGTCGCTCGGCACCACATAGTTGAGGCCCACGCCCAGGACGCAGACCCCCGAGGTGAGCAGGATGCCGCCGTAGGGGACCTGGCTGCGGCTCATCAGGCCGGTGAACCGCGGCGCGGAGCCGGACATCGCCATCGAGCGCAGAATGCGGCCGGTGGAGTAGAGGCCGGAGTTGAGGCTGGACATCGCGGCGGTGAGCACGACGAGGTTCATCACGCCGCCCGCGGCCGGCACCCCGACCCGGGACAGCACGGTCACGAACGGGCTCTCGCCGGCGGAGTAGGAGCTCCAGGGCAGCAGCATCGACAGCAGCACCACCGAGCCGACGTAGAAGACGCCCACCCGCCACATGATCGAGTTGATCGCCCTGGGCAGCACCTTCTCCGGCTCGGCGGTCTCACCCGCCGCGACGCCGACCAGCTCCACCGAGGCGTAGGCGAACACCACGCCCTGGATCACCAGCAGCATCGCCAGTGTCCCGGTGGGGAAGACCCCGCCGTGGTCGGCGATCAGCGCGGGGCCGGGGGAGTGGCCGCCGACCGGGTGCTGGGTGACCAGCAGGAAGATGCCGATCAGCATGAAGGCGACCAGCGCACCGACCTTGATGATCGCGAACCAGAACTCCATCTCGCCGAAGATCTTCACGGAGATGAGGTTCACGGTCAGCACCACCGCGAGGGCGATCAGCGCGATCACCCACTGGGGCACGTCGGAGAACATGCCCCAGTAGTGCGTGTAGGTCGCCACCGCCGTGATGTCGGCGACGCCGGTCGTCGCCCAGTTCAGGAAGTACATCCAGCCCGCGACGAACGCCCCCTTCTCGCCGAGGAACTCGCGGGCGTAGGACACGAACGCGCCGGAGGACGGCCGGTGCAGCACCAGCTCGCCCAGGGCGCGCACCACGAGGAAGGCGAACAGCCCGCAGAGCGCGTACGCCACGGCCAGCGAGGGCCCGGCGTCGGCGAGCCGGCCGCCCGCGCCCAGGAAGAGGCCGGTGCCGATGGCCCCGCCGATCGCGATCATGTTGACGTGCCGGGACTTGAGGGACTTCTGGTAACCGGCGTCGCCGGCGTCCACATGCCCGCCCGCGGGCTGCTGCGGGGTGTCGGATGTCTCTTGTCGTTGCTGCCGTTCCGCCTGCGGGAGGGGTCGTTCGCTCACGCGTGATCCTCGTTTTCCGTGGAGGGGGCCGTGCGGTGGGGTGGCCGCACGATGGTGGTCAGCGTCGTCTCGACGCGTGCCAGGTGGTGCGCCATGGCGTCCGCGGCGTCCTGTTCGCTGCTGTCGACGAGGGCCTCGATGATCGCCCGGTGTTCGCGGTTGGACTGCTCGCGCCGTCCGCCCAGCTCGTTGAGGAAGGCCGACTGGCGGGCCAGCGCGTCGCGGATCTCCTCGATGACCCTGCGGAAGACCGGATTGCGGGCCGCCTCGGCGACGGCCAGGTGGAAGAGGGTGTCCATGGCCACCCACGCGGTGGTGTCGGTCTCCTCCTCCATCCGCTCCAGCAGATGGGTCAGGTGATCGAGGTCCTCCGGGGTGCGGCGCACGGCCGCGTACCCGGCCACCGGGATCTCCACATGGCGGCGGACCTCCAGGAGGTCGCTCGCCGTGTAGTCGCCGAAGGTCGGGTCGGCCGCCGCGCCGTCGGAGACGACGAAGGTGCCCTTGCCGGTACGTGAGACCGTCAGCCCCATCGTCTGGAGCGCGCGCAGCGCCTCGCGGAGCACCGGCCGGCTCACTTCCAGTCGGCGGCACAGCTCCGCCTCGGAGGGGAGCTTGTCGCCGATCGCGTAGTCGCCGCGCTCGATGGCGTCGCGCAAATGGTGGAGCACCGCTTCCATGGCACTGATCCGCCGAGGGGTGTCGCCAGCTGTCTGGCTGTCTGACAGGTTCACCCCGGGATCGTCGGATCCGGCCGGGGGAGCTGTCAAGGGGTCGGGCGCAGATCACTTCCCGGCCGGGGCCCCGGCCACCGCGGCCGGACGGGGCGCGGTCAGTGCGCGCGGGCCCACCGGTAGCGGTGTTCGGGGCGTCCGGTGTCGCCGTATTTGAGGGTCAGGGTGACGTGGCCGCTGCGTTCGAGATGCTTCAGATAGCGCTGGGCCGTGGAGCGGCTGACGCCCGCGCGGGCGGCGACCTCATGGGCGGACAGCGGGTGCCCGGCCCCGTCCAGGACCTGGCGGATCAGTTCGACGGTCGCCGCCGAGTGGCCCTTGGGCAGCTCGGCCTGCGGGGAGTCGGCCGCCCGGAAGGCGCCGAAGATCCGGTCCACCTGCTCCTGGCCGGCCTCCCCGCGGCCGCCCACTCCCGCCACGGTCCGGCGCAGCGCCGCGTAGCCCTCCAGCTTCGCCCGCAACCCGGAGAAGCCGAACGGCTTGACGAGGTACTGCAGCGCCCCGCTGCGCATCGCCTCCTGGACCGTGGCCACGTCCCGGGCCGCCGTCACCATGATCACGTCGGTGCGGTGGCCGAGCTGCCGCAGCCGCCGCACCAGGGCCAGCCCCGTCTCGTCCGGCAGATAGTGATCCAGCAGCACCAGATCGATCCGGCCGCGCTCCAGGGCGGCCAGGGCCTGGGCGGCCGTGTGGGCGCGGCCGGCGACCCGGAAGCCCGGCACCTGCGCGACATAGGCGGCGTTGATCTCGGCGACGTGGAAGTCGTCGTCCACCACCAGGACCTCGATCATCGGCACGCTCCGTCCTTCTCCGCGCTGCGTCGCGGTCCCCCTGCGCGGGGCCGCGTCCGGGGCGCCCCCGCAGGTGCCCGGCACGCCGCTCACCTCGCCTCTCCCGCGGCCGTGAGCGGACGGTCCGGGGTGTCGGGCGGCGGGGTGAGGGCCTCGGGCAGGACGACGGTGAAGACCGCGCCGCCGCCCGCCCGCGCGGTCACCCGGGCCATCCCGCCGTAGCGCTCGGCCAGCCGGCGCACCAGCGCGAGGCCGATGCCCCGGCCGCGGTGAAAGGCCACCGGGCGCCCGGCCGCGTGGTCCCCGGCGTCCGGCGGGGCGGCCTTGGTCGACCAGCCCTCGGCGAAGATCCGCTCCCGCAGCCCGGGCGGCACCCCCGCGCCGGTGTCCGAGACCCGCAGCACGGCCGTGCCGCCCTCGGCCCGCAGCTCCACCTCGACGAACGGCTCGGCACGGCGGTGCGCGGCGGCGGCGTCCAGCGCGTTGTCGAGGAGATTGCCCAGCACGGTCACCAGATCGCGCGGGTCGACCACGGCATCGGGCAGCAGCGTCGCGGGCGAGACCCGCAGCGGCACACCGCGTTCGGCCGCGACGGCCGCCTTGCCGACGAGCAGCGCGGACAGCAGCGGGTCGTGCACCTTCTCCGCGATCTGCTCCGCGGACGCCCGGTGCGCGCTGGTCACCTCGGTGACGAAGTCCACCGCCGTGTCGTGCCGGCCCAACTCCAGCAGTCCGCGCAGCGTGTGCAGCTGATTGGCGTGCTCGTGGTCCTGCGCCCGCAGCGCGTCCAACAGCCCCTGGGTGCCGTCCAGTTCGCGGCCGAGCAGCTCCAGCTCGGTACGGTCGCGCAGGGTCACCACCGCCCCGCCGTCCGGCGTCGGCATCCGGTTGGCGACCAGCACCCGCCCGCCGCACACGGCCAGCAGATCCGCGCCGGCCACCCGCCCGGCCAGCACATCCGTCGTCCGGCCCGGCGCCAGCACCTCGTCCAGCGGCCGCCCCGCGGCCCGCCCGTCCAGGCCCAGCAGCCGCCCGGCCTCGTCGTTGACCAGCCGGATCCGGCCGTGCCGGTCGAAGGCGACCACCCCCTCACGGATGCCGTGCAGCATCGCCTCCCGCTCGTCGAGCAGCGCGGAGATGTCGGCGAACGCCACCCCGTGCGTACGGCGCCGCAGCCCGCGGGCGAGCAGCAGCGCGGCCAGTACGCCCACGGCCAGTGCCGCGCCCGCGTACCGCAGCACCGCGGGCAGGGTGCCCAGCAGCCGGCTGTGCACGCTGTCGTAGGCGATCCCGACCGATACCGCGCCGACGATCCGGCCGCGGCCGTCGCGCAGCGGCACCTTGGCGCGGGCCGAGCGCCCCAGCGTCCCGGTGTCGATCTGCCGCACCTGCCGGCCCGCCAGGGTGCGGCTGGGGTCGGTGGAGACGTGCCGGCCGATCTCGGCGGTGTGGGTGTGCGACCAGCGCACTCCGCGGGTGTCCAGCACCACGACGTACAGCGCCCCGGTCGCCTTGCGGATCCGCTCCGCGCCGGCCTGCACCGGCCCGTGCGGGTCCGGCGCGGTGGTGGCCAGCTCCCGGGCGAGGTCCGGGTCGGCGGCGGTGGTCTGGGCGATGGACAGCGCACGGCGCATCGCCTGGTCGTCCAGCTGGGCGCTGAGCGGGGCGAGGAACAGGCCGGTGGCGAGCACCATCACCCCGGTGGTGAGGGCGACTTGCGCGGTGAGCACCTGTGCGAAGACACGGCGCGGCCGGCGGATGCGCATGGGGCCTCCCTCGTCTCCGGCCCTCCGCCGGCTCGCGGAACCGAATCTTCCCGTTGTCTCGCGGTGCCGGCACGGTAAGCCGCGGGTATGCGATTGCGCACCCCCTTGGTAAGGACCTAGCTGTTCTAGCGTGCGCAAAATGAGCACAACAGGGTCTGCGCGCAGAAAGGCGGCTTGCGCCCACAAGGCTGCCGCTGTGGCCCCGGTCACTCCTAGCCTCCCGGCTCATGAACAGGCACACGAGCCCCGCCATCGAACTGCGGGGTACGAGCAAGGCGTTCCGCACACCCTCGGGGGCGCCGCACACCGCCGTACGGGATCTGGACCTGGTCGTCGGACGCGGTGAGTTCGTCGCGGTCGTCGGCCCCACCGGCTGCGGGAAGTCCACCACGCTGACCCTGGTCAGCGGGCTGGAGGAGCCGACCGAGGGTGAGGTGCTGGTCGCCGGCGAGCCGGTCCGGGGCATCGGCGACAAGATCGGGTTCGTCTTCCAGCAGGACGCGGTCTTCCCCTGGCGCACCGTGCTGTCGAACGTGATGGCCGGACCGCGGTTCCGCGGCGTCCCCAAGCCCGAGGCCAGGCAGCGGGCACGGGACTGGCTCGCCCGGGTCGGGCTGGCGTCCTTCGAGGACCGCTATCCGCACCAGCTCTCCGGCGGGCAGCGCAAGCGCGTCGCCCTCGCCGCGACCTTCGTCAACGACCCCGAAATCCTCCTCATGGACGAGCCGTTCTCCGCCCTGGACGTGCAGACCCGGGCGCTGATGTCGGACGAGCTGCTGGAGCTGTGGTCGGGGACCGGCGCCTCCGTCGTCTTCGTCACCCACGACCTGGAGGAGTCCATCGCCCTCGCCGACAAGGTCGTGGTCATGACCGCCGGCCCGGCCACCGTCAAGGAGGTCTTCGCGGTCGACCTGCCGCGGCCCCGCAAGGTCGAGTCGATCCGGCTGGAGCCGCGCTTCCTGGAGATCTACCGGGAGATCTGGTCCTCCCTCGGCGAAGAGGTCCGGATCACCCGCGAGAGGGGTGCCGCGCATGTCGCCTGAGACCGTCACCCCGGCCGCGTCCCCCGCCGCGCCGGACCGCGGCGACCGTTCGCGGGCCAGGGCGCGCGCCGCCCGCCACCACACGTACCTGGTGTACGGCACCCGGGTGCTGCTGCTGGTCGGCCTGATCGGACTGTGGGAGGGGCTGGCCCGCGCCGCCGTCATCGACCCCTTCAACTTCTCGATGCCCTCGAAGATCTGGGACCAGGCGGTCCAGTGGGCGCTGCACGGCACTCCGCAGGGCGCGCTGTGGGAGCAGGTCTGGTACACGCTCTACGAGGCGCTGCTCGGCTGGGTCATCGGCGTCTTCGGCGGTGTGGTGCTGGGCATCACCCTGGGCCGGATCCGCTTCCTCGCCGATGTGCTCGGCCCGTACATCAAGGTGCTCAACGCCCTCCCGCGGATCGTCCTGGCCCCCATCTTCCTCATCTGGTTCGGCCTGGGCCCGGCCTCCAAGGTCGCCTCGGCCGTCGTCCTGGTCTTCTTCCCGGTCTTCTTCAACGCCTTCCAGGGCGCACGGGAGGTTGACCGCAACCTGGTCGCCAACTCCCGGATCCTCGGCGCGAGCAACCGCCAGGTCACCTTCCAGGTGGTGATCCCCTCCGCCACCTCATGGATCTTCACCAGCCTGCACGTCAGCTTCGGCTTCGCGCTGATCGGCGCGATCGTCGGCGAGTACATCGGCGCGACCAAGGGCCTGGGCCTGCTGGTCGCGGCCTCCCAGGGCACCTTCAACGCGTCCGGGGTGTACGCCGCGATGCTGATCCTCGCCGTGGTCGCCCTGCTCGCCGAGGGGCTGCTCGCCTTCCTCGAACGGCGGCTCTTCCGCTGGAAGCCGGCCGACGCCGGCGACGGCCGCTGACCGGCCCACCCGCTCCTTCCTGCCCGCACCTCACAAGGACGTGACCCATGCGCACCGCACTGAAGTTCTCGGCCGCCGCGGCCGCCGCCACCCTCGCCCTGACCACGCTCACCGCGTGCGGCGGCTCCCCGGCCGCCGGCTCCGACGGCAAGGACGGCAAGATCAAGATCATGGTGGGCGGCCTCGACAAGGTCATCTACCTGCCGGCCAGACTCACCCAGCAGCTCGGCTACTTCGAGGACGAGGGCCTGCACGTCTCCCTGCTCACCGAACCGGCCGGCGTGCAGGCCACCACCTCGCTGGTCTCCGGTGACGTCCAGGGCGTCGTCGGCTTCTACGACCACACCCTCGATCTCCAGGTCAAGGGCAAGCAGGTGGAATCGGTGGTGCAGCTCGCGCACGCCCCCGGCGAGGTCGAGGTGGTGTCGAACAAGGCGGCCGGCGACCTCACCTCGCCCAAGGACTTCAAGGGCAAGAAGCTCGGCGTCACCGGCCTCGGCTCGTCCACCGACTTCCTGACCAAGTACCTCGCGGTGAAGAACGGGGTGGGGACCGACGAGTTCACCCCGGTGGCGGTCGGCGCCGGACAGACCTTCCTCTCGGCCCTCCAGCAGGGCTCGATCCAGGGCGGGATGACGACGGACCCGACGGTCGCGCAGCTCGTCGACAAGAACCTCGGCAAGGTCCTGCTCGACATGCGCACCCCGGAGGGCTCCCGCAAGGCGCTCGGCGGCCTCTACCCCTCCTCCAGCCTGTACATGAACACCGACTGGGCGAACAGCCACAAGGACACCGTGCGCAAGCTGGCCCGCGCCTTCGTCAAGACCCTCCGGTGGATGTCCACCCATACCGCCGAGCAGATCGCCGACCGGATGCCGGCCGACTACGCCCAGGGCGGCAAGAAGCTCTACGCCCAGTCGATCAAGGACACCCTGCCGATGTTCACCAAGGACGGGGTGATGCCGGCCGACGGCCCGGCGACCGTGGAGCGGGTGCTGAAGGCCTTCAACCCCAACCTCAAGAACGCCACGGTGAATCTGAAGAAGACCTACACCACCGAATTCGTCAAGAAGCAGGGCTGACCGGCCGGGGGCGACCGCACCGGCCGGAATACGGCTACGGCGGAATGCGACTACCGCGGAATGCGACGGCGGCGGAATGCAGCGGACGGGACACGGCATCGAGCCGTGTCCCGTCCGCTGCATGCGGTCCGTTTCCGGTCCGCTTTCCGGCGGGGCCTTGCGGCCTCACTCGGCGGGGTAGATGTCTCCGCTGGCCATTCCGCTTTCCTGCTCGCTCTGGGACGCCAGCCTGCGTGCCTTCTCCTGGAGCCGCTTGCGCTCCTCGGGATCGCCGGCGCGTTCCGCTGCCGCCTGCAATTCCTGGGCCTTGTCGCGCATCTGCTGGATTCGTCCGCGAGATTCTCCGCTAGGGCTCATGATCTCTCCTTGGACGGGGTGGGAGAGCCGCATTACCAGCACATCAGGCCCGGCAGCGCGCAGCAACCCCGGCGAGTCACCCTCCGTGAGGTACGGGATACCGCCGTCGGGCGTACCGGGGGAGGGGCGGACGCCACCGCACTGCCGGACCGGTCCAGGCGGGCGGCCGCGGACCCGGACCGGCCGCCGGTTCGCGGCCGCGGACCGCGGCACGCCCGGGCGTCACGGCGTGTCTCCACCGGATGGCCTTCCTGAATGGCGTGAACGGTCCGTAGGGACGTTGGCTGAATCACAGCACGCGCACAGTCCGCCGAGTGTCAGCGCTTCTGGTGTTTGACGCTCCCCCTCGTTCAGTGG
Source organism: Streptomyces kronopolitis (assembly GCF_014646275.1). Lineage (GTDB taxonomy): Bacteria > Actinomycetota > Actinomycetes > Streptomycetales > Streptomycetaceae > Streptomyces > Streptomyces kronopolitis. Next base: position 69,536 of record NZ_BMND01000001.1, read on the forward strand.
AGTCCCTCCATGTCATCCGAACCAGCTCTTTGTGGGGGCGACGCCGAACTGTCCTCGACAGGAACCGGCGAGCACTTTCCGCCCATGACCCCTGAGAAAAACTCCGCCCGCACCCTTTTGTGGGAGGCGGTCACCCATCGGCCCCTGGAGGAAGTCGCCGCCCTCGTGGAACTGCTCAAGCGCAGTGGCGACGTTCCCAACCCCGGCGATGAAGCGCTGCGCATGGCGGTCATTTCCCGTCCCGTGAGCGAGGTCGCCGCGCTCTTCGACATGCTCCGCGCCACTCCGCACACCGCGGAATCGAGCAATGACGCCCTGCGCGCGGTGGCCACCGACAGATCCGTCGAGGAGGTCGCCCAGCTGATCGAGCTGTTCGACCGTACGAAGGCCGGCGACGGCTACCCCATGGACGACCACTTCCCGCCCGCCCACGGCGGCCCTGACGGCCCCGTCGGCCCCGGTGGGTACGGCGAACCGGAGCCCACCGCGTCCATGCACCTGCTCGACCCCGATGTGCGCCCCCTGGGCCGCGACGGCCAGCCGATGGCCCCCGGGCAGCGCGAGAATCCGCTCAACCCCCCGCAGCCGAACCGCCCGCCGTGGGCCCAGCGCACGGCCGGCATGCCGCAGGGCGGTCCGTGGTCCACCCCGGCCGAGGCATCCCGCCAGCCGGGCTACGCGGTCCCCGGCGTGCTGCGGTCCGTGCTGCGCTGGCCCGCGGCCGCGGCCCTGGCCCTGTGCGGGCTGGCGCATCTGCCGGTGAACGCCTCGCATCTGCAGGGCGCTCCGGCGGTCGCCGGGCTCTCGATGGCCATCGCGGTCATCTACCTGATGCTGGCCGGTCTGCTGGTGATGCGGGACACCGCCCTGGTCTGGACGGCGTGTGCCGCCGGGGCAATGATCATCATCGCCCTGCACGCGCTGTCCCGGGCCGGCGTCTTCGCCCCGCTGGGCAGCGGTCTGGGCGACACCGGCATGTGGCCCGAGATGCTCGCCGTGGCACTGGCGATCGTCAGTGCCGGCTTCGCGGGCGCCGCGCTGCTCAGCCGGCCGCGCCGCGTCGGCCAGGCCACCGCGGGTGCGTGAGTGCCCACGGCCCCACGGCCGACACCGGGCGCGGGCCGGGACCCTGACCGGGGTCCCGGCCCGCGCCCGTGGCCGCGCAGGACGCGGCCGCGCTGACGTGCCCGCGGACGACGAACCACCCCCCGGCGCCCGCTCAGTCCTTGGACGAGTACCGGTACAGGATCCAGGCCGGCAGCGCGAACCAGCAGATCATGAACCAGCCCACCAGCCCCGCCACGATCCAGGGGACGGCGGAGTCGTGCAGCGCGATGCGCAGGATCAGCAGCAGCGCGGAGGTGACCGTCGCCAGCAGGAGGACGATCCCGACCAGGGCCAGACGGGAGGCCCACAGCACCGTCTCGGACTTCAGCCGGTGCCCGGCCACCAGCCGGTGGAAGGTCACCGTGCCGACCAGCGCGCCGGTGGTGGCCGCGCCGAGCAGCACCGTCGTCACGTAGATGGCCCGGTCGGTCGGTGTGAGCGTGGCGAAGCGCGGGGTGAAGACGACGGTCAGCAGGAAGCCGAAGAGGATCTGCACGCCGGTCTGGATGACCCGCACCTCCTGGAGCAGCTCGGTCCACCGCCGGTCCGACCGCTCCTCCGGCGTCTCGTGGCGGCCGGGCGAGGTCTCCCGCGGCCCCAGCACTCCCACCGCGCGCCTACTTCTTCACTCCGGTACGGAACGCCAGCTCGTTGTCCTTGACCTCGACGCGCACCTCGTCCCCGGCCGACAGCGCACCGTCCACCAGCAGCCGGGAGAGCGCGTTGTCGACCTCCCGCTGGATGGTGCGGCGCAGCGGCCGGGCCCCGTATTCGGGCTGGTGGCCGCGGTGCGTGAGCCAGTCCACGGCGCCGGGGGTGAACTCGATGGAGATGTCCTGGGCGTGCAGTCTGCGGCTGGTCCCGTCGAGCAGCAGACCGGTGATCTGGCGCAGCTGGTCGTCGGTGAGCCGGCGGAAGACGATGATCTCGTCGAGGCGGTTGAGGAACTCCGGGCGGAAGTGCTCGCGCAGCGCGCCCAGCGCCCGCTCCCGCGCGCCGTCCCCGCCCTCCGCCCCGGAGACGTCCGGACCGAAGCCGAGCACGCCGCGGCTGCCGCTGAGCGCGTCGGAGCCGAGGTTGCTGGTCATCACGATGACGGTGTTCTTGAAGTCGACCGTGCGGCCCTGCGAGTCGGTCAGATGCCCGTCGTCGAGGACCTGCAGCAGCATGTTGAAGACATCGGGGTGGGCCTTCTCCACCTCGTCGAGCAGCAGCAGCGAATAGGGGTGGTGGCGCACCGCCTCGGTCAGTTGGCCCGCGTCCTCGTGGCCGACGTACCCGGGCGGAGCACCGACCAGCCGGCTGACGGTGTGCCGCTCCTGATACTCGCTCATGTCCAGCCGCACCATCCGCTCCTCGCTGCCGAACAGCGCCTCGGCGAGCGCCCGGGCCAGCTCGGTCTTGCCCACGCCGGTCGGGCCGAGGAAGAGGAAGCTGCCGATCGGACGGTCCGGGTCGGCCAGGCCGGCCCGCGAGCGCAGGATCGCCTCGGAGACGGCCGTGACGGCGTCGTCCTGCCCGATCACACGGGTATGCAGCCGGCCCTCCAGACCCAGCAGCAGCTCCTTCTCCTCCTGGGTCAGGCTGCTCACCGGCACCCCGGTCTGCCGGGACACGATCTCGGCGATGTCCTCGGCGCCGACCCGCACGATCCGGTAGTCGCTCGGCGGCTCCCCACGCTCGGCCCCGATCCGCGCGGTGAGTTCGGCGATCCGGTCGCGCAGCTCGGTGGCCCGCTCGTACTGCTCCGCGGCCACCGCCTGGTCCTTGTCCCGGGTCAGCTGCTCCACCTCGCGCTCCAGCTCGCGCACGTCGGTGGCCGCGGCGCCCGACCGCAGCCGCACCCGGGCACCCGCCTGGTCGATCAGGTCGATCGCCTTGTCGGGCAGGAACCGGTGGGCGATGTAGCGGTCGGCCAGCTCGACCGCGGCGAGCAGCGCCTCGTTGGTGTAGCGGACCTGGTGGTGCGCCTCGTAGCGGTCCTGGAGGCCGCGCAGGATCTCCACCGTGTCCGAGACGCTCGGCTCGGGCACCAGGAGGGGCTGGAAGCGGCGGGCGAGAGCGGCGTCCTTCTCGATGTGCCGCCGGTACTCCTCCAGCGTGGTGGCCCCGATGACGTGCATCTCCCCGCGCGCCAGGGCGGGCTTGAGCATGTTGCTCGCCTCCAGCGAACCGCCGTCCCCGCCGCCCCCGCCGGCGCCGACGACCGTGTGCAGCTCGTCGATGAAGACGATCAGCGAGCCGGGGTGCGCCCGCACCTCCTCGATGATGGCGTTCATCCGCTCCTCGAAGTCACCGCGGTAGCGGGTCCCGGCGACGACGGCCGTCAGATCCAGCGCCACGATGCGCCGGCCGGCCAGGGTCTCGGGCACGTCCCCGTCGGCGAGGCGCTGGGCCAGCCCCTCGACGATCGCCGTCTTGCCGACGCCCGCGTCACCGACCAGCACCGGGTTGTTCTTGCCCCGCCGGGACAGCACCTCGATGGTCTGCTCGATCTGCTCCCCGCGGCCGATGACCGGGTCGATCCGGCCCGCCCGGGCCAGGTCGGTCAGATCGCGGCTGAACTTGTCGAGGGTCGGGGTGTCGTGCTTCGGGGCGGCGCCGTGTTCGGCCCCGGAGTGCTGCGGTCCGTGGCTGCCCTGCGGGGTGGCCTGCGGATCGAAGTGGGCGAGGTTCAGGATGCGGCCCGCGGCCGATTCCGGGTTAGCCGCGAGGGCGTCCAGCACATGCTCCGGGCCGATGTACGAGGCCCCGTTGTCCCGCGCCAGCTCGTGCGCGCCCAGCAGCGCCCGCTTGACCGCCGGGGTGACCGCCACGCTGCGCTGCTTGGGCCCCTTGCCGGCGCTGCGGTCGATCTCGGCGGCCAGCACGTCCGGGTCGGTCCCCGACTGCCGGAGCATGCTGCGGGTCGGCTCGGCGCCCAGGGCGGCCCGCAGCAGGTGCTCGGTGCCGAGTTCCGGGCTGCCGTGCTCGGCGGCGTAGGCGGCTGCGGAGGTCACCAGGTCCCGGGCGGGCCCGCTCATCATGCGGGCGATGTCGGCCTGCGGTGGCGCGGATTTGCCCCCCTCGCCGTTCGTGGACGGCCCACCGCCGAAGAAGCGCGCGAGGAAGTCACCGAAAGAGTCCGGGCCGTAACCCTCCGGACCCACGAATCCATTGCTCATGTGCGTCCGTTCCGCCGCCGCGGCGCTCCCGCGGCCTGCTGCCTCGCCGGGTTCCCGGTGCGGGTGGCGCGTGCCCCGGCGGCCGGCCGGGGAGACGCGACGCCACCGCTGACACACGGCTCCACTGCTTCAGGATCAGGGGCAACACCCCCGTCCGCACCCGGGCCGGGCCGGAGCCCGCGAGCGGCACCCGCCCCGCGGCGTCCGCGGCCGCCCTCACATCTCCCGGTGGATGTGGCGCAGATCGGCGCCGAGCGCGTCGAGCCAGATCACCGAGTCGAGGAGGAGGGCCGCGGAGACCGCGCGGCGCTCCCGCTCCGGCCCGTGGTGCGGCACCGGCGGGGCGAGGGCCAGCAGGCCGCGGATGTCCAGGGGTTGGGGCCCGTGGTGCGGCGCGTCGCGGTCGGCACGCAGGCGGTCGGCGAGGGCGCGGTAGTCGGCCGCCGTGTGGTCGGCCGCGTGGTGCAGCCAGGCGCCGATCTCCTGCGGCACGATCCGGCCGGGCCGGCCGGGCAGCACCCGCCCGCCACGCCGCGCGTCCGCCCCGGCGACCAGCACCGCGGGCCAGTCCGGCTGCCCGGCGGGGTCCTCCCGCGGCTCGCACTGGTACTGGGCCAGGCTCTCCCGGGCGAGGGTCAGCGCCCGGTTGACGGCGAAGATGTCGGTGTTCCCGGCCCGTTCGACGACCTCCGTGGTGGTCTGGCCGATGGCGTCGGCGATGGCCGAGCACAGGGCCGCCATGCTCCGGCGCACCTCCCGGCCCGCGCCCCGCGGCCAGGCCACCAGCCCGCAGGCCAGCCCGATGACGCTGCCGACCAGCACATCCACCAGCCGCACCGGGGCCAGCTGCCAGGTGGACGGGGTGACCTGCGCGAACAGCGTGGCCACCACCAGCGTGAACCCGCCCTGCGCCCAGGCCAGCCCGCGCAGCGGCCCCGCGGTGAACGCCAGCAGCATGACCACCGGCAAAAGCACCGCGTACACCGTGTCCCGGTCGTGCACGGCCGCCAGCAGCCCGGCGGCCAGCACCGCGCCGACCAGGGTGCCCAGCAGCGCCTGCCGCACCGCCGACCAGGTCTCCAGCGTGGTGGTGCGGGTCAGGGTGAGCGTCGCCAGCAGCACCCAGAAGCCGTGTTGCAGGTCCAGGACCCCGGCGATGGCCCGCGCCGCGGCCAGGCCCAGCGCGAACCGGCAGGCGTTCTGGAAGATCACCGAGCGGGGGGTGAGGTGGATGGTCAGCCGCTGCCACCACAGCCGGGAGACGTGCACCCGCGCGTAGGTGAAGCTGTGCCCGGCCGGGCTGCGGTCGACGGTCCGGTCGCCGAGCAGCAGCCGGGTGGCCAGCACGAGGACCACGGCGCAGTCGGCCGCCTGCACCACCTGTGACCTGCGGCGCAGATAGACCAGCCGGTCGTCGGCGTCCAGCCGGTCCAGGGTGGCCACCGCCCGGTGGGCGCGGACGGGGGTCAGCTCCTCCTGCAGCGCCGCGGCCGAGGGCCCCTCGCCGGGCCGCAGCCGGGTGCCCCGCCGCAGGGCCGCCGCCGTGTCGCGCGCGGCGGCGGCGATGCGCGACAGCAGCGCGATCGTCTCCGGGTGGTACGCGCAATGCGGCCCGGACACCGTGTGCAGGGTCTCCAGCCGGGCCAGCAGCGTGCGGACGGCCTCGGCGGCGTGCGCCATGGCCTTGTGGGCGAGGGTGGGGGAGGCGGGCAGGTCGGCGGGCGGCACACACGACGGGCGGAGTGCCTCCCCGGCCCGGTGCGCCCGGGCCAGCGCCTGCCCGGGAAGCGGCCCGCCGTGGTGGTCGGCCAGGGCCGCGGCGGCGTCGACCGCGTCGGCCAGCAGCAGGCGGAAGGGCGGGGTCCGCGGCTCGGGCATCAGGAACCGCTGCGCCAGCGCGAGCAGGACCGCGCCCAGCAGGAAGCCGGTCAGCCGCTGGAGCAGGTCCTGCGGGGCGTACGGCGGGAAGCACGGGAGGATGTAGAGCAGCTGCATGCCCGGGGCCGCCCCGGCGATCCGCGGCCCGGTGGTGCCCGCGTACGCCACCAGGAAGCCGATGACGAGCATGCCGACGACGGCCGACCAGGTCTGCACGGCGAGCAGGGTGCCCAGCGTGATGAGCGCCAGCCCGGCGGGGATCGCGGTGAGGGTGGTCGCGGCGCGCTGCCGCCCCGACCCCGGGATCCGGGCCAGCGCGCCGAGCGACACCGCGGTGAAGGTGGCGTAGACCGACATCGGGGTCAGGTCGAACGCGTAGCGGCAGAGGTAGAAGGCCAGGCAGGAGGCGGTCGTCACCCGGACGGCGTTGCCGACCACCGAGCGGTGGGCGCGCAGGGCGTGCGTGCCGCGCTCGCGCAGGTGGCGCAGTCCGCCGAGCGCCCGGCCGGGTCCGCCGGCCGGGCGCCGCGGGCCGGACGGCGGGGAGCTTCCCTGCTGCGGGTTCACCTCTCCACTATTGGCCAGCGGGTCCGCCTCTGCACCGTGCGGGCGGCCGGACCGGGGGCGGAGCACGGTGCGGGGGCCGGGCCGGGGGCGTCCGGCTGCCCGCCGCGGGTGCCGGCGCCGCGGCCCGCGGCGCCTCCCGCGAACCCGTCCGGGCGTCGTGTGCCCACCACCCGCGTTGCACGACGCGGACCCCGGCCCCTCAGTAGTGCGCCGCCGGACGGGAGTTGGCGCGGTCCGCTCCGGTGCCGGACGGGCCGGGACCGTACACTGCCGACCGTGACGCAGAAGCGGGCGGACGTGGAGAAGACCGGCGAGACGGACCGATCGGCGTTGCCGGCGACCGGCTGGGCGGTGCTGGGACTGCTCTCCTTCGGAGACGAACTGTCCGGCTACGACCTCAAGAAATGGTCGGACCGCTCGCTGCGCTTCTTCTACTGGAGCCCCTCCTTCAGCCAGATCTACGGCGAGCTGAAGCGGCTGGAGAAGGCCGGATACGTCAGCGCGCGGAGCGTCGCCCAGGAGACCGGCCACCGCGACAAGCGGGTCTATGTGATCACCGACGAGGGGATGGCGGCGGTCCGCCACTGGGCGCGCGAGGCGCCCGTGGAGCCTCCGGTCCTCAAGCACGGGGTGATGCTGCGGCTGTGGCTGGGCCATCTGCTGGAGGCCGACCGGATGCGGGAAGTGCTGGGCCGCCACCGGGAGTACGCGGAGACCATGCGGCAGCGCGCCGAGACGGACGGGGCGGACACCCGCGCCGGGGAGGCCGGGGCTCCGCCCTCGCTGGTCGCGAAGTGGTCGCAGCGGTACTACGCCGCGGAGCGGGATCTGGCCGACGCGATGCTCGCCGATCTCACGGAACTCGCGGAACTCACCGATCGCGACGAGCGGGGTGGCCGCCGCACCTAGCCACGTGGCCGTTGCTCGCGGTGGCCCGGCGCCCCAACCCCCGGTCAGTCGGACGCCCGGTCAGCCGGCCAGCACGCGGCGGCGGCACTCGGCCGGTGTTCCCCAGGCGTCCCGCAGCGGGCGGGCCTTGCGGATCCACAGGGAGAGGGCCGGCTCCTCGGAGTACCCGAGGGCGCCGTGCAGCTGCAGTGCCGTCCGCGCCGCCGCGTGACCGGCCTCGCCCGCCGCGACCTTCGCCGCGGCCACCTCCCGGCCGGCCGACGGCGCGCCCGCGGCCAGCGCCGCCGCCGCCCCGTGGACCAGCGGCTGGGCGAACTCCAGCGCGATGAGGATGTCGGCGAGCCGGTGCTTGACCGCCTGGAACGAACCGATCGGCACCCCGAACTGGGTGCGCCGCGTGACATGCGAGACCGTCTGCGCCAGCAGGGCGCGGCCCAGGCCGAGGGACTGCGCTGCGGTGGCGAGCCGCGCGACGTCCAGGGCGTGCCCGGCGGCCGAGGTCACCGCCGGGCCCCGGGCGAGCACCGTCCCGCCCCGCGGACGGAACAGCCGCCGGGCCGGGTCGAGCGAGGCCTGCGCCGGGCCGTGGCCCTCGGCGCGGCGCACGGTGTCGCCCTCGACGACCAGGACGGCGTCGGCGGCGTCCGCGTCCAGGGCGTACGGGCCGTCGGCGCACAGGCTGACCAGCGCCTCGCCCGCGGCGATCCGCGGCAGCCACTCGGTGGCGGCGCCCGCGTCGAGGCGCTCCAGGAACGCGGCCACCGCCACCGTCTCCACCAGCGGCCCGGGCATCACGTGCCGCCCCAACTCGGTGAAGGCGACGGTGAGTTCGGCGGGCAGCAGCCCCATCCCGCCGTGCCGGGCGGACACCGCGAGCCCGAAGACGCCCGCCTCGGCGAGCCGTCCCCACAGCGCGCGGCCCGGCTTGTGGTCCCCCGCCGCCCAGGCCCGGGCCACGGCCGGGGTGTCCGAGGCCGTCAGCAGGCCGTCCAGCGCGCGGGCGAACTCCCGCTGCTCGGTGCTCGGCAGGAACCGCATCACCGGCGTCCCTTCGGCAGGCCGAGCAGCCGCTCGGCGATGAGGTCGCACTGGATCTCGTTGGTGCCGGCGTAGATCGGCCCGGCGAGCGAGAAGGTGTAGCCGTCGGCCCAACGCCCGTGCGCGGGCGCCTCGTCGGCGTCGTCGGCGAGCATCCCGGCCGGTCCGAGCAGGTCCAGGGCGGTCTCGTGCAGGGCGAGGTCCAGCTCGGACCAGAAGACCTTGTTCAGGCTGGCGGCGGCGCCGAGGTCGCCCGTGGGCGCGCCGTCCTCCCCGGTGGTGAGCCGGGAGGCCTGGGCGTAGCCGAACAACTGGTAAGCGCGGGCGCCGATCACCGCGTCGGCGACCCGGTCGGTCAGCGGACCGGCGACCTCCTCGGGGGCCTCGCGCCACAGCGCGGCCAGCCGCTCGGCGGCCGCCGAGAAGCGGCCCGGGCTGCGCAGCGTCAGGCCGCGCTCGTTGCCGGCGGTGCTCATCGCGGCCCGCCAGCCCTGCCCCGGCTCGCCGATGACGTCCGCGTCGGGCACGAACACCTCGTCGAGGAAGAGTTCGGCGAAGGCGGGCTTGCCGTCCAGCCGGCCCAGCGGACGGACCGTCACACCCGGCGCGTCGAGCGGGAACATCAGGTAGGTCAGGCCCTGGTGCGGCCGGGGGGTGTGCGGGTCGCTGCGGAACAGTCCGAAGGCGCGGTCGGCGAACGCGGCCCGGGACGACCAGGTCTTCTGCCCGCTCACGAGCCAGCCGCCGGCGGTCCGGACGGCCTTCGAGCGCAGCGATGCCAGGTCCGAGCCCGCCTCCGGCTCCGACCAGGCCTGCGCCCAGATGACCTCGCCGCGTGCCATCGGGCCGAGCAGGCGGGCGCGTTGGGCGTCGGTGCCGTGTGCGAAGAGCGTCGGGGCGAGGAGCTGGATGCCGTTCTGGCTGACCCGGCCGGGGGCGCCCGCCGCGTGGTACTCCTCCTCGAAGATCAGCCACTGGACGAGCGAGGCGCCGCGGCCGCCGTGTTCCTCGGGCCAGGAGACGGCCGACCAGCGGTCCGCGGCGAGCCGGCGTTCCCACTCCCGGTGGGCCGCGAACCCCTCGGCGGTCTCCAGCGACGGCAGGGGTGCGGCGGGGACGTGGCGGGCCAGCCAGGACCGGGCCTCGTCCCGGAACTCCCGTTCCGCGGCGGTGAATTCGAGGTCCATCACACCGCCGCCCGTCGTGCGGTGGGACCTGGCGCGGTGCGGGGGCGCGGCCCGCGGAGGGGGCGGGCGGCGGGTGGTGCGCGGTGTGTGCCGGGCCGGGGCTGGTGGTCGTGGGCGGCGGGCATCCGCACTCCTTCCCTAACAAGTGTTTGGTAGATTAACGTACCGTCAGGAACAGCGTCGAGGCCCCCGCCCCGAGAGCTCCCGGGCGAGGACCGGCGCGCCCCAGGGACCCGGTGGCACGCCCGCGCCGGGCCCGCACCCGGCCCCTCCCAGGAGGCTCGCGCATGACCTCGCCCCCCTACGTGCCCGGCCACCGGCTGCTCGACGGCCGGACCGCCGTCATCACCGCGGCCGCCGGCGCCGGCATCGGCGGCGCCACCGCCCGCCGCTTCCTCGAAGAGGGCGCCCGGGTGGTCCTCGGTGACCGCCACGCCCGCCGGCTGACGGAGAGCACCGAGGCGCTCGCCGAGGAGTTCGGCGCCGGCCGGGTGGCGTCCCTGCCCTGCGACGTCACCGACGAGGACCAGGTGGGCGCCCTGCTGGCGCTGGCCGAGGAGCGCCACGGCCGCCTCGACATCGTGGTCAACAACGCCGGGCTCGGCGGCACCGCCGACCTCGTCGAGATGACCGACGCGCAGTGGGACGCGGTCCTCGACACCACCCTGAACGGCACCTTCCGCTGCACCCGGGGCGCCCTGCGCCGGATGAAGGCGGCCGGGTGCGGCGGCGTGATCGTCAACAACGCCTCCGTCGTCGGCTGGCGCGCCCAGCGCGGCCAGGCCCACTACGCCGCGGCCAAGGCCGGTGTGATGGCGCTGACCCGCTGCGCCGCCGTGGAGGCCGCCGACCACGGCGTACGCGTCAACGCCGTCGCGCCCAGCCTCGCCATGCACCCGCATCTGGTGAAGGTGACCACCCCCGAGCTGCTGGCGGAGCTGACCGAGCGGGAGGCGTTCGGCCGCTACGCCGAGCCCTGGGAGATCGCCACCGTCATCACCTTCCTGGCCTGCGACTACGCCTCGTACATGACCGGGGAGACGGTGTCCGTCAGCTCCCAGCGCGCCTGAGACGGGGAGCGCCGGTCGGCCCTTGCGCGGCCGGCCGCCGGCTCCGCAGAATCGGAACCAGGAGACCACCATGTCCGAGGCCTATGTCATCGAAGCGGTCCGTACCCCGGTCGGGAAGCGGGGCGGCGGACTGTCGGCCGTCCACCCCGCCGATCTGGGCGCCCATGTGCTGACCGCGCTGATGGCGCGCAGCGGCGTCGATCCGGCCGCCGTCGAGGATGTCGTCTTCGGCTGTCTGGACGCGGTGGGGCCGCAGGCCGGCGACATCGCCCGGACCTGCTGGCTGGCCGCCGGGCTGCCCGAGCACGTGCCGGGCGTCACCGTCGACCGCCAGTGCGGCTCCTCCCAGCAGGCCGTGCACTTCGCGGCGCAGGCCGTGCTCTCCGGCACCCAGGACCTGGTCGTCGCGGGCGGGGTGCAGAACATGTCGCAGATCCCGATCGCCTTCGCCAGCCGCCGGGCCGCCGAACCCCTGGGGCTGGCCGACGGCCCGTTCGCCGGCTCCACGGGCTGGCGGGAGCGCTACGGGGACGCGCCCGTGGACCAGTTCCACGGCGCCGAACTCATCGCCGACGCCTGGCACCTCTCCCGCACCGACATGGAGGAGTTCGCACTCCGTTCGCACCAGCGCGCCGTCCGCGCCCTCGACGAGGGCCGCTTCGACCGCGAGACCGTCCCCTACGGGGAGGTCGCCGCCGACGAGGGCCCGCGCCGCGGCACCACCCTGGCGCGGATGGCCGCCCTGCCGCCGGTCGTCCCGGGCGGCCGGCTGACCGCGGCGGTCTCCTCCCAGGTCTCCGACGGCGCGGCCGCCCTGCTCCTGGCCTCCGGCCGGGCCGTGGCCGCGCACGGCCTGACCCCGCGGGCCCGCATCCACCATCTGTCGGTGCGCGGCGAGGACCCGATCCGGATGCTGTCCGCACCGATCCCGGCGACCGCGTACGCGCTGGAGAAGGCGGGCCTGTCGATCGGCGACATCGACCTGGTCGAGATCAACGAGGCGTTCGCACCAGTGGTCCTGGCCTGGCTGAAGGAGACCGGCGCCGACCCGGAGCGGGTCAACGTCAACGGCGGCGCCATCGCCCTGGGCCATCCGCTCGGCGCGACCGGCGTCCGGCTGATGACGACGCTGCTGCACGAACTGGAGCGGACCGGCGGCAGGTTCGGCCTCCAGACCATGTGCGAGGGCGGCGGCCAGGCCAACGTCACCATCATCGAACGACTGTGACGCTCCGTCAGGACGATGAACCCGGCAGCCCGGCCAGCGTGGTGTGCGCCTCGGACATGATCCGTTCCACGAGCTCCGCGCAGGACGGCAGATCCTCGATCACCCCCGCGACCTGCCCGGAGGCCATCACCCCCAGGTCGGTACGGCCCTCGACCATCGACGCCCGCAGCAGCACGGGGGTGTTGGCCGCGAGCAGGACCTGACTCCAGGTGAGGTCCCTGCCGTGCTTCATCGCCAGCCCGTCCCGGACCATCTGCGCCCAGCTCATGCCGGACAGCTTCCGGAACGCGGCGGCCCGGCGCAGCGCGTGCAGCAGCGCGGCGGTGCGCCCGGAGCGCTCCAGCGTCTCGACCAGCTCGCTGCGCAGCATCCGGTGCGGCATGCCGTCCACCTTCGTGGTGACCGTGATGTCGCCGACGGCGGCCGCCAGATAACGGGCCTGGACGGCCGGCGGCACGGTGCTGTCCGACGTCAGCAGGAAGCGGGTCCCCATGGCGATCCCGGCCGCCCCGTAGGCCAGCGCCGCGACCAGACCCCGGCCGTCGAAGAAGCCGCCCGCGGCGATCACCGGAATGTCGACCGCGTCCACCACCTGCGGCAGCAGCACGCTCGTGGCCACACTCCCGGTGTGCCCGCCGCCCTCGCCGCCCTGCACGACGACCGCGTCCGCGCCCCAGGCCGCGACCTTCTCGGCGTGGCGGCGGGCCCCGACCGAGGGGATGACGACGACGCCCGCGTCCTTGAGCCGGGCGATCAGCTCACGGGACGGAGCCAGGGCGAACGAGGCGACCCGTACGCCCTCCTCCACGAGGATCCGCACCCGCTCACCCGCATCGGCCGCGTCCGCCCGCAGATTGACCCCGAACGGGGCCCGGGTACGGGACGCGACCTCGCGGATCGCCGCCCGCAGCTGCCCGGTGGTCATGGTGGCCGACGCCAGGATCCCCAGGGCGCCCGCCTCGGCCGCCGCCGACACCAGCCGGGGCCCGGCCACCCAGCCCATGCCGGTCTGCACGAGCGGATGCCGCACCCCGACGAGCCGGGTCAGCGGCGTCTCGATCCGGTGCTCCGTCATCCCTGCGGCACCTCGCGCTCGCGCAGCCCCTCGGGATCCAGCTCCGTGCGGATCAGCCGGAGTTCGGCTGCGGTCGGCTCGCGGGTGTCCGGCACCTCGCCGGGCAGCGCGAGCGGGAAGCCGGTGGCCTCCTGGACCTGCCCGGCGGTCACCCCCGGGTGCACGGAGACCAGCCGCATGGTGTGGTCCGGGGTCGCGAAGTCGAAGACCCCGAGGTGGGAGACGACCCGCGGGATGCGGTGGTAGCGGGTCGCGGACGGGCCGGCGGCGGCCGCGCTGTCGTAGCCGACCCCGCAGATCATGTCGACCCGCTCGACGAAGACCCGCGCCGAATGCTTCGGCACCCAGTAACTCACCGGATTGTTCAGGGTGTTGACGGGAGCGCCGCGCACCCCGAGGAGCTGGCGGGACGGCCGGTGCCAGTCGCCGATGCAGGAGATGTTCTGGTTGCCGAAGCGGTCCAGCTGGCTCGCGCCCATCATCACGTGCCGCTTCCCGCCGGTCACCAGGGCCAGGTGCCGGCGGTAGGGCAGCCAGCCCTCGGCCGTCCCGTCCGGACCCACGAGCGTCGCCTCCCCGTCGGTCAGCAGCAGGTCGGGGGAGAAGGTCCGCCGGGCGAGCCGGGCGCCGAGGGAGGGGATCAGGCCCATCGGGCTGGCCAGCACCTCCCCGTTGTCGCGCCAGGCCTCGGCGCAGGCGATCACGCAGTACTCGGCGCGGGTGGCCGCGGTGGTCGGGCTCACTGCTGCTCCTCGTGCCAGGTCTGGACGGCCGACTGGTACGCCTTCTCGTCCCCGGACAGGAACCGCTCGGCGAAGTGCGGCCAGGGCGTGGTGGCGTACAGCCGTTGGAAGGCCTCGTCCCGGTCGTGATCGGGGACGCAGGAGGTGAAGTGCGCCCCGTTCGGGGTCTCGACGACGCCCGCCACCGTGTGCCGGCTGACCAGCAGGGTCTGCGGGGCGGCCGCGCCGAAGTCGTCCACCAGCCGTTCGCAGGAGACATAGGCCTGGTCCGCGGCCTGGCAGAACAGATCGTCGAAGTACGGGTCGGGGCCCAGGTACTGGCCGTTCCCGAGCCGGTCGGCGCGGTTGAGATGGACCAGCGCCGCGTCCATCCGCAGCGCCGGTACGGCGACGAAGGTCTCCCCGTCCTCGTACGGCGAGGTCACCGTCCGCAGCTCGGGGTTGACCCGCATCACGTCCGAGCCGAGACCGGCCCGCACGGGGAGGAACGGCAGCCGGTGGGCGGCGGCGGTCAGGCCCCACAGGAACATCGCCTCGTCGATCTCCGTCAGCGCGAACGCACCGCGCTCGCGCGCCGCGCGGTAGTGCGGCTCCAGAGGGATCGAGTCGAGGGTCACGAACGCCGCGATGAGCCTGCGGATCCGGCCCGCGGCGGCGAGCAGACCGACATCGGGGCCGCCGTAGGAGATCACGGTCAGATCGGTGATGTCGGAGCGCAGCAGCGCCCGCACCAGCGCCATCGGCTTGCGGCGCGCGCCCCAGCCGCCGATGCCCAGGGTCATCCCGCTGCGCAGCCGGGAGACGACGTCCTCGGGTGTCATGGTCTTGTCGGTCACGGTCAGCCTTCCTTCGCCGGTGCGCCGGACGGTGCGCCGAAGGTGTCGCGGACCCGGTCGGCGACGCCGCTGAGGTTCGCCTCGAAGGTGAAGCCCTGCTCGAAGCGGTAACTGCGGTGCACGTCCACGGGGTCGATGCCGTTGATCGCGGCCTTGGCCAGGCGCAGCAGCGCGCCGTCCTTCCGGGCGATCTCCCGCGCCAGATCCAGCGCGGCGCGGCGCAGCCCGGCGCGCGGGACGACCCGCCACACCGAGCCGTGCGCCCGGAGTTCGTCGGCGGTGGCGGTGCGCGAGGTGTAGTAGAGCGCGCGCATCAGATGCTGCGGGACCAGCCGGGCCAGATGGGTGGCCGCGCCGAGCGCACCGCGGTCCAGCTCCGGCAGCCCGAAGGTGGCCTCCTCGCTGGCCACGATCGCGTCCGCGTTCCCGGCCAGCCCGATCCCGCCGCCCAGGCAGAAGCCGTGCACCGCCGCGATGACGGGCACCTCGCAGGTGTAGACCGCGGAAAAGGCCTCGGCGCAGCCGCGGTTGACCCCGACCAGGGCGCCGTGGCCGCCGGCGGCGGTGTCGCGCTGCAACTCCTTGATGTCGACACCGGCGTTGAAGCCGCGGCCCTCGGCGGCGAGGACGACACAGCGGATGTCCGGGTCGTGGCCGGCGGCCCGTACGGCGCCGGCGAGGTCGTACCAGCCCCGCACGGGAAGGGCGTTGACCGGAGGGAAGTCGACGGTGACCACGGCGATACCGGGGTCCGGCCTGGAGGTGGAGACACCCATGGGCGGATCAGCTACCTTTCCACCAAGCGTTTGTTAGGTAGCGAAGTTAGCAGCGGACCGCGCGCTGCGGGAGGGTGCCGAGTGAGCCTGACCCTCGATCTGTCCGGACAGCTCGCCGTGGTCACCGGCGGCACCCGGGGCGTCGGCGCCGGCATCGCCCGCGCCTTCCTGCGGGCCGGCTCCGACGTCGTGATCTGCGCCCGCCGGCCACCGGACAGCCCGGTCACGGCGGCCGGCCGCAGTGCCCGCTTCCACCCCGTCGACCTGCGCGAACCCGAGGCCGTCCAGGCACTCTTCGCCCGCGTCGCGGCGTCGCACGGCCGGCTGGACTGCCTGGTGAACAACGCCGGCGGCACCCCCTACCGGCTGCTCGGCCAGGCGGACGCCGCCCGGCACGCCCGGGTCGTCGCCCTCAACCTCCTGGCGCCGCTGACCGCTTCGCTCGCCGCGTACGAAGTGATGCGGCAGCAGCCGGCCGGCGGCGCGGTCATCATGATCGGCAGCGTCAGCGGCACCCGCCCGTCGCCCGGCACCGCCGCCTACGGGGCGGCAAAAGCAGGGCTGGAGAACCTCGCCCGCTCCATGGCCGTCGAATGGGCACCCCGGATCCGCGTCAACACCCTCGTCCTCGGCATGGTGCGCACCGAACTGTCCGCCCTGCACTACGGCGACGAGGCGGGCCTCGCCGCCGTCGGCGCCACCGTCCCGGCCGGCCGGCTCGCCGAACCCGCCGAGATCGGCGACGCCTGCGTCTTCCTCGCCTCCGACCGCGCCGCCTATCTGTCCGGCGCCAGCCTGCTCGTCCACGGCGGCGGAGAGCGCCCCGCCTTCCTCGACGCCGCCACCGTCAACCACCCCACCCCGGGGGACCCGTGACGCGGACCGGCTGGACCTCGGCCCCGGCCCCGACCGACGGGGACCGGCCACCGCCGCCCGCCCCGCCGAAGCCCCCGCACCTCCCCTCACCCGTACCGAAGCCGCCAAGGAGAACCGATATGACCGGAATCTGCGCCGGACGGGTCGCCGTCGTCACCGGAGCCGGCCGCGGCCTGGGCCGGGCCCATGCGCTGGCCCTCGCCGCGGAGGGCGCCCACGTCGTGGTGAACGACCTCGGGGTGGCCGCCGACGGCGCCGGCGCCTCGGCCGGACCGGCCCAGCGGGTCGCCGACGAGATCCGCGCGCACGGCGGCCGGGCCGTCGCCCACAGCGGCGACATCACCACCACCGACGGCGCCGCCTCCCTCGTCGCCACCGCCCTGGACACCTACGGCCGGCTCGACACCCTCGTCAACAACGCCGGATTCCTGCGCGACCGGATGCTGGTCAACCTCGACGAGGACGACTGGGACGCCGTCATCCGCGTCCACCTCAAAGGCCACTTCCTGCCGCTGCGGCACGCCGCGGCGCACTGGCGGGCCGAGGCCAAGTCCGGCCGCACTCCCGCCGCCCGCGTCATCAACACCGCGTCGGGCGCCGGGCTGCTCGGCAGCGTCGGACAGGGCAACTACTCCGCCGCCAAGGCCGGGATCATCGGCCTCACCCTCGTCGCCGCCGCCGAACTGGCCCGCTACGGCGTCCAGATCAACGCCATCGCGCCGGCCGCCCGCACCCGGATGACCGAGCGGACCTTCGCCGCGACGATGGCGGCCCCGGCCGACGGGGAGTTCGACGCGATGGCCCCGGAGAACGTCTCCCCGCTGGTGGTCTGGCTGTCCTCCGCCGACAGCGCCGGCGTCACCGGCCGGGTCTTCGAGGCCGAGGGGGGCCGGATCACGGTGATGGAGGGCTGGCGCCCCGGCCCCACCGAGGACACCGGGAGCCGCCGGACACCGGCCGGTGCCGGCGAGGCCGCCCGGCGGCTGCTGGCCACCGCCGAGGAGCCGGGACCGGTGTACGGCGCACGGTGACGGTGCGGGCCGGGCGCTCCGTGCTTCCCTTTCGTCTCGCATCCGGCGGTCACCGACCGGTCCCACGGAGCCCCGGCCCGGCGGCGACTCAGCCGCCCGGACGCTCCAGCCCCGCGAGCCCGGCGGCGCGCGTGAGCAGTTCGACGAGCATCTCGAAGGTGAGCCGGCCGGTGAACGTGTTGCGCTGGCTGGGGTGATAGCTGCCCAGCACCTGGAGTTCCCGCCTGCTCCCCGTCGCCGGCAGGGTCAGCCGTACGCCGTGGCCGAACGCGGGCCGGGGGCGCGGCAGCGGCCACCCCGCCTCGCCGAGCACCGGCAGCAGCGCCTGCCAGCCGAACGCGCCCAGCACCAGCACCGCACGCAGATGGGGGCTGAGGAGTTCCAGCTCCGCCGCCAGCCACGGCCGGCAGGTGCGGCGCTCGTCGGGCGTCGGCTTGTTGTCCGGGGGAGCGCAGTGGACCGGCGAGGTGACCCGTACCCCGTACAGCTCCAGGCCGTCGCCGCGGTGCGTCGCGGTGGGCCGGGAGGCGAGGCCGACGGCGTGCAGCGCCGCGAACAGGAAGTCGCCGGAGGCGTCCCCGGTGAACATCCGGCCGGTGCGGTTGCCGCCGTGCGCGGCCGGTGCCAGCCCGACGACGGCCAGCGGCGCGTCCGGCGGCCCGAACCCGGGGACCGGGCGCGCCCAGTACTCCCAGTCCCGGAACGCCGCACGCGGCCGCGCGCCGATCCGCTCCCGCCAGTCCACCAGCCGGGGACAGGCCCGGCACTGGATCAGCTGCGCGTCGAGCTCCGCGAGCCCGCCGCACCGCCCCGCGTGATAGGCGGGAAAGGCGGCCTCGTCGCTGCCCGGCGGGGTCGGCGAAGCTCCGGTCTCGTCCATGCGTCCACGTTAGGCCGGGGACGCGGCACGGGCCGTGAGGTGCGCCGGAGGGGCGAGGTCCGCGGGGAGCGCCGGGTCCGGTTCGAGCGCACCCCAGGTGGTGTGCAGCGGCAGCACACCGGCCCACAGGCCGAGTGCGGCGTCCGGGCCGTCGCCGTCGTCCGGCGGTCCCGTCCGGATCTTCACGGACGCCTCGTCGAGGGAGAGGGCGAGCAGCGAGGTGGCGGCGAGTTCCTTGCGGCTCGGGCGCCGGGCGTAGTCCCACTGGCCCGGCGCCGCCTGTTCGGTCAGACAGCGCAGCCCGGCGAGCTTCTCCTCCGGGTCGGTGACCGGGCGGGGCGTGCCGTGGACCATCGCGCTGCGGTAGTTGACCCCGTGCTCGAACACCGAGCGGGCCAGCACCAGCCCGTCGACATGCGTCACGGTGACGCACACGCCGGCGCCGGGCGAGGCGATCAGGCTGCGACTGGCGACCGACCCGTGGAAATACAGCGTGTCGCCGTCCGCGCCGTAGACCGTGGGCACCACCATCGGCGTGCCGTCCACGACCACGCCGAGGTGGCACAGGAAGCCCGCGGCCAGCACGGCGTCGAGCGCGCCACGGTCCAGGCTGCCCTGCTCACGCAGCCGGCGGTGGCGGGTGCGCGCGGTCTCCGGCAGCGTCCGGCCGGGTGAGGGGGAGGGGGCGGGGGAGGTCATCACGGCCCTTCCGAGGGGTGCGGGTCACGGACCGGGCACCGCACGGCGGCACGGCCCACCAGGGGCACGCCGACCACCGGGGCATCCGGCCCTGACTCCGGATCCTACTGATCCCATTCCCGCATCGCCAGATCGCGCGGGAATCCGTTGCCGCTATCCAGCGAATCAACGGATTCCGCACATCGGTACATCGTGAGGTCGGTGCCGAGATCCGGCCCGCCCTCGGCCCGCCCTCGGTCAGGCCTCGGTCAGAGCAACCCGTCCCACATCTGCTCCACGATCATGGCCCACCAGCGGGCGGGCCCCGCCAGGCTCTGCGGGTCGAGCGCGGCCAGCTCTTGCTGGAACCGTGCGGTGTCCTGGGCGGCGGCGGCCGGGCCCATCCCGCGCCGCGCTGCCCAGTGCCGCTTGAGCAGGGCCAGGCAGCGGGCGAAGGACTCCAGGTCGGAGTTGACGAACGAGGCCCAGCCCGAACGGAGTTCGACGGCCCACACCTTGCCCGTCGCCGGCTCGACGCAGATCTCCCGCCCGAAGTCCTCGCCGATCCGGAGGTAGCCGTAGGAGTCGTAGGACTCCTTGAGATGCGGCTTGAGGGGGTCGCCACTCAGCTCGGCCCAGGTCGGCAGATCCACCGCGGCCGGGGACGTGGGCGCCATCCGGAAGAAGGGCGCGAACTCCGACGGCAGCCCGGTCCCGGTGAGGACCTCGACCGCGGACTCGGGCAGCGCGCTGTCCGCGAGCTCCTCCGCGCCGCGCCGCACCACGGCCTCCGCGCCGAACGCGTCGAGCACCTCGCCGCGGGCCGCCGCGGGACCCACGGACACGGGGGCCGCCGCGCCCTCCGGCCGGGGCGGCAGGGGCAGCCGGCCGGGACGCGCGGCCAGCGGCTTGCCCTCACGGCGGGCCAGGCCGGCGGCGTGCTCGTACAGCTTCTGCTGGGCCCTGGCCCGGGAGCGGGCGTCCGTGCCGTAGTCCACGGTGTGGCTGACCTGCACCCGCGGCCAGGAACGGACGACCAGCGCGGCGCAGTTCCCGCCGGGCAGCGCGCACGCCTGCAATTCGGTGTACAGCTCCACCACGTCCTCGGGACGGATGCCCAGCTGTGCGAGGTGGTCGATCAACTGCCATTCGGGGTGCGGGCGTCCCGGACCGCTGCGGGCCAGCTGCGTGTGCTCCGCGCCCTCGCCGTCGAGATACCGGCACACCGCGGTGTACCCGATGCCGGTGCCCAGCGGGGCCCCGCCGTCGTTCGTGTGATTGCTGCTCATCTGCAAGAGTCCCTTTTACCCGTGGCCGTACCGCCCTCGCCGGCCGGCGACCGCCCGTGCGCGCTATTCGAGAAGGTACGTGCTGTCACTGACAAGCTGTGGCCACATCGTGGTCAGCGAGCCCTTCACCGGCCGCCGCGTACTCGCGGGATCGATCCGGCCGAGCCGCCGCAGCACATGGTCGCGGAACTCCCGCTCCTCCTGCTCGTCCCGGGCGTTCGAGGCGACGACGGCCTTCAGCGCGACCGTCCAGCAGCGCAGAAAGGCGTCCAGCGAGCTGTTCACCAGGCAGACGAACGTCCCGCCGCTGGCCAGCATGACGCGCCCGGTGCCGTGCTCGACGCAGAGCTGCGTGCTGTCGTCGCCCACGTAGCCGAGGACGGAGGCCGCCACACCCGCGGTGGGCCCGTCGCCGGGGCTGTCGCCGTCCCCGCCGCCGACGCGCGGCAGCGTGGGCACGAACCGGTCCAGCCCCTCGAACCAGAACTCCGAGGCCGGCAGGCCGACCTCGGTGAGCAGCCGCGCGGTGTCCGGGAGCGCGGCCAGCGGACCGAGCTGTTCCGGTTCGGCCCGGACCGGCCGGCCGACCACGGAGAACAGCGGCGCCAGGAGATCGGAGGTCAGCGCGCCGCCCCCGTAGAGCGCGTCGTCCACGCTCCACCACGACGAGAGCCCGCGCGGACGCGGCGGCAGCGCCCGCTCGCCCGGCTTCCCCTGCGCCACGTCGATGAGCATCATCCCGCTGCGGCCCAGCAGCAACGCCCGCTCCGCGGACAGCGGATGGACCTCGCCCACGTGCCCTTCGGGGCACACCAGAGTCGTGGCATCGGGGGACTCCTCGCCGGCCGGCCGCACCCCGACCCACGCGTCGAGTTCGTCCAGCACCACTTCCATCGGCCCGGCGGCCGCCCCGCCGCCCTCGGGCGGCTCCTCGGACACCTCCGGCGGCTTCGCGGACGACTCCCCGACGGGCGTCCCGTCCGCGAGCGTCCACCACTGGTAGCGCCCGTTCAGCTCACTGCGGGTGCAGAACTGCTGCCCGCCCTCGACGCTGCGCCAGCCGTGCAGCCCGACCGGGCCGGGCCAGGCGCCGTCGAACTCCGCGGGCTCGAAGGCGCCCAGCGGCCGCCAGTGCGACCACAGGGTGCGCCAGATCCGGGGGACTCCGGCCCGCAGCAGCCAGTCCGCCAGCTCGTGGTCGCCGCAGACCGACGCGGTGAGCCCCAGCCGCGAGGCGTGCTCCGACACATGACCGGTCCGCGGTCCGACGTAGAGCCGCGAGGCCTGCCCGAGGGCGCGCCGACGGGCCCGCGTCTGCGGCCGCGGCGACCGGCCGGCGTGCCCGTCCGCGTCGTCGAAGGACGGCAGATCCACGAGGAACGCCACGGCGGGATCGGCCAGAACGTCGTCGAGCACGCCTCCCGCGGCCGCGTGAGCCAGCCCGGGACCGAGCGCGTAACGGGCCTGTGGCGAAAGCGGTTCCGTCCCGGCGCCGGCGCGCTCCGCCTCCGTGAGCACCGTGCGGGGAGCCAGCGCCGTGGCGATCTTCCGTTGCAGCTCGGGGAGCGCGGCGCCGTAGGACCTGCGGGCCGCGGCGGCCAGCGCGGTGTCACGCAGCCGCAGATGGCGCACCCGGCTTGGGCCCGAGCCCGATTCCGCTTCCGTACCTGGCTGCGCGGATTCCGTGCCGGGGTCGGCGGGTGTGCCCTCGGGGCCGCCGTCGGGGCCCGTCGTGACGAACTCCTCCGCGATGTAGGCGGTCGTCGCGGCCACCACCCGGCTGAGCGCCTCTTCGGACGTCGGCCGGCCGCTGAGCGCCGAGACCGCGCGCGCGGCGAGCGAGACGGGCATCCCCACGTCCCCCTCGGCCAGCACCACCGGGGTCAGCGCCAGCCCCACCTCGTCGGCGGCCTCGCCGAAGGAGGACAGGTAGAAGCGCCAGGCGTCCTCCAGCGACGTCGGCAGCGGCGCCGAGGCATCGTCAGGGACCCAGGGCTCCTCGCGGGCCCGCAGGTCCATGGCCAGCGTCTCCGCGAGCAGGAAGTTGGGCCAGGCACTGGCGGTGACGGCGTCGGCGGCGGCGTCGGCCGCGGCGTCCTGCCCCTCGTAGGCGGAGCCCGTCACGGACACCAGGTCACGCACCCACGCACGGAACGCGGCACGGTCCGGCGCGAAGGCGGCACTGTCCAGATCGATCAGGGCGTGCGCGGGCAACTTGGCCCGCCGCGCAAGGCGCTCGGCCTGCGCCCTCGGCAGGTCGAGCAGGATCCGGAGCGGCTCGGCGCCGTTGTCCAGCCGCTTGCGGGTCGCGCCGCCCGGCTGCACCAGCGGCAGCAGCACCTCGTCGGTCAGCCGCTCCGGCACCTGGCTCAGCGACGTACGCCCGGCCAGCGCGGTGTCCAGCAGTGCCACCGTGAACGGGGTGCCACGGCGCTTGGCCGCCCGGTACAACGAGGGCGTGGGGAGCCACATCCCTGCCGGGAACGGGCCGTCGGGCGCGCTGCCCGGCAGCAGCGCCTGCTCGATCTCCGCCTGGATCTCGCGCTGCGTACGGCCCCGCGTCTCCAGTACGAGGTCGAAGGCGTCGGCCGGGGCGGGCGGCGCGACGGACGGGTCGAGGAACGCCCGGGCCTCCGAGTCGGCGGCCATCGCCAGCCAGGCCGCCAGCCAGCTCTTGCCGCAGCCGGCATCACCCGTGACGATGCGCACATGGTCGTCGGGGGCCTCCGAGGAGAGCCACGAGACCAGCGAATGTGCGGCGTTTGAGCGGCCTGCCAGGCGAAATTCCATGGTGCGCAACCTTACTCGTCATCCGACGGCGCGGGGCTGTCCGGGGCGTTGGCCGGAGCCCGGCCCGCGGCGTGCTCGCGGTCGTCGTCGTCCAGGATCTCCTGCCGCCGCTGCTTGAGGTCGTTGAGGTGGCTGCGCATCTCCCGCGCACCCGTGCCGTCGTCGGGGTGCGGCAGCGTGTGCGTCGTCGGCACCTTGCCGAGGACGCGGTACATCAGGGAGGCGCAGCCCTTCTGCGCACAGGGGGCGCGTTCCGTGTAGACCTCGGTGACCCGGATGCGCTGACCGTCGGGGAGCGTGGACTGCATGTGCTGGAGGTACTCGATCGCGGCGCGTTCGGAGTGCTTCGACTTTCCGGTCCACGGCTGGTCGTCGACCTTGGTGACGTTTCCGCTGGTCCCGAAGCTGCGCGCCAGCATCACATATTCGGTGGAGCCGGGCTCCACGACGTAGCGGAACGCCGCGTAGTTGGCGGACGGCGCGAGGCCGAAGTTGTTCTGCCCCGAGTGCTGGTCGGCGGCGGAGCCGGGCACCGCGTACGTGTGGAAGTACTCGTGGTCCAGCCGTGCGCGCTCGACCATGCGTCCCAGATCGCTGTCGTCCCAGTCCCGCTGCTGGGAGTCGACCAGTTCCTGTCCCCGGGACGCGCTGAACGGGGTGGTGTCCGGCTCGTCACGAAGCCGGCCGTCGTACTCGTCGTCGCTGTCGCTGTCGCTGTCGTGGTCGCTGTTCTCGCCGTCGTGGTCGCCCTCGTGCTCGCCGTCGTGCTCGTCGTCGGGGTCGGTGGGCGGTCGGCGTTCGCCGTCCGGGTCGTCATCGTCGCGCTCGTCACGATCGTCGTGGTCGGCATCGGACATGTCGACATCGGAGGGCGCATCGGACAACTCATCGGAATCGTCCTCCTCGTCCCGCCTCGGCCGTTTGGTGTGGTCCCCGTCGTCGATCTCCATGTCCCCGGGAGAACGCTCGCGCTTGTTCCCGTCCGAGCCGGCGGGTTCCGCGGCCGGCCGGCGCTCCCCCTGACCGTCCCGGTCGTGCCCGGAGCCGTCGTCGTGGCGGGAGTCGCCGTCGTGACCGGAGTCGCTGCCCTGGGAGTCGCCGTGCTGCGAACCGTCGTGGACGGGGCGGCGGTCGGGGTCCAGCGGGATGGCGTGGACGCCGTTGTCGCCGTTGTGGAGGGGGGTGTTGCTGCGTTGTCCGGTTTGGGCGTCGACGTAGGTGACGGTGCCGTGGTGGTTGACGGCGTTCCAGGCGTGGGCGCGGCCGTTGCGGTCCTGGGTGATGATGACGGCCTGGGAGCCGTGGCCGGAGTTGTGGAGGTCGTTCTCCAGGCGGTGGAAGGCGTCGTTGCCGTTGCCGTAGTCGTGGAAGCGGCCGCCGAGGGTGTTCTCGATGCGGTCGCGGCCGTTGCTCTCGCCGCGGTCGGAGGGGGTGCCGTCGGGGTTGAGGTCGGGGGTGCGGTGGGCCGCGGCGGTGGGGTTGCCGGAGTAGGTGTCGGCGGCGGCCAGCGCGGAGTCCACGCAGTTGTTGTTGCGGCCCGGGGCGTCGGGGCCGGGGTGGTTGATGGAGTCGAGCCAGTTGCCGTCGTCGGGGTCGGGGTGGCGCTGCGGCGCGCCGTTCTCGTCCCGGGGGATGGAGTCCTCGACGTGCTGCTGGTGCTCGTCGGTGGGCCCTTCGAGCCCGCCCGGGTGCTCGCGGTTGCGGGTCTCGGAGGCGGGCGTGGGGTCGGGCCTGCCGTCGGGGTGCTGATCCGCCGTGGGGTCGTTGGATCCCTTGGCGTGGTCGTTGCCGTCGCCGATGCCGTTGCTGACGCCTTCGTCGGCCGGGCGGTCGTGGCCGGGGTGGTCGTTGGCCGGAGGGTTGTTGTCCGGGCGGCTGTCGGCGGGAGGGGTGCTGTCCGGGCGGCCGTCGACGGGCGGGTTGTTGTCCGGGCGTCCGTGGTCCGGGCGGCCGCTGGCGGGACCGTCGTGGGCCGGAGTGCCGTTGTGCGGACGGTCGTTGGGCGACGGGACGGTGCCCGGGCGGCCGGCGTCGGGGCGTGGCAGGCGCGGGTCGGGGCGCCCGTTCTGGGTGTTGTCGGGGCGTGGGGTGTAGGCGGGGCGGTCCTGGGAGCGCTGCGGCGGGATGTTCGGGGCGGGCCGCGAGCCGTCGGGGCGTGGGGTGGCGGAGCCGGAGCCCGAACCGGGGCTCTGGGGTGTTCCGCCACGGGGCGGGGCACCGGCGGGGGTGTGGCCACCGCCCTGGGTGGGCACGGTGGGAGCCCCCACGACCGGGCCGGTGCCTGGCGGGGTGTGCTGCGGCGACTGCGTTGAGCCGGGTGTGGCAGCCGGGTTGTGCGTGGTGCCGGGGTCCGCCGGGTGCTGGGTGGGCGGGGGCGCGGTCATGGTGTCGGCGGACTGGGTGGTGACGGTGGTGTCGTCGTCACCGTGGTGCGGCCTGGGGTCGCCGGGGGAGGGGTCGCGGTGCTGGACGGACGGGCCGGAGGACGGCGAGTGCTGCACCGGGGCGCCCTGGGAGGGCACGCTCACGTGCGGCGTCGCGGGACGCCCGCCGGTACCGGCACCCGAGTTGTCCCCGTGCTGCGAGCCGGACCCGTCCCCACCCTGCGAGCCACTGTGCGCGCCGTCGCCGTTGGCGGAGGCGTCGGTGTTCGTGGGCGGGTTACCGGCGACGGGACCGGGGGAGGGCGACGGCTGCGACGACTCCGGCTGCTGACCGGTGTCCCGGTGTGGAGCGCCGTCGTTGGTGCCGGAGTCGGGGTGGGCGTTGGACGAATGGTCCCCCGCCGGGGCGGGGTTGTGCGCCGGGCCCGAGTCGTGAGCGGGGCCAGGGTTGTGGGCCGGACCAGAGTGGTGGGCGGGTCCGGAGTCGTGGGCCGGGCCAGGGGTGTGGGCCGGACCTGGAGTGTGAGCCGAGCCGGGGTTGTGGGCCGGGCCGGAGTCGTGGGCTGGACCGGGGTTGTGGGCCGGACCGGAGTCGTGAGCGGGGCCGGAGTGGTGGGCCGGACCGGGGTTGTGAGCAGGTCCGGAGTCATGGGCCGGGCCAGGGTTGTGGGCCGGACCTGGAGTGTGAGCCGAGCCGGGGTTGTGGGCCGGGCCAGAGTCGTGAGCCGGGCCAGAGCCGTGGGCGGTTCCGGAATCGCGAACTGGACCGGAGCCATGCGCTGTTCCGGAGTCGTGAGCCGGTCCGGAATCGTGAGCCGGGCCAGAGCCATGAGCCGGGCCGGAGTCGTGTGCAGGGGTGGCCGGGTCGTGAGCCGATGCGGAGTCCGGGGGTGGCGTGCCCGGGGTGGGGTGTGTGCTGACGGGCTCCGTGTCGGGGCGAGGGGAGTCCGGGGTGCTGTCGGCCGTCGGGTGGGTGCCGATCGGGTCGGGGCGTGCGGAGTCGGGCGTGTGGTCCGGGGTCGGGTGGGTGCTGACCGGGCCGGTGTCCGAATGCGTGGAGTCCGGGCGTGCGGAGTCCGGGCTGTGGTCCGGGGTGGGCTGCGTGCTCGCCGAGTCCGTGTCCGGGCGGGGGTGGTCCGGGCCGGTGCCACCGGAGGCGGGGGTGGGGCCCGCGTCGGGAGTGGGGCCGGAGTGGGCGGCGGCTCCCGAGTCATGGGTGCCGGCCGTGTCGGGGCCGGAGTCCGCGCCCGACCCGTACGGGTTGTCATGGCCGCCCTGGTAGCCGGAGTCGAAGGGCGAACGCTGGTCCGGGGGCGGCAGCGGCTGCGAGGAGGGAGCCTGGTGGCTGCCGTCCGGGCGCGGGGAGTTGTCGGGTGCGGTGGAGGTGTCGTTTCCGGAGCCGGCGTGCGCACCGGAGTCGCTCAGGGGGCGGGGCACATGCGACGAACCGCCGGAACTGCTGCTTCCGCCGCTGCCACTGCCGTCCCCCGAACCGTGTCCCCCACCGGTGGAGTCCCCGGACCCGGTGCTGGACCCGGACGCGGCCCCACCCTGGGACGAGGTCCCGGACCCACCATTGGTGCCGGACCCGCCACCGTCGGCCCCACTCCCGGAATGGTTTCCGCTCCCGGACCGGCTCCCGCCCCCGGAGGCACCGTCGTTCCCGGAGTGCCCCTCACCGCCGGAGCCGGAGCCGGATCCCGAGCCACCGGAGCCCGAGCCACCGGAGCCGCTGGACTCACCCGAGCCGCCGCCCTCACCGGATCCCCTGGACCCACCCGAGCCACTCGACTCGCCCGACCCACTCGACCCACTCGACTCACTGGACTCGTGGGAACTCCCGTCGCTCCCCCCGCTGTCCTCGCTGCCGTGGTCGCTCCCGCCGCGTCCCGCAGCGTGATCGAGACCGTTGTTGACGTGGTGGCCCGCCCGGGAACCGGCGCCGTCGCGGAGGGACTCGGCGAAGGTCTGGCCGGAGTTCTTCAGCGCGTCCGCACCGGCCTCGGCGCCGGCATGCGCGCTGCGGCCCACGTCGAAGCCGTTCTGGGCCCCGAAGTTCATGTTCACGCCCTGCGCGATGGCGTCGGAGGCCATGGCCTCCAGCGCCGACACGGCGGGCTCCTTGACCGTCTCGACGATGGCCTCGACCAGGGCCTCGCCGGCCTCCTTCAGGATCCGGCGCACGATCAGCCGGGTGGCCTGGGTGGCGCCCGCCACGGCGACCTCGGACAGGCCGAAGGTGAAGGGGGCCGCGGCCTGTGCGGCGATGATCTCCGCGGCGAGGATCGCGAGTTGGGCGATCACCGCGACCTTCATCCCGATGATGACGCCGGAACCGGCCTCCAGAGCGACGGCGATGACCTCCGCGGCGGAACGGGCGTCGTCGAGGTAGCCGGAACCGTTGCCGGAGTACTTCCCCCAGGTCGTGTTGAATCCGTCGATGCTGTCGCCGGAGTTGGCGGACAGCACATTGCCGGCGGCGGTGACGCCCTCGGACTGCAGCTGCTCCACGGTGTGCGCGAACTCCCGCCAGAAATCGGCGGATTCGTTCATCTTGTCCTCGTCGCCGGTCGGCCAGTCGTAGCCGAGCATTTCAAGGACCCATTCGAGCCAGTTCGGCAGCATGAGCGACATGGCGGCAATCCCCCGAAAACAGTGAAGCGGTGGTGTGAAGAACGAGGAACAGAAGGGTGGTGACCGGAGTCGCGACCGATGGACGAAGTGGCGGTGGACGGAACAGCGGACTGGACGGCGGACGGAGCAGGTGACGGAACAGCGGTGGGTGGAGCGGTGACGGTCGAACGGCGTGAGGCGGAGCGGAGGCGGCGGGTGGCCGGTCTCATGGCCGGGGGTGCACGTCCGACTCGGGGCGGGTGCGCACGAAGCGCCGCCCCCTGGTCGTCCGCGGTCCTCCGGTGCCGAAAGAGCGTCAGGAGCAGGATCTGATACGGCAAAGCTTAGTCATATCCCTGATGTTGGATCAGGGCCTCCACCGTCACAGTGTCGTCACCGGGGTCGGTCGACCGGTGGGGCAAGTCGCCTCATTCATCCTCAAGTACCGGCAAATCGCGGAGTGTGGGGAGGTGGAGAGCGAGTGCTCGCCGTGCGGGAAACCACATCCGGGTTCCGTTTACCGGAGCCCGGTTCGGGGCGTCTCGCGACCGAAGTGCGCGAAGTACCCTTTTCGCATTCTGTGTTGTGTGACATATTACTGAGGTGCCCACGAGACACAGACGCCTTCTGGACGCTCCGGACGTGGTGATCGTCGGGGCCGGTGTGGTCGGCGCCGCCTGTGCGTACTACGCCGGCCGTGCCGGTCTCTCCGTCGCCGTGGTCGACCGCGGAGCCGTCGCGGGCGGCACCACCGGCGCCGGTGAGGGGAACCTGCTGGTCTCCGACAAGGAGCCGGGCCCGGAACTCGCACTCGCGCTGCTCTCCACCCGTCTGTGGCGCGAACTGGCCGCCGAACTCCCCCCGGAGATCGAGTACGAGACGAAGGGCGGACTGGTCGTCGCCGCCGACGAACCCGGTCTGACGTCCCTGCGGGCGTTCCGCGCGGCGCAGGGCGCGGCGGGAGTGGAGAGCACGGACGTCCCGGGCGACCGGCTGCGGGACCTCGAACCCCATCTGGCCCACGGTCTCGCCGGCGGCGTGCTCTATCCGCAGGACGCGCAGGTCCAGCCCGCGCTGGCCGCCGCCCACCTGCTGCGTGCCTCCGGCGCCCGACTGCATCTGGGGGCCGAGGTCACGGCCGTGCTGCGCGGGCCCGGGGGAGCGGTCCGCGGTGTCCGCACCCCGCGCGGCGACCTCCTGGCCCCCGCCGTCGTCAACGCCACCGGCACCTGGGCCGGCCGGCTGGCCACGCTCGCGGGGGTGACCGTCCCCGTCCTGCCGCGCCGCGGATATGTGCTGGTCACGGAGGCGTTGCCGCGTGTCGTGCGGCGCAAGGTGTATGCCGCGGACTATGTCGCCGATGTCGCCAGCGGCTCGGCCGCGCTCCAGACCTCCGCCGTCGTGGAGGGCACCCCGGCGGGCCCGGTGCTCATCGGCGCCAGCCGCGAGCGCGTCGGCTTCGACCGCACTCTCTCGGCCGGCGTACTGCGCCGGCTCGCCGCCCAGGCCGCGGCCCTCTTCCCCGTCTTGGCGGAGGTCCGGGTGATCCGTACGTACCAGGGCTTCCGGCCCTACCTTCCCGACCACCTCCCGGCGATCGGCCCCGACCCGCGCGCCCCGGGCCTGCTGCACGCCTGCGGCCACGAGGGCGCGGGCATCGGCCTCGCCCCGGCCACGGGCCGGCTGATCGCCGCCGCACTGACGGGCACCGCCGGGCCGCTGGACGCACAACCGTTCCGGCCGGACCGCTTCACGGAAGGGACGGAACCGGAATGAGTGGACTCGGATCGAGTGGAGCCGGATCGAGTGGAGCCGCGCCATGCACCGCCCACCGGAGCCCCGCATGAAGCGACCCCGCGCCCGACGCCCCCGCCCCACCCCCGCCGACCTCGTGCAGGCCGCGCCAGGGCCGGAGTTCGAGATCACCCTCGACGGGCGGGCGCTGTCGGCGCTGCCCGGGCAGAGCATCGCGGCCGCGCTCTGGGCGGCGGGGGTGCTCTCCTGGCGGACCACCCGCCGGGGCGGGCGGGCGCGGGGCGCGTTCTGCGGGATCGGCTCCTGCTTCGACTGCCTGGCCACCGTCAACGGGACCCCCAATCAACGGGCTTGCCTGGTGCCGGCCCGACCCGGGGACGCGATCATCACCCAGGAGGGACACGGGCGTGCCGATCTCACCGTCTGACACCCATGATCTCGCCGTCATCGGCGCGGGACCGGCCGGGCTCGCCGCCGCCGTCACCGCCGCCGACCTGGGGCTGACCGTGGCGCTGGTCGATGCCGCCGCCCGGCCGGGCGGGCAGTTCTACCGGCAGCCGGCCGCCGGGCTGGGCGCGGCCCGCCCGCAGGCCCTGCACCACTCCTGGGGCGCGTTCGCCCGGCGCGCCGGGCGGCTGGCCGCGCACCGGACGGCCGGCCGGATCCGGTACCTCGCCGAGCACCATGTCTGGGCCGTCACCCGGGAAGCGGCGCACTGGGCGGTGCACGCGGTGCGCGGGCCCGACGGGGCCGGGGCGCGCGCCGAGGTGGCCGCGCGCACGGTGCTCCTCGCCACCGGCGCGTACGAGCGCCAACTGCCCTTCCCCGGCTGGACCGTGCCCGGCGTCGTGGGCGCGGGCGGTGCGCAGGCCATGCTGAAGGCGGGGCTGGTGGTGCCGGGGCGGCGGATCGTGGTCGCGGGCAGCGGCCCGCTGCTGCTCGCCGTCGCCGGGTCCTTGGCCGCCGCCGGCGCCACGGTGCCGGTGGTCGTCGAGGCGGGCGGTTACGCCGGGTATGCCCGGGCGCCGCGCACGCTGGCCGCCAATCCGCGCAAGCTCGTGGAGGGGATCGGGCACGCCGCCGCCCTGCGCCGGTACGGCGTCCGCCTGCGCACCCGCAGTGCGATCACGGCCGTGCACGGCACCGACCGGGTCGAGGCCGTCACGCTGACCCGGCTCGACCGGGACTGGCGGCCGGTCGCCGGGTCCGGGCTGCGCATCCCGTGCGACGCGCTCGCCGTCGGGCACGGACTCGTCCCGCAGCTGGACCTGGCGACCGCGCTGGGCTGTGCGACCCGCCGCACCCCCGACGGCACCGCCGCGCTGGTGCTCGACGGACGTCAGCGGACCACGGTCGACGGGGTCTGGGCCGCCGGCGAGACGGGTGGCGTGGGAGGCGCGGAACTCGCCCTGTGCGAGGGCGAGTTGGCGGCCCATGACATCGCAGGTCGGGCTCCCGGCGGGGTGCTGCTGCGGCATCGTGACCGGCTGCGGCGGTTCGCCGGGGTGATGGCCGCGGCCCATGCGCCGCGGGCCGGCTGGTCCGACTGGCTCCGTTCGGACACCGAGGTCTGCCGCTGCGAGGAGGTCACGGCCGGACGCGTCCGGGAGGCCGTCGGCGATCTCGGGGCCCGCGACACCCGCACCGTCAAGCTGCTCACCCGCGCCGGCATGGGCTGGTGCCAGGGCCGGATGTGCGGGCCCGCCGTGGCGCACCTCGCGGGGGAGACCGCGCTCGAAGCCGGCCGACGACTGCTCGCCTGCCCGGTCACGTTGGGAGAACTCGCCCGCGAGGAGCGGTAGTTCGCTCCGGCGGCCTTGGCAATCCGCTGCAGCTTAGTAAAATGTCACACCTCATAGAAGGAGACTGCACATGGTCATCCGTACCCGCCCCTGGCACGGCATCATGGTCGCCACCACCCTCCCCTTCCGCCCCGCCCGTGACGATTTCTCCGTCGACCACGATGCCTACGCCGCCCAGGTCGCCCGGCTGCTCGCGGCCGGCTGTGACGGCGTCGTCCCCAACGGCTCCCTCGGCGAGTACCAGACGCTGACCGACGACGAGCGCGCCCGCGTCGTACGGACCGCGGTGGAGGCGGCCGGCGGCGCGGGGGACCGGGTGATGCCGGGCGTCTCCGCGTACGGCAGTGCCGCCGCGTGCCGCTGGGCCGAGCAGGCCGCCGAGGCGGGCGCCGGCTCCGTCCTGCTGCTGCCGCCCAACGCCTACCGCGCCGACGCGGCGGCGGTCCGCGCCCACTTCGCCGAGGTGGCCGCCGTCGGCCTGCCGGTCGTCGCCTACAACAACCCCTTCGACACCAAGGTCGACCTCACCCCGCGCCTCCTCGCCGAGCTGCACGCCGACGGCAGCATCGTCGCCGTCAAGGAATTCAGCGGGGATGTGCGCAGGGCCTACGAGATCACCGAAGTCGCCCCGGAACTGGACCTGTTGATCGGGGCCGACGATGTCCTGCTCGAACTGGCCCTGGCCGGCGCCGTCGGCTGGGTCGCGGGCTACCCCAACGCCCTGCCGGAGGCCTGCGTCGCCCTCTACCGGGCCGCTGTCGACGGGGACCTGGACACCGCGCTGCCGCTCTACCGCGCCCTGCACCCGCTGCTGCGCTGGGACTCCAAGCCCGAATTCGTGCAGGCGATCAAGCTCTCGATGGACCTCGCAGGACACCGCGGCGGCCCGACCCGCCCGCCCCGCCTCCCGCTCCCCGCCGGGCAGTCGGACCGGCTGCGCGCCGCCACCGAGAAGCTCCTCGCCGACGGCCACCACTGAGAGGACCCCGATGCGCACCCGCCATGTCTTCCACGCCGTCGACTCCCACACCGAGGGCATGCCCACCCGCGTCGTCACCGGCGGTGTCGGCACCCTCCCCGGCGCCACCATGGCCGAGCGCCGGCAGCACCTGGCCGCCCACCGCGACGACATCCGGACGCTGCTGATGTACGAGCCGCGCGGCCACGCCGCCATGAGCGGGGCGATCCTCCAGCCGCCGACCCGCCCCGACGCCGACTGGGGCGTGCTGTTCATCGAGGTCTCCGGCTCGCTGCCGATGTGCGGGCACGGCACGATCGGGGTGGCCACCGTCCTCGTCGAGACCGGCATGGTGGAGGTGTGCGAGCCGGTGACCACCGTGCGCCTGGACACCCCGGCCGGGCTCGTCACGGCCGAGGTGCGGGTCACGGACGGCGCGGCGACGGCCGTCACGCTCACCAACGTGCCGGCCTTCTGCGCCGGACTCGACCGCAAGGTCACCGTCCCCGGCTACGGCACGATCGGCTACGACCTCGCCTACGGCGGCAACTTCTACGCCATCCTGCCGCTGGACAGCGTCGGGCTGCCCTTCGACCGGGACCGCAAGAACGACATCCTGGCCGCCGGACTCGCCCTCATGGACGCCGTGAACACCACCGACCGGCCGGTGCATCCCGAGGACGAGCGGATCGGCGGCCTCAAGCACGTCTACTTCGCCGCACCGGGATCGAGTGCCACCCGCTCGCGGCACGCGATGGCCATCCATCCCGGCTGGTTCGACCGATCGCCCTGCGGCACCGGCACCTCAGCCCGGATGGCCCAGCTGCACGCCCGCGGGGAGCTGTTCCTGGGCCAGGACTTCGTCAACGAGTCGTTCATCGGGACGGAGTTCACCGGGCGGCTGGTGGCGCGGACCACGGTCGGCGGGCGGCCGGCCGTCGTACCCACCGTCACCGGACGGGCCTGGGTGACCGGCACCGCGCAGTACTTCCTCGACCCGTCCGACCCGTTCCCCGCGGGGTTCCTGCTCTGAGTGCCGACCGGCCGGGGGCGGCGGACCGGCCGCCGCCACCAGCCGGTTCGCGCAACGTGACATTGTACGCTGGCACTCCGCAGCAACTCGGAGGACCACGATGGGTGAACTCAAGCACCGCAGCCTGATCACCGCGCAGGAGCGGCTCCGCGATCAGGTCGCCCATCAGCTGCGTGCGGCCCTGATAGCGGGCGAACTCCGCCCGGGATCGGTCTATTCGGCCCCGGGCCTCGCCGCGGACTTCGGGGTCTCCGCCACCCCGGTGCGCGAGGCGATGCTCGATCTGGCCCGGGAGGGCCTGGTCGAGCCGGTGCGCAACAAGGGCTTCCGGATCACCGAGGTGAGCGAGCGCGACCTCGATCAGTACACCGAGATCCGTGCGCTGATCGAGGTCCCGGTCATCGGCCAGGTCACTCGCACCGCCGCCCGGCACCAGCTCGAAGCCCTCCGCCCGGCCGCCCTGGAGATCGTCGCCGCCGCCCGCGCCCACGACCTGATCGGCTATCTGGAGGCCGACCGCCGCTTCCATCTCGCGCTGCTCGGCCTCAGCGGCAACGAGCGCCTCGTGGAGACCGTCGGCGACCTGCGCAAGCGCTCCCGCCTCTACGGCCTCACCCGCCTCGACGAACGCGACCAGCTGCTGCCCTCCGCCGAGGAGCATGTGGAGCTTCTCGACGTGATGCTGACCGGCGATGCCGAGGCGGCCGAGGCCTGTATGGCCCGCCACCTCGGCCATGTCCGCTCCCTGTGGGCCCGGGCACGCGAGGAGCCGCTGCTGCCGAGCCCCCAGGGTGAGCGGCGCGTCCGGCAGGGCTGACCGGAGCCGGCGGGACGCGCCGCCGGGTCAGCCGCCGCTGCCGGTCAGCAGCCCGTCCATCCACTCCTCCACCCCGTCGGCGGTGCGCGGCAGCGCGCCCGACAGCAGCCGGGCGCCGTCCGCCGTGATCACCAGATCGTCCTCGATCCGCACGCCGATGCCGCGCAGCTCCCGCGGCAGGGTCTCGTCGTCGGGCTGGAGGTAGAGCCCCGGTTCCACGGTGAGGACCTGTCCCTCGGTCAGGACGCCGTCGAGATACTGCTCGGCGCGGGCCCGGCCGCAGTCGTGGACATCGAGCCCGAGCATATGGCCGGAACTGCACAGGGTGTAGCGCCGGTACAGGCCGCTGTCGGGGGCGAGCGCCTGTGCCGCCGGGACGCGCAGCACCCCCCAGTCGGCCAGGCCCTCGGCCAGGACGGCCGAGCAGGCCCGGTGGAAGTCGCGGAAGCGGGCACCCGGCTTGAGGGCGGCGATCCCGGCGTCCTGGGCGGCGAGCACCAGCTCGTACACCCGGCGCTGCACGGGGGAGAAGCGCCCGGAGAGCGGCAGGGTGCGGGTGAGGTCGGCGGTGTAGAGCGCGTCGGTCTCCACCCCCGCGTCGAGCAGCAGCAACTGCGCCGGGTCGAGCGGGCCGTCGTTGCGTGTCCAGTGCAGCACACAGGCGTGGGCGCCGGCGGCGGCGATGGTCTCGTAGCCGGTGCCGTTGCCCTCGGCGCGGGCGCGCAGCTGGAAGACGCCCTCGATCCAGCGTTCGCCGCGCGGGTGGCGCAGGGCCGCGGGCAGGGACCGTACGACGTCCTCGAAGCCGGTGACGGTGTGGTCGACGGCGCGCTGGAGCTGCGCCACCTCCCAGGGGTCCTTCTCCAGCCGCAACTCGCTGAGTGCGGTGGCGAGTTCGGCGTCCTGGGCGGCGTTTCTGCCGGGGTGGCGGTTCTGCGCCAGGTCGTCCAGCGGTGCGCAGCGCAGGCCGGTGCGCCGTTCGGCCTCGGCCGGATCGGGGCGGCGGCCCACCCAGAACTCGCCGTACTTGCGGTCCCGGTAGAACGCGCCGCCGGTGTCCCGCGGGGGCCGCGGCCGCAGATACAGCACCGCCTCGCCGTCCGGTTCCAGCACCAGGACGTGGCCCGGCTGGTCCTCGCCGGTCAGGCCGGTCAGCCAGGCGTACGCGCTGTGCGGCCGGAAGCGGTGGTCGCAGTCGTGGGAGCGGACCCGCAACTCCCCGGCGGGCACGAGCAGTCGCTCGCCGGGGAAGCGCGCGGCGAGGCGGGCCCGGCGGCCGGCGAACTGCGCGAATCCGGGGACGCGGGTGTCGTCCGGGAGCGGGGGCGGGGCCCAGCCGCCCGTCATGAAGTCGGCGAGGGCGCGTGACACCGGCAAGTCATGGCTCCCGGTGTGGAGTTGGCTGCTTTCCAAGGTCATGTGGACACCTCCGGGAAAGAACGTTCCTGAAGCCTTGTCAGTGCAATTTCACATTACTATGTTATGGGTCACACCTTGTGGAGTGAAGGCCATCGCCTCGACCTCCACCCAACCCCCCACCCCCTTCCGGAGGTTCAGGTGCCCCCTTCGCGTCTGCCGCGCAGCATCCTGCTGGCCGCGTGCCTCGCGGCGACCCTCGCCCTGCCCACCGTCCAGCCGGCCCGGGCCGCCGCACCCCACCCGTCCACCGCCCCCGCACGACCGCACCCGGCGCAACCCGCCGCACCCCGGCAGTCAGCCGCCTCCGCCAACCCCTTCGACCAGGTCCAGCGCCTCGCCAAGGCACCCGAGTTCATCGCCGCGGCCGCCCCGGCTCCCCGCTCCCTGGTCGGCAAGGGCGGCATCCCGGGCCCGCAGACCAAGCCGCCCACCGCGCCGCACCGGGAGAGATCCGCGGTCGCGCCCTGCACCCTCGACGGCATCACCGGCCTCGGTCCCGAGCAGTTCGCGGACTTCCTCGCCGACCCGGCCGTCACCGTCGACGACTGCCTGCGCAGCCTCCTGTGGACCTGGGACCCCCGGCTCGTCCCCGTCATGTCCGACGCCCACGTCCAGGCCGTGGCGCGCCGGATCAGCGGCCTGGCCGCCGCCCACGACGGCAAGAACACCAGCCACCTGTACGAGATGTTCACGTATCTGCACGCGGTGGCCTACCAGGACTTCTCGCACGACGAGATCGACACCACCGACGCGCCCACCGTCGACGCCGTACGGCGCGCGGTCGACGCCTTCGGCGGCGCGGCCCGCACCTTCGACGTCACCCGCACCAACGCCGACACCCTGCGTGAGGCCCTGTACGCCGCCAGCGCCCCGGGGCTGCGGCAGCACCAACTCGACCTGATCCAGCGGGTCCTGGCCACCATGGACCCGGCGCACACCGCCACCCAGAAGGACCAGTCCTGGGGCAACGCCGCCCTCGCCGCGCTCTCCGTGAACTACCTGGGGGTCTACCCCGGCAACAAGGACACCGCGTTCCAGTACGCGGCCGCCACCGACCCCGACTACCGGGCCGCCTTCAAGGCCTTCGCCCAGTACACCCACCTCAAGGACACACCCAACGCCTGGGTCGTGCGCGACGCGCTCGGGGAGTACGGCCGCTTCGGCGAGATCGCCTCCCTCAAGAAGGCCGTCATCGCCGACCTCGGCACGCTCCTCGGCACCACCGTGCGCAACTTCGGCGACGGCAGCGAACCCTGGGCCAAGGTCGCGAGCTGGCTGACCTACTTCAACGCCTGCCAGCAGTACCACGTGTGCAAGGACGACATCGAGAAGCGGATCTTCCCGCAGACCTACACCTACGACAACGGCGGCATCAAGGTCCGCACCGCCCTCGACCGCTCCGTCGTCGACCAGCTCTACTATGCGTCCAAGCAGGTCAAGGCGCAGTTCCACCGGGTGCTCGGCACCGAGACGCCGCTGGCCGGCGACCCCAACACCACGCTCACCATCGTGCTGTACGCCTCACGCCACGACTACGAGGTCTACCACCCGCTGCTCACCGGCATGGGCACCAACAACGGCGGCGTCTACATAGAGCAGGGCGCGACGTTCTACACCTACCAGCGCCGCGTCCCCCAGGACTCCACCCTCACCCTCGAAGAGCTCTTCCGCCACGAGTACGTCCACTACCTCAACGGCCGCTTCGCCGTGCCCGGTTCCTTCGGCGAGGGCCCCTGGTACGAGGGCGACCGCACCACCGCCATGGACGAGGGCAGCGCCGAGTTCTTCGACGGCTCGACCCGCGACCAGGGCATCGCCGTGCGCAAGTCCCTGGTCCGCGACATCATCGCGGACACCTCCGGCGGCACCCCGCGCATGACCATCGACCAGATGCTGCACGCGACCTACGACAAGGACGGCTTCCGGTTCTACTCCTACGCCGGGACCTTCTTCGAGTTCCTGTGGCGCGCGCATCCGGCGCTGCTCCAGGAGATGTACCGGCACCTGCGGGACGACGACCCGGCCGCGTTCGACGGCTGGCGCAACCGCATGGGCGCCGACGCGGGACTCCAGCAGGAGTACAACGCCTTCCTCGACACCCAGATCGCCCACCTCGACGACCTCTACGTCCCGGACACCACGTTCACCCCCAACGCCGCGCTGAAGTACGCCACCCCCGACGAGGTCCGCGGGGCCTTCGCCGCCGCCACCGTCAACACGCCCACCTGCAAGGATGAGGGCGACCCCGGCATGGGCCGCTTCCTGTGCACCGGCCGGATCACCGCCAACCTCACCAACTCGGCCAGCCCCGACCAGGTCTTCAAGGACATGGCCGGCACCGTCGACTACTTCATCCTCGAACGCACCAAGCCCGCCGGGAACAACTTCGCCGACATGAACTGCGACTTCGGGCCCACCGACATCTGGTCCTCGGGCCGGGCCGGCAGTGCCGACTTCAGCTGCGAGGGGCCGCTGCGACGCTGACGGCGCCCGCGCGCCCGATGGTGGCACGGCTCGTCCGCCGTCCGAGCCGTGCCACCACCCCCGCCGCCCGCGGCCGTCCGTCCCGCTCCCCGCGTCAGGGGTCCTCGGGCAGGTCCAGCCGGCGGGACGTGCCGGGGGCCAGCGCGAACGAGCGGTCGCGCAGCCGCACCCGCACCGGTGGGCACTCGGAGGCCGGGACCGCGATCCGCACCTGCTCGGCACGGATCCGCAGATCGATGTCCCAGTGGCGGCGGTAGCGGATGCGCACCCCGAACTTCGACAGCTCGCGCAGCGGCGCCGGGTCGAGCCACAGGGCCTGGTCGCGGGTCTCCAGGCCGGTCATGCCGCGCTGCACGAAATCCAGCGTGCCGGCCATCGCCCCCAGGTGGATGCCCTCCGCGGTGGTGCCGCCCTGGACGTCCGCCACGTCCCCGGTCAGCGCCTCCTCGCAGTACGTCCAGGCGTCCGGACGGTGGACCCGGGCCAGCACCCAGGCGTGGACCAGGGCGCTGAGCGTGGAGCCGTGGCTGGTGCGGTGCAGATAGTGGTCCACGGTGGCGTGCCAGATATCGTCGTCGAGCGGGCAGTCCAACAGCCGGAACAGCGAGGCGAGTTCCGCCGGCGAGAACAGATAGCCCAGCATCAGCACATCGGCCTGCTTGGAGGCCTGGTAGCGGTTGACCGTGTCGCCCTCCGCCTCCAGGATCCGGTCCAGCCGGCGGATGTCGCCGTAGCGCCGCCGGTAGCCCGCCCAGTCGAGTTCGGCCAGCTCCTCGTACCCGGCGAACTGGCTGATCACGCCGCGGTGGTAGGGGACATGGAGCCGGTGGGCGATGTCGTCCCAGCGCTCGGGCTCGTCCGGGTCGAGCTGCAGCCGCTCGTCCAGCTGCCGCCGGGTGGCCTCGGGCAGGGCCTGGCACAGCTCGCGGGCGCGCGACAGCACCCAGGCCGCGGTGACATTGGTGTAGGCGTTGTCGTCGACCCCCGCCGCGTCGGTTCCCGGATAGGCGTCGTGGTACTCGTCGGGGCCGACGACCCCGCGGATCCGGTACCGGCTCAGGGCGGCGTCCCACTCCGCGGCCGACGCCCAGAAGCGGGCGATCTGCACGAGCATCTCCGCGCCCCGGGTATGCAGGAACTCCGTGTCGCCGCTGGCCTGTCCGTACTGCCACACGTTGTACGCGATCGCCGAGCCGACGTGGTGCTGGAGCCGGGAGCGGTCGGGCAGCCAGTGCCCCGAACGCGGGTTGAGGTGCAACTGCTGGGTCTCCTCCCGGCCGTCGCCGGCGCTCTGCCACGGGTACATCGCCCCGCCGCGGCCGGCCTCCCGTGCCGCGTGGCAGGCGGCGGGCAGCCGTCGGTAGCGGTAGTCGAGCAGGGCACGGGAGACCTGCGGCAGATGCAGGTTCAAGAACGGCAGCACGAACAGCTCGTCCCAGAAGACGTGCCCGCGGTAGGCCTCCCCGTGCAGTCCCCGGGCCGGCACCCCCACGTCCAGCTCCGCGGTGTGCGGGGAGAGCGTCTGCAGCAGATGGAACAGGTGCAGCCGCAGGATGGCGCCGGCCTCCCCGGGAACCTCCAGCCGGGCCTGGCGCCACAGGGCGTCCCAGGCCCGGCGGTGCGAGGCCCGCAGCTGGCGGAAGTGCGGGGCCAGGGCCACCGCGTCCACCGCGGCATGCAGCGGGCTGTCGATCGCCGGGTCGCGGGAGGTGTACAGCGACACCGTCTTCTCCACGACCGCGGGGGTGCCGGCGATGACGGGCAGCACCAGCGCGTGGAAGGCCCGCAGGGCGGAGAGCTGCGGCCGGGGCATCCCGTCGCGGCCGGCCGAGGCGCGGGTCCGGGCGGCCAGCGCGATCCGGATGTCCGAGTCGAGGGTCCGGCAGCTCAGCCACACCGTGTCCGGCCGCTCGTCACCGGTCTCCCAGCCCGTCAGATGCTGGTCGGCCAGGTCGCGGTAGCGCGCGATCCCGGCGTTGCGGACCGCGCCGTCGATCCCCGACTCCACCTCCACCGCCCCCGACCAGCCGTCCGCGGTGAAACACGTACGCAGCGCGGCCAGATGGGGTTCTCCCATGTGCACCAGCCGGCACTGCTCCACGCACAGCCGCCGCCCGGCCTCGTCCTCGTAGGCCGACCAGCGGGTCAGGGTGCCGTGCCGCAGGTCCAGGGTCTGCCGGTGCTCCGTCAGAAAGGGGTGGTCGGGGGAGAGCCAGGGGCCTGGGGCCGAGCCGGCGGGACAGATCCGGTAGCGCAGCGGGAGCCAGTTGGGCAGGTTGACCATGTCCTCGTTCTCGACGGTGTGGCCGTCGACGGTGGAGGTGAGGCGGTTGTAGCAGCCGGCGGCGTAGGTGCCCGGGTAGTGCGCCGGGCCGCCGAGCACCTCGGACGCCGCACCGCGGGTGGCGAAGTAGCCGTTGCCGAGCACGCAGAGCGATTCCCGCAGCCGCTCCGTGCCCGCGTCGTACCCCTCGTACGACCAGGCCCAGGCGCGCGTCACCCGCCCTCCCCGGGCAGCAGCAGCTCGCCGGGGTCGGACACCACCACATCGGCGCCGCGCCGGCGCAGCGCGGCGGCGCTGTGCGGTCCGGCCGTCCGGTCCACGCCCACCACCAGCCCGAACCCGCCGCGCCGGCCGGCCTCGACCCCGGCCAGGGCGTCCTCCACCACGGCGGTGTCCTGGGCCGGGACCCCGAGCCGGCGGGCCGCCTCCACGAAGAGCGCCGGGTCGGGTTTGCCCGGCAGCCCCAGCCGGTGCGCCTCGTTGCCGTCCACCACGGTGCGGAAGAGCGGGAGCACATCGGCCGCGGTGAGCAGCTCGGTGGCATGGCGGGACGCGGAGACCGCGGCGCACGGCACCCCCAGGTCCCGCAGCACGTGCAGCAGGCGCACGGTGCCGGGCCAGGTGGCGACGGGACGGGCCCGCAGCCGCGCGGTGAACAGCTCGTCCTTGCGGGCCGCGACGGCGCGCACGGTGGCCGTGCCCGGGGCGTCGTCCACGTCACCGAGCGGCAGCTCCAGGCCCCGCGCGCGCAGGAACTCCGCCGCCCCGTCCTCCCGCGCGCGGCCGTCGACGTGGCGCAGATAGTCGTCCACCGGATCGAAGGGGCGCTGCCCGCCCGCGGCCGACAGACAGGCGTCGAAGGCGTCCTTCCAGGCCGCGGCGTGTACCGCGGCGGAGTCGGTGATGACCCCGTCGGTGTCGAAGACCACGGCCCGCAGCGAGCGCAGCGGCGCTGCCAGGGACGGCGCACCGGTCATGGTGACGGTTCCGTTCGTCGCAGTGTCCCTTCCATGGCACCACGGCTCCCGGCCGGGGGCGCGCCGCAGGCCCCGCAGCCGTCCCGGCGGCGCCTCCGCCGTGCGTCACGCCGCGGGCTGCCCCCACCGGGGGTCCTCGGCCGCCCACTCCCGCTCCCACTGGGCGTAGCGACGGCGGTTCAGCAGGGCGTGGCCGGCGCGCTCGGCGCCCAGGAGCAGCAGACCGGCCGAGGTCCCGGTCACCGTGCCGACCGCGATGCTCTCGCCGGAGGTCCGGCTCCCGGTGGCGGGGTCGCGGATCAGCGCCCCGTGCCGGTCGAGCCAGGCGGTCGTCCGGTCGCCGGCCCGCAGGTCCGGCGCCACCGCCGTCGGCCCCGTCCGGACCCGGCCGTCGGCGGCCGTCCAGCGGACCGTGGCGTGGGTGCGGATGCCGAGGCCACCGGTGAGGTCCGCCCCGATGCGGGCCGGCGGGTCCTCGGCCAGCACCGCGGCGACGGCGTGCCGGCCCTGCTGGTGCCGGCTCGCGTCGGCGTCCACGGCGTGGCCGGCCGCGAGCCCGGCGGCCGGTGCGCCCACCACGATCAGCACGCCGGTGACCAGCGCCAGCCAGGCCTCCGCCACATCCGAGCGCCGCCGCAGCGGACCGCGCCGCCACGGCCGGAGCAATGCGCTGAGAGTCATCACGCACCCCCTGCGTCTCCTTCCAGCGTGGCACGCCGCGCCCGGCCGCGGGCAGGGGCGGAGCAGCCCTCGACGGGGGCTGCGGGGACGCGGGGCACCGGGCGCCGCCGCCCGGCCGGACCCTGCACACCGCGGGGCGCGGTGCGACGGTGGCAGTAGGCACAAGGTCTGCGCCGATGCCGGGAAGGAAGTGGCGGCGATGGGGCATCCGCTGGTCGTGGGGCTCGACGGATCCGACTCCGCCTTCCGGTCACTGGACTGGGCGGTGGACGAGGCGGCCCGCCACGGACTCCCGCTGAGGATCGTGCACGCCTCCAGCTGGGAGCACTACGAGGGCGCCGCGCCCGCCCAGGACCCCGAG
Organism: Streptomyces kronopolitis; assembly: GCF_014646275.1. Classification (GTDB taxonomy): domain Bacteria; phylum Actinomycetota; class Actinomycetes; order Streptomycetales; family Streptomycetaceae; genus Streptomyces; species Streptomyces kronopolitis. Next base: position 112,226 of record NZ_BMND01000001.1, read on the forward strand.
CGCCCCGGCGAGCAGGTCTTCGAGGAGGCCGTGGTGGCCTCCGCCGCCGAGCACGCCGGCCTGCGGAACGCGGCCCTCAAGATCACCGCCGAGGTGCTGCCCGGCGACCCGGTCACCACCCTGCTCAACGAGGCACTCCACGCGTCGACGCTGGTCCTGGGCTCACGGGGGCACGGCGAGTTCACCGGACTGCTGCTCGGCTCGGTCGGCCTGACGGTCGCGGCCCGCGCCAAGTGCCCGGTGATCGTGGTGCGCGGTGACGCCGCCGGACTCGCCGGCAGCCACGGGCGCATCCTCGTCGGGGTCGACGACCCGGCCGCGGCCGCCCCGGCCGTCCGCTTCGCCTTCCGCGAGGCCGAGGCCCGCAACTGCACCCTCCTGGCCGTCTGCGCCTGGCCGCTGCCCGTCCACGGGACCGACGACGCCCCGCTCGCCGCCGGGAACCCCCGGCACGTCCAGGAGGCGCGGGCGGCGGAGCTGCTCGACGAGGCGCTGGCGGAGGCGGCCGGCGAGCACCCGGAGGTGCGGGTGCGCCGCGCCACCGTCGAGGGACCCGCCCACAAGGTGCTGGTCCACCGCGCCGCCGCCGCGGATCTGCTGGTGGTGGGGGTGCAGCGGCGGCACGGCCACTTCGGGGTCCAGCCCGGCCGGGTCGCGCACCACGCGCTGTGCCATGCCGACTGCCCCGTGGCGGTCGTCCCCAGCCACCCGTGACGCCCGTTTCACGGCTCCAGCCGGGCCGCGTGATCGGGCACATACGTCTGGAGGTCCCGGGGCGGCCGCTGATAGCCGGTGGCCGCCGGCCGCGCCGGGATGTCCAGCGCCGGCGGGGCGATCTCGTGGTACGGCACGGTCGCCAGCAGATGGGCGATCATGTTCAGCCGGGCCCGCCGCTTGTCGTCGCTCTCGACGACGTACCAGGGCGACTCCGCGATGTCGGTGTGCACGAACATCTCGTCCTTGGCCCGCGAGTACTCCTCCCAGCGGGTCAGCGACTCCAGATCCATGGGGGAGAGCTTCCAGCGCCGTGCCGGGTCCTCCAGCCGCCGCCGGAAGCGCTGCTCCTGCACCTCGTCACTCACCGAGAACCAGTACTTGCGCAGCAGAATCCCGTCCTCCACCAGCATCCGCTCGAAGACCGGGCACTGGCGCAGGAACCGCTGGTGCTCGGCCGGCGTGCAGAACCCCATGACCCGCTCGACACCGGCCCGGTTGTACCAACTCCGGTCGAACAGCACCATCTCGCCCGCCGCCGGGAGGTGCTCCGCATAGCGCTGGAAGTACCACTGGGTGCGCTCCCGCTCGGTGGGCCGCGGCAGCGCCACGATCCGCGCCACCCGGGGGTTGAGGTACTCCGTGACCCGCTTGATCGTGCTGCCCTTGCCGGCCGCGTCCCGCCCCTCGAAGACCACCACCAGCCGGGCGCCCTCGACGCGTACCCACTCCTGGAGCCTGACGAGTTCCGTCTGGAGCCGGCGCAGCTCGTGCTCGTAGAGCGACCGTGACAGCTTCCCGGAACCGTTGCCGCGTTTGTCCGCCATGCCACGACGTTACGGGAGCGGGCCGGCTCAGGCGCGCGTGCTGAACGGGGCCAGTACCTCCCGCTCGATCCGCCGCCGGACGCGCTCGGTCAGGGTGGCGAGCCGCCCGGACAGCTGCGCCCGCGCGGCGTGCGGCGCCCGGATGTGCCGGGCGGTGGCGGGCAGCTCGGCGAGATCGGCCACGGCGCGCCGCCGGGCGTCGGCCAGCCGGCCGCGCGCCGTGCTGCGCTGCCCGTCGCGCATCAGCGTCTGCAGGAGCGGCGCGCTGCCGACCGGGGGCGGCTCGTCGGCCAGGGCGATCACGTCGTGGCAGCCGGGGCGGCGGAAGACCTGCTTGCGGCCCGGTGTGCTGGTCTTCGCCGCGGACAGCTTCATCACCGGCCGCCCGTCGTAGGCGACCAGCTTGTACGCCGAGTCCAGCGAGGGCGCGTCCGCGCTCACCCCGACCCGGGTGCCCACCGCGTAGACATCGATCGGCGCACCCGCACGCCGCAGGTCGTGCACGGCGTATTCGTCCAGCCCGCCGCTGGCCACGATGCGGACCTGCGGAAGCCCCGCGGTGTCGAGGATCGCCCGGGCCCGGCGGGCGAGTCGCGCGAGGTCCCCGCTGTCCAGCCGGATGGCCGAGCCGTCGCCGCGCCCCAGCGCGTTGAGCACCCGCGCCGCCGCCGCGACCCCGGACTCGGTGTCATAGGTGTCCACGAGCAGGGTCACCGGGCCGGGGTGGCACAGCGCGAACGCGGTGAACGCCGCCTCCTCGTCCTCGAACGCCTCGACGTAGGAGTGCGCCATCGTGGCCACCCCCGTCAGGTCCTCGGCGTGCACCGCCGCGATGTTGCTGGTGCCCACGAAGCCGGTCATCGCGCTCAGCCGGGCCACCTGGCGGGCGGCCGCCATCCCGTGGGTGCGGCGCGGCGAGAAGTCCACGAGGTCGCGGCCCTGCGCGGCGATCACGCAGCGCGCGCACTTCGAGGCGATCGTCGTCTGGTGGCTGAGGCTGTTGAGCACGAAGGTCTCCACGAGCTGCGCCTGCGGCAGCGGAGCGGTGATCTCCAGCAGCGGCTCACCCGCCAGCACCACCCGCCCCTCCGGCACCGCGCGGACCTCGCCGGTGAAGCGCATGCCCAGCAGCGGCGCCAGCTCCCTCGCCGGCCGTCGCAGCGCCTCGGCGAACACCTCGACCTCCTCGTGCCCGAGGTGGAATCCGGCGAGGAAGTCGAGGACCGTCTCGGCACCGGCGGCGATCAGGAAGCCCCGCTCCGGCGGCAGCGTCCGCACGAAGCAGCTGAAGGTCGCCGGCTGCGTCATGCCCTCGCGCAGATACGACAGGGCCATGGTCACTTCGTACAGGTCGGTGCTGGTCGCCTCCGACATGGCCGACTCCTTCCGCGGGCGGGCAACCGGTCGCGCGGGGCCCGGTGTCCGCACCGGGCTCACGCCATCGCGCTGCTCCAGCCGTAGGCGACCCGCCGCTCGCGCCGCGGCGGTACGGCGCCGACGCCTTCCAGGTCCTTGTCGGCCACCCGCAGCAGCTGCCCGGCCAGGTCCCGCAGCGCCCGCCCGGCCGCCAGCTCGTCCCCGATCTCCGGTACGTCACGGTCGTCGGGGCTGCACCGGGCCGTGCCCTGGCCGGTGAGCGTGGTCGTTCCGGTGTGCAGTGCCACGCGCGCCGTGGTCCGGCCGTCCTCCTCGACGAGGTACAGCCGGACGGGCCACTCGACTGTGTGTCCCATGGATTGCCTCCGCTTCCTCCCGGGGCGCCGCCTTCCGGGCCCGCGACGGGGCGCGACCGGGGCCGCGCGCACCGGCGGCCGGTCCGGGCGTCAGCGCCCTCACCGCCATCATCCGCCTTCCGCGGCGGCTCGGCCCGCGGCGGCCGCGGGCCGTCTCAGCCCCTGGACGGCGTCATGTCGTGCGGCACCACGGCCACCGGGCACGGAGCGCGATGGACGACCGACTGGACGACCCGGCCGATCCGCGGCCCGGGCAGCCGGTAGCGGTGCCGGTGCCGGCGGCCCACGATGAGCAGTTCCGCGTCCGCGGAGTGGTGCACCAGCGCCGGCGCCGGGCTCTCCATCGCCACCCGGTCGTCCACCGGCAGATCCGGGTACTTCTCCCGCCAGGGCCCCAGCGCCGCGGACAGCTCCTCGTGCGCGTCGGCCGCCGCTTCCCGGGCGGCGGCCGGCTCCACCCCTCCGCCGCGGTTGTACGCGTAGGAGGGCAGGTGCCGGCCGTGCAGCACCCGCAGGGTGGTCCCGCGCCGGGAGGCGGTGGCGAAGGCGAAGTCGAGCAGCGACGCACACGGGTCGTGCAGGCTCAGCCCCACCAGCACGGCGCTGTCCCGCCCGGACGCCGCGGCCTCGTGCCGGGCGTGCACCAGCACCGTGGGCGCATCGCTGCGCGGCACCAGCTTCAGCCCCAGCTCGCTGAGGGCGTAGCGGGACACCGGGCCCAGGTCCTGGGCGCCCAGGACCAGCAGGTCCGAGACCTCCGCGGCCTCGCGGAGGGCGTCCAGCGGCTCCTTGGGCACCAGCATCATCTCCACCGGAAGGTCGGGGAAGCGCGAGCGCACCTCCGCGGCGGTGTCGTGCATCATCCGGTGGGGCCAGTAGTTCTGGTCGCGGTCGGCCGGCGGGCGGGTTCTGGTCTCGGGCGCCAGCAGCACCCAGGCGTGCAGCAGCCGCAGACGCGCCTGGCGCAGCTGGGCCTCGCGCGCCGCCCACAGGACCGCCGACAGGGATTCGGGCGTGCCGTCCACCCCTGCGGTGATGACATCCTTCATGGTCTCGATCCGATCCGGCGCGCTAGGTCGATCCGCGCCTACTCCCCACGCTGCGCGCCGCCGGCGGCCGCGTCATGAGACTTTCGTCACTTACCGGACCGCCCTTCGTCGGTTCCGGCCGGCCTGCCGCCGGGCACGGGGTGCGGCGGCCGGCCCGCGGGCGGGGCGCCGCCCATCATGCGGAGCATCGACCGGCCCCCGGTGCGCAGGAAGCGGTGGACCAGGGCGGCGGCGAGGAGCAGGAAGACGATGTTCAGCCAGGTGGTGTAGTCCCAGGAGACGCCGGACATGGGGATTCTCGCGTCGGCCTGGCGGGGGATGATCCCCAGGGCGCCGAAGGCGAACTCCACGACGTAGCCGGCCACCACGACGGCCGCGTAGAAGGTGCCCAGCAGGAAGAGCGCCGTCCTGGCCCCGTAGTACTTCCGGTAGATGTTCAGGATCGGCAGGATCAGCAGGTCGGCGAAGATGAAGGCGACCACCCCGCCGAAGCTGATCCCGCCCTTCCACAGCACCACCGCCAGCGGCACATTGCCGATGGAGCAGACGAACGAGGCGATCGCCACCACGGGGCCGATCAGCGGCCCCCACAGCTTCGCGGCCAGCGGATGCCCCTCGAAGAAGAAGGCGCGCCAGAAGCTGTCCGGGACCCAGGCGGCGACGGCACCGGCGATCAGCAGGCCGATCACCAGGTCCTTGAGGATCGCGGCCCACTCCATGACGAAGACGTGCGCGGTCGCGGTGTACCCCTCGGCGGAGCACAGCCGCCGGGCGAAGGACCCGCCGCGGCGCACGGACATGTCCATCGCGGCATGCCCCTCCATCGACCCGGCCAGGCCCCGTTCGGCCTGCCGGCGGGCCCGCACCAGCAGCGCGTCGCGCAGGAAGAGGCGGAACAGCACGGCCAGCACCACGATCATCACCGGGCCGCCGACGAACTCGGCGGCGGTGAACTGCCAGCCCATCAACAGCGCCAGGAGCACCCCGAGTTCGACGACCAGGTTCGTGGAGGCGACCTCGAAGGCCATCGCGGCCGTGAAGTTCGCGCCCTTCAGGAACAGGGACCGGGCCAGCGCCACCGCGGCGTACGAGCAGGACGAGGACGCGGCGCCCAGCGCGGAGGCCGTGGCCAGGGTGCGGGGACGGTCGTCGCCGAGCAGGTCGACCACGGTGGAGCGGTGCACCACGGCCTGGACCACGGCGGACAGTGCGAAGCCCAGGATCAGCGCCCAGGTGATCTCCCAGGTCATGGATCCGGTGAGGGACAGGGCATGCAGGATCGCGGACATCGGCTGAGGTCTTCCGTGACCGGCCGCGGCTCAAACTCCCGCCGCCCCGGCGGCGCGTCACACCCGCCCGTGCGCCCGCTGCGCCCGCCGGGAGAGCGAGTCGATGACCACGGCGATCAGCAGCACCCCGCCCGTGATCATGAACTGGACGGCGGTCTGGATGCCCATCAGGGCCACCCCGGAGGCGATCGACTGGATGACCAGCACGCCGAGCAGCGCCGACCAGGTCCGGCCGCGGCCGCCGAACAGGCTGGTGCCGCCGATGACCGCGGCGGCGATGGCGTCCATCAGCAGATTGCCGGAGCCGGAGGTCTGGCTGGCCGAGGTGACGCGCGAGGCCAGGAACAGGCCGCCGATCGCGGCCATCGTCCCGGAGATCATGAAGACCGAGATCCGCACCAGGCTCACATGGAGGCCGGTGCGCCGGGCCGCCTCGACGCTGCCGCCGAGCGCGAAGATCATGCGGCCGTAGGGCGTACGGTGCAGCACCTGGTCGAGCCCCACCAGCATCACCAGGAAGATCAGCAGGGCCAGCGGGAGCCCCAGGAACTGGTTGAGCACCCAGGCGGCGGCCAGCGAGATCACCGCCAGCACGGCCGTGCGCAGCACGATCTCGCTCATCGGCCGGGCGGGCACACCGGCCGCCCGGCGCCGCCGCACATCGCGGTACGAGGCCAGGAGGAAGGCGGCCGTGCCGAGCGCCGCCAGCCCGTACGCGGCGGCGACATTGGTGAAGTAGTGGCTGGTCAGCCCGGCGACCAGACCGTTCTCGTCGAGATTGACGGTGCCGCTGGCGCCCAGCAGGTAGAGCATCAGGCCGTTCCAGCCCAGCAGGCCGGCGAGCGTGACCACGAAGGCCGGCACCCCGACCTTGGCGAGGAAGAATCCCTGCACGGCTCCGATCAGCGTGCCGCCGAGCACCGCGAGGAGCAGGGCCGGCGCCTCCGGCATGCCGTGGTTGACGCTCAGCACCGCGAACACGGCCGCCGCGAGGCCGCTCACCGAGCCGACCGACAGATCGATCTCGCCGAGCAGCAGCACGAAGACGACGCCGATCGAGATCATGCCGGGGCCGACGATGTCCACGCTCAGATTGGACAGATTGCGCGGCGAGAGGAAGTTGTCGTTGAGGCTCTCGAAGATGATCCACACCACGAGCAGTCCGAGGACGACCGGCACCGAGCCCAGCTCACCGCTGTGGAAGCGGCGCTTGAGGATCTCCAGGGGGTTCTGGCCGCCCGCCCCGCCCCCGGACGCGAGCTGCCGCCGGTCGGCGTCGGTCACGGCCCCGGCCCCGGCGCCCCGCGCGCCGGTCCGCGGCTGCTTGCGCGGCATCCATGTCCGGCTCACGCCTACGCCTCCCACCCGTGCGAGGCGCGCCGCGTCACGGCGTTGTCGGTGGCTCCGGTGATCGAGGAGATGATCTGCTCGTGGGAGGTGGTCGTGACATCGAAGAACCCGTTGTTGCGGCCCAGCCGCAGAACCGCGATCCAGTCCGCGACGGCCTTGACGTCCCCCATGTTGTGGCTGATGAGCAGCACCCCCAGCCCGCGCTCACGCAGCTGCTCCACGAGGTCGAGGACCTGCGCGGTCTGCTCGATGCCCAGCGCCGCGGTGGGCTCGTCGAGCAGCACCAGCCGCGGCGCGCCGAGCAGCGAGCGGGAGATGGCGACGGTCTGCCGCTGCCCTCCGGACAGCGAGGCGACCGGCAGGCGCACATCGGGCAGCCGGATGGCGAGGGTGTCGAGCAGATCGAGGGTCAGGCGTTCCATCTCCACCTCGTCGAGCACACCGAACCGGTGGATCTCCCGGCCGAGGAAGAGATTGCCGACCACATCGAGGTTGTCGCACAGCGCGAGGTCCTGGTAGACGGTGGCGATCCCCAGGTTCTGGGCCTCGTGCGGCCGGGTGACCTGGACGGGATGCCCGTCCCACTCGACCACTCCCTCATCGGCGGGGTCCACCCCGGCGATCACCTTGATCAGCGTGGACTTGCCCGCGCCGTTGTCGCCGACGAGCGCGACGACCTGCCCGGCGCGGACCTCCAAGTCGACATCGGCCAGCGCCTGCACGGCACCGAACCGCTTGAAGATCCCGCGCAGCGCCAGCAGCGGCGCCGTCGGTCGGCGGAGGGGCGCGCCGGGCTCCATGGGCACCTGCCTTACCTGGTCAGTCCCGCCCGCAGGCACGCGGCCGCGAACTTGGGGGTGCAGATCTGCCGGACGGTGTACATCCCGTCCCGCACCACGGTGTCCTTGATGTGGCCCACGGTCACCGGGACCGGGGTGAGCAGCACGGACGGGATGTTCTGGGTGGTGGGGCTGTCGACCTTGTGTGTGGTGAGGGTGCCGAGGCTCTTGCCGCGCCCCAGGGCGACGGCCATCGCGGCCGCGGTGTCGGCCTCGGGCGTGAAGGGCTTGTAGACCGTCATGTACTGATCGCCCCGCACGATGCGCTGGATCGCGGCGAGTTCGGCGTCCTGGCCGGTGACCGGCGGCAGCGGACTGACCTTGGCGGCCCGCAGGGCCGAGATGATGCCGGCGGCGAGCCCGTCGTTGGCGGAGTAGACACCGGCGACACTGTCGGCGCCGAGCGCCGAGAGGGCGGCGGACATGTTGAGGTTGGCGTTCTCCGGCCGCCAGCCGGCGGTGTCGTAGGACTTGCCGATCTTCACCTTGCCCTGGAGCGCGGCCAGCGCGCCCCGCTTGAACCAGGCCGAGTTGGGGTCCGTCGACGCGCCGTTCATCATGACGATCTGGCCGTGGCGCGCCTTGCCGCCCAGCGCCTTGAGCAGCGCCTCGCCCTGGAGCCGGCCGACCTTCGCCCCGTCGAAGGAGACATACGCCGAGACCGGTCCCTCCACGAGCCGGTCGTAGGCGACGACGGGGATGCCCGCCCGGTGCGCGTCGTCGACCGAGGAGCGCAGCGACTTGGAGTCGACCGCGTCGAGGACCAGCACCTCGACCCGCTTGGTGATCATCGCGTCCATCTGCTGCTGCTGGGTGGCCACGTCGTGCTGGGCGCTCTCCGTCTCCACCGTGCACTCGCGGCACAGCCGGTGGATCTCCTTCTCGATCAGCGGCTTGTCGAACTTGTAGAAGCGCGAGGTGTTGTCGGGCAGCAGCACCCCGATGCGCACGGCCCCGCCGGACGGCGCGCCCGGCTCGTGCACCCCGCCGGCCTGTCCGCACGCGACCGGCCCCGCGACCAGGCACAGCCCGGCCAGGATCACCCCGGCTCCGCGCCGCCGCGCTCGCATCTCAGCGCACCTCCCCGCCGTCCGCCGGGGCGTCCGGACCGGCCGCCCCGCCGGCCGTGCCGGGCCGCTCGCCCGGCGGCAGGGAGATCTCGCTCCACACCTGCTTGCCGCCGCTCAGCGGCACCGAACCCCAGGACGCCGACATCGCCTCGACGAGCAGCAGCCCGCGGCCGCCGGTCGCCTCCCAGTCCACGCTCGCCGGTTTGGCCGGGGCGCGCGGCGAGGCGTCGTTCACCGCGACCCGCAGCCGGTCGGCGGCCAGCGTCAGATCCAGCCGGACCTCGCCCTGGGTGTGCGCGATGGCATTGGTGACCAGCTCGGACACCACCAGCAGGGCCACGTCGACCTCGTCGGTCACGCCCCAGGAGCGCAGGGTGCGGGCGGTGAAGCGGCGGGCGTGCATCACCGCGTCGGGCAGCCGCCACACCGCCCAGCGCACCCGGGTGGGGCGGACCCGCATCCCGTCGTAGCGCAGCACCAGCAGCGCCACGTCGTCATCGCGCCGCTTGGCACCGCCGAGCAGCTCATCAGCCAGCCGCCCGGCATCGGCGGGATCGGCCGCGGCGAGCGCCGCCCGCACCCGGCCGATGCCCTCGTCGAGGGGGAGGGCGGCCGACTCGGCCAGGCCGTCGGTGAGCAGGACGAGCACGGTGCCGGCGGCCAGCCCGACCTCGGTCAGCGGGTATTCGCCCTCCGCGGAGACGCCCAGCGGCGGCCCGCCCTCGATGCGCAGCGCCTCGGTGCTGCCGTCGGGCAGCCGCAGCAGGGGCGGCAGATGCCCGGCCCGGACGAACCAGGCGATGCCCTCCTCCATGTCGAGGTCCACATAGCAGCAGGTGGCGAAGAGATCGGTCTCCATGCCCAGGAGCAGCCGGTTGGCGTGCGAGACCACCACGTCGGGCGGATGGCCCTCCACCGCGTAGGCCCTGATGGCGGTGCGCATCTGGCCCATGATCGTGGCGGCGCCGGCGCTGTGGCCCTCGACGTCGCCGATGACGAGCGCGACATGGCCGTCGGCGAGCGGGATGACGTCGTACCAGTCGCCGCCCACTTCGAGGCCCATCGTGGCGGGCAGATAGCGGGCGACCGCCACCCCGCCGGGCAGCGTCGGCAGCTTGCGGGGCAGCAGGCTGCGCTGGAGCATCGTGGCCAGCTCGTGCCCGGCGTCCAGCGCGTGGGCGCGGACCAGGGCCTGGCCCACCAGGCCGGCGGTCGCGGTCAGCAGCGACCGTTCCTCCGGCCCGAAGGCGTGCTCCTCGTCCCACCCCAGCAGGCACACCCCGACGATCCGGCCCTCGGCCGGCAGCGGCAGGACGGCCAGGCCGCCGGGTCCGAGGTCCGCGAGGCCGGGTTCGAGGGCGGCCCCGCGCGGCCACAGGGCCACGTGCCCGGACCGCAGCACGCTCTCCAGCGTCGGCATCGACTGGCACGAGGTGTCGGGCCATTCGGACCGCCACTCGGCGCGCCACACGGCGGGCCAGTCCGACGGTTCCGGGGGATCGAGGACGGACACCACCAGCCGGTCCGCCTCCAGCTCGGCCACCGCCACCCGGCGGGCCGCCAGCGGCAGCCGCAGCGTGGCGACCACCACCCGGCTGACGTCCCGCACGGTCGTGGCGCCGGCCAGCGCGGTGGACAGCCGCTGCACGACGGAGACCTCGTCGGCGGTGGGGCGCAGATACGAGGCGTCGGCGACCACCCCGAGCACGCGCTCCGGGGCGCCGTCGGTGTCGACCAGCACCCGGCAGCGCAGACTCAGCCAGCGCAGCTCGCCGTTGGTCCGGCGGATCCGGATCGACAGCTGCTGGCCGGCGACGGGCAGTCCGCCCGGCTCCACGATCGACATCAGCGCGGGCGCGTCGTCCGGTGCGGTGTGCGCCAGCAGGGTCTCCACCCGCCCGTCGAACTGCTCGGGCGCGATGCCGAACAGCTCCAGCACCAGCCGGTCCGCCGTCATCCGCCCGGTGCGCAGCAGCAGGGTGAAGGCCCCGCCACGCAGGGTGTCCAGCCCCGGCCCCAGCAGCGACCGCCGCTCGGTCCGTGCCATGACCCGGGCTCCCACGGCCTCCAGCCCGGCGGCCACCTGGGCGGCATGGAGTTCCAGCAGATGCCGCCGGTCGGCGTCGAAGGCCTCCGCGGCCGGTTCCACGACCACCAGGCACCCCAGCCGCCGGGTCTCGCCGCCCAGCGGCAGCACGGCCAGCGAGACCTCGGGCGGCGGGGTGCCGGCACCGTTCCAGGGAGCCGTCCCGGCGGCCAGGGGGGAACCGTCGGCCCCGTACGCCGCGAGTTCCGCCGGGCTCAGCCACAGGGCGACGCCGGTACGGAAGGCCGTGGCGACCGGCGAGGCGCCGGAGAGCGGGTAGCGGGTCGGCAGCCCGTACGGGACGCCGGAGCCCCCGACCATCTCGGCCAGCTGGAGGTCGCCGCCGCCTTCGGCCGGTACGAAGACGGCGGTCAGCTCGGCCCCCGTGGACCCAAGGACTCGTGCGGTCACTGCCTGCACCGCCTCCGTACGCCGGAAGCCGTCGTCATAAGCCACGGTCGCCGTATCCGCCCTCGGGGTCAGGGCGTCAGCCCCGCCACCGCCTCATCGGACAATTCGGAAATTACCGCCTTGTCTCCATGGTGCGGCACGCGGGGAGGCGGGAGCTACTCGGCGGGGGCAGGGGCGCGGTCGGCTACGGGGAAGGGCTTGCCCTGCCGCGGCCGCCGGTCCTGCCCCCGCCGCCCCCGCTCAGTCCGGCGTCAGGACGGCGGCTCCGCTCACCCGGTCGGCGGCCAGGTCCGCGAGCGCCTGCGGGGCGCGGCTCAGCGGATAGCGGCTCACCGTGACCCGGATGCCGATCCGCGCCGCGGCCGCCAGGAACTCCCGGCCGTCCTGGCGGGTGTTGGCGGTGACGCTGCACAGCTCGCGCTCCAGGAAGAGATGGCGCTGATAGTTCAGCGGAGGGATGTCGGTGAGGTGGATACCGGCCACCGCGAGGGTCCCGGCACGGTCCAGCGCCTCCAGCGCCACCGGCACCAGCTCGCCGACCGGCGCGAACAGGATCGCCGAGTCCAGCGGTTCGGGCGGGCGGTCGTCGGCGCCGCCCGCCGAGGAGGCGCCGAGTTCCAGGGCGAGCGCACGGGCCTGCGGGGACCGGGTCAGTACATGGACGGTGGCGCCCTCGGCCAGGGCGACCTGCGCGGCCAGATGTGCCGAGGCGCCGAACCCGTAGATGCCGAGCCGGCCGCCGGTGGGCAGGGCGCTGCGCCGCAGCGCGCGGTAGCCGATGATCCCGGCGCACAGCAGCGGCGCCAGCAGGGTGGCGTCCTGGTCGTCCGGCAGCGGGTAGGCGTAGGCCGCGGGCACCAGCGCGGCCTCGGCGAAGCCGCCGTCGGCGTCCCAGCCGGTGTACCGGGACTCGGGGCAGAGGTTTTCGTGCCCCGCCCGGCAGTGGCGGCAGACGCCGCAGGTGCCGCGCAGCCACGCCCCGCCGGCCCGGTCGCCGACCCGGAATCCCGTCACCGCACCGCCGGCGGCGATCACCCGGCCGACGATCTCGTGGCCCGGCACGGTCGACGGGCGGTGCGGCGGCAGGTCACCCTCCGCCAGGTGCAGATCCGTACGGCACACCCCGCAGGCCTCCACCCGGAGCAGCAGGTCACCGGGGCCCGGTGCGGGGACGGGGCGGCGGACGGCAACCAGCGGCCCGGAGTCGACCGGGCCGGGCCGCCGAACGGCCCAGCCGTGCACCGTGTCCGAGCCTGCGACGGTGGCCATGCCCCCAGGATCGCGCCCCGGGGAGGGGCGGACAAACGGGGGCGGGGACCGGGCCCGCCCGGAGCCGGCGGGCCCGGACGGGTGCTAGCGGAAGAGCGCGGCCAGCCGCCGCAGCAACCGGGACAGCAGGCACCCGCGGGTGCGGGACGCGCTGCCGGGGGCGGCGGACGCCGGATCGTCCGGCGGGGAAGCCGGGCTCTCCGGCGTCCGGGGCGCGGTCTCGTCGGCGGGTGCGGACCGGGGGTGCGGTGCGCTGCGCCGGGCTTCGGCACGGACGAGCGCGCCGAGCGCGGCGAAGACGTCGAGGGGCATGCCATCTCTCCTGCGGTGGAAGTCCTGAACGCTGACGGCAGCAGGCCGCACTCACCCCAAGTCCCGTGAGGGAGAGGGAAGTTGAGTGCGACCGGGCGCGCTCAGCAGCGCAGGACGGCCACGTGCTTCGGCGCGGCAGGAGCGGCGGCCGTCAGGACCGCCGAGAAAGAGGTGCCCCCCGGGGCCGGGCCGATCTCCGTCACGGGAGAGTCCCCGAGCGTCTTGCCGCCGGGGCCGGTGGGCAGATGCGGGCGCGCATGGCAGACCGTCGCGTCGCACAGGCGCCGCACGCCGCTGCCCGGATGCCTGCCCCCGTCCTCGTCCGACGCGAGCACCGGCCCCGCGGGCAGGCACGGTCCTTCGGCCGGGGCGGCGGCGGGGGAGGCGGGACGGAGCGGGCAGCCGGCGGGATCGAGGGCCGGTCCGTGCGCCCAGCAGGGCGTCAGCGTGGCGAACAGCAGGGCCAGCAGTGCCAGGAGCAGCGGCACGCGCCGGCCGCCCCGTGCCGCCGGGCGGTCTGTGCTGACGCCGTCGCGCATGCGGAGCTCCCACCCTCTTCCGTCAGGGGATCCCCTGGAAGTGGGTCGGACAGTCCCGATACGCCGCAAGAGCCGACAAAAACACCCGTTCCGGGTAGGCGCTCGCACAGATGCCCCGCGCCCTTGTTCACGCCCCCTCGGTGGCGGCGCGGCACCGGCCGCCCCGGGCCGTCCCGCGGTCCGCGGGGGTCAGCGCCGCCGGCCCCCGCGCTTCGCGTCGGGGTCCTCGCTCGCATACCGCCCGTGGTAGTGCGCGTACCGCTCCAGCGGTTCGCCCTCCAGGCTCCACGGCCAGGGCGTCGCCACGCCCGAGGTGGCGCGCAGCACGGTCCCGGCCTCGGCCGTCCGGGAGGACTTCAGCAACGCGTAGGCCAGCAGGTTGAGATCGGCCAGGGCGGCCGCGTGGGTGAGGAAACCCGGGCTCGTCCAGTAGTGCGCGGCGTGGTCGAGCGCCCGGGCGGCGTCGGGGCGGCGCCAGATCTCCCCGGCGCCCACGGCGGACAGCCCGCCGCCGGCGACCGCCCGCTGATGGCTGTGCACGAACGCCGTGAGCTCCAGCCCGGCGGCCGGGGCATCGGAGGGCATGGCCGAGCGGACGCCGTCGAGCAGATCCAGCACCATGGCGCTGGAGCCGCACTCGTCCGGCGACAGATAGCCCAGGGCCTGCAGATGCGCCTCGCGGTTCCAGGGGTCGCGGGCCTTGATCTCGCGCCAGATCGCCGACAGCTCGGTGGACGGGCGCCGCTCCAGGCGCAGCACGGCCAGCTGAAGGGTCCACGGGGTCGGGTCGGCGGGTATCAGCGCGGCCGCCTGGAGGCAGGTCTCGCGGGTGATGCCCAGATCGACGACGGCGCCCTGCTGCCGGGCCTGGATCAGATCGGACCAGGCATGGAGCAGCAGGGCGCCGTGGTGCTCGGGGCGGTGCTGGCGCCAGATGCCGGGCAGCGACCGCCCCGCGGACTGCGCGAGCACCGACAGCCGGTGGGCCTTGCGGTCCCAGTCCTCGCCGGCGTCGTCGATCACATTCGCCATCAGGGCCATGACAGCCGTGTCCAGCGAACCGCGGGACCAGGCCGTCTCGACGCGTCTGCGCACCTGGCCCAGTGGGGCGTCGTCGAGCTCGGGGACCAGGCGGGGAAGGTTGCCTTTGCGGCGTCTGAAGGCGGGCATGTCTGCGGCGTACTTCCCTGTGCTCGGGGGCGTGGGTGCGGACGAGGGTACGCGGTCCGGTGCGGCGGTGCCGAAGCGCGGTACGGGCAGAGGTGCGGGGGAACCGCACCTCTGCCCGTACCGCACGGACCGTTCCGGCTAGCCGGAGGTGACGGCCGACTTCTCGGCGGCACCGCGGCCGAGCCGGTCGCGGACCAGCGAGACCGCGACCACCAGCACGGCGAGCAGCAGCGACAGCAGGACCTGGATGCGGCCGCCGCCCTCGCTGTCGTCGGTGAGCATGTAGACCAGCACGAACGAGATCATCGCGATCGTCGCCCAGGTCAGGTACGGGAACAGCCACATCCGGACGATCAGCTTGTCCGGGTTCTCGCGCAGGATGATGCCGCGCATCCGCAGCTGCGAGAAGCAGATGACCAGCCAGACGAAGAGCGCGACCGCGCCCGAGGAGTTCAGCAGGAACTGGAAGACCGTGTCCGGCCACAGGTAGTTGAAGCCGACCGCGATGAAGCCGAAGAGGACCGAGGCCAGGATCGCGGCCTGCGGGACGCCGCGGAGGTTCGTCCGGGCGAAGACCTTCGGGGCGTCGCCGCGCTGGCCGAGCGAGAAGGCCATCCGGGAGGCGGTGTAGAGGCCGGAGTTGAGGCAGGAGAGCACGGCGGTCAGCACGATGACCTTCATGATCTCGCCGGCGTGCGGGATCCCGATCGAGTCCAGGGCCGCGACGTAGGAGCCCTTCTTGGCGATCGAGGGGTCGTTCCACGGCAGCAGGGAGACGACCACGAGGATCGAGCCCAGGTAGAAGATGCCGACCCGCCAGATGACGCTCTTGGTGGCCTTGGTGACCGCACGCTGCGGGTCCTCGGACTCACCGGCGGCGAGGGTGACGATCTCGCTGCCCATGAAGGAGAAGACGACCATCAGCACACCGGTGAGGATCGCGCTGGGGCCGTGCGGCAGGAATCCGCCGTGCGAGGTGAGGTTCCCGAAGCCGGTCGCCGCGTGGCCGGAGCCGGGCAGCACCCCGAATATCGCCAGGCCGCCGAGGATGATGAAGGCCGCGATGGCGACGACCTTGATGCCGGCGAACCAGAACTCGAACTCACCGAACGAGGCGACCGAGGCGAGGTTGGTGGCGGTCAGGACGATCATCACGATCAGCGCCCAGGCCCACTGCGGGACGGCCGGGACCCAGCTGGTGAGGATCGCCGCACCGGCGGTCGCCTCCACGGCGAGCACCACGACCCAGAAGAACCAGTACAGCCAGCCGATGGAGAAGCCGGCCCAGCGGCCCAGCGCCCGGTCCGCGTAGGCGGAGAAGGAGCCGGAGGTGGGGTTGGCGGCCGCCATCTCGCCGAGCATCCGCATCACGAACACGACCAGCGCGCCGACCAGGGCGTACGAGAGCAGGATGCCGGGGCCGGCCGCGGCGATGCCGGAGGCGGAGCCGACGAACAGACCGGCGCCGATGACTCCACCCACGGCGATCATGGACAGATGGCGGTTCTTGAGGCCCGACTGCAGACCGGACTGCTCTGGAGCCTGCCCGTGTCCCGGAGGTCCGGGCGGCGCAGCCACAGGGCTGGAGGGAGAAGTAGTCATCTGGACATCCATTGAGGGTTGGAGGGTGTTGCACGTGGTGACTGCTGATCGCCTCGGTGACCGGACGCACGACAGGGCCGGGTGCTGGCAGGTGGCGATCATGGCCCTGACGAGTTCGAAGGCGCGACGAGCGGGTCCGCGGCCTTCGGATGCCTGCGCGGGTGGGGGGCGCTTGTCGCGCCGCCACGCTATTGCCCGGCCTCCTCTTGAGAGGTGAGCCGCATCACGTCCGGATTGGATTTGCGCAAGCGTATGTGGCGGTGCGCCGCGGCGTATTTGTGAGAACGGACAAATTCGTTCCGCAGGGCTGTCCGTCCGGCCAATGTGCCGGGACGGGAAAAGCGGCTCACCTCACCGGCACGCGACGTTCCGCCCGGTATGGGAGCAGTCAACCGGGCCTGCCCAGGAGGGCTTTGCCCGGCAGCTGGTGCGGGCGGACAACGCCGCCCGCGAAGCCTTGGCCTCCGGCACAGATACCCCGGACCGCGCCCCCTCCAGCGTGACTTCGGTCATACCGGCGACCGACGCGCAAGAGGGCGCCCTGCCCGCCCTGCCCCCGCCCGACGGACGCCACCCGCCCGGGCCGCCGTTTCCCGCCCCACTCCACCGGTGCCGGGCGACGTCGCGGAGTCCGCCGGCGGAACGCCCGGTGAAGCGTGCGCCGCGCCTTGGACGCCACGGCGGGGGAGGCCGGGCACGGTCCGCGCGGGCCGTGCGGCGGCTGACCGGCTCAGCCCGCGGGCGGCAGCCGCAGCTGGAGCATCGCCAGCAGCCGCTGGTCCGGACGGCCCAGGTCGAGGCCGGTCAGATCCTCGGCGCGGCGGATCCGGTAGCGCAGCGTGTTGGGGTGCACATGCAGCTCCGCGGCGGCGGCCCGGACATCGCCGAACGCGTTCAGATAGGCGAGGACGGACTCCGCCAACTGCCCCTGGTTGCGGCTGTCATGGGTGACCAGGGCGGTCAGCCGCGGATCGCGCATCTCGGGGTGCGCGGAGAGCAGCGCCAGCACCTCGCTGACGAGCACCTCCGCCTGGATGTCCGGCAGCGCGGCGACGGCGGGGGCCACGCCGACGCTCACCATGGCGTCGAGGATCCGGTCCGCCTCCCGGCGCGAGTCGGGGACCTCGCCGAGCCCCGGCACGACGCAGCCGACCGAACCCCGCAGCGACAGGCCCAGATGGCGGCCGGCGGCCTCGACGATCGCCTGCGCCCAGCCGCGGAGGGTGGAGGTGTCGATGCTGCGCGGCAGCTGCGGCAGTAGCACATAGATCCGCGCGTCGACCTGGGTGACCAGGGCACTGCGGTGCCGGGCCGCGGTGTGCACCGAGATCAGATTGCTGACCTCGGCGCGGGTCAGCTCCGGCGTGGCGGACCCGGCTGTCCCGTACGAGAAGCCCAGGACGGCGGCCGGGCGGGCGGCGTCCAGCGCCAGATGGCTGGCCAGCGGCTGCGGGCCGGTGCTGCCCTCCAGGAGCCCGGCCGCCAGCGTACGGGTCAGCGTCAGATCCGCGGACAGCTCCCGGCGGCGGCGCACCAGATGCAGCGCGGCGACCCGGGCGGCGCCCAGCAGCGCCTGGTCCGACTGCTCGGTCAGCGGCGCCGAGCCCTCCTGCACCCAGATCGTGCCCAGCTGCCGCTCGCCGGACCGGATGGCCACCGCGAGCCGGCGGCGGATCCCCAGCTCCGGGTGGCTGTCGATGCAGATCACCTCGTCGGAGGCGCGCAGCCGCTGGAACACCCCCCACTTCCGCAGCCGCGCCAGATACGCCTCCGGGCCCTGCCAGCCGAGGATGGACAGCCGCCGCAGATCGTCGACCTCGTCGGAGTCGGTGGACCGGGAGTAGGCCAGCACACGGTTGGCGGTGTCCTCGATGCTGACGATGCCGCCGGTCAGCACCGCCGTGGTCTGGGCGAGCGAGAACAGGTCGCCCTCCTCCAGCCCCTCGCCGGGGCGGCCCTGCGGCGCGCTCTCCAGGGCCGCCCGGGCCAGCGCGTCCACCTGCTCCCAGCGGGCCTCGCTCCGCACGGACAGCAGCGCCACGCCCGCCTCGACGGCGGTCTCGCTGAGCGCCGCGGCCTGCCCGGGGGCGTCCAGCTTCACCGCGACGGCGGCGGCGCCGTCCCGCCCGCCCACCCGCAGCGCGGGGAACGCGGCGCGGCCCCGGGCGCCTATTGCGAGGATCAGCTCTCCGGGGTGGGCGAGCGGCGGGTCCTCCGGGTCGAGCAGCGCCACGCTGCGGATCTCGACGTCCAGCCCGGCGGGCGCGGCCTGCAGCTCCACCAGGGGCTCGCCCAGCGACATCAGCAGCTGGCGCAGGCTGATGCCCGTAGGGGGTGGTGAAGCCGCGGCCGCTGGATCCATGAGTGGTGCCTCTGCTGGGTTCGGGTGGCCTGGGCTCATCGGGCCGACTGCCCTCGCGCAACGCGTCCGGTCCCGTCGATGCCGAGCACCCGGCCGGCCCGGAAAGGAGCCGCCACCGCACGTATGAGCCACGCCACAGTTACTGATGTTATCCGCCGTGACACAAGGGGCAGCGCGGCCGTGCGCCGGTCAGGCGGCGTTAAGGCGGCACCTGCCAGCGTGCGGCGGTATGCGTACCGAAACGGATACCCACCTGCACCCCGCCGGGCCGCCCGCCCGGCACCGGCCGCCGATGCTGAACAAGGTCCCCGAGGTCACCGTCTACTTCTGGGTGATCAAGGTGCTGTGCACCACGGTCGGGGAGACCGCCGCCGACCTGCTCAACGACAACCTCGGCATGGGCCTGACGAACACCTCGTACCTGATGGCAGGCCTGCTGGCCGTCGCCCTGGTCCTCCAGTTCCGGGCGCGCGCCTACCGCCCCGGGCTGTACTGGCTCGCGGTGGTCCTGATCAGCGTGGTCGGCACGCTGATCAGCGACAACCTGACGGACAACCTCGGGGTGCCGCTGGAGACGACGACGGCGGTGTTCGCCGTCCTGCTCGCCCTGACCTTCCTCGCCTGGTACCTGAGCGAGCGCACCCTGTCCATCCACACCATCCGCACGCCCCGCCGGGAGGCCTTCTACTGGCTGGCGATCCTGTTCACCTTCGCGCTCGGCACCTCGGCGGGCGATCTGACCGCCGAGCGGCTGGCCCTGGGGTACTGGTTCTCCGCCGTCGTCTTCGCCGCGCTGATCGCCGCCGTGGCGCTGGCCCGCTTCACGCTGGACTTCCACACCATCTGGGCGTTCTGGATCGCCTACGTGCTGACCCGGCCGCTCGGCGCCTCGATCGGGGACTACCTCTCCCAGCCGGTGCGGAGCGGCGGCCTGGGCCTGGGCACCGTCGGCACCAGCGTCCTCTTCCTGGCCGTCATCCTCGGGCTCGTCCTCTACCTCATCCGTACGAAGCGGGACGTGGCCGACAACGAGGAGGAGGCCGCCCCGCAGGCAGCCTGACGGCGCTCCGCGCACCGCGCACCGCGCGCCGGGGCCGGCGGCGGCCGATGTGAGGCCGCGCGCCGGCCCCGGCGCTCCCGCAGGGTCAGGTCGTACCGCCCCCTGCGCCGGACCGGGGTGCGGGCCGGAACGCCCAGTGCATCTTCGGCTCCATGGCGAAGCGGAAGACGCGCTGGACCGGCGGGGTGCACAGCAGCGTGACGACCGCGCCGGCGAGGAGGGTGACGACGACGGCGCCCCAGGGCGTGTGGATCCAGTCGGCGTCGTACCAGTTCCACCAGCGCGAGCCCTTGGCGAGGAAGCCGTGCAGCAGATAGCCGTAGAGGGTGCCGGCGCCCAGCGCGGTGCACCACGCCCGGCGGCCCGGCACCCAGGCCAGGAAGCAGGCCGTGAGCACCAGCGAGCAGGCGAACATGCCCAGTTGCATCAGGATGCCGCACCACCACGGGGCGCCCAGGTTCTGCGCGCTGTCGGTGTGGTAGAACCACGCGTCGTTCATCCGCGGCACGGCCCAGTACGCGAAGACCAGCGCCCCCGCGAGGACCGGCAGCGCTGCGAGGCGCGCCGGCCGGCAGCGCAGCCGGCGGAAGTGCTCCGCCTTCAGGCGCATCCCGAGCACGAAGAACGGCAGGAACTGCAGGACCCGTTGCAGATCCAGATCGCTGCCCAGGTCCGACACGGAGGCCGCCGCGGCGATCGCGAGGGCCAGCGGCACCGGCCAGCGCACGATCCGCCACAGCGGTGCGGTGAGCCGCCAGATGAACAGGGCGACCAGGAACCAGGTGAGGAACCACGGGTCGGCCAGGCTGACCGAGAAGCTCGGGGTGTCGCCGGCCGTGTAGCGGAACAGCGCATAGGCCGTCTGGAAGAGGAGATACGGGACGACGATGCCGGTGATCAGCCGCTGGAGCCGGTCGCGGCGCACATCGAAGCTGCGCGAGAAATAGCCGGAGATCACGGTGAACGCGGGCATGTGGAAGGCGTACACGAAGATGTACAGCGCGGCCGCGCTCCGGCTGGTGGCGTAGAGCGGCTCCCAGGCATGGCCGAGGGCGACCAGCACGATGGCCAGATATTTGGCGTTGTCGAAGAACGCGTCGCGCGGTTTTTCCGGGGCGAGCGGTGCCTTGTCGCCCGGGGTGGCGGCGGTGGCGGGCGCGGGGACGGCGGGCCGTTCGGGTGCGGCACGGCCGGTGCCCGGTGCGGGAGCGGAGCGGGGAGCGAGGGTCACGACACGGCCTCCCAGCGATCAGTGGGCCGCCGCGACCTTCTCGCCGTAGTGGTGGGGGCGATGGCCGTACTGATCATGGTGAGCGGCATCCTGGCTCCTCCGGTGGGCTGTTGGGGACGGTGGGGCACCCTACGAGGCGTTGCTGTGGAGTGCTCCGGAAGTGAGTACGCGGGGCCGGTGGCCCGCCGCGCCGAGGGGCTCCCCGCCCGCGGCGGGCCCACGGAACACGTGGAGCCGGTGCCGCCGAGGCGGGGACGCCGCACTATTCGTCTACAGTGCTGTAGACCACCGGGTGGCACTGTAGACGTCCCGGTGCGCGCGACGCACCCCGGCCCCCGAGGGAGGATCCGACCCCATGGCTCCGTGTCCGGCTCCGGCCGTCCCTCCCGCCGCCGGTCGGCCCGTGGACCCGGTGCTTTCGGCCGTACGGGGCAACCCCCAGTACAGTCAGCTCACCGACCTGTGTGCCGGGACACACCTGTGTGCAGGCGACGCCGGAGGCATCCCCGGTACCCGCCCCGGCCCGGCCGGGAACATCGCCGACGACGCCGATGCCCCGGGTACCCGGCACGCACCCGGCCGCACCGCCCCGCACGGCTCACCGCGGCGCACCCGCGTCCACCGTCCGCACCGTTCCCAGAAATGGATCACATGAGCGCCATCAGCATCGGCCAGGCCGTCGTCCTCGGAGCCGTCGAGGGGGTGACGGAATTCCTCCCGGTCTCCTCCACCGGTCACCTCAAGATCACCGAGGGGCTGATGGGCATCCCCGTCGACAACACGGCCGTCGTCGGCTTCTCCGCCGTCATCCAGGTCGGCGCGATCGCCGCAGCGCTCGTCTACTTCTTCAAGGACATCGTGCGCATCGTGGGCGCGTGGTTCCGCGGGCTGCGCAACCGCGAGGAGCGCTACCACCACGACTACAAGTTCGCCTGGTGGGTGATCTACGCCACCATCCCGATCGTCGTCGTCGGCCTGGCCGCCAAGCCGCTGATCGAGGGCCCGCTCGCGTCCCTGTGGGTGGTGGCCGGCTCGCTGATCATCGGCAGCGGGGTGATGTGGGCGGCGGACCAGATGGGCCGGCACAAGCGCGGTGAGGACGACACCTCGCTGAAGGACGCGATGTGGGTCGGCTGCTCGCAGATCCTCGCCCTGCTCTTCCCCGGCTTCTCCCGCTCCGGCGCGACCATGTCCACCGCCCTGATCCTGGACCTCGAACGCGTCGCGGCCACCCGGCTGTCCTTCTTCCTCGGCATCCCGGCACTCACCGGCGCCGGCATCTACGAGCTGAAGGACGCCATCGGCAGCGGCGCCGCCGTCGCCCCGCTGGCCATCGGCACGGTCGTGTCCTTCGTCGTCGCCTACGCCTCGATCTCCTGGCTGCTGAAGTTCGTGGCCAAGCACTCCTTCAACTCCTTTGTCATCTACCGCATCCTGGTCGGCGTGCTCCTCTTCGGCCTGCTGGGCGCCGGCGTCCTGAGCTGACGCCCGCCCCGGTGACCGGCGGCGCGGCCATCCGGACGGCCTGGCGCCGCCGGTCCACAAGGGCCCCGGCTGCTCGGGGTCCGTGCCGCACGGGGAACCTGCATGCCCGCCGTGGCGGGCCGCGCCGCCGCAATGCTGGTGGTATGGGTGCAGGAGAAGCGTCCCGCTCACGGCGGGCCGCGGCGCCGTGGAGGTGGCCTGTGTCGAACGGGGACGGCTCGGAGTCGGACCGGGACGCCGATCCGTCGGGCCTGCTCGCCCGTCTGCACACGGTGGAGGACGCCGCCGAGGCGATCGGCACCACCCTGGACGAGCAGACCACCTGCACCGAGCTGTCCCGCTTCCTGTGCCGCCATCTGTGTGACGCCGCCGCGGTGGACCTGCTCGCCGGGGACGGCACCGGACAGCGGCCCCCGTCCCCGTCGGAACTGCACCGGGTGGCGACGGCGGGCCTGGTGCAGGTGCTCCGGGCCCGCTTCCCGGACCGGGACGGGGAGTCCGAGGACGCCCCCGCGCGGCAGGCGCTGGACGAGGGGCACCCGGTCGCCGCCTCGGCGGCCCTGCCCGGCGGCCTGACCGTCCAGGCGCTGGCCGTGCCGCTCACCGCACAGGGCCGGCACCGGGGCGTGCTGCTCGTCCTGCGCGCCGGCGGCGGATTCACCGCGCACGAGGCGGCCACCGTGCACTCCGTGGCGCGCTTCGCGGCCGCCCGGCTCGCCCACGCCCGCCACCACGCCACCGTCCAGCGCACCGCGACGGAACTCCAGCGGGCGCTCCTGACGGCACCGGGCCGGCCCCACCCCAATCTGGAACTCGCCACCCGCTATCTGCCCTCCGGCGCCAGCGCCCTGGTCGGCGGCGACTGGGTGGAGACGGTACGGCTCCACTACGGGCGCACCCTGCTGGCCATCGGCGACGTCATGGGCCACGGGCTCGACGCCGCGGTCGACATGAACGCCTACCGCTCCCATCTGGGCTGTGTCGCCTCGACCGAGCTGCCGCCGCACCGTGTGCTGCGCCGGCTCGACAGCACCGTGGCGGAGGAGGGGAGCCGCCGCCCGGCGACCTGCCTGCTGGCCCGGCTCGACCCGGTCCGCCGCAGCGCCGCGTTCGCCAGCGCGGGCCATCTCCCGCCGGTGGTCGTCGGCCGCTCGGGCACCACCGACCTGCTGCACGTCCCCGTGGGGCCGCCGCTGGGGACCGGCGTGGGCGGCTATGAACTCCTCACCCGCCGCTTCACCCCCGCGGAGACCCTGGTGATGTTCACCGACGGCCTCGTGGAGCGGCGCGGCGAGGACATCGACGTCTCGCTGGCGCGGCTGGCCGGGATGCGGCTGCCCGCCGGGGCGGACGTGGCGCAGGTGCTCGACGAGGTGCTGCACCGCCTCGACGGGCCGCACGCCGAGGACGATGTCGCCGTCCTCGCCGTGCGGATGCGCCCCCACGCGGGAATGGGGGCCACCGGACCGGCCGCGGAGTGAGGCCCGCGGCCACCGGTCCCGGCGGATCGCGAACCGTTTGAACAATCCCGCGGCGCGGTCCGTATTCAGGGGGGAGCCGAGGGATTTCCCCGATTCCCGGCCCGGCCCGGCCTGCCTGTGGACCTGGGCCCCCTGGCGGTCGCTCCGCCCGCGCCCTCCCCTGGCAGGGCGGAGCGACCGCGTCACCGCCCGGCCGCGACACCCGGCATGACGGCCCATCAGCTACCGGCTCTCGCCACCACCAGGGGTGTGTGTCCAGGTCAACGGCCCACTCGCTACGCTCTTGCGTTGTCGACCAGGCCCGCCGCACCGGCTCAGGCCGCTCCAGCCGACGTCTTACGGGGGTTCTTCCAGTGTTCGGCATCGTCAGGCCCTGCACCCATCGTCTGTCCCCAGGGCTCAAAGCCGAGTGGACGGCCCATCTGTGCGGGCTCTGCCTCGCCCTGCGCGGCGACCACGGACAGTTCGCCCGGGTCGTCACGAACTATGACGGGCTGATCGTCTCCGTCCTGACGGACGCCCAGTCCGGCTCCGCCCGGGCAGGGCGCCGCACCGCCGGGCCCTGCCCGCTGCGCGGGATGCGGACCGCCGAGGTGGCGAAGGGGGAGGGCGCACGCCTGGCGGCGTCGGTGTCCCTGGTGCTCGCCTCGGCGAAGATCCGCGACCATGTCGCCGACCGGGACGGGCTGTTGCGCCGCCGTCCGGTGGCCGCCGCCGCCCGCAGGGTCGCCGCGGGCTGGGACCGGGCCGGGGCGCGCAGCGGTGCCGCCCTCGGCTTCGACACCGCGCTGCTCGTCGACGCGGTCGACCGGCAGTCGGCCATCGAGCAACTGGCCGGTCCCGGCACCCCGCTGACGGTCGTCACCGAACCGACCGAGACGGCGACCGCGGCCGCCTTCGCGCACACCGCCGTCCTGGCGGGCCGACCGGGCAACGCCGCTCCGCTGGCCGAGGCGGGCCGGCTCTTCGGGCGGCTGGCGCACCTCCTCGACGCCGTGGAGGACCGCGCGGCCGACGCCGCCGAGGGCGCCTGGAACCCGCTCACCGCCACCGGAGCCACCCCCGTACAGGCCCGCCTGCTGTGCGACGAGGCGCTGGACGGCATCCGACGCGCGCTGCGCGAGGCGGAGTTCGCCGACTCCCGGCTGGTGCACGCGCTGCTGGTGCACGAGCTGCGCCGCTCGGTGGACCGGGCCTTCGGGACGGCCGCCTGCGCCCACCAGGGGCACGGCGCGGCGGGTCCCCAGGGCGGACCGGGCCCGAACCCGTACGGGAACGGATACGGCGGCCCGCCCGGGTACGGCCAGGTGCCGTCCGCCGGCGGCCCCTACGTCCACGGCCGGCAGTTGAACGACCCGCGGCACGCGCACGGCGGCCCGGTGCCGCCCGGCGGTGCGGGCGGCGGCCACGGCGGCGGCCCGGGCGGCGGGCTGCCGAAGTTCCCGCACCAGCCGAAGAAGCCCCGGGGCTTCCTGGCCGGCTGCGCGGTCGCCCTCGGGCTGTGCTGCACCTGCAAGCTCTGCTGCGCGGCGGAGTACGAGGGGCCGTGGTCGCGGAAGAAGCGCGAGGGGTGCTGCCAGGACTGCGACTGCGGGGACGGCAGCTGCTGCGACGGCAGCTGCTGTGACTGCAACTGCGACTGCTGTGACTGCTGCAGTTGCTGCGACTGCTGAACCCCGACGGGCATCGGGGGCGGCCATGACCGTGTCCCGGCCGCCCCCTCGCGGTCAGGCGCCCGGCGGTATCCGCGACGGGCGGCCGGAGCCTCGCGTCAGCTGGTAGCCGGCGATCCCGGCGAGGGCCGCGAGCAGCCCGCCCACCGCGGTCCAGATCCAGCGGTCGGACCACCAGCCGGACGACCAGCCGCCGTCCGGCCCGTCCGCCGCCACGGACTGCTGCCCGGCCGGGCTCTCCCCCTCCTGCGGCGTCGCGGTGGCGGCACCGGGCACCAGGGGCGCGGCGAGCGCGCCGTCCACCGCGTGGGCGCCACCGGTGTCGGCCGTGGTCGCTTTCACCTCGGTGTGCACCGGGAGGCCGAGGTCGTCCTTCGGCAGGTCGACGACCGTCAGCCGGACGTAATAGTTGCCCGGCAGCGGGTCGTTCGCCCAGGGCTCCGCCCAGGCACGCACCGTGCGCAGCGTGCAGGACAGCTCGACGGAGCCGGACTCCGCCGCGGCCGTCCTGGTCTGCGCGCCGTAGGTGCAGGACTGGCGGCGGCGCAGCCCGTCGTAGACGTCGAGCTGCCAGGTGGCCGCGCCGTGCCGGGCGGCCGCCTGCGGCAGGCTCACCTCGGCCTTGACGGTGGCGCGCTGACCCGCGTCCACGGGCAGTACCCAGTAGAGGTAGTCGCCGGTGGAGGCGTCGGCCGTGGCCGGCTGGTCCGGCCGGATCGCGGTCGCCGTGCGGAAGGAGGTGCCGGCCTCGGTCGGCGCGGCCGGCTCCCCGTCGGCACTGCTGCTCGCGGAGGGCGATGGGCTGTCGGCGAGGGCGGTGCCCGCCGCGCCGAACAGGGCGGCGCCCGCCAGCACGGCGGTCATCAGGGTGCGTACGGTACGCATCAGTTGGTCCTCCAGACGGTGACGCGCCAACGGGAGATCCAGCCCCACAGCAGACCGGCCACCAGCCCGGTCAGGGCCAGCGTGATCAGCAGCCACCAGCCGTGGCCGAGCCCGAGGAAGGCGGCGTCGGAGGCGTCGGAGGGGCCGTCCACCAGGTCGACGGTCAGCTCGACCGGCAGGCCGGGGTCGGTCTTGACCGAAGCGGGGGCCGAGAAGGAGTTGCTGACCTGCAGGCAGACGGTCTCGGCCGCGGGCGTGCCGTCGTCGTCCGCGGCCTCGCTCGGCGGCTTCGGATAGCGCAGCCCGGAGGAGATCACATCCGTCCGGCCGTCGCCCGCCTCCGCGCCGCGGACGATCTCCCGGCCGTGCACGGTCGAGGCCCGCAGCAGGACCCCGTAGTCGTTGTTGACCGCCCGGTCGGCGGCGATGCTCACCGAGGCGCGCAGCTCCTGGCCGGGCCGGACGTCGACCCGGTACCAGCGGTGCTCCGCGAACTTCTCGCGGTCGCTGTAGAGGCCGGGCTTGAGCTGCGGGGCTCCGGCGCACTGCCCCGCCCCCTGGGTCGCCACGGGGGTGGCCGCCGGACGGGCCGCCCGGTCCACCAACTGGTGCACCCGGTCGCGCAGTTGCTTGGTGTGCTCCACCGAGGTGTAGGTGCCGCCGGTGGCCTCGGCTATGCAGCTGAGCTGGTTGCGGGTCTTGGCGTCCGGCAGCAGCCCGAGGGTGTCGACGGTGAGGTGGATGCCCTTGGCGGCGATGTCCCGTGCCACCTGGCAGGGGTCGAGCGGGGCGCAGGTGTCCTCGCCGTCCGTGATGAGGACGATCCGGCGGCTCGCGTCGCCGCCCTTGAGGTCGTCGGCCGCGCCCAGCAGGGCGGGACCGATCGGCGTCCAGCCGGTGGGGGTGAGCGTCGCGACCGCGGTCTTCGCCTCGGTCCGGTCCAGCGGCCCGACCGGGTAGAGCTGCCGGGTGTCCTTGCAGCCGACCTTCCGGTCCTCGCCGCGGTAGTTGGCACCGAGGGTGCGGATGCCGAGCTGGACATCGTCCGGCACCGCGTCCAGCACCTCGTTGAACGCCTGCTTGGCCGCGGCCATCCGGCTCTGCCCGTCGATGTCGCGCGCCCGCATCGAGCCGCTGACATCGAGCGTCAACTCGACTTTGGGGGAGGACTTCGCGTCCGGTTCACCGGCGCTGGCGGGTGTGGGGGCAAGCATGACGGTCATCGCGGCGAGCAGCCCGCACACCCCGGCCGCCAGCCGTTTTCTTGTGATCATCGACGGATCGTATGGAGAAACGCCCCGCAGTCCAAAACGGTCGCCGGACCGGTGGCGGAAACGGCCGCCTGCCGGGCGTCGGGGGCCGGTTGGGCACACCCGGCACCCCGGTACCCGTGCCCCGGGCCGCCCGCGCGCCGCGCGTCCGCCCCGGCGTCCCGCCGCTGAAAGGGAGTCGGCCATTGCGGTCGGCGCGGGGTCTCGCTTACCGTCGGCACACCACATCCCACCACGTGCCCCCACGTCCCAACGGGTGGGAACCGGTGCGGTGTTGAAGGAGGGGGCATGGCAAGGAAGATCACACGGCGGGCCGGTACGGCGGACCGTGCGGCGCCCGCCCCCGAGCACCGAAAAACCCTTGTTCCGGGCGTCCTCCCGTCCCGCCCGAGCGGCGGGGCCGGTGCCTTTCCATGCCGGCCGCGGCCAAGTCGCCCGGCGGCGGGCCCCGTCGCCGCCCCGGGGCCGGGTGCCCCGTTGTCCGGTAGTCCGTCCCACTGAGCAGCGCGCCCCGCCGTGCCGCGGGGCGCCCATCGCCCTGGAGCACACCCATGCATCTGGCCACCGCCACCCATCAGGGGCGCCGCAGGCTCGTCGGCCGGCTCGCACCGCAGCACCCCTGGCGGCTGGCGCCGGCCTCGGTCACCCTCGCGGAGGTCATCGAGGGCGGCGTCCTGCCCTGGTCGTGGCGCGAGCTGCCGATCGGAGCGGACCCGGTGCCATCCCTGCCCTACCGGCCGGGCGCGCTGTACGGGGTCGGGCCGAACTACCCGGGGACTTCGGCGGAGATGGGCCGGTCCCGGCCCGCCGAGCCCGTCCTCTTCCCCAAGCCCTCCTCCGGCGTCATCGGCAGCGGTGAGGTGATCGTCTTCGATCCGGAACGCACCCGGCGCGTCGACCGGGAGGCCGCGCTGGCGGTCGTCATCGGCGGCGAGGCCCACCGCGTGCCCGAGGCGGACGCGCTGCGGTACGTCTTCGGCTACACCGTCGCCAACGACGTCTCTGCCCGTGACCTCCAGGAGCGCGACGGGCAGCGGCTGCGGGGCAAGGGCCCGGACACCTGCTGCCCCCTGGGGCCCGTGGTCGTCACCGCCGACGAGATCCCCGACCCGCACCGGCTGCGGATCCGCACCCGGGTCAACGGCGAGACCGTGCAGGACGGGACGACGGCCGACATGGTCGTCCGCATCCCCGCGCTGATCGCCTGCCTCAGCCGGTTCTTCACCCTGCGGGCGGGCGACGTGGTGCTGACCGGAACCCCGGCCGGCTGCGGCGACTCCATGCGGCCACCGCGCGCGCTGCGCCCGGGAGATGTGCTGGAGTCGGAGGTGGAGGGGATCGGGTGCCTGGTCAACCCGGTGCGGGCCGCGGTGTGCCACAGCGCAGGGACCGGTGGCCCGGGGTATCAGGAGGCGGGCGGCAGATAGCCCAGATCGTGCGAGAGATCCCGGCACACCTGCGCCACCAGCGGTCCGTACGACGGGATCAGCGGCTCCATCCGCTCGGCCACCCCGGCCACGCTGATGCAGGCGACCGGCATCCCGGTGTGGTCGTGGACGGCGGCGCCGCAGCAGCAGCTCGACTCGTCGAACTCCCGTAGGTCCTGGGACCAGCCGCGCTCCCGGGTGCGCGCTATCTCGGCGTGCAGATCCGAGACGGTGGCCGCGGTCACCGGGGACAGCGGGTCGCGGACCAGCTCGATCAGGGTGTCCTCCAGCTTCTGCTGCGGCAGCGCCGCCAGGTAGGCGCGGCCCAGCGAGGTGGAGTGCAGCGGGCGGGCCGCGCCCAGCTCCGCGGTCACCGCGGCCGGCCGGGTGCCGCGCTCGCGGTGGACGAATACCATGGTCAGGCCGTTGGGCACAGCGAGGCTGACGGTTTCCTCGGTGAGTTCGCCGAGGGTGCGCAGCGCGGGCGCCGCCGCGTCCCGCAGGGTGGTCGAGGCCACCGCCGCGGACGCCAGCCGGAGCGCCGCCGGCCCGAGCTGCCACCGCGGCGCGGCCGGTGCCCGCGTCAGCCAGCCCTGCTCCCGCAGCCGGTCGACGAGCCGGTAGGCCGTACTGCGGGTCAGCCCGAGCGCCTGGGCGATCTCCGCGGTCGAACTGCCGCGGTGGCGCGCCACATGGGTCAGGATCGCCAGCCCCCGGTCCAGCGTGCCGGCCGCCCGCTCGCCCGCGCCGCCGCCGTCGGATGCCCGGCCGGACCCCGGCGTCACTGCCTTGCTCATCGTCGCCTCGGCCCTTCCGGTTCATGCTGCGCGGCAGACTCGCCCGGTGACACTAGCCAGCCGATTCCGGCCCTGTCACCGGGACTCGTGCGGCACTGACAGCGATTGCGGCGTTCAACCAACCCGGTGAACGAGACTGTGTCCCGGTGGATGGGACTGTCAAGTGCCGGGGAGGGGCGGGGAGTTCCCCCGGCGGGCCCGGTGCGCGGGCGTGGGCACGGCACCCCGTACGGCGCGTGCCGGTGGCGGTACGGGAGGCATCGCGGGGCCGTCAGCCGAGTGCCGACGCCATCCGCCGCACGGCCTCGGTGAGGAGTTCGGGGGAGGTCGCCAGGTTGAGCCGCACATGACCGGCGCCGCCCGTGCCGAAGTGCGGACCGGGGCTGAAGGCCACCCTGCCCCGTTCGAGGAAGACCGCGGCGGGGTCGTCGCCGAGGCCGAGCTGCCGGCAGTCGAGCCAGGCGAGATAGGTGCCCTCGGCCGGCCGGTAGCGGACCCGGGGCAGCCGCTCGGCCAGCAGGGAGGCCAGCAGCCGCCGGTTGCCGTCGAGGCCGCCGCGCACCGCGTCGAGCCAGTCGCCGCCCTCGCGCAGCGCGGCGGTGTGGGCCAGCACGCCGACATGGCTGGGGCCGTGGCTGACCTCCTCCGGGAGGCGGGCCAGATCGTCGGCCGCGGCGGGCCCGGCGAGGGCGAGCGCGGCCTTGAGCCCGGCCAGGTTCCACGCCTTGGAGGCCGACATCAGCGACAGGCCGCGCTCCGCCCCGGGCACGCTCAGATAGGGCACGAAGGCGGCGTCCAGGGCCACCACCGGCGCATGGATCTCATCGGCGACGACCCGCACGCCGTAGCGGTCCGCCAGCGCCGCCACCGCGGACAGCTCCTCGGCGCTGTGCACCGTGCCCGTGGGATTGTGCGGACTGCACAGCAGGTACGCGGCCCGGCCCCGGTCCGCGACGGCGTGCCGGAAGGCCTCCTCCAGCACGGCGAGGTCGATCCGCAGGTCCTCGCCCAGCGGAGCCTCCACCACGCGCCGGTCCATGTGCGTCACGAACTGGTAGAACGGCGCGTAGACGGGGCAGTTGACCACCACCGGGTCGCCCGGCCCGGTGACCAGGGAGAGCATCTCGACGACGCCCAGCATCACATCGGGCACGATCGCGGTGCGCGCCACGTCGATCCCGTCCCAACCCCAGCGCGCCCGGGCGAAGTCGGCCAGCGCCCGGGCGTACCCCGTCCCCGCCGGGTAGCCGGTGTCGCCGCGGGCCAGCGCCTCGGTGACCGCCCGGACGACCGGGGGAGCGAGCGGCACATCCATCTCCGCCACCCACAGCGGCAGCACGTCGTCCGGGTAGGTGCGCCACTTCATGCTGGTGCGCAGCCGCAGCTCGTCGAGGGTGAGCCGGCGCAGGGGGTCGGTGTCGTCGGAATCGTCGCGGGGCGCGTGGTCCATGAGCCCAAAATAGGCACGTTCCGCCCGGCGCGGCAGGGGGAGCAACGGGCCAGATGCGCCCACCGGCCGGTGCCGGGGCCGCTTCAGACCGCGGTCAGGATCAAAGCGGCCTGGTCATCGGGCGTGGAGGGGCCCGCGAAGGCGGTCACCGCGGCATTGACCGCCGCGATGAGACCGGGGGCGCCGGAGGATCCGCACCCCAGGAGGGCCTCGGCCAGCCGGTGCTCGTCGAAGAACTCGCCGTCGGCCGAGCGCGCCTCGGTGATGCCGTCGGTGACCAGGACCAGGCTGTCGCCCGGATACAGCTCCACCCGGCACGGCGAGCCGTCGAATTCCGGGGCGACCCCCAGCAGCAGCCCCGACTGCGCGAGTTGCTCCACGGTGCCGTCGGTGCGGCGGACGAGCGGCGGGACATGGCCGGCGCGCAGCAGCTCCAGCGTGAGCGGGGAGGTGCCGGGCAGCAGTTCCCCGTAGACCAGCGAGACGAAGTCGTCGGCGTTGACGGAGCTGCTGGTCAGCGCGTCGTTGATGGCGCCGACCACGGCCGCCGGGTCGTGCAGCAGGCGCGCGGCGGCGCGCGCGGTGTGGCGGACCATGCCGGTGGTGGTCGCCGCCGCCGCGCCGCGGCCGCGCACATCGCCGATCATCACCGCCCAGCGGTCGTCCGGCAGCGGGAAGACATCGTAGAAGTCACCGCCGACATCGAGTCCCTCGCCGGCCGGGTGGTAGGACGCCGCCAGCTGGGCCCCGGGGATCGTGGGCAGCTCGGGCGGCAGCAGGCCGGCCTGGAGGTCGCGGGCGAGCTGGACGCGGTCGGAGAACTGGTGGGCGTTGTCGGCGCTGGCGGCGGCCCGGCTGGCCAGCTCCTCGGCGAGGGCGATGATGTGGTCGTCCAGCGGGCGGCCGGTGGCCAGCAGGGTCAGCACGCCGAAGGTGCGGCCGCGGGTGGCCAGCGGAACGCAGACGTATCCGGCGCTGCCGGGCAGCCCGGAGCGGGTGCCCGAGCGGTCGGTCTCCGTGCTGCCGGAGGCCAGGACGTGCGCCACCGCCTCGTCGATCCGGTCGCGTACGCCGGGGGAGGCGAGGAAGTCCTCGTCGGCGCGGGTGGCGGCGGCGACCGCGATCCGTTGGGTCCGGCCGTCCTCCAGCACATGGACGGTGCACAGCGGCGCCAGCGTCGGCACGGTCAGCCGGGCCAGGCACTGCAGGCAGTCGGTGAAGTGCGGCTCGCGGGTGATGGCGGTGCTGGCGTCCAGCACGAAGGCCAGGTCCTCGCGGGCCTCCTTCTCCCGCTCCTGCGCGGCGCGGCCGGCCTCCGTGGCCTGGTGGCGCTCGATGGCCAGGGCGGCGGTGCGGGCGAACGCCGAGCTGAGGGCGAGGTCCTGCTCGTCGGGGGCCTTGGGGGTGCGGTGGTACATCGCGAAGGTGCCCAGCAGCCGGCCGTCCGCGCTCATGATCGGGGTGGACCAGCACGCGGCGACCCCGGCCCGTGCCGCCAGATCGCGGAAGCCCTCCCACAGCGGGTCGGTGGAGATGTCGGTGACGATCACCGGGGTCCGCTGATGGGCGGCGGTGCCGCACGAGCCCACGCTCTCCCCGGTGGTGATGCCGTCGACCGAGGCGTTGAAGAAGTCGGGCAGACTCGGGCCGGTGCCGTGCCACAGATGCCGGCCGTCGTCGTCGCTGAGCAGTACCGAGACGAGCATGCCCGGCGACAGCTCCTCGATGGCCAGGGCCATGCCCGTCAGGATCTCGGCCAGCGGGGCGTCGCGCGCGATGCGCTCCAGCAGGACCCGCTGCTCGGCGGCGAGCAGCTGGGCGTGGTGGTGGGAGGTGGTTTCCACCGCGATCACGACCACGCCGTCCACCCTGCCGACGGCATCCCGGCGCGGTTCGTAGGTGAAGTCGAAGAACCCCTCCCGCTCCGCCCCCGGTGCGCCCAGGATCAGCCGTCCGGCGCGGGCCCGGTGGGCGACGCCGCTGCGGTACACCGCGTCCAGCCGGTCGAGGACGCCCTGCGCGGCCAGCTCCGGGACCAGCTCCCCGAGCGGCGTGCCCGCACGGTCGGGGTCGCCCCCGATCGCCTCGAAGAAGGCCGGATTGGCGGCCTCCAGCAGATGCTGCGGGCCGCTCAGCGCAGCGAAGATCACCGGCGCTTGACCGAAGAGGTCCTCGTACTCCTCGCGTCGCAGAGGAGGGGACCGTAGGTGCGCGGTGACCGCGTCAAGACGGTCCGAATCCAGGGACATGACCATGCCCTCTCTTGCTCACACCGACCGCGCGGCCGAGTCACTTCCCACTGTGACACACCGCACCGTGGAGCGGCCCAGGCCCGAGCCGCGGCGGACACCGGGCGGAACCGGTCGGCTACGGCGGGCTCCCGGCTCCGGAGAGCACGGGTCCGGGGAAGCAGTCCGTACGTCCCGGGGCGGTGCCGTCCGTTCGGTGTATCCGCCCTCTCCTCGGCGGGGAGAGCGCCCGGAATACGCCGATCCTCCCGTACTGTCCTGGTGGCCGCCGCCGCCCCCGTGGACCGCCGGCAACTCACCGGGCGGCGGGGAGGCGCGCTCCGGGCCGTCCCGCGACACCCGAGGAACGCCGTGATCGAACTCGCCCCGGACCAACTCCCCGCGCTCTCGGCCTGGTTCACCGCCGGGGCCCCGGGAACGGCCGCGCTGGCCGAGCACGTGCGGGCCACCGGGACCGGCCGCTGGTGGGCCGACCGCGCCACCGACCCCCGCACCGTGGCCGTGAGCTGCGCCGGCCATGTGCTGCTCCGCGGCGACCCGGGCGCCCTGGCCCCCGGCGCGCTCGCGGTCTTCGACGGGCACTATGTGCGGGCGGCCGACCGCTTCCGACCGGCACTGGGCAGCGCCTTCGGCCGGCTCGTGCCCTGGGAGCGGATGCTCTGGGTCCACCGGGTCCCGGCGCCGGCCGCGCGCCCGCCGCACGGCGTGACGGTGCGCAGGCTGGCACCCGGGGACGCGCCGGCGCTCACCGCCCTCACCACGGACGCCGCGTGGATCCACGCCACCTGGGGCGGCCCGTCCGCGCTCGCCGCCTCCGGGCGGGGCTGGGCGGCCCTCGACCGGGACCGGATGCTCGCCCTCGCCTGCACCTACGTCCAGGGCACCGCCTACGAGGACCTCGCCTGCTTCACCGACCCCGCCCACCGCCGCCGGGGTCTGGCCCTGGCCTGTGTGACCGCCCTGTGCCGGGATGTCGCCGCCCGCGGCCGCACCGCGAGCTGGACCTGCTCCCGCGACCACCGCCCCAGCCGGCTCCTCGCCTGGAACACCGGCTTCCGGCTGCGCCACGAGTACGTGCACTACTTCACCGGGCAGCCGGCCGCGCACCCGCCCGTCCGCCGGGAAACCCCGCCCGTGCGGGCCTAACGTGGAGGCATGGGCGGGGACCTGCTCACGCTGTTCCTCTGCGGTGACGTCATGCTCGGCCGCGGGGTCGACCAGATCCTGCCGCATCCCGGAGACCCGGAACTGCGCGAGGGCTACACGTACGACGCCCGTGACTATGTCGCGCTGGCGGAGGTGGCGAACGGCCCCGTGCCCCGTCCGGTGCCCTTCTCCTGGCCGTGGGGCGAGGCGCTGCAGCTGCTCGACGCGGCGGCGCCCGACGTCCGGGTGCTCAACCTGGAAACCGGCATCACCCGGCACTCCGGGTTCGCCCCCGGCAAGGCGATCCACTACCGGATGAACCCGGCGAACCTCCCGTGCCTGGCCGCCGCCCGCCCGGACGTCTGCGTCCTCGCCAACAACCACGTCCTCGACTTCGGCCGCAGCGGACTGGCGGAGACCCTCGCCACGCTGGCGGCGGCGGGGCTGCGGACGGCCGGGGCCGGCGCGGACGCCGCGGCCGCGAGCCGCCCGGCGACCGTCCCCGTCGCGGGCGGCCGCCGGGTGCTGGTCCTCTCCATCGGGATGCCCTCCAGCGGCATCCCCGGCGGCTGGGCCGCGACCGCGGACCGGTCCGGGGTCGCCTTCGTGCCCGGGCCCTCCCCGGCCGCCGCGGCCGCCCTCACCGACCGGATATGGCAGCTCAGGCAGCCGGGCGACCTCGTGGTGGCCTCCGTCCACTGGGGCCCCAACTGGGGCTATCACGTGCCCCGCGACGAGGCAGCCTTCGCCCACGCGCTGCTGGACGGCGGGGCGGACGTCGTCCACGGGCACTCCTCGCACCACCCCCGCGCCCTGGAGGCCTACCGCGGCAAGCTGGTGATCCACGGCTGCGGCGACCTCATCGACGACTACGAGGGCATCACCGGCTACGAGCACTACCGGGACGACCTGCGGCTGCTGTACCTCGTCTCGCTGGACGCGGACACCGGCCGGCTCCGCGAACTGCGGATCACCCCGCTGCGGTCCCGCCGGCTGCGGCTGTGCCCGGCCACCGCGGAGGACCTCAGGTGGCTGCGCGGACTCCTGGACACCATCGCCACCGGCTTCGCCCCGTGCACGGCCGCCGGACCGGTGCTCACCCTGCGCCCCGCCTAGGCCGTCCTCAGGGCAGCAAGGTGTCGAGGAAGGCGTTGGAGAACACCCGGGACGGGTCGTAGGAGTTCAGCGTCTCCCGGGCCGTGCGCCAGTTGTCGAACGCGGCCGGCACCGTGCCGCCCACCACGGAGGAGTCCGTCCACGGCCCGCCGTCCGTGTAGGCCCAGCCCTTGGACCACTCGGGCCGCACGGTCGCGTAGGAGCCGGTGTAGTTCTGCCAGATCCACTGCTCCAGCTCGCGGAAGAAGGGCGTGGCGCCGGGCGTGCCGGGATAGGTGGCGAAGTCGAGCCACACCACGGTGTCCCACTCGGGATGGTCGGGGCGCACCCGCGCCGGGGACAGCAGGGGCCCGTCGGCGGGGTCCGTGCCGGTGATGCGCAGCTCGATCGGGCCGTTGACCGGGTAGGAGCCGCGGTTCTGGTACGTGGTCAGCAGGCTCTGGTAGCGGGCGTGGAACTCGTGCACCACGCGCTGCACGTTCGCCCGGGAGGTCAGCACCGCCCAGCCCGCCTCGACGATCCGCAGCGTCGTCGGCTCGACGTACAGCAGGCTGTTCTTCGACCAGCCCCACACGTCCCAGGTGCCGGTGACGATCAGCCCGGACCCCACGATGGACATCGCGAGCTTGGTGAACACCGGTGTCTTGTCGCCGCCGCCCGCGGCGATCTGCCCCAGCAGCTTCGACATGTCCTCGGTGACGCGGTTGGCGAAGGTGTAGGCGTAGGGCCCGTCGAGCTGCTTGGCGAACAGCGGCTTGTCCGGTGCCACGCTCCACACCTTCAGCCACGGCACATCGGTGAACGGGAACCAGATGGCCTCGACGCGGCCGGTGCGGTCCACGTAGGAGCCCAGGGTGCGCCCGCCGGTGCCGGGCGGCCCGAAGACCGTGGCCACGTTCACGTCGTACCAATTCTGGCAGCGGATACGGGTGTTGGCCGCGGCGGTCATCGTCACCTCGGTGACGAAGGCGCGCCCCAGGTGCACCAGGAAGGCGCGGAGGTCCGCGTCGCCGCGGGTGAAGGTCTTGAGGACGTAGCGGCCGTCCGCCGCGCTCCACACCACGGCGGTGAGCGAGGTGACCAGCGCGCTCAGCGTGCCGAAGCCGGAGCCCGCGGGCGGATTCTCGGTGGCGGTCGGCACCCCGGTGCCGTGCCCGCCGATGGCGAGCACCCCGCCGAGGGTGAGATCGCCCGGCGCGGTGGTGGTGGCCAGGCCGAGCCCGGACTCCTCCAGACGCGCGAGGAGGGTGTCGAGGGTCGCCCCGGTCTGCGCGGTGACGCTGCCGGGGCTGCCGCCGCGCACGCTGACCGCGGTGAGGTGGGTGGTGGTGTCGACGAGGACCGTGCGGCTGGTGTCGGCGCCGGCGGGCAGCACCAGCGGCGACCAGGTGTGGCCCTTGCCGCGGGCCCGGAGCCGGTAGCCGTGCTGATGCGCCCAGTTCGCGAGGGCGACGACGTCGTCGGGGGTGCGGGCCGTCGCGGTCCAGACGTTCTCGACCACGATCTCCAGCGACCAGTTGCGGAAGGCCTGCTGGGCGAGCGGGATGCCGGCGGGGAAGTCGGGTGGCGGGGCGAGGGTGGCCGCGGCGCTGCCCGCGGGGATGCGGTAGGCGGGGCGCAACCCCGCGGCCGCCGCGAGGCCCGCGGCGGCGGCCCCGCCCAGGAGCGAACGGCGGGTGAGGGAGTGGTGTCGAGCGCTCTCGTCGGACATGGCGGTCCTTCCGGCACGCGGCTCGCGGCGTGCCGCCCCGCTGCACCGCGTACGCGTCGTAGAGGTGAGAACCGTACGAGCGCCCCGGTGCGGTGGGGGTGTGCCGGAAGGGTAGGGTGACGGGCCGTCAGTTGCAATGCCCGTGCGGTGCCGGGCGGTTGCCGCCTCCCGTGGTGGCCGCGGGCCGGCCGGCGGGCGGCCCGGTGACGGCCACCTGCGCCGGGCGCAGCAGCTGGTCGCCGACTCGGTAGCCCTGACGCAGCACCTCGGTGCACAGGGCGCGGTCGAGCTTCTCGTCGCGGGTGTAGGTCACCGCCTCGTGGATCCGCGGGTCGAAGGGGGCACCCGCCGCGCCGACCGGCGCCAGGCCCAGCGCCGCGAGTTCGGCCTCCAGCGACTCGGCGATCCGCCGGAAGCCGCCGGTCACCTCGCCCTGCTCCCCGGCCTCGGCCAGCGAGTCGAGGACGGGCAGCAGCCGGCTCAGCACATTGGCGACGGCGATCTCCCCGACCGCCTGGCGGTCGCGGTGCACCCGCTTGCGGTAGTTGTCGAACTCGGCCTTCAGCCGCTGGAGATCGGCGGTCCGCTCCCGGAGTTCGGCACCCAGCGCCGCCGTCGGCGAGGCCGGCCGCTCGGCGTCCCGGCCGCCGCCGGCCTTCCGTCCGGGCCCTTCCTCCCCCTCGGCCGTACGGGGCGGCAGCGGCCCGGGGCCGTCCGAGGGCCCGTGTCCGACGAGCGCCAGCGGCGGGTGGCCGGAACCGCGCACATGGGGCGGGCGGTTCATCGGGCGCCTCCCTCCTGCTTGTCGTCGTCCACGATCTCCGCGTCGACGACATCGTCCTGCTCGCCGCCGGCCGCCGCGCCGCCCTCGCCGGCGCCGTCCGCGGCCGCCCCGGAGGCCTGCGCCTGCGCCTGCGAGTCCGCGTACATGGCCTGGCCGAGCTTCTGCGAGACGGCGGCGACCTTCTCGGTGGCCGTGCGGATCTCGGAGGTGTCTTCCCCCTTGAGCTTCTCCTTCAGCTCGCCGACGGCCTCCTCGACCTCGGTCTTGATCTCGCCGGGGACCTTCTCCTCGTTGTCCTTGAGGAACTTCTCGGTCTGGTAGACGAGCTGCTCGGCCTGGTTGCGGGTCTCCGCGGTCTCCCGCTTGCGGCGGTCCTCCTCGGCGTGGTGCTCGGCGTCGCGGACCATCCGGTCGATGTCGTCCTTCGGCAGCGAGGAGCCGCCGGTGACGGTCATCTTCTGCTCCTTGCCGGTGCCCAGGTCCTTCGCGGTGACGTGCATGATGCCGTTGGCGTCGATGTCGAAGGAGACCTCGATCTGCGGGACCCCGCGAGGGGCCGGCGGCAGGCCGGTCAGCTGGAACATCCCGAGCTTCTTGTTGTACGCCGCGATCTCGCGCTCGCCCTGGTAGACCTGGATCTGCACGGACGGCTGGTTGTCCTCGGCCGTGGTGAAGATCTCGGAGCGCTTGGTCGGGATCGTGGTGTTGCGCTCCAGCAGCTTGGTCATGATGCCGCCCTTGGTCTCGATGCCCAGGGACAGCGGGGTGACGTCCAGCAGCAGGACGTCCTTGACCTCGCCCTTGAGCACACCGGCCTGGAGGCTGGCGCCGAGGGCCACGACCTCGTCCGGGTTGACGCCCTTGTGCGGGTCCTTGCCGGTCAGCTCCTTGACCAGCTCGGTCACCGCGGGCATCCGGGTCGAGCCGCCGACCAGGATCACGTGATTGACGTCGGAGACCTCGATCCCGGCGTCCCGCACCGCGTTGTGGAACGGCGACTTGCAGCGCTCCAGCAGGTCGGCGGTGAGCTGCTCGAACTGGGAGCGGGTGAGCTTCTCGTCCAGGTGCAGCGGGCCGTCGGCCGAGGCGCTCAGATACGGCAGGTTGATCGTGGTCTCGGTCGCCGCGGACAGCTCGATCTTCGCCTTCTCGGCGGCCTCCCGCAGACGCTGGGTGGCCATCTTGTCCTTGGACAGATCGATGCCGTACGCGTTCTTGAACTGCTTGGTCAGATAGTCGACGATCCGCTGGTCCCAGTCGTCGCCGCCCAGGTGGGTGTCGCCGTTGGTGGCCTTCACCTCGACGACCCCGTCGCCGATCTCCAGCAGCGAGACGTCGAAGGTGCCGCCGCCGAGGTCGAAGACCAGGATGGTCTGGTCGTTCTCCTTGTCGAGTCCGTAGGCCAGCGCGGCCGCGGTCGGCTCGTTGACGATCCGCAGCACCTTCAGGCCGGCGATCTCCCCGGCCTCCTTGGTGGCGGTGCGCTGGGCGTCGTTGAAGTAGGCCGGCACGGTCACGACGGCGTCCGTCACGTCCTCGCCCAGGTACTCCTCGGCATCGCGCTTGAGCTTCTGCAGGACCCGCGCGGAGATCTCCTGTGCGGTGAAGCGCTTGCCGTCGATGTCACCGTGCTCCGGGAAGCGCCAGTCGGCCTCGCCCATGTGGCGCTTGACCGAGCGCGCGGTGCGGTCCACGTTGGTCACCGCCTGCCGCTTGGCCACCTCGCCCACCAGGACGTCCCCGCCCTTGGCGAAGCCCACCACCGACGGGGTGGTCCGGGCGCCCTCGGAGTTGGTGATGACCGTGGGCTCGCCGCCCTCCAGCACACTGACCACCGAGTTCGTCGTACCGAGGTCGATACCCACTGCACGTGCCATGGTCTTCTTCTCCTCGCGTCGCGGCCGACTCCCGGAGCGGCCCGTGATCAGGGGGCTGCGGAGGGGCACGGTGCACGGGCTCCGCCGCGGGGCGGGCGCCCGGTCCGCCCGCCACCGGGCGTCGGCGCTGCATGAAGCGTGCCGATATATCTGTAAAGATATTCCCATTCAACGCAAAAGGGATGTATGCGCCAGTTCTGGGGCGCTTCCGGCCGCCGCAGGGCCCGGGACGCGGCCCGGGCGGGCGCGGACCCGGCGGTGCGCCCGGCGGAACACCACCGGGCGCACCGCCGGGCCGCGCTCACCTCGCCGGCACCGGGGCCGAGGTCCACGTGCCGAGGGCGATCTCGGCGGTGATGCCGGGCCCGAAGCCCGCCAGCAGGCCGCGCTGACCGTCGAGCGCCGAGTCCTCGTCGAACATCCGGCCCAGGGCGTCGAGCACCACCGCGCTGGCGATGTTGCCGTACTCGGTGAGCGTCGCGCGGCTGAAGCGGAACGCCTCCGGCGGCACGTCCAGGAAGTGGCACAGGTCGTCCAGGATGCGCGGGCCGCCCGCGTGGACGATGTAGAAGTCCAGGTCGCCCGCGTTCCATTCGTGCTGCTCCGCCATGGCGCGCAGGGCGGGGGCGAGCGGCTTCATGGTGCCGGGCACGCGCTTGTCCAACTGGAAGTGGAATCCCGTGGAGCGCACCGCGTAGGAGATCCAGTCCTCGGTGTTCGGGATCAGGTACGAGCCGTTGCGCTCCAGGCTGATGCCGGTGCCGCCGTTGCCCCGCACCACGGCCGCGGCGACCGCGTCCCCGAACAGCCCGTTGGACAGCAGCGATCCGACGCCCAGATCGGTGGGCTGGTAGCACAGCGAGCAGAACTCGCACGCCACGATCAGCACGTTCGCGTCCGGGTAGGCCTTGCAGTAGTCGTGCGCCCGGTTCACCGCGGCTCCGCCCGCGGCGCAGCCGAGTTGGGCGATCGGCATCTGCCGGGTCTCCGGCCGGAAGCCCAGGGTGTTGATGAGCCAGGCGCTCAGCGCCGGCATCATGAACCCGGTGCACGAGACGTAGACGATCAGGTCGATCTGCTGTGGCTCCAGTTCGGCCTGGTCGAGTGCCGTGCGCACCACGGCGGGGACACGGGCCTTGGACTCCTGCTCGTACACCGCGTTGCGGGCGTCGAGACCCGGGTGCTTGAGCACCTTGTCGATCGGCTGGATCAGATGCCGTTTGAGGACACCGGTGTGCTCGATGAGCCGGAGCACGAGTCTCAGCTGCGAGTGGTCCTTGTGCAGCCGTTGTGCGAGTTCGAGGGTGTCGTCCTGGGTGATGACGTATTCAGGGACCGCGATTGCAGGTTTGCACAGAACCGCCATGGGATGCACTCCTTGCAGACCAGGGACCGCCTTTTCGGAATTCCCCTCACGGATTGCGAGTCGTATTCGGCCGGTGAATCCGCCGCGGTGCCGTGCCCGGATCAAACGGGGCAGGGAAACCGCCGGCGGGCCCACGGGCCCGGGGTCGGCGACTCTTGAGGGAAAGGGCGGGCCAGTCGAAGAATGACCTCTCCCCGTGCAGATGGATCATCTTTCCGACTTGTAACCGTACGCCGGCCGGGTGAGTTCTGCATTCCGCTGCGCCGGCCGCGGTCACCAGGCGACCGGCAACTCCAGCGGATAGCGCCAGATCGAGGTCGTGTTCCAGCGCACCTCCTCGGCCGGCTTCGCCAGCCGCAGGTCCGGGAAGCGCTCCAGCAGGGCCGTGAGGGCGACTTCGAGCTCCGTGAAGGCCAGCGGGGCGCCCAGGCAGTGGTGCCCGCCCCAGCCGAACGTCATGTGGGACGGCTTGCCGTCACGCTCCAGATCCAGCTCGTCGGGCCGGTCGAACTTCCGCGGATCCCGGTTCGCCGTCAGATAGGAGACGTGCACGATGTCCCCGGCACGGATCGTCACCCCGCTCAACTCCACGTCCTCGGTGGCGACCCGGGGGATGCCGACGCCCTTGCGGAACGGAATGAAGCGCAGCATCTCCTCCATGGCCTGCGGCAGCATCTCGGGCCGGGAGCGCAGCATGGCCAGCTCCGCGGGCCGGGTCAGCAGCGTGTAGGCGAGGTTGCCGATCTCGTACGTGGTGGTGTCCTGGCCCGTGATGAGCAGCACCATCGCCATGACGGTGAGTTCCTGGTCATTGAGGATCTCGTCCCCGTCCCGCGCGGTGGCCAGCGCGCTGATCAGGTCGTCGCCCGGGTGCTGACGGCGCTTGGCGGTCAGTGTCTTGAAGTAGCCGCGCATGTCGGCCTTGGCCCGCACGGCCTTGTCCCGGTTGTCGAGGCTGACGTTCATCATGGTCCGGGCGTGCGCGCGCAACTGGCCGCGGTCGGCCTCGGGGATGTCCAGCACCTCGCAGATGGTGGTCAGCGGCAGCGGCGAGGCCAGGCTCTCCATGAGGTCCGCCGGCGAGCCGTGCGCGGTCATCCGGTCCAGCAGCTCGTCCACGACGTGCTGGGTGCCGGCCCGCATG
Source organism: Streptomyces kronopolitis (assembly GCF_014646275.1). Classification (GTDB taxonomy): domain Bacteria; phylum Actinomycetota; class Actinomycetes; order Streptomycetales; family Streptomycetaceae; genus Streptomyces; species Streptomyces kronopolitis. The sequence continues at coordinate 155,001 of NZ_BMND01000001.1, forward strand.
CGCTCCACCTGGCGCGGCGCGAAGGCCTTGGAGACCAGGCTCCGCAGCCGGCTGCTGGCCGGCGGGTCCATCACGTTGATCGCCTCGTCCTGGACGATGGGCTCCGGCGTCATCCGGGGGAAGTCCCGGCCGATGACGCCGCTGCGGCTGAAGCGCCGGTCGGTGGTCACCGTGCGGACGTCCTCGTACTTGGTGACGAGCCACGCCTCGCCCTCGCCGTACGGCAGCCGGATACGGGCCACCGGTTCCTCCTGCAGCAGGCGCTTGAGCGTGGGGTCGAATTCAAGAGCCTCGGCATAGTCGAATGGGCAGTTCCAGACCTTGGCACCGGATTCCATAACGAACTCCCGACGTGAGGAGGGGGCGAGCGGATTCACCGCTTGCGCACAGAGCACAGGGCGCCGATGGGCGGCAGCACGCGGCCGCGGACAGAAAAGCGCCCGTTCATTCCAAGGATCGAAACACAGGGATGCCCCGGACGGCCCTTCCACGCGATCGGCCCAGCGGGCTCGGAAACGCGAGGTGTCCCGGCATTCCGGCGGCGCACCGCCCCGGCCGGGCGGCCGGACCGTTGGGCCAATCGGGTGGTGCCGGGGCGGGGCGACCGGTCGGTTTCCCGGCGGGCCGGTGTCGCCCAGGACGCCACCGGGCGCGCCGTGCCGCCCGCGCGGTCCGTACCGCCCGTGCGCCCCGATCCGCCCGCATCGACGCCCGGCGGCCCGGCCGGCGACCGTGCGCGGCGACGGCCCGGTGAACCGCGGGGGAAGTTCTGGCATCTCTTCGGGGGAATGGGTGTTCGGGCGGCGTGCGCTGCATAGCATGTGCAGCGTTGCCCTCGGCCCGGCAGGAGACTCGCCGGAGCCGTGGCGGTGATCCCTCTGCACCAGGCACGCGAGCGCGTGCCGCGAACGACCCCCGGGAGGCTGGGAGTGCCACGATCCGGCCCCGCATGGCTGCGGTCCGCGCGCGCCCGGGGCATCGGCGGCGCACTCCTGGCCGGGGGAGTGCTGGCGACCGTGATCCTGGCCGGCGGCCCGGGGGACGCGGCGGGAGGCACCCGGACCGATGCGGACGGGCTGCCGCACACCGCCGTCGAGGTCTCGTCGAGCGGGTGCGGCCGCGGCTGGACCCACGCCCGCTCCGGGACGCAGGTCTTCGAGCTGCACAACACCTCCAGCGCCGCGGCCGAGGTCTACCTCAAGTCCCCGCGGACCGGGGAGGTCTACGGCGAGACCGAGGGGATCGGCCCCGGGACCACCCGTCGGCTCCGGGTCACCCTGGGGCGGGGTGCCTACGTCTTCATGTGCCTGCCGGACGACGCCGACGCGGTCACCGGGCCCACGGTCCGCATCGGCGGCGGCGGCCGACCGGGCCCGGCGGCCGCCCCGCTCACCCAGCACGACCTGATTCCCCCGGCGCTGGAGTACCAGAAGTGGGTCGCCGGCGGCCTGGACGGCCTCGTCGGCCGGACCGGGACGCTGCGCGACGCCCTCGACCGCGGGGATCTCGCGGGGGCCCGGGAGGCCTGGCTGTCCGCGCACCTCGCCTACGAGCGGCTGGGCGCGGCGTACGGCACCTTCGGCGACGCGGACCAGAAGATCAACGGCACCGGCGCCGGCCTGCCGCGCGGCGACCGCGACCCGGGGTTCACCGGCTTCCACCGCATCGAGTACGGGCTGTGGCACGGCGCCCCGGCCGCCTCCCTGCACGCTCCCGCCGGCGCCCTCCTCGCCACCGTCCGCACGCTCCGGGACGACTGGGCGCAGGAGCGGATGGACCCGGCGGACCTCGGCCTGCGGGCCCACGAAATCCTGGAGAACACCGTCGAGTTCGAGCTGACCGGGCGCACCGACTACGGCAGCGGCAGCAACCTCGCCACCGCGCGCGCCAACATCGACGGCACCCGCGCCGTCCTCAGCCGGCTGCACCCGCTGCTGGTCAGCCGCTACCCCGGGCTGCGGAAGCTGGACGACGACCTGGACCGCACCCGCCGGCTGCTCGACGGCTTCCGGCACGGCGGCCGGTGGACCCCGCCGGACCGGCTGGACCGGGCCCGGCGGGAGCAGGTCAACGCGGTGTTCGGGGACCTGGTGGAACGGCTGGCGTCGGTCGCGACGCTGTGCGACGCGCGGAGAACGGTGTGACGGGCATGGACGGTGTCGGACGACGGGGATTCCTGCGGGGGGCGGCGCTGGCCGGTGCCGGTCTCGCGGCCGGCGGCACCGCGTCCGCCGCCGCCCCGCCGGCGACCGGCGGGCCGGTGACGCTGCCCGTGCCGGGGCTGCTGCCGGACTCCGCGCTCCCGGTCCCGTTCCACGGCACCCATCAGGCGTCGGTGACCGCCCCGCCCCGCCGGGTCACGGCGTTCACCGCGTTCGACGTGACCGCCGAGAACCGCCGCGAACTGGCCGATCTGCTACGGACCGTCACGGCCCGCGCCCGCTTCCTGACCGGCGGTGGTCAGCCGGCACCCGTCGGCATCACCGGCCCGCCCGCCGACTCCGGCCTCCTGGGGCCGCAGGTCCCCGCCGGCGCGCTGTCGGTGACGGTCGGTGTGGGGGCGGCCCTCTTCGACGACCGGTTCGGGCTGCACGGCCGGGCGCCGCGCCGCCTGACCGCCATGCCCTCCTTCCCCGACGACGACCTGCGGCCCGAGTGGTGCCACGGCGACCTGAGCCTCCAGCTGTGCGCGGACGACACGGACACCGTGCTGCACGCCCTGCGCGACCTCGCCCGGCACACCCGCGGCGGGATGCAGGTGCGCTGGCGGCTGGACGGCTTCACCTCGCCGCCCCGGCCGTCCGGGACGCCCCGCAACCTCCTGGGGTTCAAGGACGGGACGGCCAACCCCGATGCCGGCTCCGCCCGGGAGATGGACCGGCTGGTGTGGGTGGGGCGGGGCGCGGGCGAGCCGGACTGGGCGGTCGGCGGCAGCTACCAGGTGGTGCGGCTGATCCGCATGCTGGTGGAGTTCTGGGACCGGGTGTCGCTGACCGAACAGGAGCGGATGTTCGGCCGCGCCCGGGAGACCGGGGCGCCCCTGGACGGCGACGCCGAACACGACATCCCGCACTACCCCGCGGACCCCAAGGGCGATGTGATCCCCCTGGACAGCCATATCCGGCTGGCCAATCCGCGCACCGCCGACACCGCCGGCCAGCGCCTGCTGCGCCGTGCCTACAACTACGACAACGGCACGGACGGCAACGGCAACCTCGACATGGGCCTGCTGTTCTGCTGCTACCAGCAGGATCTGGCCCGCCAGTTCGAGACCGTGCAGCGCAGGCTGGCCGGCGAGCCGCTGACGGACTACATCAAGCCCTTCGGGGGCGGATACTTCTACGCGCTGCCCGGCGTCCGGGAGGAATCGGACTGGTTCGGCCGGGCGCTGCTGACATGAGCGGCGGAGGTCCGACCCGAAGGGTCAACACCGGGTCAAGTTTTGGCCTGGGTTACCTGACCCGGTGTTCACTCTCGGGTCATCATGACTCTGCCGCACCGCCGTCCGACCGGCAGAACATCCGGCCGTACCGCATCGATCACGTCCCTGCCCGGAGGGTGAAAAAGCATGGCCAGTAGGGGAAAACGAGCAACGATCCGGAGCCTGGGGGCCCTCACGGGCGCCGCGGCCCTCGCGGCCCTGGGCGCGGGCGGACCCGCCTGGGCGGCGGCCGACCCGGCCGCCTCCTCCCGGACGGCCACCCCCATCAAGCACGTGGTCGTGCTCTTCGACGAGAACATCTCGTTCGACCACTACTTCGCGACGTACCCGAAGGCCGCCAACACCGACGGCACCAAGTTCACGGCCTCGCCGCGCACTCCCCGGGACATCGACAACCTGCGCACCGCGGGGCTGCTCAAGCACAACCCCAACCAGTACGCCCCCAAGCGGCTCACCCCCGAGCAGGCCGTGACCTGCGACCAGACCCATGACTACGGGCCCGAGCAGTACGCGTACCACGGCGGCAAGGCCGACAAGTTCGTCGAGAACACCGACTCCGGCAAGTGCTCCGGCGGGCTCTACGGCGAGCCCGGCCTGGTGATGGACTACTACGACGGCAACACCGTCACCGGCATGTGGAACTACGCCCAGCACTACTCCCTCAACGACCGCTCCTTCAGCTCGGTCTACGGCCCCTCCTCGCCGGGCGCGATCAACCTGGTCTCCGGCCAGACGCACGGCATCATCTCCACGGACCCGTCCTCCAGCACGGAGCACCCCGAGAAGACCGACAAGCCCGATCCGCACACCGTGCAGTCGCCGGACGCCAACGGCGTCGGCACGATGGTCAAGGACCCGGACCCGGCCTACGACGACTGCTCCAACAAGGACCACACCGGCAAGGACACGCTCGCCGTGATGCAGGGGCGCAACATCGGCGATCTCCTCAACACCCGGCACGTCAGCTGGGGTTGGTTCCAGGGCGGCTTCCGGCCCAGCACCGCGTGGGACGGCGAGTCGGGCCACTACGCCAAGTGCGGCGGCACCACCCACGCCAACATCGGGGGAGCGCCGGTCGTCGACTACAGCCCGCACCACGCGCCGTTCCAGTACTACAAGTCGACGGCCAACCCGCACCACCTGCCGCCGAAGAGCGTCGACGAGGTCGGCCACGCCGGGCAGGCCAACCACAACTACGACCTGAGCGACTTCGACGCCGTGCTCAAGGCGGGCAAGCTGCCGGCCGTCAGCTTCCTCAAGGCCCCCGCCTACCAGGACGCGCACGCCGCCTACTCCGACCCGATCGACGAGCAGCACTTCGTGGTCAACCAGATCAACCGCATCCAGCAGTCCCCGCAGTGGAAGGACACCGCGGTCGTCATCGCCTATGACGACTCCGACGGCTGGTACGACCACGCCTACGCCAAGCCGCGCAACGGCTCCAAGGACACCAGCACCGGGTCCAACGGCAAGGCCACCGACAGCCCGGCCTGCCAGGCGGGCCCCGCGGCCGCCGGCGGCTACAAGGACCGCTGCGGCCCCGGCACCCGGCAGCCGCTGCTGGTGATCTCCCCGTACAGCAAGGTCAACAAGATCGACCACACCCCGACCGAGCAGACCTCGGTCATCAAGTTCATCGAGAACAACTGGCACACCGGGCGGATCGGCGACGCGTCCTTCGACGCCCGGGCGGGCTCGCTGAACGGCATGTTCGACTTCCGGCACCCGAACAACAAGCAGGTGCTCCTGCGCGCCGACGGCTCGGTCAAGTCGGTGGGCCCAATCCGGCACGTGGCACCGGTCGCCACTTCGATCGACCCGGGCCCCAAGATGCAGGCCACCGCCGCGACGAGCGACTCCTCCGACTCCGAGCTGCTGCCGATCGGCATCGGCGCGGCCGCGGTGGCCGGCGGCGTCACCGCCACCATCCTGGTGCTGCGCCGCCGCAAGGAGCAGCGCACCGCCTGACCTGACGGACCGGCGAACGGCCACGGCCCGGTGGCTCACCGAAACGGTGAGCCACCGGGCCGTGGCACTGCGGGGACGCGCTCGCCGCCACGGGCCGTCACGCGCCGACGGCCCGGAGGGTCAGATCGCCTGCCCCATGGCGTGCCCCTCGCTCGCGGCCAGCACGAAGGGGTGGCCCGCGGGGTCCGAGTAGCGGCGGGCGTCGTACGGCCCGCGGTTCTCGCGGGTCTCCAGCGGCCGCGCGCCCAGGGCGACGGCCTCGCGCTCGGCCTCGTCCATGTCCTCCTGCGGGACGAGGAAGTGCAGATGCGCCTGCTGCGAGTCGTCGGGGCGGGGCCAACTCGGCGGTGCCGCGCCCGGGTCGCGCCGGATCGCGAGCTGGACCCGGCCGCCCGCGACGACCTCGATGTAGTCCGGGGTGTTCTCGATCCGGGCTTCCCCGCCGAGGAACTGTGCGTAGAAGTCCGCCAGCGGCGCGGGCTCCGTGCAATCCAGTACCAGGACACTTGCCTTGTCCACGGCCATGCGCTTCCCCTCCTCCGACGGGCCTGCGCCCGCCCTCCCCGGACCGGTTACCCCGTGTCGGCGCCGGCACTCCGCGCACCGGGACGGCACCCGCCCGCCGGCCCCGGCGCACCGGACGCCGTACTGCGGACGGCCGGGCAGGCGGGCCCGGCCGGGCCGCCCCGGCACCGCGTGGCCTGGCAGGCCCCCGTGCGAGGGGCCAGGATGGGGGCAGGAACGGACCTCGTCCCGCGCGGCGCCGACGATCATGATCAAGCCCGTCCGGTCAAGGGACTTACGGCAGGTCGGCGGCGGGTCGTTCGGTCCGGTCGCAGCGCCCATCGGCCCTTGGTGCGGGCCGGGGCATCGACCAGGCTCGGTAGCCGGGGCGGGCACCTCGCCCGACCCCGCGGGCAGCCGCCGAGGAGGAACACCGACAGACGCTCCCCCGCCCCCGTCGGTGCGGCCGGACCCCGGAGCGCGAAAGAAGGACAGCCATGGAGCCGGAAACCATCACCGCCGGGCTCGACGGCTCGCCGGAGAGCCTGGCGGCCGCGCACTGGGCGGCTGACGAGGCGGACCGGCGGCAGTCGGTGCTGCGGTTGCTCCATGCCTGGATCCTGCTGGCCGCCGAGGCGCCGGACACGCCGCCGGAGCGGGACCGGAACGCCGGCGCCCGGCAGCTCGTGCGCCGCGTCCGCGACGAGGTGCAGGAGAGGCACCCGGGGCTGCGGATCGTCGAGGACCTGGTGGGGGCCGAGGCCGAGGACGCGCTGCTGCGGGCGGCCGACGCCTCGCAGCTGCTGGTGCTCGGGTCGCGGGCCCTGGGCGTCTGGGAGAGCTATGTGCTCGGCGATGTGAGCCTGGACGTGGTGGGCCGGGCGCGGGGCCCGGTCGTCCTCGTCCGGGCCGGTGACCGGGCGGCGACACCCGGTCACGGCCGCGCGAGCGGCACGGCGCCCGCGCACGACGCACGGGTGGTCGTCGGACTCGGCCTGCACGTGCCCTGCGAGCGGCTGCTCGCCTTCGCCTTCGACGCCGCGGCGAGCCGCGGCCTGCCCCTCCAGGCCGTGCACGGACGCCCGCTGCCCCTGCACGCCTACACCCCCTGGGGACTCGACCCCGACGCCGAGAAGGAACTGACCAAGGAGGCGGAGGCCGAGATGAGCGAGGCCCTGCGCCCGTGGTGCAAGCGGTATCCCGGGGTGCTGGTCCAGCAGACCGTCCTCCCGGAGAGCCCGACCCGGGCCCTGGTCCAGACGGTCTTCGGGGCCGAACTCCTCGCCGTCGGCCGCCGGTTGCACCGTCCGCCGCTCGCACCGCGGGTCGGACCGGTGGCCCACGCGGCCCTCCACCACGTGGGCTGCCCGGTCGCCGTGGTCCCCGATGACTGAGCGCCGCGCGCGGCACCGGACCGCCGGCCCCGGCCCCGGCCCGGCCCCGCAAAGGGCCCCCGGGCCCCGTTGACCCACTCATGACGACCGGTGCGAGGCGGCCCCGTCCCTAGCGGGGCAGGCTCGCCGGCACCGGACTTCCCGCCCGCGGCGCCCTCGGAGGCGGCCCGGGCAGACACCGGAGGGACTTGCCGAACATGACACACCGCTGTGTGGCAGACCTGATGACCCCCCATGCGGTCGTCGCCCAACGGGGCACGACCTTCAAGGAGATCGCCAGGCTGCTCGACGACTACGAGATCACCGCCGTCCCCGTCCTCGGCGACGACGAGGAGGTGGTGGGCGTGGTCTCCGAAGCCGATCTGCTGCGCCGGCAGATCGCCAAGCTCGGGGCGACCACCGCCGAAGCGATCATGACCAGCCCCGCCGTGGTGGCGCGGCCGGCGTGGAGCGTGGTGGAGGCGGCCAAGCTCATGGAGCAGAAGAAGGTCAAGCGGCTGCCCGTGGTCGACGACGCGGGCCGGCTGATCGGTGTGATCAGCCGCAGCGACCTCGTGCGGCTCTTCCTGCGCCGCGACCGCGCCATCCAGGAAGAGGTGCTGGAGGAGGTGCTCACGCGCACGCTCGGCGTGTCACCGTCCACGGTCACCGTCGATGTCTCCAACGGCTCGGTGACCCTCACCGGCACCCTGGAGCGCACCAGCATGGTGCCCATCGCCGTGCGGATGTGCGAGGGCGTCGACGGCGTCGTTGAGGTGATCGACCGGCTCACCGCCGAGCGGGACGACATCCCGCTCGAACCGCAGAAGGCCCCGGAGTAGCCCGACCGCGCCCCGGCCGGGGCGGGGCCAGGCGCGGACGGCCGCGTTCCCGGACCGGCGGGAGCCCCGCCCCGCTCACCAGGCGGTCAGCAGCAGATGGTTGACCAGCAGGGCGACCACGGCCTGCGCGGCCAGCCACCCGCGGTGGGTGCGGGCCGGCAGCAGGGCGCACGCCGGCAGCAGCCACACCGCGAAGGCCAGCCAGATCCGCTCGGTCTCCGCCTTGCTCATCCCGGACACATCCGCGAGCAGCACCATGCACAGCCCCGCCGCGACCAGGACGGCCAGGGCGCCCCGCCCGGCCGGGGCCGTGTGCCGCGCCCCGCGCAGCGCCGGCCACACCGCCCCCGCGGCCCGGCGCAGCCCGGCCACGGCCGCCGGACCCACGCTCACCACCTGGGCCGCGAGGTTCGCCCACACGAAATAGCCGTACGGGCGGACCTTCGCGGCCCCTTGGTAGTACCGCTCGACCAGCGTCGTATAGCCCTCCGGCCACCAGAACCCGCCGAGGCTGAAGGCCACCGCCCACACCAGGACGCCCACGCCCAGGTACGGCAACGGGCGGGCCGAGCGCGCGATCAGCAGCACCGCGGCCACGAGCACGACGCACACCGTCAGGCCGTAGGAGAGATACCAGGCCCAGCCCAGCAGCAGCCCCGCCCCCAGGGCGGTGAGCCGGGGCGCCCGGGTGCGGCGGGTGGCCGCCAGGGCCAGCAGCGCGACGGCCCAGGCGACGACGCCCGCGAAGTAACCGTCGGCGCTGACCCCGATCCACACCGCCGCCGGGGCGAGCGCCAGGAACGGGGCGGCCCGGCGCGCCGGTGCCTCACCGCACAGCGCCCGGACGGCCACCAGGACGGCCGCGGTGAACGAGGAGCCGACGGTGATGCACCAGGCGGCCGCCCAGGCGCCGCCGCCCAGCCCGATCCGGTCCAGCCCGACGAACGTCAGCAGCGCGCCCGGCGGATGACCGGCCACATGCGCCGGCCAGAGACCCGGCGAGCCGACCAGGATGTGATGGGTGAAATCGCGCAGAAAGGCGCCCAGGTCATGGACGCGGTGCACCGACTGCAGATACTCCAGGCTCGTGGTCAGCCGCCCGGCGACGCCGCGGTCCCAGCCGTCGACCAGTGCGAGCGACCAGGTCCAGGCCATCGCGGCGCCCCACCCGGCCACCGGCAGCACCCGCCACGGCAGCCGCCGCGCCGCCGCCGGCCCCCACCCCACCACCAGCGCGGCCACGACCAGCGCCGCCGGGGTACCGGGCCCCAGATGCGGCAGCCACCACGCGTCCAGCGGGGGCCACGCCAGCCGCAGAATGCCCTCGTACCCGTACACGGTCCGGTTGACGACCCGTCCCACCACCACCGCCAGCACGAACAGCACGACCGCACCGGCGACCGCCCACAGATCGCGCCGGCACTCCCGCTTGTCCGCACTCGCTGTCACCGGCTCACCGTAATCCGGCCGAGCGTCCGGACCGGCGACCGCCACCGGGCAACCTGCGCGGCCACGGCGGTAGGCGGGCGCGGACCGGGCCGAGGGCGAGTCGGAGCAGTCACCGCCGGTACGAGGTCCGCAACTGCCCTGTCTATGAATGGAGTTAGTGGCTGCTCTACAGCCGGACGACGACCAGGGCGATGTCGTCGGTGGCGCCGGCGCTGACGCCCAGCCGGGTCAGCAGCGCGTCGGCGAGGCGCTCCGGGCTGAATCTGCTGAACGGGGCGAGGGCGTCGGTGAGGCGGGCGAGGCTGACGTCGATGTCCTCGTCGCGGCGCTCGATCAGCCCGTCCGTGTAGAGGACGAGGGTGTCGCCCGGTGTGTACGGCACATGGGCCTGGAGGCGGGGCACCTGTTCGGGGTGGGCGCCCAGGGGCGGGTCGGTGGCCTGGTCCAGGAGGTCGTGGCTGCCGTCGGAGTGCAGCAGGACGGGCGGGGGGTGGCCGGCGCAGCTGTAGGTGAGGTGGCGGCCGGCGACGTCGATCAGCGCCTGCACCACGGTGGTGGCCAGGGCCTTGTCGACGGACCGCGCGTACAGTCCCAGCACCTTCAGCGCCTGCGCGGGGCCGTTGACCGAGCGGGCTGCGGCGCTGAGGGCGCTGCGGGGCATTCCCATGACGGCGGCGGCCTCCAGCCCGTGGCCGACGACATCGCCGACCGACACGGCGAAACCATGGGTGGGGAGGTCGACGACGTCGTACCAGTCGCCGCAGATGTTCAGCGACCCGATGGCGGGCAGATAGCGCACGGCGACATCGTGGTGCCGGGCGAGGTCGGGGGAGTGGAGCATCGCGTCCTGCAGGGTGAGCGCCACCTGGCGTTCCCGGGCGTGTGCCCGGCGCAGCTCCTCGTTGAGGTGTTGCAGCGCCCGCGCCCGGACGTACAGCTCCGCCTCCATCGCCTCCTCACGCTCGCTCAGCCGCCCGCCCGGCAGCCCGCGCGAACGGCGGGAGAGCACGAACGCGGTCACGTCCTCCACCCGGTGGATGACCCACGCCACCGTGCCGTCCGGACCGATGACCGGGGTGTTGATCGTGGACCACCAGCGCTCCTCGAACTCCCCCGGCCGGTGCGCCAGCGGGATGTCGTACCGCTGGACCGCCATGGTGTCCGGCTCGCCGGTGGCCAGGACGCGGCGCAGCGAGGGGGACAGGTTCTGCACGCCCTCGGCGTCGGGGTCCGCGGGGTTGTCCGGGAAGGCGTCGAAGACGAACTGCCCCAGCAGCTCGTCCCGGGTGCGCCCGGTCGCGTGGAGGTAGGCCACGTTGACGTCCACGATCACCAGATCGGGGTCGAGGACCAGGCACGCACTGGGGGTCGCGGCGAACAGCGCCGCATGGTCGAGGTCCGGTCTGCGCACGCGCTCCTGCCCCCTCTCGGCCGGCTCCGGGCCCCCACCCGGCCAATCTAAGAGAGGCCCGGCCCCTCCGCCCGCCGGGACGGCGCCGGGACGCGCGGCCGGGAACGCGCCCCAGGGCTCCGGCCGTTCCCGGGCTGCACACGACACGGCGGTGGCCGATACGGCGGGCGGAGTCCCCGTACGAACCGGCGCGGCTCCGGTCGTAGGCGCGCGGTCGTCCATTTGCGGTATATCCCCCTTCCTCCACATGGCGTATTGTCCTGACATGAATTTCACCGGGAGGGTATGGGGCGCGACCGCCGCCGAGCAGGAGGCGCACTATCCGTGCGACGGGCTGCTGACGGTTCCCCATGAGGGCTGGATCCGGGCCGTGGACGTGGCAGCGCCCTGCGCCACGGTCTTCCGCTGGGTCCACCAGTTGGCCGTCGCGCCGTACAGCTACGACTGGATCGACTTCCGCGGCCGCAGGAGCCCCGACCGGCTCACCCCGGGGCTGGCCCCCCTGGAGGTCGGACAGCGGTTCCTGGTCTTCGACCTCGTGGACTTCGCCACCGACGAGCACGTCACCGGAGTGCTCCCCACGGAGCCGGCGCGGCGGCACGGGCAGATGGCCGTCAGCTATGTCGTCGTTCCGCACGGCGACGGCTGCCGGCTGCTGGTGAAGGTCGCCAGCGAAACGCGGCGCTCGCCGGTCCGGAGGCTCCAACGGCGGCTTCTCGCCTGGGGGGACCTGGTCATGATGCGCAAACAGCTGCTGACGCTGAAGAAGTTCGCCGAGCGGGACGCGGCGGCAGAGAGGCACTGAGTGACAGGAATTCGCGGTTCTCCTGCGATCTTCCTCCGCTGCCCGCCACCAGGTAGGCGCACCCCCGAGAACTCCGTCCCCAGTTCCCGCGCCAACGACATTGTGCGGCGCCGGGATTGCGGGTTTCGAGGGGGCCGGATGGTGGGAGCGGCCCGGTTCTGCGGAAGCGGCCGGCGGGTCGTGCGAAGTCCGGTCCGTGCTGTTGCCGGCGACTTCCGGAGACTTCCGGCGGATGGCCGCGCACGGCTGACGGAAGGCCGGAAAGGCGGGCGAACGGGCCGCATCCGGGCTGCTTAGGCGCCCATTCTTCGGTCCCTGGCGTGACCTCGTACGAAACATGGGGGATACGGCAGGTAAACGGCGGTCGACGCCGCGGGCGCCCACGGGCCGGGCACCTGCACCTCCTCCGTACCCGCCTCGTTGATCGGTGCGGGCAGGTGAGACGGGTGATCGGGCCCCGCGGGCGAGCGCGCGGCGCCCCGCGGGTGCCACCGGCCGGCGGCCCCCGGCGGCGAGGCCGGGAAATTCTCCCGTAACACTCCGTCGATACCGAATCGTCCGGGTGCCGGCGAGGAATCCGTTGATCTCCGGTGCCGATTCGGTGGTCTCATGGAGAAAGCGGCGAAGCGTGCGGCATGCGCATTCCGGCCATGATCGGCGTGGGTCATGCACGGCAAGAGATACCGTGTTTCCCTTCCGTCAATTCTCAACCGTAAAGGTATGCGGGGATTCTCGTGTGCGAGAAACTAGGCGAGTTATCGCGGGATTTTCACTTCGCCATTTCCGCTTGGTTTGAGGTGGGCCTGCCGAGGGTTATCGGCAGGCCCGAGGGCGGTGCATCTCGGCGTATTTCACCTTTGTGCGGAATGGAGTGATTCGGGGGCCGGTCGCGGGTGCGGTCCGCTCCGGGGCTGGTGCGGTGCGCCCATGGCGTCTCGCCTGCTGCGGGGCGTACCGGAGGCCGCTCGCAGTGCCCCGGCGGTGGCGGGTGCGGTGCGTGCGGCGGTCGTGCGGGAGGCCGGGCGGCGGTGCGGTGCCGGACGGCACAAGGGGCTCTTTCCCGGTCAGCGGGGAGCAAAACGAACGCGGCGCTCGGTAAGCAGTTCAATTACTTTCCGCTTCGCCGTCCGGCGTGAGTTACTTCACAGTATGAACCGTCCCGGACGGGGTGTGCCGGGCACCGCGAGGGTGCCGATCGGGCTCGCGGTGAACCCTCGGCACGCGTGAATAGGTATGTTGACGAGTGAGATCATAAGGGGGAGCTGGAGTCCCGGCTCGCCCGGTGGCCTTTGCCGCCGTCATCGGAGGATCGAAGACGTGGCTGACCTTGCCTATTCTCATTCGCTGATAACTGGTTACACTCACGCTCCATGCGAACCGCTACCCCCCACAGCAGTCGCCCCGGTAAGCAAGGGAATCGTCCCGTATTTGTCGACAACTCAGGTCGGCGCAGACGCTTCCTGGGGCATGCAGCGTTGACCGTAGGGTGCATGTGCACCGGATATCTCGTCCTCCTCGCCGTGGTGTTCGGCGGCCTCCTGCAACCCGGCGCGAAGCCGGCGCCGGGCAAGGCCGACCCGCTCCCGGACCACACCCCGCGCCCGGTGCCCAGTGCGCTGGGCGGGGCCGGTCCGGCGGCGACCTCCGACACCTCCGGCCGGGCCGTCCCCGTCGGCCACCACGCCTCCCGGGCCCCTTCCCGCACCAACCCTGCCCCGTGACCACCGCCGGGGCGGCGCACATCCCCCCACGGGTGTGACGCCTCCGCGGCACTGACCCGAGGCGTGTCCGTCCGCGCAGGCGCCATGGCCGCCTGCGCGGACGCACGCCTCTCACGTGGCACGTCCGCTCGACAGAAAGGGCTCATTGTGGCGTTGTCAGGGCAGGGACGGCACGCGTTGCGTCGCCCCCCACGCTGGCACTGGTTACTGCTGCTGCTGATCCTCCCCATCGTCGCCGCTTCACTGCTGTTCGAGGGCTGGACGACCCATGAGGTCGACGGCGCCCGGAACAGGCGAGCCTGCACGAGCCCCATCCCGAAGTCCGCGGACAACGGCGACCCGGTGCTCCGGGTCAACGGCAGCGGAGCCGAGACCGCGCAGATGCCGTTCCGCACCGCCGCGCTCACCTTCGACGGCGGGCCCGACCCGGTGTGGACGCCGCGCCTGCTCGACCTGCTGCGCGCCCGCCACGCGCGGGCGACCTTCTTCCTCTACGGCGACCAGGCGGCCCGCTACCCCGACCTGGTGCGGCGGATCCGCGACGAGGGCCACGAGATCGGCTCGTACACCTACACCGGCGGCGACCTGGGCAGTGCCTCGCACGTCCGCGCGCAGCTGGAACTCTCGCTCACCCAGACGGTCCTGGCGGGCGCGGCCGACGTCAACACCCGGCTGCTGCGCCTGCCGCACACCACCACCGCCGACACGCTGTGCGGCGCCGAATGGTCCGCCGCCCGGCGGGCCACCGACCAGGGATACGTCGTGGTGGCCGCCACCGCCCGGTCGCGCAAGCCCCCGCTGGGGGTGGTGCGGCAGTACAGCAACACCGCGCTGGGATACCGCGAGGCGAAGAAGCTGCTCGACAACCCCGATGTCGGCCGGTTCACCACCGTCACGGGCGGACTCGGACGCGCCTCGCTCACCTCCACGGCCTCCCTGACCGAACAGGCCCAGGGCGAGGCGCTGATGTGGACGCAGTCCGTCGGGCACACCTTCGCGCGCTCGATGACCTGGGCGCTGGGCATCGCGGGCGGGCTGGGCATGCTCCGGCTGGTGCTGCTCGCCCTCCTCGCCCGGGTGCATGTGCGGCGACGGCGCCGGCACCGGTCCGGCGCGCCCTGGCTGCGCGAGGTGACCGATCCGGTGACGGTGCTGGTCCCCGCGTTCAACGAGGAGGCCGGCATCGAGGCCACGGTGCGTTCCCTGCTCGCCTCCACCCACCGCGACCTGCAGATCATCGTTATCGACGACGGGTCGACGGACCGGACCGTGGAGATCGCCCGCGGCATCACCGACCCGCGGGTGACCGTGCTGGAACAGCCCAACTCCGGTAAGCCCGGGGCGCTCAGCACGGGCCTGCGCTACGCGCGTTGCGAGATCATCGTGATGATCGACGCGGACACGGTCTTCGAGCCGGAGGCCCTGTACCGCCTCATCCAGCCGCTCGCCGATCCGACCGTCGGCGCGGTCAGCGGCAACACCAAGGTGGGCAACCGGCGCCGGCTGCTGGGCAGATGGCAGCACCTGGAGTACGTCCTCGGGTTCAACCTGGACCGGCGCATGTTCGAGGTGCTGGAGTGCATGCCCACGGTCCCCGGAGCCATCGGTGCCTTCCGCCGGGACGCGCTGCTGGCCATCGGCGGGGTCAGCGACGACACCCTCGCCGAGGACACCGATCTCACCATGGCCCTGTGGCGGGTGGGCCGTCGGGTGGTCTACGAGGAGACGGCCATCGCGTGGACCGAAGTGCCCAGCAGCCTGAGCCAGTTGTGGCGGCAGCGCTACCGCTGGTGCTACGGCACGCTGCAGTCGATGTGGAAGCACCGCCACGCCGTGGTGGAGGCCGGCCCGGCCGGACGCTTCGGCCGCCGGGGGCTCGCCTATCTCGCCCTGTTCCAGATCGTGCTGCCGCTCTTCGCGCCGGTCGTCGATGTCTTCGCCCTGTACGGCCTGTGCTTCGGCGACACCGCGCAGGCCGTCGGGGTCTGGCTCGGCTTCCTCGCCATCCAGCTGATCACCGCCGCGTACGCGCTGCGGCTGGACCACGAGAAGCTCCGGGAGCTGTGGGCCCTGCCGCTCCAGCTGTTCTTCTACCGGCAGCTGCTGTACCTCGTCGTCATCCAGTCCGTGGTCACCGCGCTGCTCGGCACCCGGCTGAAGTGGCACCGCATGCAGCGCTCCGGCACCGCCAACCAGCACCTGCTCAAGGAACCCGTCCCGCAGCCGACCGGCGTGTCGTCGAAGTGACCGAGGAGAGTGCACACATGAGCAACTCGCCAGGCCCGTGGGCCGGCAGCGACATACCCGGCGCGGGCCCGTTCGCTCCGGACGGACGTCCGCCGTACGGAGCGGAGGGCGGGCCGGAGGGCGGGCCGGACGCCATGGACACGCTGGACGACGTGTGGCAGCCGCGCCGCCCCCGGACCGGCCGGCACATCGTGGCCGGGGAGGTGGTCGACGTGCGGCAACCGCTGTGGCGCGAGGATCCGCCCCGGCATCCGCACCAGGCCGCCACCCTCCCGGACGGGTACGACGACCCGCCGGTCCCGCCCCCGCCATGGCACGACGAGGGGCGTGCGGAGGGGGGTGCGGGCGGTGCGGAACGGGGAGCGGGCGGCGGTGCCCCCGGCGACGGGCGGCGCTCGCACCGCTCCCGGCGCCGGCGGCCGGTGCGGCGCGTCGTCATCGGGGTGCTCGTCGTGCTCCTCGGCGTCCCCGCCGGCACCTTCGCCTGGGCCGACAGCAAGCTCAACAGCGAGGTCGACCTCGGCACACCCGGGCAGGGGCAGCGGGCCGGCAAGGGCACCAACTACCTCATCGTGGGCTCCGACAGCCGCGAGGGCCTCACCGACCAGGAGAAGCACGATCTGCACACCGGATCGGCCGGCGGCCGGCGCACCGACTCGATGATCCTGCTGCACACCGGCGCGGGCGGCACCAGCATGGTGAGCCTGCCCCGTGACTCCTGGCTGACCGTGCCGGGCCACACCAGCCCGATGACCGGCAAGCACTACGGCCCGGTCAAGAACAAGCTGAACGCGGCGTTCGCCCTGGGCGGCCCCAAGATGCTCGTCCGCACCATCGAGCGCAACACCGGCGTGACGATCCACCACTACGTGGAGGTCGGCTTCGCGGGCTTCGTGAACCTCGTCAACGCGGTGGGCGGCGTCCCGATCTGCCTGGACCGGGACCTGAAGGACAAGAAGTCCGGGGCGAACTTCACCAAGGGCTGCCACACCCTCGACGGCAGGTCGGCGCTCGCCTTCGTCCGCCAGCGCCACCAGGAGGCCGAGGGCGACCTGGGACGCAGCAAGAACCAGCGGAAGTTCCTCTCCGCCCTCGCCCACCGGGCATCGAAGCCGGGCACCGTGCTCAACCCGTTCTCGCTCTACGGCGCGCTGGACGCCGGGCTGGACACGCTGATCGTCGACCGGGACACCAGCCTGCTGGATCTCGCGACGATGTTCCGCGCGATGCAGGGCGTCACGGGCGGGCACGGCAAGCAGATCAACGTGCCGGTGGCGAACCTCGGCTTCCCCACCTCCAAGGGCAGCGCCGTGCTCTGGGACAAGCCGCAGGCACGCAAGCTCTTCAGCGAGCTGAACGACGACCGCCCGGTGGACGTCAAGGGCGGCCCGCGGCAGCCGAAGGCCCGGTGACGTCACGCCCGTCGGCGCGAGCAGGGCGGGCGGCGGCGCGTACGTCGCCGGACGGCGCGCGGCCGCCCGCCCACGGCTCCAACTGACCTGCCGCGAAGGCGAGTTCACGAGGCACGTGGCCTCATGGACGGTGACGAGGGCCCCTAGGCCAACTCGTGCAGCGCCTGTTCCGCCCAGATGATTTTGCCCTCGGGCGTGTACCGGGTGCCCCAGCGCTGGGTCAGTTGGGCGACCAGGAAGAGGCCCCGGCCGCCCTCGTCCTCCTCGGCGGCGTAGCGCAGGTGCGGGGACGTGCTGCTGGTGTCGGAGACCTCGCAGATCAGGGTGCGGTCGCGGATCAGGCGTACCCGGATCGGACCGGTGGCGTAGACGATGGCGTTGGTGATGAGCTCGCTGAGGACGAGTTCGGTGGCGAAGGCCATCTCCTCCAGGTCCCACCGCGCCAGTTGGTCCGTGATGTTCGTGCGGGCCTCGGCCACCGCCGCGGGGTCGGAGGGGACCTCCCACTCCGCGATGCGGTCGGGGTCCATCAGATGGGTGCGCGCCGCGAGCAGGGCGATGTCATCACGCTGCCGGGCCGGGGGCAGGCCGCTGAGCACGGTCTCGCAGATCTCGTCCGGGCTGCGGCCGGGTCGCGCCAGGGTGGCGGCGAGGTTCTGCATGCCGGTGTCGATGTCGTGGTTGCGGCCCTCGACCAGGCCGTCGGTGTAGAGCACGAGGCTGCTGCCCTCGGGCAGATACAGATCCAGGGCCTCGAACGGCAGGCTCCCGACGCCCAGCGGCGGGCCCGCCGGGAGGTCCGGGAACTCCACGCTGCCGTCGGGGTGCACCAGCGCCGGCGGGAGATGGCCGGCGCGGGCCATCGTGCAGCGGCCGGAGGCCGGATCGTAGATCGCGTAGAGACACGTGGCGCCCGCGACCATGGCCTCGTCCTCCGCCGCGAGCGCCTCGTGGTCGATGCGGTGCACCAACTCGTCCAGGTAGCTGAGCAGCTCGTCGGGCGGCAGGTCGAGACTGGAGAAATTCTGCACCGCGGTCCGCAGCCGGCCCATCGTGGCGGCGGCGTGCAGGCCATGGCCGACCACATCGCCGACGACCAGCGCGACCCGGGCCCCCGGCAGCGGGATGACGTCGAACCAGTCGCCGCCCACGCCGGTCTGCGCGGGCAGATAGCGGTGGGCGAGGTCCAGGGCGTCCTGCTCGGGCAGGCCGCGGGGGAGCAGGCTCTGCTGAAGGGTGACGGCCATGGCGTGCTCGCGGGTGAAGCGGCGCGCGTTGTCGATGGACACGGCGGCCCGGGCCGCCATCTCGTCGGCCAGGGTGAGATCGCCCTCCTCGAACGGCGCGCTGTCGGACGAGCGCCAGAAGTTGGCGACCCCCATGAGCACCCCGCGGGCCCGGAGCGGGACGGTGAGCAGCGAGCGGACGCCGTGGTCCAGGGCCAGCTCGAAGCGCTCCGGTTCCTGGGCGCGCCACTCCTTTGCCTCCCGCAGATCGGGGACCAGCACGGACCGTCCGGTGACGAACCCGGTGGCCATCGGATTGGGCACGGCGTACCGGTGCAGCTCGCCCACGACATGGAGCGGGTGGTCCCGGGGCAGACCGGCGAGCGCCACCCGGCGCAGCTCCGGCGCCTCGCTGTAGGCCCCGGCCGGCGGCTCCTCACCGGCCAGTACCGGCTCGGCGAGGTCGACCGTGGCGTAGTCGGCGAACCAGTCCACCGCGACCTGGGTCAGTTCCTCGGCGGTCTGCTGCACATCGAGGGTGGTGCCGATGGCGACGGTCGCCTCGTACAGCAGCCGCAGCCGGCTCTGGGCGGCCTCCGCCTTCCCCGCGAGGGCCAGCAGCTCGGTGGAGTCCCGCAGGGTGGCCACCGTGCCGGCCGGTCCGCCGCGGGGGTCGGTGAGCCGGATGTTCACCGCCAGCAGCCGGTCCCTGACCTCCAGCACCTCATCGGTGACCGCGGTCCCGGAGGCCAGCAGCTCGGCGGCCCGGGGGGCGAGCCCGAGGCCGCTGACGCGCTGCCCTTCCGCCTCGGGCGGCATGTCCAGGAGCCGGCGCGCCTCGTCGTTCGCCAGCAGGACGCGCCCGTTGCCGTCGAGGATGAGCACGCCCTCGCGCACCGCGTGCAGCACCGCGTCGTGGTGCTCGTACATCCGGGTCATCTCCACGGGGCCGAGCCCGTGGGTCTGGCGCCGCAGCCGGCGGGTGACCAGCGCGGTGCCGGCCGTCGTCAGCGCGAGCGCGGCGGCCCCGGCGCCGAGTACGACCGGCAGCTGCCGGTCCACCGCGCTGCTCACCCGGCTGACCCGCATCCCGGCCGACACCAGGCCCACCACCCTGCCCCGGGCATCGGTCACCGGGACGACCGCCTGCACCTCGTGACCGAGCGGGCCGACGACGCTCTCGACGGTGACATGGCCGGCGAGCGAGGGCCCGATGGTGCCGATGAAGTGCTTGCCGATCTCCTGCGGCTTGGGATGCGTATAGCGGATTCCGGCACGGTTCATGACGACGATGAAGTCGACGCCGGCCCGCTTGCGAGCCGCCTCGGTCAGCGGCTGGAGCACCGCGCTCGGGTCGGGGCTGCGCAGCGCGGGCACCAGGCCCGGGCTGTGCGCGAAGGCCTCGGCCGCGGCGACCGAACGGTCCCGTGCCCCCTGGAACCTGTCGCTGCGGGACTGCAGCAGCAGCGCGGTCACCGACGCCACGATGAGCAGCAGCACGATCAGGACCTGGAGGAGAAACATCTGACCGGCGACGCTGCGGGTACTCGCCAGTGCGCGCAGGCGTCCCGCCGATGCCGTCGGCGAGCCGCCACGCCGACCGTCATCGTCCGGGTGCCGACCGGTGAACCTGCGCTCCGAGGTTAGCCACGGGAAGCGGCCGGAGATTCGGGCCATGCTCCATATGTACCCCGCGCACTCTTGCACCCGACAACACCACGCCGGGATATCGCATGGCTGTGCGACGCTCATTTTGGCCGCCGGTGCCGCGCCGGGCGGGTGTGGCGGCGGTGCCGCCACGCTCCGTGCCCGGATATCGAACACGGGTCCGCGTCATGGGCAACGGGCTTCGGGCCCGGCGAAGTTGCTCCGCTCCCGAGGTGACCGGTATCCGGATCCGGCGAGGGGCGTGTGGGGATGTTGTGACGGATGTGTGACGGGTGCCGTGGCGGAAGGGTGCGCCAAGTCGCTTGCGTGGAAGCCCAGTTGTGAGTCGTGGGAATTTTTCCGGCCACTCGGCCGTGCGTGGGCGGTCGTTGTGTGCGGCCCGGGACTTCCCGGTTTCCCGGCGAACGTTCCGGTGAATCCTTTGCGCGGAGAAAGTCTTGATGGCATCTACATCATTTATGGGGAGGTCGCGGGAGAACTCGTCCGCCTCTTCGGTCGGCCGGAACTCGGAATGCCTCTTCGGGGGAAGGGGGCCGGGGTGTGAGGAATTTCGGAGGCGGTCGGGTGTGGTCGTCGGGTGGGCCGGGACAGGCGGAGTCCGCCCTTCTTCGGTGTTACTTCCCGTTGGGTCTCTCGTCCCCCTATTTGCCGGGAGAGGCGTCGTGACGGGCACGGGGGAGCGGGTGTGCGGGGGTGGGGCCAGGTGGTGCGGGCCGCGTGTCCGGGCCTGTCGCGGGCGCCTGATCTGCCGGTATGCCCGACATGGGGGAGGGGCCCGGCTGGCCGGTCGTGGGGGCGGGAGGGGGTGTACGGGGCAGGCCCGGCGAAGATCCGTTACGAATTCCCGGCCGCTGGAGCAGGGCTTTTCCGGGTTTCGGCAATGCCCGGAAGAGAAAGCTCAAGATTTCCTCAAGTGGGCGGTGGCGGCGGGGTCGGATCGGTGACCGGATCGTTGCTGAGTGCTACGCAATCGGCCTGCGGAGCCCGTCTCTGCGCACATTCTCCGGAATGTCCACAGTGTCGAGTCGAGTGTTAGGTAATGACTTTCCAAAGGAACGCCATGGAATATAACTATTCAGTCAATGGCTCTTTGCAGGGCTCTGAATGCTCCCTACTCTGAGGCAAATTTTGAGCCAGTCCTGTCTTGAAAGGCCTCTTATGGCAAGCGTTGACGAGATCGCTCCCGTCAGGCCACATGAATCCGGCTCCCTCCGCCGGGATGTGGGACTCATCGGGCTGATGTGGGCATCGGTCGGTTCGATCATCGGGTCCGGCTGGCTGTACGGAGCCCAGAAGGCCGTCGTGGTGGCAGGCCCGGCGGCGCTGATCTCCTGGTGTATCGGTGCGGTCGCCATCGTCCTGCTGGCACTGGTGCACGCCGAACTCGGCGGACTCTTCCCGGTGGCCGGCGGCACGGCGCGCTACCCGCACTACGCCTTCGGCGGTCTGGCCGGCATGTCGTTCGGCTGGTTCTCCTGGCTCCAGGCGGCGACGGTGGCCCCCATCGAGGTCGAGGCCATGATCGGCTACGCCGGTCACTGGTCCTGGGCCCAGGGCTTCCTGCACGCGAACGGGACGCTCACCACGAGCGGCTTCATCGTCGCGGTCTTCCTGATGGCGATCTTCGTCGCGGTGAACTTCCTCGGCGTGAAGGTGCTGGCGCACACCAACAGTGCGGCGACCTGGTGGAAGATCGCCGTCCCGCTCGGGGCGATCTTCGTCATCGCGGCCACCAACTTCCACCCGCACAACTTCACCTCGCAGGGCTTCGCCCCGTTTGGCGCCAAGGGCGTGCTCAGCGCCATCAGCACCAGCGGCATCATCTTCGCGCTGCTCGGCTTCGAGCAGGCCATCCAGCTCGCGGGCGAGAGCCGCAACCCCAAGCGCGACCTGCCGCGCGCCACGATCGGGTCGGTCCTGATCGGCGCGGTCATCTACGTCCTGCTCCAGGTGGTCTACATCGGCGCCCTGCCGGTGGCGTCCTTCGTGCACGGCTGGGCCAAGCTGGACTACGCCGGCATCAGCGGCCCCTGGGCCGGACTGGCCACCGTCGTGGGCCTGGGCTGGCTGGGCTGGGTGCTGTACGCGGACGCGATCATCTCTCCCGGTGGCACCGGCCTGATCTACACCACCTCGACCTCGCGCATCTCCTACGGCCTGAGCAAGAACGGCTACGCGCCCCGGCTCTTCGAGAAGACCGACGGCCGCGGCGTGCCGTGGTTCGGCCTGATCATCTCGTTCGTCACCGGCGTGATCTGCTTCCTGCCGTTCCCCAGCTGGCAGGAGCTGGTCTCCTTCATCACCTCGGCGAGCGTGCTGATGTACGCCGGCGCCCCGCTGGCCTTCGGGGTGTTCCGCAACCGGCTGCCGAACCACGTGCGCCCCTACCGGCTGCCCGGCGGCAACGTGATCTCGCCGCTGTCCTTCATCGTCGCGAGCCTGATCATCTACTGGGCCGGCTGGGAGACCCTCCAGCGGCTCGGCTGGGCGATCATCATCGGGTATGTGCTGCTCGGCAGCTACGCCTGGTACGCGACGAAGAAGCAGCTGCCGAACGCCCCGCGCCTGGACTGGAAGGCCGCCCAGTGGCTTCCCGTCTACCTGATCGGCATGGGTCTGATCTCCTGGCTGGGCGGCTTCGGCGGACAGGGCACCCTCCCGCTGTGGTGGGACATCGCGGTCGTCACCGCGTTCTCCCTGGGGATCTACTACTGGGCCCGCAGCACCGCGGTGTCGAAGGAATCGATCGAGCAGAACATCGAGGAGGTCGCCGTCGTCGACGAGGGCGGCCACTGATCCCGCCTCCCGGGCCGAACTGAGCTGTACCGACGCCCGACAAGCCGATGGGCCCGGCCGGACACCCCGGCCGGGCCCATCGGCGTCCGCGTGCCCGGGCCGGAGCATGAGGCTGATGCGGTGGTCGGCCGCCACCCACGGCGAGGCTCGCCGAGCGCCGGTCATCACGTCCCGTAACGTCGCGCCTCCGGAAGGTACGTTTCTGGGACTGGAGGTACCGGTGGGTGGCGTCTCGCTCCTGCTCATTGCGGTGATCGTCACGGCGCTCGCCTTCGACTTCACCAACGGGTTCCACGACACGGCCAACTCGATGGCCACGTCCATCGCCACCGGGGCGCTGGCTCCGCGGGTCGCCGTGCTGATCGCCGGGGCCCTCAACCTGGCGGGCGCGTTCCTGTCCACCACGGTCGCCAAGACGATCTCCGGCGGGATCGTGAACGACAGCAAGGTCAGCCTCACGATGATCTTCGCCGGGCTGCTCGGGGCGATCCTGTGGAACATGCTCACCTGGCTCGCCGGGCTGCCGTCGAGTTCCTCGCACGCGCTGTTCGGCGGGCTGATCGGGGCGGTGTGGGTCGCGGCGGGCGCCGGAGCGGTCCACTTCGGGGAGGTGGTGGAGAAGATCGTGCTCCCCGCCCTGATCTCTCCGGCCCTGGCGTGCGTGGTGGCCCTGCTGGCGACGTACCTCGCCTATGTGATCACCCGTCATGCGCCGAGCGGGCCCGTCACCCGCGCCTACCGGACGGGGCAGATCGGCTCCGCCTCGCTGGTCGCGCTGGCGCACGGCACCAACGACGCCCAGAAGACCATGGGCGTGATCACCCTGGCCCTGATCTCCGCCGATGTGCTGGACCCGGGCGCGGGACCGCCGTGGTGGGTGATCCTCAGCGCGGGGCTGGCGATCTCGCTGGGCACGTACGCGGGCGGCTGGCGGATCATCCGCACCATGGGCCGGGGGCTCACCGACATCCAGTCGCCCCAGGGGTTCACCGCGGAGACCACGGCCACCACCGTCATCCTGACCTCCTCGCACATGGGGTTCCCGCTGTCGACCACGCAGGTGTGCGCGGGCGGGATCCTCGGCGCCGGCCTGGGCCGGAAGCTGGCCGAGATCCGGTGGGGGATCGCCGGCCGGATCGCGGTGTCCTGGGTCCTCACGCTGCCGGCGGCCGCCGCGGTCGGGGGCAGCTCGGCGTGGCTGGCCGGGCACGGCACCATCGGTCTCGTGCTGGCGGCGGGGGTGGCGCTGGCCGCGGTCGGCGGGATGTACGCGCTGTCCCGGCGCCACCCCGTGCACGCGAAGAACGTCAACGAGGTCCCCGAGACGCAGCAGGACCAGCCCGACGACCTCATGGCGTGACCGCAACACCGGCGGCCGCGCGGCCGGAGCACGCGCGGCGTCCCGCCGGGGCGGCACACCACCCCGTCGCGGCAGCACACAAGGAGGCGCAAGGACATGCACATCGACTGGCACGGCCTCGTCGAGGTCTGCGTCGTCAGCCTGGTCATGGTCACCCTGCTCGTGGTGGTCTTCTCGCTCGGGATCGTCGCGCTGACCCGCTCCCGCAGACCGCGGATGGACACGGTCGGACGCGGCGGCGTGGCGGCGCCGCTGGCGATGGCCACCGCGGTCCTCTGCTTCGCGCTCTGCGCCGCCCTCGGC
The DNA here is from genome assembly GCF_014646275.1 of Streptomyces kronopolitis. Lineage (GTDB taxonomy): Bacteria > Actinomycetota > Actinomycetes > Streptomycetales > Streptomycetaceae > Streptomyces > Streptomyces kronopolitis. The sequence continues at coordinate 179,528 of NZ_BMND01000001.1, forward strand.
GGCTACGGAATCCACCTGATCGTCTCTCACTCCCCGTAGCCGTGCGCCGGGGTGGAGCCGCAAGTCCACCCCTCGTGACCGTCGCGCCCACGCGGGTGCGGCCCCTCACGCCACCAGCGGCCGGTCCCCGGCGGAGACGGGGGAGGGGAGTTCGCTGGACCCGGTCAGGTAGCGGTCGGTGGCCGCCGCGGCGGACCGGCCCTCCGCGATGGCCCACACCACCAGCGACTGGCCGCGCCCCGCGTCACCCGCGACGAACACCCCGTCCGTCCTGCTGCGGACGGGCCACGCGTCGTGCTGCGCCGCCTCGGCCGCGAAACCGCCGTCCCGGGCGAAGTTCCCCCGGATGTCCAGCGCGAGTCCGAGCTGGTGGAGCAGCCCGCCGCGTTCGGGACCGGAGAAGCCGAGGGCGAGCAGCACCAGTTCCGCCGGGATCTCCCGCTCGGTGTCCGGCCGCGGCCGCCGCGCCGTGGGCTCCACCTCCGTCAGATGCAGCGCGCGCACCCGGCCGGACGCGTCGCCTTCGAAGCGGAGGGTGGCGGAGGCGAAGAGCCGGGGGTCGGTGCCCGCCCTGCCCCGGGCCTCCTCGTGGGCGTGCGAGATCCGGTACACCTTCGGGTAGACGGGCCAGGGTTCGGCGTCCGGCCGGTCGTCGCCCGGCTCCGGGTTGATGTCGAGCTGCACCACCGAGGCCGCGCCCTGCCGCAGCGCGGTGCCCAGGCAGTCCGAGCCGGTGTCCCCGCCGCCGACGATCACCACATGGCGGCCCTCGGCGGTGAGCGGCGGCGCGGTGAAGTCGCCCTCCCGGACGCGGTTGGCGAGCGTCAGATACTCCATCGCCTGGTGGATGCCGCGCAGTTCACGGCCCGGGACGGGCAACTCCCGCGGCTCGGTGGCGCCGACGGCGACGACCACCGCGTCATACCGCCTCCGCAGGTCGCCGGCGTCGAGGTCGCGGCCGATGTCCACGCCGGTGCGGAACTTGGTGCCCTCCGCCCGCATCTGCGCGATGCGCCGCTCCAGATGCCACTTCTCCAGCTTGAACTCGGGGATGCCGTAGCGCAGCAGCCCGCCGACGCGGTCGGCGCGCTCGTACACCGCGACGGTGTGCCCGATCCGGGTGAGCTGCTGGGCCGCCGCCAGCCCCGCCGGCCCCGAGCCGATGACGGCCACGGTCTTGCCGCTGAGCCGCTGCGGCGGATGCGGCACGGTGAAGCCGCGCTCCCAGCTCTCGTCGGCGATGGCCTGCTCGACGTTCTTGATCGTCACGGGATCGGCGTTGAGCGCCAGCACGCAGGCGTCCTCGCACGGCGCCGGGCACAGCCGCCCGGTGAACTCGGGGAAGTTGTTCGTCGCGTGCAGCCGCTCGGCCGCGGCCCGCCAGTCGCCCCGCCGTGCGTACGCGTTCCACTCGGGGATGAGGTTCCCCAGCGGGCAGCCGTTGTGGCAGAAGGGTATGCCGCAGTCCATGCAGCGCCCCGCCTGCTCGGAGATGAGCGGCAGCAGCGCCTGGCCCGCGTAGACCTCGTGCCAGTCGTGCAGCCGCTCCTGGACGGGGCGGCCCGCGACCGGCCGACGGGGGGTCTTGAGGAAGCCGAAAGGATCGGTCATGCGACGCCTCCGTCGCTCGCTCGCGGTGCACTGCGGCGTCCCGGTCAGCCTACGCCCGCTTTGCATGGCTTTACAGGGCTTTGTGTAACTTTGTCGCCGTCGGTGAGGGCCCAGTGAGTCGGTGAGCGGCGGTCCGGGTGGCCCCGCCGGGCCGAGGTGCCCGCACACGGGAGACGGGCGCAGAATTGAGAGAGCCGCTCCGCCGCGCAGAGCGGACCAGCCTCCCTGCGCGGCGGCCGGGAAGGAAAGCCGGTGCCAACAGATCGGCCGAGCTTCGCGACGGCCCGCGGTCCGCTCTGGTCCGAGCCCGGGTCGCTGCTGGAGCACGTGGCCGTGGCCGTGTGCGGCATCGATGACGACAACCGGATCTGCTACTGGGGGCCGGGCGCCCGCGACCTGTTCGGCTACCACGCCGCCGAGGCGCTGACCCGGCCAGGCGCGCTCCTGTTCCGCGGATCCGCCGGCGGCGGCGCCGAGGTCTGCGCGCGCATGGCCGAGCGCGGCCGCACCGAGGGCTACTGGCGCGGCCGCCAGCGCGTCACCCACCGGGACGGCGCGGACTTCGACTGCGGATTCCGGGTCTTCCCGGTGACCGGCGAGGCGGGCCGCACGGTGGTGATCGCCCTGGCGAGCCGGGGCGACGAACTGGACCGGGTCAAGACCAACCTGGCCTTCCTCGACGCCCTCTTCGCCACCTGCCCCATCGGCCTGGTGATGCTCGACGAGGAGCTGCGCTACCGCCACCTCAACCAGGCGCTCGCCGACATGAACGGGCTGCCCATCGAGGACCACCTCGGGCGCCGCCTCGCCGACATCATGATCACCTCCGACGACGGCGAGTACGAGCGCATGCTCCGCTCGGTCGCCACGGAGGGCAGGACCGTCCGCGGGGTCCGGGTGGGGATGCGCACCCGGGGCCACCCGGACCGGGACACGGTGCTGTCGGTGAGCTTCTTCCCGCTCACCCAGGCAGTCGGCAGCCGGCCCGGCGTCGGCGGGCTGCTGGTGGACGTGACCGACCAGGAGCAGGCCGTGGTGGAGGCCACCGCCAGCCGCCAGCGGCTGGCCCTGCTGGACCGCGCCTCGGCCCGTATCGGCACCACCCTGGACGTGGAGGTCACCGCCCAGGAACTGGTCGACGCCGCGGTGCCGGACTTCTGCGACGGGGCCGTCGTCGAGCTGGTGGACTGGCGCGGCGAGAGCGAGGTGTTCGATCCGGCGCTGCCCGTGGACACCCGCCGCATCGCCTCCGGCACCGTGCTCCCCGCGCCCGCGACGGAGCTGGTCAGCGGGCGGAAGGAGCTGCACTACCCGCCGGGCTCGGCCATCCACCGGATGCTGCGGTCCGGCCGCCCCGTCTGCGAGACGGTGAACGACGACTTCCTGGCGCGGACGGTGCTCGACGCCTCGCGCGCCCGGCTGATGGCGCACAGCGGGCTGAGCACGCTCCTCCTCGCCCCGCTCATCGCCCGGGGGACGGTCCAGGGGCTCGCCATCTTCGGCCGCTCCGCCGACCGCACCGCCTTCACCGAGCAGGACCTCAGCCTGGCCGGCGAGCTGGCCTCCCGTGCCGCGCTGTGCCTGGACAACGCCCGGCTCTACAGCCGGGAGCGGGACATCGCGCTCACCCTCCAACGGGCCCTGCTGCCCAGCTTCCTGGCGCCCAGCCCCTATCTGCACCTCGCGCACCGCTATCTGCCCGGCAGCCGCGTCACCGAGGTCGGCGGCGACTGGTACGACGTGATCGGGCTGCCCGAGCACCGGGTCGCGCTGGTCGTCGGCGATGTGATGGGCCACGGCGTCTCGGCCGCCGCGGCGATGGGCCGGCTGCGGATCACGGCCAAGGCGCTGGCCCGGCACGACCAGGAACCGGCCGTGCTGCTCGGCGAACTCGACCAGTGCGCCCAGGAGGCCGGCATCGAGCTCGCCACCTGCCTCTACATCCGCTACGACCCCACCACGGGGCGCGCCCGGCTCGCCAGCGCCGGGCATCCGCCGCCCCTCGTCCGGCACCCCGACGGCCGGGTCGAACTCCTCGACGACGTACTGGGAGTCCCCCTCGGGGTCGGCGGCAGCGCCTTCCGGACGGGGGAGGTCCAACTGCCCGACGACGCCGTCCTCGCCCTGTACACCGACGGCCTCATCGAGGCGCGCGGCCATGACATCGACGAGGGCCTGCACGCACTCCACGACGAACTCGCCCGGATCCCCGCCTCATTGGAGGCCGCCGCCGACCGCATCCTGGCCCGCCTGGTCCCGAGCGCCCCGGCCGACGACACGGTGCTGCTGCTCGCGCGGGTGCACCGGCGGGAGTAACGGGCATCCCTGCGGCGGGAGTTGACGGCGGGCGACGGTGCGCGGGACGTCGTGGGGCCCGGCGGGCCGCCGCGGCCCCCGCCCGTTGAGCGTCAGGGGCGGGCGGTCGGACGTCGCAAGGTGTTCCTCGTCCGACACCTTGTGGCCCGTGTCACCCTCTGGCTAAGCTCCGGCACACTTCGGACACAATTCCTCCGCAAGTTGACCTTTTGGTGAGGCCGTTCTTCGTGGCCGGCTCCCGGATATGAGGTGGCTTCGCATGGAACGGCGCACAGCGGCACTCCCCGCGGACGACTCACCGCACGGCTTACCCCCGGCGCCGGCACCGACGGCTCCGGCGGACGGCCGTGTCACCTTCGGCCCCGGCGGTGCGAGACCGGCCCCGGGCCGGGGCCGGTGACGGGGCCGGCCCCGGTGGCGGCGGCCGCCCCGCCGCTGCCCCGAGTGCGCCGCGACATACGGCTGTTCTGGTGGGCGGGCACCTGTGACGCGCTGGGCAGCCAGACCTCCGGACTCGTCCTGCCGCTGTTGCTGCTGAGCCTGGGCCGGACACCCGCCGAGGTCGGGGCCGTCGCCGGGCTCGGCGCGGCCGCCACCCTGCTCCTCGGCCCGCTCGCCGCGGTGCCCGCCGACCGCGGGGCGCGGAAGCGGGTGATGGTGGGTGCCGCGCTGGTGTCCGCCGCCGCGATGACCGGCGTCGCGCTGGCCGTCCGGTCCGGCACGGTGCCGATGGCCGTGCTCCTCGGCGCCGTCCTCGTCGAGCGGGCGGCGACCTCCTGCTACGAGGCGGCGTCGCTCGGCACCGTCCCCCTGGTGTGCCCCGCGTCGGAGCACCGGCGGGTGCTGGCACGACTGCAGGCGGGGGAGCGCGGCGCCCTGGTCCTCGGGCCGGCCCTCGGCGGCCTGCTCTTCCAGGCCGGGCGCTGGCTGCCGTTCCTCGCCGACGCCCTCTCGTATGCCGTCGCCGCGCTCTGCATCCGGGCGCTGCGTACCGAGTTGTCCGCGCCCCGCGACCAGCTGCCGACGGACGGCGGCCCGCGCCGGACCTGGCGCACGCTGTCCGCCGAAGCCGGAGCGGGGGTGGCCCTGATCCGCCGCGACCCCTTCCTGCGGCTGGCGCTCGTCTGGATCTCGGCGGTCAACGCGCTGCTCGTCGCGCTGTATTACACGACGGTCTTCGCCCTGGAGGACGACGGCCGCGGCGCCGCCGGGCTGGGACTCGTCCTCGCCCTCGCCGGGGCGGCCGGACTGGTCGGGGCGCTGCTCGCCCCGCGGCTGGCCGGCCGGCGCTCCCCGGGGTCCGTGCTGGTGGCGGTGTCCTGGCTGCTGGTGCCGCCCGCCGCTGCGCTCGCCGCAGCCCGCGACGCCTGGCAATTCGGCCTGCTCTTCGGCCTGTTGTGCCTGCTCACCCCGCTGGCCACGGTGGCCCTCCAGGCCCGCGTCATCCAGGTGACGCCGCCCGGACTCCAGGCGCGCACCGGCACCGTCCTGGCCACCGTGTCCGGCGCGGCCGCGGCCCTGGCACCGGCCCTCGCCGGACTGGCCGCCGACCGGGCCGGATCCGGCGCCACCCTCCTCGGCTGCGCCGTCCTGCTGGCCGTGCTCGCGCTCCACGTGACGCGAGCGGCACCGGCCGCCACCCGCGGCCCGGGGGAGGAGCCCGCATGAGCCCGCACGCGCCGCGCCCCGCCGCGGCCCCGCCCACCGTCACCGGCTTCCGGGTCTACCGGCCGGCGCTGCCCGAGGTCTGCCCGCGCGACCCGGCCCGGATGGCGCTGGCCGCGGACGCCGGCGGCCGCTGCGAGATCTTCACCTGGGACGCCGCCACCGGCACCGCCCGCCAGGTCACCGACAGCCCGGACGGCACCCTGCACTGCGCCCTCGACGCCGACGCCCGGGTGTGGTGGTTCGCCGAGGACCGGCGCGGCACCGGCCGGTGGTACTTCCAGGAGTTCGACGGCGGACCGCACCGGCCCGGGCTGACCGGCCTGCCCCCGGGCCTGCCGCACGGACTCGCCGTCAGCCACGCCGGAACGGTGGCCATCGGCCTCGGCGACGGCCAGGGCATGACCGTCCACCTCGGCACGGCGGGCGGCCCGGCCAGGGCGGTGCACACCGTCGACGGCCATGCGCTCCTGGCGGGCATCTCACCGTCCGGCGGACTGCTGGCGCTGACCGGAGCGGCCGCCTCCGAACGCGCGGTCACCCTCCTCACCTGCGCCGGAACACCGCTCGACACCCTGTCAGGACGCACCGGCCGGCTGTGGGCACTCGGCTTCGCGCCGACTCCGGCGGCCACCGAACTGCTGCTGGTCCAGGAGGTCGACGACCACTACCGGCTCGCCACCTGGCGGCCCGGCGCGGGACTGCGGGCCCAGGACTGGTGCCGCTTCGACACGGAGATCACCGCGCGCTGGTACCCCGAAGGGCGCCGGGTCCTGGTCCGCCAGGACCGCCACGGCCGCTCCACCCTCGCCGCCGCCGACCTCGACCTGCGCTCCCTGGCCCCGGTGCCCACCCCGCCCGGCACCCTCCTCGACGCGGCCCCCCGCCCCGGCGACGACGTGCACTGCCTCTGGACCGATACGGCCACCCCGCCGCAGATGCGCTCCACCGCGGGGACCCGGCTCCCGGCGCTCGCCACCCTGCCCGCCCGTACCCCGGGCCGGCACCGCGAACTGTGGACCCCCGGCCCGGACGGGCCCGTGCACACCCTGCTCAGCGAGCCGGACACCGCCGGTGCCGGCCGGCGGCCCCCGCTGGTGTTCCTGGTGCACGGCGGCCCCGCCGACCACGACCGCGACGCCTACGACCCGGAGGTGCACTCCCTGGTCGCCTCCGGATTCGCGGTCGCCCGGGTCAACTACCGCGGCTCCACCGGCTACGGACCCCGCTGGCGCGCCGCGTACCGCGAGGGCGTCGGGCTCACCCAGGTCGCCGACCTCGTCGCGGTCCGGGCCGACCTGCTGCGCCGCGACCTGGCCCGCGCGGACGCGATCGGCCTGTGGGGCACCTCCTGGGGTGGCTATCTGACGCTGCTGGCGCTCGGCACCCGGCCGGACCTGTGGCAGGCCGGGGTCGCCGTCAAACCGGTCGCCGACTGCGCGGCGGCACACCGCACCGGCACCCCCGCGCTGCGGGCCCTGGACGAGCGGCTGTTCGGCGGCACCCCCGACGAGGTCCCCGAACGCTACGCCCGCAGCTCACCCCTGCACCACGCCGCCGAGGTCCGTGCCCCGCTGCTGGTGATCGCCGCCACCCTCGACGCCAAATGCCCGCCCGGCCAGGTACGCGGCTATCTCACGGCGCTGCGCGAGGCCGGGGTGCCGCACGAGTCCGAGTGGCTGGAGACCGGCCACGACGGATACACCGGCGCCCACCATGTCGCCGTCCTGCGGCGCGCCATGGGCTTCCTGGACCGGCATCTGCGCCGCGCCCCCGCGGCCCGTCGAACTCCCCGTTCCCCAGCGGACGGGGTCTTCGGGGACACCGCACCATCCGGTGCCCCGGAGTGCACGACGCATGTTCCGTAATCCGCCAGAAGAGGAGAACCGCCATGCAGAAGGACATCATCCACAACGACCCGCTCGAGGGCGACGAGGAGAACCGCCGGCCGGGCATCGGCATCACGGTGACCGTGCCGTTCCGCACCGCTGAGGACACCGAGGAGGACTGACCCTCCCCGGCCGGCCCGGCGCCACCCGGGCCGGCCGGACCGTGCACCGCACCGGCCGGCCGCCGGCCGTCTCCCGCCCCATCCGCCGTCGTACGTGGAGCCGCTATGCGCGTCCTGCTGGTCAACATGCCCTGGTCCCCGATCGATCTGCCCTCGCTCGCCCTCGGAATCCTGCGAAGAAGCGTCGACGAGCGCACCTCCGGGCACGCCGAGGTCCTGCACGCCAACCTGGAGTTCACCGACTGGATCACCCGGCGCTGCACCTTCACCGGGGACGACTACCAGTTCTACGCGCTCTCCTCGTACTTCATGGGCTGCGGCGACTGGGTGTTCTCCTCCGCCCTCTACGACGACCCGACGTGGCGCGCCGAGGAGTTCTCCACCTCCATGAAGGGCAAACTGCGCGCCGAACGGCTGCGGATGTCCCACGAACTGCACGCCGTGGTACCGGAGTTCGTCCAGCAGATCGCCGAGCGGATCGTGACGGCCGGCCCCGATGTCGTCGGCTTCACCTCCACCTTCCAGCAGAACACCGCCGCGCTGGCCGCCGCCAAGTACGTCAAACGCCTCGCCCCGCACATCAAGACCGTCATGGGCGGCGCCAACTGCGACGCCGAGCAGGGCGCCGCCGCGCACCGCAACTTCCCCTTCCTGGACTTCGTGGTCCGCGGCGAGGGCGAGGCCGCCTTCCCACAGCTGCTGACCGCCCTCGACGAGGGCACCGAGCTGTCCGCCGTCCCCGGGCTCTGCCACCGGCAGCCCGACGGCACCAGCACCGCCAACGCGATGAGCACCAGCCCGCTGCCGCCCGCGACCATCCTCCCGCCCGACTACAGCGGCTACTTCGAGCGGCTGGCCTCGTCGGTGGCGCGCAACTGGGTGGAGCCCAAGCTCGTCGTCGAGGGGGCCCGCGGCTGCTGGTGGGGCGAGAAGCACCACTGCACCTTCTGCGGCCTCAACGGCTCCTTCATGCAGTTCCGCAGCAAGAGCCCGGAGACCTTCTACGAAGAGATCATGGAGATGGCCCGCCGCCACCGGGTGCTGGACATGTACCTCGTCGACAACATCCTCGACATGGGCTACCTCACCACCGTCCTGCCCCGCATCATCGACAGCGGCTACGACCTGCGGATGCACATCGAGATCAAGGCCAATATGCGCCGGGCGCAGCTGCGCACCCTCGCCGAGGCCGGAATGATCTACGTCCAGCCCGGCATCGAGAGCCTCAACAGCCGGGTGCTCGACCTGATGGACAAGGGCGTGAGCGGCTGCCAGAACGTCCGGATGCTCCGCGACGGAGCCGAGACCGGCCTGTCCGTCTCCTGGAACTACCTGCACGGCTTCCCCGGCGAGACGGCCGCCGACTACGAGCCCGTCATCGCCCAGATACCGGCCCTGGAACACCTCAACCCACCGGTCGACCTGTCCGCCCGCATCGCCATCGAACGCTTCAGCCCCTACTTCAACCGGCCCGAACTCGGCTTCACCGGACTGCGCCCCGAGGAGCACTACCGCTTCACCTACGACCTGCCCGAGTCCGAACTGCTGGACCTGGCCTACGTCTTCGAGGCGCCCGAACGCGGCATCACCGAGCCCACCGTCACCGCGCTCAACGACGCCCTCGGCGCCTGGAAGAAGCACCACGCCGACGCCCGCCTCACCCACGCCGACCTCGGCGACCGCATCGTGCTGGTCAGCCGCCGGCGCGCCTTCGACTGGGGCGCGCGGGAACTCACCGACCCCCTGGAGACCGCGGCCTTCCGCCTCCTCGACCAGCCGCACGCCCCCGCCGCGCTGACCCGCAAACTCGCCGCGCGGCTGCCGGACCGCACCGTCGACGAGGCCGCCGTCCACGCCCTCCTCCAGCACTGGGTGACGCTCGGGCTGGTCTTCACCGACGGCGGCCAGTACGTCCATCTGGCCCCCGCCGCGGTCAACGAGGACCTGCTGCGCCTCGACTTCATGCGCCACACCCATGCCGTCGCCGCCCCGCAGGAGCAGCCGGACGACACCGCCCGCACCGTCGCCCACGTCTGACGCCGGTCCCCGAGGAGACACCATGCACACCACCGCCACCCCCACCGGACCCGTGCTCAGCGCCTGGCGCGACTACGACGAGGCCGCCTGCACCCTGCCGGGCATGAGTCTGGGCCCCCTCGATCCGGCCGGCCCGCCGGAGGAGCAGGCCGACCGGCTGTGGGAACTCGGGGTACGCCGGGTGCGGTTCGCCGAGGAGATCGACCTGACCACCGTCGACGATCCCGGCGCCGCCGCGCAAGCGGTCCAACATCTGTGCCTGATACGGGATCTGACGGCTCGTGCGGTTCTCGTCCAGTGGCAGCTGCGGCTGCCGGCCGAGCCGGACGACGGCTGGCGCGACCTCAGCCACCTCCAGCCGCCCCGCACCCTCACCGGCCCCGCCGACCCGGCCGCCGCCCTCGCCCTGTGGCGCGACCAGCACTACCTCTGCAAATGCCTCTGGCGCCAGGGCCCGGGCTTCGTCCAGATCCGCGACCGGCGCTGGGGCGACCTGCGCCGCTTCACCGCGGACGAGCCCGGCTACCGGGAGGCGATCGGCCGGCTGGCGTACGGCGCCCCGCTGTCCGCGGTGCCCGAGTCCATCACCGCCGACTTCCTGGCGGAACGGCTGATCGCCCGCGCCGGACCGCTGGCGTGGTGGCTGCCGTACCGGGTCAACCGGTGGATCCAGGAGGCGATGGCCATCTGAGGCCCGGGGGCAGGCAGCACCCCGGCCGCATGCCGCCGGTGGGCTTCCGGGTTCGCGCCGCGAGCCCGGGGCAGACGGCAGTACGTCCTCGACGGCGGGGCAGCGGCTTTCAGGAGGCAACATGGACGCGACAAGCGCGATACCCGATGCGGGCGGGCGCCTGGTCCGGCGGGGTGCGCGCAGCACCGCGATCCGCACCGCGGCGCGCTGCGGATTCGCGGCACGGGGCGTGATCTACCTCCTGGTCGGCGTACTGGCCCTGCGGATCGCCTTCGGCGACTCCCATGAACAGGCGGACCGGGGCGGGGCGCTGGCGGAGATCGCCACCCGCCCCTTCGGCAGCCCGCTGATCTGGGCACTCGGCCTCGGACTGGCCGGGATGGCGCTGTGGCGCCTCACGGAGGCACTGATCGGCGCCTCGGGACCCGACGGGCACAAGCCCCACAAGCGGCTGCTGTCCCTGGCCCGCTGCCTCTTCTACGCCACCGTGTCGTTCTCCGTCCTGGCGTTCGCCGCGGGCCGCAAGGGCGACGGCAGCGGGTCCAGCGACCGGCAGTCCCGGGACGCGACGGCCCGGGCGCTCGAACTCCCCGCCGGTCCGTGGCTGGTGGCGGCCGCCGGGGTGGGCATCGCCGTCGCCGGGGCGTGGATCGCGGTGCGCGCCGCCCGCCGCCGGTTCCACAAGGACCTCCGGCGGGAGGAGATGCCGCGCCGCGTGCGGCAGGCCGTCGATGTGCTCGGCGTCGCGGGCGGCGCGGCCCGGGGTGGTGTGTTCGCCGCGGCCGGGGTGTTCGCCGTCCGCGCCGCGGTCCACCACGACCCGGGGAGCGCCAAGGGCATGGACGACACGCTCCGCTCCCTCGCCGACACCGCCGCCGGCCCCTGGCTGCTGGTGGCGGTCGCGGTGGGCCTCGCCCTGTTCGGCGGGTTCTCCCTCGCCATGGCCCGGTGGCGCCGGCTCTGACGGGCCCGGCGACTGCGGCCGCCGCACCGACGACCGCGGGCGGGCCCCGGCCATCTCGGCCGGGGCCCGCCCGCGAACACAACGCTTCCGGTCAGCGGTCGCTGAGCATCCCGGTGCGCAGCTTGGTCAGGGTGCGGGTGAGCAGCCGCGAGACATGCATCTGGGAGACGCCCAGCTCCTCGCCGATCTGGGACTGGGTCATCTCCTGGCCGAAGCGCAGCTCGATCAGCTGGCGCTCGCGCGCGTCGAGCTGCTGCAGCAGCGGCGCGAGGGTGTGGAGGTCCTCGACGGCCCCCATGGCCGGGTCCTCCTCGCCCAGCACGTCGGCCAGGGCGCGGCGCTGGTGGGAGGGATCGGGGTCGGTGGGGGTGTCCAGCGAGCCGGCGGAGTAGCCGTTCGCCGCGACGATCCCCTCGATGACCTCTTCCTCGGACAGGTCGAGATGGGTGGCCAGCTCGTGGACCGTGGGGTCGCGGTCGAGCCGGAGGTGGAGCGCTTCCTTGGCCTTCGCCAGATCGCTGCGCAGCTCCTGGAGCCGGCGCGGGACGTGCACCGCCCAGCCGGTGTCACGGAAGAAGCGCTTGATCTCGCCGAGGATGTACGGCACGGCGAACGTGGAGAACTCGACCTCACGGGAGAGGTCGAAGCGGTCGATGGCCTTGATCAGCCCGATCGTGCCGACCTGGATGATGTCTTCCATGTCGTCGCCGCGATTGCGGTAACGGCGCGCCACGTAGCGCACCATCGACATGTTCATCTCGATGAGCGTGTTCCGCGCGTACTGGTACTCGTGCGTGCCCTCCTCCAGGAACCGCAGCCGGTCGAAGAACTGCCGCGACAGCTCCCGCGCGTCCCTCGGAGCCACCGCGCTCGGGCATTCCACCTCCGGCAGTGCGGCGGCCAGGTCGGAGTGCTGCTCGGTAGCGGTGTCGTTCACGACGGTGGTCATCATGCCCTCCCCGCGCGCCCGGCCCACGCGGACGCGCAGCGCTCGCCTACCCACCATGAACACTTCCATGCACGTGACCTGCGTCTCATGATCACCTGCTCGTCGCCCGCAGCGGTCGGGGCCGGCCGCCGCCCGCGCCCCCGCTCACTCCACGGCGTCCGGGCCGGGCTCCGTGCCGGTCTCCGTACCGGGCTGCGACCCCTGCGGCAGCGAGGCCGCCGCGAGCGCGAAGAGCGCCTCCTCGGGGCTGGCGTGCACCGGCATGGAGACGCTGAGGCCGGTGAGGTCGAGGAGGCGCAGGACCACGGGGGAGACCGCGGCCAGCCGCAGGCTGCCGTCCACCCGCTTGGTGTCGTTGCACGCCCGGATCAGAACGTTCAGACCGGAGGAGTCCATGAACGGGACCGCCCGCAGGTCAAGCACCAGATGCTGCCGGCCGTGCACCAGTTGGTTGGCGAGCTGGTGGTGCAGCATGGTGCCGGTCTCCGCGTCGAGGTCGCCCTGCACGACCACGACCGCCACCTGCGGATCGATGACGGACACCTCGACGCTCAACTCATCGGTCCTCACCATGCGCGCCTCATCCCTTCGCCACTGATCAACGGTGGCCCTCGTGTACCCACTCGTCCCCCCTTCAGTCGGGCCTTCAGTCGGGACGGCGCACGGCGGGGCGGGGAGGGACGGCGGCGCAGGTCGGGAGCCTGCTCGTCACTCCGTCAACTCCCATGTGTCGAGCGGGAGTTTCCAGATGTTACGGCGGTGCGCGGCCTCGAAGCTGTCGTGCAGGGCGGAGGGCGGTACGGCCAGCACCGGGCAGCGGGCCCGGGCGAGGCAGTGGCGGGCGACCGAGGGCCACACGGCCCGCCGCAGCCTGCCGCGGGCGCCGGCCCCGACCACCAGCAGATCGTCGCTCCGGTCGGCGGCCTCCACCAGCACCGCGCCCGGTTTTCCGAGCACCACAAGACACTCCAGGGGCACGCCGGGCCCGGCATCGCCGAAGGCGTCCTCCAGCGCGGTCAGCAGCCGCGTGCAGGCCATCCGGCGCCAGGCGGCCAGCGGCGCCGGGCACGGTCCGCCGCGGTGCACGATGTCGCCGCCGGGCGGCTCCCAGGCCAGGACGGCCCGCAGTTCGCCGCCGTGGAGACGGGCCTCGGCGGCGGCCCGGTGCAGCGCCGTCAGACTCCCCAGCGAACCACTCACCCCGGCCACGACGCGCCGCACGCCCGGTCCGTCCATCGGTCCCGCTCCTTGTGTTCCGTGTCCCTGCCTGCTTCCTCGCCTCCATCGAACGGCCGCGGGCGGGGCGCGGCCGCCTCCTTGGCGCCTTCCTGACGCGCGGGCCGGGGACCCTGACGCCCCCATGACGGCCGTGGCCGCCGGGTGGGTGGTGGCGTGGTCAGCCGACGTGGACGCGGGGGCGCCGGTCCCGGTCGGGTTCGGCCTCGCGGAGGACCTCGCGGGTGACGGGGGCGACCTCCCCCTGGCCGAAGAGGAAGTAGCGCAGGAACTGGGCGAAGGGGTTGCCCTCGGTCCACTCGAAGTAGATGTGCGGCCGGTCGCCGGTGACATCGCGGACGTGCAGCAGCAGGGCGGCCAGCGCGTTGGAGACGGCGGGGCTCTCCAGGCGGAGCACGCGGTAGCGGCCGTGCAGCACCTCGCCGTGTACCCGCAGTTCGCTCTCGAACTCGGACGGGTCGCCCACGGTGACCTCGACGAAGACGAAGTCCTCGGACGCCGGGATGTCGTTGTCGGCGCGGATCTGCTGGAGCTTGTCGCGGTACTCGGCGACATCGCGGCGGTCGGGCTCGTTGGCGATGAAGCGGATCCTGCGCTGGGCGATGTCGCGGATGAACCGCTCCGCGATCCCGTCGAGCACGACGCTGGTCACCCGCAGCTCGAAGGCCCGGGCGAGGCGCGAGAGGAACGACAGCACGATGATGCCGGTGATGAAGCAGGCGCCGATCTTGACGCCGTCGGGGCGCTCGATGACGTTCGCGACGGTGGTGTAGAGGAACACCACGGCGATCACGGCGAAGCCGATCCACCAGCCGTGCTCGCCGGCCCGCCGGGCGGCGATGGTCACGGCGATGGCCGCGGAGCTGATCAGGACCAGCACACCGGTGGCGTACGCGCCGCCCTGCGCGTCCACATCGGCGTCGAAGAGCCAGGTCACGAGGAACGCGACCAGGGTGAAGACCAGCACCATCGGGCGGACCGCCCGCGCCCAGTGGGGCGCCATCCCGTAGCGCGGCAGATACTGCGGCATCAGATTCAGCAGTCCCGCCATGGCCGAGGCGCCGGCGAACCACAGGATGGCGATGGTGGACACGTCGTAGACGGTGCCGAAGGCGGAGCCCAGATACTCGTGCGCGAGGTAGGCCAGGGCGCGCCCGTTGGCCGAACCCCCGGGCTGGAACGCCTCCTTGGGGATGAGCAGGGTGGTCAGGAAACTCGTGATGATCAGGAAGACGCTCATGATGACGGCAGCGGTGGTGAGCAGCTTCTTCGCGCCCCGGATCCGCCCCACCGGCCGTTCCTCGGTGTCGTCGGGGTCGCCCTCGATGTGGGGCATGACCGCCACCCCGGTCTCGAACCCGGACAGGCCCAGCGCCAGCTTCGGGAAGACCAGCAGCGCCACACCGACCATCGCCGGCACATTGCCGTGCTCGGCGGTCAGCGCCTGGGTCCAGTCGGGAATGAGGTGCGCCGCGGTGACCACGTGCCACAGCCCGACGGCGACCACGACGACGTTGAGCCCCAGGTAGAGGGCCACGAGGGCGACCGCCACCCCGATCGCCTCCAGGAACCCCTTGAGGAACACCGCGCCGAGCAGGGCGATCAGGACCAGCGTGATCACCAGCTCCCGGCCGTGCAGGGCGGTGCTGACGTGCGGGTTCTCCACGAGGTGGGTGGCCGCGTCGGCCGCCGACAGGGTGATCGTGATGAGGAAGTCGGTGGCGGCGAAGCCCAGCAGGGTCAGGACGAACAGCTTGCCCTTCCAGAAGGAGAGCAGCCGCTCCAGCATCGCGATCGAACCCTGGCCGTGCGGGCTCTCCCTGGCCACCCGCCGGTACACCGGCAGCGCCCCGGCGAGCGTCACCACGACCAGGACGAGGGTGGCGACCGGCGACAGCAGCCCGGCGGCCAGGGCGGCGATGCCTGGCTGATAGCCGAGGGTGGAGAAGTAGTCCACACCGGTCAGGCACATCACGCGCCACCACCGCTGTCCGCGGCCGGCGCTCTGCGGGGCGGCGTGGGGCCCGGGATGGTTCTTGGCCATGTCGGCCAGCCCCTCCAGCATCCACGCCCGGAGGCGAGGGCGCACCGCTGCCCTGGACGAACCGGCGGAGGCGGCCATCGTGGTGCTCCTGTCGTAGCGCTGGCGTACCGCGAAAGGATCAAGCCATCGACGCGACGGCCAGGTCAGGGTACGCATCCACGGCCCGCTCGCCGGGGTGGCGCCGCCGTGGCGGCGCCCGTGTCCACCGGAGTGGGGGCAGGACTCCGGCGGCCCGGGTGACCCCGCGACGGAGCGGTCTACGGGACGTGGGGGCTGCCCGAGGTCCGGGGGAGTCGCCAACGGGTCGTGGCGGGCGAGCAGTTGCCCCTTCGAGCACCGTCTCCCACACCTCCGACCCGGCCTCGCGCGCCTTCTCCCGGGCCGGCCGGTTACTGAGGGGAAACCTCAGATCTCACACAAACCTTGCAGCTCAGCGTTGATCCGCCACCCGAACGGTGCCAGGGTTTCGGGAATTCTCCTGCCCGCCACCTCAGCGAATCCTGGAGGCCGTATGGCTGTCCGTCGTGCCGCTGTCGCCGCCGCGTCCGCGGCAGCGCTCAGTCTTTCCCTGCTGGCCACGTCCTGCACCACCAATGGGACCGCGGCCGCCGCCGCATCCGCGCCCTCGGCGCCCGCGAAGAAGGCGGTCGCCACCGGCAGCGGCGGCGCGGTGTCCAGCGTCAACCCCTACGCCTCCCGAGCGGGGCTGGAGGTGCTGCGCAAGGGGGGCAACGCCGTGGACGCGGCGGTGGCCACCGCCGCCGCCCTCGGCGTGGTCGAGCCCTACTCCGCGGGAGTGGGGGGCGGCGGCTACATGGTCTACTACGACGCCAAGGCGAAGAAGGTACGCACCATCGACGGGCGGGAGACCGCACCGGCCGACATGCGCGCCGACTCCTTCCGCGACCCCAAGACCGGCAAGCCGCTGCCCACCGACGACGTGATCAACTCGGGGCTGTCGGTCGGCATCCCCGGCACGCCGGCCACCTGGGACACGGCGCTCAAGGACTGGGGCACGGTCTCGCTGGCCAAGGCGCTGAGCCCGGCCACCCGGATCGCGGACGACGGCTTCGTGGTCAACAAGGAGTTCCGGGCCCAGACGGCCATGAACGAGAAGCGCTTCCGCAACATCAAGTCCACCACGGACCTGTTCCTGCCCAAGGGCGAGCTCCCGGTCGTCGGCTCCCGCTTCCGCAACCCGGACCTCGCCAAGACCTACCGGCAGCTCGCCGATAAGGGAGTCGGCGCGCTCTACCACGGCGGCATCGGCCGTGACGTGGTGCGCACCGTCCAGAAGCCGCCGGTGGCCCCCGGCGCCCAGCACAAGGACCGGCCCGGCCTGATGAAGCAGGGCGACCTCGCCCGCTACACCCCCGAACGCCGCGACCCCACCCGGACCACGTACCACGGGCTGGACGTCTACTCCATGGCCCCGTCCTCGGCCGGCGGCACCACGGTCGGTGAGGCGCTGAACATCCTGGAGAACTTCCACCTCTCCAAGGCCGACAAGACGCAGGCCCTGCACCACTACCTGGAGGCCAGCCGGATCTCCTTCGCCGATCGCAACCGCTGGGTGGGCGACCCGGCGGCCTCGGACGTGCCCACCAAGCCGCTGCTCTCCAAGGAGTTCGCCAAGAGCCGGGCCTGCCTGATCCGTTCCGACAAGGCCCTGACCAGCCCGCTGGCCCCCGCGGACCCGCGCCACCCGGACTCCGGCTGCACACAGAAGACCGGCAACAAGCAACCGCACGAGGGACCGTCGACCACCCACCTGGTCACCGCGGACCGCTGGGGCAACGTCGTCTCCTACACCCTGACCATCGAGCAGACCGGCGGCTCGGCGATCACCGTGCCCGGTCGTGGCTTCCTGCTCAACAACGAGCTGACCGACTTCGACTTCGCGCCCCTGACCAAGGGGACGCCGGACCCGAACCTGCCGGGCCCGGGCAAGCGTCCGCGCAGCAGCATGTCGCCGACGATCGTGATGCGGGACGGCAAGCCGATGATCGCCGTCGGCTCACCGGGCGGCGCCACGATCATCACGACCGTGCTGCAGACCCTGGTCAACCGGCTGGACCTCGGCATGTCACTGCCGGAGGCGGTCGCCGCGCCACGCCTGTCGCAACGCAACGCGGAGAAGACGGAAGCCGAACCCGCCTTCTTCGACACCCCCGAACGCAAGAAGCTGGAGGCGATGGGCCACCAGTTCGTCCTGGCCCCGAAGGCCTTCACGCCGTCACCGGAGATCGGGGCGGTGGCCGCCCTGGAGTTCCAGCCACACGGCAAGATCACGGCGGTGGCCGAACCCAAGCGCCGCGGCGGCGGGTCCGCCATGGTGCTCCACGACTCCCGCTGACGCCCGACCGTTCCCCACTGCACCCCGTCGTCCCCCGCCGCACTCTCAAGCGGCGTGGGACGACGCCGTGTTCCGGGACGACCGACCGAGTCCCCACCCCGCTCATGCCCCGGCCGACAGCCGCCCCGTCACCCCTCCCGGCTCCAGTGCGACGGCCCGCCGCCGCACCAGGACGTTCTGCGTCCCCAGCCCGATCGCCAGGTACGCGTAGAGCGACACGGCGCCCAGCACCCCGGCCCCCGCCGCATGGTCGATCCACCGGCCCAGCCCGTAGTGCGCCCCCACCGACACCAGCCAGAGCCCGGTGGTGGCCGCCGTCCCCTTGCGCAGCACCTCGTCCCCGGTGCCGCGCCACACCCGCACGGTCCGCGCCCGGGCCGCACCGAAGCCCGCCGCGACGGCCAGGCTCACGACCAGGAGGACGCCGGCCGAGGCGCTCAGCGGATGGTCCTTGAGGACCGAGGCGACACCGAAGCCGATCCCCACCATGCCCAGCACGCCGAGGAGGACCGGGGTGACCAGCGACCCGGTACGACGCACCGGCCGGGTACGCAACTGCCGCCGCACCACCAGCCCGACGACCACCACGACGATGACGAGCGCGGCCTCACCGTTCATACTCCGCACAGCTTCCAACCCCCCGTTGCGGTACCGTACTTGGGCTGCGGTGCACCAGCGCCCATTGTGCGCGAACAGCCCAGGGAACCGTTCGGGAGAGGCCCTCCCTCCTCGCCGCGATGTGCCGCTGTCTCGTCGCGACGTGCCCTGTCCGCCGTCGGCGGAACGCCCGGCGACCGACATGACGGGCTGTCAGGATGGCCCGATGGCGAATGACACGGCGGTACGCCGACTCGACCTCGGATATTTCATCCGGCCCGCCTCGGAGACCGGCGGCCCGCTCCCGCGCGCGGAGCCCGCGCTGGCCTACCTGGTCCGGCACGCCCAGGGCCTGCTCCTCTTCGACACCGGCATCGGCCACGCCGACCCGGAGACCGAAGCCCACTACCGACCCCGGCGTCGCGCGCTGCGGGACGCCCTCGCGGCGGCCGGCGTCACGCCCTCCGACATCTCGCTGGTGGTGAACTGCCACCTCCACTTCGATCACTGCGGGGGAAACCCCCTGCTGAGCGGCAAGCCGATCCTGGTCCAGCAGGTGGAGCTGGCCACCGCCCGCCGGGGTGACTACACGGTCGACGCCCTCATCGACTTCCCCGGCGCCCGCTACGAGGAACTCGCCGGCGAGGCCGAGGTCCTGCCGGGCATCTGGATCGTGCCGACGCCCGGCCACACCGAAGGACACCAGTCCCTCGTGGTCCGCCGGGACGACGGCACCGTGCTCCTCGCCGGCCAGGCCTACGACCGCGCGTCCGACTTCGCCACGGACCACCTCGCCCAGCGCGCCGCACAGGACGGCGCGGACGTACCGCCTCCCACCCACCCGTGGTGGGACCGCCTCGCCCGCTTCGACCCACGGCGGGTGCTCTTCGCCCATGACGGCGCGCTGTGGGAAGCGCCGAACGACCGGCCCTAGGCGGCGTCGTGCGGGAGCCGGCTGCCCGGACGGGTCCGGCTCCCGGTCGGCCACGTCCGCAGGCACCCGAAGTGCCGCCCGATCCGTCGGCTTGGGTACGCTCCTTCCTGGGAGGTCCGGCAGCGGTGAAAACGGGACGGTGCGTGCGAGCAGGGGGCGCCATGGCGCGTCTGCTGCTGGTCGTGGTGCTCGCGGTCGGTGTCTTCGTGATGCACACCGTCGGCCATCCCGATGGGGCCGCGGGGGCCGGTGAGCACGCCATGGCCACGGGCCACGCCACCCGCATGTCGGGGATGTCCGGGGCGTCCGCCGCCTCCGACACTCCGACGCGGCACGGGACGCCCGCCCACGTCACGGGCCGGGGGATGTCCGACGAGCCGTCCCCGCACTACACGCCGGGGCCCGGCACGGGGATGAACATGGCCTCGCTGTGCATGGCGGTGCTGGGCGGCTGGGCGCTCATGACGCTGCTGGGCGCGGCGCTCACCCCAACTCCCGGATGGCTCGCGGACCTTCTCGCGAAGACCGTCGCCCTGCTGCGGCCCAACCCACCACCCGCCCCTCCCGATCTCACCCGGTTGTCAGTGCTGCGGATCTAGGCCGACCCGACCTCGCGGCCGCGCACTGCGCGCGGTCCGCGACGCCGCGTACGCCAGAAAATCCGCAGCACTGACAACATGAGGTGTCCACACATGAACTCCGTCCAGCGTGCCGTCCGTCGCCCCCGCAACCGCCGCCTCGCGGCCGTCGGGATCGCCGTCTCGGGAGCTCTGCTGCTCGCCGGGTGCGGCAGTGACGACGGGAAGAACACGGGCCGCGGGAGCGGCGACGCACCCACCGCCGCGCGGCAGAACCCGGCCCCGGGGGCGTCCAACGACGCGGACGTCACCTTCGCGCAGAGCATGATCCCGCACCATCAGCAGGCCGTCGCCATGGCCCGACTGGCCGACGGCAGGGCCGCCGACCCGCAGATCACGTCGCTGGCGGCGTCGATCGAGAAGGCCCAGGGGCCCGAGATCAGGACCATGCAGGCGTGGCTCAAGGCGTGGGGCGCATCGGAGTCGTCCGCGCACGGCATGCCGGGCATGGACCACGGCAGCAAGGGCATGGACGGCATGCCCGGGATGGCCGGGATGATGTCCGCGAAGGACATGACGGACCTCAAGGCCGCCCGGGGCAAGGACTTCGACAAGAAGTTCGCGCGGATGATGATCGGCCATCACCAGGGCGCGGTCACCATGGCCCGGGACGAGCAGCGCGACGGCCGCAACGCGACCGCCAAGAAGCTCGCCGGTGACGTCATCGAGCACCAGACCGCCGAGATCGCGACCATGCGCACGCTCCTCGACCGGCTCTGATCCCGCTCCGTCCGCATCACACCGTCGCGGGCCTGTTGTCGGCAGGCCCGCGACGGTCCCGTGGTCCAGGGCCGGGCCGACCCGAGCCGACTCGGGCTCGGCCCGCCCGGCCCGGGAAAATCCCTCGCGCCCCTGCCACGTCGTCGACTACACAGGCCTCCGTGCCCGATTCCTTTCCGCTCCGCCCCGTCACGGACGCCGAGTTCGCGACCTGGGCCCGCGTCATCGCCGACACCTATGGCGAGGACCGGTCCGACGAAGACCTCGCCCGTGAACGCGACGCCGTCGAACTGGACCGCACCCTCGCGGCATTCGACGGCGACACCCCCGTGGCCGGGACCGCAGCCTGCACCCGCGCGCTGACCGTGCCCGGGGCAGTGCTGCCGGTGGCGGGTGTCACCTGGGTCGGGGTGGCCCCCACCCACCGCCGCCGCGGCATCCTCACCGCGATGATGCGCAGACAGCTCACCGAGCTGCGCGAGGGCGGCCGGGAGCCGATCGCCGTCCTCCGGCCCTCCGAGGCCGGGATCTACGGCCGGTACGGCTACGGCCCGTCCTCGCGCGGAGCCCCGCTGCGCGCCGACAAACGCGCCATGCACTTCCGCCCCGGCACGGATTTCGGGGCGGGACACATCCGGCTGCTGGACCGCGCGCAGGCCCGTCCGCGGATCGAGGAGGTGTACGAGCGAGTGCGCCAAGATACCGTCGGCTGGCCCGCCCGGACCGCACGCCAGTGGGACGTCCGCCTCCACGACGAGCCGCGGGCGCGGGACGGGGCCGGGGCCCTGCGGTACGCCGTGCACCGGGAACCGGACGGCCGGGCCACCGGCTACGCCCTCTACCGGCTCAAGAGCGAACGGGACATCTACGGGGCGAACGCCGGCGCCGTGCAGGTCATGGAGCTGGCGGCGGTCTCCCGGCCCGCGTACGCCGCACTGTGGCGCTTCCTTGCCGGGATCGACCTGGTGCCGTGGATCGCGTACGAGGCGGCGGTGGACGAGCCCCTGCCGCACCTGCTGACCGACCCCCGGGCGGTACGCACCGCCGAGGTGGACCGCCTGTGGGTACGGCTCGTCGACGTCGATCGCGCGCTGGCGGGCCGCCGGTACGCCACGGCGCTGGACCTGGTCCTGGACGTCGAGGACGGCTTCTGCCCGTGGAACGCCGGCCGTTACCGGTTGCAGGCGGACGGCGACGCGGTCCGCTGTGCACGCACCTCCGCCGCCCCCGACCTGCGGCTCACCTCGGCCGAACTGGGGGCGGCCTACCTCGGCGGCACCAGCCTCACCGCCCTCGCCGCCGCGGGCCTGGTGGAGGAACTCCGGCCGGGCGCACTGGCCCACGCCTCCACCGCCTTCCGCGGCGCCCGGGAGCCCTTCTACCCCGGTGGCTGGGCCTTTCCCGCGTACTGAGCGCCGTGCGAGGGACGGCGGGTGACGGGCGCGGTGCGGGACGACGACGGGCCCGGCGCCGGATGGCGTCGGGCCCATGCGTCAACTCGTGCTACATCAGGCGGCGTTCACCGGCTCCTTGACGATGTGTGCTTCCGGGCCCGACCGGTTGTGCCGCTCGGTCCAGGCAGCCAGGGCCGTGGAGCAGGCGTGGTCGAGGTGGCGGACGCCGGACAGGTCGAGTTCCACCGGCCGGTCCGACGGCAGTTCCTCCAGGGTGTCGAGGATCCGCGGCAGCCGCAGGAAGGTGGGATTGCCGCTCAGGGAGACGGTGATCGGGCCGGTGCCGGTGTCCCACGTGCGGATCCGCAGCTGCGAGGCCTCCCAGGCCGACTTGGCCACGGAGAGGGCGAGGCCGATCAGCACGCCCTCGAACATGTTCACCAGGAGGATGGCCAGCGCGGTGACGACCAGGACGACCGCCTCGGAGCGGTGCTCGCGCCACAGGGCGGGGATCCGGTCCAGCGGCAGCAGCTTCCAGCCCGCGTGGACCAGCACACCGGCCAGCGCCGCCATGGGGATGACGGACAGGACGAACGGGAGCAGCGCGGCGAACAGCAGCAGCCACACGCCGTGCAGCACCCGGGACGCCTTGGTGCGGGCGCCGGCGTCGACATTGGCCGAGCTGCGGACGATGACCGCCGCCAGCGGCAGCGCCCCCAGGACGCCGCACAGGGCGTTGCCCGCTCCCTGGGCCATCAGTTCCTTGTCGTAGTCGGTACGCGGCTGGCGGTCCAGCCGGTCCACGGCCGCGGCGCTGAAGAGGGTCTCCGCCGAGGCGATCAGGGCGATGGCGACGACACTCCCCAGGACCCCGATCTGTGCCAGCTGCCCGAAGTCCCCCGGATTGACCAGGTGTACGGCCTCCATGAGCCCGCTGACCTGAACCTTCTGCACGTTCAGGCCGAAGACGACCGAGGCGCCGGTGGCCAGGGCGACGGCCACCAGGGGGCCGGGCACCGTGCGCAGGGCCCGCGGCGCCTTGCGCCACAGCACCATGACCGCGATCGTCGCGACGCCGATCGCCAGCGCGGACAGGGACTGCGGGGACTGGAACGCCCCGGCCACCAGCTCCGGTATGCCGGTGATCTTGCCGGTTCCGCTCGTCGGGGCCGTGCGGTCGGCCAGGGCGTACACCTGGCCCGCGATGATGACCAGGCCCACGCCGGCGAGCATCCCCTCCACCACGGAAACCGACACCGCCCGGAACCACCGCCCCCACCGCAGCGCGCCCAGCAGCACCTGGAGCAGGCCGGCGGCGATGACGATGACACCGAGCGTCGCGACGCCGTAGGTCTTGACGGCTTCGAGGACCAGGACGGTCAGTGAGGCGGTCGGGCCGCTGACCTGGAGGGTGCTGCCGGGCAGCAGCCCGACGACGAGACCGCCGACGATGCCGGTGAGCAGACCGGCCTCGGCGGACAGGCCGGAGGCTACCGCCACGCCGACACTCATCGGAAGGGCGACCAGCAGGACGACCAAGGAGGCGCCGAGGTCGCGTCCGAGAACGTCGCGCCGGAGAACGTTGCGTCGGAGAACAGGGGGAAGCATCAGAACCTTTCGTGGGTGGGGCAAGGGACTTCGAAGACAGCCCTCAAGGGGAGACGCACTGCCGCGGCACGCTCACAGGGGCCCGAAGTCGTCCTGACCGGCGCGGCGGGCGGTGACCCGGCCGGTGTGTACCTCGTAGCACCAGCCGTGGATGTGCAGCGGACGGTGCGCGGCACGGGCCGCCACGCACGGATAGCCACGCAGCCGCTCAATCTGGGTCCGCACATGGGCCTGTACGGCCTCGACGATCGGGTCGCCGGGGTCGTGGCCCTCGTCCGCTTCGGCGGCGCGCGGCGGGGGTTCGTTCCGCAGCAGGGTCCGCAGGGCCGGCACGGCGGTCAGGTCCTCGCCGCGCAGCAGCGCGCCGACGGCCCCGCAGTGCGAATGGCCGCACACCACGATGTGCTCGACGCCGAGGACCTCGACGGCGTACTCGATCGTGGCGGTCTCACCCGAGCACCGCTCGGCGTCGTAGGGCGGCACGATGCCGCCGGCGGTGCGGAGTTCGAACAGTTCCCCCGGCCCGGCGCCGGTGAACAGCGACGGAATGACCCGGGAGTCCGAGCAGGTGATGAAGAGTGCCTGCGGTGCCTGTCCGTCCGCGAAGCGGCGGAACTCCTCGGCCCGCTCGCCGAATCTCCTGGCGTTGTCCATGAGCAGTTGCACGTCGGCCGGCTCCTTCGGTCTGTCGACACGTGGACGGCCGCCGCTGTCCGGCGGCCGTATTCAGGACCGTGTCAGAGCCCACCTGAAGCCCAGCTGAAGTTCTGTTCCGGACGGCGCGGGAAGCCTCGCGCACAGGGGTGCCGGGGTGCGCCGCCGGACGTGCCGTGGACGGACGATGCCGCGCCCGCGGGCTAAGCCTCCGGCGCGATCAGCCCGCGGAGCAGGGGAGCCGCGAGCCGCACGATGTCGTCCACGTCGGCCTCGGCCAGGTCGGGGAGGTGCAGCAGATGCCGCTGCGAGGCGATGCCCATCATCATCGCGCCGAACAGCGCGGCGCGCAGCCGTGCGTCGGGGCCGTCGATGGCGGCGGCGAGATGATCCGTCACCTCCGCGGTCACACGCCGGCGCAGCAGCTCCGCGGCCTCCTCACTCGTCATGCTGGTCCGCAGCAGCACCGCCATGGGAGTGTCCTGGTCCGCCGCCCAGTGGTCGAGCATGCCGCGCAGCCGGTTCTCCACCACCTGGCCGGGGTCGCCGGTGGTGAGTTCGTCGTGCGGGAGGTGCCAGCGCACGGCCTCGCGGAACAGCTCCTGCTTGCTGCCGAAGTACTGCATGACGGAGGACTTGTCGACCTCGGCCTCGGCCGCGATGGCACGGATGGTGGCGCGCTCGTAGCCGACCTCGGCGAACCTGCGCCGTGCGGCCGCCAGGATGCGCCGACGCGTGCGCTCGCCCTTCCGCTCCGGAAGAGCCGCCTCCGGGCACGGGCCGCGTGCCTCGGTGTGCTGCGGCGCGGCCCGTCCGGACGCGTTCGTCGCTGCGTCGGCGCAGGTCACAGTTGGTCCCCTTTCCGGTGCCGGGCCCTGATGCTACAAGCACCTCCGCGGGGCACCGGGGGCTCGCGCCGCGACGGCCGTCCGGCTCAGCCGGCCAGCGCCGCCGCGTCCTCCACCAGCCGGTCGAGGTCCGGCAGCGCGTGCGCCCGGCGCTGGAGGCCCTGGGCGCGGGAGCGGTAGGAGTCGTCCGCCAGCACGGTGCGCAGGGCCGCGGACAGCGTCTCGCGGGTGACGTCCTCGGCGTTGAGCCGGACCCCGACGCCCAGCTCCTGGAGCCGGGCGGCGTTGTGGGACTGCTCGGCGAACAGCGGCACGGCCACCATCGGCACGCCGGCCGACAGCGCCTCGCGGGTCCCGTTGAAGCCCGCGTGCGTCAGGAACAGATCGCTGGACTGGAGCAGGAGTTCCTGCTGGACGAACGACGTCAGATGGACGTTGTCGGCGCGCGGGCCCTCCCACTGCTGCGGATCGCGTTCCGCGCCCAGTGCCACGACACCGGTGACCGGCAGCTCCCCGAGGGCCTCGATGATGGTGTGCAGCAGGGTGGAGGCACCGCCGGGAAGCCGCGGCGCGTTCGAGCCGAGAGTGGCGAGGACGAGCGGCCGGTCCACGGGGAGCCGGGCGATGTCCGGGTCGAGGGCGCCCCGCGACGCCTGGGCGGGTACCCGGTAGTGGCGGGCGCCGGGCAGCCGGCTGCCCGTGGGGTAGAAGTCCTCCGGAACGACCCCGGCGCGGAAGGCGCGGAAGGGGTGCCAGGAGTCGGAGACCGGCTCCAGACCGAGCGCGGTGCGCTGCCGGTTGAGCGCGTCCTTGACGGCCGGGTGGGCGTAGGGCGCCATCGGGGCGATGTCCAGCGCCCCGTGCGGAATGCCGAGGTGCTCGGCCGCGAGGTAGCCGCCGTACTCCGTCGACTCGTGGAGGATCACATCCGGCCGCCAGTCCCGCGCCACGTCGAGGACGCCCCGTGCACTGGGGCCGGCCAGCTGCCCGATGAAGGCCGCCGCGAAGAACTCCGGCTGCAGCTCCACCGTCACCGAGCCGATGTTCTCCATGCCCGGCGGCCGCTGGAGCGCGCCGCCCTGCATCACCTCTCCCAGCGCCTTGACGTCGGGCAGCGTGAAGGCGGTGAGTCCCCGCTTCTCTATGTGCTCGACGACGGCGGCGCCGGTGGCGACGGCCACCTCATGGCCCGCCCGCCGGGCGGCTTCCGCCACGGGCAGCACCAGCGGGGCCAGGTGCGAATAACTCGCCTGTGCGGTGATGAGAATGCGCATGATGCTCGCTCTCCACGATGCGGCCCGAGCGCCGCGCACGGCACCCCGCCGCAGTCTTCACGGCCGATTCCAAGAAACTCAACAAGCGTTGAGAATCTATCACCCACGCCTTGCGGGACGGCCAAGGCCCCTGTACGGCAAGCTCTTTGACGACATGTGGTAGGGCCGGGGGAGGGGCGCGCCACCGGTGAGCTGCCCGTCCCCGCCGGACATGTCTCAGTAGGCTTGCGCCCCGGACAAAGGAGCACCGCGCATGAGCTGTCGCCTGAAGCCGATCACCCGCGAGGAGCACCTGGCGTTCGTCGGGGCCCGGCCCTCGGTGAGCCATCTGCAGGTGCCCGCGTGGGGTGCGGTGAAGCCCGACTGGCGGGCGGAGAGCCTGGGCTGGTTCGACGGGAACGGCCGCCTCGCCGGAGCCGGCCTGGTGCTGCTGCGCCCCGTACCGAAGCTGCGCCGCTACTTCGCCTATCTCCCCGAGGGCCCGGCCATCGACTGGTCCACACCGCACCTCGAACAGTGGCTGGAGCCGATGCTCGCCCACCTGAAATCACGGCGGGTGTTCTCGGTCAGGATGGGGCCGCCGGTGGTGATGCGCCGCTGGAGCGCCGATGTGGTCAAGGCGGCGATCGCCGACCCGCAGGCGCGGCGGCTGCGGGAGGTCGAGGCGACCTCGCACGAGCCGCAGGCCTTCGCACTCGCCGACCGCCTGCGCCGGATGGGCTGGCAGCAGACCGAGCCCGACGGCGGGGACGGCTTCGCCGCGGGCCAGCCGCGCTACGTGTTCCAGGTCCCCTTCGCCGGGCGGTCGCTGGAGGAGATCCGGGGCGACCTCAACCAGCAGTGGCGCCGCAACATCAAGAAGGCGGAGAAGGCCGGCGTCAAGGTCGTCCGGGGTGACGCCGAGGACCTGCCCGCGTTCCATCAGCTCTATGTCGAGACGGCTGAGCGGGACCGGTTCGTCCCCAGGCCGCTCGCCTACTTCCAGCGCATGTGGACCGCGCTGCGCGCCGAGGACCCGGACCGCATGCGGCTCTACCTCGCCCACCACGACGGGGAACTGCTCGCGGCGGCCACGATGCTCACGGTCGGCACCCACGCCTGGTACTCGTACGGCGCCTCGACCAGCCGCAAGCGCGAGGTCCAGCCGAGCAACGCGCTCCAGTGGCGGATGATGACCGACGCCTACGAACTCGGCGCGGAGCTCTACGACTTCCGCGGCATCACCGACACCCTCGACGAGGCGAACCACCTCCTGGGGCTGCTCCGGTTCAAGGTCGGCACCGGCGGCCGGGCCGTGGAGTACCTCGGCGAGTGGGACTACCCGCTTCACAAGGTCCTGCACAAGGCCGTCGGCCGCTATCTGGCAAGGCGCTGAGCCCCACCGCCCTCGCCGACAGCCGGGGGCGCGGGGCCCACGCGGGCGCCGGGCCATGCACCGTGTCGGGGCCACGCACCGTGCCGGAGTCGGACACGGCCCGCCCCCATCCGCGTGATCGGGCCCCCAGCCGCGCCTACTCGAAGCGCGTGATGTCGCCCGCGCCCCGGCGGACGATGTCGAGGACGCCGCCGGAGAAGTCGAGGACCGTGGTCGGTTCCGTGCCGCAGTCGCCCGAGTCGAGTACCGCGTCCACCACGTGGTCGAGCCGCTCCTTGATCTCCCAGCCCTGGGTCATCGGCTCCTCCTCGTCGGGCAGGAGCAGGGTGCTGGAGAGCAGCGGCTCGCCGAGTTCGGCGAGCAGGGCCTGGGCCACGGCATGGTCGGGAATCCGGACCCCGACCGTCTTCTTCTTCGGGTGCATCAGCTGGCGCGGCACTTCCTTCGTCGCGGGGAGGATGAAGGTGTAGCTGCCGGGGGTCGACGCCTTGATCGCGCGGAACACGTCGTTGTCGATGTGCACGAACTGCCCCAGCTGGGCGAAGTTCTGGCACACGAGGGTGAAGTGGTGACGGTCGTCGAGATTGCGGATCGACCGGATCCGGCTGATGCCGTCCCGGCTGCCCAGCTGGCATCCCAGCGCGAAACAGGAGTCCGTCGGGTACACGACGAGCGCGCCGGAGCGGATGCTGTCCGCCACATTGCTGATGGTGCGGCGCTGCGGGTTTTCCGGGTGCACGTCGAAATACTTTGCCATCCGCCGAGTGTAGGTGATCGGCGTCGCCGTGCTCCTGCGACGGCCTCGGGGTTTCCACGGCTGCCGCCGCTGGTCACCACCCCCAGTCACCGTCCGGCCGCGCTCAGGATGCGCGGGCCGGGAGGCCGATGAGACTGGGGTACATGGCAGAGCAAACCCGCACGCGGTCTCGGTCGTCGTCGACGGCGGCCCGCAAGCGCACCAAGGACTCCGGGAACGCACCCGGGGAGATGGCCCGCCGCGCCGCCGAACTCCTCCAGAGCCTGATCAGCCATCAGGCCGAGGGCGTCACCGCGGTGCGCCGGACCGATCACGGCTGGTGCGTCGAGGTGGACGTGCTGGAGCTGCTCCGCATCCCCGACACCACCAGTCTCCTCGCGACGTACGAGGTGCGGCTCGACGCCGACGGCGAGCTGCTCGAGTACTACCGCACCCGCCGCTACCGGCGCGGTGCGGCAGATGAGTGAGCACCCCGCCGTCACCTGCTGAAAGGACACCTCAGATGGGCACCACGACGTATTCCGGACTGTCCGGTGAGGTGGTTCCCTGCCCGCCCAGGGCAGGCACGTTGTACGACGTCATGGAGCTGATCCTCGACCGGGGCATGGTCATCGACATCTTCATACGCGTGTCCCTGGTGGGGATCGAGATCCTCAAGATCGATGCCCGCATCGTGGTCGCCAGCGTCGACACGTATCTGCGGTTCGCGGAGGCGTGCAACCGGCTCGACCTGGAGCGGGACTCGGGCAGTGTCACCGTCCCCGAGCTGTTCAGCGGCCAGGCCGCCAAGAGCATCGGGAAGCGCAAGGTCAAGAAGGCCGCCAAATCCGTGGGCGACACCGTCCGCTCCGCGGTGGGCGCGGGCGACTCGGACGACGACTCGGAGGACGACTCCGACGACGCCGAGAAGGAGCCGCAGCAGCGCCGGCGCAGCACCGCCCGCTCGGGCGCCGCCTCCCGCCGGCGGAGCGCAGAGGAGGACTGAACACCGTGAGCGACGACGGCACCTACGTCTACGGCATCGTCCGCGCCGGCCACCCCCTGCCTGCCGCCCCGGTCGGGGTGGGAGACCCTCCCGGGACCGTGGGAACGGTCGTGGAGGGGCGGCTCGCCGCGGTCGTCAGCCCGGCCCCGCCACAGCTGCGGGCCCGCCGCCGCGATCTGCTCGCACACCAGGAGCTGCTGCTGGCGCTGGCGGCGGACGGACCGGTCCTCCCGATGCGCTTCGGCATGGTGGCACCGGACGAGGCGGTCATCCGCCGGCAGTTGAGCGAGGCCGAGGACCGCCATCTGGCCGCGCTGGACGGCGTCGCGGGCCGCGTCGAGATCAACGTCAAGGCCCTGCAGGCCGACGAGGCACTGCCCGCGCTGGTCCGGGACGACGCCGCGATCCGCCGGCTGCGCGACGCGGTACGCCGGCGGCCCAGCTACGAGGCGAACGTCCGGCTGGGCGAGGCGGTGGCGACCGCGCTGGCGCGCCGGGCGGCCGAAGCGGGCCGGGAGATCGTGCGGGAACTGTCGTCCACGGCGCACGCCGTGTGCGCCGGGCCGGAGGTCCCCGGCTGCCAGGTGAACGTGTCGTTCCTGGTGGACCGCGGTGACGGCGCCGGGTTCGTCGCGGCGGCCGAGCACCTCGCGCGCCTGCGGCAGGACCGGGTCGTGCTGCGGGTGGCCGGGCCCCTGCCCTGCTACAGCTTTCTGGAGCCGCTGCCCTCCGCCGCACCGCTGGGCGTCTGACATGGGGCTGATCAGCGCGGTGCTCACGCTGCCGCTCGCACCCGTGCGCGGGGTGGTCTGGGTGGCCGACCAGCTCGCCCAGGCGGCCGACAACGAGCTGCACGACCCGTCGCTGGTCCGGGCCCGGCTCGCCGCCCTGAACCATGAATTCGAAGCCGGCCACCTCAGTGCCGAGACCTTCGAACGCGAAGAGGAGCAGCTGCTCGACCTGTTGCACGGGTGCTGAGCGGCCGCGTGCCGAAGGAGAGGGGACAGACCGTGAGGCCGACCGAGGAACCCCGCGCCGCCGCCTTGGGCCGCGGCCGGGCACCGGGGAGGCGGGCGACCCGATGACCGAACTCGACCAGCGGCCGGGCGCTCCGCCCGCCAACGGCCCGGGCACCACCAACCTCGCCGACATCCTCGAACGCGTCCTGGACAAGGGCATCGTCATCGCCGGCGACATCAAGATCGACCTGCTGGACATCGAACTCCTCACCATCAGACTGCGGCTGTTCGTGTCCTCGGTGGAGACGGCCAGGAAGGCCGGCATCGACTGGTGGGAGACGGACCCCGCGCTCAGCTCCCGGGCCATGGACAGCGAACTGCGCGCGGAGAACCGCGAGTTGCGCGACCGGGTGGCCGAGCTGGAGTCCGCCGACGGCAACGGCAACGGCAACGGCTCGGCACACTCCGCACGGACCAAGGACACGGCCGGCACATGACGACGACGCAGCACACCGCACCGACGGTGGACGGGACGACCGCCGGGACCGCCACCTACGTCTACGCCGTGTGCCGGCAGCTCGCGCCGGCCGGGCTGTCCGCGCTGCCGGGGCTCGCGGAGGGCTTTCCCGTACGGGCCCTGCGATGCGGCACGCTCACAGCGGTCGTCCAGCACGTCCCCGCGGCGGACTTCACCCAGGAGGCCTGGGAGCAGCGGCTGTCGGACCGTACGGAACTCGAACGGTGTGCCCGGGCGCATCACGAGGTGGTGGTCGCGGCCGCCGCGGGCGGGCCCACGGCGCCGCTGGCGCTCGCCACCCTCTACCGCAGCGACGAGCGGGCGCGCGAGGCCCTCGGGCAGGACGCCGCCCGCTTCACCGCGGTGCTGGACCGCATCGCGGGACACGCCGAGTGGGGCGTGAAGGTCTCTCTTCCCGCCGGCTCCCCCCGCCCGCCCGCCGACCCGCCCCCGGACGGTGCGCGGCGCGACGCGCCGGCCGCCCCCGGTGCGGGCCGCGCCTATCTGGAACGCAAGCGGGGACTCCACCGGGCCCGCGAACACCGCCACGACCAAGCCCTGCGCACCGCCGAGGACATCGATGCCGCGCTGAGCCGCCTGGCCACCGCGGCCCGCCGGCTGCGCACCCACGGCCAGGAGCTGACGGGGACCGCGGCCCGGCGGCAGATCCTCAACGCCGCGTACCTGCTCCCGCATGAGCGCGCGGGGGACCTGGCGGCCGAGGCCGCGGCCTGGCGGGCCCGGACCGGAGCCGAGATCGAGCTGTCCGGACCCTGGGTGCCGTACTCCTTCGTCGGGGAGGTGTGAGCGTGTCCCCGCACGAGCCCGTGCCCTGGGAGACGCCCGGTCCGCTCTCGGGCCCCCTCGGCGTCCCGCTCGTCGACCTGCTGGACCGTCTGCTGTCCACCGGGGTCGTGGTGAGCGGCGACCTGGTCATCGCCATCGCGGATGTGCCTTTGGTGCGGCTCTCGCTGCACGCGCTGCTGTCGTCGGTCAGCGAGCGGATGCCCGCGCCGTGGGCGGACGGGGGTCCGCTGTGAGCGGGCGGACGGACCTCGGCCCCCACGGCACGGACCGCGTTCCCGGCGGAGCCGACCGCGCCTGCGGCCGGTTCGACATCGACCGGGACCAGATGGGCCGCGATCTGGCCTCGCTGGTGCTCACCGTCGTCGAACTTCTCCGTCAGCTGATGGAGCGTCAGGCGATCCGCCGGGTGGAACAGGGCGACCTGAGCGACGCGCAGGTGGAGCGGATCGGGGAGACCCTGATGCACCTCGAAGCGCGGATGGCCGAGCTGTGCGACCAGCACGGACTGCGGCTGGAGGACCTCAATCTCGATCTCGGACCGCTCGGTTCGCTGCTGCCCCGCGACTGAGGCCGCGCTGCTGAGGCCGCGCCGCGCTATCCGACGGGGCGGCGGTCGACCGGGGTGTGCGGGGCGTAGGTGTCCGTCGCCGTGCGACGCGTTCCGGACCACGGCGCCGGCACCGCCTCGATGTCCCGCGCCAGCCGGTGCACCAGCGGCTCGTAGTTGACCCGCCAGCCACGGAAGTGCGGCCAGGCCTCCGGCGGCGTGCGCTCCATGGGGTAGCCCTGGGCCCGCATCCGCTCCACGCCCCGCAGGAAGTCCTCGTAGTCCAGCCGCAGCGGATCGTCCGGGAGGGGATCGCGGTCGTAGGGGATGCCCTCGGTGTCGGCGATCTCGCGCAGGCACACAAAGCCCGCCCGCAGCGCCATCCGCACCTCGGCCTGCGGCAGGGAGGGATTGAACGCCAACTGCAGGGCCGCGGCGTCCATGACGGCCAGCAGGGCGATCAGCCAGTTGCGGGACACCTTCGGGGAGCGGAAGTGGATCAGGATCGGGTAGGTGGTGTGACTCTCGCTCACATCGGCGCTCCAGCGCTCCCAGTTCCGGAAGAGCTCGGTGAGGCGGTCCAGCAGGTCGACCTGCGCGTAGCGGGCGAGGATCTCCGGCCCCCACGGCGGGCTCCCGGTCCGCGCCTGCAACAGCGTGACCTCGGTCTCCCTGCGCTGATAGGCGGCGTAGAGCGTGGGCAGATAGCCGACCTGAAGGCCGATCACGATGGGTCCGGTGGCGGCGGCGCAGAAGTCGATGACGTTCAGCGTCACGCGGTTCCCGCTGGCGAAGCCGAGCGTGAAGAGCGAGGAACCGGCCTCGATCAGCGCCTCCCGGGGACCTAGCCGGCTCACCGCCGCCTCCAGCAGCGCATAGCCGGCGAGGAACGCCACCAGCCAGCTGATCAGGGTGGCGACGATGGCCAGCGGCGCCATGGGAGTGAGCACCCGGTCCTTGGCCTCGACGCTCGGCAGCCGGTCGGCGAGCAGCCGGAACGGCCACTGCACCAGCCGCTGGACGGTGCGGCTGAAGCCGTGCCGGGTCGGCCGCGGAATCACCAGCGCGTGCAGCACCGAGGAGAAGATCCCGAGCACGATCACCGCACCGGCGATGCCCAGCAGTACGCGCACCGCAGTCCGCTCCTCTCCCGCACGCCGCCTCGACGGGGGAAGCGTACGGGGCGCGCTCCGCGGGACGCGGCCGACCCGTCGACGATGCCGGACCGGAGCCCGGAATCGCCCGGGAGCCCGGCGGCCGCGACGCGCCCGCACTCCCGCCCGGTCGTGCGCTACAGGCGGGAAAGCCGCTCGACCTCATGCGCATAGCGGTGCCGCCGCCCTATTTCGTGCGTGACCTTTCCGACGGCCGCCGCACACACATATCCGGCTATGCCGCCCGCGGTATTGGAGAGAAGGTCGTTGAGATCGGCCGTGCGGCCGGACGCGGTCAGATACTGCGTGACCTCGATGGCGAGGGAACCGAGAAAGACGAGCGCACCGGCCTGCCACAGACCCGTGCGCAGCACGCCGAGCAGAATGCCACCGGGCGCGAACATCGCCATGTTCAGCAGGAAATCGACGAGGTCCGCGGGATTGCCCAGATCGAGCAGCGCCATATTCACCGCCTTGCCGCCGCCGGACCGGGTGCCGAAGGTGAGCCCGATGACGCAGGCGACCCACAGCCACCCGAGAGATGCCACCACGCGGTGGGCGATTCGGCGGGGGCGATCGGCCAGCGTGCTCCATACGGCGATCAGCACGCTGCCGAGGACGCCGGCAGCAAGGGCGAGGGAAAG
Organism: Streptomyces kronopolitis; assembly: GCF_014646275.1. Lineage (GTDB taxonomy): Bacteria > Actinomycetota > Actinomycetes > Streptomycetales > Streptomycetaceae > Streptomyces > Streptomyces kronopolitis. The sequence goes on from NZ_BMND01000001.1 coordinate 213,820, forward strand.
CGACACGCGCAGTCCGTCCTTCCGGGTTTTCGCCTCCCGGAAAACCGCTCGCGAAAGCGGCACTCGCAAGCCGGTCCGCGGGAGGATTCATCGGCATTCCTGGCACATAAAGGTGTATATGGAGGGACGCGCGACGTGCGGGGCACGTTCATTTGTGCGCCGTGAAATACGTCACCGGCGCTCGGCGCTCGGCGTCGCGGCACGTCGCGGGGAGCCGCCGGCGGTGCCGTGCGGGCGATCCGGGTGTGATGGACACAACAGAAGGTGCGCCCGGGACGTGTGCAACCCGGGGGTCCTTTCGCTTGTCACACCCACAGTCAACCAGGAATTCCGGCCCGCGTCGTGCGGCCGACCGCGTTCTAGGAGTAACCCCGCCATGCCCGAAACGGGCCTCAGATCCGCCCCGCGCTTCAGCATCGTCGTCCCCGTGTACAACGTGCAGGGCTACCTTCGCGAGTGTCTGAACTCGTTGCTGGCGCAGGACTTCACCGATTTCGAGGTCATCGCGGTCGACGACTGCTCGCTGGACGGCAGCGGCGGCATCCTGGCGGAGTACGCGGCCCGCGACCCGCGGGTGCTGACCGTGCGCCACGAGGAGAACCGCGGCATCGGCGCGGCCCGCAACACCGGCGTGGACCGGGCGAGCGGGGACTACCTGCTGTTCCTCGACAGCGATGACACCCTCACCACGGGCGCGCTGCGGGCGATGGCCGACCGCCTGGCCGGCGCCGCCGACCCGGACCTGCTGCTCTTCGACCATGTACGTAGCTACTGGTGGCACGCCGTCCAGCCCAGCGCCGCCCGCGAACTCCTCGCCGGGGCCGGGTCGGAGGTGTTCCGGCCCGCCGAGCGCACCGAGTTCTTCCAGATGTTCGCCGTCGTGTGGAACCGGGCATTCCGCCGCTGCTTCTTCGTCGACAACGGATTCCGGTACACCGACGGGCTCTACGAGGACGCCCTCATGGTCTACACCACCATGCTCACCGCCGAGCGCGCCCTGTGTCTGGACCACGCCTGCGTGGACTACCGCCAGCGCCGCCACGGCAATTCCATGAAGACGCCCGGCCGGAAGCACTTCACGATATTCGAGCAGTACCAGCGGCTCTTCGCATTCCTCGACGGCCGGCCCGACCTCGCCGCGCTGCGGCCGCTGTTCTTCGAGCGGATGATCAGCCATTTCCTGTTCACCGGCGCCCGCGAGAGCCGCGTCCTCGTCCAGGACCGGCCGGAGTTCTTCCGCCGTGCCGCGGAGATGTACCGGCGCCACAAGCCCGCCGGATTCACCCCGCCCGCGGAGGTCGACGCCCGTCAGTTCCAGGCACTGGAACGCGGCTCGTACCGCCTCTTTCAGGCTGGGGAGCTGATGAGCCGCACGCGGAAGAACGGGCAGGAGCGGCTGCGCGCGGCACGCGGCGCACTGAGCAAGCGGGCGTCCGGCAGCTATTACCGCAAGCAGCTCAAGCGCCCGCTCGACCCGCACCTGGCCGTCTTCAGCGCCTACTGGAATCGCACCCCGTCCTGCAATCCGCTGGCCGTCCACGAGAAGGCGAAGGAGCTGGCGCCCCACCTCCACGGCGTATGGGTGGTGCGCGAGGACCTCGCGGACACCGTGCCGGACGGCATGGACCATGTCGTCGTCAATTCGCCGCGCTACTGGGAGGTGATGGCGCGCGCGACGTACTTCGTCAACAACGTCAATTTCGCGGACGGCGTGGTCAAACGCCCGGGGCAGATCCATCTCCAGACCCACCACGGCACTCCGCTCAAGCGGATGGGAATCGACCAGCAGCAGTACCCGGCCGCCGCGAAGGGCATGAGCATGCGCAAGCTGCTGGCCCGCGCCGACCGCTGGGACCTGTCGCTCTCCGCCAACCAGCACACCACCGAGCAGTGGGAGCGGGTCTACCCCTGCGACTTCGAGTCCGTCGACGCCGGCTATCCCCGCAACGACGTGTTCTTCCGGACCGGCGCCCGGGACGTCCTCGACATCCGCGCCCGCCTGGGCATCGCACCCGGCGCCACGGCGGTCCTCTACGCCCCGACCGTGCGTGACTACCAGGTCGGCTATGTGCCGCAACTCGACCTGGAGAAGATCACCAGGGAACTCGGCCCGGAGTTCGTCCTCCTGGTGCGGACCCACTACTTCTACGGCCAGGACCCGCACCTCCAGGAACTCCAGGAGCGCGGGGCGCTGATCGACGTCTCCCGGCACCCCTCGGTCGAGGAGCTGTGCCTCGCCGCGGACGCCCTGGTCACGGACTACTCGTCGATCATGTTCGACTACGCCAACCTCGACCGGCCGATCGTCACCTACGCGGACGACTGGGAGACCTACGTCCGCTCCCGCGGCGTCACCTTCGACCTGCTCTCCGGCGAGCCCGGCGACACCCCGGGGGCGATCGCCACCGACGAGGACGAGCTGATCGAGGCGTTCCGCAGCGGCCGCTGGGACGACCAGGCGGCAGCCGAGCTGCGCGCCGCGTTCCGCGCGCGCTTCTGCATGTGGGACGACGGGCACGCCGCCGAGCGCGTGGTGAGCCGGGTCTTCCTCGGCGACCAGCACCCGGCCCCCGCCCCTCTTCCGCTCGCCGCGCGCACGCCCGCGCCCTCCCCGCGGGAGGCCGCCCGGATCGTGGCGGGCGCCGCCCCCGTGCCCGCCGGGGACGGCGCACCCGACCGTCCCGGCGCCGAACTGACCGGCTGACGGGTCCCACCGGCCCGCCGACCGCACGGCACGGCGCCGGCCAGGACCTCCCGGCCGGCGCCGCGGCACTTCTGCCGGGCCGGTCAGCCGGCCGGCGACACCAGCGTGCGCTCCCGGCCCAGGGAGCCGTCGGTGGTGTCGGCGTACAGGCTCAGCTTGCCCTTGGGCCACAGGGCGATCAGGTCGTCCTGCCGGGAGCCGCCGCCGAACGCGCCGGTCGTGGTCAGCAGGCCGTTGCGCCAGGCGGACTTCGCGGGGCGGAGCTGGTGCTCCTTCTTCAGTCCGGCGGCCGCGGGGTCCTCGTAGACGGTGACCTCACCGTCGCTCCAGCGGACGAACAGATCCTGGTTTCCCGAGGAGTTGGTGAAGTCGCCGGCGCCGATGTCCGTGGCGTGGGTCCAGGTCGTGTTGCTCTTGGCGAGTTGCTTCTCGGCGTGGATGCCGGCGGCGTCGACGTCGGGGTAGAGGCTCACCCCGCCACCGGCCCAGCGCACCACCAGGTCGTTCCTGCGGCCGTCGGCGCCGCCGAAGCGGCCGGCCGTGATCCGGGTGGCGTGCGTCCAGGTGGAGTTGGGGCCGCGCAGGGTGATCCCGCCGGTGAGCTTGCGGGTCTCGTTGACGTCCTTGTAGAGGGTCAGCTTGCCGTTGGCCCAGCGGACGATCAGGTCGTCGGTGCCGTCGCCGGTGAAGTCGCCGGCGGTGACGACCTGCGCCTGCTGCCACTCCTTGCTCTTCTTGGCGAGCTGGACGTCCTTGCGGAACCCGTACGTGCCGCTGCCCGGGTAGAGCGAGACCTCACCGTCGGACCAGCGCACGACCAGGTCGCCGACGTGGTCGCGCACCGAGGCGGTGTGGAAGCTGCCGGACGTCATGACGGTGGCGTGCTGCCAGGTGCCGCCGCTGCCCAGCAGGTTGGGCTCGTCCGGCTCCGCGTCGGCGACCGCCTGCTGGTAGAGCCGGACGGCGTCGTCGTCGAACTGCGAGGAGTAGGAGATGTCGTCGGAGAGGCCACCGGTGTGCCACCCGCCGATCACACCGACCAGATTGCCGCGGCTGCCGTCGAAGTGGTCCAGGAACGGGCCGCCGCTGACGCCCGTACGGAACCGGTCGCACTTGATCTCCATGAACCGGTTCAGCACGGCGCTGGTGTCATTGGTGCACTGCAGCGGCGTCTTCTGGCCCCCGGGGTAGCCGATGAGCGTCACGTTCTTGCGCGCGAGGTTCGCGGACGTGGAGGTGGTCAGCGTGTTGCCGGTGCCGGTGGCGTCCTCCAGGAGCTGGCCGCTCGCATTCGGCCCGACCCGCAGGAAGGCGAAGTCCACATCGTCGTCGGGGGTGGGCGCGAGATAACGCCCGTCGATCCAGACCTTGCCCGCCACCATCGGGAAAATCCCGTACGGGGTCTCCCCGGCCTGGCCGGCCGACGAGGCACCCGCGCGGTAGCCGGGGACGAAGGCGACCTTGCTGGCGGACCGGCTGCCCTTGAGGCAGTGCGCCGCCGTGATGACCAGACTCCTGGTCGGCGAGGTCACCGAGTCGGCGGTGCAGAACTGGTTGGGGGTCGGCGATCCGTCGTCGTTGCGGATCAGGAAAACACCGACCGTGGGGATGCCCGCGCCGACCTCATGGCTCGGCTCCCGCAACGACGCCTTGCCGCGCGCCACCGGAGAGCGCTGCGCGCCCGGGGCCGATCCGCCGGTCTCCGGGGCCTCGACGGGGACGGCGCTGCGGATGCGCTCGGGCGTCCAGTACCGCTCGATCTCCTCGGCCTTGCGGATCTCCTCCCGCGTCACGCCCTTGGAGGGCCGCACCGGTGCGCCCGACGGGGGCGGCGGGGTCGGTCCGGCCGAGGGCGAGGGGGAATTCGACGGCGCCGGTGCGGCGCTCCGGGTGGCGGAGGCGGTGGTGCGCTCGGCACGGTCGGGGACCGCGGCCGCCGGAGCGGCCACGGCGAACGAAGCGAGGGAGGCGCACACGCCCATGGTGGCGGTGCGCGTTCCGGGTATTCGTCTCATGAACTCTTCTGTTGTCGTCGTGACCCCGGCCGGAACCGGCCGAGGTGTCCAGGTGGATGAGGAAAGCAGGGAGGGCGAGGAGCGGGCGGCGGCCCGGCTGCGGAAGCGCGTGCGGCCGGGCGCGGGTGAACCTCCGGTACGAGACGCCTCAGCCGGCGGTCGTGCCGCCGTCGCAGGTCCTCGTCCGGCGGACCGCCCGGGGCACCTCGGCCCCTGACGCACACGCGGAGGACCTCGGCCGGCTCCCTCGCACGTCGCGCCGTCAGCGCCTTCGTGCGGTGGGGGTGCCCTTCCTTCCTGGCCTCGTCCCCACGTGCTGCATCACGGTCAGGATATCGCGCGGCATGCCTCAGTCGCACACATGTACGTCATTTTCGGCCTCGATATGCGAGAGCTGCCCGATTCGCGCCTGTCCGCCGGTCGTGCCTCCCGGTCGCGGTCTCCCAACTGCTCCCGATTCCCTCCTCATTGGTTCGTTATGGCGCTGTTCTCGATCAGCGCGGCGCCGCGTCGGCCCGTGCAGGGCGCCGCTTCGCGTCTGCATATGCGGGTGTGCTGTGCGGGCGGGCCGGAAGAAGCCGTGCCCGTCCGAACCGGGTGGGCGGGGGCGAGAAGTCGCCGGGGCGGGTGGGCGCGATTCCGGCCCGGGCTCATGGCCGTTCTTTCGCCAGCTCTTTGACGCAGGGTTAATTAACGAGGTGCGTGCATCGGCCACGAGGCGTCAATTCCAGCCAAACATGCGACCGTCGAAAGTCGGACACCGCACGGAGACTCTCCCTGGCCGATCGAGAGCCGCTGCGTCGGGTCGGGTCGACACCGTGAACGTGTCGGGCCCGCCGGGCGCCGGTGGAACGCGGGCCGGTGGTGCCACGGCATCCGCGTCTCTGTCGAGGGGTGTGAACAAGTCAGGCCGGTGCACGGTAAATTGACGTTCCGTCAGCAAAATTTGAGCCCTGGGCAGCCCGGTTGCCGGCGCGGTGGGGGCGCCGCCCCCGCGGTCCCAATGGGCGTACCGGGAGAGGTTTTGCGGCTTTCCGTGTGCGGTGACCTCCGATTCGCCGCAGCAAGATCGAACGGAAAGTCGAATCACTGGCCCCACGAGTAACAGGGGTCCCATGCAACGCACTCCCGCGTTAAGGCAATTGGGGTTCAAAATTACGCTCAGTGAAGCCTTGGGGGGTTGCTATCGTATGACTGGGAGTGAAGACTGTGGCCACGCCGAACTGGCGCGAAAGCTTCCAGGGGTACGAATCACTGACAACAGCAAGCGATACCTGCCAGTAATGCGTACTCTTCTCTCGTTCTCTTTTTCGGCAGCGGTGGCTGAAGTCGTGGATCAGCCACTTTTGCTCGGGCGGGGAAGTCTCATTCGTGTCAGGTGCGAAGGGTCTTCGGTGGGGGATCAGTGATATCGGGAAGGTCAACTGTGCGGTTGCTACCGTTTGTCCGTGCAGTGCGGGAGGGCGAGGGAGGGTTCTCGCGGACTTGTTCACCGAGTGGGCAGGTGAAAGCGACGGTATTTCCGCGGCGGGACGCGCCGGGGGATACCAGGGCCGGGCCGGTGCCGTATCGGACCGCCCGTCGTCCGTGAACGGTCGGCAGCACGGCCCGGATGGGGATCCGGCCGGCCGCCGCGGCGGTCCTCGCGCCGCCGTCCGCCGTATGCCGCGGCGGCACCGGGGTCCCGCCCGTGCCGCGCGCAGTGCCGTGGTGCCCGGTGCCACTCTCGTCCGTGCTGATCCGGAAGGTGCCCGCGGTGCCCTGTGCTGTCGCCCCGTGGGGGGACCCGGCATTCGGCCGCTTCGGCATGCCGTGAGCCGGTGTGCACGTCCGTGCGTCCCCTTCAGCGGCCGTGCCGTCGCAGCACTTCGGGTGCCTTGTCCCCCGGGGTGACCGCGACACCGCGAGCGCGGTAGGCACGGAGTTCCGGGCGGCGATTTCGCCTGCACCGGAAAACAACGCAAGAAAACCAACCAAGGTCAGGAAAAGGCGGCGACGTGAGTCCGTTGTGCCATTGGGTGAACCATTGTTCCGGGGCACCGGACCGCCTACCGGTCCTGTGCACCATTGCCGGCGAGGAGCGCATCCTCCCGGATCCGCTCTCCAGGGAGAACCGGTGACCAGCAACGAACTGATACAGGCGCCCTTCGCCTTCGACGGGCTCGTCGAGGGGTGGCGCACCGCACGGCAGGCCGGGCCCGTCCGCTACGACGAGCCGCAGAAGTTATGGCAGGTGCTCGACCACGAGAGCGTGGCCGCCGTGCTCGCCGACCCGGCCGCGTACTCCTCGGACTTCTCCGGACTGGCCCCCACCCAGGCGGACTTCGAGACCTTCCGCCAGGGCAACTTCGTCGGCATGGACCCGCCGGAGCACCGCAAGCTGCGCACCCTGGTCAGCCAGGCCTTCACCCCGCGCGTCGTGGCCGCACTCGAACCGCGGATCCACGCCATCACCACGGAGCTGCTCGACGCCGTCGAGGACCGCGACCGCTTCGACATGGTCGACGCGCTGGCCTACCCGCTGCCCATCATCGTCATCGCCGAACTCCTGGGCATCCCGGCCGGCGACCGGGCGCTGTTCCAGGAGTGGGCGGCCACCCTCTTCGGCGGGGACGAGATCGGCGACTCGCTCGACATGGCGGACATCGAGCGCGCGCTGGAGTCCATCGCGCCCACCGTCCGCGAGATGAACGGCTACATCCTCGACCACATCCGCCACCACCGGAAGAACCCGGGCGAGGGGCTCACCGGCAAGCTGGTGCAGGCCGAGGTGGACGGCATGCGCCTGGAGGACCAGGAGATCGTCGGCTTCGTGGCCCTGCTGCTGGTCGCCGGGCACATCACCACCACCGCCCTGCTGGGCAACGCCGTGCTCAGCCTCGACCAGTACCCCGACGAGGCCGCGCTGCTGCGCGCCGAGCCCGGACGGCTGCCGGACACCCTCGAAGAGGTGCTGCGCTGGCTGCCGCCCTTCCCCGAACTCGGCCGCCGCACCACCCGTGAGGTCACGCTCGGGGGGCAGATCATCCCCGCCGGGTCGGTGGTGATGGCCAACCTGGCCGCCGCCAACCGCGATCCGTCCCGGTTCGCCCACCCCGACCACTTCGACGTGACCCGCAGCCCCAACCCCCATCTGACCTTCGGCCACGGCATCCACTTCTGTTTCGGTGCCCCGCTGGCCAGGCTGGAGGCCCGGATCGCGCTCCGGTTGGTGCTGGAACGTTTCCCTGATATCGCCGTGGCCCACCGCGGCGAGGTCGAGATCCAAAACCCCGCCGTCATCGTCAGCGTGCGCCGACTGCCGCTGGAGGTGCGGAGGGCCTAGCGCCGTCCCCAGGCGAGCGCGCCCGGCCAACGGCCGTCAGCGCGTGAGGAGTTGAGTCGCCGAGCACGCCTCGGCGAACAGGTCCGGAGGTCGGTGCGCCGACGCCGCGACCACGGCCGGTTCACCGTGAGCCGGCACATCCATGCCTCGCGAGTCTCGAGATCCGGGAGTAGTTTTCTCATGCCGTATGTCACGAGCGCTCCGGTCGTCAGCCGGCAGCAGACGGAGATACGTCCCCTCTTACAGGAACGCCTGCACACGCTCGCCCGCGCCCACCAGGTCCCCGGGGCGCAACTCGCCGTGCACACCGACGGGGTCACGTACTCCGTCCACACCGGCGAGGCGGACGTCACCACGGGCCGGCCGTTCACCGCGGACACCGCGGTGCCGCTGGGCTCCGTCACCAAGTGCGCCACCGCCGCGGTGGTCATGCTGCTCGCCGCCGACGGCGACCTCGCGCTGACCGACCGGGTCGCCACGTACGTGCCCGAGCTGCGCACCTCGCGGGCGACCGTGCGCCAGCTGCTCAGCCACACCGCGGGGCTCCCCACCGGGCCCGACTCGGACCACGTGGCGACCCTGACGCCGTCGCGCTACCTGTCCGCGCACTGCGCCGAACGCGATGCCGTCTGCGCGCCCGGGGCCGGCTTCTCCTACTCCAACGCCGGGTTCATAGCCGCCGGCCGGCTGATCGAATCGGTGACGGGCATGACCTGGCAGGAGGCGGTGCGCGCCTTCCTGCTCGAACCCCTGGGCACCGCCCCCGCCTTCCTCGGCGACCCGGCGCCGGCCCGGCCGGTGGCCAGCGGCCACTCCGCCAACGCGCTCTCGGGCCGGGTGCGGGCGGTGCAACAGACCCTGGCGCCGGTGGAGGCCCCCGCGGGTGCCCTGCTGGCGAGCGCGCTCGACCTGGTCGCCCTGGGCCGGGACCTGATCGGGCAGGGCCCCCGCGCGGTGCTGCCGCACGACGCCGCCGAGGAGATGCGCCGCCCCGTTCCCGGCGCCGTACCGGGAGTGCTGGCGGACGCCTGGGGCCTGGGCCTCGGCCTCTTCCAGCAGGGCACCGCGCAGTGGTGCGGCCACGACGGCAACGCCCAGGGCACCTCCTGCCATCTGCGGGCCGAACCCGAGAGCGGCACCGTGGTCGCCTTCACCAGCAACGCCAACAGCGGCACCGCCCTGTGGCAGGCGCTCGCCGACGACCTCGCCGAGATCATCGGCAGGGGTGTCCCCGCGGCTCCGGCCCCGCGGGAGCCCGGCCGTCCCCTCGCACTTCCCCAGTGCGCCGGGACCTATCACAACGGCACCGTCGAGTACCGCGTCACGGCCGACGCGGCGGGTTCCCTGGCGCTGTCCGTGAACGGCGACACCCCGGCGCCGCTGGTCTGCTACGCGGATCTGAGCTGCGATCTGGTGGACCCCTCGAACGGCCGCCGGGTCCCCGGCGGAACCTTCGTGCGGGATCCGGAGACCGGGGCGATCGACCGGCTGCAGATCTCCGGGCGCACCGCCCGCCGCACCGGCACCGCCTGACCCCGGCACCGCCCCCGGCGGCCCGCGCGCCTCCCCGCTCCATCGCGCCCGGCCCGACCGGACCTCTGCCCTGCCCCGCCCCGGACCGCTCGCCCCGGGCCGCACGTCCTGCTGTCCTGCCCGTCCCCGTTTCGAAGGACTGACCTCCATGACGGACCCGCACGAGAACCCCGCACCCGCGTCCGCCTCGGCGCAGACCCGGACCGCATCGCCGGTCCGCGGGTCCGGCGGCGTCCGTCCGGTGCCCCCGTGCTCGCTCGGCGACCTGTTCGCCGCATGGGTGGCACGCACCCCGGAGGCACCCGCCGTCACGGACGGGCGGCGGACCTGGTCCTACCGCGCACTCGACACCTGGGCCAACCGCCTCGCGCACGACCTGATCGCCCGCGGGGCGGGGCCCGAGCGCACGGTGGCGCTGGTGCTGCCCCGCTCGGTCGAACTGATCGTGGCGGAACTGGCCGTGGCCAAGGCGGGCGCCGCGTTCCTGCCCGTCGACCCGGCCTACCCCGCCGAACGCCGGGCGATGATGCTCGCCGACGCGGCGCCCGCCGTGGTCCTCGACGAGGTGGCCGACACCCGGCCCGCCGGCGGCCCCGAGCACAATCCGCAGGACGCGGACCGGTGCGCGCCGCTGCACACCGGGCACCCGGCGTACGTCATCTTCACCTCGGGGTCGACCGGCGTCCCCAAGGGGGTGACGGTCACCCACACCGGGCTGGCCGGCTTCGCGGCGGCCGCGGCCGACCGCTACGCCGTGGAACCCGGGGACCGCGTCCTGCAGTTCTCCTCCCCGAGCTTCGACGCCGCCGTCCTGGAGCTGTGCGTCTCCCTGCTGTCCGGCGCCACCCTCGTGGTGCCGCCGGACGGCCCGTGGCTGGGCGACGAACTCACCGATGTCCTGACCGCGCACCGCATCACCCACGCCCTCATCCCGCCCGCCGCGCTCGCCACGCTGCCCGCCCCGGCCGGCGACCGCGGCCTGCCCGATCTGCGGACCCTGATCGTGGGGGCCGAGGCCTGCCCGGCCGACCTGGTCGACCGCTGGGCCGCCGGCCGCCGGATGGTCAACTCCTACGGGCCCACCGAGGCCACGGTCGTCGCCTCCTGGACCGGGCCCCTGGCCGTCGGCGGCGGCACCCCCACCATCGGCGGGCCGCTGCCGTACACCCGGCTGCGGGTGCTCGACGCGGCGATGCGCCCGGTGGCGGAGGGCGCCAGCGGCGAGCTGTACGTGGGCGGCGACGGGGTGGCCCGCGGCTACCTCAACCGCCCGGGCCTGACCGCCGCGCGCTTCGTGGCCGACCCGTACGGGCCGTCCGGCAGCAGGCTCTACCGCACCGGCGACCTGGCGCGCTGGAACGCCGACGGCGAGCTGGAGTTCCTCGGGCGGCTCGACCGGCAGGTCAAGATCCGCGGCTTCCGGGTCGAACTCGGCGAGATCGAGGCGGTGTTGGCGGCCCATGCCGATGTTGCCGAGGCGGTCGTCCTGGTGCGCGAGGACGAGCCCGGCCGGCAGCGGCTGGTCGCCTATGTGACACCGGCGGACCCCGCCCGGCCCCCGCAGACCACCACCTTGCGCACGGCGGTCTCCCGCAGCCTGCCGGCGCACATGGTGCCGTCCGCCGTCGTGGTCCTGGCGGCGTTCCCGCTCACCGCCAGCCACAAGATCGACCGGCAGGCCCTGCCCGCGCCCGGCCCGGAGCGCACCGCCGGCCACCTCGCGCCCCGTACCCCCGCCGAGCGGACCGTGGCCGGCATCTGGTCGGACGTGCTGGACGTGCGGCCCGTCGGCGCCGAGGACGACTTCTTCGCGCTCGGCGGCGACTCCGTCCTCGCCGTGCGGGTCCTCTCCCGGATCCGCGAGGAGCGCGGGGTCCGGCTGACCGTGCGGGACCTGTTCACCGCCCGGACGGTCGCCGACGTGGCCGCACTGCTCGACGGGGCGGCCGCCGACGACCCCGCGACGCCGATCCCGCCGGCCCCGCGCGAGCGGCCGCTGCCGCTGTCCGCCGCCCAGCAGCGGCTGTGGTTCCTCGACGACCTCACCGCCGGCTCCGCCGAGTACAACACCGGTGTCGGGGTGCGGCTGCGCGGCCGGCTGGACCACGCCGCGCTCGGCCGCGCCCTGGACCGGCTCGCCGCCCGCCACGACGCGCTGCGCACCACCTTCACCACGGTCGACGGACGCGGCGTGCAGCGGATCGACGACACCGCCGCGCTGCCGCTGCGCACCGTCGACCTGCGCCCGCTGCCCGCCGACCGGCACGAGGCGGAGACCGAGCGCCTGCTGACCGAGGAGCTGGAGCGCCGCTTCGACCTGGGCGAGGGCCCGCTGACCCGCGCGCTGCTGATCCGGTGCGCCGACGACGAGCAGCTGCTGCTGCTGGCCCAGCACCACCTCGTCACGGACGGCTGGTCGGTCGGCATCCTGGTGCGCGAACTGGCCGCGCTGTACGCCGCCGAGGTCACCGGGGAGCCGGACGGGCTGCCGCAACCGGCCCTGCAGTACCCGGACTTCGCGGTCTGGGAGCGTGACCGTCCGGCGCCGTCCGGGCACGCCGAGGACCTCGCGTACTGGAAGCGGCACCTGTCCGGGACCCCGCAGCTGGACCTGCCCACGGACCGGCCCCGGCCGCCGGTGCGCAGCACGGCCGGCGCGGCCCACCGCCACGAGCTGCCCGCCGACCTGGTGGCGCGGCTGGGCAGACTCGCCCGCGCCAAGGGCACCACCCCCTTCACCCTGTTCTCCGGCGCGGCCGCGGTGCTGTTCTCCCGCTACTCCGGTCAGCGGGACATCGCGTTCGGCACCGTCACCAACGGGCGCCACCGCCGCGAACTCGAGGACGTGGCGGGCTTCTTCGTCAACACCGTGGTCCTGCGGAGCGAGGTCGACGGCACGGCGACCGTCGACCGGTTCCTGGACACCGTGCGGGCGACGCTGATGGACGCCTTCAGCCATGACGGCGTGCCGTTCGCCCGGGTCGTCGAGGAGCTGGCCCCGCCGCGCGACCCCAGCCGCACCCCGCTGGTGCAGGTCCTGGTCGTCCAGCAGACCGCCATGGTGCACCCGCGGGAGGCCGGCGGCATCCGGATCGAGGAGCATCCGCTGCCGCGTCCGGCCGCACGGTTCGACCTGGTGCTGGAGTTCCTGCCGCGCGCCGACGGCTCCTTCGGGCTGACCGTCGAGTACAACACCGACCTGTTCGACGCCGCGACCGTGGCCCGGATGAGCCGCCATCTGCACCTCCTGCTGGAGGGCATGGCGGACGGCCCGCACCGGACCGTGGCCGAACTCCCGCTGCTGACCGACGACGAGCGGCGCACCATGCTCGACGCCTGGAACACCCCGCAGCACGAGGAGGCCGCCCCGACGACGCTGCCCGCGGTCTTCGAGGCGCAGACCCTGCGCACCCCCGACCGGACCGCCGTGGTCTGCGGCGGCACCCAGCTCACCTACGACGAGATCAACCGCCGCGCCAACCGGCTGGCCCGGCTGCTGATCGACCGCGGGGTGGGCCCGGAGTCCCTGGTGGCGCTGGCGCTGCCGCGCTCGGCCGACCTGGTCGCGGTCCTGTGGGCGGTGCTCAAGGCGGGCGCCGGCTATCTGCCCGTGGACCCCGGCTACCCGGCCGAGCGCATCCGCTTCATGCTCGCCGACGCCGCGCCGGCCACCGTCCTGACCACCCGTGACACGGCCGGCTGCCTGCCCGAAGGCACCGAGCGGCTGGTGCTGGACGACCCGGAGACGCTGGCCGCGCTGCCGAGCCACCCGGAGCACGACCTCACCGACGACGACCGGGCGCGGCCGCTCGACCCCCGCCACCCGGCCTACGTCATCTACACGTCGGGCTCGACGGGCCGGCCCAAGGGCGTGGTGGTCTCGCACGCCAGCGTGGCCGACCTGGCGGTGTGGGCGGGGGAGCAGTTCGGGCGGCAGCAGCTGACCCATGTGGTGGCCTCCACCTCGCTCAACTTCGATGTCTCCGTCTTCGAGCTGCTGTGCCCGCTGCTGTCCGGCGGCAGCATCGAGGTGGTGGCCGACCTGCCGGCCCTCGCCGACCGGGCGGACGGCGCCCCGCGGCAGGCCGGGCTCATCAGCGGGGTGCCCTCGGTGGTCTCCCGGATGCTCACCACGGATGCCGCGCCCGTCCAGGCCGACACGGTGGTGCTGGCCGGCGAGGCGCTGCCCGCACAGACCGTGCGCGACCTGCGCCGCACCATGCCGTCCTGCCGGGTCGCCAACATCTACGGCCCGACCGAGGCCACCGTGTACGCCACCGCGTGGTTCGCCGGCGACGGCACCCCCGAGCAGGCCCCGCCGATCGGCCGGCCGGTCGCCCGGACCCGCGCCTACGTCCTGGACGCCATGCTGCGGCCGCAACCCCCGGGCGTGACGGGTGAGTTGTACCTCGGCGGCGGCGGCCTCGCGCGGGGCTACCTGCGGCGGCCCGGCCTGACCGCCACCCGGTTCGTCGCCGACCCCTTCGCCGGGCCGGGCAGCCGGATGTACCGCACAGGCGACCTGGTGCGGTGGACCGCCGGGGGCGAGCTGGAGTACGTCGGCCGGGTCGACCAGCAGGTCAAGGTGCGCGGCTTCCGGATCGAGCTGGGTGAGGTGGAGGAGGCGCTGCTGCGCTGTGCCGGGGTGGCCCAGGCGGCCGCCGCCACCCGGGAGAGCGACGGTCACAAGCGCCTGATCGGCTATGTCGTGCCGGCGCCCGGGGCGGAGCCGGACCCGGGCGCGCTGCGCCGCGAACTGGGCCGCAGTGTGCCCGACTACATGGTGCCCTCGTCGGTCGTCGTCCTGCCGGCGCTGCCCCTCAACCCCAACGGCAAACTGGACCGCGACCGGCTGCCGGCCCCCGACCGGACCGCCGCGGGCACCACGGCGTACGTGGCGCCGCGCACCGCCACCGAACGGGCGCTCGCCGCCGTGTGGGCCGAGGTCCTGCGGGTGGAGCGGGTCGGCCTGGAGGACAACTTCTTCACGCTGGGCGGGGACTCGATCCTCAGCATCCAGGTGGTGGCCCAGGCACGGCAGGCGGGCCTGGCCGTCACCTCCCGCGACGTCTACCGGCACCAGACGGTCGGCGCCCTCGCGCAGTGCGTGGACGCCGCCGGGCGCCCGGCCGCCGCCCCTGCCGAGGCGGCCGCCACCGGCACCGCGCCCCTGACCCCCATCCAGCACTGGCTGTTCGAGACCGACGCCGAGCGGGCCGGGCACTTCGGCCAGACGCTGTCCGTCGAGCTGTCCGACGACGTGGACGCCGCGCTGCTGGACGCCGCCCTGCGCGCGGTCGTCACCCACCACGACGCGCTGCGCTCACGCTTCGCCCACGACAGCGACGGCCACCGGCTCCAGCACATCGACGCCGACGCGCCCGCCGCCGTGCTGCACCACCACGCCGGCCCCGACGACGACACACCGCACCTCGGCCCGTTCGACCTGCGCCACGGCCCCCTGCTGCGCGCCGTGCTCCACGACCGGGGCGACGGGCGGCCCCGCGTACTGCACCTGACGGTTCATCATCTTGTGGTCGACGGCGTCTCCTGGCGCGTCCTGCTGGAGGACCTGGACCGGGCCTACCGCGCCGGGGCGCGCGGCGAGCGGGCCGCCGGGCTGCCGGCGAAGTCCTCCCCGCTGCGGCACTGGGCCCGCCGGCTCACCGAGCACGCCGCCACCGGCGGCTTCCAGGACGAGGCCGCGTACTGGACCGGACTGGCCCGCTCCTGCGACCCGGCGCTGCCCACCGACCTCGACGGCGCCAACACCTACGCCTCGGCCCGCTCGGTGACCGTCCGCCTGACCCCGCAGGACACCGCCGTCCTGCTGCACACCCTGCCCGGCGCCTACCGCACCCAGGTCAACGATGTGCTGCTGAGCGCGCTGGGCCGGGTGCTGCACACGTGGACCGGCCGGGACCGGGTCCCGGTGGACCTGGAGGGCCACGGCCGGGAGGAGCTGTTCCCCGACGTGGACCTCAGCCGCACGGTCGGCTGGTTCACCACCCGCTACCCGGTCGCCCTGACCGTGACGCCGGACGCGGACTGGGGCACCGTGCTCAAGTCGGTCAAGGAGCAGCTGCGGGCCGTGCCGCGCCGCGGCCTGGGCTACGGCGTCCAGCGCCATCTGCTGCGGCCGGAGGGCCTGCCGGACACCCCCAGTGCCGGCATCAGCTTCAACTACCTGGGCCAGTTCGGCCTGCCCGGCGGCGGCGGGCTCTACCGCGGCCCGCACCGTGCACTGTCGCTGGACGCCGACCCGTCCGCGGCGCGCCCGCACGCCCTGGAGGTCGTCGGCCAACTCGACGGCGACGCGCTGGAGTTCACCTGGTTCTACTCGGCGCACCTCCACCAGGAGGCGACCGTCACCGCGCTGGCCGGGCAGTTCGCCACGGCGCTGGGCGACATCGCCCGGCACGGCGCCGGGCCCGGAGCCGGCGGGCGCACCCCCTCCGACTTCCCGCTGGCCGTGCTCGACCAGCCGACCGTGGACCGGTTGGTGGGCGCGGACGCCGCCGCGGTCGAGGACATCCACCCGCTCACCCCCACCCAGTCCGGCATGCTCTTCCACGGGCTGTCGCAGGGCGACCGGCGCGCCTACTTCCAGCAGCTGACCTTCGTGCTGGACGGCGTGCCCGACCCCCGGGCCCTCGCCGCGGCCTGGCAGCGGGTGACCGACCGCACCCCGGTGCTGCGCGGCCGGGTGGTGTGGCAGGACGTGCCCGAGCCGCTGCTCGTCGTCGCCCGCGAGGCCGCCCTGCCCGTCACCCACCTGGACTGGCGCGCCCTGCCGGACGAAGAGCGCCGCACACAGCTGCGGGAGCTGCTCGACGGCGACCGGCGGCGCGGCATCGACCTGGAGACCGCCCCCCTCCAGCGGCTGGTGCTGGCCCGGCTGTCGGATACCGAGGTGCAGGTGGTGTGGTCCTTCCACCACCTGGTGCTCGACGGCTGGAGCCTGTTCCAGGTGCTGTCCGACGTCTTCCGCTGCCACGCGCTGCCGGCCGGCGCGGACCCGGCGGGGTCCGAGGCGGCCCTGCCCGTGCGCCGCCCCTTCCGCGATTACGTGGCCTGGCTGGGCGACCGCGACTGGGCGGAGGCCGAACGGCACTGGCGCGACCGGCTCGACGGCCTGACCGAGCCCACCGCGCTGCCCTACGACCGCGAGCCCCGCGAGACCCATCGCGCCGAATCTACCGCGGCGGTGCGCCGCACCCTGTCCGCGGACACCACCCGCGCGCTGGACGGGGTGGCCAAGAGCGCCGGCGTGACCGTGAACACCCTGGTGCAGGGCGCCTGGGCGCTGCTGCTGGCCCGCCAGACGGGCCGGCGCGAGGTCGTCTTCGGCACCACCGTCTCCGGACGGCCGCCCGAGCTGCCCGGCGTCGAGGCGATGAACGGCCTGTTCATCGCGACCGTGCCGACCCGGCTGACGGTCCCCGCCGACGGCACCCTGCGGGACTGGCTGCGCGGCGTGCAGGAGATCCAGACCGACGACCGGCGCTTCGACTTCGTCCCGCTCACCCGGCTGACGGCGTACACCGACCTGCCCGAGCGGGTCGCCCTGTTCGACAGCATCGTGGTCTTCGAGAACTACCCGGTCGGCGGGGACCTCGCCGCCGCGCACGGCCTGCGGCTGAGCGGCCTCGACGGCATCGAGACCACCAACTATCCGCTGAGCCTGGTCGCCTACCCGGGCGCGGAGCTGGCGCTGCGGCTGGGCTACGACCCGGAGCTGTTCGACGCCGCCACCGTCGAGCGGATGGGGGAGTACCTCACGGTGCTGCTGGCGGGCATGGCCGCCGACGCCGAACGCCCGCCCGCGCGGCTGCCGGTGCTCGGCGCCGCACACCGCCGCCAGGTCGTCGAGGAGTGGAACGACACCGCCACCGCACTGCCCGAGGGCACGGTGGCCGAGCTGTTCGCCGACCAGGTCCGGCGCACCCCCGACGCCCTCGCGCTGGACGCCGGAGAGCTGACCCTGACGTACCGTCAACTCGATGACAGGGCAGAGGCATTGGCCCGTCAGTTGCACGGTGTCGGCGTGCGGCCCGAGCGGCCGGTCGCCGTCCTCATGGACCGCTCGGCCGCGCTGGTCGTCGCCCAGCTGGCGCTGGCCCGAACCGGCGGTGTGTACGTCCCGCTGGACGGCCGGGCCCCGCGCGAGCGGCTGCGGCAGGTGCTGGAGGAGAGCGCGGCGGACCTCGTCCTGACCGACGCCTCGTGGGAGGAGAGCGCCCGGGAGGCGGCGGCCGGCGGGTGCACCCTGCTGCTCACCGGCGACGGATCGGCCGCCGTGCCGCCCGGCGCCGCGGACACCCCCGCCCCGGACGGCGCGCCGCTGCCCGCCGTCCACCCCGACAACGCGCTGTACCTGATGTTCACCTCCGGCTCCACCGGGCGCCCCAAGGGCGTCGCGGTGCGCCACCGCGACGTCGTCGCGCTCGCCTTCGACCGCGCCTTCGCCGCACACGACCGGGTCCTGGTGCACTCCCCGCAGGCCTTCGACGCCGCCACCTACGAACTGTGGGTGCCGCTGCTGCGCGGCGGCCGCGCGGTGCTGGCCCCGCCCGCCGAGGTGGACGCCCACACCGTGCGCCGGGCGATCACCGAACAGGGCGTCAGCTGCCTGTGGCTGACCGCCGGACTGTTCCGCCTGCTGGCCCAGGAGGACCCCGAGTGCCTGCGCGGCGCCCGGGAGGTGTGGACCGGCGGCGAGGCCGTACCGGGCGCCGTGGTCCGCCGGGTGCTCGACGCCTGCCCGGACCTCACCGTCGTCGACGGCTACGGCCCCACCGAGACCACCACCTTCGCCACCCGGCGGGCCTTCCACGCCGGCGAGACGCTGCCCGCCGCGCTGCCCATCGGACGTCCGCTCGACAACATGCGGGTCTATGTGCTGGACGACGTGCTCCAGCCGCAGCCGCCGGGCATCCCCGGAGAGCTCTACCTCGCCGGGGCCGGAGTCGCCCGCGGCTACGGCGGCCGCCCCGGCGCGACCGCCGAACGCTACCTCGCCGACCCGTTCGGCCCGGCCGGCTCCCGCATGTACCGCACCGGCGACATCGTGCGCTGGGGCGCGGACGGCGAACTCCACTTCGTGGGGCGCGCCGACGACCAGATCAAGATCCGGGGCTTCCGCGTCGAACCGGCCGAGATCGAGGCCGCGCTGACCCGCCACGACACCGTCGCCGAAGCGGTGCTGACCGTCCTCGCCGAGGGCGGCCGCAAGCGCCTGGTCGCCCACCTCGTGCCCGCCCCCGGGGTGAGCGTGCCGCCGGCGGCCGAGCTGCGCGCCTTCCTCGCCGAGGTGCTGCCCGACTACATGCTGCCCGCCGCGTTCGTCACCCTGGACGCGCTGCCCCTGACCCGCAACGGGAAGGTCGACCGGCGCCGGCTGCCCGCCCCCGACTGGACGGCCGCCACCACGGCCGGGCACCGGGCGCCGCGCACCGAGGCCGAGCGGATCCTCGCCGAGATCTGGTGCGCCCTGCTGGGCATTGACCGGGTGGGCGTCGAGGACAACTTCTTCATGCTGGGCGGCGATTCGATCCTGAGCATCCAGGTCGTCTCGCGCGCCCGCCGGGCGGGCCTGACCCTCACCCCCCGGGACCTGTTCCGCCACCCCACCATCGCCGCGCTCGCCGCCGCCACCGGCGCCACCGCGCAGGTCTCCGGCACCGGCCCGGTGACCGGCGAGGTCGGCCTGCTGCCGATCCAGCACTGGTTCCTCGACGCCGGCGCCGAGCGCCCGGAGTTCTTCAACCAGTCCGTGGTCATCGAACTGGCCGAGGACCCCGACCCGCGGGCCCTGGCGGCGGCCCTGCACGCCCTGTGGTCGCACCACGACGCGCTGCGCGCCCGCTTCACGCAGCAGGCGGACGGCACCTGGCAGCAGCACTGCCCGGCACCGGACGCGGCCGAGGCGCACCTGCTGCGGACGCACGACCTGACCGGGCTGACCGGCGACCGGTGCGACGCCGCGGTGGCGGAGGCCACCGCCGAGGCGCACGCGGGCTTCCGGCTGGCGTCCGGGCCGCTGCTCGCCGCCCGGCTCTTCACCGGCGCCCAGGACCGGCCGCCGCGGCTGTTTCTGACGGTACATCACCTGGTGGTCGACGGCGTCTCCTGGCGGGTGCTGCTGGAGGACTTGGAGAGCGCCTACCGGCAGGCACGGGCCGGGGAGACGGTGACCCCGCCCGCCCGGACCACCTCCGTCCAGGAATGGGCCGGCCGGCTGCGCGCCCACACCGAGGCCGGCGGCTTCGGTGACGAGCGCGCCCACTGGGGCGCGGTGGCCGCGCACTGCGAGCCCGCGCTGCCCGTCGACGCCGCCGGCACCAACACCATCGCCGACCTCCGTTCGGTCACCGTCCGCCTCGACCGGGAGCGCACCGACGCCCTGCTGCAGCAGGTGCCCGGCGTCTACCGCACGCGGATCAACGATGTGCTGCTCACCGCCCTCGGCCGGGTGCTGGCCGACTGGACCGGCCACCGCACCGTCGCCGTCGGCCTGGAGGGGCACGGCCGCGAGGACCACCTCTTCGACGACGTCGACCTGTCCCGCACGGTCGGCTGGTTCACCACCCTGTTCCCCGTCGCCCTCGACGTCCCGGACGGCGACTGGGGCACGGCGCTGAAGTCCGTCAAGGAGCAGCTGCGCGCCGTACCCGGCCGCGGCCTCGGGCACGGGGCACTGCGCCACCTCGCCGCGGACCCGGACCTGGCCGCGGCGCCGCAGCCCCGGATCAGCTTCAACTACCTCGGCCGGTTCGACTGGTCCGCCGAGGGCGGCGGCCTGATCCGCGGGGTGCGCGGCGGACTGGACGGCGCCGCCGCGCCCGAGTCGGCCCGCCCGCACCTGCTGGACGTGGTGGGCCGGGTCGAGGACCGGCAGCTGGAACTCACCTGGTACTACAGCGGCGGTGTGCACCGCGAGGAGACCGTCTCCGCCCTGGCCACGGGCATGCGCACGGCGCTGGAGGACATCGTCGCCCACTGCGCCGCCCCCGACGCGGGCGGCCGCACCCCCTCCGACTTCCCGCTGGCCGGCCTCGACCAGGCGGCCGTGGACCGGATCGCGGCGGACGGGCACGGCGTCGAGGACATCTACCCGCTGACGCCGATGCAGGCGGGCATGCTGTTCCATGGCCTGATGGACCCCTCCTCCCAGGCCTACTTCAACCAGGTCCAGCTGGTGCTGTCCGGCGTCCGGGACGCCGCGGCCCTCGCCACGGCCTGGCAGCAGGCCTCCGACGCCAACCCGATGCTCCGCACCCGCCTGGAGTGGGAGCGGACCGCGCAGCCGCTGCAGATCGTGCAGACCCGGGCCACCGTGCCCGTCACCCACCACGACTGGACCGGGTGGGACCCGGACCGGTGCGCACACGCCCTGGAGACGCTGCTCGCCGAGGACCGGGCGGCCGGCCTCGACCTGACCCGCGCCCCGCTGATGCGGCTGAACCTGATCACCCTGGCCGCCGACCGGGTTCGCATCATCTGGACCTTCCACCACACCCTGCTCGACGGCTGGAGCGCGGCCCAGGTCTTCGACGAGATCTGCGAGCGGTACGCGGCCCTCACCGCGGGCCGCCGCCCCGAACTCCCCACCCGCGCCCCCTTCGGCAGCTACCTGGGCTGGCTGGCGGAGCAGGACACCACCCAGGCCGAGCGCCACTGGCGCACCGCCCTGGCCGGCTTCACCTCACCCACCGAACTGCCCCGCGACCGGGTGCCGCTGGAGGCCCACCGCACCGCCTCGTCCGGCTCGGTCGGCATCACGCTCGGTGCCGAGGAGTCCGCCCGCCTGCGGGAGACCGCGCAGCAGGCCGGGCTGACCATGAACACCGTCCTCCAGGGCGCCTGGGGTCTGCTGCTGTCCCGCTACGGCCACAGCGACGACGTGGTCTTCGGCACCACCGTCTCCGGCCGCCCCGCCGCCCTGCCGGGCGTCGAGTCCATGGTCGGCGTGTTCATCAACACCCTGCCCACCCGGGTGCGGATCGACGGGCAGCGCCCCCTGCTGGAGTGGCTGCGCGCGCTCCAGACGTCCCAGTCGGAGTCCCGGCGCCACGACTTCGTCTCGCTGGCCCAGCTCCAGACCTGGAGCGAACTGCCCGGCGGGACCGGCCTGTTCGACAGCATCGTGGTCTTCGAGAACTACCCCTTCGACAGCGACGGGCTCGCCCGGCACGGCCTGGGCATCCAGCAGGAACGCGACCTGGAGCCGACCAACTACGCGCTCAGCGTGGTCGTCGCCCCCGGCGAGCGCCTCGCCATCACCCTCGACTACGACCCGGCGGCCTTCGACGCCGCCACCGTCGAGCGGATGGGGGAGTGCCTGCGCGTCCTGCTGACGGCGATGTCGGCCGACCCGGACCGCCGGCTGGCCGAGCTGCCCCTGCTCACCGGGGACGAACGGGACCGCATCCTCACCCGGTTCGGCGGACCGGCGCTGCGCGCGCCGCAGCGGGTGCTGCCCGCCGTCTTCGAGGAGCAGGCGGCCCGCACTCCGGACGCCCCGGCGGTACGGGCCGGCGCGGACCGGCTGACCTACCGCGAGCTGAACGCCCGCGCCAACCGGCTGGCCCGGGTGCTGATCGACTCCGGCGCGGGTCCGGAGCGCTTCGTGGCGCTCGCGCTGCCGCGCACCGCCGACCTGCTGGTGGCGATGCTGGCGGTCCTCAAGAGCGGCGCCGGATATCTGCCGGTCGACCCCTCGTACCCCGCCGAGCGGATCTCCTTCCTCTTCGACGACATCGGCCCGGACATCGTGCTCACCACCACCGCGCTGGCCGGCCGGCTGCCCGAGGGGCCCGCCACGCGCCTGGTGCTGGACGACGCCGGGACCGCGGAGCGGCTCGCGGTGCGGTCCGCCGACGACCTCGGCGACGCCGAGCGGGCCGGTGCGCTGCTGCCCGCCCACCCCGCGTACGTCATCCACACCTCGGGGTCGACCGGCCTGCCCAAGGGCGTGGTGGTCACCCACGGTTCGGTGGTGGCACTGGCCGACTGGGCGGCCGCCGAGTTCGGCGAGCGCGGCCTGTCCCACGTCGTGGCGTCCACCTCGCTCAACTTCGACGTGTCGGTCTTCGAGATCGTCTGCCCGCTGCTGTCCGGCGGCTGCGTCGAGCTGGTCGCCGACCTGCTCGCCCTGGCCGAACGCCGCGGCCCCTGGACCGCGGGCCTGCTCAGCGCCGTCCCCTCCGCCCTGGGCCAACTCCTCGCCGAGGACACCGTCCACGTCGGCGCGGACACCGTCGTGCTGGCCGGTGAGGGGCTCGCCGCCCGCACCGTGGGCGAGGTCCGCGCGGCCGTGCCCGGCTGCCGGGTGGTGAACATCTACGGCCCCACCGAGGCCACCGTCTACGCCACTGCCTGGCACTGCGACCCCGACGACCCCGGCCGCACCCCGCCGATCGGCAGCCCCGTCACCGGCGCCCGCGCCTACGTCCTCGACCCGCACCTGCGGCCGGTGCCCGTCGGGGTGCCCGGCGAGCTCTACCTCGCCGGAACGGGCGTGGCGCGCGGGTACTTCGCCCGGCCCGGCCTGACCGCCCGGCGCTTCCTCGCCGACCCGTTCGGCCCCGCGGGCGAGCGGATGTACCGCACCGGCGACCTCGTGCGCTGGGACGCCGAGGGGCAGCTGGAGTACCTCGGCCGCACCGACGACCAGGTCAAGGTGCGCGGCTTCCGGATCGAACTGGGCGAGGTGGAGGCCGCGCTGGCCCGCCACCCGGAGGTGGCCGAGGCGGCCGCCCGGGTCGTCGAGACCGACGGCCACAAGCGCCTGGTGGGCTATGCGGTCGGCCGCGGCGCCGACCGCCCCGACCCCGCCGCGCTGCGCGCCTTCCTCGCCGAGAGCCTGCCCGGGCACCTGGTGCCCTCGGTCATCGTCCCGCTGGAGCGGCTGCCGCTGGGCGCGACCGGCAAGCTCGACCGGCGCGCCCTGCCGGCGCCCGACTGGGCGGCCCCGGCCGGCGGCCACGTCCCGCCGCGCACGGACACCGAGCGGGCGCTCGCCGACATCTGGGCCCGGGTGCTGGGCGTGGAGCGGGTGGGCGCCGAGGACAACTACTTCGCCCTGGGCGGCGATTCGATCCTCAGCATCCAGATCGTCTCCGCGGCCCGCCGCGCCGGCATCGAGCTGACCCCGCGGCACCTGTTCGTCCACCAGACCGTCGCCGCCCTGGCCGCGGCCGCCGAGGGCCTGCCCGCCGCGGCGACCGCCGCCGAACAGGGCCCCGTGGTGGGCGAGGTCCCGCTCACCCCCGTCCAGCACTGGCTGTTCGACACCGTCCCCGACAGCCCCTGGCACTTCACCCAGTCGCTGTCCTTCCAACTGGCCGCCGAGGTCGACGAGGAGGCACTGCGGGCCGCCCTGGCAGCGGTCTGGGAGCACCACGACGCCCTGCGGATGCGCTACGAGCACACCGGCGACGGCCACCGGCGCCAGATCGGCACGGCCCCCACCGCGGCCCCCGCGATGGAGGTGTGCGACCTGACCCACCGGGCACCGGGGGAGCGGGCCGAGGCGCTGCGCGCGCTGGCCCGCGACCTCGACGCCGGCTTCGACCTGGCCGACGGGCCGCTGCTGAAGGCCGTGCTGTGCCGGCTCGGGGACGAGGAGCGCCCGGTGCTGCTGCTGGCGGCCCACCACCTGGTCGTCGACGCGGTGTCCTGGCGCATCGTCCTGGAGGACCTGGACACGGCCTACCGCGCGGCGCGCACCGGCGCCCGGGCCGCACTCGGCCCCAAGACCACCTCGTTCCGCGCCTGGGCGCAGCGGCTGCACGAGCACACCGCCGCCGGCGGCTTCGACGACGAACTCCCGTACTGGAACGGGCCGCAGGGCCACGCCGAGCTGCCCACCGACGGCGAGGGCCGCAACACCGCGGACTCCGAGGACACCGTCACCGTCCGCCTGGAGGCCGAGGAGACCCGCCGGCTGCTCCAGGAGGTGCCGGACACCTACCGCACCCGGGTCAACGACGTCCTGCTGTGCGCCCTGGGCCGGGTGCTGGCCCGCTGGACCGGGCGCGACCGGGTGCTGATCGGGCTGGAGGGCCACGGCCGTGAGGAGATCTTCGACGACGTCGACCTCTCCCGCACCGTCGGCTGGTTCACCACCATGTTCCCCGTCGCGCTGGACCTGCCGCCGCAGGCCGGTCTCGGGGCGGCGCTGAAGTCCGCGAAGGAGGGGCTGCGCAGGCTGCCCCGGCACGGCCTGGGCTACGGCGCGCTGCGCCATCTGCGCACCCCGGAGGCCGACGGCCTGCCGCCCCTGCCGCAGATCGGCTTCAACTACCTCGGCCAGCAGGACTGGAGCGCCGCGGCCGGCGACGGACTGCTGCACGCGCCGTACGGCGCCCTGGCGGGCGGCATGGACCCGGCGGCCGCACGGCCCCATCTGATCGGTGTCGTCGGCCTGGTCGCGGACAAGCGGCTGGAGTTCACCTGGTCGTTCTCGAAGAACCTGCACCGGCGGGAGACCGTGGCCCGTCTGGCCGAGGAGACGGCCGCCGAACTGCGCGGCATCGTGCGGCACTGCGCACAGCCGGACGCCGGCGGCCGCACCCCCTCCGACTTCCCGCTGGCCCGCCTGGACCAGGAGGGCGTCGACCGGCTCGCCGGCAACGGCCGGGACGTCACCGACATCTATCCGCTGACCCCCACCCAGACCGGCATGGTCTTCCACGGCATGGACGAGCCCGACCAGGGGCTGTACGTGGAGCAGGCCACCTTCGTCGTGGACGGGGTGCGCGATCCGCGGCTGCTGGCCGCCGCCTGGCAGCAGGTCGTGGACCGCACCCCCGTGCTGCGCAGCGCGGTCGTGCTGCGCGAGGTGCCGGTGCCGCTCCAGACCGTGCACCGCTCCGTCACCCTGCCCGTGGCCGAGCACGACTGGAGCGCCCTGACGCCGGACGAGCGGGACGCCGCGCTGGAGCGGCTGCTCGCCGAGGACCGGGCCCGCGGGATCGCCCTGGACCGGGCGCCGCTGCTGCGGGTCGCCCTCATCCGGCTCGCCCCGGCCGAGGTGCGGGTCGTGTGGACCTTCCACCATGTGCTGCTCGACGGGTGGAGCGTCTTCCAGGTCCTCTCGGACGTCTTCGCCTGCCACGCGGCGCTCGCCACGGGCACCGAGCCCCGGCTGCCGGACCGCAGGCCGTTCGCGGACTACGCCGGCTGGCTCGCCGCGCACGACACCGCCCCGGCCGAGGAGCACTGGCGCCGGGTGCTGGCCGGGCTGTCCGCCCCCACCCCGCTGCCCTACGACCGGCGCCCGGCCCAGGGCGCGGCCACCCGGGCCGGCACCTGGCACTCGCAGCGGCTCGACGCGCAACGGAGCGCCGCGCTGACCGACTTCGCCCGGCGCCACCACCTCACCCTCAACACCGTCGTCCAGGGCGTCTGGGGCCTGCTGCTGTCGCGCTGGAGCGGGGAGCGCGAGGTGTGCTTCGGCAGCACGGTCTCCGGCCGGCCCACGGACCTGCCCGGCGCCGACGCCATCACCGGCCTGTTCATCAACACCCTGCCGGTGCGCGTCGACGTGGACGGCGCCGCCGCCCCTGCCGACTGGCTGCGGGGCCTGCAGTCCACCCAGGCCGACGCCCGCGGCTTCGACCACGTCCCGCTGTCGGACCTGCACGGCTGGAGCGAACTGGACGCCGGGACCCCGCTGTTCGAGAGCCTGGTGGTCTTCGAGAACTACCCGATCAACAACACCGCGGCCGACGCCAATGGCCTGCGGGTGCGCGAGCTGCACGCCCTGGAGGCCACCAACTACCCGCTCACCGTGGTGATCTCGCCCGGCGACGAACTCAGCGTCGAACTCGGCTACGACCCGCGCTACTTCGAGGACGCCACCGCACGCTCCCTCGCCGCCCAGCTGGTGCACACCCTCGCCGCCCTCGCGGCGCCCGAGGCCGCCGGGTCCGTGGACGGGATCGACATCCTGCCGCCGGACGAGCGCGCCCGGCTCACCGGCGGTCCGCAACAGGCCGCGGCCGCCGCGCCGGCCACCCTCGCCGCGCTCGTCGAGGCGGCGGTGGACCGATGGCCCGAAGCGCCCGCCGTGCACGCGCCGGAGGGCACCCTGTCCTTCGCGCAGCTGGAGGCGCGGGCCAACCGCCTGGCGCACCGGCTGCTGGCCCGCGGGACGGGCCCCGGCGACCTCGTCGCCCTGGTCCTGCCGCGCTCGGCCGAGATGGCCGTCGCCCAGCTCGCGACCGCCAAGACGGGCGCCGCGTACCTGCCGGTGGACCCCGGCTACCCCGAGGAGCGGATCGCGCTGATGCTGCGCGACGCGGCCCCGGCGCTCACCCTGGACGCCGCGGAGGTCGGACGCCTCCTGGCGGACGCGCAGGACACCGCGCCCGCCCACCGGCCCACCGACCGCGACCGCGCCCGCCCGCTGGACGTGGACGACCCGGCCTATGTGATCTACACGTCCGGTTCCACCGGCACCCCCAAGGGCGTCGTCGTCACCCACCGCGGGCTCGCGGACTTCGCCGCCGCCGAGGCCGACCACTACCAGGTCCGCCCCGGCGACCGGGTGCTGGCCTTCGCCACCCCCAGCTTCGACGCCTCGGTGCTGGAGCTGTGCATGTCCCTGCCGGCCGGCGCGGCTCTGGTGGTGCCCCCGCCGGGCCCGCTGCTCGGTGAACAGCTGGCCGCGGTGCTGCGCGAGGAGCGCATCACCCACACCCTGCTGCCGCCCGCCGCGCTCGGCACCGTGCCGCCCGCCACCGCGGGCACCCTGCCGGACCTGCGCACCCTCATCGTCGGCGCGGACGCCTGCGGCGCCGACCTCGTCAGCCGCTGGGCCCCGCACCACCGGATGATCAACTCCTACGGCCCCACCGAGACCACGGTGGTCGCCACCTGGTCCGGCCCGCTGCGGCCCGACGGCAGCGCGCCGCCCATCGGCCGCCCGCTGCCCGCCACCGGGGTGTACGTCCTCGACGGGCGGCTGCGCCCGGTCGCCGACGGCGTCCCCGGCGAACTCTGGATCAGCGGACCCTCGCTGGCCCGCGGCTATCTGAACCGGCCGGGCCTGACCGCCGGCCGCTTCACCGCCGACCCGTACGGCCCGCCGGGCACCCGGATGTACCGCACCGGCGACCTGGTCCGGCGCGACGCGGGGGGCGAACTCCACCACCTCGGGCGCACCGACCACCAGATCAAGCTGCGCGGCCACCGCATCGAGGCCGGCGAGGTCGAGGCCGCCCTGACCCGGCACCCGGCCGTCCTGGACGCGGTGGTGACGGTGCGCGAGGACGAGCCCGGGCTGCCGCGGCTGGTGGCCCACCTGCTCGCCGTCCCCGGCGCCGACGCACCGGCCGGCCCGGAGCTGCGCGCCTTCGCCGCCCGCGGCCTGCCCGGCCACATGGTGCCCTCGGCCTTCGTCGTGCTGGAGCGCTTCCCGCTCACCGAGAACGGCAAGACCGACCGCGCGGCCCTGCCCGCGCCCGGACGGGACGAGGGGGAGACGGCCGGGCACGTCGCGCCGCGCACCCCCACCGAGGAAGTCCTCGCCGACATCTGGTCCACGGCCCTGGAGACGGCCGTGGGCGTGGAGGACGACTTCTTCGCACGGGGCGGCGACTCGCTGCGCAGCCTGCTCATCGCCTCCCGGACCAACGAGACCTTCGGGGTGTCCCTCACACCCCGCGACGTGCTGGCCTCCCGTACGGTCGCCGCCCTGGCGGACCTGGTGGAGGAACACATCCTGCGCGAACTCGAAGACGCCGTACACGGCGACAGCGACCACGACGAACGGTGAGGACCGACCCCATGACGTCTTCGAAGAAGGGCCGCGCCGCGGCCCTGCCGCAGGAACTCCAGGACGCGCTGCGCCGCCGTCTGGCCGGCAAGGGCGGCCCGGCGGCCGCCAAGGCCCGGGAAATCCCGCGCGCCGACCGCTCCGAGCCGCTGCCGCTCTCCTTCGCCCAGCAGCGCCTGTGGTTCCTCGACCAGCTGCGCCCCGGCGACTGCCGCTACAACAGCGCGGTCGCGCTGCGGCTGACCGGCGGCCTGGACCGGGCCGCGCTGTCCGGCGCGCTGGACGCGGTGCTGGAGCGCCACGAGGCGCTGCGGACCACGTTCGACGACATCGACGGCCGGCCCGTGCAGACGGTGCGCCCCGCCGCCCCGGTGCCCCTGCCGGTCCGCGACCTGACGGAGTATCAGGACGAGGTTCCCGGGGGCGGCGGCCCCGGCGCCCTGGACGCGCTGCTGCAAGCCGAGTACTCCCGCCCGTTCGACCTGCGCACCGGACCGCTGCTGCGGGCCCTGCTGGTGCGGGTGGCCGACGAGGAGCACGTCCTGCTGCTCACCGCGCACCACATCGTCACCGACGGCTGGTCCATGGGCGTGCTGTTGGACGAACTGTGCACCTCCTACGACGCGCTGGCGCACGGCGAGACGCCCGCGCTCGCGCCGGTGGCGACCCAGTACCCGGACTTCGCCGTCTGGCAGCGCGGCCGGCTGACCGGCGCCCTGCTGGCCGAGCAGCTGTCGTACTGGACCAAGCAGCTGGACCAGGCGGCGCCGCTGGAGCTGCCGCTCGACCGCCCCCGCAGCGGCGCGGAGTCCGGCGGCGGCGCGATCCACGAGTTCCGCGTCCCGCCGCGCACCGCGGCCCGGCTGCGGCAGCTGGCGGCCGAGCAGCACACCACCCTGTTCACCGCACTGATCGCGGCCTGCCAGGCGCTCTTCGCCCGCTGGTCGGGGCAGGACGACATCGCCGTCGGGTCGCTGACCCCCGGCCGCGGCCGCACCGAACTGGAGCGCGCGGTCGGCTTCTTCGTCAACACCGTCGTGCTGCGCTGCCCCGTCGACACCGCACGCCCCTACCGCGAGCTGCTGGACACCGCCGCCGGCACCGTCCTGGACGCCTTCGCCCACGACGACACCCCCTTCGAGCGGCTGGTGGAGGCCGTGGGGGCGGTCCGCCAGGCGGGCCGCAACCCGCTCTTCGACGTCATGGTGCTGCTGCACCCGGCCCCGCCCGAGGCCCCCGGTCTGCGCGGGCTGACCGCACAGAGCGTCACCGTGCCCCGCCAGGCCGCCACCTTCGACCTGAGCGTCGAATTCGTCCCCGACGGCGAGGCGCTCACCGGCCTGCTGGAGTACCGCACCGATCTGTTCGACGCCTCGACGGCGGCGCGGATGGCGGAGCAACTGCTCCTCCTGCTCGACGGCGTGGCCGACGAACCGGACCGCCCGCTGGGCGAGCTGTCGCTGCTCTCGGCGCGTGAGCGGCAGCGGCTGATCACCGAGTGGAACGACACCGCGCTGCCCGTGGCGCCCACCACCTACCCCGAGGTGTTCGAGGCGCGGACGGCCGCCACCCCCGACGCCACGGCACTGGTCGCCGGGGACACCACCCTCGACTACGCCGCCCTCAACGCCCGCGCCAACCGGCTGGCCCACCACCTCATCGACCGCGGCGCGGGCCCCGAGCAGCTCGTCGCGCTGCGGCTGCCGCGCACCGCCGACATGGTCGTGGCGATCCTCGCCGTCCTGAAGTCGGGTGCCGGATACCTGCCCGTCGACCCCGAACTCCCCGCCGACCGGCTGGAGTTCCTGCTTGCCGATGCCCGGCCGCTGCTGGTGCTCGACGAGGCGGCGCTGCGCGAGGTGCCCGCCTCGGCGCCCGCGACCGACCCCACCGACGCCGACCGCCGCGCCCCGCTGCTGCCCGGACACACCGCCTACGTCATCTACACCTCCGGCTCCACCGGCCGCCCCAAGGGCGTCGCCGTGGCCCACCGGTCCCTGATGAACCTGCTCGCCGGCCACCGCGACGGCTTCGTCGCCGCGGCGGGCGGCGGTCCGCTGCGGGTCGCCCTGACCGCGTCGTTCTCCTTCGACACCTCGCTGGAGGGCGTGCTGCTGATGGCCGACGGCCACCGGCTGCACCTGGTCGACGAGGCGACCCGCCTCGACCCGGCCGCCCTGGTCGAATACGTCGTCGCCCACCGCATCGACTTCCTCGACCTGACCCCCTCCTACCTGCGCCAGCTGCTGCCGGCCGGGCTGCTCACCGACGCCCGCCACCACCCCCGGCTGCTGATGCTGGGCGGCGAGGCGGTCGGCTCCGCGCTGTGGCGGGAGCTGGGCGAGCTGCCCGATGTCGCCGCGTACAACTTCTACGGGCCCACCGAGTGCACCGTGGACGCGCTGGCCTGCCGCATCGACGGCACCGGACGGCCCCTGGTGGGACGGCCGCTGGCCAATGTCCGCGCCCATGTCCTCGACCACCGGCTCCAGCCGGTGCCGCCCGGCGTCGGCGGAGAGCTCTACCTCGCGGGCGACCAGCTCGCGCGCGGCTACCTCCACCGCCCGGGCCTGACCGCCGCCCGCTTCGTGGCGGACCCCTACGGTCCCCCCGGCAGCCGGATGTACCGCACCGGCGACCTCGCCCGCTGGACCGCCGACGGACAGCTGGACTACCTCGGCCGCGCCGACGACCAGGTCAAGATCCGCGGCTTCCGCATCGAGCCCGGTGAGATCGAGGCGGCCCTGCTGGCCCTGCCGGCCGTCGCCGAGGCGGCCGTCGTCGCCGTCGACGACCCGCACGGCCACGCCCGGCTCGCCGCCTACGTGACCCCCACCGCCCAGGACGGGCCGCCCGATGCCGCCGAGCTGCGCGCCGCCCTCCAGCGCACGCTGCCCGGCCACATGGTGCCCGCCGCCTTCGTGGTCCTCGACGTCCTGCCGCTGAATAGCAGCGGCAAGCTGGACCGCCGCGCGCTGCCCACCCCCGACCTCGACGCGGCCCCCCGCGCACAGGAATTCGTGGCCCCGCGCACCCCCGCCGAGCGGACGCTGGCCGGGATCTGGTCCGCGGTGCTCGGCCTCGAACGGGTCGGCGTCGGCGACAACTTCTTCGAGCTGGGCGGCGACTCCATCCTCAGCATCCAGGCGGTCTCCCGGGCCCGCGCCGCCAGTCTGCACCTGACCTCCCGGGACGTCTTCCAGCACCAGACCGTCGCCGAACTGGCCGCCGCCGTGGACCGGCGCAGCGCCCCGCTGCCCGCGCAGCGGCAGCCCGAGGACACCGGCCCGGCCCCGCTCACCCCCATCCAGGAGTGGTTCTTCGCCACCCACGGTCCGCTGCGGCACTTCACCATGTCGATGCTGCTCGACCTGCCCCGCGACCTCGACGCGGACGCCCTGGAGCGGGCCCTGTACGCCGTGACCGCCCACCACCCCGCGCTGCACACCCGGTTCGTCCGCACCGGCGACACCTGGCGGCAGCACCCCGGCGCGCCCGTCGCCCCCGGCCTGCTGACCCGGCACGACCCGGCCGGGACCACCGGCGCCGCCCGGGACGCCGCGCGCACCGCGGCCGCCGACGCCGCCCGCGCGGCCCTCGACCTCACCACCGGCACGCTGCTGCGCGCCGCGCTGTTCCTGCCCACCCCCGGCGACCGGCCCCAGCTCTTCCTGACGGCCCATCACCTCGCCGTGGACAGCGTCTCCTGGCGCCTCCTGCTCACCGACCTGGAGCGCGCCTACCACCAGGCGGCCGCCGGCGAGCAGATCCAAGCGGAGCCCGCCACCACCGCGTTCACCACCTGGGCCACCACCCTCTCCCGCCACGTCGCAGACGGCGGCCTGGACGGCGACCTGGCCTACTGGCAGGCCGAGACCGAAGCGGTACGCACCCCGCTGCCGGTCGACCGCCCCGGCACCCCGCTGGCCGGATCCGTCCGCACCGTCCGCACCCGCCTGGACCGCGACACCACCGAGGCGCTGCTGCGACGGGTGCCCGGCGTCTACCGGACCCGGATCAACGATGTGCTGCTCAGCGCGGTGGGCCGGGTGCTCGCCGACTGGGCGGGCAGCGACCGCGTCACCGTGGCCCTGGAGGGGCACGGGCGCGAGGAGCTCCACGAGACCGACGAGGCGGCCGCCGCGGCCGGCGACGGCACCGATCTGTCCCGGACCGTCGGCTGGTTCACCACCCAGTACCCCGTCACACTCACCCCGGCCGGGCCCTCGCACGCGCCGGACTGGGGCGCCACCCTCAAGGCCGTCAAGGAACAGCTGCGCGCCGTCCCCCGGCGCGGCCTCGGCTACGAGGCGCTCGCCCGCCTCGGCTCACCCGACCCGGCCGCCCGCGCCCTGCGCGACGTGCCGCTGCCCCAGGTCTGCTTCAACTACCACGGCCAGTGGGAGCACGCGGCCGGCGGCGACTTCGCCCCCGCCGGCGAGGTCCCCGGCCGCGACCTGGCCGCCGACGCGGCCCTCGACCACCTGCTGGACATCTCCGCCGTGGTGGCCGACGGCGTCCTGGAACTCACCTGGCACTACAGCGACCAGGTGCACGACGAGCGCACGGTGGGGGACCTGGCGGACGGCACGCTCCGCGCCCTGACCGCGATCGCCGCGCACTGCGCGCAGCCGGACGCCGGCGGCCGCACCCCCTCCGACTTCCCGCTGGCCCGCCTCGACCAGGCCGGCGTGGACCGGCTCGTCGGCGACGGCCGCGGCATCGAGGACCTCTACCCGCTCACCCCGCTCCAGGAGGGCATGCTCTTCCACCGCCTGGTGGGCGGCGCCGACGACGTCTACCTCGACCAGGCCTCCCTGCTGCTGGAAGGGGTGTCCGACCCGCGGGCGTTCGCCCTGGCCTGGCAGCGGGTGGCCGACCGGACGTCGGTGCTGCGCACCTCGGTCGTCTGGGAGGGCGTCCCCGTACCGCTGCAGGTGGTGCACCGCCGGGCGACCGTGCCCGTCGTCCACGTCGACCTGCGCACGGCGGACGCGGAGCGGCAGAGCGCCGAACTCGCCCGGCTCCAGGCCGAGGACCTGGCCCGCGGCCTGGACCTCGGCACGCCCCCGCTGATGCGGCTCACCCTGATCCAGCTGCCCGGCGGGGCGCTGCGACTGCTGTGGACCTCGCACCATCTGATCCTGGACGGCTGGAGCCTGGCCCAGGTGCTGACCGAGGTCTGCGAGGAGTACGCCGCGCTGGTCGCCGGCCGCGAACCGGCGCCGCCCGTCCGCCGCCCGTTCGGCGACTACGTCCGCTGGCTGGCCGGTGCCGACGACCGCGCGGCCGAGGAGCACTGGCGCGCCCACCTCGCCGGCTTCGCCACCCCGACACCGCTGCCCTGCGACCGCCCGCCCCGCGAGGCCCATCAGGCCCGCTCCGCCGAGGTGCTGGCGGTGAGCCTGTCCGCCGAGCGCTCCGCGGAGCTGCTGCACACCGCCCGGCGCGGCGGACTCACCCTCAACACCGTGGTCCAGGGCGCCTGGGCGCTGCTGCTGGCCCGCTACAGCGGGGAGCCGGACGTGGTGTTCGGCACCACCGTCTCCGGCCGTCCCGACACCCTGCCCGGCGTCGAGTCGATGGTGGGCATGTTCATCAACACCCTGCCCACCCGGGTCCGGGTCGACGGGCGGCGCACCGCCACCGCCTGGCTGCGCGAGCTCCAGGACGCCCAGTCCGAGTCCCGGCGCTTCGAGGCCGTCTCGCTGGCGCAGCTCACCTCGTTCAGCGACGTACCGGCCGGCACCGCCCTGTTCGACAGCATGGTCGCCTTCGAGAACTACCCCTTCGACGAGGCCCGGACCTCCGGCGCCGGAGTGCGCCTGGCGCAGGTCACCTCCCGGGACGCGACCAACTTCCCGCTGGTGCTGCGCGCCCACCACAGCGACCGCCTCGGCTTCGACCTCGCCTACGACCCCGACCTGTTCGACGCCGCCACCGTCCGCACGCTCGCCGACCGGCTGTGCCTGCTGCTCACGGAGCTGGCCGCCGACACCGACCGCCCGCTGCGCGACCTGGCGTGGACGACCGCCGGGGAACGGCACCGGATGCTGGTCGACTGGAACGGCACCGAGCACGGCCGGCCCGAGGCGACCCTGGTCGACCTCTTCGAGGCGCAGGCCGCCCGCACCCCCGACGCCACCGCCGTGACCTGCGAGGGCACCGCCCTGTCCTACGCCGAACTCGACGCGCGGGCGGGCCGGCTGGCCCACCGGCTGGCCGAGTACGGAGCCGGCCCCGAGCGCTTCGTGGCGCTCGCCCTGCCCCGCTCGGCGGAGCTGCTCGTGGCGATCGTGGCGGTGCTGAAGACCGGCGCCGCCTACCTCCCCGTCGACCCCGAGCTGCCCGGCGGCCGCATCGCCCACCTGCTCACCGACGCCGACCCGGCCCTGCTGGTGACCACCACCGCCGTCGCCGGCCGGCTCACCGACACCACCGCGCCCCGGCTGCTGCTCGACGACCCCGCGGTCCGCGACGACCTGGCCGAACGCCCGGCCACCGGCCCGGAGCCGGCCCGCCGCCCGCTGCCGGAGAGCCCCGCCTACGTCATCTACACCTCGGGCTCCACCGGCCTGCCCAAGGGCGTGGTCGTCCCGCACGCCAACGTCATCCGGCTGTTCTCCCGCACCCGCCAGTGGTTCACCTTCGACGAGCACGACGTGTGGACCCTCTTCCACTCCTACGCCTTCGACTTCTCCGTCTGGGAGATCTGGGGCGCGCTGCTGCACGGCGGCCGGCTCGTCGTCGTCCCGCACGACACCGCCCGGGCCCCCGAGGAGTTCCTGCGCCTGCTGGCGGACGAGCGGGTCACCGTCCTCAACCAGACGCCCTCCGCGTTCTACCCGCTGATGCGCGCGGACGCCGAACACCCCGCCACCGGCGCGCGCCTGGCCCTGCGGACGGTGATCTTCGGCGGTGAGGCGCTGGACCTGGCACGGCTGACCGACTGGTACACGCGCCACCCCGACACCGCACCCGTCCTGGTCAACATGTACGGCATCACCGAGACCACCGTGCACGTCTCCTACGCCCCGCTCGACCGCGCCGCGGTGACCGGAGCCACCGCCAGCGCCATCGGCTCCGGCATCCCCGACCTGCGCGTCCACGTCCTGGACGGCGACCTCGCCCCGGTGCCGCACGGCGCCGTCGGCGAGCTGTACGTGGCGGGGGAGGGGCTGGCCCGCGGCTATCTGCACCGCCCCGGCCTGACCGCCGCCCGTTTCGTCGCCAACCCCTTCGGCGCGCCCGGCACCCGGATGTACCGCACCGGTGACCGCGCGCGGTGGCGGCCCGACGGCACCCTGGAGTACCTCGGCCGTGCCGACCAGCAGGTCAAGATCCGCGGCTTCCGCATCGAACTCGGCGAGATCGAGGCCGCGTTGCATGCCCACCCCGGCATCGGCGCCGCCGCGGTCGACGTCCGCGAGGACACCCCCGGCGTGCGGCGGCTGGTCGCCCACGTCGTGGGCAGCGGCCAGGACGCCCCGCCGCCCGCCGCCGCGCTCCGCGCCCACCTGGCGCGCACCCTCCCGTCGCACATGGTGCCGGCCGCCTATGTCGCCCTGGACGCGCTGCCGCTGACCGTCAACGGCAAGCTCGACCGCCGGGCGCTGCCCGCCCCCGGCCGCGACGGCTACGCCGCGGGCGAGGACCGCACCGCCCCGCGCACCGAGGCCGAGCGCCTGGTCGCCCGGGTGTGGGCCGAGGTGCTGGAGGCCGCGGAGGTGGGCGCGGAGGACAACTTCTTCGCGCTGGGCGGCGACTCGATCCTCGCCATCCGCGTCACCTCCCGGCTGCGCGCCGCCCTCGGCGCCGAGGTCTCGCCCCGCCTGCTGTTCACCCACCCCACCGTGGCCGCGCTCGCCGCCGCCCTGCCCACCCCGGCCACGGGCCGCCCGGTACAGGGCGACGCGATTCCGGTGGCCGACCGCACCGCCGAGGTGCCGCTGTCGTACGCCCAGCAGCGCCTGTGGTTCCTCGACCGCTTCGAGCCGGACAGCACCGAGTACCTGACCTTCTTCGTGCTGCGGCTGCGCGGCCCCCTCGACGAGGCCGCCCTGCGCACCGCCCTGGACGCCCTGGTGGCCCGGCACGAACCGCTGCGCACCACCTTCGCCGAACAGGACGGCCGCGCCCACCAGCAGGTCCACGCCCCCGCCCCGGTCGACCTGCCGCTGCACGACCTGTCGGCCACCCCGCCGCGGGCCCGCGGCGCCGCGCTCGACGCGCTGCTGGCAGCTGAGGGCGCCACCCCGTTCGACCTGGGCACCGGACCGCTGCTGCGCACCCGGCTGATCCGCCTCGACGCCGACGAGCACGTGCTGACCCTGGCCATGCACCACATCGTCACCGACGGCTGGTCCACCGCCGTGCTCGGCCGGGACCTGGGCGAGCTGTACGCGGCGGCTCTGGACGACCGCCGCCCCGAGCTGCCCGAGCTGCCCGTCCAGTACGCCGACTACGCGGTCTGGCAGCGCGCCCGCACCGCCGAGGCGGAGGAGCAACTCACCTACTGGAACACGCAGTTGGCCGATGTGGCCCCGCTGGAGCTGCCGACCGACCGGCCGCGTCCCGCCGTGCG
Organism: Streptomyces kronopolitis; assembly: GCF_014646275.1. Lineage (GTDB taxonomy): Bacteria > Actinomycetota > Actinomycetes > Streptomycetales > Streptomycetaceae > Streptomyces > Streptomyces kronopolitis. The sequence continues at coordinate 250,768 of NZ_BMND01000001.1, forward strand.
CACCAAGAACGGCGCGCTGCTGGAGTTCTCACTGCCCGCCGGGCTGACCGAGCGCCTGCGGGAGACCGGCCGCGCGGCCGACGCCACCCTCTACATGACGCTGCTCGCGGCCTGCAAGGTCCTCCTCGCCCGCTGGGCCGGCCAGGAGGACATCGCGGTCGGCACCGTCGCCTCCGGACGGGAGCGCCCCGAACTGGAGCACCTGACCGGGATGTTCGTGAACACCCTGGTGCTGCGCAGCAGCGTGCCCGCCGACCGGCCGTTCAGCGCGCTGCTCGCGGGTGTGCGCGGCACCGTGCTGGACGCCTTCGCCCACCAGGACGTGCCCTTCGAGCGGCTCGTGGACGCCCTCCAGCCGGAGCGCGACACCAGCCGCACCCCGCTGTTCCAGGTCATGGTGGCGCTGCACAACCTCGGCGGCGAGGCCCCGCGGCTGCCCGGCCTCGATGTCGAGACGATCCAGCCGCCGGTCCGCAACGCCACCTTCGACCTCGGCTTCGACTTCGTCGAGGGCGACGGCGGCCTCACCGCCTTCGTGGAGTACAACACCGACCTCTTCGACGAGGGCACCATCGCGCGGCTGACCGGCCGGCTGCGGCTGCTGCTGGAGGCGGTCGCGGACGACCCCGGACGGGCGGTGGGCGCACTGCCGCTGCAGACCGAGGCGGAGCGCCGGCAGGTGCTCCAGGAGTGGCAGGGCGAGCAATTGCCCGTGCCCGACACCACCTTCCCCGCGCTGTTCGAGGACCAGGCCGTCCGCACCCCGCACGCCACGGCGCTGGTGGCCCGGGACGCCACCCTCGACTTCGCCACCCTGAACACCCGCGCCAACCGGCTGGCCCACCACCTCATCGGCCTCGGCGTCGGCCCCGAGCGGGTGGTCGCCGTGCAGCTGCCGCGCACCTCCGACATGCTGGTGGCCCTCCTCGCCGTCCTCAAGGCGGGCGGCACCCAGCTGTCCCTCGACCCGGAACTGCCCACGGAGCGCCTCGCGTTCCTGCTCGCCGACGCCGCGCCGCGGACCGTCCTGACGCCCGACACGCTGCGCGAGGCGCCCCTGGACGGGCAGCCCGCCCACAACCCCACCGACGCCGACCGCCTCGCGCCGCTGTGCGCCGCCCACACCGCCTACATCAACTACACCTCCGGCTCCACCGGCCGGCCCAAGGGCGTCGCCGTCGAACACCGCCAGCTGGTCAACCTCGTCCACGACCACCGGGCCGGGCTCGTCGCACCGCACACCGCCGGCGGACGGGAGCTGCGCTTCGCGCTCAGCGCCGCCTTCTCCTTCGACACCTCGTGGGAGGGCCCGCTGCTGCTGGCGCTGGGCCAGCAGGTCCACCTCATCGACGAGGACGTCCGCCTGGACCCGGCCGCGTTCGTCGCGCAGGTCACCGCGCACCGCCTGGACGCCGTGAACGTGACACCGTCCTTCCTGCACGAGCTGATGACCGCCGGCCTGCTCACCGGTGGGGGGCACCGCCCGCGCATCGTCATGGTGGGCGGCGAGGCCGTCGGCACGCCGCTGTGGCGGGAGCTGCGGGAGACCGACGGCGTCACCGCGTACAACGTCTACGGCCCCACCGAGTGCACCGTCGACGCCGTCTACGGCCGCTTCACCGACCACGACGAGCGTCCCGTCATCGGCCGTCCGGGCCGCAACCTGCGCGCCTACATCCTCGACGGGCAGCTGCGGCCGGTGCCGGCCGGGGTGCCCGGCGAGCTGTACCTCGCCGGTGCCCAGGTCGCCCGCGGCTACCTGGGGCGGCCCGGGCTCACCGCCGGCCGCTTCCTCGCCGACCCGTTCGGCGCGCCCGGCACCCGCATGTACCGCACCGGTGACCGCGCCCGCCACGACGACCGGGGGCTGCTGGAGTTCCTGGGACGCGCCGACGAACAGGTCAAGATCCGCGGCTTCCGCATCGAGCCCGGCGAGATCGAGGCGGCCCTGCTGGACCACCCCGAGGTCACCGACACCGTGGTGGTGGCCCGCGCACACGACGGCCGGGCACGGCTGGTGGCCTATGTGGTCCCCGCCGGGGAACGCACGCCCCCGGCCGAGGAACTGCGCGTCCATCTGCGCCGCACCCTGCCCGACTACATGGTCCCCGCGGCGTTCGTCGCCCTGGCGCGCATCCCGCGGACCAGTAGCGGCAAGACCGACCGGCGCGCCCTGCCCGAGCCCCCGGCCCAGCCGGACACCGCGACCGGCCATGTGGCCCCGCGCAACGACACCGAGAGCTGCCTCGCCGGCATCTGGGCGGAGGTGCTCGGCGTCCCCCGCGTCGGCGTCGAGGACAACTTCTTCGCCCTGGGCGGCGACTCGATCCTCAGCATCCAGATCGTCTCCCGGGCCCGCCGCGCCGGACTCGCCCTCACCTCCAAGGACGTCTTCCGCCACCAGACCGTCGCGGAACTCGCCCTGCGCACCGGCGCGGTGGCGGCGGCGCCCGAAGGAGCCGCCCCGGCCCCCACCGGACCGGCCCCGCTCACCCCCATCCAGCACTGGTACCTCGACGGCCGCCGCCCCGGCGACGCGCTGCGCTTCACCATGACCCACCGCCTGGAACTGGCCCCCGGCTGCGCCGAGGAGGCGCTGCGGCAGGCCACCGACGCCCTGGTGGCCCAGCACGAGGCACTGCGCACCCGCTTCCGCCGCACGGACGGCGCCTGGCACCAGGAGGTGCTGCCCACCGCCCCCGGCGAGGTCTTCGCCCGCCACGACCTGACCGGACTCGACGAAGCGGCCCAGGAGGAGGCCGTCCAGCGCGCCGCCGAGGCGGCCCAGACCTCCCTGGACGTCACCGAGGGCCGCGTCGTACAGGTCCTGTACTTCGACCGCGGTCCCGACCGCACGGCACAACTCCTGCTCACCGTGCACCACTTGACCGTGGATGGGGTGTCCTGGCGGATCCTGCTCGGCGACCTGGAGACCGCCTACCGCAACACCGCCGCCGGGCGTCCGGCCGGCCTGCCCCCGGCGAGCACCGGCTACGGACACTGGGCGGCCCGCCTCACGCAGCACACCCGCTCCGGCGCCCTCGACGGCGACCTGGCGTACTGGACCGATGTCTGCGCCGCCCCCGCCGGCCTCCCCACCGACCGGGAGGGCGGCAACACCCACGGCGAGGCCGCCACCCTCACCGTGCGCCTGGGCCGCGACGAGACCGACGCCCTGCTGCGCCGGGTCCCGGACGTCTACCGCACCCAGGTCAACGACGTCCTGCTGAGCGCCCTCGGCCGCACCCTGGCCCGCTGGAGCGGCCGGGACACCGTGCTCCTGGGCGTCGAGGGACACGGCCGCGAGGACCTCTTCGACGACCTGGACCTGTCGCGCACCGTCGGCTGGTTCACCGCCGAATTCCCGCTCGCCCTGACCGTCGCCCCGGACGCCGACTGGCGCGCGACCGTACGGTCCGTCAAGGAGCAGCTGCGCGCGGTACCGCTGAAGGGACTGAGCTACGGCGCGCTGCGCCACCTCGCCCGCCCGGGCGCCCTGCCCGACGCGCCGTCCCCGCAGATCGGCTTCAACTACCACGGCCAGTGGGGCATCTCCGCCGGCGAGGGGCCGGCCGGCGACGGGCTCTACCGCGCCGCCCTGCCGCCCGCCGGAGCGGACACCGACCCCGGCGAGGAGCGCACCTACCTGCTCGATGTGACGGGCGTCGTCCAGGACGGCCGGCTCGAACTCGGCTGGACCTACCCGCCCGCCCGCTACGACGAGTCCACCGTGCGCCGCCTCGCCGAGGACACCCTCGCCGCGCTCGCCGAGATCGTCGCGCACTGCGCCCGCCAGGACACCGGCGGCCGCACCCCGTCCGACTTCCCGCTCGCCGGGCTCGACCAGCACCAGGTGGACCTGGTCGCGGGCGACGGCCGGCACGTGGCGGACATCCACCCGCTCACCCCGCTGCAGGCCGGCATGCTCTTCCACGGGCTGGTCGACGACGCGGGCGCCTACTTCGACCAGGTCGCCCTGCGGATCGCCGGGGTCGCCGACCCGCGGGCGTTCGCCGCGGCCTGGCAGACCGTCGCCGACCACACCCCGGCGCTGCGCAGCAGCGTCCACTGGCAGGGCCTGCCCGACCCGGTGCAGGTCGTGCACCGGCACGCCGTGCTGCCCGCCACCCACCACGACTGGCGGAACCTGACCCCCGAGGCCCGCGACCGGGCGCTGGAGGAACTGCTCGCCGAGGACCGCGCGGCCGGCCTGGACGTGACCCGCGCACCGCTGAGCCGGATCGCGGTGGCCGCACTGCCCGACGACGAGATCATGCTGGTGTGGTCCTCGCACCACCTGATGCTCGACGGCTGGAGCACCGGGCAGCTCTTCGCCGATGTGTGTACGCAGTACGCGGCGGCCGTCGAGGGCCGCACCGTCCGGCCGCCGGCCCGCCGCCCGTTCCGGGACTTCCTCCAGTGGCTGGCCACACAGGACCAGCAGGAGGCCGAGCGGCACTGGCAAGGCACCCTCGCCGGATTCACCGCCCGCACCCCGCTGCCCTACGACCGGCAGCCCGTCGAGGCGCACCGGGCCCGCTCCGGCGCACTGGTGCACCTGGAGCTGACCCCCGAGGTCTCCGAGCGGCTGCGCGCGACGGCCCGGCGCAGCGGACTGACCGTCAACACCGTGGTCCAGGGCGCCTGGGCGCTGCTGCTGGCCCGCTACAGCGGCCGCCAGGACGTCGTGTTCGGCACCACCGTCTCCGGCCGCCCGGCCGAACTGCCGGGCGTCGAGGCCATGGTCGGCATGTTCATCAACACCGTCCCCACCCGCGCCGTGCTCGACGGGGCCCAGGGCGTGCTGCCCTGGCTGCGCGGCCTCCAGGAGCAGCAGAGCGACTCGCGGCGCTTCGACTTCGTCTCGCTCGCCCGCATCCGGTCCCTCGGCGAACTCCCGCCGGGCGAGGCGCTGTTCGACAGCATGGTGGTCTTTGAGAACTACCCGTTCGACGAGGCCGCCGCCACCGGCGCGGGCATCCGCATCCAGGACGTGCGCGCCGAGGACGCCACCACCTTCCCGCTGTGCCTGCGCGCCTACCTCGCCGACCGCCTCGGCTTCGACCTCGCCTACGACGGGGCGCTGTTCGACCGGTCGACGGTGGAGCGGGCCGCCGCCCGCCTGGAGACCCTGCTGACCGCCGTCGCCGACGGCGCCGACGGGTCCCTGGACGACCTCGATCTGCTCACCGACGCCGACCGCGCGGTACTGCGCCGCTGGCACACCCCCGCGCGCCACGTCCCGGGCGGCTCACCCGTCGACCGGTTCGCCGCACAGGCGCGCCGCACCCCGGACGCGGTCGCCCTCACCGACCACGACGGCACCGAGCTGACCTACCGCCAACTCGTCGACTGGTCGGACCGGGTGGCGCACCGCCTGCTGGCCGGCGGCCTGGCCGCCGAGGACCGGGTCGCCCTGCTCATGGACCGCTCGGCCGCGCTCGTGGTCGCCCAGCTGGCCGTGCTCAAGGCGGGCGGCGCCTACCTGCCCGTGGACGGCCGGGCGCCCGCGGAACGCCGCCGGATGCTGCTCGACCAGGCGGGCGCGGTGGCCCGGCTCACCGCCGAGGACGTCACCGCCGCCCGCACCGACGACCCGGCGGGGGAGCGGGCGCTGCCGCCCGCCGACCCGGACCGGCTCGCCTACGTGATGTTCACCTCCGGGTCGACCGGGACCCCCAAGCCGGTCGGGGTGCGCCACCGCGACGTGGCCGCGCTCGCCACCGACAGCCGGTTCACCGGGCCCGACTTCGCCCGGGTGCTGCTGCACTCGCCGGTGGCCTTCGACGCCGCCACCTTCGAGGTCTGGGCGCCGCTGCTGAACGGCGGCCGGATCGTGGTCGCGCCGCCCGGACCGGTGGACGCGGGGCTCCTGCGGCGGCTGGCCGCCGGGGGAGAGCTGACGGCGCTGTGGCTGACGGCCGGGTTGTTCCGGCTGCTGTCCCAGGACGCGCCGGACTGCTTCGCGGGGCTGCGCCAGGTGTGGACCGGCGGTGACGTGGTACCGGCCGCCGCCGTGCGCCGGGTGCTGACCGCCTGCCCCGGCCTGAGCGTGGTGGACGGCTACGGCCCGACCGAGACCACCACCTTCGCCACGTCCTTCGCCATGACCGACGCCGCCGCGGTCCCCGCCAACGTACCCATCGGCCACCCGCTGGACGACATGCGCGTGCACGTCCTCGACGCCCGGATGCGTCCGGTCCCGCCGGGCACCGCGGGCGAACTCTTCCTGGCCGGTGAGGGCGTGGCCCGCGGCTACCTCGGCCGCCCCGGGGCCACCGCGGAACGCTTCGTCGCGGATCCGTCCGGGCCCGCCGGCGCCCGGATGTACCGCACCGGCGACCTCGCCCGCCGACGGCTCGACGGCACCGTGGAGTTCCTCGGCCGCGCCGACGACCAGGTCAAGATCCGCGGCTTCCGCGTCGAGCCCGGCGAGGTGGAGGCGGCACTCGCCGCCCACCCGGGCGTCGCGGACATCGCCGTCGTGGCCCGCGAGGACCGGCCCGGGGCCCGCCAGCTGGTCGCCTACGTGGTCGGCCACGACGGGCTCGACCCCCGCGAGCTGCGCGCCCACGCCCGCGACACCCTGCCCGACTACCTCGTCCCGACGGCGTTCGTGCCGCTGGCCGCGCTGCCGCTGAGCACCAACGGCAAGGTGGACCGCGCGGCACTGCCCGCCCCCGCCGACGCCGCCGACCGGCCGGAGCCGGTCGCCCCGCGCACCGAGGCCGAACGCCGCACCGCCGAGGTCTGGGCCGAGGTCCTCGGCCTGGCGGAGGTCGGGGTGGAGGACGACTTCTTCGCGCTGGGCGGCGACTCCATCCTGAGCATCCGGCTCACCTCCCGGCTGGCGGAGGCCTTCGGCACCGAGCTGACCCCGCGGGCCGTCTTCACCCACCCGACCCCGGCCGCCCTCGCCGCGCTGCTCACCGCGCAGGACGCGCCCGCCGAGGACGGCGGCGCGCTGCTCCCCGTGGACCGCGGCACTCCGCTGCCGCTCTCCTTCGCCCAGCAACGCCTCTGGTTCCTCGACGCGTTCACCCCGGAGAGCACCGAGTACATCACCCCGCTCGCCCTGCGGCTGCGCGGCCGGCTCGACAGCGCCGCGCTCGCCGCCGCCCTGACGGCGCTGGCCGCCCGGCACGAGTCGCTGCGGACCACCTTCGACAGCGTGGAGGGCCAGGGCGTCCAGATCGTCCACGCCCCGGCACAGGTGCCCCTGCCGCTGCACGACCTGACCGCACTGCCCGCCGCCGACCGCCCGGCCGCCCTGGAGCGGCTGCTGACCGAGGAGCGCACCCGCCCCTTCGACCTGCGCGTCGGCCCCCTGCTGCGCGCCGGACTGGTCCGGCTCGCCGACGACCACCACGTGCTGACCCTGACGCTCCATCACATCATCACCGACGGCTGGTCGACCGGCGTCCTCACCGGCGACCTCGCCCACCTCTACCGGGCCGCGCTGGACGGCACACCGGACGCGCTGCCCCCGCTGCCGGTGCAGTACGCCGATGTCGCGCACTGGCAGCGGACCGCCCGCACCGGCCCGGCCGCCGACAGCCAACTCCACTACTGGAAGGAGCGGTTGACCGGAGCCGAACCCCTCCAGCTGCCCGCCGACCGGCCGCGCCCGGCCGTGCAGAGCAGAAACGGCGGGACCACGGGCCTGGTCCTGCCTCCCGAGACGGCCGACCGGCTGCGGGAGTTCGGCAGGTCCCGGCGCACCACCCTGTTCATGACGCTGGTCGCCGCGGCCCAGACGCTCTTCGCGCGGCTGTCCGGACAGCAGGACATCGCGGTCGGCACCGTCACCTCGGGCCGCGACCGCGCCGAGACCCAGCGGCTGATCGGCTTCTTCGTCAACACCCTGGTCCTGCGATCCACGGTCGACGCCGCACAGGACTTCCCCGCGTTCCTCGCGGACGTCCGCACCACCGTGCTGGACGCCTTCGCGCACCAGGACGTGCCGTTCGAGCGGGTGGTGGACGAGGTCCAGCCCACTCGCGACACCAGCCGCACCCCGCTCTTCCAGGCCATGGTGGTGCTCCAGAACGCGCCCGGCGAGGCGATGGACCTGCCCGGCCTCCAGGTCAGCGACATCGAGGCGGACCGCGACGACGCGGCCTTCGACCTCACCCTGGAATTCGCCGAGACGGACTCCGGCGCCCTGCACGGTCTGCTCACCTACAACACCGACCTCTTCGACCCCGACACCGCCCGGCGGATGGCCGACCAGCTCAGCACCCTGCTGACCGGCATCGCCGACGATCCTCATCGCCCGCTCGGTGCCCTGCCGCTGGCCCCCGCCGACACCCTGCGGCGCCTGCTCACCGACCGGCAGGGAGCCGTACGCCCGGTGCCGCCGGCCACCCTGCCCGAGCTGTTCGAGCGGCAGGCCGACCGGACCCCCGACGCGGTGGCGCTCGTCCAGGGCGTACGCGAACTCACCTTCGCCGAGGTGGAGAGCGCGGCCAACCGGCTCGCCCACCACCTGATCGACCGGGGCGTCGGCCCCGAGAGCCTGGTGGCCCTGGCGCTGCCCCGCTCGGCCGAGATGACCGTGGCGCAGCTGGCCGTCGCCAAGGCCGGCGGCGCGTTCCTGCCCGTGGACCCGGCCTACCCGGCAGAGCGGCGGGACTTCATGGTCCGCGACTCCGCGGCGGCCGTCGTCCTCGACGACCCGGAGGCCGTCTGGAGCACCGACGGCCCGGACACGGCACCCACCGACGCGGACCGCCGCGCGCCGCTGCGCACCGGCCACCCCGCCTACGTCATCTACACCTCCGGCTCGACCGGCACCCCCAAGGCGGTGGTCGTCACCCACGCCGGACTGGCCGGCTTCGTCTCGGCCGCCGCGGAGCGCTACGACGTCCGACCCGGCGACCGCGTGCTGCAGTTCGCCTCGCCCAGCTTCGACGCCTCCTTCCTGGAGCTGAGCATCTCCCTGCTCGCGGGGGCGACCCTGATCGCGGGGGAGGAGGGGCCGCTGCTCGGCGAACGCCTCGCCCGGGTGCTCGACGAGCGGCGCATCACCCACACCCTGATCCCGCCCGCGGCACTGGCCACCGTGCCGCCCGAGACCGCCGGCGCCCTGCCGGACCTGCGCACCCTGATCGTCGGCGCCGAGGCCTGCCCCGCCGATCTGGTGGAGCGCTGGGCCCCGGGCCGCCGGATGATCAACTCCTATGGCCCCACCGAGGCCACCGTGGTCGCCACCTGGACCGGCCCGCTGACCCCGGAGGCCGGCGCACCGCCCATCGGCCGCCCCGTCGACAACACCCGGGCCTACGTCCTGGACGCTGCCCTGCGCCCGGTACCCGTCGGGGTGACCGGCGAGCTGTACGTGGCCGGCGCCGGACTCGCCCGCGGCTACCTGGCCCGCCCGGGCCTGACCGCGGCCCGCTTCGTCGCCGACCCGTTCGCCGCCCCGGGCAGCCGGATGTACCGCACCGGCGACCTGGTGCGCTGGGGCGCCGACGGCGAACTGCGCTACGCCGGACGCGCCGACGACCAGGTCAAGGTGCGCGGCTTCCGCATCGAGCCCGGCGAGATCGAGAGCGCGCTGCGGCGCAGCCCGCAGGTGCGCGACGCCGTCGTCGCCGTCCGCGCCACCGGCCCGGCCGGCGTGAGCCCCGCCGGCCCCGGACGGCTGGTCGCCTATGTCGTCCCGGCCGCCGGGACGGCGGAACCGCTGCCGGTCCCCGCGCTGCGCGACTTCCTGGCCGAGAGCCTCCCGCCGCACATGGTGCCGTCGGTGTTCGTCCCGCTGGCCGCCCTCCCGCTCACCCCCAACGGAAAGACCGACCGCCGCGCCCTTCCCGACCCCGAGCCGGTGTCCGGCTCCACCGCCCCCCATGTCGCCCCGCGCACCGACACCGAACGCCGGATCGCCCAGATCTGGGCCGATGTCCTCGGCCTCGACACGGTGGGCGCCGACGACAACTTCTTCGACCTCGGCGGCGACTCGATCCTCAGCATGCAGGTGGTCTCCCGGCTGCGCCGGGCCGGACTGCACCTGGCCACCAAGGACCTGTTCACCCACCAGACGGTGGCCACGCTGGCGACCGTCGTCACCACCGAACCCGAGCGCTCCGACCACGGCCCGGTGACCGGCGACCTGCCGCTGACCCCCATCCAGGACTGGTTCTTCGCCACCCCCCGGGCCAACCCCCACCACTTCAACCAGTCGGTGCTGCTCGAACTCGACGGCACGCCCGACATCGCGGCCCTGGAGACCGCCCTGGCCGCACTGCTCACCCACCATGACGCGCTGCGGATGCGCTTCACCGAGGACGGCGGCCGCCGGCGCCAGCACAACCCGCCGCCGACCGCCGACCCGCGCGTGCTGACCCGCCATGACCTGACCGGCCTGCCGTCCGACGCGGCCGACGCCGCCATGGAGAAGGCCGCCGACGACCTGCACGCCGGCTTCGACATCGCCCAAGGCCCCCTGCTGCGGGCGGCACTCTTCACCGGCGGCGCCGACCGCCCCGCCTTCCTGTTCCTGGTGGCCCACCACCTGGTCATCGACGGCGTCTCCTGGCGCATCCTCCAGGACGACCTGGAGACCGCCTACCAGCAGGCCGTACAGGGCAGGACCGTGTCCCTGGGCGAGCGCACCACCGCCTTCCGGGACTGGGCGCGGGGCCTCGCCGCCTACGTCGCCGAAGGCGGTCTGGACCACGAACTGCCGTACTGGGAGGACGCGGTGGCCCCCGCCCCGATCCCGGTCGACCACGACGGCGCCGCGCCCGCCGCACAGGCCCGCACGGTGACCGTGACGCTGGACGAGGCGGACACCACCGCGCTGCTGCGCGCGGCCCCCACCGCCTACCGCACCCGCATCAACGACGTGCTGCTGGCCGCGCTCGCCCTGGCCCTGGCCCGCTGGACCGGCCGCGACCGGGTCTGCGTGGACCTCGAAGGACACGGCCGGGAGGACCTCCTGGAGGGGGTCGACCTCTCCCGCACGGTCGGCTGGTTCACCACCGTCTACCCGGTCGGCCTCCAGGTGTCCGACCGCGACGACCTCGGTGCGTCGCGGGACTGGCGCGCCCTGGTCAAGTCGGTCCGGCGCCAGCTGCGCGCCGTGCCCGGCAACGGCCTGGGCTTCGGCGCCCTGCGCACCCACGGCCCCGCCGAGGTGCGCGAGCGCCTGGAGCGCACCGGCCGCGGGCAGGTCGTGTTCAACTACCTGGGCCAGTGGGACGCCCGGCCCGGCGGGTCCGGCGGCGGACTCGTCCGCACCGAGCACGGCTCCTTCGGCCAGGACCACGACCCGCGCGACGGCGGCTCCCATCTGCTGGAGGCGGTCGGCGCGGTGCAGGACGGCCGGCTCGCCTTCACCTGGCACTACCGCCCCGGCGTCCACGACGAGGCGACCGTGGGTGCGGTCGCCGAGGACTTCGCCGAGGCGCTCCGCCAGATCGCCCGGCACGCCCGGGACAGCGTGTGACCCGGGGGAGGCCGGCGGGTCCGGCACCCGCGCCGCCCGCCGGCCTCCCGCACCCGTCTCCGCGCCACCGGATGCCGGAGACCCCCAGAACGTCGTCGACCGCGCGCCCGGCCAACCGGCCCGGCCCGCGCGGCCGCACGATGAAACGCCCGGTGCCTCCCACGCGTGCGGCAACCACCGCATGACGCGACCGTGCGAGACCGCCGAGTGAACAACCGAGTGAACAACCGAGTGAAGCAATCAACGATCGGAGAGCACGACATGGACGAGAACGCCCGCTACCAGGTGCTGCGCAACGACGAGGACCAGTACTCTCTGTGGCTGGCCGACCTGGAGATCCCCGCCGGGTGGCAGGCCGTCGGCAAGGAGGGCACCCAGGACGAGTGCTCCGCCTACGTCGACGAGGTGTGGACCGACATGCGGCCGCGCAGCCTGCGTGAGCGCATGGAGAACGCCGGCTCCTGAACCGCCCCGCGGGGCGCGGCGATCCGCCGTGCCCCGCGCGTTCTCCACCCCCTCCCCGCGGGCCCCGCGATTCCGCCCGGCCCCGAAGGCAGCGCCCACGGCCCCCACGCCCCGGAGAGCCACTGTGCCCCGGAGGCCCCCGTGCGCGCGCCCGCCCTGCCGATGTCCGCACTTGAGCGGCCCGTCAGCGAACTCATCCGCCACGTCCGGGAGTTGTTCCGCCCACCGCGGCCGCCGCACCTCACGTGCGCCGCGCCGGGCTCGGTCCTGCCCTCGCCCCGGCCCTCATGAGCGCCGCGTTCGGGATAGCACAGTCTTCACCCGGACGTTTCTCGTTCTCCAGAAGTGAGTGGCGAAGTTCCGCTGAATACCGCTCTCCTACCACCCCCGTAAGTCATCTCCTACTGATGCTGACGTACGTCCAAATTGACGGGCATTCCGTTTAGGTGCTGGCTAGTGACGAAAGATGGCCTGTTGCGCTATACCAGTGGAGTGCATCACGCACAGAACGCGTACCTGAGTGCGGAATTCAGGACGTTGACGGGGTGAGGGGGCCGCGGTGAACGCGGAGCAGTTCTGCCACCGGCCGGTGAAGAAGGACGCACACCCCCACGCCCACCCCCGGTGAACGGTCCCTGACCGCCCCGCGGCGGCACACTTCCCCGCACTTCCGCCGGCCCCCCACTGGCTCGGCATCGTTTCTCACGCCATCGGGATCTCCCCGGCACCCACGAATGCGAAGGACTCCGCCATGACCCCTACCCTGCACACCGACCGCCTGGTGTTCGCCCCCTACCGGCCCGAGGACGAGGAGGTCTTCGTGGCCCTGCTCAGAGATGAGGTCGTCTGCCGCTGGATGGGCCAGGAGAGATCACCGGAAAAGGAGATCCGATCGCTATTCCGGTCCATCCTCACCGACGTCTACGGGAAGAACATGTTCGACGTATGGGCGGTATGGTCCGGCGGCGCCTATGTGGGCCACGCGGAGATCAAGAAGACCGGCAATGTCGACGGTTACGAGGCCGTCGCCGCGCTCGTCAGGGGACACTGGGGCAAGGGCCTGGGAACCGAACTCGTGCAAGGACTGCTGGACTACGCCGCCGACACCCTCAAGGTCAGCGAGGTCTACGGCATGGTCGGCGCGGAGAACTCCGCCTGCCTGGGGCTGGCCGGCAAGATGGGCTCCCGCCACATCCGCGATGTCGTCGGGGACGACGGCACGGTGACGAAGATGGTGGTGATACCGGTCGGCGTCCGCACCTGACGCCCGGTCCGGACACCGTGGCGCGGGCTGCCGTGACCTCGCCCGCCGGCCCGCTTCGGCCGGCCGGCCGCCACGAGCAGCCCGCGCCACGCCCCGCCCCGTCCGTCAGCGCGTGCGGCCCGGCTCCAGCGACACGGGCAGTTCGACCAGTCCACGGAACGCCGGGAAGGGCACCGTCAGCCACTGCACGTCCCCCGGCGGCACGGCCAGGGAGATGTCGGGATACCGGCGGAACAGCGTGGTGAGCGCGATCTGCATTTCGAGCCGCGCCAACGGGGCCCCGACGCAATAGTGCGGACCGTGGCCGAACGCGATGTGGGTGCTCTGCACACCCTCGCGCATCAGGTCGAGCCGGTCCGGTTCGGCGAAAGCCTCCGGGTCCCGGTTCGCGGAGGAGATGGCGATCTGCACGAGCGCGCCCTTGGGGATGAGCACGTTGCGCATCTTGACGTCTTCGGTGGCGTAGCGGAACGTCGAGTTCTCGACGGACCCCTCATACCGCAGCAATTCCTCGATGGCCTGCGGGAAAAGGGACGGATCCTGCTTCATCATGCGCAGTTGATCCTGCTGGTTGAGCAGATGGTAGACGGAGTTCCCGATCAGGTAGGCCGTCGTCTTGTGGCCCGCGAAGAGCAGGACCCAGGCGGTCGAGACCAATTCGCTGTCGGTCAGCGCCCCGTCCTGGTCCTGAGCGGTGATCAGCGCGCTCAGCAGATCCTCACCGGGGTCGCGCCGCTTGCGCGCGATGAGTTCCACCAGGTAATTGCGCAGATTCCCCTCGGCCTCCTCCAGCGCCTTCTTCGCCTCGGGCCCGAATCCGGTCTTGGCCACCGTGACGGACCAGGTGTGGGCCTGCTCGCGCTCGTGCTCCGGTACACCGAGCAGTTCACAGATCACGTTCAGCGGCAGCGGGAAGGCGAAGGAGGGCAGCAGGTCCACCGGTTCGGTGGTCGAGCACCGGTCGAGCAGCCCGTCCGCGATCTCCTGCACCCGCGGGCGCAGCGCCTCCACCCGCCGCGGGGTGAGCGCGCCGTTGACGACCCGGCGCAGCCGCGTGTGCTTGGGCGGGTCGGAGAACAGCATGTTGTCGTCCAGCGCCACCGAGGAGTCGCCGAAGATCCGCTGGTAGGCGTCCATGGCGCCGTACATGTCCTTGCTGAACCGGGGGTCCGCCAGCGCGGCCCGCGCGTCGTCGTACCGGGTGATCAGGTACGTCTCCACGCCGTGCGGCGGGAGCAGCGGACAGACCGGGGTGTCCTCCCGCAACTGTGCGTAGACGGGGTGCGGGTTGGTGCGGAACTCCGGCGTGCACGCGGAGGCGGCGGCTGCGGCTTCTGAGGACTCATGTACGTCTGTCACGGCTCATCCTGGAGTAGGGGCTGCCGCTGGAACTGCAGCCGGGAGGAATGCTGCATTCGGGGAGATCGGGCCTCGCATTCACCGAGGAAGAACCTGCGGAAGGAATGCTGAGGGCCGTTCGAAAAGTTCCCGGGGCCGTCCCACGCGAAACATCGGCATTAGCCCGTTCGAGAGCCCTCCCGTGCCTTTCCGGGCTGCCTTCTCCGGCCCGTGCCGGGAAATCGGGCCCGGCGTGTCGGTGTCCCGTTCGGACCAGCAGAACTCGCGCGTCAAAAGGCCGCCGATCGAGAGTTGAGCCGACAGGGGCCGCACCGATCGGCCCCGGCCTCCAGGACGCCGACCAGAGGAACGAACATGAGTGACAGCGCCGCAGAATCCGTGCCGGTACTCATTGCGGGAGGGTCCCTGGTCGGGCTGTCCGCCTCGGTTTTCCTCGGCCGCCTGGGGGTGAAACACCTCCTGGTCGAGCGGCACGCGGAGACCTCCATTCACCCGCGCGGCCGCGGGAACAATATCCGCACCATGGAGCTGTTCCGCACCGCGGGAGTTGAGCCGGACATCCGCCGGGCGGCCTCCGCGCTCGCGGGGAACGACGGCGTATTGCAGACGGAAATGCTCGCCGGCGACGAGCAGCGCTGGATCATCCCGCGCATCGATCCGGATGCCACGCTGTCCAGCATCACCCCCTCCGGATGGTGTCTGTGCAGCCAGAACGACCTGGAGCCGGTGCTGCTGAAGTACGCCCGCGGCCAGGGCGGCGATATCCGGTTCGGCACCGAACTCACCTCGTACACCGAGGACGCCGGCGGTATCCACGCCCAATTGCACAACCGGGAGACCGGCGAGTCGCAGGCGGTGCACGCGCAATACCTCATCGCCGCCGACGGCCCCCGCAGCCCGGTGCGGGAAACTCTCGACATCACGCACTCGGGCCCGGGAACCCTGTTCCACAACGTCAGCGTCACCTTCCGCAGCAAGAACCTCAAGAACGTCGTGGGCGACCGCCGTTTCGTCGTCTGCTACATCACCACCCCGGACGGCGAGGGCGCTCTGCTGCCGGTCGACAACGACGAGCAGTGGGTATTCCACGTCCCCTGGGCATACGACCGCGGCGAGACCCTGGACGCCTTCACCGACCAGCGCCTGACCGCCCATATCCGGGCCGCGGCCGGTGACCCCGACATCGATGTGGAAATCACCGGCAAGGCCCCCTGGCACGCGGCGAACAGAGTGGCCGACAGCTACGGCCGGGGCCGGGTATTCCTGGCCGGCGACTCCGCCCACGAGATGCCGCCGACGGGTGCGTTCGGCTCGAACACCGGAATTCAGGACGCACACAACCTGGCCTGGAAAATGGCCGCCGTCCTCCAGGGCTGGGCCGGACCCGCACTGCTGGACACCTATCAGCCGGAACGCCGGTCGGTCGCCCTGGCCACCACCCTGCGCGCGTCCCAGCAGGCCGTGGAGGAACAGCACCCCGGCTACACCGCGGCGGCCTCCCGGAACAACGATCCGGCCGACCTGCTCACCGTCGCGCTGTGCTACCGCTACGCCTCGGACGCCGTCCTGGGCAGCGATCCCACCGCTGAGGTCGTCCCCCGCGAGTTCGCACTGGGCGGCGCGCTCGGCAGCCGGGCTCCCCACCTGTGGGTCGAGCGGAACGGCAAGCGGATCTCCACGCTGGACCTCCACGAGACGTCCCTGACCCTCCTCAGCGGTGCCGCGGGCGGTCCGTGGCGGGCCGCGGCGCGCGCCGTCGCGGAAGAGCTGGACGTGCCGCTCGCCGCCCACCTCATCGGCACCGCCGCGGACTGCGACCTGCTCCCGGAGCCCGGAGTGGACTGGGCGCAGCTGCACGGCACGCACGACGACGGCGCGGTACTCGTCCGCCCCGACGGGTTCGTGGCCTGGAAGTCGGACGACGGCGCCGCCGATCCGCAGCAGGTGCTGACGGACGTGGTCACCAAGGTCCTGCACCGCGCCTAGCCCGTCGGCCGGCGCACACCACGCCCCCGGCAGCCGTGCCCGCCCCGCCCGCCCATCGGCCCGTTCAGACCAGGGAGATCCACGTGACCTCGCCCGAGCAGCACACCGCGCAGCACCCCGGCAGCGCTCCCGGCCGGGTGGACGTCCACCACCACTTCACGGCGCCGGCCTGGATCGACTGGGCCGAGAGCAAGGAGCTGACGCGACGCGAGAAGCTGCCCTGGTGGGCGCACTGGGACGAGGACACCACGCTTGCCATGATGAGCAAGGCGGGGATCAGCACCAGCGTGCTGACCGCGGCCATGCCGGGCAGCCCGTCGCAGGACCCCCACCAGCGCAAGGAAGGCCTCCAGATCTCGCTGCAGGCGATGTCCGATCTCGCCCAGGCCCACCCCCGGCGCTTCGCCTTCTTCACCCCGGTCTTCCTTGACGACCTCGAAACGTCGAGCTGGTCCGTGCGCAAGGGCCTCGACGACTACGGCGCCGTCGGCGTCAGCACCCGCACCAGCATGAAGGGCGAATACCTCGGCAACCCGGCCCACGAACCGCTGCTCGCCGAACTCAACGAACGGTCGGCGGTCGTCAGCACCCACCCCATGGAGATGCCCTCGGGCCCGGTGATGCCGGGACTGCCGCCCTTCCTCTGCGACTTCCTGCTGGACACCACCCGCGCGGCCATCAGCCTCATCCTGAACGGGACCCTGGACCGCTACCCGAACCTCTCGTTCATCCTGCCCCACGGCGGCGGCTTCCTGCCCTACATGGCCACGCGCCTGGAACTCTTCGGGCACATGCTCACCCCGAAGATCGAGCCCGCCCGGGTCCGCGACTACCTGCACCGCTTCTACTACGACACCGCCGCACCGATGTCGCCCGCGGCCACCCCCACCCTCGTCGCCACCGTCTCCCCCGACCGGATCCTCTACGGCACCGACTGGCCGCCCACCTCGGCCGACATCATCACCGACGTCGTGGCCCCGGCCCTCGACCGCGATCCGGCACTCACCGACGACCAGCGGCGCGGCATCAACCGGGACAACGCGCTCAGCCTGATGCCGGGCCTCGCGCAGCTCTGATCCGGCGGCGGTCCCGGCACACCGGAGGATCCGGCACGGTGCCGCTCAGCGGACGAGCTGGCCGACACCCAGCAGGTTTCCCTCGCTGTCCCGGAACCAGGCGCCGCGTTCACCCCGCGCGCCCTTGCTCGGGTAGTTGCCCTCGATCTCGGCGATGCTGTCCGTCGTCCGCCCGCCGCCCAGCAGCCCCGGCAGGTCGACCTCCTCGAAGACCACACCGCGCCCTTCGAGTGCCGACACGACGCGCTCGATGTCCTCGACCTCCCAGGCCATCTGGGTGAACGTGCCGGGAGAGGTGCCCGTCGACCGGAACAGCACGAAGTCCACGCCTCCGCACCGGTACAGCAGCCCACCGGGCCGTTCGTCGACGGGCTCCAGGCCGAGCCGCTCGGCGTAGAAGCGCCGCGCCCGGTCCAGGTCCTGGGCCGGCAGCCGGGTTGCCACGCGCCCCCGGGCCAACATCTCCCTGCCGTCTGCGTTCATGCCCCCACTGTGCCGTGAGCGGCGGCCGTAGGAGCGCAGGCGCCCGGTGCCGTCGCCGGTCCGGCGGAACCGAGGGCGCGTCCCACCGGGCGGCGCCGTCGCGGCCGCGCGGTCCGGAAGACGCGTGCCGACCAGGTCGCCGGCGGTCAGCGCGAGCCACAACGACAAGCCGGCGAGGGGGAGTTCGACGACGAAGGCGATGGCCAGGGCGACGGCGATGCCCCGGGTCCCGCCGCCGGGAGTGGTCGTCACATCGAACCAGGCATCGGCCACCAGCATGGTCGACACCGCCACGGCCGCGAGACCCACCTGCCGGTGCCGGCGGCGGGCGAGTACCGCCGTGAGCAGAATGAGCCCGGCCAGCCCGATGTCGAACCCCACCCACGGGGCGTCGTAGGAATCCAGCGTGGCCCGCCGGGGAAGGGTGATCGCCAGATAGAGCGTCCAGGGAACGAGCGCCAGTCCCAGCACGGTGAACAGCGGAACGATCCACCGCGGCGTCGGGCGGATTCTCAGCAGCCCCCGCACCCCGGATGCCCGACTCTCCCGCATACGCCCACCCCGCCTCGTCCGGACAACCCTCTCTCTACGGACATACCACGAGCGGGCCCGTACGGGCCTTGGACCGGTCGCGGCCCGTGCACGCACGGGAACGTGTGCCTTCGTCACGGGGGCGCGCCCTCGCCCCGTGCGATGTCCCCGAGTCCCGTTCCCCCAGGGCGCCTTGGCCCCCTCGTGTGATTTCCGGACGTGTAAAATGCGGGGTCCACTTGGCGGCCGGTCCGCCGCCGTCGGAACGAGGACTCGCAGATGTTCGGCATCACAGGCTCCCTGGCCGCTCCGTGGTGGACCGGGGAGCCCGCCCCGCTCGCCGAGCGGTCCCTGCTCTGCCTCCCCTACGCCGGCGGCGGTCCGCAGACCTACCGGGGCTGGGGTGAGCTGCTCGGTCCCTCCGTCGAGGTGCTCGCCATGACGCCGCCCGGCCGCGGCCGCCGCTTCTCCGAGGAGCCCTGCCGCGATCTTCCGTCACTGCTGACGTCACTGGCGGACGCGGTGCCGCGGACCCCGCAGCGGCCGTACGTCCTGTTCGGCCACAGCCTCGGGGCCACCGTCGCCTATGAACTGTGCCGGGAGATCAGGCGGCGCGGTCTGCCGATGCCGGAGGGGCTGGTGGTCTCCGCCCGCCAGGCGCCGGGTCTGCCGTGGCGGTTCCGGCACGTCAGCGGGCTGCCCGACGACGAGTTCACCGAGGCGCTGCGTGAGCTGGGCGGGACGCCCGAGGCGGTGCTCGCGCAGCCGGATCTGATGAGCCTGCTGCTGCCGGCCCTGCGTGCCGACTTCGCGATCGTCGAGTCCTACCGCCACCGCGACGAGCCGCCGCTCGACGTGCCGATCCTCGCGCTGGCGGGCACCGAGGACGACCGGGCCACCGCCGAGCAGATGGCGGGCTGGGCCGGCCGGACGACCGCGTCGTTCGCCCTCCACGAGGTGCAGGGCGGCCACTTCTTCGTGGACACCCAGGCCGATGCCGTGACCGGACTCGTCTCGGACTTCCTGTGACCACGGGAGCCCCGGCGCCCAGGTAACACACTGCGCCCCGCGCCTCTCAGCCTCACCGACGACGACAGGTGCGGCGCGCGCGCCCATGTCGTTCGGCACGGGGTTTTGGTTCCACGCGTCCACACAATCTCCCCAGTGATCATCATCATGTGGCATGTCAGGTCATGCCGGCAGATCACGGGATACGGTAAATATCGACGCCGCAGCGAGGCAGGACCGACGGGCCCCTCCGCGGCATCGCGGGGTGCGCCGCTGACGCCGCCTCCGTAGGAATCAGCAGTCTTCCTGCCGCAACGGGGCCATGACCCCGGGCAGGGCCTCCACCGAGAATCACCGCGCCGTACGCCGGTGCCCGGTCGTGCGACGACCGGCACCCGCTCCGCGCTGCCTCGGTGGCGGTGCGGGAGCCCAGCTCCCGCCGTGCGGCCCCTGCGGTGCCGACCGGCTCGGCCGTCGGCACCCGGCACAGGGGCAAGGAAAAGGAGTGAGGACCATGACCAGCAGGAGCAGTCGATTAGAGGCGCTCGGCGCCTATCTGCCGCCCACCGTGCAGACGACCGCGGAGTTGGTGGCGCAGGTGTCCGGCACGCAGGAGTTTGACCTGGAGCGCATCACGGGGGTGGCCGAGCGGAGGGTCCACGACCCCCGCCCGGAGGCGGGTGAGGACTCCTACGGCCTGGCGCTGCGGGCCGCCGAGGACTGCCTGGGCAACTCCCGCTATACGGCCGGTGAGCTGGATGTGGTGATCTCCGCGTCCATCACCCGCTTCCAGGACGGCGAACGCTTCGCCTTCGAGCCGTCCTTCGCCCGGCAGCTGGCCGGTGAGCTGGGTGCGCGCAAGGCCATCCACTTCGATGTGTCCAACGCCTGCGCCGGGATGCTGACCGGCGTGTATCTGCTGGACCGGCTCATCAGGGCCGGTGTGGCGAGGAACGGCATGGTGGTGAGCGGCGAGCAGGCCACCAAGGTGGCGCAGACCGCGGCCGCCGAGATCACCGACTCCTACGATCCGCAGTTCGCCTCGCTCTCGGTGGGCGACTCGGCGGCGGCCGTCATCCTCGACGAGTCGGTCGACGCGGCCGACCGCATCCACTACGTGGAGATGATGACCTGCTCGGAGTACTCGCATCTGTGCCTGGGCATGCCCAGCGACCGCACGGACGGCATCGCCCTCTACACGGACAACAAGCAGATGCACAAACGGGACCGGCTCCGGCTCTGGCCCAGTTTCCACGGGGACGTGCTGGCCAAGCAGGGCCGCACCTTCGCCGGTGAGGAGTTCGACTACATCGTGCAGCACCAGGTCGGCACCCGCTTCGTCGAGTTCGTCAACCGCACCGGCGAGGAGGTGTTCGGCACGGAGATGCCGCAGTCGCTGTCGGTGGTGGAACGGTTCGGCAACACCGCCACCACCTCGCACTTCCTGACGCTGCGCGAGCACCTGAAGGCCGGGACGGCCCGGCAGGGCGGCAAGTTCCTGCTGGTGCCCGCTGCCTCGGGCGTGGTCGCCGGTGCCCTGTCCGCCACGATCTCCACGATGGGGGTGTGAACCATGGGTACCGTCATCGCCGCTGCCTCGGTCGCGCTGCCGCGTCCCACCGACGCCCGCGCCACCACGGTGCAACTCGCCGGGCGGGCCGCCCGGGACTGCCTGACCGGGACCGGACTGTCGCCGGACGCCGTCGGGGTGCTGATCAACGTCGGGGTCTACCGCGAGTCCAACACCTTCGAACCCGCCCTCGCGGCCATGGTGCAGAAGGAGGCGGGCATCAACCTGGACTACCTCGCCGACGCCGTGCCGAGCGCCGGCTTCTCCTTCGACCTGATGAACGGCGCCTGCGGCCTGCTCAACGCCGTCCAGGTCGCGCAGGCCCTGCTGGCCACCGGCAGCACCGACCGGGTGCTGGTGACCGCGGCGGACGTCCACCCCGGCGGGCGGGCCGCCGACGACCCGGCGTACCCGTACGAGGACCTGGGCGGGGCGCTGCTGCTGGAGCGCTCCGCCGACCCCGGGGCCGGCTTCGGGCCGGTGCACCTGCGGAGCGGGCCGGGCCCGGTCGGCACGTCGGGGTATCTGGACACCGCCGCGATGGGGGCCGGGGGCCGGAGTCTGATCACCGTCGAACAGGACGCGGACCGGGCCGAGAAGCTGCTCGACCTCGCGGCGGCCACCGTGACGGAGTACGTCGAGCAGCACGGCCTGGACCCGGAGCGCACCATGGTCGTCTGCTCCCGCCCCGCCCCGGACTTCGCGGCCCGGCTCGCCGCGCGGCTGGACCTCGACCCGGCCTCCGTCGTGGCCGCGGGCGTGCCCGGCGGCGACCCGGAGCGGTCCGGTGAGCCGCACACCGCGGCGCCCGTCCTCGGCTACCTCGCGGCCCTCGACGGCGGACTGCCGCACGCCTACGAGGAGTTGCTCTTCGTCTCCGTGGGCGCCGGGCCGAGCGCGGCGTGCGCGAGCTACACGCTCCAGGGGAGGTGAGGGCGGCACCATGTCGATCCTGACAGAGCCTCAGAACGAGGTGCTGCCGGACCTCGCCTCGTTCCTGGAGCGCAACGCCCGCGACGTCCCCGACAAGCCCGCGATCCGCCACCCGCACGGCACCGGACCCGGCGGCGCACTCCACTACCGCACACTCACCTACGGCGCGCTCCAGGAGCAGGTCGAGACCCTGGCGGCCGGCTTCGTCCGTCTCGGCATCGGGCGGGGCACCAAGACCGTCCTGATGGCGTCCCCCGGCCCGGACCTGTTCGCGCTCGCCTTCGCCCTGTTCCGGATCGGTGCCGTGCCCGTCGTGGTCGACCCCGGTATGGGCGTGCGGCGGATGCTGCACTGCTACCGGAGCGTGGGGGCGGAGGCGTTCATCGGGCCGCCGGCCGCGCACGCCGTCCGCGTGCTCAGCCGCCGCACGTTCGCCGACGCCCGGATCCGGGTGACCGTCGGCCGCCGGTGGTTCTGGGGCGGCCACACCCTCGACGAGTTGCGCCGGCCGGTCACTTCGGCCGGTGAGACGGGTACCGCGGTGGCGGGGGAGCGGCGGCCGGCCGCCGACGACCTGCTGATGATCGGGTTCACCACCGGCAGCACCGGACCGGCCAAGGGCGTGGAGTACACCCACCGGATGGCCGCGGCGATGGCCCGCGGCATCGCCTCCGCGCACCGCCGCAGCCGCGAGGAGGTCTCGCTGGTCACGCTGCCGCTGTACGGCATCCTTGATCTGGTCTTCGGCTCCACCCTGGTGGTGGCCCCGGTGGCTCCCGCCAAGGTGGCCGGCGCCGACCCGGTCGCGGTGGTGGCGGCGCTGGAGCGGTTCGGCGTGTCGACCATGTTCGCCTCCCCGGCGCTGCTGCGGGTGCTCGGCGACCACCTCAGCCGCCGGCCCACCGCACTGCCGGAGCTGCGCTGCGTGGTCTCCGGCGGCGCCCCGGTGCCCGCGGACCTCGTCGCCCTGCTGCGGGACGTACTCGACGACGCGGCCGAGATCCACACGACGTACGGCGCCACCGAGGCCCTGCCGATCTCCTCCCTGGAGTCCGCCGAACTGCTCGGCGAGACGGCCGCGCGCGCGGCGCGGGGCGACGGCACCTGCGTGGGCCGGGCGGTGCCCGGCGTCGACCTGCGGATCGTGCGGACCAGCGACGGGCCGCTGCCCCTTTGGGAGCCGGAACTCGGCGTCCCGCCGGGCGGGGTGGGCGAGATCGCCGTGGCCGGGGACGCGGTCAGCCGCCGCTACCACGCGGCCCCGGCCGCGGACGCCCTGCACAAGATCCAGGAGCACCCCGAAGACGGCGGCGCGCCACGGATCTGGCACCGCACGGGCGACCTGGGCAGCCTGGACGACCAGGGCCGGCTGTGGTTCGCCGGCCGCCGCACCCAACGGGTCACCACCGCCGGCGGCGATCTGCACACCGTCCGCTGCGAAGGCGTCTTCCATACCCACCCGCTCGTCCGGCGCACCGCGCTGGTCGGCATCGGCGCGCCGGGCGCCCAGCGGCCGGTGCTCTGCGTGGAGACCGAGCCCGGCACCGGCCGCACGCAGTGGCGCAGCCTCGTCCCCGAACTGCGCCAACTGGCCGACGGACACCCGCAGACCCGGCAGATCCAGGACTTCCTGCGTCACCCGGGCTTCCCCGTCGACCCCCGCCACAACGCGAAGATCGGCCGCGAACAGCTGGCCCGCTGGGCCGGCCGGCAACTGGACCGCGGGGCACGGCGCCGGCGCACGGCGCTGCGCGCGATCCCGCTGGCGGGCTGGGCCTTCCTGCTGGTCGGCGCCGTCCGGCCGTTCCACTCCCCGGTGCTGACGGCCCTGTGGTGGGCCGACGCCTTCCTCAGCGTCGTGGTGCACGCCGCCCAGCTGCCGAAGGCCCTGCCGCGCGGACGCGCCGCCGGCCGGGGCGCCGCGGCGACGGTGGGCCTCACCATGCTCTACGGGGCGACCTGGTGGCGGACCCTGCCACCGGCCACCCCCGCCCACCCGAGCACGGGGGAGGAGGCGGCATGAAGGTCCTGGTGACCGGTGCCTCCGGCTTCCTCGGCGGGCACCTCGTGGACCGCTGCCTGGCCGAGGGGCACCAGGTGCGGGCCCTCGTCCGCGCCACCAGCGACGTCTCGCGACTGCGGGCCCTGGACGGCGTCGAACTCGTCCACGGCTCCCTGGAGGACGCCGACTCGCTGCGCCGCGCCGTGGCGGGCGTGGACGTCGTGCACCACAGCGCGGCACGGGTGGTGGACTTCGGCACCCGCGCCCAGTTCTGGCGGGCCAACGTGGCCGGCACCGAGCAGCTGCTGCACGCCGCCCGCCGGGCCGGCGCCCACCGCTTCGTGTTCGTCAGCAGCCCCAGCGCGCTGATGCGGGTCAAGGACGGCGACCGGTTCGACATCGACGAGAGCACCCCCTACCCCGACCGGTTCCTCAATCTGTACTCCGAGACGAAGGCCGCGGCGGAACGGCGGGTACTGGCCGCCGGCGCGCCGGACTTCGGCACGGTCGCGCTGCGCCCGCGCGGCATCTGGGGGCCGCGCGACCACTCCGGTTTCCTGCCGCGCCTGGTCGCGGGGATGCGCGCGGGCCGGCTGCCGGACCTCGCCGCCGGCAAGCGCGTCGAGGTGTCGCTGTGCCACTGCGACAACGCGGTGGCGGCCTGCCTGCGGGCGGCCGCGGCCCCGGCCGAACGGGTCGGCGGCCGGGCCTACTTCATCGCCGACCGGGAGCGCACGGACCTGTGGGCCTTCCTGGCCCGGCTCGCCGGAATGTTCGGCGGCCTGCCGCCCACCCGCCCCAT
This sequence comes from Streptomyces kronopolitis, assembly GCF_014646275.1. Classification (GTDB taxonomy): domain Bacteria; phylum Actinomycetota; class Actinomycetes; order Streptomycetales; family Streptomycetaceae; genus Streptomyces; species Streptomyces kronopolitis. The sequence continues at coordinate 275,699 of NZ_BMND01000001.1, forward strand.
CCCGCCGCCGGTCAGGGACGCCCTGGCCGCGGCCGTCGACCACCTGTGGAAGCTGCCCCCGCTGCGGGCCCGGGTGGCCCCGCCGCTGACCCGCTACACCGTCGCCCTGCTCACCCGCTCCACCACCTACGACACCGGCGCCGCCGCGCGCGACTTCGGATACACCCCGCAGACCGACCAGGAGACCGGGCTGCGGCAGCTGGCCGCCTGGGTCGAATCGGCCGGCGGCCCCGAGGCCTTCGTACGCGCCGTCCGGTGAGACCGGAGCGGCACCGGGCGCGCCCCGGCACCGCGCCCGGGGCCGCCGCCCGTACCGGCCGCGGCAGGCAGCCGAGCACAATGAAACGGAACGTCATGACCCCCCTCCAGCAGGCCCGCGCCGCCGGGCGACCGGTGCCCGCACCGGGCCGACCGCCCGGCGGCGGCCGCTTCGAGCGGCCCGTCTCACCCACCGAGTGGCTCTACCTCGCCGGCGGCCGCCTCGCCCCGCCGTTCGCCGTCCAGATCGTGATCGAGGGCACCGGACGCATCGACCCGGACGCACTGCGCCGGGCGGTCGACGAGGCGTCCGAGGCCTGCCCCGGGGCGCGCCTGCGCCGCCGGGGGCGGATCTGGACGGACACCGGACGGCCCCCCGCCGTACGGACCGTGGACCGCCTCGGCGCGGTGCTCGGCGCCCCGCTCGCCCCGGGCGACGGCCGCGGCTGCGAGGTGGCCGTCGTCACCGGGGGCGCCACCGGCACGCTGGTCTTCCGCGTCCACCACGCGGTCATGGACGCGCGAGGCGCGCTCGACTGGACGGCGGACGTGTTCCGCGCGCTGCGCGGCGAGGCACCCCTCGGGGCCCCGTCCCCGGTCTACGACCTCGCCCTGCTCGACGCGCTCGGCGGGACCCGTCGCGCGCCGGTCACCCCGCGCTGGCGCTCCCCGCTCGCGGGCGTCCGCCGCGGCCACCCGCCGCGCTGGCAGCGGCGGACCCTGCACGGCACCCACCCCGGCCTGGTCGCGAAGACCGCCGCCGCCCTCGCGGACCTCACCCCGGGCGACACCCGGGTGATGGTGCCGGTCGACCTGCGCCGGCACCGCCCGCAGCTGCGCTCCACCGCCAATCTCAGCCTCCCCGTCTTCCTCGACGGAACCGCGGGCGACCCCTGGGAGCAGTGGCACGAGCAGCTGCTGCGGGCCCTGGCCGAGGGGCGCGAACTGTCCGCCGGCGAGGAGGAGTCGGCGATCCGGCTGCCGCTCGGCCCGCTCGCCGGACTGCTGACCGCGGCGCACACGGCCACCACGGCGGCCGGCCGCCACCCCTGCTCCGCCCTGGTCACCACCCTGGGACGGATCGCGCCGCAGGAGATGAGCGCGCCGGGCTTCGCGGCCCGCACCGTGTACGCGCTGCCGGTCCAGGCGCCGTTCGTCCCGCTGTCGTTCACCGCCGTGGAGTGCGCGGACCGCACCGAACTGGCCATGGCCCACCCCGGCGGTCCCCGCGCGGACGCCCGGGCCGCGGCGCTGCTGGACGCGGTGTGCGAAGCGCTGTCGCCCCGCGCCCGGCGCCGCCCGGTCGCCGCGGGTCCGCGGCGCTCCGTCCCCCCGCTGACCCTGACCGACCTGCTGCGGCGGCAGGTCGACCGCGCCCCCGACGCGGTGGCGCTGACCGGGCCCCACGGCACGGTCACCTACCGGGAGTTGGACCAGCGGGCCGACGTGGTGGCCGCGGAGCTGCGCGGGCGGGGTGTGGGCCGCGGCGCGGTCGTGGGGCTGCTCGCCGACCGCGGTGTGGCGGCCGTCGCCGGCCTGTGGGGCGTGCTCAAGGCGGGTGCCGCGTACCTGCCGCTGGACCCGGCGCACCCACCGGCCCGGATCGCCGCGGTCCTGGCCGACGCGGACGCCTCGCACTGCCTGGCGGGCCGCGAGTACCGGACGCTGCCCGGCCCGGACCGCTCCGTGCTCGTCCTGGACGACCTGCCGGTGAGCGGCGCACGGCCGCAGCCCGGAACGGCGGCGCCGGACGACGCCGCGTACGTCCTCTACACCTCCGGCTCGACGGGTCACCCGAAGGGCGTCGTGGTCGAGCACCGGGCGCTGGTCAACTACACCCGCTGGGCCACCGACCGCTACGGCGTCGATGCCACCACCCGCTTCGCGCTGTTCACTTCACTGGCCTTCGACCTCACCGGCACCACGCTCTTCGCGCCGCTGGCCGCCGGGGGCAGCATCGCCCTGGTGCCCGACGAGCCCGACCACCGCACGCTCCGGCACCTGCTGACCCGCTCCGGCGCCAACGCCCTCAAACTCACCCCCGCCCACCTCGACCTGCTCACCACCCTCGGCATCGAGCCGGAGCCCTTCCGGGTGCTCGTGGTCGGCGGCGAGCAGCTGCGCGGCCCGGTGGCCGCGCGGGCGCAGCGGATGTTCGGCCCGGACTGCCGGATCGTCAACGAGTACGGCCCCACCGAGGCGACCATCGGCTGCATCGTGCACACCTTCGACCCCGCGCACGAGGGGGACCTCCCGGCCGTGCCGATCGGCCTGCCGGTGGACAACACCGAGGCGTACCTGCTGGACGCCGACGGCGGGTTCACCGCACCGGGCGAGATCGGTGAACTCCACCTTTCCGGCGCCCAGTTGGCGCGCGGCTACCTCGGCAGGCCGGAGCTCGACCGCGAGCGCTTCCGGCACCTCGCCGACGGCACCCGGGTGTACCGCACCGGCGACCTGGCACAGCTGACCCCCGACCGGGTGCTGCGCTACCTCGGCCGTACCGACGACCAGTTGTCGGTCCGGGGCCACCGGATCGAGCCGGGCGAGGTGGCGGCGGCCTTGGAGCGGCACCCCGGCGTGAGTGGCGCGGTGGTCACCGCCCGCCCGCCGCGCGCGGGAGCCGAACCCGTGCTGTGCGCCTGGATCACCGGCACCGCCGCCCCGGACACCGTGCGGGCACACGCCGCCCGGCACCTGCCGCCCTACCTGGTCCCCGCGGCCGTCCACGCGCTGGACGCCTTCCCGTGGACGGTCAACGGCAAGGTCGACGTCCGGGCGCTCCCGGACCCGTTCACCAGCGGGCGTCCGGCCGACGACGCACGAACGGAGACCGGACGGAGCGACGAGGCGGCGCACGCGCACCCGCCGACCGGCCCCGGCGCCGACGCGGTGGAAGCGGCCGTCGCCGCGATCTGGTCGCGCGTCCTGGGCGACCCGGACCTGCGCCCCGTACCCGGGGACGACTTCCACCGGCTCGGCGGCGACTCGTTGACGCTGCTGCGGATGCTCGCCGCGGTCGCCTCGGACGTGGTCGGCCCGGCCGGCGAGCCCGCCTTCGACGCCCGGCTGCGCGACCTGATCCGCCGGCCCACCCTGGACCACGTCTGCGCCGCCGCGCGCACGGCACTCACCACCCCACCCACGGAGCACCCATGACCACCCCCCTCACCGTCGAGTTCCGCACCGCCCGCCCGACGGACGCCGACCAGGTCGTCCCCCTGATGTGGGACTCCTCCCGCGACCTCCTCGACCGCACCATGGGCGGGGTGCCGGGCGGCCCGGCCGCCCTGCTGCGGCGGGACTTCCTGCGCGGACGCGGGATATTCGGGCACGCCCAGCAGATCCTCGCGGTCGCACCCCACGGCGAGGTGCTGGCCACCATGACCCTGTACCGGGGAAAGCGCTACGGCGCACTGAGCCTGCACACCCTGCTGTCCGCCGCCCGGTTCGGCCCCCGCGGCCTGCTCTCGGTGCTGCGCCGGACCGCGGCCGTCTCCCGGCTGTTCGCCCCGCCGAGCCCGCACGCCCTCTTCATGGCGAACCTATCCGTACGACCGGCCCACCGCTCCCAGGGCTACGGCTCACTGATGGTGCAACAGGCCGAACGCCTCGCCCGCGCCGCCGGCCTGACCCACCTCGAAGGCGACGTCTCCTGTTCCAACACCCGCGCCTGGGCGCTGTACCAGCGCCTCGGCTTCGAGTCACAGGGCGAACGCCACGACCGCCGCGGAACGGGACTCGACGGCTTCCGACGCATGCGCCGCACGGTCCGCGGCTGACCCCCGCGCACCGCGGGCGGGACACGGGCACCCCACCGTCCCGCCCGGCCCGGTGACCGACCGAACGCAGCACGTCACCGGCAGCCCGGCCGCAGGTGCATCCCCGGCACCCGTACCGCACGATGGGAACCAGCACCCACCCCCACCCCCTCGAATCCCCGGGATGTCCGATGACGGAGCTTCCAGGATGTGACACCTCTGTGGTGAAGACCGTGCGGGTGACGCTCGTGCGGGCAGCGGTGGTCGTGGCCCTGGCCGGTGCCGGCGCCCTGTTCGGCGTTGCCCAGCCCGCCGGCGCCGCGCTACCGGCGGCCACCGCCCCGGCCCACTCCGTGGGGAGCGCGGCCCGCCCCGCGGCCGCCCCGGCCGGACCGCAGCCCGACCCCATCGACGTGGTCCAGGCCTACTTCGCGGCCCTCAACGACGATGAATTCGAGGCCGCTTGGGCGCTCGGCGGCAAGAACACCTCGGGGCGGCCGTACGACGGCTTCGTGACGGCGACCCAAGGCACCGACCAGGACGTCGTCTCCGTCGACTCCGTCGTCGGCAACAAGGTCACGGTCACCTTCGACGCGACCCAGACCAACGGCTCCCACGGCCGGTTCACCGGTACGTACACCGTGCAGAACGGCGAGATCGTCACCGCCGCCGTCCGTCGGGCCTGACTGCCCTGGCCGTGCGGCCCGGCGCATGCTCAGGTGTGCGGCACCACCGCCACAGGGCACGGGGCGTGGTGGACGGCCGCCTGGACGACATGGCCGATGCGCGGGGGCAGCAGCCGTCCCCGGTGTCGGCGGCCGACGACCAGGAGTTCCGCGTGCGCGCTGCTGTGCAGGAGGGCGGAGGCCGGGCTCTCCATCACGACTTCCTCCTCCACCGCGACCTCCGGGAACTTCTCCCGCCACGGCTGCAACGCCGCGGCCAGCTCGTACCGGGCCTCGTGCACCGCCTCGTCCGCGGCGCTCTGCTCCACCCCGCCACCGCGGTTGTAGGCGTACGAGGGCAGGTGCCGGCCGTGCACGGCGTGCAGCGGGACCGCCCGCCGGGCCGCGGTCTCGAAGGCGAACGCGAGCAGGTCTTCGCAGGCGGCGTGCAGCCCGACACCCACGGTCACCTTGTGGTGCGCGCTGTCGGCGGGCATGTCCTGCCGGGTGCGCACCAGCACCATCGGCGTCTCGGTACGGGTCACCAGCTCCAGCCCGATCTCCCCCAGGGCGAAGCGCGCCGCGGCACCCAGCCCCCGGGAGCCCATCACCAGCAGATCCGACTGCTCGGCGGCCTCGGTCAGGGCGTCCAGCGGGTCCTCGCGCACCGTACCGACCTCCACGGGAAGGTCAGGGCAGGACAACCGGACCGCCGCCCGTGCCTCCTCGATGATCCGGCGCGGCCAGTAGTTCTGCTCCGCGTCCCCGGCCAGCGTGCCGTCCGGTGCGAGAACGAGCAGGACCCAGGCGTGCAGCAGCCGCAGTCCGGCCTGCCGCAGCGTCGCCTCCCGCGCGGCCCACACGGCCGCGGAGAGCGACTGGGGGGTCCCGTCCAGACCGACGGTGATGAGGTTCCTCATGACGTGCTCAGCCTCCTCCGGCGGATGCCGCGGGGCGCGGGCCACCCATGACCGGTGTCGGGCCCTCGGCGGCCGGGACGAACCACGTCGGCACGGCGGCCGGTGCACTGCCCCGCACCTCCAGAGTGGTCGCGGCGGCCGCCCTACGGCAAGCGCCACCCGGTCTTCCTGCGGTGACCGCGCGAGGCCGTGTTCCGGGGCGGCCCCGAGGGCACACCAGGGTGACCGTTCGGCTCCACGGTGTGCCCTGCCGCCTCTGGTGCCGGAGGGGCCCGCCCGGTATCCAGGAGGAGCCGCATACCGCCGTCAGATGAGGAACACGTGCACGACCGCGACAGGACGAGGACGACCGGCAGCGAGACGGGCCGGGCGCCGGCCCGGCAGGCCGCCGCCGGATCACGGGCGGCTCCGCCGGGCCTCGCCGCGCTGCAGGCGGCTGCCGGCAACGACGCCGTGGTGCAGATGCTGCGCCAGGCCGGACACCTGGACGAGGAGCGGCACCGGCACGGCGCCGGCTGCGGGCACGAGCAGCCCGCCGTGCAGCGCTCCGCCGTCCATGACGTGCTCCGCGCCCCCGGACAGCCGCTGGACGAGACCACCCGTACCGACATGGAGACCCGGCTCGGCGCCGACTTCTCCGATGTGCGGATCCACCGCGACGCGGCGGCCCGCTCCTCCGCGGCCGAGGTGGGAGCACGGGCGTACACCTCGGGCAGCCATGTCGTCATCGGGGAGGGCGGCGCGGACCGGCACACCCTGGCCCATGAACTCGTGCACGTGATCCAGCAGCGCCGGGGCTCCGTCGCCGGGACCGACCACGGGGACGGCCTCAGGGTCTCGGACCCCGCCGACCGCTTCGAACGGGAGGCCGAGGCCACCGCGCAGCGCGTCATGGCGGGGCCCGCGACCGGCACGCACGACCCCGGTTCCGCTCCCGCGGCGCGTGCGGGAGCCGGTGGTCCGGGCGCCGTGCAGCGGGTCGTCAAGGTCACTCCCGGCATGTACGTGCGGGGCGTGGACGCCACCGAGCAGACCCTCACCGCGCCCCAGCTCATGCGGTATCTGGCGATCGCCGTCCAGGACGAGGTCAACCGCGCCCAGAAGATCGACCCCGAGGGCACGTTCGAGGCGGAACTACGGGAGATCAAGCGGGGACTCAAGTCCGCCACCCCCGACGTGCCGGCGGCCCTCCGGCTGACCACCCGGCTCGTCGGCGCGGTGAACACCGTCCTCGCGGAGCAGCAGACCTACGTCTCCGACTACCACCCGCCGCACCACGCGGACGGGCCGGGCGCCATGGTTCCGGTGCCGAACGCGGACACCCGCTACGCGACCGAGCCGGACACCGAGGAGACCGGCTACTACCACACCTCCCTCTCCGGGAAGACGGAACCGTACTGGGGCAACGACGACACGATGCGGGAGAAGACCGGCCGTTCGCTCGGCCCGGTCGTCGCCGAAGGAGCCCAGCAGGAGCAGCCGAGGCTCCCCGGTCACGCACGGGGCGGCGCCAACCTGCCGCTGACCCGGCTCACGCTGAAGCAGGCCGCCGACATGCTGCCGCGCCCCCTGCTCAACCTCATCTTCGATGTGCGCTACCAGTTGGAGACACCGGACGCGGGACAGCGGCAGCCGGTGATCGACGAGCGGACCGAGGCGCAGCAGGCGGTCCGCGACAAGAGCCCCAATCAGCCCGGAACGCTGCGCAGTTGGCACCAGGACGACTACGGCAGGCTGCCCGACAACCGGTTCGCCCCCGACGCCGTCCCCGCGCACGCCCAGGCGCTGCACGCCCACTACACCGCCCACTCGCAATCCGGCGCGGGCTCCTCGGTCCAGAACGCGGCCACGGCACCCCGCGGCTTCGCCGAGTACACCGGCACGGGCAGCGACTGGGAGCACAACGTCAAGGTGGTGCTGGACTACATCAACAAGCGCGTCTACCTCACCCTGACGCACTACCAGTACTGGGCGCTGATCCCTCCCGCACACAGCGGCGGGCCGTACACGTTCTGGCAGGGGCCGGGCCAGGACCTGCGAACCGCCCAGGCGGAGCTGAACGAGCAGCCGGGCGGCACGTCCGGCATCATGATGAGCCCCTGGCTGGAGATCGCCCTGTCCTGACTCGCGCGCCGGGCGGCCGGGGCCCATCGGCCCGGCCCCTGCCGCGGAACGGGCCCGCACCTGCGGGTACTTACTCGAAGGCCCGCACGGTGTCCTCGCCCTGGGTCCACCGGACCCCCAGCCGCTGGCGGGTCAGCAGCCAGCCCCCGGGGACCCTGCGGAACTCCCAGTCGTAGGGGCCGCCCATCGCGTACGGGGAGGCCGAGCGGCCGGGTTCGGTCACCGCGACGAACCACATGTAGCCGATGCCGGTCGCCCGGTCGCCCGCCACATCGAACTGCATGTTCAGCAGGTGGTGCTGCATGCTCGGGTAGGGCGCCTCCGCGGCGGCCACCGTGTTCCGGATCGCCTCCCTGCCGTGGATCTCCTCCCAGGGCCCGAACTCCAGCACGGCGTCCTCGGCCCAGCACGCGCTCCAGGTGTCCCAGTCCTTGCGGTCCAGCGCGCGCCAGCCGTGGATCAGGAGCGTGCTCAGGGCCGCCTTGTCCTCCAGGTCGTTCAGGCGTCGCGTCAGACGTCGGTACTCGTCGGTGGTGACGGTCATCTCGGCTCCTGCCAGGGTCGGTTACTGGGCGCTCGCGCTCGGACGGACGACGATCTCGTTCACATCGACCTGCGGGGGCTGGGCGAGCGCATAGGCGATGGCGTCCGCGATGGCGGAGGCCGGCAGCGCCACCGCGCGGTAGGCCTTCATCGCCTCCCGCGCCGCCGGGTCGGAGATGCCGTCGGCCAGCTCGGACTCCGTCACGCCGGGGGAGACGAGGGTGGTGCGGATGTCGCCGGCGGACTCCTGGCGCAGCCCTTCGGAGAGGGCGCGGACCGCGAACTTGGTGGCGCAGTAGACGGCCGCGGTCGGCGAGACCTCGTAGGCGCCGACGGAGGCGATCTGCACGAAGTGGCCGCCGCCCTGCGCGCGCAGGACCGGCAGCGCGGCGGCGATCCCGTGCAGGACACCGCGCAGATTCACATCGATCATGCGGTCCCACTCGTCGGTCCGCGCCGCCTCCAGGGGCGACAGCGGCATCACCCCCGCGTTGCTCACCAGGGCATCGAGGCGGCCGAACTCGATGCCCGCGGCGTCCACGAACGCCCGCATGCCCGCCGCGTCGGTGACATCGAGCCGCCGGAAGGCGACGGTGCCGCCCTGCTCGGTCAACTCCTCGGCCAGTCGCTGGAGACGGCCGGTGCGGCGCGCGCCGAGCAGGACCCGGTGTCCGTCCGCCGCCAGCCGGCGTGCGGTCGCCGCACCGATACCGCTGCTCGCGCCGGTGATCGCGACGACCTTGGCGTGCTGTGTCATAGCTGTTCCGTTCCTTCGGTGGAGGACCGCTTCGTCCTCGCTCGTTCGGTGGAGCTGCGACCACTCTCGACACCGGCCGACGGCCCTGCCAGAACGGGCGGTGCCTGGGCATGGCACACCCAGGCACCGCCCAGGGGGCGGCGCTTAACCTGACGAGGTGAAGAGCAACGACCTCGGAGACTTCCTGCGTGCCCACCGCGCGCGCCTCCAGCCGGGCGACGTGGGCCTGGCGTCGTACGGCCGGCGGCGGGTGGCGGGCCTGCGGCGTGAGGAGGTGGCCGTCCTGGCCGGCATGAACGCCGACTACTACGCCCGCCTGGAACAGGGCCGCGAGTCCAGTCCCTCCGCGCAGGTCCTCGACGCGATCAGCGGCGCCCTGCGCATGGACGACGTGACCCGCGACCACCTCTACCGGCTGGCGGACACCGTGCCCGCCGGCACCCAGGCGCACCCGCAGGAGACCGTGAGCCCGACGCTGCGGCAGCTGCTGGACGGCTACCCGCACACCCCGGCCTTCGTCCTCAACCCGGCCCTGGACCTGCTGGCGTCCAACTCGCCGGCCGACGCGCTGTTCTCGCCGTTCGACCCCGCGGACAACCTCGCCCGGATGGTCTTCCTCGACCCCGCGGGACAGCGCTTCTACGCCCGGTGGGACCGTGCGGCCGAGGCGACGGTGGCCCATCTGCGCCACGCAACCGGCCTCGTCCCGCGCTACCCCCGCCTGCGCGCACTCGTCCGTTCACTCCGCGAGTCGAGCCCGGAATTCGCCGCGCTCTGGACCGCCCACACCATCCAGGCGAAGAACGGCGACGCCAAGGAACTGCACCACCCCGAGGTCGGCAGCCTGTCCCTCACCTACCAGTCCTTCGACGTCCGGGGCGCGCACGCCCAGCAGCTCGTGATCTACCACGCGGAACCCGGCAGCCCCGGCGCCCAGGCCCTCACCCTCCTCGGCAGCCTGGACGCCACCCGCCGCCACGACCAGGCCAACGACCGGTATCCGAGGGCGACTTAGCGGGTGCGGGGACGGGTCTGCGTCGTGACCGGTGGCCCACGCGGGTCAGCCCGCGATGAGATCCCGGGCCGCGCGGGTGATGCAGGACTGGGAGAGGCCGGCGGCGTCCAGGAGTTCGTCGGGGGTGCCGGAGGCGGGCAGGTTGCGGACGGCGAGGTGGGCGAAGGCCGGGGTCTGGCGGTGCTCGGCGAGGGCCGACAGGACCGCTTCGCCGAGGCCGCCTTCGGGGTGGTGGTCCTCGACGACGACGAGGGCGCCCGTGTCCCGGGCGGCGCGGGCGAGGGCGTCGCCGTCCACCGGCTTGACGGAGTACAGGTCGAGGACGCGGGCGCTGATGCCGTCGGCGGCGAGGTGATCGGCGGCGGCCAGGCACTCGTGCAGGGTGACGCCCGCGCCGACGAGCGTGACCTGGTCGCGGTCGGTGGCCCGCAGCGTCTTGGAGCCGCCGACCGGGAACGGCTCGCCGGCGGGGTAGAGGACGGGGTAGGCGCCGCGGGTGGTGCGGAGGTAGGAGATGCCCTCCAGGTCGGCCATGGCGGCGGTCAGGGCCGCGGCACAGGTGGCGTCGCCGGGGTAGAGCACCGTGGAGCCGTGCACCGCGCGCATCATGGCGAGGTCTTCCAGACCCATCTGGGACGGCCCGTCCGCACCGATCTCGACGCCGCAGTGGCTGCCCGACAGCGCCATGGTCACCTGCGAGATCGCGGCCATGCGGATGAAATCGTAGGCGCGGCTGAGGAACGCGGCGAAGGTCGCGGCGTAGGGGCGGTAGCCGCGGACGGCCATGGCGACCGCCGAGGCGATCAGCTGCTGTTCGGCGATATAGGTCTGGAAGTAGCGCTCGGGGTGCGCCTTGCCGAAGTCCGCGGTGTGGGTGGAGTTGCCGACCTCGGCATCCAGGACGACGACATCGGCGCGTGCGCCCAGTGCCACCAGGGCCTTGCCGAAGGCGACCCGGGTGGCGACCTTGTCACCGGGCTCGAACCGCGGCAGCTCGATGGGCATCTCACCCACGGGTTCGCGGGGGTGGGCGTCGGCCGGGGGCCGGGGCCCGCGGACGGTCAGCCGGCGCACGCCGCCCAGCTCGGCAATGGCCCGTTCGGCGAGGTCGTCGGGCAGCGCCTTGCCGTGCCAGCCCTCGGCATCGGCGATCTCCGCCACGCCCCGGCCCTTGACCGTCCTGGCGACGATGACGGTGGGCGCCTGCCCGTCGGCGGCCGTGGTCAGGGCCTGGTCGACGGCCGCCAGGTCGTGGCCGTCGACGACCAGAGCGCGGCAGCCGAAGGCCTCGGCGCGCCGGGCGTAGACGTCCGTGTCCCAGCCCCACTCGGTGGGCCCGGTCTGGCCGAGGCGGTTGACGTCGATAATGGCGGTGAAGTGGGCCAGCTTGTGGCGGCCGGCCTTGTCCAGGGCCTCCCACACCGACCCTTCGGCCATCTCGCTGTCCCCGCACAGCACCCACACCCGGTAGGGCTGCTTCTCCAGGTCGCGGCCGGTCAGGGCGATCCCCACGCCGTAGGCGATGCCCTGCCCCAGGGACCCGGTGGCCACGTCCACCCAGGGCAGCACCGGCGTCGGGTGGCCCTGCAGCCGGGCGCCGTCCCGGCGGTAGGTCGTCAGCAGCTCCTGCTCGTCGATGGCCCCGGCGGCGAGGAACATGGCGTACAGCAGGGGAGAGGCATGGCCCTTGGAGAAGATCAGGTGGTCGCCCGCCGGGTTCGCCGGCCGCTGCCAGTCATAGCGCAGATGGCGGGCCATGAGGACGGCCATGAGATCGGCGGCGGACAGGCTGGAGGTCGGGTGGCCCGAGCCGGCCGAGGTACTGGCGCGCACCGAGTCGACACGCAGCTGCTGTGCGAGTTCGAAGACCTGGCCCAGCTCGCTGTCGGGACCGATCACATGGGTGGATCCGGGCTCGGCCGCCATCACGGCCTCCTCTCCTGCGGAAACGCGGGTACCAGGTGCGTGTACCCCGTGCCCTGGGCGGGTTCCCGGATCCGGCCACCGGTACGACCGTTTGCCAGCCGCGGGGCCCCTCGGCCCGCGCACGCCGGCATCACGTCCCGCCCGGCGAACCGCCGACCGCACCCCCGAATGGCTGCCCGATCCGGACGCCCCGGACGATCCGGAGCGCGGCGACCGCGGCAGTCCCCACCCGTCCACCGCACGGGTGCCCGGCTCGGCTATAACCAGTCGCATGACCCTGAGCTGGAAACTCGTCATCGACAGCAGGAACGCCCCCGCCCTCGCGGACTTCTGGGCCGAGGCACTCGGCTACGAGGTGGAGAACCCCGGCCCGCTCATCGAGCAGCTGCTGACCGCGGGCCACATCGGCGAGGAAGCGATCGCCGAGTACCGCGGCCACAAGACCTTCCGCGGCTATGCCGCGATCCGCCACCCCGACGACCCATTCGACGAAACCAGTGGCATCGGCCGCGGGCGACGCCTGCTCTTCCAGGACGTGCCCGAGGCCAAGACCGGCAAGAACCGTCTGCACCTCGACATCCACGCGGAACCCGGCGGCCTCGACGCGCTGGTGGCCCGCCTGGAGACCCTGGGCGCGACCCGCGTCAGCGAGGTGGACAAGGGACCCGCCGGACACTGGTGGGTGCTGCGGGACCCGGAGGGCAACGAGTTCTGCGCCGCGTAGTGGCCGGTGGCGGGACAGCGCGGGGAGGAGCGGGGCCCTCCCCGCCGTCGAGGGGCGGTGCGACGCCGCTCAGCCCCGTGGCGAGAGGGTCACCGTGACCCGTCCGGAGGCACCCGGCTCGGTCGTCACCAGGATCGTGCCTCGCTCCCCGACCGGTACGGTACGCGGCCGAGCCGTGGCCGGGCCGCGTACCGACACCTGCCATCCCTCGGCCGCGGGCGGCGCGGACAACTCGCTGACGTCGGGCCGCCGTACGGCGTCGTAGACGAGGCGGAACGTCCGCGTCGTGGGGTCGTAGTGCTGCGCGCGCACCGTGCCGGCGACGGCGGGGGCATAGGGACGTGCGGTCTGCTCCTTGTTGGCCAGGAAGCGGCCGTCCTTGTCGACGGCGCAGTACCCGCCGCCGTAGCACCACACATAGCCCGCCCAGCCGGAGCTGTAGCGGTCCAGGGAGCCGAGGGCATCGCCGTAGAAGCGCGCCATGTGGGGCAGCGAGCTGTCCCGGGGACCCCACTCGCCGACGACGACCGGCAGGTGATGTGCGCTCGGGTACCCGACGACGGCGTTCTCGTAGGCCTCCATCCAGTGCGCCGCGGGGTCGTAGTCGCCGCCGGCTTCCATCGTGGCGTTGTAGAAGTGCGGCGCGTAGACCACCTTCGGGTCGTGTATCCGGCCGAGGCCCGTGGGCAGCCCCTCGCCGACGATCGGGGTCGGTTCGACGAACAGCCGGTGGCGCCGGTCGACCGTGCGGATCGCGCTCGCGATCCGGTCGTACATCGGAGTCAGCTGCTCGGACTCGATGCGATGGGCGGCGGCCGGAAGGTCCTCGCCCGCGCGCATCCGCCCCATGGGCTCGTTGATCAGGTCATACCCGAACACGGCGGGGTGGTGGGCGAAGCGCCGGGCGAGGACCTGCCACATGCGGGCCTGGGCCCGCTGGAGGTCGCTGTCCTCGTAGAGGTGCTCGAAGGCCGCCTGCACCGCGGGCTCGAAGTACTCCCCGAACCAGTCGTCCGGGTGCGGTGTGAAGGGCAGCCCGTCGGTGCGGGTCGCCCACTCGGGGATGCCCCGGTGGCCGAACGCGGGCCCGTAGACGTCCTGGTGGGCGTCGATGACCACCCTGATGTGCCAGCGCTGTGCCCAGTTCAGTACCCGTTCGATCTTACCGAGATAGCGCGCGCTGTAGTGGCCGGGACGCGGTTCCAGGTCGTCCCAGAAGACCAGCAGGCGCGCGAAGTCGAAGCCCTGCGCGTGCAGATCGCGGAAGTGCCGCGGGGTGATGGCGCTGAGGGCGTCGGCCCCGCGGTGCGACTTGTCCTCGATGTTCCAGCCGCGCAGGGTGAGCGTGCGCCCGCGGTCGTCGGTGAGCGGCGGCGGTAACGGTGCGGCCGACGACGCGGGCGACGGTGGGGACGAAGGGGGCGGCGCCGCGTCCGCGCGTACTGCGGCCGGTACGAGCAGTGCGCCGACGGCGACCAGCGCCATCCCCGCCTTGACGATGAATCCGCTCATGACCAGAGCCCTCCAGGCTTCGCACTGACACGGACGTACACCGGGCTGACACGCACCGCACACCTCGACATCGAGACGACATCGAGACCGACATCGAGACCGACATCGAGACCGACATCCCTCGACACCGGCCTCCGAAGAGATGGCCCGCAGCGCTTCCCGCCAAACCCACGGGGGAGGCGAGGAAAGCCGGTGTAGCACGTCAACACCGGCCCCGAGCTGCTGTGTTGACCGGGTGTCGACCGACCCGGGGGTGGGCGCTGCGGCCGAAATGTGTCAGCCGGCCGATGGCCGAAGAAGGGGCATGGCTCGGCACCACCCGTGGCCTGACGAGTCCGCGGGCTATCCCTCTACGGGGTGCCGTGGTCGTCGTCGAGGAAGCGAAGCAGCACAGCGGCCTCGGCGCGGAGCCGCGTGACGTGATCCGCATGCGCGGGCGCACTCAACTGCGTTGCGGAGTCCAGCCGTTCGGCGGCCTCGGCTCGCACGATGTCCGCCACGGCGCGCTCACTCAGGTCACGGCGTGCCGCCTCTGTGACACCGACCCCGGCCGGTGTGTGCTCCAGCGCCCCACCCCGCAGCTCCGCTTCGCCCACGGGCACCGCCTCCGCGTTGTCCAGCGCGGCGAGTGTGGCACGCAGGGCGCTCACCGCGACCTTGTCACGAGCACGCATCGCTTCCGGAAGGGCTTCACGCATACGAACACGAAGGGACATGCCAGGACCCTATGGCAGTGCTCCGGTGCCCACAACGCAATACCGCCACAGCACCAGCCCCCCACCAACTGGGCTTAGAATCGGGGCAGTTCATCAAGCTTCCGTCCGCCCATACACCTGCTGGGCGACATCGCCGAACACCGGGCCGTACATGTGAGTGCTGTCCGAGAGCCCGTCACCGGACACACACCTGCCGGGTCAGCGGGTGGAAATCCGGTTGAGCCCCGGTTGATCACGTGGCAGGCTCGCCCGCCATGACTCGGCGATGACATCAGGTGTCTCGGCGGACAGCACTGACTGAGGTGGGCCCATGGCATCGATCAAGCAGTTCCAAGTCACCTTCGACTGCGCGGAACCTGAGCTGGTCGCTCGCTTCTGGTGCGAGGTGTTGGGGTACGTCGTGCCGCCGCCACCGCAGGGTTTCGCCACCTGGGACGAGTTCGACCGCTCGCTGCCGGCTGAGCAGCAGGGTTCGGCGTTCGCCTGCGTCGACCCCTCGGGGGTGGGCCCGCGGCTGTTCTTCCAGCGCGTACCTGAAGGCAAGGCCGTCAAGAATCGGGTGCACCTCGACGTGCGGGTCGGCACGGGGCTCGTGGGGGAAGAGCGCCTCGCCGCACTCGAAGCCGAGTGCGCACGACTGGTCGCACTCGGCGCGGTGCGCGTGCGGTTGCTGCCTGCCGATGACGACAACGAGTCGTGCCTCGTGATGCAGGACATCGAGGGCAACGAGTTCTGTCTCGACTGAGGGCCGCACACCGGCCCGAGTCCCTTCGGCCCCGTTCAGCCCAGGAGTGCCGTGGCGAGGGCGGTGGCGAGGTACGCGGTGCCCAGACCGGCGAGGACGCTGACGACCGCGTTGGCGGCGGCGAAGTACTTCGCGCCGGTCTCGGCCAGCCGCAGGCTCTCGAAGGAGAAGGTGGAGTAGGTGCTCAGCGTCGCGCACAGACCGGGCCCGATCAGATGCTGCAGCGCCTGGGGGACGGTGGTGGCGGTCGCGGCGCCGGTGAGGAAGCCCAGCCCCGCGCAGGCGGCGAGGTTGACGCTGAACGTGCCCCACGGGAAGACGGTGTCGTGGCGGGCCTGCACGGCCCGGTCGGTGAGGTAGCGCAGCGGGGCGCCGATGATCGCGCCGACGATGACCATCAGCCAGTTCACGACCGCCCCCGCTCCGCGTCGGCATGCGGAAGGACGGCGAGGCGGGTGAGGGCGGCGGTGGCCCAGACCGCTCCGAAGGAGGCCAGCAGGGTGCCGGCCGCGTACAGCACCCCGGTGCCCGGGTGGCCTCCCACCAGCAGGCGCTGGGTGTCGAGGGTACTGGTGGAGAAGGTCGTGTAGCCGCCCAGGACGCCGGTGCCCAGGAACGGCCGCATCAGCGGGTGCACGGCGAAGCGTTCGGTGATCAGGACCATCAGCACGCCCATGGCGGCGCAGCCGGTGACGTTGACCCAGAACGTGGTCCACGGGAACGCGGCGGGCGCGGTGGGCCAGAGCACCGAGGCACCGTAGCGCGCGCAGGCGCCGATCACCCCGCCGGCGGCGATCGCGGTGAGGATCGCGGCGTGCTTGCGTGCGGGTGTCCGGCCCGCCCGGCTTGGCCATGGGTCGATCGCGGTGTCCGGGTCGACGGGCTCGGCCGCCCAGTCGCCCGGCCGGGGCGCGGGGCCGTCGTGTTCGCTGGTCACGGGCAATCTCCTACCTGACGTCGATCCGGCGCGCGGGATCGGCGCGCCGTTCAGGCAGGGACCGTTGGCGGCGGTGTCGCCGCGGTTGGGTACGGCGGGCCCCACCGCCGTACAGCCGCGCCCTCTCACGGGCCGGCTGCGCCATACAGGGTACCCAGCGTTGCTGCCGGTGGGCCGTGGGGGTCCTTTGGGGGGCTCCGGGACCGTGTGGGCTCGTCCTGCCGAGCCTTTGCCCCGGACACCGCGCGGCGGTGAGCCCCGCCGTGCCACCGTCGCGGCAAAATGCCGCCAACGGTCCCTCCTGAGCAACACGTCATCGAGAGTCCAAGGGAGCCAGCGATGCGGCTGAGCGGTACCGCACTGCGCGTGACGATCTTCATCGGTGAGAACGACATCTGGCACCACAAGCCGGTGTACTCAGAGATCGTGCACCGGGCGCACAAGGCCGGGCTGGCGGGGGCTTCGGTCTTCCGCGGCATCGAGGGCTACGGCGCCTCCTCGCTGATCCATACCACCCGACTGCTGTCGCTGAGCGAGGATCTGCCGGTCGCCGTCGTCATCGTCGACGACGAAGAACGCATTCGTGCCTTCCTGCCGCAGCTCGATGAACTGGTCAGCGAGGGGCTGGTGATCCTCGACGACTGCGAGGTCATCCGCTACGTCGGTCGCACCCAGGCAGATACCTGAACCGGCCGGCCATGGCGCCTGGTGGGTAGGGTACGAAGTGACTCATGGGGCTGGTGCGGTGTTCCGGTCCGCTCCATGGCCTGGCTACTGAAGGAAGTGTGCTGTGCCGCGTACGACGTTTCAGCCCGAGGCCCTGTTCCGCAGCCGTCCGTGGGGGTTCTCCCAGGTCGCGGTGTCCCCGCCCGGGAAGATCGTCAACATCGCGGGCCAGGTCGCGTGGGACCGCAACCACGAGGTGACGGCGGTGGGGCGGGAGGCGCAGCTCCGCCAGGCGCTCCAGCATGTGTTCATCGCCCTCGAAGAGGTCGGCGGCACCCCGGATGACATTCAGATCCTCCGGCTCTACCTTCCGAACTTCGAGTCCGGCCCCGAGGCGGATGTGATCGGCCGCGTCCTGGTCGACGTATTCGGAACGGAGAACCCGCCCCCGTCCTCATGGATCGGCGTGCAGGGCCTGGCGCAGCCCGAATACCTCGTCGAGGTCGAAGCCATGGCGGTCGTTCCGGAGTAACACGCGCGAGACCGGCGATGGCGAGCGCGGCCCGGCGGGCCAGGAAAGCGCGACGGTAAAGACCGAGCCCTCGGTCAGGGACCGAATCCACGGACAGGAAACCAAGCCCCCGACCCGGAAAACACAAAGGCAAGGAGGAATTCCCACTCCTTGCCACTCTCAACTTATAGCGCACCGGGGGGCTTGCGGCAAGGCCCTGGTGGTCGGGCACAATCGCGGGCCGAAGTCGGAACCTGCGGAAAAGGGAGATTCGCGAAGTGCGTGTATTGCTGTCGGTTGAGGGATGGTGCGGGGACGTCGAGCCGGTGGCGGGACGCGTACCGCGGGGGCAGGTGCGGGCGCTCGGCGCCGCATCGCGGGTGTGCCTGCCGTCGGCCGTCATGGCCGCGGCCCCGGAACGGAGCTGAGGACATGTCCCCTCAGACCACGACGACCAGCGCGTTCGCCCTTCCCGAGCAGCTCGCCGCCAAGGCCGACCCGGCGCTGATCGACGGCGACGAGCAGCACTTCGCGGCCGTCTCGGAGAGCCTGACGCAGACCATCGCCGAACTGTCCGGCCGTCTCGATGCCGCGCGCAAGGCACCCGGCGGCCTCGGCCGGGCGGCGATGGACCGGGACACCGAGGTCCACCAGCTGACCGGCCGCCTGCGCGCCCTGCATCGCTTCGGACTGGACCTGTGCCTGGGGCACTTCGTCCGTACGGACAACGCCGAGACCATGTACATCGGACGCCTCGGCCTCACCGACAGCACGGGGCGCCGGCTGCTGGTCGACTGGCGTTCCCCGGCGGCCGAGCCGTTCTTCGCGGCGACCCACGCGCACCCGATGGGGCTGGCGAGCCGCCGCCGGTACCGCTGGACCCGCGGCCGGATCAGCGACTACTGGGACGAGGTGTTCACCGCCGACGGGCGCGAGGGGCACGCCGCGCTCGACGACCAGTCCGCGTTCATCGCCGGGCTCGGCGGCAGCCGCTCGGCCCGGATGCGCGATGTGCTCGCCACCATCCAGGCCGACCAGGACGCCGTCATCCGGGCGGGATCCCGCGGTGCGCTCGTCGTCGACGGCGGTCCGGGGACGGGCAAGACCGTCGTCGCGCTGCACCGCGCCGCCCACCTCCTCTACTCCGATCCCCGCCTCGGCCACCGCAAGGGAGGCGTGCTGTTCGTCGGTCCGAGCCGGCCGTACCTGGCCTATGTCGCCGATGTCCTGCCCAGTCTCGGCGAGGAGGGCGTGCAGACCTGCATCCTGCGCGACCTCGTCCCCGAGGGAGCCGGCGCGGTGACCGAGCGCGACCCGGACGTGGCCCGGCTGAAGTCGTCCGCGGACCTGGTGATGGCGATCGAGCCGGCTGTCGGCCTCTACGAGGAGCCGCCGACCGAGGGGATGACGGTCTCCAGCCACTGGTCCGACCTCTGGCTGAGTGCCGACGACTGGGCGGCGGGGTTCGACGCGGTGGAACCCGGTACCCCGCACAACGAGGCGCGCGACCAGATCCGGGAGGAGCTGCTCACGATCCTGATGGACAAGGACAGCAGTGACGCCCCGCCCGAGTTGCTGAAGCGGTCGCTGCTGCAGAACCGGGAGCTGAACCGGACCCTCAACCGCGCGTGGCCGATGCTCGACGCGGGTGAGCTCGTCGGCGACCTGTGGTCGGTGCCCGCCTACCTGCGCAAGTGCGCTCCCGGGCTCGGCCTCGACGAGGTACGTGCGTTGCAGCGTGCGGACGCCCAGGCCTGGACGGTGTCCGACCTGCCGCTCCTGGACGCGGCGCGGCTGCGGCTCGGCGACCCGGAGGTGTCACGGCGCAAGCGTCGGCGCGATGCCTTTGTCGCCGCCGAACGTGCCCGCAGGGCCGACGTCATCGACGGCCTGCTGCGGGCCGACGACGGTGAGGGCGCGGTGACCATGCTGCACGGGCAGGACCTCCAGGACACTCTCATCGACGAGAGCGCACTGCCGGGCGCGGACCCCGAACCGCTCGCCGGCCCGTTCGCGCACATCATCGTGGACGAGGCGCAGGAACTGACCGACGCCGAATGGCAGATGCTGCTCCAGCGCTGCCCGTCCCGGAGCTTCACCATCGTCGGCGACCGCGCCCAGGCCAGGCACGGATTCACCGAGTCGTGGCAGGAACGGCTGGAGCGGGTCGGTCTCGCCCGGAGCACCGTGGCCTCCCTGAACATCAACTACCGCACGCCGGAAGAGGTCATGACGGAGGCCGAGGGGGTCATCCGGGCCGCGCTCCCGGACGCCAATGTGCCGACCTCCATCCGCCGCAGCGGCCTCCCCGTCGTCCACGGATCGGTTGCCGACCGTGACTCGATCCTGGACACCTGGCTGGGCACCCATGCGGAGGGGATCGCCTGCGTCATCGGCGATCCCACGTTCCGGGCGACGCCCCGCGTCCGGTCGCTGACCCCGGAGCTGTCGAAGGGGCTGGAGTTCGACCTGGTCGTCCTCGTCGACCCGGAGGCGTACGGCGACGGCATCGAAGGAGCGGTCGACCGCTATGTCGCGATGACCCGGGCGACCCGGCAGCTCGTCATCCTCACCAGCTCCTGACGCCGGGCCGCGCGAGGTGACCGCCTCCCAGCTTCTCCCGGCCCGCTCCGGACGGCACCCGCTAGCCGAGACGCTCGGCCCAGTCCTGCGGGACCCGTCCCGCGGGGCCGGGGGTGGGCTGGTCGGCCGGGTGGCTCTCCGGGGGAGCCAGGGGTGGGCCCGAGGCGTATACCTCCGAGGTCTGGTAGCTGTAGAACCAGGCCTCGCCCGGTTCGAAGCTGCGGATCACCTGGTGCCCGGTGTCGCGCGCGTGGGCCGTCGCGTGCTTGGCGGGCGAGTCGTCGCAGCAGCCGATGTGGCCGCACTGTGCGCAGCGTCGCAGGTGGAACCACCAGCCGCCGTCGGCGTCACACTCGGTGCATCCGGTTCCGCTGGGCGGGACCGAGGGGTCGATTCCGTTCGGGGACGTCATGACGGCTCCTGTGGGGGACGGGTTTCGGCGACGGCCAGCGGGAGTCGGACCTGGAAGCGGGTGTCGCCGGGGACGGAGTGGAAGCGCAGGTCCCCGTTGTGCTTGTGGACCACGATCCGCCAGGAGATGTCCAGGCCGAGACCCGTCCCCTCACCCACCGGTTTCGTGGTGAAGAACGGGTCGAAGACGCGGTCGCTGATCTCCTCGGGGATTCCGGGACCGGTGTCGCGGAACTCGACGAGCAGCAGCTCCCCCTCGCGCGCGGTGCGGACGGTCAACGTGCCCTCGGTGCCCGTGCTGTTCATCGCCGAGACGGCGTTGTCGATCAGATTCGTCCATACCTGGTTGAGTTCGCCGGGGTAGGCCGGGATCTTCGGCAGCGTGCGGTCGTAGTCCTTGACGACGGTGATGTGCGGGCCGATCTTCGCGGAGACCATCAGCAGCGTGCTGTCCAGCAGTTCATGCACGTCGGAGACCTGGTGGGGCGCCCGGTCGAGTTGGGAGTACTGCTTGGCGGCCGTGACGAGGGCCGAGACGCGGGTGGTCGAGTCCTCGATCTCGTTCATCAACAGCTCGGTCTCGACGGTGTAGTTGAGCCATCGCATGGCGCCTTCGAGGCTGTCCCGGTCCACGGTCGCGGCGACCTGGTCCAGCCAGTCGGTGTCCAGACCGGCCTGGACGAAGGTCGGCGCGAGCTGCCAGCCGTCCCCGATGCCGTGGTCGTCCAGCCAGTCGGCGAGCGCGTCCTCCCGGTCGGAGGCCTCCAGCGGGGTCAGGGTGGTGGCCTTGGCGACGCGCTCGGCCGTGCGTTCCTGGACCTCGATGAGCGTCTCCAGGCTGTCGCGCCGGTACGGTCCCGCCGCGAGCATGCCGAGCTTGTGGCGCATTCCGGCGACCCGCTCGCGCAGCGCGGAGGTGGCGCACACGGCCGCGGCGGCGGGGTTGTTCAGCTCATGGGTCAGACCCGCCGACAACGACCCCAGAGCCAGCAGCCGTTCGCGCTGGCCGACGGCCTCCTGGGTGCTCTTGGCGCCGAAGAACAGGCCTTCCAGCAGATGGACGGCCATCGGAAACCACTCACGCATGATCGCCGCGAAGCTCTCCGCCGGCAGCACGAAGAAGCGTGTGGGGGCGATGACGCTCAGGGAGCTGTTGTACACCTGACGCATCCGGTCACCCAGATACGCCTGGAAGGCTCCCGCGTACACCCCGCGGCTGGAACTCCGGTTGATCTCCACGTCGTAGTCCCCGATCCGGCGGGAGAGCACCAGGGTTCCTTCGAGCAGCACGTAGAAGCAGGTGGCGGGGTCGCCCTCCGCGTACACGGGCCCGGGCTCGAACGCCTCCACACGGCCTTCGCGGCAGAGCCGGTCGATCTGGTCGGGAGCCAGCTTCTCGAACAGGAACAGTGAGCCGAGTTCCTCCTGGCTGCACGGCATCGGCCGGCTGTTCATGACTGCTCCAGATATCGGTGGACGAGCATGACCGCCATGGCTCCCTCTCCCACCGCGGAGGCGACCCGCTTGGCCGACTCGGCGCGCGCGTCCCCGGCCACGAACACACCCGGGACGTTGGTCTCCAGGTGGTAGGGCGGCCGGTTCAACTCCCAGCCGTCCGGCGGGCGTCCGTCCGCGGTCAGATCGGGTCCGGTCAGGATGAAGCCGCGGGAGTCCCGGAGCACCGTGCCCTCCAGCCAGTCGGTCAGCGGGGCCGCCCCGATGAAGACGAACATCCACTGGGTGTCGACGAGTTCGGTGTCACCGGTCGCCGTGTCGCGCAGGGTGAGCTGCTCCAGTTGATGCGAGCCGTGCGCGGCGTCGACGACCGTGTGGGTGCGCACCGAGATCGTGGGTGCGTCGTCGACCTGCTGGACGAGGTAGTGCGACATCGAGGTGGACAGGGACGGCTTGCGCACCAGCACGGTGACCGACTTGGCGCTCCGGGCCAGGTAAATCGCGGCCTGACCGGCGGAGTTCGCGCCGCCGACGATGTACACGTCGTGGCCCTGGCAGGCGGCCGCCTCGGTCAGCGCCGAGCCGTAGAACACTCCGCAGCCGGTCAGCTCGGGGACGTGCGGCGCGTCCAGCTGCCGGTACGACACGCCGGTCGCGAGGATCACGGCATGCGCGGCGACGGCGGAGCCGTCCGAGAACCGCACGACCCGCGAGGAGCCATTGACCTCCAGGCCGGTGACCTCGCGGGTGGTCAGTATCTCGGCGCCGAACTTCGCCGCCTGCCGCCGGGCCCGGTCGGTGAGCTGCGCCCCGGACACGCCGTCGGGAAAGCCGAGATAGTTCTCGATGCGCGAACTCTGGCCCGCCTGGCCCCCGGTCGCGGAGCGTTCCACCAGGACGGTCCGCAGTCCCTCGGAAGCCCCGTACACCGCCGCACCCAGACCGGCCGGTCCGCCGCCGATGACGACGAGGTCGTAGAAGTCGGTGGCCGGGGTCGTCGCGAGGCCGACCCGGGCGGCGAGCTCCCGGTCCTCGGGCTCGACGAGGGCCGTGCCGTCCGGAGTGATCACCAGCGGGAGCCGCAGGCCCTCCTCGTCCGCGGCGCACAGCAGCCGCCGGCCCTCCGGATCGTCAGACGAGTACCAGCGGTACGGCACCTGGTTGCGGGCCAGGAACTCCCGGACGGCCGAGGAACGCGCCGACCAGCGGTGCCCGACGACCTTGGTGACGGCCACCGGCCGGTGATCGGCTGCCCGCCAGGCCTGCAGCAGGTCGTCGAGGATCGGGTAGAGCTTCTCCTCGGGCGGCTCCCACGGCTTGAGGAGGTAGTGGTCGAGGTCGACGACATTGATCGCGTCGATCGCCGCGTCGGTGTCCGCGTACGCGGTCAGCAGCACCCTTCGGGCGTCGGGGTAGATGTCGAGGGCCTGCTCCAGGAACTCGATGCCGTTCATCTCCGGCATCCGGTAGTCGGCCAGGATCACCGCGACGGGGCCGCCGCGCAGCTTCAGCTCGCGCAGGGCGTCGAGGGCGGACCCGCCGGACTCCGCACGCACGATGCGGTACGACTCGCCGTAGTGCCGCCGCAGGTCGCGGGCCACGGCTCGCGACACGCCCGGATCGTCGTCCACGGTCAGGATGACGGTCCGCGCCGGACTGGTGGCCTGCTCCATAGGCATCCCGTCCCCGGGTCGCTCGCGCCGTTCTCGCCCTTACCTCACCGGCCGCACGAGCCCGTCTGGCATGCCGGCGTGCCGGTCGTGTCCATCGTATGGGTGATTGTCATGGTTTTCCATGCAAGATCGGGAGGGCGGGCTGCTGCCTGGCACCGGCTTCACTTCCCCGGCCGCCGTTCGGCCGTGCCGAAGCCGTCGGCGCCCACGACACCCGCGGCCTCCGCGACATCCACGACGGCCCGGGCGAAGGCCTCGGGTGCCTCCTGCGGCACATTGTGGCCGACGCCCCTCAGCGTGCGGTGCGCATAGCGGCCACGGAATTTGCCTCGGTAGGACGAGCCGCCGCCCGCGGGCGTGAAGGGATCGTCCGCGCCGTCGAGGGTGATCGTGGGCACGGTGATCACGGGGCCCTCGGCGAGGCGCCGCTCCAGGCCGTCGTAGCGCGGATCCCCCTCGGCCAGGCCCAGCCGCCAGCGGTAGTTGTGCAGCACGATGCGCACATAGTCCGGATTGCTGAACGCCGCCGCGGTGCGAGCGAAGGTGGCGGCATCGAAATGCCAGGTGGGGGAATTGAACGTCCAGATCAGCCGGGCCAGCTCACGCCGGTTGCGCTCCAGGCCGAGCCGGCCCCGCTCCGTGGCGAAGTAGAACTGATACCACCACGCCCATTCGAGCTTCGGCGGCAACGGCTGCTTATTGGCCGCACGATTCGTGATCAGATATCCGCTCACGGAGACCAGACCCCTGACCCGTTCCGGCCACAGGGCGGCGATGATGTCCGCGGTCCGCGATCCCCAGTCGTAGCCGGCCAGGATCGCCTTGTCGATCCGCAGGGCATCCATCAAAGCGAGGATGTCGAGGGCGAACACCGACTGCTGGGCGTTCCGGAAGGTCGTGCTCGACAGGAACCGCGTCGTACCGTGGCCGCGCAGATACGGGACGATGACCCGGTAGCCCTTGGCCGCCAGCAAGGGGGCGACCGCGACGTAACTGTGGATGTCGTAGGGCCAGCCGTGCAGAAGAAGGACCGCGGGCCCGTGGGCCGGGCCCGCCTCGGCGTATCCCACATTCAGGACGCCCGCCCTGACCTGCTTCAACGGACCGAAGGACGGTTCCGCTGCCGGGCGTCGTGTGCCGCGGTCGGCCGCCGGCCGGGGCTCGTGGTGGTCGACGGACGCGGCCGTGGAACAGGCCGTGGAAAGGGCCGCTGCCGAAGCGGCGGCCGCCCCTTTGCCGACGGTCTTCCCGAAGGTTCTCCTGCTGATCATCTCCGTACTTCCCGTGAAGCCGCGGTCGGCCGTCATTCGGATGGTGCCGCCGCGGAATGCGCGGAATTCCTTCCCCGGTCCGGCACCCGCCCCGTCGCCGTGCACGGAAACTCCAGGCCATCGGCGGAAGGCCGAACGGCAAGGGGCGCCCGCCGGCGGGGCGACCGCACGACCGGGTGAAAGGGGCCGGCGGCACACCGCGCGCGTCGTCCCGGGAATAGGTGCGGGGCCTCCGTGCGGAAAAGGGTCGGGCCCTCAGTGGGGAAGGAGTTGCTGTCCGCCGTCGATGTCGTACGTGCCGCCGGTGAGGGCGTCGTTGCACATGAGATGGACGGCCAGGGCGGCGACGTCCGCCGGCTCGACCACCCGCCGGATGGGAAGCGTGGCACGCAGCTCCGCCCGCCGGGCCTCCAGCTGATCGCCCAGCAGCGAGGCGGACAGCGGCGTGTCGACGAATCCGGCGGCGATGAGGTTCACCCGGACCGGCGCCAGTTCGAGCGCCAGATTGGCGGTGAGGGCGGACAGCGCGGCCGTCAGGGCGGACATGATGGTCATGCCGACAGCGGGGCGCCGGCCGCCGGTGCCACCCATGAACAGCAGCGTGCCGCCGGGGCGAACCCTTTCCCGGCTGTGGAGGGCGACGCCGAGGGGCAGGGCGAGCCGGTCCTCGAACTCCCGGCGGGCGGCGTCGAGATCCATGCCGGACAAGGGCCGGTAGGAGGGACTGCCGGCCGTCACCATCACATGGTCGACGGGTTCGGCCAGATCCTGGAAGAACTGCTGGAGGCGGTCCGTGTCGGTCGCGTCGAACGCCGCCGTGCCGACCGGACGCAGTGCGTGTGCGGCGCGTTCCAGCCGTTCCGGATTGCGGCCGACGAGGATGAGCCTGCCGCCCCCGGCCTGAACCTGGCGGGCGGTTTCGAGGCCGATGCCCGAGCTGGCGCCGATCACCACGACGGTCCGGCCCGCGAGATCGCGCCGAGGCGGGGGACCGGGGCCGCCGGACGCCGCGGTCATGACCGAACACCGCCGGTCAGGGCCGTGAAGCGGTCGGGTACGCGCGCTCTTCCGGTCATCCGTACCTCCGGACATCGGTGTCTGCTCCCATCGTGGCGCTTCGGGCCGCTGATCACCTGTCGGCCGCTTCAGGAGACGGGACGGAGGGAGCGAAGGGGGAGGGGCGGCACACGAGACGGGTGTCCGGGTTTCGCCCGCCGCACGTGAAGAGCGTCACAACTGGCGTACGACTGGGGTGGGTTGACCGATCCTGGCCAGGACTTGCCGCATGACAGCTGGAGTCGACGTGGTGGCCCGCGGGGCGAGCGTGCGGGGGCCGAGAGGCCCGGTGTTCGAGGGAGCGGACCTGGACGTGCCGGCGGGTGGACTGCTGGCGTGCCGTGCCGGTGCGGGGTCGGGCCGTGCCGGCTCGTGGCGGGCGCGTGTCCGGGTCACCCCCAGACGTCGGGACCTCCGCCGACCCACCTGATCAACGGGTCCCGCAGCCCCACTTCCTCCGGGTCCAGGCCCACCCGGCGCAGGAACTCCAACAGATCGACCACGCCGTAGGCGACGCCGAGGATGTCGGTGTCACCGTGCACACGGCGGCCGCCCGTGGGGGCCGGTGGATGGACGACGATGCGGGGCCGGGGCTTGGACATACCCTCAGCCTGCCGAGTCCCGGCACGCACCGCGCGCGGCATGGCCCGGTCGGGTGACACCGCACTCTCCGTGCACGCCTGACCCTGGCGGGCGGCCGGGGGGAATGCCCGGCATCCGGATCGAGAAACATCATTTTCCGTCGTGTGGGTGGCACGGGACGGGGCACATGAGGG
Organism: Streptomyces kronopolitis; assembly: GCF_014646275.1. GTDB lineage: Bacteria > Actinomycetota > Actinomycetes > Streptomycetales > Streptomycetaceae > Streptomyces > Streptomyces kronopolitis. The sequence goes on from NZ_BMND01000001.1 coordinate 302,704, forward strand.
CTCGGAGGTTGATAAATATGGTTCCGCTGCTTCTCGTTCTTCTTCTCGCACTGCTTCTTTTCGGTGCCGGATTCGCGCTCAAGGCTCTTTGGATTGTCGCGGTCATCGTTCTCGCGGTGTGGCTGCTCGGTTTTGTCCTGCGTTCCGCGGGAGCGGGTGGAAAGCGCGGCCGGTGGTACCGCTGGTAGCCATGCGACCTGCAACGATGCCGCGAAAGCGGCCCGGGGTGGACCCCGCGTCATGATCCGCCCCGAGCCACTCCCACCCCGCCCAGGATTACCATGGGTTTCGCGGAGGAATTACCGGGCACCCGGAGTGGTGTCCCCCAGGAAAGGACCGCGTCATGAGCGCCAGTGAAAAGGCCAAAGCCAAGGCCGAGCAAGCCGCCGGCAAGGTCAAGAAGGAAGCGGGGAGCGCGGTCGGAAACGAAAGCGCCGCCGTCGAAGGCTCGGCGAAGGAATCCAAGGGAGACCTCCGCAGCGCCAAGGAAAAGGCCAAGGACGCCTTCAAGCACTGAGATGCACAGATATCTCGCGGGTGGGGCCCAGCGGAACGCCGGGCCCCACCCGCGGGTCTGACGTCCCTCGGACGGCAGGCGTTCGGGGCGAGCGGGAGAGCGGGAGCGTGGTGTGAGCGGGGCGGCAGACGAGCGCCGGGCGGGTTCGACACGGCAGGGCCGGGCGGCCCGGGCCGCACAGTGGTGGCGGCGCGCATGGGGGTGGGAGGGCCACGAGCGCCACACGGCGCTGCTGATCGGGAAGAGCACCCTCGCGGCCACGCTGGCCTGGGTGCTCTCCTACAACGTCCTCGACGCGCAGTCGCCGGCGTTCGCGCCGTTCTCCGCGGTGCTGATCATGCAGGTGACCGTCTACCAGTCGCTCCTGCAGTCCACGCGGTATGTGGGGGCGGTGGCCGCCGGTGTGGCAGTGCAGGCCGCTCTGGGGTTCCTGGGCGGCCCTGACCTGCTGACGTTCGCCTTGGTGGCGCTGGTCGCGCTCACCATCGGACGGTGGCCCGCCCTCGGCTCGCAGGGCTCGCAGGTGGCTACCGCGGCGTTCTTCGCGTTCTCCACCTATATCTCCGCGACCTCCGACCTCGACAAGATCACCCAGCTGGGACAGATCATCCTGCTGGTCCTCATCGGCTGCGGCGTCGGCGTCCTGGTGAACGTCACCGTCTTCCCGCCGCTGCGGCTCCGCGGCGCCGAACACGGCATCCGCTCCCTCGCCGACGCGCAGCGCGACCTGGTCGGCGACATGTATCCGGCGCTGCGCCAGGGGGAACTCGACGAGGATCGCGCCGCACACTGGCGGGAGCGGGCCGACCGGACCGGAGAACTCGTCACCCAGGCCCGGACGGGTCTGCGAACCGCCCGCGAAAGCATCCAGTACAACCCGCGCCGCCTCCTGCGCCGACACCGCGGCAGTACCAGTTTCGAGGGCTACGGCGCGGTGCTGGAAGCCCTGGAGCGCACGCTCTACCAGCTGGCGTCCCTCACCCGCAGCCTGCACCAGTGGAGCAAGTCGGAGGACGAGGACCCCCACAACCACGCCTCTTTCCTGGCGTGTTACGCCGACTTCCTGGAGTCCATCGCCGAGATCAACGAGGTCCTCGCCACACTCGACGAAGACCGGCTGAACGAACAGGCCCCGCAGCTGTGCCGACTGTCGGACCAGGCACAGCAACGCCGCCACCGCGTCAGCGAACAGGCCGAGCAGGACCACCTGCCCCTGACGGACCCGGCACGCCCATACGGCGTCCTCGTCCTGGAAGCCACCCGCCTCATGGAGGAATTCCAGTACACCTGCGACGTCCTCCAACACCACGTCGACCAACGAGCCGCGTAGCGCCCTGGCCTTTGTCGTACGCTTCCGCCGTGGACGGCACCCATGGCATACGGATCAGACCAGGCGGACTGGCCGACGCACCGGCCGTGCTGGACATGCTCGACGCCGCTGTGATCTGGATGAACGATCGCGGCAACACCGAGCAGTGGGGCACAACGCCGTATTCGCAGCGGCCCGGCGGGGTGGAGCGGGTGGAGAGGTACACCACCGAGAACTCCTCATACATCGCGGAGTTGGACGGGACACCTGTCGGAGCCCTGGTGTTGGACTGCGCGCCCAGCCCGCAGATGCCCATCGCGCCGGCCGAGGAACCCGAGCGGTACGTCCGGCTGCTGATCTCCGACCGACAGCACACCGGTCTGGGCATCGGGGCGGCACTCCTGGCCCATGCCGCCGAGGAGACCCGACGGGCCGGCGTGACGCTCTTGCGCGTCGACTGCTGGGCCGGCGGCGGAGGCGAACTGGTCGCGTTCTACGAGCGCAACGGCTTCACTCCCACAGCCCGTTTCCTGTCCGAGGGCTGGCCGGGACAAGTGCTGGCCCGGCGGGTCGTCTGACGGAACGGACGGGCCGCCCGGTTTGCCCAGCTCGACGGCGTGGGACCGCGACAGACGCAAACCGGAGACCGCCTAGCCGTGCCGCCCCGGCTGCCCCGTGTGCCGTCGGCGCAGGGCCGGGCCGGCGAGGGCGGGGAAGGCGATGACGCCGACCACGCTGGGGACGAAGCCGGGGTCGGCGGCGCCGGACTGGAGCATGGTTGCCAGAAGCTGGGCGCCGGCCAGTGCCGCGAGCCCGAGGTAGATCCATCCTGCCCAGGCGGGGTGGGCGAACGTGGACGGTGCGCTGTGTTGGTCCATTGTCCGCGTATGCCCCGTGACGCCCTTCTCAAGGCGTTGACGATCCGCCCTCCGTACTTTCGCGCGGAGTTCGGTGATCTGCCGGGTGACGAGATTCCCTGGCGGGCACGAGAGCAAGCCCACGTGTCCGCTCACCCGCCCCTTCAGCCCCGCTGGTTGAAGCGTCCCGCGGCCCGTTCGTTGAGCACGCCCAGCACCCCGCGCAGCCGCCGGGCGGGCGGCTGTTCCTCCGCCTCGATCCGCAGGCCCTCCGCCGTGCCGGAGCCGCCGTCGCGCGGCAGCAGCCGGGTCACCGCCGACAGCAGCCGGGTGGTGAACACCGGTGCCACGCCGTGCGCCGCCGCACCCAGTCGGGCCGCGGGGGTGAGCACGATCCGGGTCCGGCGTCGCTGGACCGCGGAGACGATGCGCTCGGCCGCCCGTTCGGCGTTCATCGACAGGACGGGCGCGCCGGCCAGCGCCTGGAACCAGGCGTACTCGCGCCGCCGGTCGCCGCCGAACCGCGCGTGCAGATGCGATCCGGTCCGCATCAGGCCCGGATGCACCCCGGTGACGGTCACCCCGTGTGCGGACTCCTCCGCGTGCAGCCCCTCGGCCAGTGCGGCGACCGCCGACTTGGCGCATGAGTACGGCAGCAGATGCGGCACCGCCAGCAGACCGCCGACCGACCCGATGAGCGCCAGCCGGCCACCCGCCGGACTGCGCCGGAGGTGAGGAAGGGCGGCGAGCGCGGTGTTCAGCGCCCCGCGGAAGATGGCGTCCATCGCGTCGCGGAACCCCTCGGCCCCGAGGGCTTCGGCCGGGCCGACCTGGATGATGCCCGCGTTGGCGAGGACGATGTCCAGCCGGCCGTGGTGCCGCGCGATCTCGTCGAAGCACTCCCGCACCGCCGCGCCGTCGCGCACATCGCACACCACGCCGCGCAGCACGCGCTCCCGCGCCCCGCCGAGTGTGCCGACCGCCCGGTCAAGTTCGGCCGCGTCGCGTGCCAGCAGCACCACATCGCAGCCACGCACCAGCAATTGACGAGCCATCAGAAGACCGAGTCCGCGTGAGCCGCCGGTCACCACGGCGGTGAGCCCTGCGACCGAGGGAGCGGCCGGCAATACCTGCATGAGGAGCCCTTCCGTCGAGCCCTTCCCGTGCCATCGGATGTGGCGGCCGGGCCGCACCGCGCCACGGACCTGTGCTTCGCCTCTTCGACGCTACCCGGAGGCACTCCGCTGCGCATGCGCGCCGGCGGCCGGCGGCGGGTGTGGCCCGCGCCGCCTCACCCGGCGTCCGGCAGCCGGACCCGGACGGTTCCGGTCTCGTCGACACGGACCTGGAAGGAGGGCTGCGGAGCCGTCGCCGGCCCACGGACGTTCGCGCCGTCCACGAGCCGGAAGACGCTGCCGTGCCAGGGACACCGCACACACCCGTCGGCGACCGTGCCCTCCGACAGGGGGCCGGACAGATGACTGCACCGGTCGGCCAGGACGTGGATGTCCCCGCCCGCCTGGCGGACCACGAGCAGTGGCACTTCGCCCAGTTGGCGGCGCACGGCCTCGCCCACCGGGAAGTCCTGCACGCTGCCCACCGGCTGCCAGGCGTCCGTCAGCAGATGCGGTACGGGCTCCGCCTTGTTGGGGCCCGCGGCCTGCCGGAACGCGAGGTGGCCGCCGAGCATCCCGCCGGCACCGGCCGCGCACAGACCCGCCATGCCGAGCACCTTGCCCAGCGCCGTACGGCCGCGGCCACGCTGCACCCAGGACTGCGCGTACAGGCCGACGGCCACCGCGGTCGACATCGCGTGCACCAGACCCGTGCGCTTCTGCTCGTCGTGCTGCTCGGCCCAGTCCACCCAGCCCGCCCACGAGGCGGGCGCGGCGGCGAGGACGCCCACACCGATCAGCAGGCGGGCGCCACGGCGGTTGCCGGGCACGACGTCCAGCACGGCGGAGGACAGCCACGCCCCGAGCGGCACCTGCACCAGCACCGGGTGGAGGGGATGGCCGAGGGGCAGCCCGTGCAGCACATCGCGCGCCCGCCCCAGGGGAAGAGCGCGCACCAGGCGCTCCATCGGGGTGATCACGACATCCAGGGCCGTGGCACGGCCGAGCGCATCGAGGGATTTCAGGAGCGCCTCGCCCGCTCGGGTGACGCCCCCCTTCACCTGGTCCGCGCTCGGCACGGTGGGGCCGCTTCCGTCGGCTGGGGCAGTCACTCGCACGGTCATCCTCCTGTCGTCCGCCCTCACTCGCGGACGGCGTTCTCCTGGAGCCCTGTCGAACTGCCGGCGGTCTCGCGCCGGGCGGTACGGGGGAGTGGTGCATGAGGTGGTGCGTGGGCGTGGCACACCGCACGTCCTCCCAGCGTGGCACCCGGCCGCGGTTCGTGCGCGCGCGGTTCCTCGTCAAAGGCCGGGCTCGTCCGAACGGGGGGTGAATGGGCGGTTTGATAGCGTCGGCGGTGCGGCGAAGATCGCTTGTCCGTCCGCGCAGAGGGATTCCGTTGGGGGATGCCGGCTCGAGAGGCGGAGCAACAGGTGAAGCTAGGCAGTGTCCGCGACGCTGTCGTCCCGGACGGAGGCGCCGCGCTCGTCGGCCGCGCGCCGGGCGAACGCCGTGTGAAAGGCCTCCAGGCCGGCCGCGAGCTTGGCGACATCGGAGGGTTCCATCCGCTCCAGGGTGGCCGTGACCTCTCGGCTCCGGGCCGCGCGGTAGTCCTCCAGCAGCACGCGGCCGCGCAGGCTCAGCCGCAGCTCGACCTCGCGCCGGCTGGTCGCGCTGGGAGCCCGTTCGGCCAGGCCCATCGCCTCCAGGCGGTCGCAGAGCCGGCTGACCGCCGGCGGCCGCGAGGCGAGCGCTTCGGCGAGCGTGCGCAGATTCGTGCCCTCCCGCTGCTCGATCACGAGGAGCGCGCGGAGTTGGGACGGGGAGACCTCCGCCGAGCGCGCCGCTTCCTGTCCGCGTCCCCACAAAACCTCGAGCAGCTCGGAGGCGGCGAGGGCCGCCGCGCTCGCCTGCTCGCGGGAAAGGGACCGACTGGTGAAACGGGGCACACGAACACTCTGTCACCCTGCGCGTCCCGTTGTCAGACCGACCCTGCCCTTGGCACGGCACGAAGGGGGTCCGCGGCAGCATGACGGAAGGCCGTGATGTGGGTGGGGCGCTGCGCGCGTCGCCGCCGTACGCCCTGCTCGACACCGTCCGTGAGCACCTCGCGGCCGTCTACGGTGCCACCTTGGTGCGGCTGTATCTGACGGATTACGGCGGCACCGTCCTCAGCCCGTGCGACCCGTCCTGCGATCCGTCCGAGAACGGGGCCGGGTCGCTGCCCGTCTCCAACAGCCCGGAAGGCCGCGCGCTGGGGAGCCAGGAGCGCCACGCGCAGCAGGTGCCGCACGGGGACGCCGTCGACCACCACCTCCCGGTGACGGTGCGCGGCGACCGGATCGGCATTCTCACGGTCCGGCTCCCCCGTGACCGCTCCACCCCCGCGGTCCTCGACGAGCTCCGGCAGGTGGTCGACCAGCTGGGGCACGAGATCCTGGTCGCCGAGCGGGACACCGACCTCTACCAGCGCGCACGCCGGGTCAGCCGCCTCACCCTGGCCGCGGAGATGCAGTGGCAGCTGCTTCCGGCCCGGGCGTGCACCGCCGCGCAGTACGCGATCGGCGCCCAGCTGGAGCCCGCCTACACGGTGCACGGCGACAACTTCGACTGGGCCTCGGACGGCGACGAGCTGACCCTCACCGTCACCAACGGCATGGGCCAGGGCGTCGACGCGTCGCTGCTGACCCATCTCGCGGTCAGCGCGCTGCGCAACGCCCGGCGGGCCGGCGTCGGCCTCGCCGACCAGGCGGCGCTGGCGGACCGGGCGGTCTACGACCACTACCGGGGCGCGTCCCACGTCTCGACGCTCCTGGTGCGCGTCGAGCTGGCGACGGGGCGGATGGAGATCATCGACGCCGGGTCGCCGCAGCTGTGGCGGCTGCGGGGCAGGACCGTCGAGCGCATCGACCCCGACAGACAACTGCCGCTGGGCATGTTCGAGGAGTCCCACTACGTGCCCCAGAGCTTCACGGTGCTGCCGGGGGACCGGCTGCTGTTCGTGAGTGACGGGGTGTACGAGGCGCCCTCGCCGCGGGGCGGCACGTATGTCGAGGCGGCGCTCGCGCGGGCGCTGCAGTCCACGCGGCTGCTGCCGGCCGCCCTGGTGCCCGGTGCGCTGCTGCGCGATGTGGCCGAATACCGTGCCGCGGAGACGTTGGATGACGCCTTGGTGCTGTGCTTTGACTGGTTCGGTGACAGTCTCGACTGAGCGTGGGGAGCCGGGTGTCCCTCGGACGTGTCCTGTCGATCCTCCGGGAGCGTCGCCTCGGCTCCGGTCCACGGCTGGGTCGCGCCGCGGACGGACGCACTGCGGTCCCCGGTTCCGTGGCGCCGACCTGCTGCGGCTCCCGTGGCCGGGCGTCGCGTGAGTTCGCTCACGAGGGGGTTGCCCGCCGCCCGCTCAGGCGGTCGCCGTACTGTCGGGTCCTCGAGACGGCACGGGCCCACCTCCCCGCTCTCGGGCCACGAAATCACCGCACCGTTTCGGCCGTCCGGCCATTCCGGCCTCGGCGGGTGAAGAGGGGCCCGCGGGTTCCAGGGCTTGATCGCGCTCGATAACATTTGCCGGAAGGCAACTATCGACGAATGTGGCTCGGCCCGGCCGCCCCTCCGACGAGCAGTCCGAGGGGACCACGGGCCGGCCGGACCGAAAGGACAACGAGTTGGGTTCCGCTGAAGCTGCCGCACGCGAGCATGTCACGAGCGTGCTGCGCGAAGAGGCCGACAAGATCTCGGACCGCTGGGTGCAGTTGCAGCTGGCACAGCCGTCGCTGGACGGGGAAGTGAGCGAGGCCGAGCTGGGTGAGGAGGCCGACGCCCTGGTCAGCGCCCTGCTGTCCGGACTGGAGCTCGGCCTCCCGATCGAGCGCGTGGTCACCGCCCATGAGGAGATCCACCGGACGGTGTCCGAGATCTCCCTGCGCCGCGCCCGCCGCGGTGTCTCCCCCACCGCGACCTCCTTGGCGGTGCTCTCGCTCAAGGAGGCCCTGCTGGAGGCCGTCCAGCGGCGGACCCGCGCGGCGGACGACCTCTTCGGCAGCGCGGTGCTGATCAACCGGCTGCTGGACAGCGCCGGCGCGCTCGCGTTCGAGACCTTCGTCGAGGGCCGCGAGGAGATCATCCGCCGGCAGAGCCAGCAGCTGCTGGAGGTGTCGACGCCGGTCGTCCGACTGTGGCGCCAGGTCCTGGCCGTCCCGCTGATCGGCACGCTCGACACCGCCCGCACCCAGGTGGTGATGGAGAACCTCCTCCAGGCCATCCAGGAGCACGAGGCGCTGGTCGCCATCATCGACATCACCGGCGTGCCCACCGTCGACACCGCCGTCGCCCAGCACCTGATGCACACCGTCAACGCGGTGCGGCTGATGGGCGCGGACTGCGTCATCAGCGGCATCCGGCCGCCCATCGCCCAGACCATCGCACAGCTCGGCATCGACCTGTCGACGATCCTGACCCGCGCCACCCTCGCCGACGCCCTCAGCGAGGCCGTCAAGCTCACCGAGGCCGCCGGGTCGGACCGCGCGCCGCTGGACAGGCGATGACCACGCCCGTCTCGGGCAGCGTCCCGATCCTGCGCCTGGGGGACGTGCTGGTCACGGGCCTCCTCAATGAACTCGACGACAAGACCGCCGTGGCGTTCACCGAGGAGCTCACCAGCCGGATCACCGCGGACGGCGCCCGCGGCGTCCTCATCGACATCTCCCGGCTGGAGATCGTCGACTCCTTCGTGGCCCGTACGCTGATGGAACTGACCACCATGGCGCGGCTGCTGGGCGCCCGGGTGATCGTCGCCGGAATGCGGCCGCCGGTCGCCATCACCCTGGTCGAGCTGGGGCTCCAGCTCACCGGAGTGGAGACGGCACTCAATGCCGAGCAGGGAATGGCCGCGATGGGCTGGCGTCAGAGTCCGCAACCATCCGGAGGGGGCCTGGGTGAGTTCCACCCGGAACACTGACCACGCGGTGGCTCTCGCCCCGAGCGGGCGCGCCGCCGACCGCCACGCGCTCATGGACCGGACGGTCCACCACGTGCGCACCGAAGAAGACCTGCTGACCGTCCGCCACGCCGTGCGGGCGGCCACCCTGCGTGCCGGATTCAGCATCGTGGACCAGACGCGGGTGGTCACCGCCGCCAGTGAGCTGGCCCGCAACGCCTACATCCACGGGGGAGGGGGCACCGTGACCATCGACCAGCTGACGACGGGAGGGAACGCCGGGCTGCGGCTGACCGTCCAGGACGACGGTCCGGGCATCCTGGACACCGACGCGGCGCTGGCCGACGGCTTCACCACCGGCGTGGGACTCGGCCACGGCCTGGGTGGCGCCCGCCGCCTGATGAACGACTTCGAACTGCACACCGGCCCCGGTCAGGGCACGACCGTGATCGCCACCCGGTGGGCGGGGCGGTGACATCCGCCGAGGCGGTGCCGACGGCACATATCGCGGTGGACCACTACAGCGCCGTCCATCTCGCCGCCGAGACCGCCCGGGCGGTCGCCGAGCGCTGCCGCCTGTCGGGCGCCCTGCCCGACCGGGCCGCCGTCGTCGCCTCGGAACTGGCCAGCAATCTGGCCAAACACGCGAGCAGCGGCTCGCTGTTCCTCCAGCCCCTGCCCCTGGGAGGGGGGATGGAGATCGTCGCCGTGGACCGCGGCCCCGGCATCGGCGAACTCCAGCGGTGCCTCGCCGACGGCTACACCACCGGCACCTCCCTCGGCGCCGGGCTGGGTGCCGTGAAGCGGATAGCCACCGCTCTCACCATCCGTACGCAGCCCGGGACCGGCACCCTCATCTGCGCGCGTCTCACCGAGCCCGACGCCAAGGAGCCGGCCGGGCAGGAAGTGGGCGTCGTCTGCCTGCCGGCGGACCGCGAGCAGGTCAGCGGTGACGCCTGCGCCGTCGTCGAGCACGACTCCGCCCGCACCGCGATCGTGGTCGACGGTCTCGGCCATGGCCCGCCGGCGGCCGAGGCGGCGCAGGCGGCCCTGCGCGCCTTCCACCGGGCCCCGGACCTTCCGCTGCCCGCTCTCCTCACCGGCCTCCACCGGGCGCTGCGCCGCACCCGGGGCGCGGCGGTGGGCCTGCTGCGCCTGCACCCCGGCCGTGCGGAGTACAGCGGGGTGGGAAATGTCCGGGTGCTGACGCTGACTCCGCTCGACGTGGAGCACCGCCTGACCGGCCAGCCGGGTATCGTCGGGCTGAACATGGCAACGCCGAGCGTGCGGGCCTTCCCCCTACCGACCGAGGCCACCGCGGTGCTGCACTCCGACGGCATCGACCAGCGATGGGCCCGGTCGCCCTCGGCCTTCGTGCATCGGCTGCCACCGTTCCTCCTTGCCGCCTCCCTCGCCCACAGCCACCGCCTCAGCCGCGACGACGCGACCGTGATCGCGGCCCGACCCCGCCAGAGAATTCCGTGAGCCCCCACACCTTCCACACCCTGCCGAGCCTGCGCCACGCCGTCCGCGGGATCTGCCGCGCGCACCGCCTTCCGTCCCCCAACGGGGCGCGTCTGGTGCTGTCCGTGTCCCGGGTGGCCACGGCCGCCCTCGACGCCGGCGGCTCCGTCCGCCTGGAGGCCGTCGAGCAGCCCGCGCCCGGTGGCAGGACTCTGCTGGCCGTCACGCTGCACGCCGGACGGACCCCGGCGTCGCCGAGCCCGGCCGAGCTGCCGCTGCCCGGACAGGCCACCCCCGACGGCACCGTCGCCTGGCACCTCCCGCTCGGCGAGGCCGACAGCCGGGGCGGGGACCGGCCGCCCTCCCTCGCGCCGCCCGCGCCCCGGGGTGACGCGCCGGCCCCGGGCGGTGCCCGCGAGGCGGCGGCCACCGAGGGGTACGAGGCGGAGATCGCGGCCCTCGAAGGCGAGCTGGGTGCCGCGCTGTCCCGCGTCGACACCCTCAGCACCGAGCTGCACCGCCTCAAGGACGAACTCGCCGAGACCAACAGCGGCGTGCTCGCCCTCTACGTCCAACTGGAGGAGCGGGACGAGCAGCTGCGCCGGGCGCACGGCCAGATCCTGCGCGAGCTGGAGGACGCGCTGCGTCCCCCGCCGATCACCGTCAACGGTATGGATCTCGCCGTCCACTACGCGCCGGCCGACCCGGACGCCCCCACGGGCGGCGACTTCTACGACTGGCTGCTGCTTCCCGACGGCACCGTGCACATCACCGTCGTGGACGCGCTGGGCCATGGCGTGCGCAGCACCCGCAGCGCGCTGAATGTCACGCACGCCGTGCGCACCCTGGCCCTCGAAGGGCATCCGCTGGAATCCATCGTGGCCCGTACCCACGACATCCTCGCGCCGTTCGATCCCGACCTCATGGCCACCGTCCTGCTCGCCCGGATCGACCCCGAGACCGGGGCGCTGCAGCTGGCCAACGGCAGCCACCCCCCGGCCCTGGTCGTCCGCGCCGACGGAACCGCCGACTACCTGGAACTGCGCGGCCGGGGCATCGGGTTCCCGCTCCCCGGGAGCGACACCGTGCGGGAGGACACCCTGCACGAGGGGGACCTCCTGATGCTCTACACCGACGGCCTGACCGAGAGCCGGCGGGACCCCATCGAGGGCGAGGCGCGGCTCGTCACGAGCGCCCGGGCCCATGCCCGACGCCCGGTGGAGGAGATCCCCGGCGCCGTCGCGAAGGACATGCACACCGTCATCCTGCATCCGGACGACACCCTCGCCCTGGCCGTGCGCCGGACCGGGAAGCCGCAGCGCGGACACCCCCTGGCAGGTCAGCCGTGAACATCGCAGACCATAGTGGACCGAACACGCTCTTTTCCCGCGCGATTGTCTGGGTAGACGCCTCACGGACAGCAGCCGGAAACAGGACCCTACGAGCGGGGGGACGAAGGCCATGCAACATCGGCTAGCGATTGACGACCACCCGTCACCGCAGGTGCAGCGTGCCTGCCAACCGGATTCCGCGGCACAGGCCCGCGATTTCGCCCGCGGCTTCGCCGCCCTGCTCTGCCCCGAGCCCAGCGCACTGACCACCCAGAACCTGTTGCTTCTGGTATCCGAGCTGGTCGCCAACGCGCTGCGGCACGCCGGCGCCGTCACGGCCCTGCGCCTGCGCGCGGACCGTGAGCGCATCGAGGTGTGCGTCGAGGACCCCAGTCCCACGCCGCCGCAGGAGCGCCGTCCCGACCTGACCGGCAGTCACGGCGGCTTCGGATGGCCCATGGTGCACACGCTGGCCGTCGAGGTCGCGGTCCTCCCGGGGACCGGTGGCGGCAAGACGGTCCAGGCGGTCCTGGCGCGCTGAGCGCAGTGGAACCCCGGGGCCCGGGGGAAGGACTCAGCCCTCGCGGTCGCCGCTTTCGGCTCCGAGGGAGACCGGCGGCCCGGCGTCGACGGCCTGCGCCACGGACGCGTACAGGGACAGGACGGTGTCGATCCCGGTGAGGGCGAAGAGCCGCGCCAAGGCGCTGGAGGGCGCCGCGAGGCGCAGGGCCGGACCCAGTGCGCTGTGCGCCTGGAGCAGGACGTTGATCGTGGCGGAGTCGGCGAAGGTGACCGCGGACAGGTCGATGACGACCGGGGCCACGCCGTCCTCGGCCGCCCGTCGCAGGGTCGCGCTCAGCGGTTCGACGTTGTCGATGTCGAGGTGTCCCGTGACGCTGACGACAAGAGCATTCCGCTCCTGACGCACGGTCGGCTCGCCTTCTCCCGCCGCCGGCTCTCCGGCCATCGGTCGGCCTCCACTGGGCTGCGGCAGCACGGTGCACCTCGCTGTAGGGGCTGACGGTCGGGCAAAGCGGCGGGCCGGACGTTCCACACGACCAAGTGACCAGCTCGGACCAGGATAGAAGCGATAGTTGCCGTTTGACAACATTCGCCATAAGGCAACAATCTGTTCTCGTCACATCACGAGGCGGCTGCGCCTGCCGTGGCTGGGGACGAATGGGCGGCCTGAGATCCGCTGCACGCTGTCAGAACATGAGCGTGGCCGCCGACGACGTGTGGGCCGCCACCCTCATAGGTGAGGGGGAGGAGGCCGCCGCGTGGAACGCATCGAGCCTTGCCGCCACACGGGAACGCGGCGGTGACTGCGCGGCCCCCTCCCGGCGGGAGGACCCCCTGTCACCCCTGAGCGCCTCCGCCGGTTCAACGGCGCCCGGGGCACCCACCCTTCCGCGTGCGCGGCGGACCGGCCGGCCACGGTAACGGGACACCCGACCACCCCGTTCCGTCCTGCGGCACGGTCCCGTCAGCCCCCGCCTCTGCCCTCGTCCACGGACGAAGAATGCCTGAGAGACCGTGACTCAACCTCGTGACGTAGAACGAGCCGTGCGGGCATCGGCCCCGCACGCTCTGGTGAACACGCTTCGTGGGGTGCTCGCCGAACGCTACGGAGCACTCTCCGTGGAGTTGCTGCTCGCGGACCACGGGGCCACGGCGCTCACCCCCTTCGGCGCGGCGGGGGCGTCGGCCGCGCCGGTCCCGGTCGTCAACAGCGCCGAGGGCAGAGCCTTCGGCAGCCGCCAACCCCATCAGGAGACCCGGCACGGAGACCTCGTCGAGCACCACTTCCCGGTGGCCGTCCGGGGGGAGCGCACCGGCATCCTCACGGTGTGGCTGCCCGCCGAGCGGTCCGTCCCCGACACCGTCCGCGACCTCGTCCACACCGCCGGCCTGCTCGGCCATGAACTCCTGGTGGCCGAGCGCGACACCGATGTCTACCGGCGGGCCCGGCGCCTGAGCCGGCTCACCCTGGCCGCCGAGATGCAGTGGCAACTCCTCCCGGCCAGGTCCTGTTCCGCCGAGGAGTACGCCATCGGCGCCCAGCTCGAACCCGCCCACGACACCAACGGCGACAACTACGACTGGGCCTCGGACGCCGACGAGCTGACCCTCGCCGTCACCGACGGCATGGGCACCGGCGTCAACGCCTCGATGCTCACCCACCTCGCCGTCAGCGCGCTGCGCAACGCCCGCCGGGCCGGCATCAGCGTCGAGGACCAGGCGGCCCTGGCCGACCAGGCCCTCTACGCCCAATACCGCGGCGCCGCCCACGTCTCCACCCTGCTGCTGCGCTTCGACTTCGCGACCGGCCGGGTCCAGGCGGTGGACGCCGGCTCGCCCCAGCTGTGGCGGATGCGGGGGAGAGCGATCGAGCGGATAGCGCTCGATCCCCAGATGCCGCTCGGCATGTTCGAGGAGACGCACTACAAGGCGCAGGAATTCGGCGTGCGGCCCGGGGACCGGCTGCTCATCGTCAGCGACGGCGTCTACGCCGTGCGGTCGCCCCAGGGGGAGGCGTACGCGGAACGCGCCCTGGCCCGGGCCCTGCACGCCACCGGGCTGCTCCCGGCCGCCGCCGTGCCCCGCGCCGTACTGCGTGACCTGGCCGACTTCCGTGCCGCGGAATCGGCGGACGACGCGCTGGTGCTCTGCGTCGACTGGTTCGGCAAGCCCGGCCACCGGCCGCCCGGACCGGCCGGCTCCGGTAGAGGATCCCGTTAGCGGCCGGAAGTGCACGTGGATCAGCTGCCCACCGCCTTGGCCCAGTTCTCCTGGACGGTGCGCACCGCCTTGTTCAGCTGCGCCTCGGTGGGGAACTGCGGCGTGCCTTCGACCGTCGGCAGCCGTGCGGCCAGGGCCGTGTCGAGGGTGCCGTTCCTCGCCATGGCGGCCAGCAGCACCGGGCGGGCGTAGTCCACCAGGCGCAGGTTCTGGCTCTCGGGAGTGAACAGGTACTCCTCCCACAGCCGCGCCGCCGCCGGATGGGGGGCGTTCTTGTTGATCCCCTGCGCGTAGTACTGCGAGAAGCTGCCGTCGAAGGGGATGGAGACCTTCCACTTCACGCCGGTGCCGTGGAGCTGGTCGAGGTGCGCCAGGTTGAGGTAGTCCCATTCGATGCTGATCGGGGTCTCGCCCTTGGCGATCGTGGTCGGCGTGGGGGCGGTCCGGTTGTAGTTGCCGACTCGCTTGAGCCGGGCGAAGAAGTCGATGCCCGGCCGGATGTCGTCGAACGACCCCCCGTTGGCGAGGGCCGCCGCGTACACGGCGGCGAAGGCCGATCCCGCGTCCGTGGGTTGGCCGTACATGGCGACCAGGCCCTTGTACTCCGGCCGGAGCAGGTCCGCGAAGGACTCGGGGCAGGTCCGGACGCGGGAGGCGTCGCAGCCGATGGAGACATAGCCCCCGTAGTTGTTGTACCAGCGGGCCTTGGCGTCCTTCTGCTCCGGCGGGATCTGGTCGAACGGCGCGACCCGGTAGGGGGCCAGCAGGTTCTGCCGTGCCGCGGACTGGGCGAAGGAATCCCCGACATCGATCACGTCGGGGGCGCGCTTCCCGCCGCGGTAGCGCTTGACGGCGTCGATCTCCTGCTCGCTGTGGTCGTTCGGCTCGCTGACGACGACCTTGATGCCGTACTTCTTCTCGAAGCCGTCGATCAGCCCGCCGTAGTTGGCCCACTGGCGCGGCAGCGCGATCGTGTTGAGCCTGCCCTCCCGCTTCGCCGCCCTGACCAGCGCCGCCGACCCGCCCACGTCCGCCGCCGACGCGGCCCGCGAGGGCGCGACCGGCCGGGGCGGCCCCCCTTCCCCGCAGGCGCCGAGACCGGGCGTCACCAGGCCCAGCACGCACAGGAGGGCGCCTGTGCGGGCCCGATGATGTCTCGTCACAACGCCTCCAGCCGGACCAGGTGAGGGGCGGTCCGCCGGGTGGGCACCCGCCCGAGGCATCGCTCTGCATCAATGGTCCGGATTAGCCTACTCTGCCCCTTTCTCCGGCGGCTCCTCTTCCGCGGCCGGGGCGTCGGCGCCGATCGCCAGGGAGGCCCAGATCGTCTTGCCCCTGGCGGAGTAGCGGGTGCCCCACTGCTCGGCGAACTGCGCCACCAGGAAGAGGCCGCGGCCGTCCTCGTCGGTGTCCTTCGCCTGGCGGATGTGCGGGGAGGTGCTGCTGCCGTCGGAGACCTCACAGAAGAGGGAACGGGTGCGCAGCAGCCGCACGTGGATGGGCCCGGCACCGTGGCGAACGGCGTTGGTGATCAGCTCGCTGAGGATGAGTTCGGCGCCGACGGCGAGGTGCCGCAGCCCCCATTCCGCCAGCTGGCGGACACAGGCGTTGCGGACCGGGCCCACCGCCGCCGGGTCGCGGGGCACCTCCCACTCGGCGACGTGGGACGGATCCAGCCGCCGGGTCCGGGCTACCAGCAGTGCTACGTCATCGGCCGACCGGGCGGGCAGCAGCTCGCGCATGACGGTGGCGCAGGTGTCCTCCGGCGTGCGGTCCTGCCCGGCGAGGACCGCACGCAGCGCCGCCAGCCCCGTGTCCAGGTCGCGGCCGCGGTTCTCGACCAGCCCGTCCGTGTAGAGCACCAGCCGGGAGCCCTCCGGCAGCGTCAGCTCAGCGGTCTCGAAGGGCAGGCCGGTGCCCAGCCCCAGCGGCGGGGAGACCGGCGAGTGCAGGAACTCCACCCGCCCGTCGGGGTGGACCACGGCCGGCGGCAGATGGCCGGCCGTGGCCGCGGTGACCCGCCCGGAGACGGCGTCGTACACGACGTACAGACAGGTGGCGCCGGTGATCGCCGGTGCGTCGTCGGCGTCCTCGTCCTGCCGGTCGAGGCGGGTCACCAGCTCGTCCAGGTGGCCCAGCAGCTCGTCGGGGGAGAGGTCCAGGGCCGAGAAGTTGTGCACGGCGATGCGCAGCCGGCCCATGGTGGCGGCCGCGTGCAGGCCGTGCCCCACCACGTCGCCGACGACCAGCGCCACCCGCGCGCCGGGCAGCGGGATGACATCGAACCAGTCCCCGCCCACCCCCGCCTGGGCGGGCAGATAGCGGTGCGCCACCTCCAGGGCCTCCTGGTCCGGCAGGCCGCGGGGCATCAGACTGCGCTGGAGCGTCATCGCCATCGTGCGCTCGCGGGTGAAGCGCCGGGCGTTGTCGATGCCCACCGCGGCCCGCCCCACCAGCTCCTCGGCGAAGGAAAGGTCCTCCTCGTCGAACGGAGGGGAACTCCCCGACCGCCAGAAGTCCACCGTTCCCAGCACGACGCCCCGGGCGCGCAGCGGGACGACCGCCAGGGAATGCACCCCGTGGTCCAGGATGCGCTGGGCGCGGTCCGGGTCCTGCGACCGCCAGGCCGACGCGGCCGCCAGGTCCGGCTCCACTATCGACCCGGCCCGGTCCCCCTCCGCCACCGGAGTGCCCGGGACGCCCGCGAGCAGCTCACCCACCCGGTAGAGCGGATGGTCCGGCGCCAGACCGGCCAGGGCCGTCCGCCGCAGCTCGGTACCCGCCCCGGCCGGCTCCTCGCCCTTCAGCACCGGGTCCTGAAGGGCGACGGTGACGATGTCGGCGAACCGGGGGACCGCCACCTGCGCCAGTTCCTCGGCAGTGCGCGCGACATTCAGCGTGGAGCCGATCCGCACCCCCGCGTCGTACAGGAGCCGCAACCGCTCCCGGGCCACCTCGGCGCGCCCCGACAGCCATCGGAGTTCGGTGGTGTCGCGCAGGGTCACCACGCTGCCCTGGTGGGTTCCGTACGGGCTGGTGGACCGCTTGTTGACGGCCAGCAGCCGGTCCTGGGCCAGGTGCACCTCATCGGTGGCGATCCGGTCCGACGCCAGGAGTCCGGCGGTGCGGTGGTCCAGCCCCAGGTCGTCGACGGCGCGTCCCTCCGCGTCGGCCGGCAGGTCCAGCAGCCGCCGGGCCTCGTCGTTGGCCAGCACCAGCCGCCCGTCGCGGCCGACGATGAGCACGCCCTCGCGCACCGCATGCAGGACCGCGTCGTGATGCTCGTACATCCGGGTCATCTCGGCCGGCCCCAGACCGTGGGTCTGCCGGCGCAGCCGACGGCTCACCAGCCCCGCGCCGCCGCCGGCCAGTGCCAGCGCCACGATCGCGATGCCCAGGAAGAGCGGCAGCTGCCGGTTGACCGACTTCTGCACCTTCTCCACCGTGACCGGCGCGGCGACGATGGCGATGACCCTGCCCGAGGAGTCCTTGACGGGGGCCGCGGAGACCACGGAGAGGCCCAGGGCGCCATTGAAGGTCCTGGTGAACGACTTGCCCCGGGCGGCCTCGGCATACGGGCCGATGACGTGCTTGCCGATCTGCCGCGGGTCGCTGTGGGTGAGGGTGATCCCGTCGAGCTTGTACACGATGAGGGCGTCGACGCCGGACGCCTTCCGCGCCTCCTCGGCGAGCGGCTGGAGCTTCGCGGTCGGATCGGGGCTGTTCAGGGCCTCCTGAAGCCCCCAGGAGTGGGCGAAGGACTCCGCGGCGGCGAGCGTGCGGTGCCGGGCGTCGGTCATGGTGTCCCGCTGGGTCTGTACGACGAAAACCACCACCGCCGCCGCGACGAGCAGCACCACGAGCACCAGCTGCAGGAGGAAGACCTCCCGGGAGACGCTGCGGGTGAGCCATGAGCGCCGGACGCGCTGCCCCTCTCCGCTCCCCGGGGAGGGTTCCTCCTGAGGGGCGCCGGTACCGCTCCCGGCAGCGGTCGTACCCGGAATGGCGGAACGGCCGGGCGCGCGGCTCAGCCAGCGCCGGAATCGACCCGAGTGTCCGCTCATGATTCACATTTATCCTGCTTCGCCCGCGTGGCGGCAACGCGTGCTACGGCAGCTGCCCCACGGGCCGACGGGGCCGGGGCCCGTTCACGGCCCCTACCAGGGCACGACCTGCCCCTGGTGATCGAGAAAATGGAGCCCGGGCTTCCCGCGGTGGCGCTCGATCGTCTCCGCGACCCCGGGAATGCTCTCCTCCACGCTGAGCTCGGCATCCGGCCCACCGAGTTCGGTGCGCACCCAGCCCGGGTCCATCAGCAGCAACGTCCGGGTGTCCTCGGCAGTGCGGGCGGCGTGGCAGCGCATCAGCTGGTTCAGCGCCGACTTGCTGGCCCGGTACAGGTCCTGCCCGCCCCTGGTGTTCAGCGCGATGCTTCCCTGGCTGGACGACATGACGCCGATGGTCCCGTTCGGCGCGACCAGCGGGCGGAGGGACTCCACGACGCGCATCGGACTGAGGGCATTGACCATCATGACCTCGGTGAACATCTCCGTCGGGACCTCGCCGATCGGGAGATCGCCACGCGTGATGGCAGCGTTGACGAAGAGCAGATCGAGGGTGCGCCGTCCCAGTCGGTCGCGCAGTGCGGAGATCTGCTCCGGCTCGGTCATCTCCAGCGACTCGACGGTCAGCCGCCCGTCCGACGTCTCGGCCAGGTCGTGGAGGCCGGTGCGCCGGCTGCCGCGGACCGTACCGATGACGTCCCAGCCGCGGCGGAGGTACTCGGCGGCGAGTCCGAGGCCCAGGGTCCGGGAGGCCCCGACGATGAGGGCGGTCTTGCGGGTGTCGGTCATGAGATTCCTGTCGTGGGTCGGGTCGTGGGCCGCGTCGTGGGCGGCGTCGTTGTTCTGGACCGTCGCGAAGCCCGTTCATGGCCGTCGTCGGTCGGCGGACGTTCGCCGACGGGCGGTCGTGGCGGGGAAGGGGCTGCCGTCGGAGCGGTGCTGACGATCAGGCTTCAAGTCTCCGTGGGGCTCGGCCGGGCGTCCAATACCCTCCTGAGCACATTGATACCGTTACGGCATGGATCTGGATCTGCGCAAGCTCCGCTACTTCGTCGCGGTGGCCGAGCACCGGCACTTCGGTCGGGCGGCACAGGAGCTGTTCCTCGCGCAGCCGGTCCTCAGCCGTCAAATCCGAGCGTTCGAGCAGGAGTTGGGCTCGCAGCTGTTCACGCGGACCACGCGCAGCGTGGAGCTGACACCGGCGGGGCGGCAGTTGTACGAGGAGGCGCGAAGAATCACCCCGATGGTGGACGCGGCCTTGCGACGGGTGCAGGAGGTCGAGCGCGGCGAGCAGCGCCTCGTCGTCGCCTTCTCGCCCGGTCTGCATGTGTCGGACGCGATCCGGACGTTCACGGCGAGCCACCCGAAGGTCGAGATCGATGTCTTCCCGCTGCGCTGGTGGGAGCAGGACGCACCGCTTCGCGACGGCCGCGCGCATGTGGGATACCTCCGACGCCCCTTCGACGACGCGGGGCTGCGCACCGTCCCCATCGGCCACGAGACCAAGGTCGCCTGCCTGCCCGTGACGCATCCGCTGGCCGGCCGCCGCACCCTCACGTCGGCTGATCTCGATGGTGAGCCGATCCTCGACGTCAGGACGCGGCGCACGTCCTCACTGGAGGAGAAGTTCGAGCTGATCGCCTCCGGGCAGGGCATCGCGCTCGTCCCCGTCAGCGTCGCGGGCTCCTACTCCCGCTCCGACGTCGTCTACCTGCCCGTCACCGATGCCCTGCCGGTCGAGACGTGCCTGGCGGCACCGGAAAGCAGTACCGCGCGCCCCGTGGAGGACTTCCTCGCCATCGCCACCGCGGTATTGCGTCGCGGTCCCGGCGATGCGGAGAAGGCGAAGGAGGAGGCAACTCGCTACGCGCCCTCCTCCTTCAAAATCACCAACTCGCCCTTGCCGATGGGGGACAGGGAGCTGAGGTAGCCGTCCGATGCCGCGACCAGACGGTTGAAGTCTTCCATCTGGTGGGCGTGGGAGATCGCGTTGTCGACCACGAGCAGGTGGCCGTCCGCGAGGATCCGCTGGAGTGACGGCCACCAGTCGGCGTACTGTCCGCGATCACTGTCCAGGAAAATGAAGTCGTACGCTCCCGCCTCGCATGTCGCGAGGAATCGGCCGGCCTCGTCCTCGATCTGGTGAATGCGGCGGGACAGCCCGGAGCGCTGAAAGTTCCGTTCGGCCAAGTCACGCTTGTGAGACGCCCTTTCGATGGTGGTGACCGCGCCGCCCTCGCCCACGGCATCGGCGAGCCACAATGTCGAGTAGCCGTTCGACGTGCCGATCTCCAGGAGGTTCTTGGCCTTGGTCGCCTTGACGAGCAGCGCGAGGAACGCGCCGGTGTCGTGTGTGATGTTCAGCATCTTCCGGCTGCGGTCGTCCGTCGCCGCATCGTTGGAGCTGCCGAATTCCTCTAACTCATGCAGTAGTTGGGCGAGCCCGTGTTCCATGGTTCATTCCTCTCTTGGTCTCATGAAGCCTCCATCAGCCTGCTAAACGATCTCAGTCGTCCGTCAGGGGAATGAGATCGTCGAGTACCCCGGCGCAGTCCGCGGCGGCCCGGGCCGAGCGCGGCAGCATGAGGTCCTCGTAGGCGCGGACAGCCTCGTCGAGGGTGGACTCGGTGAGGAGTGCCCGGGCGAGGTCGGAGCCGTCGAGCATGGCGAGGTTGGCGCCGAGTCCGACCGGGGGCATGAGGTGTGCGGCATCGCCCAGCAGCGTGATGCCGGGACGGTGTTCCCAGGTGTGCGGGACGGGCAGCACGAACAAGGGCCGGTTGACGAACTCGCCGTCGTGGTGCCGCAGGAGGTCGAGCAGGTTGTTGTCCCAGCCGTCGAACATCTTCAGCAGATGTGCGCGCACGGCCGTCGCGTCGCCGAGGTCCACGTCGGCGGCCAGCTGCCAGTTCAGCGGGGCACGGAGCGTGGCGTAGACGCGGAAGTGGCCGTTGCTGTTGCGTTGCACGAGCAGGGCCTTGCCGGCGGCCGTCGCCAGCACGGTGCCGTTGCCGACCATGCGGGCGAGGGCGGGATGGCGGGTGTCGCAGTCGTCGAGACCGGTCTCGACGAGGGTGACGCCGGTGTAGCCGGGTGCGGCGTCCGACAAGGCCGGCCGGATGCGCGACCAGGCGCCGTCGGCGCCCACCACCAGATCGGCGTCCTCGGTGGTTCCGTCGTCGAGGCGCAGGCGCCAGGAGCCGTCCCCCAGCGGGGTGGCACCGGTGACGGCGCGGCCCCACCGGACGGTGTCCTCGGTGAGGGAGTCCAGGAACAGGCCGCGCAGCTGGCCGCGGTCGATCTCCGGGCTGTCGTCGTCGTGTTGGGGCCCCGAAAGGGGGAGAACGGCGGCGGTGACGGGGTCGACCACGCGCCACACCTGGTCCTCGGGGCGGGCCAGGGCACGGAACCGGTCGAGCAGGCCGGCCGCGCGCAGGGCGACCTGGCCGGTGCCGCCGTGGATGTCGAGGCTGCCGCCCTGGGGACGGGCTCCGGTGGCGGCCTCGCGTTCGAAGACGGTGACGGAGCGGCCGTGGAGCTGCAGGATGCGGGCCAATGCCAGGCCGCCGAGGCCGGCGCCGACGACCGCGATACGGGCGTGAGCGGAGTTCATGGGGGTCCCCTCGACGAGGTGGATGAGTCGCCGGAATGCCCGGCGATTCATCCACCAAGAAAGCACAGTCACGAAGCGGGCGTCATCGGAATCCCGTGTGCCGGTGGCGAGATGGCCAGGCGTCGTGGCGCACCGACGAAACGCGACGGCCTGGTGGATCGTCAACTGTTTCCCGGCGGCGACGAATTCCAGGATTCAAGAGCGACGCCGATGTTACCCGGGCGTAGGGTCGGCCGTGGCGTGCGTGAGAATGAAGGCATCCCATGCGGGGCCAACAGGCGTTCGGCCTGGTCCCGCTGCCTTTGCATGCCATGAGGAGTGTCTGTTGAACCGCACCTACACCGCCCGCATCCGACGTGTCGCGCTGACCGCGGCCGCCGGCGCAGTGCTCGCGGCGACTGTCACCGCATGCGGTTCGGCCGACGGCAGCGGGTCGGCCGCGAGCGGCGACTCCGCCGCGTCCGCCAAGGCCACCGCGAAGGCGTCGAGCGATGCGTCCCAGGAGGGCTCCGACAGCGGCAAGGCGGCCGGTTCGTCGTCGAGCGGGGGCTCGGCGGGGAAGGGCGGCGCGTCCTCGTCGGGCGGCGAGTCGGCCCCCGGCGGCGGCAAGAAGGGCTACGGGCAGGCCTGCGGGGCCGACGACTTGACGTTCTCGGCGCGTTCCGAGACGCAGGCCGGCGGCTACCTCCTGTTGTCCGCCCGCGCCAAGCCCGGCGTCACCTGCACGCTTCCCAGCGGGCTGCCTTCGATCTCCTTCGGCTCCAAGGGGATCGAGGCCACCAGCGCCGAGCAGTCGGTCGGCCCGGCGATCAAACTCAGCGGCGCGACGACCGCCTACGCCGGGATCAACCCCAAGACCACCAAGGCCGACGGCGGCATCGAGTTCACATTCCTCATCGCGGCCATCGGTACGTCGGACCCGAACCCGGCGAGCGTCTCCACCGGCTCCGTCACGGTCGACAAGCCCATCGTCACCAACTGGCACACCGCCCCCGCCGACGCTGTCCCCGGCGACGGCACGGACAGCTGACACCGCATCAGCGCGACGTTGCCCCGATCCGGTCGTCCGGAGCGGGGCAACGTCCGTTCGGGTGGCGGGCGCGGTCCGGCTCCTGGCGGCCGGCCGCGATTCCTCGACGGCAGATGGTCAGGGGGCCGCAGACGCGCATCCGTTGCCGTGCGCCTGCCCGACTGCTGGTCGCGCAGGCGCTTAAATGCGGAGTGTGACTACAGAGCCGCAGCGCTTCAAGATCTTGTTGGTACCCGAGCACGTGGAGGGCGCGGACGGGGCGTCCTTGGAGGACTCGGCCGTGCGAGCGGCGGTCGTCGAGGCCACGGGCGAGACGGGCGCCTCCGGCTACCCCCGCTACGCCGGGGACGGGATGGTGGCCGACATCGACCCCCGCACGCGGACCGTCGAGGCGGTGCTCGTCGACGGTGACGAGCTGGACTACGGGCTGTCCGCCAGGGTCATGTCCTGAGCGCGGGGCCGCCCCTCCCCGCCGCGTAATCCGGCGCGCTCGGGCGTGGCCGGATCGCCCCCGTCGGCACGTCGTCCGGCTTGTCGCCCCGGGGGTGTGCGCGCATGCTCAGGACGGATGAGAGCGCTCCCGAGGGGTGGGGGACGGTGCCGGGGGACCTCGCGGTGAGCGTCTAAGGGCATCCTGCCATAAAGCATTTCTTTCAAGACAATTGCGAAAGTATGCCCTTCATGCCTATCGCGCATCCTGTGAACTGATCGCCGGTTTTGTGCCGCGAGCAGGGTGGGACGGCCGGCGATCGGGAGGGGCTCATGGCGCTCGGAGAGATCGGCCGCAGGAGCGAGACGGCGCGGCTGCGTGCCGTGCTGGAACGGTGCCGCCGGGGCCGCGGCGCTGCGGCCCTGGTGGTGGTCCGCGGGGAGCCGGGGGCGGGGAAGTCGGCGCTGCTGGACGCGTTCGGAGCGGAGGCCTCCGCGGGCGGGTGCCGGGTGGCCGCGGTGCGCGGGACCGGGGCCGGGGAGCGGCCGTATGCGGCGGTCCATCGGCTCATCGCGCAGCTGCGGTCCGGGTCCGAGGACGGCCGGTTCGCGGCGGATCCGCACTGCGCACCGGACGGCGACCCCGGCCCGGGGTGGGCCGCAGTGGTGGGGGCAGGGGCGGAGGCCGATGTGCCCGTCGTGCTGTGCGTGGACGATGTGGCGCGGGTTGACAGTTGGTCCCTCCGGTGGCTGCTGGACCTGTCCCGGACGGTGCCGCCGGTGCCGCTGGCCCTCGTGCTGACGGACCGGACCTGCGGCGCCGGGGCCAGGGCCGTCGCGGCCCCCGCGCTCGGCAGCTCCCACGCTCCCGGATGCGTGCTCCTCACCGGGGCCGAGTCCATCGACCTGGCGGGGCTGCGCACGGAGGACCTGGCCGCGGCGGCCGCCGCGCGGTGCCGCGTCGTGCTCGACGCCCGGACCGCCGCGCTGTGCGGCGACCTCACCGGAGGCAACCCCGCCCTCCTGCACGCCCTGCTGGCGCCGCACTCCGACCGCGCGCCGACGGAGGACGCCCTCCGTGCCACCGCGGCGTCCGGGGCCCTGACAGGAGCCGACCGGTGGCTGGCAGCGCTCGGCGCGCCCGCGCTGGCCCTGGCGCGGGCGGTCGCCGTGCTCGGCGGCGGCGCCGAGGTCGCGGTCAGCGCCGAACTGGCGCACCTCACGGTGGAGGAGGCGCTCGCGGCCGTCGATCAGCTCGTCGACGCGTGTCTGCTGGCCAACCGCACGCCGCTGGCCTTCCGCCACCCGCTCCTGGAGGCGATGGTGCTCGGCAGCATCGCCGCCGGCACCCGTACCGCCCTACACCTGCGGGCCGCCGCCCTGCTGCGCGACCGGCAGGCCGAAGCCACCTCCGTCGCCCATCACCTGCTCGCCACCGGACCCGTGGGAGAGGAATGGGCGAAGCGCTGCCTGCGGCTGGCCGCGCGCCAGCTGGAGCGGGAGGGCAGGCCGCATGACGCGGCACGCTACCGGCGCTGTGTGCTGCGCGAACCGCTGCGGCCGCAGGAGAAGTTGGCCATTCGTCGGGAACTCGCCGAGCTGTACGCGGTCATCGACCCCGAGCGTGCCGTCCACCTCTTGGACACCGCCCGCTGCGAATCCCATCCGCCCGGCATCGTCGTGGAGTACGCGCTGGCACTGGCCGCCGTGCTCGACGGGTGCGGCCGGTCCGAGGACGCCGTCACCGTCCTCGACGACGCCGCCGCCCGCCTCGGACGCACGCCGCGCGACGGCTCCTGGCAGCTGCGGCTACGCCTGCACAAGGCCTTCATCTGCCGGCGCGCCCCGCTGTGGCTGGCGCGGGCCGCCGATCCCCCGGGCACGCTGACCTGCCAGGCCCCGCGCAAGGGCGTCGCCGGCCGGGAACTCGCGGCGCTGCGCGCGGTCCACGCGGTCGACGCCGGGGCCGACCGCGAGGCGGCGGCCCGCTACGCCCGGCAGGGCCTGCCCCGGGGCGAGGGGTGCGGCTCGGCCACCCTGCTGTGGCACGCCTGCGGCGCGCTGGTGGCGGCCGGTGAGGTCGCCGAGGCGTGGACGCACTGCGGCCGCGGGCGGCAGGTCTCCGGTGTACGGGCCGGCCGCTGGGACCAGGTCACCCTGGCACTGGTGCGCGCGACGGTGCTGCGGGCCCGGGGCGATCTCCATGCCGCCGACGCCACCCTGACCCCCGTGGCCGATCGCCTGCTGTCGTTCGTGTCGGCCGGGCACCCCCTGGCCGTGGTCGGCGTGTCGGCATTGGCCGAGGTGCGGGCCCTGCGGGGTGCGACGGACTCGGCGCGCTCCCTGCTCGCCGAGAGCAGGCTCGACCGGCACCGGCTGCCGTGGCGGCGGGACTCGGCGTACGCCCTCGCCGCGCGGGCCGCGGTCCACGAGAGCGACGATCCCGGCCGCGCGGTGGAGGACCTGCTCGCGGCGGGACGCCTCCTGGACGAGGCCGGGGTGCGCAACCCCGCGGTGCTCCCCTGGCGCTCCCGTGCCGCGCGGATCCTCGCGGCCTGCGGGGAGCGCGCGGAGGCCGCCGCACTCGCGCGAGCCGAGCTGGCGGACGCCCGCCGCTGGGGCACCCCGGAATCCATCGGCACCGCCCTGCACGCCCTGGCACTCAGCGAGACGGGGGAGCGGCGCATCGGCGTGCTCACGGAGGCGAGCAGGACGCTCGCCCGGTCCGCGGACCGCATGCAGCATGCCGTGGTCCAGGCCGCGTTGGGCACGGAGCTCGCCGCGGACGGCCGGGCGGAGGCGGCGCGTGCCGAGTTGCGCTCGGCGCTCCAGCTCGCCCATGCCTGTGGCGCCGATCCGCTGGCGCACCGCGTCCAGAGAACCCTGGGGCCGCTCCGGGCACGGTGCCTGGCGGCCTGCGCGCCGTCCGGGGCGCTCGCGGCCACTCCCCGCGCCCGCCCGGCCGGTGAGGTGGCACCCGCCGCGACCCCGGAGCCCCCGGGTCACGCCGCCCATCCGCTGCTGGACAGCCTGACGCCCCAGGAAAGGAAGATCCTCCACCTGGCCCGGGACGGCTACTCCAACCGCGATATCGCGGGCCGGCTGTTCGTCGCCGTCCGCACCGTCGAGTTCCATCTCTCCGGCGCGTACCGCAAGTTGGGCATCGCCGGCCGGCGCCAGCTCGCGGAGGTGTTCAGCGCCGGCTGACACCGGACCCGGCACGGTCCCTATCGGCTTCCCTCCGCCCACTCGGCGCCGATCCGCCGCCAGCCGGGCACCTTCGGTCCGTCCGGCGCGGCGACGTACCTCTCGAAGCTGTCGACGGCCGAGGTGCCGTGCACCGACTCCACGGTCCGCGCCGCCAGATGGCACAGCAGACCGCGGTCCACGGGCGCCAGCCCCAACCGGTTGAGGTGGAGGTAGAGGTAGTTCATCACCAGGCGGAAGGAGGCGAACCACGCGTCGTCGACGAGGAAGTCCCGGTGCCCGTGGTCGGACAGGAGCAGCGTGTGGAACTCGCTGAGCTGCCGGGTCGGCATGCGCGGAGCCAGCGCCGCCCCGCCCATCGACACCTCGCCCGAGGCGAGCAGCGGCTGCGCGAGGCGCTGATGGCGGCGCACGGCCCGCGCCCACTCCCGTACGAATGCCACCTCGGAGTCCGTCGCATTGGAGCCCGTCGCGTCGGATCCCGTGGCACCGCCGCCCGCCGGCTCCGCGAGGGCCGCCTCGACCTCCCGCAACCGGGCGCTCAGGGCGGCTTCCTGCCGGTGGAAGCGCTCGTCGAAGCGGGTGCGGAAGGCCACCGGATCGTTCGTGCGGGACAGGAAGGCGTCCGCGTGCGAGCGCAGCGACAGCACCCCCCGCTCGATCGGGGCGCCGCCGGGCTCGAACGGGATCGCCGCCGCGGCCGCCGTGGTCCACATCAGGTCCAGCGCCAGCACGGACAGCGGAGCGGTGCGCAGCTGCTCGTACATGCGGAACGTGAGGTCGGTGGTGTCGGAGAGGAAGTCCGCCACCAGCTCGCCGGCGCGCAGCGAGCCGAGCACCTGAAGACGGTGGTCGTACGGGCGCTCCACGACCGTGTTGTCCGCCACCCACGGGCGCAGCGGCCCGGGCTCCATCTCCAGCTCCGCGAGCCGCTCGTGCACGGGCGCCAGCGCAGCCTGGTCCAGTGTGACGGTGGAGGGGCGCGCCCGTAGGTGGTCCGTGACCATGCTCTCCACCACGGGGCGCACCTGCCGGCTCCACGCCGCCTCGTCGGTCAGGAAGTTGAGGCGCAGGTGGGGGCCGCGCAGCCAGTGCCGGCCGAACCAGCAGCCGCGCACATGGGGCCGCACCGCGGCGAACGCGGGGCGCACCGCGTCGAGGATCAGCGCCGGCTCCGCGTCCTCGTCGTGGTGGTGGACGTGCAGGCTGTGCCAGGACGCCCCGGCGGCCTCGGTCATGCGACGCCCTGCGCCTCGGGCAGTTCGGCCAGCACCCGCCCCACCAGGAACCGCAACTGGTTCTCCTGCCACAGGGTCAGCCCGAGCCGGTTGTTCACCAGATGGGCGCAGCGCAGCAGCACCAGGCTCGTGGCCGGATGCGCGGTCGCCGTCAGGTCCAGCGGCTCCGCCAGCGGAGAGGCCGCCCAGTCGGCGGCGAACTCGCCGGACTCCTCCATGCGGTGCAGCGCGTCGCGCAGCCGCCGGATCGAGGCGAGCCAGTATCCGCGCTGCCCGGTCGCGGCGGGTTCGGCGGCCGCCTCCCAGGTGCGCCGGGCGCGCGCGTGCAGCTGCTCGCGCTGGAGCCGGTAGCGGGGTTCGACGTCGGCCGCCTCCGGTCCGCTGCCGAACGGCAGCGGCGGACCACCGTGCCGCGCCCACCGCTCACGGATCTCGTCGCACAGCGCGAACACGCCCACCACCAGGTCGAACGCCAGCAGCGCCCGCTGCTCCACGGTGGTGCCCGCGGTGACCACCGACAGCGCCAGCCGGCTCGACTCGCAGAAGTGCCGTTCCACGGCCGCGATGGCGGCGCCGTGACCGTAGTCGGCGTGCTCGCGGGCGTACGGCAGGAACTCCGCGGTGTTGTTGGCCCGCACCACGGCGTCGTGGCCGGCGCGGCCCTCCAGTCCGGCCAGTCCCTGCGCGACCTGTGCGAAGTGGGAGCGGTCCACCACGTCCGGGGCGGGGGACAGCGCCAGGAACGCGCTCAGGGCACGCTCCGCCGTCTCGATGACCTCGGCGCGATCGCCGGCGCGGGCGGGGAGCAGCCGCAGGCGCACATGGGGGCCGCCCTCCCAGTAGCGCAGGAAGAAGTACCGCTGGATCAGGCCGTGCTTCTCCAGCTCCGACACCAACGGCTGCACGCAGCGGGTCAGGAGCGCGTCCTGGTCGGTGTCGTAGAAGACGTGGGCGCACACCCAGTCCTCGGCGCGCGCGGTCGCCGGATCCAGGCGGAGGCCGTCGCCGTGTCCGTTCGTCATGCTCATCGTGTCCGTCCTTCGTTGATCTCGACGAGGAATTCGGTCACCCGGGGGCCGCTGCCGCCGCGGATCGGCATCTGCGAGGGGCCGGGCAGGGCCTCCTGGAGGAAGAGCACTTGACCCGCACCGCCGGCGAGCAGCCGCTCGAAGACGCCGACCAGCAGCAGATTGGCGAAGTCCACGTAGAGCGGCTTGCGGGACTTGACCCGCCACACGTCCCCGCTGACCACCGAGCGCGGGTCGAGGGCACGCAGGAAGCAGCGCTGCGGCATCCCGTGCTCAGCCAGCCACCCGGCGAGCCGCAGCAGCAGGGACCGGTCGCTCTCCCCCTTCCCCCGCCGCGGCACGGCGTCGGGCGGCAGCACCCACTGCCGGCGGCTGACCGTCGTACGGCCCACGACCACCCGCGGCTCCGCCAGGACCTCGCGCACCTCGGCGAGGGAGGGGTCGCCGAACATCCGCCGTCCCGGGATCAGCAGATTGGACGTGGCGCCGAAGGTCTGCATCAGCAGGCGCAGCGCCGGCGGCAGCCACAGCTCCGCGATCAGGTTCGGGTGGACCGGCCGCAGCTCACCGGCGTGCCCGCGGGCGTGCAGGGTCAACAGGCCGAGCGCGGCGTCGTGCCGCACCGATAGATCCGCCAGGGGGATGCGGTGCTCCGGACCGCGCAGGCTGCGCCCTCCCGGGTAGTCGATCTCCATGCCCACGGCGGACGCGCGCAGGCCCACATTGCTTCCGAAGTGCCGGCAGGTGTCGGCATGCAGGACACCGGCGGGCGGGGGAGCGGTGTGCACGGCCGCGTCCCGCGCCGCGCCGCCGCCCGCCTGGGTGAGCAGCCGCGCGATCCGGTCACGCCCCCGGCCGTGCCCGGAGTTGACGGCGTTGACCACGAACTCGGGCGCGGAGCCGGTGCCGAGGGGTTGGCCGTAGTACGCCACGGAGTCCGGCGCCCGCATCCACGCGGGCCGGCGCGCGGCCACCGCGAGGAGTTGCTCGGGGGCGATCCGGGCCACTCCGTGCGCATCGGCCGGCGTGGCGCGCACCACCTCGCACAGCTCGTCCCGCAGCGACGCCAACTCGCCCAGCCGCGGCAGCCGGTGCGCGTGCATCGTCCGGTAGCCGTGCACCGCGACGGAGAGCAGGGCGGGCAGCTCGGGGTCCTCGCGCAGCCACGTCTGGACCTGCCGGTGGAAGGCCAGGAACGGCAGGGTCCGCCCGGCCCCGACCCGCTCGGCGTAGAGATCGGCGAGCGCGATCCGGCCGGGCAGGGCCGGGTCGAGCACGGCGTAGCAGTGCCGCAGGGCGTCCAGATCTTTCAGGACCGGCTCCCACGCGCCCCGGTCCGGTCCGGGAAGGGGCGCCGCCAGCAGGGCGTTCTCGATGACGCTGTTCTTGGTGGGCAGACTGAGGTGGTCGGCGCCGAGCAGGTCCCTTATCCGCCGCAGGGTGCCCTCGACGGTCTCGACGGCCCGCACCCGCTGCGCCGGATCCGTCATCCCCGGGTAGTCCGACAGCGTCTCGGCGATCACGGCGAGTTCCCGCTCGACCCCGACCAGCTCCGGGCTCGTCGCACCGGCCAGCCACCCGCGCAGGTCGGCGACGTGATCGAGGGTCTGGTCGGCGAGCGGCCGCTCGGCCTCCAGCAGTCCCAGCTCCTCCAGGCGCGCCAGGTACGCGGTGGCGGTGGCCGGGTCGCTGCCGGTGCGGCGCGCGACGGCCCGCGCCGCCTCCTCGCGGGTGGGGCGTCCCTCGCGGACCACCTCCACGCACACCCGCACCGCGGCCGCCTCGGGCAGCGTGCGGAGCGGCTCCTCGGCCCCGGCTCCCAGGAACTGCCAGCCGTCATCGGTGCGCAGGGCGCTGGGGTTGAGGCGAAGTCTGCCGCGCCCGGCGAGTTCGGGATGGCTTTCGAGCCTGCGGACGACCTGCTGGACGACCCATACGTTCAGCTCGGCGACCGTGCGCACCTCGGGGCCGGTGGACGCGTGGCCCGCTTCGCCGGCGCTCCAGGTCCCCAGGCCGCTGGCGGTGAACGTGCTGAACGGGCTGGTCTTCATGGTGACCCGCCCGAGGTACTTGGCGAGCCGCAGCGCCAGTGAGCGCTCCGGCGCTCGCTCGTCGGGGTGCGCGAGCCATTTGCGTACCTCGGCGAGGAGCACCGGACTGCTCAGGACCAGACCGTGCTGGAACCCGGGATCGGTGGCCGCCTTGCGCAGCAGCGTGTGCCGGGTGCGCAGGTGGTGGGCGATCAGGTCGTCGAGCAGGGCCAGCGCGTCCTGATGGCCGGCGCGCAACGTCGCCCAGGTGTCCACCCGGGCGACGAGGGCGGGGGGCAGCAGCGCACGGACGCTGTCGTTCCAGTGGCGCTCGGCGAGCGGGCGGCGGTTGTGGACGGCCCGCCGCACGGCCACCAGGAGCGGCTTGCCGGCACCGGCCCGCCCGATCTGCTCGTAGAGGAGACCGGACAACTCAGCGTCCAGTTCGTCCAGTTGGCGTTCCGTGTCGCGTACGGACTCGACCTGGCGCCACAACTCCGGCGAGCGCATGTCCTCCAGGATGTGCGCGGGCAGCCCGCCGATCCGTACGCCGAAGGCGTCCGATGGTGAGAACTCCTCGGTCATGGCGGACTCCCGTCGCGGAGGGTGCGGATCTGCGGACGTGGGCACGGCGGCGTCGGGGACGGTCACGGGAACGGGTGCGGGTGTGGATTGATCTCCTCCGCGGTCAGGGGCGCTGCACGGCGGCCGAGTTCCGCGGGCAGTCGCAGTAGCCGCGGCAGCCCGTGGGTGCGGCGCATCCGGTGCCCGAACGTCATCGGCAGCAGCCCCGGCACGATCACCTTCGCGCAGGCCAGACCGCCCGCCCGGTGCTCGTCGGTGGTCTGGTCGACCACGATCACGTCCAGGCCCCGCTCGGTGAACCGGGCCACCGCCTCGGCCAGATCGTCGCGCATGTCCTGGTGACGCGGCCGGCAGGTGGCGTGCGCGAAGGCCTCCTCGACGGGCAGGCCGCCCTCCTCGGTGTCGCCGCCGTCGCCGAGCAGGAAGGAGAAGCGGTCGAACGCGGCCGGGTGGCAGTACAGCAGCGCATGGTCCCGCATCTCGCGCACCAGGTCCGGGTCGTCCACCATCGCCGCGATCCGCTCCCGCTCCTCGCGGAACGCCGCCCGGTTCCACCCCAGGTTCGCGGTCAGCTCCAACAGCCCGTTCAGCAGGGCGCGTTCGGGCTCGAAGTGCGCGCCCGCGGCGCAGACCGCGGCGGGCTCCTCGTCCCGGCCCGGTCCCCTCGGACGCACGGCCATCACCCAGGCCGTGGGGATGCCGTGGTCCGGGGTGGTGGCGAAGGCCAGCACCCGGTGGCCGCTGTCCTGGCGGACGCGCTCGACGAGCGCACCGATGCGGGGGTCCGCCACCGACCGCAGATCGACCCGCGGCACG
This sequence comes from Streptomyces kronopolitis, assembly GCF_014646275.1. GTDB lineage: Bacteria > Actinomycetota > Actinomycetes > Streptomycetales > Streptomycetaceae > Streptomyces > Streptomyces kronopolitis. The sequence goes on from NZ_BMND01000001.1 coordinate 335,015, forward strand.
GACAGGCGGGCATACCAGGTCAGCAGGAACGCGTCCCGCTCGGCGAGTTCCACCAGCCCGTGCAGCGCCGCCTCCTCCAGGCAGCCGCCCAGCGCACAGCCGTTGGACACCTCGTACGCCAGGGGCCGGGCCGCGGGGTTGTCGTGCCGGGTGCGGTAGTACGCGTAGTCCTCCGGCACGAGGACGGGGGCGTCGCGGCCGAAGGAGTGCCCCCACACCCAGTTGAGCGCCAGGTCCGGAGCGTACGGCGGATAGGGGAAGTCGGGCTCGGCGTACCGCTCCGGCGGGTACAGCCCCAGGTCGAGCGGGCACAGCGCCCGGTCGGCCACCTCCGAGTAGCTAGCCCGCACCGTCGTGCGCCGCCCGCCGGGCCGCGCGCCGCCGAGGCGCTCCAGGGCCTCCGCCAGCGCGGTGCGGGCGCAGGCCCCGTAGCCCAGGTCGCGGCCGAACCCGGCCTCCTGCTCACCGCCGGGCAGGTGCAATGGGGCGGAGGCCATGGGGTAGGGGTAGTCGGTGCGCACATCGAGCTGCCGGATCAGTCCCGTGCGCCCGTCGACGTACCGGGCGACCAGCCCGTCCCAGTCGGCTCGCAGGTCGCGCACGCGGGGTACGTCCCGGTCGGGCTTGGGGCGGGGCTGCTCCATGAGGACGGGCGGCCGGTCCGCGGGGAGCCCGCCGCAGCCGTCGCACGCCGGGTCGGGCAGGAAGGGGTGCACATCGACGGCGAGCGTCGTCAGCGACAGGAAGACGAGGGCCCGGTCCGTCAACTGGCCTGTTACAGTGCCCAGTTCGTTCGCCACGAGGGTGGCGGCCGTCGTGCACGACCAGGTGGTCAGGACCGGCGACGCCTGCTCCGCGAGCCGTTCGCCGTGGCGTTGCAGCAGTGCCGAGCGCGGGCTGTCCTTGCCCAGGGCCCGCTGCCGGCGCGTCCGGGCGCATCGGGCACAGCCGGCCCGGCCCGGAACGGTGGTCGGACCGACCACGAGCCGGCCGAGTTCGACCCGGACCGGCAGCCAGCGCAGGTCGGCGCGCGGCGGCTCGGTCGCGGTCGCCCAGTGGTCCGCGGCCGTGACGACCGCCTCGCAGCCGGGGTCCTCCTCCGGCACCAGCCGGCTCGTACGGGACAGTGCGGTGCGGATCGCCGCGGCGAGGGAGCCCTCGCCGACGACGGCGACGCGGGCCGCGGGCGCCGTCGCGGCATCGCCGGAGCGCGCCGGCGGCCGTCCGGTGCGGGGGACTGTCACTGCGTCGGTCAACGTCACTTCCTCGTCATCGCCGGGACGCCGTGTCCGGCGGTCCAGGGCCCGCCGGACACGGTTGTGCCGCTGCTCGGTTCAGCAGCAGCAGCAGGAACAGCAGCTCGCCGGAGTACCGGTGGACGTGCAGTTGGACGCGCCGATCTCGACCATGGCGTGGCCGACGTTCACGGTCTCCAGGCTCGCGCCCGGCGAGGCCGGCAGGATGTCCAGGTCGTCCACGCTGAGGTCGGCGAGGTCGAGGACGAGGTCGTCCTTCATCGCGATCCCCCCTTCTTCTCGGATGGGTGAGTTGGGCCAGTCACTGGTCCATGCGCATCCTCCGGCGCCCGTGCGTCAGGCGTCTCCACGGTCCGACCGCAGGACGGCCGCAGGCCCGGGCCGTGGTCGCGGCCGTAGGCCGCCCGTAGGTTTTGGCCCACCGGACGGCGCGGGCACGGTTCACCAGATCAGCTGCGGCTCGTACTGCGCGGTGGGCCGACGCCTGCCCATGACCAGCGTGAAGACGGGCACCTGGGCGGCGCCCACCCCGATCAGATCCCTGACCATCGCGTCGTCATAGCCGTTGCTGACCCGTACCGACAGCCCGGCCGCGGCGGCGAGCACACTGATCCGCTGGGCGACGATCCCCGCCTCCTGGTGCAGGACGCGGTACCCCCGAGCCCCGAACCACCGCTCCCCGGCCAGCCGGTCGGCGGTGAGGAAGACGACGGCGTCCGCCTTCGCCGAGTTCACCGCCGGCGTGCGGTCGCACAGCATGCCGACCACGGCGCGCCAGTCCCGCTCCGGCAGCCGCACCAGCGCCGGTGACCCGGTGCCGGCCGTCAGCCGGTGGAGCCCCGGGCGGACCCCGTCCACGCCGAGGACCAGCACATAGGCGTCCACCAGGGGACGGCACGAACCGTCGGTGTGGTCCGCGGACACGGGCTCCAGCGCGTACCGCAACGCGGACACCAGCCGTCCGGCGGCCAGGGGGCGGGCGGCCGGCAGAAACATCCGCCCTCCCGAGTCGCGGGCCCGCAGCGCCGCGGACAGCTCCACGCCGCCGGGCTCGGGCTCCGCCGCCGCGAGGGCGAGGGAGCGGTCCGGGTCCGATGGCGGGGCGGGCCGGTGAAAGCGGTCGGGGGAGATCGCCTCGCCGGGGCCGGTGAGCCGGGCGGCCAGGTCGAGCGCGGTCAACCCGGACCAGGCCCGGGCGGGGGAGTGGTTGGTCCGTACATGGGGAGCATGCAGCACGGGCAACGCGCGGACGGGAAGCGGACGTTGACGCACCACGGCAGGAGGCTCCGGGGTCCCGGCCGGGGCCAGGTCGATCACCGCGAACGCCGTCTCCTCCGTGCCGTCGAGCCCCAGCGCGCGGTTGACCACGGCGTCGTCGAAGCGGTGGTGCACCCTCCCGCGCAGCCCGAGCGCGGCGCCGGTCAACAGCGCGTTCCCGACCGTCATCCCCGCTTCCTGCGCGCACAGCCGGTAGGCGTAGTCGCGGTAGCGGAAGGCGGTCTTGCGAAACCACGCGGACACCACCAGGAGCCCGTGGTCCGCCCGCACCCCCGCGGCAGCGTGCACGGCATCCGGCACACCGCCCGCCCGCAACCGCGTCAGCGCGTGGTGCGCCGGGTGGTAGTGATAGCACCCCGCGGGCAGCTCGCCCGCCCGACGGGCCGGCCACACATACAGCTCCACAGGGTGGAAGCAGCGCGCGGACGCCACCGTCCGGTGGTACGGCCACACCGCGTGCGGACCGAGTTCGATCCGGCCGACCCCGTACGTCCAGTACAGCAGCGCGGAGAGGGTCCGGAGGTCCAGGGCATCGCGGCGGGGGGACTGGTCGGGGTGTGCGGCGCGGAACGCCTCGAAGGACCAGCGGGCGTCCCCGATCCTTCGCGCCGGCTCGGGCAGGACGTGGCGGGGCAGCCCGCGGTACGTCTTGACCGGCAGCGGATCGTCCGCGCCGCCCTCCTCCCCGTGCCCCTCGGCGAAGAGGTCCTGGACCCCTTCGAACGTCCGCCACCAGAACCGCAGGCCGACCGAGCTCCGCAGGTCGTCGACGACGCTAGGCACGGTCGGGCACCTCCGCCCGCGGCCCGGCCGCCGCAGCCTCGTCCGTCCCGTCGGCGAGGACGACGCGCACCAGGAAGGGCAGCACCTCGTGCACCGCCGGATCGTGGTCGAGCGGCACCACGAGGGGGCGCACCCCTCGCGCACGCAAGGCCTCGACCATCCGGGTGCGTCCGGCCGGCTCCGCCAACCCGACGCGTTTCTCGTCCGGGGCAGGGGCGTGCGGCATGCCCAACGGGACCGGCGCATAGGCGGGTTCGTGCGTCATCGCCGACTGCCGGTCGAGCAGGGCCGCACGGAGCCCCTCGGTGACCGCATCCGGCCCGCAGGTCGCGGCGACCGGGCGGTCCCGCTGCCACCAGGCGAGCACGGGCAGGCCCAGCGCCCCGCCGATGTCGGCGACCTCGACCGCGCCGCGGGAGGCGTGCAGCAGGTCGAGGAGGTCCCGCGCCCCGGGGGACAGGGCCTCGGGATCCAGCCGCAGCGGCAACGGCCGCGCCCGCCCCTCCGCCACATCCCGCAGGGCCAGGCGCACACAGTGCTGGGCGAGGCCGTCCGCCACGGCGTCGTCCCAGCTCAAGCGGGCGGCCACGCCCACCTCGTGGTCCGCCGCGCACACCTGGCCGACCGCCACCGCCTCGGCGCGCCCCTCGTCCGGCGCCCACCCCCACACGGTGTCCCCGGGCCCCAGCCGGCGCTCGTCGAACCCGCGCACCGCGTACGAGGCGAGCCCGCGCAACGCGGCACTCCGGCGCGCCTCGGCGAAGCCCGTGCCCGCCCCGTACACCGGCACGGCGCCCGGCGTGTGCGGCACCGCCTCGGTCACGTTGAGCGGCACCTGTGTGCACTCCCCCTCGTCGAGGGCGCGCAGCACACCGACGTGCGGATCGAAGCAGCGGGCCGCGCGCCGGGAGAAAGCCTCCTCGTTCAACGGCGGTGCGGCGGCGAGCCGTTCGAGCCGCCGGGTGAACTCCTCCCGGGTCTCCGCACGGGCGGGGAGCGCCGAGGCGTGGGGCAGGAAGGCGTGCGTGGAGGTGCGCAGGGTCTCCAGGTCGATGCGCGTGATCTCCTCCCGCGCGCCGGCCGCGGCTTCCGCACCGGCGGCGATCCCGGTGAGCGCGGTGAACGCCGCGAGTCCCAGGTGCGCCGCGACCACGGCGGCGGCCGGCCCGGTGAGAAAGGTGTTCGGCCGGAACGGGCCGCGCGCGCCGAGCCGCCGCCACGCCGATCGCCAGGCGGAACCGGCCGGCCCCAGCCAGGCGATGTCGTCCAGCACCAGTCCCTGCACCAGCAGCGTGTCCGACTCCCGGCACAGTGCGTCGAGGCGGACGGCCCGGTCGACCCCCGCACCGTCCGCGACATGCAGCACGGCATCCGCCTGCCCGACCACCCTTCGCAAGGTGCCGTCCTCCAGCGGAGTGTGCCGCACGACCTGCCGCGGATCGCGCGCCGCGGCCTCGGCGGTGAGTTCCGCCATGCGCACGGTGGGGGTGCCGGCCGGGTCCGTGCACACCGTGCGCAGGCTGCGCACCCCCGAGCGCAGCGCCGAGCACACCAGGGAGACGAACACCGGGCCCGAGCCCACCACCACCATCTCGCTGTGGCGGTAGGTCTCGAACCGCCGCGCCGCGGAGCCACCGTGGTAGTCGAGGAAGGCGATCTCGGACGCGTAGGTCTCCAGCTCCTGCCGCGTGAGCCCGTGCGGCAGGTCCTCCCCGGCGTCGACCAGGCAGCCGGCGGCGCGCAGTTGGCCCACCAGCGCGTGCACCGCCTGCCGCTTGTCGTCCGGCAGCCGCCCGAGCAGCGCGTCAAGCTCGACCGAGCCGTCGAGATGCGGTGCGAGCCGGTCCAGCCACTGGTAGGCGGACCTGCCGCGCAGGGCCAGGTCGACCCCGGCGCCGAAGACATGGACACCGTCGCCGGTCGGCACGTAGAGGACATCGGACTTGAGTCGGGGGCGCATCGTCCGCCTTCCGGGTCGGGTACCCGCCGGTCCGGCATCCGATGTGCCATCGCGCCCGGCCGCGGCACCTGCAGTCGGTTGGAGCCCAGCCGAGTATCACGGCGGTCCGCGGCGGTGTCTTCACGGTCGGGCCACAGGGCGCACCACAGGTTGTGGCCGATGCCCGGGCGTGCTAGGAGCGTTGACGGCTGCCCCGGTCGTGGTCAGCGCGTCGCGGGGGAGCCCGGCAGCGGGGGCAGGGACGGTTCGTGCAGCCAGGCGTCGAAGAGCCCGTCGAGGGGCGAGGCGGCGTACCGCTGGGCGTGCGCGGTGAAGTCGGCGGTGCGCACGGCGCTGTGGCGATGCTCCCCGGCCCAGTCCCTGAGCATGCGGAAGAAGGCGTCGTCCCCCAGTGCGCAGCGCAGTACATGGACCGTCAGCCCGCCGCGTTCGTAGAGCCGGTCGTCGAACATCTGCTGCTTGCCCGGGTCGGCCAGCCGCAGATCCTCCGGCAGCGCGGCCAGGGTGCGGTGGGCGGCGGCGGCGTGCCCGGCCGTCGTGGTGCCGCCGGCCCGCTCCGACCAGAGCCACTCCGCGTACTTGGCGAAGCCCTCATTGAGCCAGATGTGCTGCCAGTCGGCGACCGAGACGCTGTTGCCGAACCACTGGTGGGCCAGCTCGTGGGCGACCAGGCGTTCCGAGGTGCGTGCGCCGTCGAGATGGTTGGTACCGAAGGTGGCCACCCCCTGGGCCTCCACCGGGACGACCAGTTCCTCGTCGGTGACCACGACCGCGTACTCCCCGAAGGGGAACGCCCCGAAGACCGACTCGAAGAACCGCATCATCTGGGTCTGCCGGGCGAAGTCCACGCTGAACCGGGGCAGCAGCCGGGCGGGCAGGTAAGCGGTCTGCGGTACCTCCGGGTGCGGTCCGTCCGCCGGCACGGGGGCGGTGAGCGGCACGGCCGTGTACCTGCCGAGCGACACGGTCACCAGATAGCTGGAGGTGGGGGCCGGCTGCTCGTACACCCAGGTGGTGCTGCTCGCCCGGGTCGTACGGCTGACCAGCCGGCCGCCTACCACCGCGGTGTACAGGGACGGTGTCGTGATCGACACCCGGTAGGACGCCTTGTCGGCCGGCCGGTCGTTGCAGGGGTACCACGACGGCGCGCCCACCGGCTGGCTGGCCACCAGCGCACCGTCGGTCAGCTCCTCCCAACCCAGACCGCCCCAGGGGCTGTTCAGCGGCCTGGGGTTTCCGGTGTAGCGCACCTCGACGGTGAAGGGCGCGCCGGGGGCGAGTGCGCGGCCCGGCCGGACGCGCAGCTTGCCCGCCCGGTGGGTGTAGCGCGCGGTGCGGCCGTCGACGAGCACCCGGTGGATGCGGAACGGGGCCAGGTCGAGTGCGATCTCGTTCAGCGGGGCGGGGCCGGTCAGCGCAGTGAGCCGTGCCGTGCCGCTGAGCCGGTTGGACAGCGGCCGGTAGTCCAGGTCGAGTGCGTAGCGCCGCACCCCGTAGCGGGTGTCCCCGTGCTCCGGGAAGTACGGATCCGGGCCGGGCGAGGCCTGTGGTGGGCTCAACGGTCTGCCTCCTCCCGGACGGCGGGCCGGCGGTCCGTGGTCGCGCGGTGCCTCATTCTCGCCAGGCCCTGATCGGATTGCCCAGCCACCGGGTGCCGTCCGGTACGGTCTCCGCGCCCATCGCCAACGACCCCGGCCCGAGGGTGCTGCGCGCCCCGAGAGTGCTGCCGGGCAGCACGATGCCGTGCGGGCCGAGCGTGGCACCGTCGCGCAGCACCACGCCGTTCATCCTGATGATGCGGTCGTGGAAGAGGTGGGTCTGCAGCACACACCCCCGGTTGACGCTCACCCCGTCCTCCAGCGTGACCAGGTCGGCTTCCGGCAGCCAGTAGGTCTCGCACCACACCCCACGGCCGACGGTGGCGCCCAGTCCCCGCAGCCAGAGGTTCAGCAGCGGCGTGCCCGGCACCGCCCCCACCAGCCACGGCACGGCCAGGACCTCCACGAACGTGTCGGCCAGCTCGGCCCGCCACACGAACCCGCTCCAGAGCGGGCGTTCCACCGGCCGGAACCGGCCCACCAGCAGCCATTTGGCGGCGACGGACACCCCGCAGGCGGCGCCTCCCGCGGCCAGCAGCACCGGGCCGGACAGCAGCGCCGCCACCACCACGGAGCCCTCCGTGGCCAGCCGCGCCAGCGCGGCGAGCACCAGCAGGCCGAGCGCGGCGGAGGCCAGCACCGGCAGCAGCCGGCACCCTTCGACCAGCCCGCGGCACCACAGCAACCGGGACGGCGGATCATAGGTCCGGCGATCGTCCGCGGCGTCCGCCGAGCGCGGCAGCCGCATGGGCGGCATCCCCAGGTACGAGCCGCCCTTCTTCGCCTTCTTCGGCGTCGCGGACAGCACCCCCACCAGCGACCGCGCGGGGACGGCGCGGCCCTGCGCGGTCATCCCCGAGTTGCCGAGGAAGCCCCGTTCGCCGACCTCGGCCGCCCCGATCCGCAGCCACCCGCCGCCCAGCTGGTACGGGGCGAGCAGGGCGTCATCGGCCACGAAGGCCCCGTCGCGCACCGTGGTGAGGGTCGGCAGCGCCAGCACCGTGGAGACCTCGACGCGCCGGCCGACCGTCATGCCCAGCGTGCGCAGCCACAGCGGAGTGATGAGACCGGCGTAGAGCGGGAAGAGCGTGCCGCGGGCCAGATCCATCAGCTGGCTCACGGTCCAGGCCCGCCAGGCGACCCCACCGTGCACCGGGTGCCAGCCGGGGCGCAGACCACGGCTCAGCAGCCGCACGGCGACGACCAGCAGCGCGGCGTACACCAGCCCGTAGACCAGCGTGGCGGGCACCAGAGCGAGGAGTGCTCCGCGCACGGCCTCGGCGAGACCCGCCCCGGGGGGAACGAAGCGGCCCGCCACCGCCAGCGCCGGGATGCCCGCCAGCACCTGCAACAGCCCCAGCCCCGGGCCGCTCACCCCGTAGAGGAACGCCCACCGGGCCCGGCGCGGGACACGCCGCTTGGGCCACCGCCGTTCGGCCCGGCCCGTGTGGACGGCGGGCGCACCGCCCCAGCTCTGGCCGGTCGGCACCCGGCCGCCGACCACCGAACCGGGCGCGATCCGGGCCCGCTTGCCCACCCGGGCACCGGGAATCAGGGTGCTGCGGGTACCGACCACGGACCCCGAGCCGACCTTCACCGGACCTATCTGCAGCCGGTCCCCGTCCAGCCAGTAACCGGACAGGTCCACCTCCGGCTCGACGGCGCACCCGCGGCCCAGCTTGAGCATGCCGGTGACCGGCGGCAGCGAGTGCAGATCCACCTCCGGTCCGATCCGCGCGCCCAGCGCCCGGCCGTACCGGACCAGCCACGCCCCGGACAGGCCGACGGCTCCGCTGAGGTCCGCGAGCCGCTCCGCCGTCCACAGCCGCAGATGGACGTGCCCGCCGCGGGCGTAGCTGCCCGGCCGCAGCCCCCGCAGCAGCAGCCGGGCCCCGCCGGCCGCTATCGCCAGCCGGCCCGGCGGGCTGAAGAGCAGCAGACCGCCGGCCGCCACCCACCACCACGAGACCGTCGGCGCCCACGGATAACTGCCGCACCACGCCAGCACATTGCCCAGGGCCAGCAGGGCGAGCGTCCAGCGCAGCCCGACCAGGGTGAAGAGCGGGAGCAGGAGGAGCAGTTGCCCGAGCCCGGCCCGCGCCGGGACGGGCAGCACAGACCGGCCACTGCTGCCGCCCTGCGCGGAACGCTCCAGCATCCGGGCCATCTTGCGCAGGGTGGGCTGCCGGTAGACATCGCGGACGGCGGTGGCCGGGTAGCGGTCGCGGAGCAGGGTGGTGAGCCGGGCGGCGGCGAGGCTGCCGCCCCCGATCGCGAAGAAGTCGTCCTGGGCGTCGGCGACCGGCACACCGAGGATCTCGCGCCACTGCTCGGCCAGCCACGCCTCGGTGCCGTTCAAGGGCCCTGCCGGACCCGCGCCTTCGGGGTCCGGCCCGGCCGCCCCCGGCAGCGGCCAGGGCAGCGCGGCCCGGTCCACCTTGCCGGAGGTGCGGGTCGGCAGGGCGTCGACGGGGGCCAGCAACGGCACCAGGGCGGCGGGCAACCGGGCACGCAGCAGCTCGACGGCCGTTGCCCGGTCCCAGCCCTCCCGGGTCACCACATACCCGACCAGCAGCGCATTGCCGCCGTGCGCGGTCCGCACGGCCGCGGCGGCAGCGCTCACGCCGGGCAGTGCCAGCAGCGCCGCGTCCACCTCGCCCAGCTCGATCCGCCGGCCGCCGAGCTTGACCTGTTCGTCGTTCCGCCCCAGGAAGGCCAGGCCGCCGGGCTCGGCCCGTACGAGATCGCCCGTGCGGTAGGCCCGCGGCCAGCCGAGGGACTCCAGCGGACCGTACTTCTCCTTGTCCATGTCCTCGTCCAGGTACCGCGCCAGCCCGACCCCGCCGATGACCAGCTGGCCGCTCCCGCCCATCGCGACGGGCGCCCCGGACCCGTCCACCACGGCCAGCTCCCAGCCGTCCAGCGGCAGACCGATCAGCACCGGCCCGGTACGGGTCAGGCGTGCGGCGCAGGCGACCACGGTGGCCTCCGTGGGACCGTAGGTGTTCCAGACCTCCCGCCCCTCCGTGACCAGCCGCTCGGCCAGTTCGGGCGGACACGGCTCGCCACCGAACACCAGCAACCGCACCTCGTTGAGCGCCTCGACCGGCCACAGCGCGGCGAGGGTGGGGACCGTGGACACGACGGTGATGTCCTGCTCGGCCAGCCACGGGCCCAGACCGGCGCCGTCCCGTACCCGGGATCGCGCCACGGGCACCAGGCAGGCGCCGTGCCGCCAGGCGAGCCACATCTCCTCGCACGAGGCGTCGAAGGCCACCGAGAGACCGGCCAGCACCCGGTCACCCGGGCCGATCGGCTCGTCCCGGAGGAAGAGCGCGGCCTCGGCGTCGACGAAGGCCGCCGCGTTGCGGTGGGTGACGGCGACGCCCTTGGGCTTCCCCGTGGAACCGGAGGTGAAGATGATCCAGGCGTCATCCGAGGGGCTCGGGCGGCGCTGACGGCCGGTGGCGCCCGCACCCGTCATCGTGAGGCTTCGCCCGGCCCCCAGGACGGCGCTCACCCCCGCCTCCGCGAAGACCAGCTCCGCTCGCTCGTCCGGGTCCTCGGCGTCCACCGGGACGTACGCCGCCCCCGCGGCGAGCACGGCCAGAATGCAGACGTAGAGATCATGGGTGCCGGACGGCAGCCGCACCCCGACGCGATCGCCCGCACCGATGCCGGCCGACGCCAGCTCGCGCCGCAGCCCGTCGACCTCGGCGGCGAGTTCCCGGTAGCTCAGGGCGGTGAGTCCGTCGTCCAGGGCCGGCTCGTGCGGATGGATCAGGACGGTGGCGTCCAGCACATCCACGAGCGTCCGCGCGGCGGGAGCCATCCGCCCGCCGAACACCGCCGGAAGGCGACCGGCGCGCTCCTCGACGGGGGCCGGCTCCCGCACCACGTGCCCCGATGCCAGTTCCACCATGCGTCCCTCGTCCCTGTTCCCCCTTCCGCCACCGAGTGGGACGGGTGGCCGGGGGCGGACAACTCCGCCGCTGCGACGCCGACCCGGCAAAAGGCACGGACCGCACGCGTGGCCCACAGGATCCACTCGTCCATCCATCCGAATATGCGGCGTCCGCCGATACGCGGCGAGCGGTGGCGGCAATAGGGTTGCTCCCCCGCGGCCGCTCCTCCGGGGACGGCCGGCGGGTCACCCATTCGGCGTCGTAGCCGTGCACCCCGTCAGCCCCCGGCCGATCCTGCTCTGGAACCCCGGTGGAAGGAGTGGTCCCGTTGACGTCGTTGGCCGAAGACTGGCTGGCCCCTTGGGCGGCGAAGGCCCGCTCAGCCCTTGAGGGAGGCGCGCTGGCGGGCTTTCTCGTGGACCTCGCCACCACCGCCCCCGCCCTCGGACGGGACACCGCGCACACCGTCAGCCTCCCCGTGCACCCGGCCGCACGCGCACTGGGCACCTCCCCGGAAGCCCTCACCACGGCCCTGGCCCGACTCAGCGAGGCCGGTCTGCTCACCTACTCCTTCGAGGGCGACTCCGACGCGGCACACGCCACCATCACCCTGCTGCCCGCCGTCCCTTCCGCGGACCCCTTCGAGTAGCAATCGCCCGACTGTCAGGCGTGCTTATCGCAACATGGCGTCGAACGCGCTGAGGTGTGCGGCCACTTGGTCGGGTACCTACCCCCGTCGAGGAATACCGGCGCACCTACGAGACCAACGTGTTCGGGGTGGTGGAAGTGACCAATGCCTTCCTGCCCGCCCTGCGCCGGTCCCCGCACCCGCGCATCGTCAATGTCTCCAGTGGCACCGCGTCGCTGACCTGGAGCACACACCCCAACCCGCAATTCACCCCGGGAAGCGGTGGCGCCGCCGCCTACCGGTCGTCCAAGGCGGCCCTCAACGCCCTCACCGTCCGCTACGCCCAGACGCCGGCCGAGGACGGCATCAAGGTCAACGCGCTCGCCCCCGGCCTGCGGGCCACCGACCTCAACCCCCGGGCCGCCACGTCCGGCGGTGACCCGGCCGAGGCCGCGCGGGGCGCCCTCCGCCTGGCCCTGCTGCCGGACGACGGTCCCACCGGTGGCTTCTTCTCGTGGGACGGGACGCCCGTGCCCTGGTGAGGGGCGGTGGGGGAGCCGTCACCGGGGGGCATACCGGAGCCCGGTCCTCCGGGCACCGTCCTCCGCGAGGACTCCGTGCTCACTCCGGCGGGTCACTCAGGCGCACGGCCAGGGCGGCGATGTCGTCGTCCAGGCGCCCTCTGCTGTAGCGGAGGAGGTCGCGGTGGAGAGCCGCGAGCAGCTCGTGGGGCGGCGTCAGCGGTTGTTGGCGCATCCAGGCCGCCAGCGGGAAGAAGCCGCCGTCGCGGGAGCGGGCCTCGGCGATCCCGTCGGTGTAGAGAAGCAGCAGGTCACCGGGGGTGAAGTCGAAGGTGTCGATGGTGTAGTGGTCGCCGATCAGCTCCGCGAGGTTGAGCAGCGGCGAGGGGACCGTGGGGTCGAGGGCGCGGAGTTCCCCGCTGTTCAGGAGCAGCGGCGGAGGATGTCCGCAGTTGAGGATCTCGATGCGCCGCTCCCCGTGCGGGATCTGGACGAGAAGCGCGGTGGCGAACCGCTCCATCGGCCCCTCGGGGGGAAATGCGGCGTTGTAACGGGTGCTGCTGGCATCCAGCCGGCGCGCGACGGTGACCATGTCGGCCTCGTCGTAGGCCGCCTCCCGGAAGGCATTGACGATCGCCGCGGCCGCCCCCACCGCCGGCAGCCCCTTTCCCCGCACATCACCGATGAGCAGCCTGACCCCGTATCGCGTGTCGACCACCTCGTAGAAGTCCCCGCCGATACGGGCCTCCGCCGCGGCCGCGAGATACAGCGACTCGATCTCGACGCTCGCGAAGCGCCGTGGCATCGGGCTCAGCACCACCTGCTGCGCCGCGTCCGCGACCAGCCGCACCTGGAAGAGGGTCCGCTCCCGCTGGAGCCGGACATGGCTTCCGTACGCGGCCGCCACGGTGACCGCGATGATCCCCCCGGCCGTCCACCACGTCCCCAGACCGGGGAAGACGATGCTCAGGCCGATCATGAGAAAGAGGCAGACCGTCCCCAGGAGCACGGTGGGGAGCACCGGCCACATGGCGGCGGCGAGGGCCGGAGCCGCGGGCAGAAGACGGCTGAAGGCCACCTCCGGGGGAGTGGCGTACGCCAGGCTGGCGATGACGACGGTCAGGATCACCGGCGACAGCCGCACAAGCCACCGGCCGTGGCGGCGACGGAACCGCGGCCGTCCAGACTCGATCACATTTCACAGAGTATCCATGCAAAGGGAACATAGCGCTCTGGCGACAGCGTGACGGGGGAAGCGCCCCACCCGGGCCGCCCGCCCGCCGACCAGCCCGGTCGGCGTCCTCCGGGCCCTGCCGTGCGGGGTCCGGCGCCCGGGCCCACCTGCCACCGCTCGCGCAGCGTGACCGGCGCGGGCCAAGCAACTAGATGAACGCTCACTCAGTGACTGTGACCAGCACTTGCGTAACAGCTCTAGGCGGCCGGGTGTGACCGGCGCGCGCGGAGCCGGACCCTTCCGCCCTGCGCCGGGATCATCGTCACGGACACCAGGCGCGCCGTCTCCGGAGGGCCGGCCGGCTCGGGGACGGCCACCGCCAGGATCTCCCGCAGAACGGTCTCGGTTTCGAGCTGGGCCAGCGACACCCCGATGCAGCGGCGCAGGCCACCGCCGAACGGAGTCAGCGAGTAGGGCACCGGGGCCGCACCCAGATGGCGCTCGGGCCGGAAGGCATCGGGCCGCGGCCACAGCTCGGGGTCGAGGTGGGTGAGCGAGAACAGTGCCGCGACGAACGCGTGCCGCGGCACCGGGTGGCCGCCCAGCTCGGTGTCGTGTGCCGCGGTACGCATGGCGTGGTGGACGGCGGGGCGCAGTCGGCCGGACTCGCTGACTGTCGCCTTGAGCAGCCGGTCCGAGCCCGCGTCGAGGTCGGCGATCAGGTCGTCGCGGGCGGCGGGATGGTGGGCGAGCAGATGGAGGGTCCAGGCGATCGTGGTCGCCGTGGTCTCGTAACCGGCCAGCACCAGACCGGTCAGCTCGTCCAGGAGCTGTGCGTCGTCCAGCCCGGCCCCGTGCTCGTCGCGGGCGTCGAGCAGCAGGGACAGCACATCGTCGCGACGGGCGCGGTCGGGCGCGGCCCGGCGTGCGGCGATCTCCTCGCGGGTCAGGTCGCGTACGGCCGCGCGGAGCCGGCGGAAGCGGCCGCCCGGGGAGAGCGGTCCGAGGTCGCACTGCAAGGGATTGGGCAGGAACAGCACGGCGAGGTTGCCCGTGGCGACGAAGGCGTCGAGCGCGTGCCGGAAGGCGGTGGCCCGGGCCGGGACCTGCACACCGAAGACGACCCGCAGGATGATGTCGAGCGTCAGCCGCTGCGCCCAGGGGCGCACGGCCACGCCGTCGCCGGTCAGCAGGCCGGGCAGCCCGCTGCGCACAAGTTCCCGCACCCGCTCCCTCCAGCACGCGATCCGGGCGCCGTGGAAGGGCGGCAGCAGGAGCTTGCGGTGGCCCCGGTGCAGGGGTGGCGGCGTGCAGATCAGCGACCCGGCGCCGACCGCGGGCGCCAGCAGCGCGGCGGCGTCGCCGCCGGTGAACCGCGCGTGGTCGGTCAGCACCGCCCGGTTGGCCGCGGCGCCGGCCGCGCAGACGAGGGCACCGCGGTAGGGGTAGGTACGGAGCGAGAAGACCGGGCCGAACCGCCGGCGCAGCGAGCGCGCGTAGCCCTGGGGATCCAGCAGCATCCGTGCGGTCTGCACGGCGCGCGGCGCACGGGCGGCCGGTGGGAAGAGCCGGGGAGCCCACGACGGCTCACGGGCGAACGCGACGCTCACGGCCGGTGGACTCCTCGGAACGGTGGACGGGGGAGGGCGAGACCGGGCCGGACTCAGCCGGCCGGTGCCGGTGTCGGCAGCCAGGGTCCGGCCGGGTCGTCGTAGGCGGCGTCGTAGCCGTCGGTGGCGATGGGAGCCTGGAGAACGGCGTCCGGAATGGCGAACGCCTCCACGAGAGTGAGGGCGTGGGGGGCCAGCGCGGCGCTGACGCGGTCGATGGCGGGGGCCAGGTCCCGGACCGCATCGGCGGTGAGGTGTCCTTCCGCCAGCAGCAACCCCGCGCAGGGCACGAGATGTTGCAGGACGAACAGCTGGAAGACCTGCGCGAGCAGGTCGCGCGTGGTGGGGTCGCCGACGCGCTCGGCGGCGGCCAGGAACGCCTGGGCGGCCCGCCGGGTGGCGTACGCGCCGACGAGGTCCACGGCCGGGTTCACCGCGTGGTTCCAGCGCTCCATCGGGTCGGCGCTGGGGCGGCTGAGGCGGCTGCGGGCGTACTGGAGGCAGTACCGCTCATGCCCGACGAGCACATCGAGCAGGAACGCGCAGTCGGTCAGCGCGCCGGTGCGCATCACGGGCGCCGGGGGCGGGCTGTAGCCGCGGCCGATCAGCATGTCGGCGCCGGCCTTCGTCCAGATGACGAGGTTGTCCCCTTCGGCGGTGATCGTGCTCTCGATCGGCGTGAGCAGGTCGACGATGCGGTTGGCCGACAGCAGGCCCTGGGCGCCGCAGCGCTCCCGGCACTCGATCACGATGTCCCTGGCCCGCCAGGTGATCCAGCCCTTCGCCGCCGCGACCAGAACCTCCGTTTCGGCCGACTCGGGGGCGTCCGCGCCGGCACAGCCGCGGGTGGTCTCGCGCAGCAGGAACGTCGCCGCGTAGGCGCGGGCCACGGCCCCGAGCAGCCTGGTCTGGTGGCAGCGGTAGTCGAAGACCGGCACGCCGGACCTGCTCGCCGGGGCGAAGGTGCGCCGACGGTGGGCATAGCGCACGGCGACGGTGAGACTCGCCCGGGCCCCGCCCAACGCCGCCGCGCTCAGGCAGAGTTTGCCCGTGGTGACGCGTTGGATGGACCGCAGGAACCGTCGCCGCCGGCTGCCGAGCGTGCTGTGGAAAGCCCCTTCGGCGGTGAGGTCCGCGTGGTGGCCGGCCAGCAGCGCCGTACGCGGGAGCACGACGCGGTCGAATGAGGTGAGGGCGTGATCGACAGCGGAACCGGGGGTCTGCGACAGGAGGCGCACCCGGATCCCGGGCAGCGGCCCGTGTGCGTCGCGCAGCGGCACGAGGAACAGGAACACGCCGCAGTCCTGCTCGCGGACGGTCAGCCGGGCCGCGACCAGGCCGCTCTTCGCCCCGCCGGCGGGGCCGGTGTTGGGCATGAACTTCTGGGCGCCACGCGAGGGGGTGTGCAGCACGAAGGTGTCGGTGTCCGGCCGGTAGGTCGCCGTGGTCTCCAACTCGGCGGCGTTGTTGCCGTAGTCGAGTTCGGTGATCAGAACCGTGCCGTAGCGTCGCAGCCGGGTGAACGGGGTGAGGTCCACCGTGCGTCCGGGGTCGAGGCGGAGCAGGCTGCCCAGGAACAGGTTGTAATGGATGGTCGCCAGAGTGGTCAGCGTGCCGTCGACCACTCCCAGCCATTCATGCAGTGATACCAGTTGGTCGATTGCGCCGACCAATTCCTCGACGTTGTCGATCTCCTCGTTGACGACCCGTAAGCGCTCATAGGCGAGTTCGGAACGCTCTGAAGGTGACAACCCATCGCGGTAGCGGAAAACGTCCCGACCGAAAACCCTTGTCCATGGCTTGTGCAGATCGTCGAAACGCCCGCCGAAAAGGACGCCCTTCAGTATCTGCACCGGGTCCGCCGGGACGGCTGTGGTGCCAGCCGTGGCGCAGGCGCCCGTTTCCGCCACCGCGATCATGTCCAATGTGGGCTTACCTCACAGTGCGCCGAAGAGGAGGTGGCTTGCGGAGTCGGCCGGGTCCTCATGGCAGTAGTACCGGGTGGCGGCGGTCATCAGCTGGTCCTTCGTCAGCTGTCCGCTCTGCTCGGTGAGCCGGTCGAAGGACGCCCCGGCCTCGGGCGCCGGGACGCCGATGGCGGCGAGGACCGCGACGAAGTCCTCCCTGCCGACCAGGCCGTCGTCGTCCCTGTCGGCGAGGTGGAAGCCGGCCTGGTAGAGCGGTCCGACCAGCGTGTCGAAGGTGTCGCTCACATGACGCAGGGCCTGGCGGAACTCGTCCTTGCTGATCCGGCCGTCCTCGTTGGCGTCGGCGGTGTCCCGCAGCGCCCGCCAGTAGTTCCGCATCTCGTCGGCGTACTTCTCGCCCTTCGCCGTCTTTTCCTCGGCGGCGGCATTCAGCACTCGGCCGGCCATCAGCTCGAAGTCGTCCTCGCCGATCACCCCGTCACCGTTGGTGTCCAGCAAGGCGAAGAGCTTCTCGTACTTCTGATCCAGTAGTGCGCCCATATAGCCCTCCATTGGCGGAAGTCTGCCCGAAGCAGGTTCGAGACTACTGGGAGGCAATCGGGTGAATCCATCCATCGCGAGGGTCTCGATCGAGTGAAGTGCGGCCGTTGCGATTGACGTAATTCTCGAATTTCTCACTGCCGGGAAGGCGTCCACGCCCGGGGGCGCCACCGCGGGCCTCGGCGAGGACGATGCCGCCCGCCCGCCGACGGCGAGTAGCGCGGCGCGAACCGTCCGGGGGCCTCATGAGATCCGCGGCGAACTCCCGCTCCAGACGTAGGTGCAGCCCGCTTGATCATCGGGTTCGTCGGGCAAGTAGATTCCCCTTGAACCGAGTTCCTACTACGACACCGGCGTCCCTCGCCGGAAGGAGGGATTCCCCATGGGTTCCCACGCCCGCCCCAACCGAATACACCGCACCGGTGTCCGAATCGCGATGGTCGCACTTGTCGGCGCCGCACTGCCGATCAGCGCCGGCGGTCTCGCCGAGGCGGCCACGCCCGGTGCCACGCATTCCGCGGACGAGAACGGCCAGCAGGGGAGCGAGGCCGCCCGGCACCAGGGCGCGCAGCAGCAGTCCCAGGCTGCCCCGTCGGCGCAGGGCGTTGCCCGGAGCACGGCCGCTGACCCGCAGGACCAGGCCGCTCCTCAGATCAACACCGACCACGCCTTCCTCCTGGACGCCCGCGACGGCAGCCAGCAGCGGGAGTTGTGGAGCGGGGCCAAGGCGGACGAGAGCGTGCCGATGGCCAGCACCACCAAGATCATGACTGCCCTGGTGGTGCTCAAGCACCCGGAGTGGCTGAACCGGCAGATCAGGGTGAAGCAGGAGTACCGGGACTACGTCCAGAAGGTCGGCGGCAGCACCGCGGACCTCCAGACCGGCGACACGCTGAGCGTTCAGCAGCTGTTGCACGCCATGCTGATCCCGTCCGGCGACGACGCCGCGATGGCGCTGGCCGACAACCTCGGCTCCGGGGACAGCCAGGAGGCGCGGATCGCCGATTTCGTGCGCCAGATGAACGTCGAGGCGCAGCAACTGGGCATGACCGGCACGAACTTCGACAGCTTCGACGGCATCTCGCAGGGCAACAACCACAGCACCGCCCGCGATCTGGCCAAGCTCGGCCAGCGTGCGATGCTGCAGCCGATGTTCGCCGACATCGTGAAGAACAAGCAGTTCAAGGCCGAGGCGCCGGCGGCCAACGGCCACATCCGCTACTACACCTGGGACAACACCAACAAGCTGCTGACCAGCTACGACGGTGCCCTGGGCATCAAGACGGGCAGCGGCCCGGAGGACGGCTACTGCCTGGTGTTCGCCGCCAAGCGGGACAACCGCACCCTGGTCGGCGCGATCCTCAAGGACGACCAGGGCCGCTTCGACGACGCGGCCAAGATGCTCGACTGGGGCTTCGCCCACTGAGCGGGCAGCGCCCCCGCCCCTGAGCGGACACCACGTGCGGCACGGCCGGACCTCCACTCCAGGACGCGTCCGGCCGTGCCGCACAGGGCGAAGACGGTGTGCGTCAGTCCTGGCTCGCCCTGGACAGTGCGTCGGTGATCAAGCGGGTGGCGAAGTCGTGGTCGTCGGCGATCCGGTTGAGGTGCTCGGCGAGCAGGACGACCAGGGCCTCCAGGGGGTTCATCTCGACCTCGCGCCAGCTTCCGTACTGCGCGCGCCACAGGTTGGGGCTCAGGCCGGTGCCCGCGGCGATGAGCAGGCCGGCCATGGTGGGGATGACCTCGGGGCGGAAGGTCTTGGGCATCATGCGCATCGTGGCCACGAGGCTGGGCACCGAGTACTCGATGACGTCCTTGTCGTGGTCCTCGCAGGCCGTCCGCAGCCACTTCATGAACATGTAGATGAGCGTGCACGCGCCGTCCAGCAGCTCGTCGACCCCGGTGGGGCCCATGGACGCGGCGAAGTGGTCGAGCATCTGCTGCTGTTCGGGGTCGGTCTCGGTCTTGTTCTCGTAGAGGGCCTTGAGCCGAGAGTCGATCATCATGAGCGCCGCGCCCACATCGCCGGCGGGAGCGTACTCGGGGTCACAGGGCGACGACACAGGACTCCTCCTCGTATGACCGCAGCGGGTAACGCGGTGTGCCCGTACGGTAGACCGCCGATCGGGCGGAAGGCGGGCGAATCCCGACGGATGACATTCGGTAGCTGGACTCCTCGGCCTTCGACTGCACTCGCGTCAGGGTTCGTGGTATGGGCAACGGTCACCGCGGCGATCACTTCGCTCCGCTGCTGCCCCGGCAGGACATTTGTCATCTCCAGGAAGGTGACGCGCGGCTCTGCAGGCCGGCTGCCGGTCCTCGTAGGCTTCATGGCATGTTCAAATCTCACAAAGTCGGACGAGACGACTCCTGGGAAGGCACCGTCGTCAAGGCGTCCCGGGGCATGCTCGACGGTTCGAATATGTATCACTTCGTCGAGGTTCGTCTTGCCGAGGGGGACGTGGTGAAGGTCCGGATCAGCCGTCGGCTCTGGAAGTCGATCGCGGTCGGCGATCGGATCGTCAAGCGGCCGGGCGCCGATCCGGTCAAGGGCTAGCCATGCACAGCGGGTGTAGCCGGCGCGCGGGGGGCGCCAGCTACACCCAGCCGTTCGCGCAGATGCCGCGGCGGCCCTGTTCACCGTCCCTCTGGCGCCTTCAGCCGGAAGCGCAGTCGGCAGATCGCCGCGTCGGTGTCCCGTCGGACCGCGTGGGCCACGACCGCGCCGCGCTGGTTCTGGAGCAGCCGCTGCCAGAGGCGGGCGGGTTCGGCTTCCGGGATCAGGACGGTGACACGGGTACCGGGGCGGCGCGCCGACAGGTCGGTGACGAAGCCGGCGATCGGGCGGCCGAGGGAGCGGGTCGTGGAGGGGAGTTCGCGCAGCTCCACGCCGGGGTTCCAGAGTTCCCAGTCGCGGCGCAGGGCCTCGGCGGCCGGGCGGTCCTCGGGCCCGCCGTAGGTGACGGTGACGGCCACCACCTCGTCGCCCAGGGACACCGCCGCGTTCAGGGCCTCGCAGGTGAGCCGGGACAGGTGGGAGACGGGGACGATGACGAGGGAGTGGGCGCGGCGCGGGGTCAGGGGCACCCGGCCCAGGTCCAGGCGTTCGTCGATCCGTGCGTAGGCCCGGTGCACGGCCTCGAAGGTGAGGACCAGCACGGGCAGTGCGAGGAGGACGAGCCAGGCGCCCTCGGTGAACTTGGTAGCGGTGACGACGACCGCCGAGACGCCGGTGAGCAGCGCGCCGAGGCCGTTGAGCAGGGTGTTGCCGCGCCAACCGGGGGAGCGTGCGAGGCGCCAGTGCCGGACCATGCCGATCTGGCAGATCGTGAAGCCGACGAAGACACCGATGGCGAAGAGCGGTACGAGGGTGTTGACGTCGCCGCCGGAGAAGGCCAGGAGGGCCGCCGCGACGGCGGCGAGGGCCAGCACACCGTGCCGGTGGACCTGGCGGTCCGCCTTCAGACCGAAGACGTGCGGAAGATAGTTGTCCCGGGCGAGCAGCCCCATGAGGACGGGCAGGCCGCCGAAGGAGGTGTTCGCGGCCAGCGCGAGGAGCGTCATGGTGGCGAACTGGACGACGTAGAAAGCCCAGTTGTGGCCGAGCGAGGCGTCCGCCAGCTGGGCGAGGACGGTGACGCCCGCGACCGGCTGGAGGTGGAAGCGGCCGATGAGGACCGACAGGCCGATCAGCATCACCCCGAGCAGCGCGCCGAGCGCGACCTCCGTCCGCTGGGCGCGCCGGGCGGCCGGGGCACGGAACGACGGCACCGCGTTGGCGACCGCCTCGACCCCGGTCAGCGCCGAGCAGCCGGCGGCGAACGCCTTGAGCAGCAGCAGGGCGCCGACCGCGGTGGCCTGGGGCGCGAGGGCGGAGGGGTGTCCGTCGGCGGTGACGGTGGAGGCGGGCGCGGTACGGAAGAGGCCGACGACGACCATCGTCAGCACCGCGCCGATGAAGACCGCGGTGGGGACGAGGAACGCCTTGGCCGAGTCGACGATCCCGCGCAGGTTGAGGGCCGTGATCAGGGCCAGGACCCCGAGGCAGATCGCGACGCGGTCGTTGTAGAGGGCGGGCAACGCCGAGGTCAGGGCCGCTACGCCGGCGGTCACCGAAACGGCGACGTTGAGGACGTAGTCGAGGACGAGGGAGGCCGCGGAGAACAGGGCGGCGCGCCGGCCGAGGTGGGTCCTGGCGACCGCGTACGAGCCGCCGCCGTCGGGGAACGCGGCGATCACCTGGCGGTAGGAGGCGACCAGTACGGCCAGCAGCGCGGCGATGGCGAGCGTGACGGGGAGGGTGAAGCCGAGGCCGTAGCCGCCGGCCGCGGCCAGGACCAGGACGATCGACTCGGGGCCGTACGCGACGGATGCCATGGCGTCCAGGGACAGCGCGGCCAGGCCCTGGAGGGCGGTGAGGCGGTGGCGGGCGTCGGGCTCCGGAGCCGGGCTGCTCCCGGGCCCGGCGGGCGTCGTATCCGGTGGTTCTTCCGGTTGGCCGTCGTGTCGGGCGCCGGACCGGCCGCCGGGCCGGGAGACCGTCGACATCGTTCGTCCACCTCCGTACCGCACCGTGGTGCAGTGCTGCTGTGCTGCTGTTGGGCCAGCTCAGAGTGCGGGGCGAAGCGGCGGCGGGCGGGGAGCCTTGGCGCCTCCTTGACGGGGGAGGGGGGCTTCTTCACTCGTTGTTGACGGGACGGGGGCGGCGTTCTGGCAGTGCGCCCGGCCCCGTCACGCTGGTGGGCGTGTGCCGGGACCGGGCCTATCGCTCGACATGCCTCAGTGCGCAGTCGCCGCACAGGCCGCCGCCCGGCACGCGGTAGTACAGGCAGCAACTGTTCCGTGAGAAGGCAGGGGTGACGGGATCGAACGTTCCGGTGTCGCGCAGCGGTGCGGTGTCGAGCAAGGAGGCCGTCAGTGTCACGGCTCGTTCCGCCGCTTCCCGGTGGCCGCGTCCGGAACACCAACCGTGCAGCACGCGGAGGGTGCCGACCAGGGCGGAGGCGGCGTTGCCCCACAGCAACCGCGGGGAGACCGGGGAAACGGCGCCGAGGGCGCGGTGCAGGGGCTCCAGGTGGTGGTGCACAACGGCTTCCGCCAGCCGGGTCGTCAGCGCTTCGTTCGAGGCCGTCGTCAGGGCGGTCGGTGCGGGAAGCCAGATTTCCTCGGGTGTGCTGCGGTCCGGGTGCCACCACAGGGTGTCGGCGTCGAGATCGGGGACGTCTCCGGCCAGCACGGCCGGTCCGAGGGCGATCGACCACAGGCGGCCGGCGAGTCCCTGGTAGACGAGGGAGGCGGCAACCCGCCTCTCCGCTGTGCCGAGCCGGGTGGCGACCGTCTCCACCCGGTGGCTCAGTGCCGGTGAGACGCCCTCCCGGTACACCTCCGCGAACGGGAGGAATCCCTGTTCGCGCGGTGCCCCGGCCCGGGTCCGCACGGAGAAGAACGGGCCCACGGCGGCGGCGCGGCCGAGTGCGGTGGTCATCGGCTGTTGCGGCACCGGTTCTCCTCGATTCGGCATGGGGTGTCCGGCCCGGATCGTAGCTGCCGGACCGACGCGGGTGCGCGCCGCGTCGGTGCCGGCCCACCTCGTCCCGGTACTCCGCGGGTGTGCGCTTCCGCTGGATGACCGGCTGGAACGCCCCGTCGTACCCGGCGGCGCGAGGAGGACTTCGCGGCGGGGCGCGGAACGGCCTCAGTCGTCCGTTCCGCGCCCCGTTCCGCACACCGGCCGGGTCCCTCAACCCGGCGGCGACCCAGGGGCCCTCAGCCCTGGTCGTAGGTGTGGAACCCGCGCCCCGTCTTTCGGCCGAGCAGTCCGGCCTCCACCATGCGTTGCAGCAGTGGCGGCGGGGCGTAGAGGGGTTCCTTGAACTCGTCGTAGAGGGACTGGGCGATGGAGGCCACGGTGTCCAGGCCGATCAGGTCGGCGAGCTTCAGCGGGCCCATCGGGTGGGCGCAGCCCAGTTCCATGCCCGCGTCCACGTCGGCGGCGGTGGCGAACCCGGACTCGGCCATCCGGACGGCCGAGAGGAGATACGGCACGAGCAGGGCGTTGACGACGAAGCCGGCCCGGTCCTGGGACCGTACGACCGTCTTCGCCAGCGTGCCGGTGACGAATTCCTCGGCGGTGGTGATCGTCGCTGCCGAGGTGTGCAGGGAGGTGACGACCTCGACCAGCGGCAGCACCGGGACCGGATTGAAGAAGTGCAGCCCCAGGACGCGGTCCGCGCGGCGGGTGGCCATGCCCAGCCGCATGACGGGTATGGCCGAGGTGTTGGTCGCCAGGATCGCCTCCTCGTCCTCGACGACCTTGTCGAGGGCGGTGAAGACCTCCGTTTTGGCCTCGGTGTTCTCGACGATGGCCTCGATGACGAGCTGCCGGTCGGCGAGGTCGTCGAGACTGCCGGTGACGACCGTCCGGGCGAGGGCGTCCTCGGCCGAGATGCGGTCCAGCTTGCCGCGCTGGACGGCGCGTTCGAGGGACCTGGCCACGCGCTCGTGGGCAGCGCGGGCCGCGGTCGCATCGGCCTCGCAGAGCACGGTGTCGAGGCCGGCGCGGGCGCACACCTCGGCGATACCGGCGCCCATCTGGCCGCCGCCGACGACTCCGACCCGCCGGATCGCGGGGTTCGGTGCGGCGCTCATGCCGTGACCCCGGCCCGCTGCACGAGGTGGGGCGTAGGCGTCCGGAGTGAAGAAGGCGGTCAACTCCCGTGTCAGAGCGTTCCGTTCGAAGATTTCCCGCACCTCGTCGATCCGTGCCCAGGGGTACTCGGCTCCCAGCCGGGCGAGCTCCTCGTCGAGGAGGCCGAGCACGGTGTCCCGGTCGACGGCACCGTGGCGCAGCCACTGCCAGATCTGCGCCCGGGCGATCTCGGCGGCCGCCGCGTCCTCCATCAGCCCGTCGAGCGCCACGGCTCCGGTGCCGCGCAGCCATGCGTCGAAGTAGCGCAGGGCGGCCGCGATGTTGGCGCGCACCCCGTCCTCGGTGGGCGGTCCCGCCGTGCGCCGCACGGCCAGCAGTGCGTCGGCCGAGACCTCGACGTCCTCCCGGGTGCGGTCGATCTGGTGCGGCCGTCCGCCCAACACGTTGTCGAAGATCTCGCGGCAGAAGGGGACGAGCCCGGGGTGGGCGACCCAGGTCCCGTCGAAGCCGTCCTCGGCTTCGCGCTCCTTGTCGAGCCGCACCGTGGCGAGCGCGGCCTCGTGGGCCTGCGCGTCGTGGCCGGGCACCTGCGCGGTCATGCCGCCGATGGCGTGTGCGCCGCGCTTGTGGCAGGTGCGCACGAGCAGCTCCGTGTAGGCGCGCAGGAAGGGCGCCGTCATGGTGACCCGCTTCCGGTCGGGGAGCGAGAAGTCGGGGCGGTGCGCGAAGATCTTGATCAGGCTGAAGAGGTAGTCCCAGCGGCCGGCGTTGAGGCCCGCGCTGTGCTCGCGCAGCTCGTAGAGGATCTCCTCCATCTCGAAGGCCGCGGTGACCGTCTCGATCAGCACGGTGGCCCGAATGGTGCCCTGGGGGATGCCGAGCAGATCCTGGGCGAGCACGAACACGTCGTTCCACAGGCGGGCGTCGTAGGCGTTCTCCAGCTTGGGGAGGTAGAAGTACGGGCCGGAGCCGGCGTCGATCTGGCGTTGCGCGCAGTGGAAGAAGTACAGGCCGAAATCGACGAGCGAGGCGGGCACGGGACGGCCGTCGACGAGGAGGTGGTCCTCGGTGAGGTGCCAGCCGCGGGGACGGACGACGATGGTTGCCAGCTGTGCGCCGAGCCGGTACTCGGTGCCGTCCGGGGCCGTGAAGTCGATGCGGCGCTCGATGGCGTCCAGCAGATTGAGCTGACCGCCGATGATGTTTTCCCAGGTGGGGGAGGTGGCATCCTCGAAGTCGGCCAGCCAGACCTGCGCCCCGGAGTTGAGCGCCTCGACCGTCATCCGGCGCTCCGGCGGCCCGGTGATCTCCACCCGCCGGTCCGTGAGACCCGGTGCGGGCGGGGCGACCCGCCAGTGCGGGTCGGCGCGGAGGGCGGAGGTGGCCAGGGAGAAGTCGAGGGGGGACCCCGATGAGAGGCGCAGCGCCCGGCGACGCCGTTCGGTGTGGATGCCGCGGTAGCGGTCGGCGAAGGCATGGGCGAGGCGCCCGAGGAAATCGAGGGCGGCGGGCGTGAGGATCTCGTCGAAGCGGTCGCCCGCCGCGCCGAGCACCTGGACACGGCTGGTCAATTCGGTGGTGGTCATCGCATCTCCTCAACGGGCTGAGCGGGGGAGCGGGGTGGTGGGGGCCGGACGGAGACGGTCGTCCGGCCCCTGTCTGCAGACAGCCCCTAGTGGAACTGCTCCTCCTCCGTGGAGCCGCTGAGCGCGGTGGTCGAGGACGCCGGGTTGAGGGCGGTGGAGATCTGGTCGAAGTAGCCGGTGCCGACCTCGCGCTGGTGCCTGACGGCGGTGAAGCCCTGCGCCTGCGCGGCGAACTCCTTCTCCTGGAGGTCGACGTAGGCCGTCATGCCGGATTCGGCGTAGCCGCGGGCCAGGTCGAACATGCCGTGGTTGAGGGAGTGGAAGCCGGCCAGGGTGATGAACTGGAACCGGTAGCCCATCGCGCCCAGTTCACGCTGGAACTTCGCGATCTGGTCGTCGTCCAGAGCGGCCTTCCAGTTGAAGGACGGCGAGCAGTTGCAGGCCAGCATCTGGTCGGGGTGCTCGGCGTGGATCGCCTCGGCGAACTCGCGGGCCTGGGCCAGGTCCGGGGTGCCGGTCTCGACCCAGATGAGGTCGGCGTACGGGGCGTAGGCCAGGCCGCGGGCGATGACCGGCGCCATGCCGTTGCGGACGCGGTAGAAGCCCTCCGCGGTGCGCTCGCCGGTCACGAACTCGGCGTCGCGCTCGTCGATGTCGCTGGTCAGCAGGTTCGCCGCGAGGGCGTCCGTGCGGGCGACGATCAGGGTCGGCACATCGGCGAGGTCGGCGGCGAGGCGGGCGGCGTTCAGCGTGCGGATGTGCTGGCCGGTGGGGACCAGGACCTTGCCGCCGAGGTGGCCGCACTTCTTCTCGGAGGCGAGCTGGTCCTCGTAGTGGATACCGGCCGCACCCGCCGCGATCATCGCCTTGGTCAGCTCGAAGGCGTTGAGCGGGCCGCCGAAGCCGGCCTCGGCGTCGGCGACGATCGGCGCGAGCCAGTCGGTGGTGTCGCCGGCGCCCTCCGCGGTGGCGATCTGGTCGGCGCGCAGCAGCGCGTTGTTGATCCGGCGGACCACCTGCGGCACTGAGTTGGCGGGGTAGAGGCTCTGGTCGGGGTAGGTGTGACCGGCCTGGTTGGCGTCGGCGGCGACCTGCCAGCCGGACAGGTAGATGGCCTGGAGCCCGGCCTTGACCTGCTGGACGGCCTGGCCGCCGGTCAGCGCGCCGAGCGCGTGGAGGTAGTCCTGCTCGTGCAGTTGCCGCCACAGCCGCTCGGCGCCGTGGCGGGCCAGTGTGTGCTCCTCGCGGATGCTGCCCGACAGCCGCACCACGTCCTCGGCCGAGTAGGTGCGCTCGATGCCCTTCCAGCGCGGGTCGGTCGCCCACCGCTGGGCCAGCTCTGCGGCCGTCGTCGTGCTTGCCTGTGCCATGACCGTCTCCCGGGTCTGCCTGAGTCTCGTGAAAAGTGCGAATGTGGCGCTGAGTGCCGATTGCGGGTACGGCCCGCCGGAGGTCCCTGCGCGATCAAGGGTGAGCAATGCTGCGCGGACTTCCTTCCGGAACGGCCGGTGTCTCCGACGTCAGGGCGTGAATCGTGCCCGGTGTTCCGCGGCGGTCGCCGGTTCCGGCGGGCCGTACTCAGACTCTGGCACCGGCACTGAGTGCCATCAACCATGGATGTATGCCAAGTTCTGCGAATCTTCCGGCCCGTCTTTGCCAACTTTGCGAAGGGTCGGCTCGG
The DNA here is from genome assembly GCF_014646275.1 of Streptomyces kronopolitis. GTDB lineage: Bacteria > Actinomycetota > Actinomycetes > Streptomycetales > Streptomycetaceae > Streptomyces > Streptomyces kronopolitis. The sequence goes on from NZ_BMND01000001.1 coordinate 362,115, forward strand.
CGATGGTGCGCTTAGGATCCGGGGGAGACTCCTGCGGCGAAGGACGACGATCACTGTGAGCAAGACCTATGCCGGCGCGCGCCTGCGCCGGCTTCGTGAAGAGCGGCGCCTGAGCCAGGCGGCCCTGGCGCGGATGCTGGAGATATCGCCCAGCTACCTCAACCAGATGGAGCACGACTCACGGCCGTTGACCGTCCCCGTCCTGCTCCGTCTCACCGAGGTGTTCGGTGTCGACCCCGGGTTCTTCTCGGAGCGTGACACCGGCCGCCTCGTCGCCGATCTGCGCGACGCCCTCGCAGGTGAGATCGCCGCGAGCCGGGTGTCCCCCTCGGACCTCGCGGAACTCGCCTCCCGTATGCCCGATGTCGCCGGAGTGCTCGTCGACCTGGGCCGGCGCAACCACCAGCTCGCCGAGCGGCTGGCCGAAGCCGCGGAGGGCAGGGGGCAGACCGTGGGCACGCTGCCGCGCTCCCCGCACGAGGAGATCCGCGAGTTCTTCTACCGCCGCCGCAACTACCTCCACGACGCCGACCTCGCCGCCGAGGACCTCGCCACCCAGATCGGCATCCGCCCGGGCGAGGTCGTGCGCCTCCTGTCCGCCCGCCTCGCCGAACGCCACGGCGTACGGGTCTCAGGGGACTCGCGGGCCCTGCACCACTACGACGCCGCCGACCGCGTCCTGCACCTGTCGAGCCGACTGCGCCCCGGCCAGCAGGCGTTCCGGATGGCCACCCAGCTGGCGTTCCTCGAATACGACGAGGAACTCTCCCGCCTCGCCTCGGAGGACTTCACCCCCGACTCCGCCGCCTGGTCACTGGCCCGCATCGGCATCGCCAACTACCTCGCCGCCGCCATGATCCTCCCGTACCGCCGCTTCCACGCGGCGGCGGAAGAGGCCCGCTATGACATCGAGCGCCTCACCGACCAGTTCGGCCTCGGCTACGAGACGGTCTGCCACCGCCTGAGCACCCTGCAGCGCCCGCGGCTGCGCGGCGTGCCGTTCTCCTTCGTGCGGGTGGACCGCGCCGGCAACATGTCCAAACGGCAGTCGGCCACCGGCTTCCACTTCTCCCGGGCGGGCGGCACCTGCCCGCTGTGGAACGTCTACGAGGCGTTCGCCGCACCCGGCCGCATCCACGTCCAGATCGCCGCGATGCCCGACGGGCAGCGCTACCTGTGGACCGCCCGGGCGATCACCCGGCACCGCGGCGGCTGGGGCGAGCCCGGCAAGACCTTCGCCATCGGCCTCGGCTGCGAGGTCCGCCACGCCTCCCAGCTCGTCTACTCGGACGGCCTGGACCTCGACAACGCCGCGGCGGCCACCCCGATCGGCATGGGCTGCCGCATCTGCGAACGCACCGACTGCCCCCAGCGAGCGGTCCCGCCGCTGGACCGCCGCCTTGCGGTGGACGAGAACAGCAGCACGTTCGTGCCGTACCCCGTCGCGGAACCGGGCTTCTGAGCACGCGCGTTCGGCGGCTGGGGGTTTGCTTGCCTTCGGTGTGACCTGGCCGCAGGACGCTTGGGCCCATACCGGCGAAGTGCGGGACGCGTCCGCCGCGTCCCGCACTGCTGCATCGCCCGCCGACGGGCCGTCAGAAGTTGTACGGCTTCTTGGTGCTCCAGTTCAGCACATCGGCCTCGTTCCAGCTGAACTGCGGCTTCTCACCCTTGAGATACACGGAGTAGGTGGGGCCGTCGTGACCGTTCGCGCCGCGCAGCGCGAGGGCGAACGACTTCGCAGTGTGGTGCTTCGGGCCGTAGTCGAAGAGGTTGACCGCGCTGTACGCCGTGCCGCCGGGCCGGAGCGTGATGTGCGTGCCGCCGCCGGGGTTGTCCTTCTTGGAGTGCGGCAGCGCGGTGCTGTTGACGTCGCCGAGCCTCACGGACGGGTATGAGGTGACCCAGCAGGGCTTGGTGCCCTTGTTCGTCGCGGTGACCAGCAGGTGGTCGCCCTGCTGCCCGGCGAACCGGTGCACCGCGGTGAGCAGCATCTCGTCGCCACGGCACTGGCGGGCGCCGGCCGTGGTGGCCCCGCCCGCCGCGCCGGAGACGGTCGCCGAGCGCGCACTCTCCTTCGCGGCACCGCCGTTGTCGGCCTGCGCCGCGCCCCCCTTGCCGTCCCCGCCGGACGCGGACTGGCTCTGCGCGGCACCGGCGGCGTGGACACCGCCTGCTGCCTTCGCGCCGCCGTCGTTGCCGCCGCAGGCGGTCAGACCCAGCGCCAGCGCGGCGGTGACGGCGGCAAGTGATGCGGTACGGATCCGGGAAGTGCGCATGATCAGGTTCCCCCTGTGTTCGTGCGGGACTGCTCTCAAGCCGTTCCCGCGGTGTGCACACCACTCTTCCCGGAGCCACTGACGTTTCGGAAACGCCTCACTCACGTCCCGCGAACACACCGCGCGAACGGGTGAGGCCGAGGCGCGGGCGCGGCCTGAGAACTCCGCACCGTGGATCTCGGCGCCCGCACGCGGCCCGGCACACACGAGGGTGGTCACCGGGTGCGGCGCGCCGTCCCCCACCGTTCAGCGCGCCACGCGGTCGCTTCCACCGGTCACAGACCGGCGACGTCCCCGGCCCTCTTCAGCACGGAGCCGAGCCTCTCCACCACGGAGTCGTGCCGCCTCACGCGCGCCGCCCGATCCGCCGGGACCAGCCGCGCGGCGGTCTGCACGGCATAGGTGTCGGGGTCACCGAAGGCGTCCCGCGGGTGCTCTCCCGTCTGCGCGCAGTGCGCCGTGACTTCCTTGACCGCCTGGAGCACGATCGCCCGGTCCACGCCCGGCTGCATGACCAGCCGCACCTGCAAGCGCGCCATCCACTTCTCGCGGTCCTTCTCCCTCGCCGCGTCCGTCGTCCTGTCCTTCTTCGCCACGTGCTCTCCCGGGTGATCAGCGGTCGTCCGTCAGGGAGTTGGACGCCAGGACATCGAAGTGGGTTGCCGGAGCGGGAATCCGCTGAGCTTCAGGTGACTGCCGGGAGTCCCACCAGCGCTGTTGGGAGGGACGAGTTGCGGCGAGCCGCTCAGGAATTCTGCAGGGAACGGAACGAGTCGAATCAGACCATGATCCGCCCGACCCTTCCGTTCTCCTCCTTGACGGTGCGGTGCGGGTACAGGGGTTGACCGCTCAACAATCTCAGCGGAACGCGGCGACATTGCGGGCGGCCCAGTCGGCGAACGGGCGCGGGGCGCGACCGAGGACCTTCTGGACGTCCGGGCTGACGCGGAGTTCGGCCGGGTTCGGGGCGCCGAGGATGTCCAGCGTGTCGTCGGCGAGCTCCGCCGGCATGCTCTGGGCCATGGCGGCCTTGGCCTCGTGGCGGGTGAGTTCGTGAAATCTCACCGGGGTGCCCAGCGCGGCGGCGATGGCCTCCGACTGCCGGCGCGGAGTGATCACCTCCGGGCCGGTCAGCTCGTAGACGCCGCCGGCGTGCCGGTCATCCAGCAGGCAGGCCGCCGCGACCGCGGCGATGTCCGCCGGGTCGATGATCGGCACCCCCACATCACCGAAGGGCGCTGCGACGACCTGTTGCGTGCGGACGGACTCCGCCCACCACAGGGCGTTGGAGGCGAAGCCGCCCGGCCGCAGGATGACCCACTCCAGGCCGGACTCCCGCAACGCGTCCTCCAGCGCGCGCATCGCGATCCGAGTGGGGCCGAAGGGCCTGGTCACCACGCCCAGCGTGGAGAGCAGGACGACCCGGCGGACCCCGGCGGCCGCGGCCTGGGCGACGATGTCCGCCGGGTCGGCTCCGGCGGCGTGCAGGTCGCCGGACAGCAGCAGGAACAACGCCTCCGCTCCGGCCAACGTGGGCTTGAGGCTTGCCGGTTCGGCCAGGTCGGCCGCCACGTGGCGCACGCCGTTCGGCACCGCCGCCGTGTGCCGTGACACGGCAGTCACCTGCCGCCCCGCCTCGGCCAGTGCCTGCGTCAACGGCCGGCCGATATTGCCGGTAGCTCCGGTCACCACGATCATGATCAGCTCCTTGTCGGATGTCCCTCTGTGGTCGTCACGCTAGGAGAGCTGGCTAACTTTTCGTAAGGACGTACCTTGAAGTAAGCTCACGACGTGACGGAAGGCGCGCAGCGCAGACAGGCCGAGACGGGGAAGCGGTATGACGTGTTTCACACCGACTGCCCCGCGCGCAATGTGGTCGGCCATGTGACCAGCAGATGGGGCATCTGGGTGCTGATCTCCCTGCGGAGCAACGCCCTCCGGTTCTACGAGCTGCGCGAAAGCATCCAGGGCGTCAGCGAGAAGATGCTCGCCCAGACGCTGCGCACGCTGGTGCGGGACGGCCTGGTCTGGCGGGAGGTCGAGCCGACGACGCCGCCTCAGGTCACCTATGGGCTGACCGAGTTCGGCCGGGACATCGGCGAGCCGCTGACGGAGCTGTTCGACCGGATCACCCGGCGGCTGCCGCCGTACAGCGCGGAATAGCGTTGCAGCGCCCGGCTGTGGGAGGCAGTGCCCGGCTGCGTGAGTCGTATGGCGCCGGGCCGAGAGACATTACGCGTTCACAGATCTGGATGCTTCGTCGCCACCTGGTAGCGCCCCGAGTGGAACACCAGCGGCGTACCGCCGTCGGCCTCGTACTGTTCGACCTCGCCGAGAAAGATGATGTGGTCGCCGGCGTCGAGGCGTTGGACGGTGCGGCATTGGAAGCGGGCCACCGCGCCGTCCAGCAGGGGAGTGCCGGCGATGCCGGGGGTGGTGGGGGTGCCGCGGAATTTGTCGTCGGCCGGGGTGGCGAACTGCCGGGAGAGGTGGTGCTGGTCGGCGGCCAGGACGTGGACGGCGAAGTGCGAGGCGTCGGTGAAGTCCGGGAGACTCGGGCTGTTCTTGCCGGGGCACCACAGAACGAGGGGCGGGTCCAACGAGACGGACGCGAAGGAGTTCGCGGTCATCCCGACATTGCGGCCGTCGGGGGCCCGGGCCGTCACCACGGTCACGCCGGTGGCGTACTGGCCCAGCGCGCGGCGCAGCTCGCGGCCGTCGAAGCGGGCGGCGTGCTGCGCGCGCTTCTCGGCGAGGAAGCGGTGTGCTTCGGCCTCCTCGAACCACCAGCGGTAGAGGGTGCGCGGGTCGTCGAATCCGGCGGCGAGGGCACCGGCGACGGAGGGGACTTCGGCCGCCGCCGTCAGCAGGTCACGGTGGTGGGGACGCAGGTCGGTCAGGAGGGAGTTGGTCCAGCCGACGGCCCATTGGGCCCAGCCGCGCCAGAAGTTGTCGAAGGTGCGCCGCATCCACTGCGGGGTGAATTCGGCGGTGCCGTGGCGGAGGATGCTGTCGAGGTAGTGGGTCGCGGCCTGGGCCGCGTTGTTCGCACCCTGGCCGGTGATCGGATCGTTGAGGACGACGGCGTCGGCCATGCCGAGGACGTGCCGGCCGGAGGCCAGGCGGGCGACGGGGTGCCGGACGGTGGGAGCGATCCTGCCGCGCAGCACGCCGCCGCTGTCGGTGAGCCGGGCGTGCCGGCAGCGCTCGTACTCGTCGGGGAAGAACCGCCGGAGGACCTCCAGTGAGCGGACGAGGTGTTCTTCAGGCGTGCGGATGTCGTCCCAGCAGTCCATCGGGCCGCCGGGGACACCTTCGAAGACCATGATGTCGCAGGGTCCGGTGGTGGTGAGGGCTGGGAAGGAGAAGTACTCGCCGACGCCGGGGATCAGGCGGTAGTGGACGGCGTCCTCCCCCTCCCGCGGCGCCGTTCCCGTGACATACGTCAGAGCCAGCGCACGGCGCGGCCGGTCGTAGGGGGAGAGTTCGGAGTTGCGCGGAAAGAGTTGGCTCAGCTCGCCCTTGCCCGTGGAGACCACGACGAGATCGTGCGTGCGGGCATACCACTCCAGGTCGTTGACGCCCGCCTCGTGCAGCACGATCTCGCCGCGGCCGCCGTCCGCGAACTGCTCGATCCAGGCGGCACACTTGACCCGCTGGTCGACCGAGTGGGCTGGGCCCTCCAGCGGCGCACGCCAGGAGACGTCCGGAGTGCCGTGCGGGCCGATGAGAGAGAACGCGATGCCGGAGATGTCCGGAGCCTGGCCCTCCCAGTGGTGCAGGCCGAGTTCCCGCTCGCTCTGGAGCGCGGTGTCGAACATGCACTGACTGGACATGACCGGGCCGCGACGTATCTCGTCGGGGCCACGGTCGGTGACCAAGGTGACGTCATAGCCGTGCGCCTGGAGTCCCAGGGCGAGTTGGGCACCCGCCTGCCCGGCTCCGACCACCGCGATCCTTCTCATGCCCTGCTGTCCTGCTCTCGTTACGTGTCTATCGCTGACGTGATGTCAGTTGCTGCGAGTCTGATCCGTTTGGTCCTGACGACCACTCAGATGCCGATGCCGGTCAGATAGTTCTTCGCGGCGGCCGGGTCCATGAACCAGCGGAACAAGTCGCGCGGGTCGTCGAAGCCGTTGACGAAGCGGGCGGCGACACGGGAGTTGGCGCTCGCCGCGCCGAAGATCTCCAGAACGTGCTGCGGCGGGGCGCCGAGCATCGCGTTGGTCCAGGACGTGGCGGCCTCCGCGTTGTCCCAGAAGCGGCCGAAGGCCAGCTCCATGAACGCGGCGTCGTACGGGTGCTCGCCGTGGTCCAGGATGGTGGCGAGGTAGGAGGCGGCGCACTTCGAGGCGTTGTTGGACCCCTGGCCGGTGATCGGGTCGTTGAGGACGACGACGTCGGCGAGGCCGAGCACCTGCCTGCCGGAGGGCAGCGTGGCGACGGGCTTGCGGACGGTCGGCGCGAAGCGGCCCGCGAGGGTGCCGTTCTGGTCGGTGAGTGTGACATCGGTGCAGCGCTCGGCCTCCCACGGAACGTACGTCCGCAGCAGCTCCTGGAACTTCGCCAGCTGCTGGTGGGGGGCGAGCCCGTCGAAGCAGTCGAGCGGGCCACCCGGGACGCCCTCGAAGAACATGATGTCGCAGGGGCCGCTGGTGGTGAGGCTGGGCATGGTGAAGTACTCACCCACACCGGGGATGACGTTGAAGCTGACGCCGGGGCGGTCGGGCAGCGGTGCCATGCCGGTGACATACGCCAGGGCCAGCGCGCGCTGCGGAGCGTCGTACGGGGAACGCATGGCGTCCCGCTCGAACAGCCCCGCGATCTCGCCCTTGCCGGCCGCGACGATGACGAGGTCGGACTCGGCGGCGTAGCGCTCCAGGTCCTCGACGCCGGCCTCGCAGAGTTCCAGACGGCCGCCGCGGCGCGCGAACTCGCCCATCCAGAGGGGCATCTTGACGCGCTGGTCGATGGAGCGTGCGGTGGCCTCAAGACGGGCGTCGAAGGAGAGCGCCCGGCCGCCCTGGCCGTCGGCGATGCTCACGCCGAGACCGGAGATCGGCGGGCAGGCGTCGCCCCAGAAGTCGAGGCCGAGGTTGCGCTCGTGGGCCAGCGCGGTGCCGAACATGGCCTGGCTCGACATGACCCGGCCGTCGCGGATCTGGTCTCCGGTGCGGTTGGACACGAGGGTGACGTCAAAACCGTGGTCGATCAGGCCGATGCCGAGCTGAAGACCGGCCTGGCCGGCTCCGACGATGGTGATCTTGCGCATGAGCGGGTTCTCCGGGGGTTCGGGGCGTGCGGATTTTGAGGGGCGCCGTGCGGTGCCTTGCGGCGCCGTGTGATGCCGTGCTGTACGAGCGTTCCGGCGCGCGGCGGCATCAACGGGCGCACGGCGGTGGTGTGGAGTGCGGCTGCCCGCCGGAGGGGGGCCGGCGGGCAGCCGCGGGAGGCCGGGTCACCCGTGGGGCCGGGGGATGGGCCCGGGTGACCCTGCCGGCTGGAGACGCCCGACCGAGTCGGTGAGCCGGGGCAGCAGCGGCAGGGATGCCGCGACGTGCGGGGGTACGGCCTTGGCAGCCCTCACCGCGTCGGTCGCGCGTAATACGCGCAGCGCGCATGCGGCGGGCTGTCCGCTGGGCGTGACTCCGCTTCTGACGAGCGCAGTCCGGCCCGGCACTCCCTGCATTGTTGATTCCCAGGATCTCTCGGGTCCGCGACGTTCAGGCGTCAATCTTGGTATGGCAAGATCACCCCCGCTATCCGGATCACGCGGGTCGCTGTCCCGATCGCGCATCTCGGCGGTGGAGGTTTACATGCCCGCTGAAAAGTCCCCCCTCGCAAATCACCAGCTGTTCCATACAGCGGACATTTGGGAGGCACGGGCCGAGGTCGGCCGTGCCTTCTGCCCTCATGACCTGCGCATCACCCGGCGCTCGGCGACGCTCGACGCCCGGCTGCACGGTGCACCCTTCGATCGGACAGGTCTCTATTACCTGGATTACGGAACGGAAGTCCGGATTACACCGGGCGACCTGGAGAGCTTTTTCCTCGTCCAGATCCCGCTCGCCGGTCATGCCGAAATCACCTGCGGCCGCGAGGAGATCATTTCCTCCCCTGAACTCGCTTCCGTCCCCTCGCCGACCGGAAAGTTGGATATGCGTTGGGGTGACGGCAATCCGCAGCTGATCGTGTGGTTCGACCGCTCATCTCTGGAATCGCACCTGGGCAGTTTGCTCGGCCGCACCGTGCGCCGCCCGATCTTCTTCTCGCTCGGCATGAACCTCACGACATCGGGCTCCCGCTCCTGGCTCAACATCGTCGACCTCATGCGCCGGGAGGCGGAGGGGCCTGGTGGGATGAGGAATCAGCCCCTCGTGACAAAGCAGCTCGAATCACTCCTCATGACCCAGCTGTTGATGGCCCAACCTCACAACTACACGTCGGCGCTGCTCGGCGAGCAGCCGCGCATCGCACCGCCCGCGGTCCGCCGCGCCATGGAGGTCATCGAGGGACACGCCGCCGAGCCGCTCACGGTCGCGGAGATCGCGGAATGCGTGGGCATCGGCGTACGGGCCCTTCAGGAGGGCTTCCGCCGGCACCTCGACACCACCCCGCTCGCGTACCTGCGCGAGGTCCGCCTGGACCGTGTCCGCAAGGAACTCCTGACCTTCGACCCGGGCACCGAGACCGTGACCGCCGTCGCCTCCCGCTGGGGCTTCCTGCACCCTGGTCGCTTCTCACTCGCGTACCGCCGGCAGTTCGGGGAGTCGCCTTCGGAGACGTTGCGGTCATAGGGTCGATGCGCCTGTTCCCGCCCGGCCCGTACGGCGCCCGCGAGACGACCGAGGACCTGGTGCTGGGCCCGTACGAGATCCCGGCCGGGACGACGGTGTTCTACCCGTTCTGGGCGGTGCACCTGAACCCCGAGCACTGGCCCGAGCCGGAGCGCTTCGACCCCGAACGGTTCACACCGCAGGAGGTGGCCAAGCGGCCGAGGCTCGCGTACGTCCCCTTCGGGATCGGGCCCCGCAGCTGCGAGGGCGCCGCGTTGGCCACGGTCGAGGCCCAGCTCGTCCTGGCCGTCCTCCTCAAGCGCCTGAGCTTTCGACCCGCGCCGGGACACGAAGTGACACCGGTGGAACGGTTCGTGCTCTGGGCGCGGGACGGCATCCGGATGACGGTGCGGCTACGGGACCTCTGAGTTCTCTGAGGCCTGTTCGGTGGGTCCGAGGCGGAAGGGGTGAGGCTCAGCCCCCGTACGTATCCGAGCGAGCACTCAACCGGTTGAGGTGTCTCCTGCGGGCTCTTACCCGTGGATGTACTGGTCGGCCCAGGCGCTGATGATGTGGGCGGCTCGCTGCGCCTGTCCTCGGGCGGTCAGCAGATGGTCCGCGCCTTCGAGTGAGACGAAGCTTCGCGGGTGTCGTGCCTCGCGGAAGATCTCGCCGGCGTTGTCGATGTGGACGGTGTTGTCGGTCGGCGAATGCAGGACGAGCAGCGGCAGATCCAACTCGCCGATCCGATCCCGCAGGTGCGCACGGCGGACGTCCTCGACGAAGGCACGCTTGAGGACCAGGGTCCGCCCGCCGACGAACCATTCGTGCGACCCCTCATGAAGCACGCGATCCACGACCGCGTCGTACTGCCGCTCCACGTGGCTGGGATCGACCGGGGCCCCGATCGTGGCGACCGCGCGGACGCCGGTTGCCTCGGCCGCCGCGGCGAGGACGGCGGCGCCTCCCCATGAGTGCCCCACCAGCAGGTCCGCCGGCGTCCCCCGCTCCGCCATCATGGCGGCGGCACGGATCGTGTCCTGGACCTTGACGGTGAAGGAACCGTCGCCCCAGTCGCCGTCGGAGTCCCCGATCCCGAGGTTGTCGAACCGCAGCATGCCGATCCCCTCGCGGGCCAGCTGCTTGCTGACACGCGACGCGGCCGGCGAGCCCTTGCCGAGGGTGAATCCGTGCACGAAGATCCCCCAGCCGCGGATCTCGCCGTCCGGCAGGTCGATCGCGCCGGCCAGTTCGGGGCCGACGACGCTCGGGAATCTCACTTTTTCGCTCATGTTGTGATCACCTAGGCAGGGGCTGTGCGTGGAGCAGGAAAGACAAGGGTGCCACCGGTCGGCACCACGCGCGCGCTCCGGGCAGGGGAGCGGCGAGCGTGGAGCCTTCCGCGATCGGCGTCAGGCGGTCGGCTTCCGGTCGGAGGACCGCTCGGCGGTGAGCAGTGCGGTGATCTCCTCGGCGAGGTGCGGTGCGAGTTCACCCCAGCCGTCCTTGTAACCGTAGACCCCGGCCAGGGTACGGGCTTCGTAGTCGCCGTTCATGATCTCGATGTCCCGGGCCGTGATGAGCGCCGGGTGCGCGACGCCGACGGCCGCCGAGACCTTCAGCAGCTCCTTGCGGAGGGTGCGCAGGTAGACGGCGGCCCGGTCGGCCTTCGAGACCGGGTCGAGGCCGCGGGCCAGCCACGGGCTCTGGGTGGCGATACCGGTGGGGCACTTGTCGGTGTGGCACTTCTGCGCCTGGATGCAGCCGATTGACAGCATCGCCTCACGGGCCACGTTGATCATGTCGGCACCCAGCGCGAAGGCGACCGCGGCGTTCTCGGGCAGGCCGAGCTTTCCGGAGGCGATGAAGGTCAGGTCGTCGGTCAGCCCCCGCTCGGCGAAGACGCCGTAGACCCGGGAGAAGCCCATCCGGAAGGGCAGCGACACCGAGTCGGAGAAGGTGAGCGGAGCCGCCCCGGTGCCGCCCTCGCCGCCGTCGATGGTCACGAAGTCGACACCACGGTCACCACGCGCCATCAGCGTGGCCAGCTCCTGCCAGAACTCCATCTCGCCCACCGCGCTCTTGATCCCGACCGGCAGTCCGGTCTCGGCGGCGAGCAGTTCGACGAAGTCGAGCATCGAGTCGACATCGCTGAACGCGGTGTGTCGCGACGGGGAGGCGCAATCCTCGCCGCGCGGGATGCCGCGGATCTCGGCGATCTCCGGGGTCACCTTCGCGCCCGGCAGCATTCCGCCCAGCCCCGGCTTGGCACCCTGGGAGAGCTTGATCTCCAACGCCTTGACCGGGGCGCCGGCGACCACGTCCTTGAGCTTGTCGATGTTGAAGCTGCCGTCCTCGTTGCGGCAGCCGAAGTAGGACGTACCGATCTGCAGGATGAGATCGCCGCCGTTGCGGTGGTACGGCGAAAGACCGCCCTCGCCCGTGTTGTGCAGGGTGCCCGCCAGCGCCGCACCCTTGTTGAGCGCCGTGATCGCCGCGCCGGACAGCGATCCAAAGCTCATCGCCGAGATGTTCACCACACTCGCCGGCCGGAACGCCTTGGCGCGCCCGCGCGGCCCGCCCAGCACCTTGGCCGACGGCAGCGGGGCCTGCGGGTCGTGCGCGTCGGGCAGCGTGCCGGCGAACGTGCGCTGCTTCAGATACGCGTGCCCCTGGATGTGCTCGACATCATTGTCGGTTCCGAACCCGAAGTAGTTGTTCTCCCCCTTCGACGACGCGTAGATCCAGGTGCGCTGGTCGCGGCTGAACGGGCGCTCCTCGTCGTTCGAGGTCACTATGTACTGCCGCAGCTCCGGCCCGATCGTCTCCAACAGGTACCGGGCATGCCCGAGCACGGGGAAGTTCCGGAGCAATGCGTGCTTCTTCTGAACGAGGTCACGAGCGGCCACCAGCGCCAATGCTGTCGCGGTGGCCGTGGCGATGCTCCGGGCGCGCATGAACGATCCTCTCCTCGATGCTCGACTCCATTGCCAAGCGGCGGAGCCGTCCTACCGGGCGCCGGACACCGGGCACGACCCAGCGGGCGTCCGCGTCCGTCGAAGGACGCCAGATGATATTAGGGGCTCACCCGGATGGCGGGTCGGGGGCGGGGTGGGCTTTCCGGTGGCGGGTGGTCCCGGCACGTGGGAACGGGCTGTGCACGGTGATGGTTGGGTGACGCGGCGTAGCGTCTGAGCGTCGCGCTGCGCCGGGCCGGGCGGCGCCGGATCGGTTATCGGTCCGGGGGAAGCCAGCGCAGGTCAGAGCGCTCCGGCGATGAACTGGTAGGGAGCCGCGCTCCACCGCGAGCCACCCACAGGAGGTTCTTCGCTGCCGGCTGTCCATCCGCAAGCAGGCCGCTGACCCCGCAAATACAGCAGCCGTGTTGATCTTGCCGGGACAGCTGGCCCGGGAGGAGCCCGGATCTTGACTGATGCAGACCTCGGGACTGCGGCACTGCCGGCCCAGCCTCTGGCCCGTTCCGGACGTTCTGCTCGAAGTGGCCCTGAGCCGGCTATCCGCAGGAACACTTGGCGGGCACCAGACCCTCACTCAACATGCGCACACGCCAGGAGACACCATGCATCTACCCCGTCATCGCCCGCGTCTCGCGATCGCTGCGACCATGCTTGCCGCCTTAGCCATACCGGCATGCGGCAGCGAGCCAGGCAGCCCGCAACCGGGCAAGTCATCGCAGCGGCCAACCCATGCACCTGCGAAGGACAAGAAGAAGGTTGCGCAGGACGCCTACACCGCCGGCTACAACCGGGGCCGGGCGGTCCGTGACGCAGGTGGCAAAGGCTCGCCAGTCCGTGAAGTCGTCTGGGGCGGCTGCACACGTCGGGCTCTCAGCGCCGGTCAGGAGGCCGAAGCCGACCGTGGAGCCTGGGTCTCGGGATGTCTGGACGGCGTGAGTGAGAACGCCAAGCACCTGCCGAGCGGCCAAGTCACCAAGCACAGCAACGGCAAGGATCTCCTTGATCGCTTCAAGGCTTGGCTGAGTGGCACCGACAACCGGCCGATGACCGGTCATGTCAACAGGCTGACCCTCGTAGAACTGCACCACAGTGACTACGACATCGAGCTGACCACCGACTATTCGTCTACCGGTGACGACCGTTCGGCGGCTACCGGCCTGGCGCAGTCCTTTGCGAAGTGGTGGGACGGTGACGATGGCGACGGCACCGCCTGGAATGTAGTGGTACGCGGGGCGGACGGAGAAAAGCTAGCCGTAAGAAATCTCTGAAAGCTATCGATAGTCCCCGAGTTCGTCCAGCACCGCCCGGTGGAGCCGACGCCATAGGCCGGCCTTGGTCCATATCGTGAAGCGGCGATGCGCGGTGGCGGGGGACGTGCTGAATGTCGGCGGCAGATGCCGCCATGCACAGCCGGTGGTCAGGACGTACACCACTGCCGTGAACACGGCCCCTTCGTCACACGGAGCGGTCCCACCACCTTGCGGTCGAGCCGCGAACGACGGCAATGACGGGGTTACCAGCTCCCAGAGTGCATCAGGGACCAGACGCTTCGATAGATCAGCACTCACGACCGGCATCATGCCGCTCGAACATCACGTCACGTCGTGAACAGCCTTCTAAGCCTTGGTTGGTGCGGCCGTCCTGGCGGCCTGCTCGATCTTCGCGAAGTAGGCTGCACGGGCTTCCTCGTCGATCGGCTGCTCGTTTTCGGCGCGCACCCCGGTCCGGCCGTCGATGCCCTCGCGCAGGATGTCGGCGTGCCCGGCATGCCGGATGGTCTCGCCGAGGACATGGACCATGATGGCGAACAGGTTCGTGTTCGGATGAGGCTCCGACCACCAGGGCACGTGGCCGGGGGCATCGAGGGCAAGCTCATTGATCGTCGCGTCCGAGTGTTCCCACGTGCGCCGGTAGAACCCTACGATCTGATCGCGTGTCTCGTTCTCGGCCGCCCATTGATCGCTGCCGTCGGATTCCTGCCACCGGCACAGCGGTTCCGGAGAAGGGCGGTCGAAGACCTCACCGAAGTACCTGGCTTCGACCGTGGCCACGTGTTTGACCAGGCCGAGGAGGTTGGTCCCGGTCGCTGTCAGAGGCCGGCGCGCGTCGTATTCGGACAAGCCGTCGATCTTCCAGAGCAACGCCTCACGGTCCCGCCGCAGTCTCTTGTGCAGGTTGTCTTTCGCGAACTCATCGATCATGCGGCACGAGCCTGCCATCGGCTTCTCAAGGTCTCAAGGTCCCATACGCGGTCCGCAACAACTGGCGGAGCCGTGGTCAGCTATGGTCACCGCCCCGACCTGCTGCAAGGAGCTCAGGAACCTGTCCACGTGAGACAACCTCTAAGGCTCCTCGAACTCGACTGCTTCATCCCGTGCTTGAGGTAGATCTCAGGAGCTCTCTCGGGCCGAAGTTCTTGAACCAACGCCGTTAATTCAAGGGGCTGTCGGAAAGAGACCGGCCTCCTCGTCACGGCTGGTCGGTTCTCCCCGCTGGTGCGGGGCTGGTCACTGGCGAGGCCGTCCGGCCTGTGGCCTGGGAGCGCGGCCGAAGTCTCGCTTGGAGGCGGGCGCGACGTACTGGCCCGTGGGGGTACGTCACGGGCCGGCAGGGGCAAGGCGTGCTGAGCGGAGGGCAGTCGAATACGGCGGGAGCAGCGATGGCAGGTAAGCCACCGCTCACGACTGCCTTGTGCAGGGCAGTCGGGTCAGGTACTCAGGCGCTTTCGGTCATGACGTCGTCCAGCCAGTCGTACACGCGGGCGAAGGCCAGGCGTTGGGCGCCCGCTTGGCAGTGTGCGTCCGCGCCCAGTGCGGCGGTGAACTCCAGCAGCGTCTTGGGGCAGGTCAGGTGCTTGTGGAGCAGTTCGGGCTGGCCCTCGAAGAACACGTCGTCCGGGGCCGAGCAGACCAGGGTGGGGCAGGTGATCTTCTGGGCGATGCCGTCGCGCAGGTGATAGTCGAGGAAGGTGGCGAAGAGCCCGCGCGGGGTGTCGGCCCCCATGACGTACATGCCCTGGTCGACGAGCCAGCGAATCTTGGGGCTGGCGGCCATGGCCGCCTCCACGGCGGCGTCGAGTTCGGGGTCGTGGTCGGCGCGCAGCCGCCGTTCGGCCTCGGCGCGGTCGAGGGACAGGAAGCCGGTGGCCATGTCGCCCAGGTCGTAGACGCCGTCGAGGGCGATGACGGCGGCGAGGCGGTGCTCGAAGCCCGCGGCGCGTGGCGCGAGCAGGCCGCCCATGCTGTTGCCCAGCAGGGCGACCCAGGCGGGGTCGACTTCGGGGCGGGTGAGGGCGTAGTCGAGGACGGGGCCGACTGCGTTCTCCCAGTCGGGACGGAACATTAGACCGTGGTGGTGGCGGGTGCCCGGCTGGCCGGGGCCGTCGAAGGACAGGACGTTGTAGCCGCGCTCGACTGCCGCGGCGGCGCCGCTGAAGTGCATTTCCTCGGCCGTGCCGTCGAACCCGTTGAACATGACCACGGTCGGCCGGGCGGCGCCCGAGTCGTCGGCGCGGTACAGGTACCCCGGCAGCACGGTGTCCTCGTAGGGGATCTCCACCGGCTCGATGGCCGGGGTGAACAGTGCGGCGGCCTGGCGGAAACACCTCACCGACGCGTCGTACGCGTGCAGGATGCGCGGGTCCGTGGCGTCGCCGTGCAGGAAGAACTCGGCGCTTCGGTAGTAGTTCGACGCCCGCAGGAAGGCGTCCCGGGCGCTGACGCGGTGCCCGCCGGCCAGGGCCGTACGTCCCTCGTCGGCCACCCGGTCGGCGGTGGCGAGCCACTCGTCGTGCCAGCTGTCGTAGTCGCCGGCGGTGATCCGCTGAGTGGTCACCACGACCTCCCCGAAGTCGGCGCCGCCGTAGGCGATGTGCCCGAAGGACCGCAGTGTCTCGAACCAGAACGAAGGGTTGTGCGGGAAGAACAGGGGCTCCATCGAAACTCCTAAAGCAGTTGTTGGCTGCGTTTAGTGGGACTGTAGGGTCGCGGAAACAGCAAACGCAAGTCTCGGCTGCGTTAAGGTGGGGATCATGGAGAGGGAACGAGAGCCGGCCCGTCGGCCCGGTGGCCGCGCGGCGCGCGTCCGAGCGGCAGTGCATCAGGCGGTCGCCGACCTGGCCGGCGACCGCGGATACGGGAACTTCACCGTCGGCGACGTCGCCGCCCGCGCGGGCGTGGCCGACACGAGCGTCTACCGCCGTTGGGGAAACCTGGAAGCCCTCCTCTCGGACGTGGCCATCACCCGGCTCACCATGACCTCCCCCACCCCCGACACCGGCAGCCTGGAGGGCGATCTGCGCACCTACGCGGCCACCGCCGCCCGCGACGTCGCCGGGCCGGACGGGATGGCGATACTGCGCCTGGCCCTCTCCCTGTCCAACTCCGGGCAGCCGGGCCTGGACGCCCGCGACGCGTTTCTCGCCGAACGCACCCGCCAGCTACAGGCCATGCTCGACCGGGCCCGGGATCGAGGCGAACACCCGCCGGACGTCCTCCAGGTGCTCGATCTCATCCTGTCCCCGATGTACATCCGCATCCTGTTCGGCACGGGCCCGCTCACTCCCGCCTACACCGACGAACTGGTCGACCGCCTGCTGTGCCTGCACGCCGCCGCCGGAGGGGAGTGAGCTCTCTTTGGGAGTAGCCGGCTCCCCAAGGTGCCTTGCATGTTCTAGATGGCCTGTGCCCGGTTGTCGGCCCTGCGCTTGGTGCTGTAGGGCAGGGCAAAGACATCGCTGAAGATGGCGGTCCCGCCATTTCGCGCGACATACGTAGTACGTTGCAGGCGGCGCTGAACGTCAACTCCGTGACTACACCGCAGACTTGTGCCGAGAGGCCGGAGATTGGGCCACGGAGTCGGAATCAGGCATCCACGCTCGGCAGACCGGCCGCAGAGTCAGGCATCCACGTCCGGCAGCCCGGGCAGCAGCTTCTCGATCGTGATGGGGAAGTCGCGCACGCGCAGACCCGTGGCGTTGAACACCGCGTTCGCCACCGCCGCGCCCGCGCCGCAAATGCCCAACTCGCCGACGCCCTTCGCGCCCAGGAGGTTGGCCTTGTCGTCGTATCCGTCGAGTATGACGGCTTCGACGTCGGGGACGTCGGCATGGACGGGGACCAGATATTGGGCGAGGTCCCGGTTGACGAAGGCGCCGGATCGCGAGTCGACCACTGCCTCCTCCTCGAGGGCCGCGCCGGCGCCCCAGATCATGCCGCCGATCAACTGTGAGCGCGCTGTCTTCGGATTGAGCACGCGACCCACGGAGAACACCCCCAGCATCCGCCGCAGACGGATCTCGGCGGTGTCCGCGTCGACCCCGACCTCGGCGAAATGGGCGCCGTAGGTGTGGATCGAGTAGTCCGAGTAGTTCGGATCGTCGCCCATGAAGCGGATCTCGCCCTGGGCCTCCATGCCTTCGGGATGGTGGCGTGCCACGATCTCGCCCAGGGCCTGGGACGCGCCTTCCGCGCCATCGATGCGTACGCTGCCGTCGCCGAAATGGGCACCTGCCGGGTCCCGGCCGTGCAGCGGGGAGTCCGCGTCGCCGCATGCCGCGACCAGCACCTTCTCCCGCAGGGCCGCGCACGCCCGAGCCGCCGCCGCGCAGGAGTTGGCGGCGCCCCACGAGCCACCGGATCCCCAGCTGGTGGGCAGCCCGGAGCGCCCGAGCTCCACCCGCACCCGGTCGGCCGGCAGTCCGAGTCCGTCCGCCACGACCTGGGTCAGGATGGTGTAGGTGCCCGTGCCGATGTCGGTCATGTCCGTCCGGACGACGCCGGTGCCGTCCGCCTCCAGCCGCACCTGCACCGCTGTCGGCCCCTGGAAATGCCCGCGGATGGCGGCAGACATGCCGTAGCCGACCAGCCATCTGCCCTCGCGCAGACTCGCGGGCGTGGCGGGCCGGTGCTCCCAGCCGAACCGGCGTGCGCCGTCGCGCAGGCAGTCGACCAGGTGGCGGTCGCTGTACGGCACATCCCGCTCGGGGTCGACGGTGGGCTCGTTGCGGATCCGCACCTCGATCGGGTCCATCCCGAGGGCGTGGGCCAGCTCGTCCACCGCTGACTCGACCGCCAGCAGGCCCGGTGCCTCGCCCGGCGCGCGGACGTCCGCCCCGCGCGGCAGATCGAGCGGGGTGAGCCGGTGGCTGGTCAACCTGTGGGGCGCGGCGTAGAGGCTGCGGGTGGTAGCGGCGGTCTGCTCGGCGAACTCCAGGTCGGGGTTGGTGTGCATGGTGACGTCATGAGCGATCGCCGTCAGTTTTCCGTCGCGCCCCGCTGCCAGCCGCACCCGCTGGCTCGATGTGGGGCGCATACCGACGAGTTGGAAGATCTGCTGCCGGGTCAGCGCGACCTTGACCGGTTGGCCCAGCACGCGGGCGGCCAGCGCCGCCAGGATCGTCTCGGCGTGGACGCCCAGCTTGGAGCCGAAGCCCCCGCCGACGAACGGCGTGACGATGTGAATCCGCTCAGGGGCCATCCGCAGCGTGGCGGCGACCGAGGTCTGTGCCGCATCGACGATCTGCGAGCTGACATGGACGACCAGGTCCTCGCCGCGCGGTTCCACCAGGCACGCGTGCGGTTCCATCGGCATCGAGAACTCATACGGTGTGGTGTAGCGCTGGTCGACCCGTACGGCGGCGGCACGGAATCCGGCCTCGAAGTCGCCCACCGCGGTATCGGTGGGGAGCCCGGCGTTGACCACCTTCGGGATGTACGCCTCGTCGTCGTCCGCGGCGAAGGCGAAACGTCCCCGCCCGACGGTGTACTCCACGTCGAGGAGGTCGGCCGCCGCTCGGGCCTGCTCGAAGGTCGCGGCGACGACGAGTGCCACCGGCTCGCCGTGATAGTGGATGTCCGGACCGGTCAGCACCGGCTGGGCGCGCCAGTACTCGAACTGGACCGACTCGTCACGGACACCTTGTACCGGGACATTCTGATGTGTCATCACCATCCGTACGCCCTGGGCGCGTTCGGCGTTCTCGGTGTGGATGCGGGTGATGCGGCCCTTGCCGATCGTCGCGCCAACGATGCAGCCGTAGAGCGGCTGGCCGGCGTCCCAGTACTCGTAGGCGTAGGTGGCCCGGCCGGAGACCTTCAACGGCCCGTCCACGCGGTTCACAGGCTGCCCGATCATCTCGCCTCCTCAGCTCGACCGGGCCGCTTGTGCCAGCGTGCGGCACAGCGTGCGCCGAGCCAGCTCGATCTTGAAGTCGTTGTGCCCCTGGCCCACCGCGTCGCGCATCGCGGCCCGGGCGGCGTCGCGATAGGTGGCCATCTCGGCGGGGCGGCCGATCAAGGCGGCCTCCGCCTCGAAGGACCGCCACGGCTTGTGCGCCACACCCCCGAACGCCACCCGCGCCTCGCTGATCATTCCCCGCTCGGTCGAGACGACCGCCGCCACGGACACCAGCGCGAACTCGTAGGACGCCCGGTCGCGGACCTTGCGGTAGAGCTGCCGGCCCGGCGGGGGAGGGGGCAGGATCACGCCCGTGATCAACTCGCCGGGCCGCAGTACGGTCTCCAGGTGCGGGGTGTCGCCGGGCAGCCGGTAGAAGTCCGTGATGACGACGCGGCGCACCGATCCCTCGGCGTCGAGCAGCTCGATCTCTGCCTCCAGGGCGGTCATCGCGACGGCCATGTCCGAGGGGTGCGTGGCGATGCAGGCGTCGCTGGCGCCGAGGACCGCGTGGATCCGATTGAACCCACCGATCGCCGAGCAGCCGGATCCGGGATCCCGCTTGTTGCAGCCGGCGGCCGTGTCGTAGAAGTAGGGGCAGCGAGTGCGCTGCAACAGGTTTCCCCCGGTGGACGCCTTGTTGCGCAACTGGCCCGAGGCGCCGGACACCAGCGCCTGCGACAGCACCGGATAGCGGGTGCGTACTCGGTCATCGGCGGCCACATCGGAATTCACCGCCTGGGCGCCGATGCGCAGTCCGCCGTCCGGCAGCTCCTCGATGTCCCGCATCGGGAGCCTGCTGATGTCGATCAGATGGCTGGGATGCTCGATGTCGAGCTTCATCAGGTCGAGCAGATTGGTGCCGCCGCTGATGAACTTGGCGCCGCTTCTGGACACCGCGGACACGGCGGTCCGTGCGTCCGTCGGCCGCTCGTAGGTGAAGGGCCTCATGCTGCGCCTCCCTCCGCGATGCCGCGGATGGCCGCGACGATGTTCGGATAGGCGGCGCACCGGCAGATGTTGCCGCTCATCCGCTCGCGGATCTCCTCATCGGTCAACGAGATCCGAGACGAGGCGACTTCAGCGGTGGCATGACTGGGCGAACCCGCCCGCACCTCCGCCAGCATGCCGACGGCGGAACAGATCTGGCCAGGAGTGCAGTAACCGCACTGGAAGCCATCACACTCGACAAAGGCGCGCTGCATGGGATGCAGATCATCGGGCGCGCCCAGACCCTCGATCGTCACCACCTCGTCGCCCTCGTGCATGACGGCCAGCGTCAGACAGGAATTGATCCGCCGTCCGTTGACCAGCACCGTGCAGGCGCCGCACTGGCCATGGTCACACCCCTTTTTGGTGCCGCTCAGACGCAGATGCTCACGCAACGCGTCGAGCAGCGAGGTCCGCGGATCCAGTTCGAGCCGCCGCACCTGATCGTTGACGCGCAACTCGACCGCCGAGAGCGGAGCCGCCCCGGCCTGACGCTCTCCGCCGCCCGTATCTGGCTCGCTCATCACAGCCGGCCCTCCTCACTGGGTGCTGCGGTGCCACGTGTCGCCACTGCCGGGCGCGCCCCCTGGCCCCCAGGATCCCGCAGAAGCCCCGCCCTCGCATGGCGACGGCTTCTCCGGGGCCGCACTGCCGCGGACCGGGGTCGGATATTCGCTGTTCTGCCCGCCCCAAGAGGACACAGGATGGTGCGCATGACATTGGCTACCCCTACACTGCACACCGCTCGCCTGCGGCTGCGGCCCTTCACCGACGCCGACGCCGAGCCCCTCTTCGCACTGCACAGCAGCACCTACGTGATGCGCTACTGGGACTCCCCGCCGTGGACCGACCATGCCCGCGCCGCTCGTTTCATCGCGAAGTGCCGGACGATCGCGGACGAAGGAACCGGGGCACGGGTGGCCATCGACCGTGCCTCTGACGGTGCCTTCGTCGGCTGGTGCGGTCTGACCGGATGGAACCCGGACTACCGCAGTGCGTCGTTGGGCTACTGCCTCGACGAAGCGATGTGGGGCCACGGCTACGCGACAGAGGCCGCGCACGCCTTGCTGGAGTGGGCATTCGACACACTGGACCTGAATCGAGTCCAGGCCGAGGCCGATACGCGCAACGAGGCATCCGCCCGGGTGCTGGAGAAGGTCGGATTCGTGCGTGAAGGGACGCTGCGGGAGGACTGCGTCGTGAACGGCGAGGTATCCGACTCGTGGGTGTTCGGTTTGATCAAGCGAGAATGGCGTCCCTCGGCCGTGTGGACTCCAGACCGCTAAGGGGTTGGACTGCTCGTCCGCGTGCAGGGCGCGGGTGCTGCCACCCGTCAAGTGCCGTCCGGTAGCGAGGAGTTCAGGAACTGGCTGTCTCAGGAAGCGGTCGGGAGGAAACCATCCAGGACCTTGTCGAAGACGGGACGGTAGGTGTCCCACTTCCCTTCCGGCGCCGAGACGTAGATGTCGTACTCCCGGCCGCCTTCGTGGCCGAATCCGAGTTCGATGGCTCGGTAGGATGCCTTTCCCCGGAAGGCGAACTCCCATACCGCCGCCGGCTGGTTCCGGAACGTCGTCTCTGTCATGCGCAGCCGGCGATATATGGGGTAGTTGACCTTTGTGTTCGACTCCTGGTCCGCGATGCGGGACATGGGGTTGGGGCCAGCGGGAGCCACTGTCCTGATCGTGAGTTCGACATGGCTGACGGGGTTGATGTAGGTGACCTGTTCGGCTGTGCGTTTCGAGTTCTTCCAGCCGTTCGGAACGGGGAAGGAGGCGCCGATTTTCTCCTCCCTGACCTGGTGGTAGCCGTGGGGCACCGGCGATGCCGCCGGCGAGGACGGGGTGGCGTGATGGCTCTGCCGGGCCTCGGGCGCGCCCTGGTTGCGGTGCGATGCCGCGTAGAGCGCCCCGGCGGTGGCCGCCGCGGTCACGGTGACGGCGGTCGAGGCAAGGAGGAGGCGCTTGCGGCCCCGGCGGCGGCCCCGTCCGGCGGCGGTCCGTGGGGGCACCGGCACTGTCGGGGGTGCGGACCCGTCGCTCGTGGCCCGAGCCTCTGACCCGGGCTCCTGGAGGGGGTCCGGTCCGGCCACGGAATGCCGTTCCACCGGTGAGGTCGCACCGGTGACCGCTGGTGACATCCCCGCCGTCGACTCGCCCGAGCGTGCGTCCCGCAGGGCTTGCTCGATCTGGTCCGCCGACGGCCGGTCGTCCGGGTCCTTGGACAGGAGGGCCCCGATGACCGGTTCCAGGGGACCGGCGTGCTTCATCGGCTCCGGCGGGTCGACGGCGATGGCGTACGCGGTCTCCATCGCGGTGTCACGCCGGAACGGCGGCCGCCCCTCCACTGCCTGGTACAGGGTCGCGCCCAGTGCCCACAGGTCGGAAGCGGCCCCCGGTGTCCGTCCGCGGACGCGCTCCGCCGCCATGTAGTCGATCGACCCGACCAGCTCGCCGGTCTTGGTCAGCGTCGACGCCCCGGCCGTCATCGCGATGCCGAAGTCGGTGAGCACCACCCGCTCGCCCGTGCCCAGGAGGACATTGCCGGGCTTGACGTCGCGGTGCAGCACGCCGGCGGCGTGCGCGGCCCGCAGGGCGGCGACCATGCCCAGGCCGATGCGGCCCGCCTCCTCGGGCCCGATGGTCCGGCCGCCCTTGAGCAGCTCGCTGAGCGTGGGCGGCGCGACGTACTCCATGACGATGCAGGGCCGGCCGTCGTCGTCCACGACGTCATGGACGACGATCACGTTCGGATGTGTGATGCGGGCGGCGCTGCGCGCCTCGCGGCGGGTGCGCTCATACAGCGTGGCGAGCTCGTCCTCGGCCAGGTGCGGCTGCGAGTGCAGTCGCTTCAGCGCGACCTGGCGGCCCAGGACCTCGTCCTCGGCGCGCCAGACCGTGCCCATGCCGCCGCGTCCGATGCGCTCCGCGAGCCGGTAGCGTCCGGCCACGAGCCGTCCCTCATCCGACACTGCGCGTCCTCCACCAGCCCTGTGCACGTGCGATTCGCCCGGCCACCGCAAGCCACGCGGGGCGGCCCGCGGCGTCCACGTGTAGGACGCACGCACGGCCGACGCGGTTCGGCCCTGCCTCCGTTTTCCGCGGTTTTCCTCAGTGTCCGACACCGAGGGTTGCGCGCCGGGCACACCCCGGCCAGGAACGAGCGGGTGACGCCGATGGCCTCCGCGGGTCGATGGGGTGGGAGGATGGGGAGATTCCAGGGTGAGGAGGAACCACCGTGTTGGTTCCGGCGTCCAGCGTTCGACGAACCGGGGATTGCGGGCCGTGGGCGGTGGTGGTCCTCGCCGGTGAGGTGGACCTCTGCCTGGTGCCGGAGCTGCGAGAGGTCATCGACGCCCTGACCGCGGAGGACCGGGCGTGGCTGGTGCTGGACCTGGAGCAGGTCACCTTCATGGACTCCTCGGGCCTGGGCGTACTGGTGTACGGGATCCGCGGCGCCGAGGCACTCGGTGGGGGGCTGCGGCTGGCCGGCCCCGGTGTCCAGGTGCGCAGGCTGCTGGAGCTGACCGGGCTGGACGGCGTGGTGGAGGTCTACGAGGACGTCGCAGGGGCGTGCAAGGCTCCCGGCCAATGAGGGTCGGGTTTCCCGGGTCCCGTCAACCGCGGAGCGGCGGAAGGGCAGAATACGGCGGGTGGAGAGACTCCCGCAGACGGATCCCGCCGCCGGCCGGGGCAGGGGCGAGGCGCTGATGTCGGAGTTGTTCGCCGCGGCCGGCGCCGGGGTGTACGCCGTGGACGGTCAGGGACTGGTGGTCGCCTGCAATCCCTGGGCGGAGAAGCTGCTCGGGTACGAGCCCGGCACCCTGATCGGCGTCAACGCGCATCGCACGCTGCACCCGCCCGCCGAGGAGGGCAGCCTGCCCACTCAGCGGCCCATCCTCAAGGACATCGCGCTCGGCAAACGCGTCAGCGGCGACCGGGCGGTGCTGTTGCGGGCGGACGGCACCGCGCTGCAGGTGTGGTGGACCGCGGCGCCGCTGCCGGCACACATGGGACATGACGAGGGTGCCGTGGTGGTCTTCCACGACGCGTCCGCCCAGCGTGCGCGGGAAGGCCGGCGCGCGGAGCGCTACGCGCACAGCGAGACCATGCGCGAGCAGGCCGAATACGATCTGGCCGAGGCGACCTGGCTCAGCGAGGTGACACTGGCCATGGTCAGCACGCTGGACGCGGAGGAAGCGCTGGGACGGGTGGTGCGGCAGCTGGTTCCGCGGATCGCCGACACGGCGTTGATCGACGTGGCCGAGGGCCGCGGGCGGCGCCGCGTGGCCGGCGCGCACCACATTCCCGGTGTGCTGCCCCCGGGCTCCCTCCACGACAGCGCAATGCCCGACCGCCCGGCCCACGCCGAGGCGTTGCGGCGGGTCCTCAAGGGGGCCGGGCCCCAGCACCTGAACACCCACCTGCCGGTCACCGCACCGGGCGATGGGCAAGATCTGCTGACGCTGGTGGAGGCCGAGGAAGCGGTCGTCATCCCCATCCGGCTGCGGGCGACCACCTTCGGAGCACTGACCTTGACGCGGGCCCCCGCCAGCCCGCCCTTCAACGAGGCCGATCGCCTGCTGGCCGAGGAAGTGGCCCGTCGCATCGCCCTCGGGCTGGACAACTCCCGCCTGCACGCGGCCCAGGCCGACATCGCCGCCACCCTGCAGCGCGCGCTGCTCACCGATCTGCCCGACGTCGCGGACCTGGAGCTGGCCGCCCACTACGAACCCGCCCAGCATGCGGCAGAGGTCGGCGGCGACTGGTACGACGCCTTCCCCCTGGAGGGCGGTGACATCGCCATGGTCATCGGCGATGTCACCGGACACGACATCCAGGCCGCCTCCCGCATGAGCGAGCTGCGCAACATGCTCCGCGCCCTGGCCGTCGACCGTCCCGAGGAGGCGCCCGGTCAGATCCTCCGCCGTCTCGACACGGCCCAGGCACGGCTGACCCTCGCGGACTCGGCCACCGCCGTCCTCGCCCGCCTGCACCGCGCCACGGACGGAACGTGGCAGCTGGCCTGGTCAGCGGCGGGACATCCGCCGCCACTCCTCATCACCGCCGACGGCACCGGCTGCTACCTCGACGACGGGCACGAGATGCTCCTCGGGCTGCGTCCCGGCACCCCACGTCCCACCGCACGCGCCCCGCTCCCGGCCGGCGCCACGCTGCTGCTCTACACCGACGGCCTGGTCGAATCCCGTACCCAGTCCCTCGACACCGGCATGACCCGCCTCCGCCAGCACGCCACGACCCACCGCCACCTTCCACTGCCCGACCTGTGCGCCCAACTCGCCCGAGAACTCGGCGACCCACGCGACGACATCACCCTCATCGCCGCCCGGACGCCCACTCCATAGCCCTGTTGGTACGAGCAGGCAGCCCGCGCACCGCCAGGACGTTCGCTCCACCTGGGCGGTGTGCGTGTCTCGTACCCGATGCCCCACCCCGACGGAGTTGCCCCGGGCACTGCGGTGTCACGGAGATGCCTGCACGGTGACATGCGGCACGCCCGTGCGTGGGTGCTCGGTCACCTCTGCCTCGACGCGGTAGACCTCGGACAGCAGCGCGGGGGTGAGTACCTCCACCGGTGTTCCGGTCGCGACCACCCGGCCGGCGTCCATCACGCAGATCCGGTCGCAGAAGGCGGCGGCCAGGTTGAGGTCGTGCAGGGCGATGACGGCGGTGGCGCCGAGTCTTCGGACGAGCCGCAGTGTGTCGAGCTGATGGCGCAGGTCCAGGTGGTTGGTCGGCTCGTCCAGCACCATCGTGCCGGTGCGTTGTGCGAGCGCTCGGGCGATCAGGACGCGCTGTTTCTCCCCGCCCGAGAGCTGGTCGAACGGCGCGTGTGCCAGGGCGTCGACGTGCAGTTCCTCCAGCGCTCGCAGGATGATGTCGCGGTCGTCCGCGTCGTCGCCCGCGAAGGCCCGCTTGTGCGGCGTGCGGCCCATGGCGACCACGTCGTACACGGTGAGTTCGAAGTCGCCGGCGGTTTCCTGGAGGACGGCCGCCAGTTGCTGCGCGAGTCGTTTGCCGGGCATCCGCCAGACATCCGTGCCGTCCAGCAGCACCCGGCCGGAGGTGGGGCGCTGCGCCCGGTAGAACGTGCGCAGCAGCGTCGACTTGCCGGCCCCGTTGGGGCCCACGAGCGCCACCATCTCGCCGGGCGCCACCTGCAGGGACGCCGGATGGACCAGGGTTTTGCCGTTGACCACGACGGAGACCTCTTGCGCGTCGAGCGCCCCGGCCGCGGCTGTCGTGCCGGTCGTCATCGGGCCGCCTTCCGCCGCATCAGCCACAGGAAGAACGGGCCGCCGACCAGGGCGGTGAGAATGCCGACGGGGATCTCCTCCGGACTCATCATGGTGCGTGCGGCCAGGTCGGCGGCGATCAGGAAGGCCGCCCCCAGCAGCGCGGCGGCGGGCAGCGCGCGGCGCTGGTCGGCGCCCACCAGCAGCCGCACCACATGCGGCAGGATCAGTCCGACGAAGCCGATCTGCCCGCTGACCGCGACGATCGTGCCGATCATCAGCGCGACGAGGGTGAAGAGCGAGGCCCGGAAGCGGTGCACGTCCAGGCCGAGGGCCGCCGCGGCTTCCTCCCCGGCCAGCAGGAGGTTGAGCGAGCGGCAGACGCCGAGCAGCACCGCCGTCCCCAGCAGGACCGCACCGACCGGGATCCACACCGTCGTCCAGGTGGTGCCGGCCAGCCCGCCGAGCATCCAGCGCAGGGCGGACTGGGTCTTGTGCGGGTCGTGGGAGGTGACGATGAGGAAGCTGGCCAGCGCGGAGAGCACCTCGGCCATGGCCACGCCCGCCAGCACCAGCCGCACCGTGGTCATCCTCCCGCCGGAACGGGCCAGCAGATAGACGGCGACCAGCGCGGCCAGCGCCCCGCAGAACGCCGCGATGGGCAGCGAGAACATGCCGAACACGGTCACGTTCAGGACCAGTACGAGCACCGCGCCGACCGATGCGCCCGACGAGATCCCGAGCAGCATCGGGTCGGCCAGCGGATTGCGGACCAGGGCCTGCAGCGCCGCCCCGGACACGGACAGTCCCGCGCCCACGGCACCGGCCAGCAGAACCCGGGGCAGTCGGACGTCGACGACGATCGTCTCGCGCACCGGGGTCCATGTCGGCTCGGCCAGCGCCGGATGCAACCGGTGCAGCAGGATGCTCCAGACCTGGTCGGCCGGGATGCTGATCGAGCCCGCCGCGATGCCGGCTGTCGCGGCGCCGAGCAGCACGACGCCCAGAACAGCGAGCACCAGGGAGTAGGGAACTCCGGGGCGCCGCCCGGCGAGTGGACCGTGCCGCTCCCGCCCGCCGGGCCCTTCGACCGCCCCGGGCGCCTGCTTCACCACGGTCACCGGAAGCGCCCCGGGTGGAGCTGGCGGGCCAGCGACTCCACGGCCGACGGAACCCGCACGCCGAGCACGGTGGACGACAGCGGCAGCACCGCGAAGCGCTTGTTCTTGATCGCCGGCACGTCCTTCAGCGCCGGGTTGGACAGCAGGAACTTCTTCTTGGCCTCGGCGGACTGGTCGCCGTAGTCGTAGAGGACGATGACGTCGGGCGCCCGCTGCGCGATCTGCTCGAACGAGACATCACCGAAGGGCTTGTCCAGGTCGGCGAAGAGATTCGCCCCGCCGGCCCGCTTGATCACCTCATTGCCGATGCCCTTGCCGCCCGCGGTGAAGGCGGTCTTGTCGCCGCTGTCATAGACGACGGCCTTGACCGGCGAGACCCCGGAGAGCTTGCGCCGCACGCCGTCGAGCAAGGTGTGCAGACTCCGCACCTCCCGTTCTCCTCGTTCCCGTACGCCGAATATCTTGGCGACGGTACGGATCTCCTCGTCCATCCGGTCCATCGTCACGGGTCCCTTGGCGCACCCCTCGATGTTCAGATGCGTGTTGATCCCGGCCTTGGTGAGGGCGGCGCGGCCGCGTCCCTCCTTCTCGTCGAAGGCGCTGGCGAACCCGCCGTAGACGAAGTCGGGCTCGGCCGCCAGTAGCGTCTCGAACGAGGGGTACTCCTTCGACAGGACTTTGACCTTGCCGTAGGCGCTCCGGTATTGCGGGAGGATCTTGTCGTCGAGATAGCCCGTGCCCACCATCGACTTCTGCAGCCCGAGCGCCAGCATGACCTCGGTCGCGTGCTGGTTCAGCGAGACGGCCCGCTGCGGCGGGCGCTGGTAGGTGGTCCGCACGCCGCAGTTGGACACGGTGACGGGGAACCCCTTCGGGGCGGGGCCCGCTGAGGAGGCGTCGCTCTGCTTGACGGGGCCGCCACAGCCGGCCACCGAGATGGCCACGAGCGCGGTCAGCAGCAACGGCAGCGAGCGTCTGCTCTTCATGGGTTTCCTTCCAGGCATTTTCGGGAGGCGGCGCACGCCGCACAGCGGGAGGCCACGGTTCCGCAAGTTATGTGCAACTGGGATAGTCGTGCAATAAAGCTGCCGAGGGGAGAGACATGGGGGAGGGGACGCGCGGATGCATGGGCCCGGCATACACGAACACCGACGTCGCGTGGCTCCTCGGCCGAAAGGCAGGTCACGCTTCCTTCCACGACCGACCCGAGCGGGGCACCCATGATGACCACCGACACACTCGCTCAGATCTCCGCCATCGGCCCCTACTTCAAGGTGTCCAGCGGGCCACGACCCGATGCCGCGCACTTCTCGCCGCTGAGCGAACTGCACGGGGACCAGGGAGCGCTGGAAGCCTCCGTCGCCGCCATGGGCAAACGACTCGGCACCGATCAGCGACGGGTGTCCGCCTCGACCCTCCACATCGGAACGGCGGCCCGCCTGTGGTCGGTCGCCCTGGCCGCCACCGCACTGACAGGTGAGGTACCCGACCTCGCGCCCGAGCGGCTGTGGTGGCGCGCGACCGCCTCCGGCCCGATCGACCTCTGGCTGCCCGAGCTGCCGGCCCGCTCCCGTGGCCACGACCTGCCCGACGCCCTGTACGAGAGCATCGTCGTACGCCACCTGCGGCCGCTGGACGAGGCGATGCGCCGGCACATCGGACTCTCGCCGAAGGTGCTGCAGGGCAACGCCACCTCCGCGCTCATGGGCGCCGTACGCACCTTGACCAGGCGCGCTCCGCACGCCCCGCACCCGCCGCTCCCGCTCGCCACCGCCCTACTGGAACGGGAGCCCCTCGCGAGCGCCGGCACCCTCACCCTCGACCCCCTCGACTACCGTCGCCACAGCTGCTGCCTCTACTACCGGGTCTCGGACTCCGGGTACTGCGACGAGTGCGTCCTCCACCGCAGGGGACGTGCTCCACGCGGCGTCGAACGCGTCAACTCCGCCGCCACATAGCGTCCTTGGGCCGAGCGGCCGGGGATCCCGCCGCCGGGACGTGCGTCCACCCGTCCGCATGTTCGGGCACACACATCACTTGCGGCATAGGTGCCATGGGAGTCATAGGCGTCATGGGCGCTATCACCCGTCTTAGCCCACTCAGCACCGGCATGTTCTCTTGTTTGAGCAAGTGAGCGAGCTGTCATTCGATCGAGCGATACGGATGGAGTCGTGATTACTCACCGGAGAGGTTTCCGGCGATGGAATTGTCATTCCCGCAAGCACGGTGAGCCGGACGGAGGCTCCCGGCGGACCACTCCACCCGAAGGGGCAACCATGAATGAATTGGCTCATGTTCTGGGAGCCGGTCCTTTCTATGTCCAGGCCGGGACGGTGCCCGGGAAAGATGCCTCCTATGTTCCGCACGGTCTGCCGGTCGACTGGCGGAACACCGTCTCCGGAATATGGCGGCAATGGCACCCGGGCGGCGGCGCGGATATCGAGGCGCAGGGCTGGAAGGTGCACATCAGTGCGCGCGCCGACCGGGCCCGGCACGTGCTCGACATCGCAGCGCCGCTCTGCGCGGAGCACGGTGTGGTGTTCAAACACCTGGCCACCCCGCTCGACTTCGTGGTGATGCACCACAAGCACGCCTCGCGGCGCCAGGCCGGCAAGTTCATCGCCGCGTATCCCGGTGACCCGCGGACCGCCCTGTGCCTGATGCGCGACCTGAAGGAGGCGCTGGCCGGCGAGGAGGGCCCGTACGTCCTGACCGATCGTGCCTTCGAGGGCTCGGCCTGCGTGTACTACCGCTACGGTGCCTTCACCTCGCAGGGCCGCGTACGACCTGACGGTTCGTTCTCGGGGACGGTCATCGACGCGCACGGCGACACCGTCGAGGACGAGCGGGGCATCGGATGCGGACTTCCCCCGGGCATCACCGACCCCTTCCAGGAGCCGGTGGCCTCCCGGGCGCCCCGGGCGGGAGAGGTGTCGGTGGGTGGCTGCACGATCGAGCGCGTCGTGCGGTTCAGCAACAGCGGCGGAACGTACCAGGGCGTCCAGCAGTCCACCGGACGGCGGGTGTTCCTGAAAGAGGCCCGGCCGCATGTCGGCCTGGTCAGCACGGAAAGCGACGCGCGGCAGCGACTGCATTCCGAATTCCAGGCCTTGACGGCACTGCACGCCCTGCACCCGGGTTTGTGTCCGGAGCCACTCGACTACTTCACCGAGGGCGGGCACGACTTTCTGGTGACGGAGTTCGTTGACGGGGAGAGCCTCCACGCCTGGACGGTGCGGAACAACCCCATTGTCAACAGCACCGCGACCGCGGCGGAATTCGAGCGGTATTTCGCCGCCTGCGAGAAATTGATCGACGCGCTGCGCGACGACCTGCGGCGCCTCCATGCGGCGGGCCACGCCTTCATCGACCTCGGTCCGGACAATGTCCTGGTCCAGGAGGGCGGAGTGCCGCGACTGGTGGACTTCGAGACCGTCGGCCCCGTCGGCCGGCTGCCGGCCCTGATCGGCGCCGCCGGCTTCTTCGATCCGGACCTCGCCAGGACCCGCCCTCTCGCACAGGACGAGCACGCCCTGTCCTCCGTGGCGCTGTACCTGCTGGCCCCGATCCAGGTGACCGCGGACCGCAATCCCGCCGTGCTCGGTCATCTGCGGGCCCTGCTGGAGCGGGTGAGTCCGCCGCCGAAGGCCCTGTGGGACCAGGTACTGCGCCGCAGCGCACCCCTGTTGGTGTCCCCGCCGACGCCCGCTGTGTCCCCGGAGCGGCCGGCGAGCGCGCCCGCGCCGCAGTTGCACGCGCTCCGGGACGATCTGGTGCGGGGCATCCTGAGCGCGGCGGACCCGGAGAACGGTGGCACGCTCTTTCCCACCGTCCCCGAAGGCTTCGCGACCAACACGCTGGCGATCCGGCACGGTTCGGCGGGGGTGCTGTACGCGCTGCAGCGGTCCGGGGTGGAGGTGCCGGACGCGATCCTCGCCCGCTTCACACGGGACGCCGTCGCGTCACGGACCGTCCTGCCCCCGGGGCTCTTCAGCGGTACGGCGGGCCTGAGCTGGGTCCTGGCCGACGCCGGGCGGCTCGACGAGGCCGCGGCGCTGCTCCGGCTCGCCGTGGACCACCCCGTCCTGCGGGACTGTCCCGACTTCGCTCACGGGCGGGCCGGCGTGGCGATGGCGTGTCTGCGACTCCACGCGGCGACGCGCGAGTGCCGATACGCCGAGTGGGCCGCGGAGTTGCTCGCGCCGTCGCGTGACGAGACTCCCGGCGACCTGGCGACCACAGGGCTGGCCACCGGACCCGCCGGGGTCGCCATGGCCCTCTACTACCTTTACCGGCTCACCGGTGACGAACCGGCGCGTGTGCGGGGCCGACGGCTGCTCGCCCGCGACCTCGGGCGGGGGACGTACGACCACGGAGGTCTGCTCTTCCCGGTGTCGGCGACGGACCGCCGGCTCATGCCGTACCTCTGGAGCGGGAGCGCGGGCATCGGCATGGTGGTCGAGCGCTACCGCTCGCTCGGGGACGACGAGGAGCTGTGCGATGCCGCGGCCGGGATCCGCACGGCCGCGAGCTGTCTCTTCACCCGTGCCGGCGGCCTGTTCCAGGGGCTGGCCGGACTGGGCACCCACTGGTCCGACGCCGCCCGGCGGTCCGCGGACGAATCGGCCCGCGCCATGGCCCAGGACGTGGCGACGCGCTTGTTCGTGCACCTCGTCCCCACCGAGGACGGCACCTACCTGCACGGGGACCCGGGGGTGCGGCTGAGCTGCGACCTCGGCAGCGGTTCCGCGGGCGTGCTGCTCTTCCTCGACCACCTCCTGCGAGGCACCGCCGACCCGCTGTTCACCCTCGACGCCCACGTCGAGCGGCGCCCGGTGCCGGCGCCTGCCCTCCCCTCAGACTTCCCGGGGTGATCTCCCCGGGAGAGGCGGTCATACCCGACCGCCGTCCGTTCAAGAAGAAGGAATTGATCATGATGAACGTTATTGAGCTGCAGCAGCTGGCCACCGACGTGGACGACGCTCCGATGCCGCCGGAGAAGAGCACGCTCTCCATCGCCTGCTGATGCCCGGCCGTGGGCCGGGCGACTCACCGAGTGCCCGGCCCACGGCCACCGGACCGACAGGTCCCAATGCACTTCCCGGGGAGCCCCCGGGGCCGCGGCGGTCGCACCCGACCGCCGTCCGTTCGAGAAGAAGGAATTGATCGTGATGAACGTTATTGAGCTGCAGCAGCTGGCCACCGACGTGGACGACGCTCCGATGCCGCCGGAGAAGAGCACGCTCTCCATCGCCTGCTGATATCCGGCCGTGGGGGGGGCACCCAGTGACGATGCGCCCGGCCCACGGCCACCGGAGAACCAAGGACGGAGACCGCCCCGCCATGAGCAGCACGGACTTCCGCCGGTACTGGTGGGCCGAGGTGGCCTCGCAGTTCGGGACGGTCCTCACCTTCGTCGCCACCACCACGATCGCGGTGGAGTCCCTCAACGCCTCGACCACGCAGACCGGGTTGCTGACCGCGGCGGGATACCTTCCGGCGGCCCTCCTCGGCCCCTGGGCGGGCGCGGCAGCGGACCGGGCCCGGCGGCCCCGCCGACAGCTCGTCCGCTGCGACCTCGCCGCCGGAAGTCTGCTGGCACTCACCGCACTTGCCGCCGCGACGGCTCACCTCTCGGTCCTCTGGCTGGCCGGGCTCACCCTGCTGCTGGGTGGCATCGCCGCGGCGTCGGAAACCCTGTACTTCCTGCACCTCCAGAGTGTGGTGCCCGCCGGAGCGCTGCCCGAGGCGCGGGCCACGCTGCAGAGCGGAGAGTACGGGGCCAGGCTCGCGGGCAACGCGCTGGCCGGGCTCACCGTCGCCGCCCTGGGCGGCGCCGCCGCCTACGGCATCGACACCCTCACCTACGCGCTCAGCGCCGTGCTGCTGCTGAGCATCCGCCGGCCCGACGCGCCCGTCTCCGACGACGGGGCGGCGGCGGAGGACCGGCCCGCTCGCGAGGGAGTGCGGCTCCACGGCCTGCTCCGCCGGGGTTCATTCCTGCGGTCGGTCTTCGGTCTGCTCCTGCTGCAATCGGCCGCGACCGCCGCCGGCGCGGCGCTGCTGGGCCCCTTCCTCCTGCGCGAACTGCACGTGCCGGCCGCCCTGTTCGGCTTCGCCTTCGTGGCGACCGGCCTGGCGGGCATGCTCGGCTCCTGGGCCGGACCTCGCCTGGCCCGGCGCGGCGGTACCCGACGGTGGTTCCTCGCGGCGAGCGCAGCA
Source organism: Streptomyces kronopolitis (assembly GCF_014646275.1). Lineage (GTDB taxonomy): Bacteria > Actinomycetota > Actinomycetes > Streptomycetales > Streptomycetaceae > Streptomyces > Streptomyces kronopolitis. The sequence goes on from NZ_BMND01000001.1 coordinate 395,913, forward strand.
CAGATCCTGGCGTCCGCCGCGCTCGCCGCCGCCGGCGGACCGCTTCCGCTGGCCGCGGCCACGGCCGCCGCCGGCCTCGCCGCGGCGAAGTTCTCCGGGGCGGTCTCCAACGTCTGCCTCTCCACCGTGGTCCTGGCCGACAGCGCACCCGGCACCCTCGGGCGCACCGTGGCCCTCCTGCGCAGCGCCTCGACCGCCTGCCAGGTGGCAGGCGCACTCGGCGCCGGGCTGCTGGCCACCGTCGCCGGAACCCGGACCACGCTGTGGTGTGCCGCCGCCCTTCCGCTGCTCACCCTTCCCTGGCTGGCCAGGGGCGTACGCACCCCACCTGGCCGGCGCCCGGGACCTGCCCCGACCACCCTCACGGAGAAGGCGGTGTCATGACCCCCACGCCTCACCCCGGACCGGCCCACCCGGGCACCGGCCCGTACGGGCCCGACCGCCCGGACGGTCACCCTCGTTCCGCACCCCGGGACCGCCCCGACACGACCGCACCCCGGGGCGGCCCCGGCGGCGTCACCCACCCCGTCGGCCCATGCGCGCCGGCGCATGAGGTGATCCACGGCCATCTCGTGGAGGACCCGTTCCGGTGGCTGGAAGACCCCGCCGCGCCCGCCACCCTCGACTGGCTGGCACACCAGGACCGGCTCTCCGACGCCGAGTTGGCCGCCCTCCCCGGCCGCCATGCCGCGGCGCGGACCCTGTCGCACCTCATGGCGTACGGGGGACGGCGGCCGGAACGCCGCGTCGGCACCCGCGTCTTCCGGGAAGTGGTCGACGCCGAGGCGGAATTCCCGGCCCTGGCCGTCTTCGAGGCGGGGCGCGACGACGAACCGGTCGTCCTGTGGCGGCAGTCGGCCCTGGCGTCCTGGGAGCCCGCTCCCGACGGCCGTACGGTCGCCTGCCAGATCCTCCAGGACGGGCGCGAGGACCACACCCCGCTGCTGCTCCTGGACGTGGCGACCGGTGAGGTGCGCCACCGCATCCCGCGCACGCGGCACAGCCCGGTCGCATGGCTGCCGGACGGCAGCGGCTTCTTCCACGCCAGGAGCGCCGCGGACGGCGGGCCCCAGGACCTCTGGCTGCACCGCCACGGCCGGGACCGGCAGGTGTGGCACGGCAGCGACGATCTGGACCGCTACCGGGCCCGTGTGTGGCACGGGCGGTGGCTGACGGTCGAGATCCGCCGCGGCAGCGAGACCCGCAACCGGCTGTGGCTCGCCGATCTCGGCGCGGATCCGGCCCGCCCCGTCTGGACACCGCTGCAGGAAGCAGCCGACGCCGTCTCCACCGCCCATGTCGCACGCAACGGAACCGTCTTCGTCGCCACGACGCACGGGGCACCGGACGGGCAGGTCGTCGTGGTCGACCGGGACCGGCCGGGCCCGGACCACTGGACGACCGTGATCCCGGAGGAACCCGGGGCCCCGCTGACCCACCTGTGCCCCGTGGACGACGCCGACGGGTCCCGCCCGCCCCGGCTGCTGGTCGCCCGCACCCTCGCCGGCAGCCCCGCGCTCTTCGTCCACCACCCCGGCACGCGCACCCCGCCGCGCCCGCTGCCGCTTCCTCCCTCCGGCACGGTGCTCTCCCTGGAGTCCCCACCACACGGCGGGGTACGACTGGGCTGGACGAGCTGGACGACACCGCCCGTCGCGGTCCCCCTCGACCCGGACTCCGCGCCCGGTGTGACGATCCCGGAGGCCGGACCGCAGCCCTTGGAGGAGTGGCGGGAGTCCGCGCCCTCCGCCGACGGGACCGGTGTGCCGCTGACCTTGCTCGCCCACCGCGGCCGGCCCTCCGGCCCGCTGCCCACCCTCCTGCTGGGCTACGGCGGCTTCGGCCGGGAGCTGACCTCGTCGTACGAATCGCTGGTGCTGGCCTGGGTGCGGGCGGGCGGCCTCGTCGTGGTCCCCGACCTGCGCGGACCGACCGCGGCCGCGGGCAAGCACAGCACCTTCGAGGACCTGGAGGCGGTCGCCGACCATCTGCGCCGGCGCGGACTCGGCGGGCCCGACCTGCTGGCCCTTGTGGGAATGAGCAACGGCGGTCTGACGATGGCCGCCGCCATGGTGCGCGATCCCGACCGGTACGCCGCGGTGGTCTGCGTCGCTCCGCTCACCGACATGGTGCGCTACGAGCGGAGCGGACTGGGGCGGTCCTGGCGGCACGAGTTCGGCTCCGCCGCCGACCCCGACCAGTTCCGGCATCTGCTCTCCTACTCGCCCTACCACCGCATCGAGCACGGGCTGCGGTATCCGCCGACGCTGCTCATCACCCTGCACGGAGACACCCGCGTCGCCCCGCTGCACGCCCGGAAGTTCTGCGCCCGGCTGCAGCGCGCGTCGAGCGGCCGGGGCCCGTACCTCCTGCGCTCCTACGGCGACAGCGGGCACACCTCGATGGCCCGCGGCGCCCGCCACCTGATGAGCTGCGACGTGCTGTCCTTCGCCGCTCACCACACCGGACTCGACCTCACCCGGGGGAGCACCCCGTGAGCGCGGCCGGCTCCCCGAGCGGCACCGCCCCCCGTGTCGTGGTCATCGGCGCGGGCCCGCGAGGCGTCGGCATCGTCGAACGCCTCGCGGCCCGCCGCCCCAAGGGGCCGGGGACGCTGCACCTGGTGGATCCGCACCCCGACGGCGGCCGGGTCTGGCGGCAGGACCAGTCCTCGCTGCTGTGGATGAACTCGCGGTGCGGCGACGTCACCCTCCTGCCCGACGAGAGCGTCCGGACCACCGGCCCGCTGACGGTGGGGCCGACGCTGTACACCTGGGCCTCGCGCATCGCACCCCGCTGGTGCACCGATCCGGCGCTGGTCGCCGAAGCGGGTCTGCTGACACCCCGAAGCTATGCGAGCCGCCGGCTGTGCGGCGCGTACCTGTCCTGGTGTCTGCGGACGTCGCTGGACGCGCTGTCCTCCGGGTGGACGGTGGTGACCCATGCCGTGCGCGCACTCCGCGTCCGCGAACGCTCCGACGGCGCGCTGGACGTCCACCTGGAGGGCGGCCGCCGCCTGGTCGCCGACCGCGCGGTCCTCGCCCTCGGCAATCTCGACGGCGCCCCCTCACCCGGGCAGCGGGACCTGCACACATTCGCCGTGCGCAGCGGGGGCCGCTACCTCCCGCCCTCCTACACCGCGGACCTCGACCTGTCCGGCATGCCGGCTCGGGAACCGCTCCTCGTACGGGGGCTGGGGCTGGCGTTCCTGGACCTGATGATCCTGCTGACGGAGGGGCGCGGAGGCGTCTTCCGCCGGGACACGTCCGGAGCGCTGGCCTACGAGCCGTCCGGCCGTGAACCGGCGTTCGTCGTCGCGTCGCGCCGGGGCCTCCCGCCCCGCGCCCGTCCCTCCGTGCCGCCGCTCACGCCGGAGCGGACCGCGCCCGTCCTGCTGAGCGAAGCGGACATCCGGGCAGCCGCGGACCGCCTGACAAGTGGCGGCCAGGCCGTGCGGCGGGCCGTCCCGGGGGAGCTGTGGCGGGCCGTGGTGCGGGAGATGGCCTGGGCACACTATGAGGAGCTGTTCGCCAGGGATCCGCAGGCCGGACCCATGGGATGGGACGCGTGCGCGGCCGTCCTGCGGGCCACCCCCGTCGGTGACCCCGCATGGTCCGCCCTCGCCCGGCACCTCACCCACCCCGCCGACCGGTTCGTCGAACCCGACCTCGCACCGGCCGCGTTGCCCGTCATGCCGTCCGCCGACCGGCTCACGACCTGGATGCGGCAGCGGCTGCACGCGGCGGCGCGCCGGGCCGACGACCCCCGGCACACCACCGACGCCGCGGCCCAACAGGCCCTGGTGCGCGCCGTCGAGACCATCATCGGCGTGCTGATGCGGGAGGGGGCCGCGTCGGGCCCGGAGGCGCGCCGACTCGTCGCGACGCTGTCCGGGTTCGCCCGGCGCGCCGCGGCGGGCGCGCCCGCGCTGCGGATCGAACAGCTCGCGGCGCTGGCCGGATGCGGCCTGGTCCGCTTCGCCGGAGCGGAGCCGGCCGTGGGGACCGACCCGTCCACCGGGACCTTCGTCCTGCGCACCCGCACGCTGCCGGGCGAGGAGTTCCGGGCCGCACACCTGGTGGACGCCTGGCTGCCCGACTCCGATGTCCTCGCGGACGCCTCGGGGCTGCTGCGCGGGATGGCGGAGGGCGGTCTCGCGCGGGTGACCGTACCGGCCACGCCTGCCCACGGGGCGAAGCTCGCCACCTGCCCGCGGACGTTCCACGTCCTCGACGGCCACGGGCGGCGGGACGACCGGCTCGTCGCGCTCGGCGATCACGCCGCCTCCGGCGCGCTGGGGTCGCTGTCGCGGCCGCGGACCAACGCCGCGTTCTTCCGGCAGAACGACAAGGTCGTCGACTGGCTGTGCACGCCGGTCGACGGGACCCGGCCCCGTCCCGGGCCGGCCGTGTGCGGCACGGATGCCCGGATGGGCTCGGACGCGCCGGACAACTGACCCGGCACCCCGGGCCTGGGGGCGACGGCAGGGCCGGGGCGTCGAGGACGAACGGAGCTCAGGTGGGATTCCTCGCGGAAATGCACAACCAAGGTTGAGAATCTAGATTTCCACAACTATGGTTGTGTGTAATTGGTCGAGATGGGCCGAGCCCCATCCGCGAAGGCAAGGAGTGCCCTCTCATGGCTACCGCCACCCCCGTCACCGGCCGGGTCGCCCGCGTGCTCGGGCCCGTCGTCGACGTGCGATTCCCCCCGGACGCGCTGCCGGAAATCCACCATGCGCTGCACGTGGACGTGGATTTCGCGGGCGAGCGGCGCACGTTGACGCTGGAGGTGGCTCACCACCTGGCGGACGGGCTGGTGCGATGCATCGCCATGCAGATCACGGACGGTCTGGCCCGCCGGGCCCCGGTGACCGATACCGGTGCCCCGATCACGGTCCCGGTCGGGGATTTCACCAAGGGCAAGGTGTTCAACCTTCTCGGCGATGTCCTGAACGGGGCGGAGAGGCCCGCCGACACCGTCGAGCGCCGGCCGATCCACCGCCGTCCGCCCCGCTTCGACGAACTCGAATCGAAGACGGAGATGTTCGAGACCGGCGTCAAGGTCATCGACCTGCTGACCCCCTACGTCAAGGGCGGCAAGATCGGACTGTTCGGCGGCGCCGGTGTCGGTAAGACGGTGCTCATCCAGGAGATGATCTACCGCGTCGCCCACCACCACGAGGGCGTCTCGGTGTTCGCCGGTGTCGGCGAGCGCACCCGGGAGGGCAGCGACCTCATCGAGGAAATGGCCGACTCGGGCGTCATCGACAAGACCGCGCTGGTCTTCGGTCAGATGGACGAGCCGCCGGGCACCAGGCTGCGCATCGCGCTGGCCGGTCTGACCATGGCGGAGTACTTCCGCGATGTGCGGAAGCAGGACGTGCTGTTCTTCATCGACAACATCTTCCGATTCACCCAGGCCGGTTCCGAGGTGTCGACCCTGCTCGGCCGGATGCCCTCGGCAGTGGGTTACCAGCCGAACCTGGCCGACGAGATGGGCCTGTTGCAGGAGCGCATCACCTCGACCCGTGGTCACTCGATCACCTCGATGCAGGCGATCTTCGTCCCCGCCGACGACCTGACCGATCCGGCTCCGGCCACGGCCTTCGCCCACCTCGACGCCACGACGGTGCTCTCCCGTCCGATCTCGGAGAAGGGCATCTATCCGGCGGTCGACCCGCTGGACTCCACGTCCCGCATTCTGGATCCGCGCTACATCTCGCAGGCCCACTACGAGTGCGCCTCACGGGTCAAGAGCATCCTGCAGAAGTACAAGGACCTTCAGGACATCATCGCGATCCTGGGCATCGACGAACTCGGCGACGAGGACCGGACCATCGTCCACCGAGCCCGCCGTATCGAGCGCTTCCTGTCGCAGAACACCTATGTCGCCAAGCAGTTCACCGGCATGGACGGCTCGACCGTGCCGCTGGACGAGTCGATCCACGCCTTCAACGCGATCGCCGACGGCACCTACGACCACTTCCCCGAGCAGGCATTCTTCCTGTGCGGCGGCATCGAGGACCTGGAACGCAACGCCAAGGCGCTGCTCTGAGGGCAGCCTGACCGCGTGGTGCCCGGCCGCGCGGGTTCGGGGCCATCGGAGCAATACCTACTCATGTGCCCGGCGCCGGGAGCGGACAGACTGGGGGCGGGCCGGCAGGGCCCGCTCCGCGACGGGCGGCCCGGCCGGTCGGCCGGCGGCGCAGGGCACAACGAGCAGGGAGCATGAGGTGACGTCCCCCCGGTCCTCCTCGGGACCGCGCAACGAAGCAGGTGAGGGCCCGGCAACCGGTGCCCGGGACGGGGCCTGCCCGCTCCCGGGCGCTCGGCGCCACCGCTGGCCGTTCGCCTGCCGCGCCGAGGAACTGGCCGCCTTCCGGTCCCACCTCGACAGCGCCGAGGCATGTGCCCTGCTGCTGTACGGCCCGGCCGGGGTGGGCAAGAGCCGGCTCGCGGAGGAGTTCCTGCGCCACGCGGCACGCGCGGGTCACCGCACCGAGCGAGTGGTGGCCACCGCCGCGACCGCCGCACTGCCGCTCGGGGCGCTCGGGCATCTGCTGCCACCGGATGCGCCGGCCCACGACCCGGTGCGGACCTTCCACGCCGCGGCGGAGGCCCTCGCACCGCCCCCGGCCACCGGGCGCCCCCGGCCCACCGTGGTCCTGGTCGACGACCTCCCCCTGCTGGACAACGCCTCCGCCGTGCTGCTCGGGCACCTGGTGCGGACCGGCGTCGTCACCCTGGTGGGCACGGTGCGCACCCCGGTGCCGCCGTCGGACGTGGTGGAGTCCTTCGAGCACGAAGAGGGCAGCCACCGCCTGGACCTGGCCGCGTTCGACGCGGCCGAAACCGCCGAACTCGTCCGCGGAGTGCTCGGCGGACCCGTGGAGCACGCCACCCTCCGCACGCTGAGTCACGCCTCGCGCGGCAACGCCCTCGTACTGCGCGAACTGGTCGCCGGCGCCCTCGACTCGGCCGAGCTGGTGCGCGAGAACGGGCTGTGGCACCTCACCGGTCCGCTGGCCGGCACCAGCCGGCTGACCGAGATCGTCCGCAGCCGGCTCGCCGGCCTCGACGCCCGCCGGCTGCGGGTGCTCGAACTCCTCGCCCTGTGCGAGCCGCTCTCGCCCGACGCCCTGGCGCACGGCGGTCACCGGCCGGAGGATGTCGAGGCGCTGGAGGAGGACGGACTGATACGCGTCCGCATGGACCGACGGCGCGTCGTCTGCGTGCTGGACCACCCGCTCTACGGCCAGGTGCTGCGGCGGGGCATCGCCGCCCCGCGCCGTCGGGCGATCTACCGCGACCAGGCCGCCCACCTCGCCGAACTGGGGGCCCGCCGGCGGGAGGACGCGCTGCGCCTGGCCACCTGGCGGCTGGCCGCCGGACTGCCCGTCGGCCTGGAGACACTGCTCCCCGCGGCCCGCATGGCACGACACGTCCGCGACTACCCCAAGGTCGTCGAACTCCTCGCGGATGTCCCGCGGAACGACGCGGTCCTGGAGGTCCTGCTGCTGCGCGGGGAGGCGTACCACCACACCGGCCGCTGGGCGGAGGCCGAGGACTCCCTGAGCGCCGCGGAACGCCTGGCGACGAGCCACGAGGACATCGTCACCGTCGCCATGGAACGCACTCAGAACCTCTACTGGGGCCTCGGCGACACCGCGCGCACCCTGGAGGTCAACGCCCGCGCCGCCACCCGGCTGGACGCGGGCGGCCGGCGGTTCCTGCGCGTCAACGAGGCCGCCTATCGGCTCAACGCGGGTGGCGTGCCCGACGCACTGCGGCTGTTGGCCGACGCGGAGGACATCGCCGTCCCGCGGCTGCGGCTGTGGGCACAGCTGCAGCGCTCGCTCGCCCTCGGCTACGCCGGCCGCACCGGCGAGGCCGTGGAGCTTGCCCGCGAGGTGCACGAGGAACTCGTCGCCGCCGAGGGCGAACAGCGGCCGGGCAGCCCCTCGTCGCACGCCAGCGGACCCGCCATCTACCGCGTCGCGGCGCTGACCGATGCCGGGCGCGGCGGGGAAGCGCGCGCCGTGGGCCGGGCGGCCTTCACCCAAGCGGTGGCGGCCCGGGCACTGGCACCGCAGATCTGGATCGCCGCGCACCTGGGGCGCTGCGAACTGCTCGCCGGCCATCTCGGCGCCGCGCACGACTGGTTCACCGAGTCACTGGGCCTGGCGCGGGGCCACGGCTTCCGGCGGGCGGTGGTGTTCGCGGGCGCGGGCCTGGCCGCGGTGCACGCCCAGGCCGGGCGCGCCGACCGGGCCGAGCGCGAACTCGCCGCCACCGGCGGCCCGGACGGCGAACGCCAGCAGGCGTCCTGGCTCATCCGGCAGCTCGCGCTCGCCTGGCAGCACGCGGCCCGCGGCGCCCGGCCGGCGGCACAACGCGCCTTGCTGGCCGCCGCCGCCCGTGCCCGGGCGACGGGCATGGCCTCGTACGAGGGATGGCTCCTGGCGGACGCCGCGCGGCTCGGCGCCGCCCCCGAGGTCCGCACCCGCCTCGCGGAACTGGCCGCGGACGGCGACAGCCCGCTCGCCGGGGCCCGGGCCCGACTGGCCGCGGGGCTCGCCGACGAGGACCACCGGGCGCTGCGCGCGGCCGCCGAACGGTGCGCCCGGCTGGGTGCCGACATGACGGGGGCCGAGGCCGCCGGCGAGGCGTCGGCCCTGGCGGCCCGGGCGGGCGAGTCGCGCAGCGCCGCGGCGGCCGCGGTGTTGTCCCGACGGCTGCTGGACCGCTGCGGCACGGACCGCGTCAGCGCGCCGCTGCCGCACCGGGACCAGGCCCGTCCGCTCACCGGCCGCGAGCGGGACGTGGCGCAGCTGGCGGCGGGCGGACTGTCCAGCCAGGAGATCGCGGCGCGGCTCGTGCTGTCGGTACGCACCGTCGACAACCATCTGCAACGGGCCTACGCGAAGCTCGGCGTGAGCGCGCGCGGCGAACTCGGCCGCGCGCTCGGGGAGTGGGAATAGCCGCCGCGTCAGCCCGCGGCCGGCTCCCCGGGCAGGCGGTGGACCGCGGTGGGCAGCATCTTCCGGTCGTTGATCTCCAGCTTGGCGCAGATGCGCTGGACGTGGTTGACGACGGTGCGCACCGCCAAGGACAGCCGCCGGGCGATCTCCTCGCTGCTCAGACCGCTCGCCGCGGCCAGCGCCACGTCCAACTCACGCGCGGTCAGCCGGCACCGCACCGCCGGCGGCACCAGCCCCGGAGTCCGCGCGCCGCCCGGGCCGGTGAGGGCCAGGGCGCGCTCCCGGGCGGTGCGGGCCGGCACCCCGGCGCCGGCCCTGGTGTGCACGGTCGCCGCGGCGTTCCAGGCTTCCGCGGCGAGGAGCCCGGCGCCCAGCGAGGCCAGCCGGCCGGCACTCCGCTCCAGCGGGCCGGCCCGCCCGGTGGCCAGCGCCCGCGCCAGGTCGGCACGTGCGGCGGCCAGCGCACTGTCGGAGCCCTCCGCCAGCTCCGTCAGCGGCGCCACCGCCTGCTGCGCCGCCCCGAGCCGGGCCGCGTCGCACCACAGATGGGACGCCGCGGTGCGCAGACCCCGCCGGGAGGCCTCCGCGGCCGCCGCGACGAGCTCGTCCCGGGCCCGCGACGCCCGGCCGGTCGCGGCCGCGAGCCAGGCGCTGACCAGCGCCGCCTCCGGACGCCACCAACGGCCCGGGCGCAGCGACCGCGCCTGCTCCCAGCACAGTTCCGCGCGGTCGACCTCGCCGCACACCGCCGCGGTCAGCGCCTGCCCGCACAGGCCCACCCACTCGCCGGAACGCAGCCCCACCTCGCGGGCGTGCGCGAGCACGCTGCTGTACCAGACCCGCGATTCGCCCAGCCGGCCCCCGAGATAGCAGATCCAGCCCAGGTGCTCCGACAACCAGGTCTGGGCGCGTCCCGCACCGGCGTCTACCGCCCGGTCGTAGCCCTGCCGGGCCAGTTCCTCCGCCGCGGCCAGCGCCCCGGACTCCGCCAGCGCCCGGGCCTCGGCGCCGAGCAGCAGCGTCGGGTGCGCCATGGTGTCGGCGCCGGCCTCCGCCCGGCGCCGGGCCCGCGCCTGCCGGGCGGCCCGCACCGCGTCGCCCGTGCGGCCCGCCTCCGTCAGGCAGTACACGCGGGGCACCGCCACGAGAGCGGCGGCGGGCGTTCCCGGGGCCGCCGCGACCTCCCGCAGCGCCCGCCCGGCCCGCCGTACGTCCCCCAGCAGGCTCCACAGCGCGGCCTCGTTCGCCCGCAGTACCGCCACCTCCGGGTGGCCGGCGAACGCCCGCAGCGCCGCGGAGTTGACGTCGAGCGCCTCGTCGACCCGCAGCAGGCCGAAGGCCAGACTCTGGACGTGCAACGCCACGGCGAACAGCCGGTCGTCGTCCTCGGTGGCCTCCTCCAGCGCCCGTCGCACCGTGCGTTCGGCCTCCCGCGGGTGGCCGCCCTCGTACAGCTCCTCGGCCAGCAGCAGCAGGGTGCGCGCATGCGGGCGCACCTGGGCCAGCTCCCGGGCCAGCCGCAGCGTGACCGCGTGGTCCTGGGCCCGCCGGGCCAGTGCGACGGCCTGCTCCAGCTCGCCCGGATCCACGGCGTCGGCCGCTTCGAGGCGCCAGCACACCGAACGCAGCAGCCCCGCGGGGCCGGGGTCCAGGGCCCGCGAACGTGCGGCCTGGTCCCGCAGTATGCGGCGGATCCGCTGCGCCGGAAGTCCCGCCCGCAGCACCTGCGGGTAGAGCGGACCGGCCGGCTCGGCGCACTGCCGCGGGCCCTCCGCCACGAAGCGGAGCCAGCCCTCGTCGGCCAGCACCTCCGCGGACGCGCGCTCCGCGGAGCCCAGCGCGAGGCGCCCGCACACCGCCAACCGCTGGAGGAAGGCGCTGTGCGGCGGGTCGAGGCGGCGCAGCCGGCTCTCGATCAGGGCGAGCAGCCTCGGGGGAGCGGTGAGCGGACCGACCAGCCGCCACAGCGGCCCCTCCGGCACCAGCGTCCGCCGCCGCACCGCGTCGTCCACCAGTTCCCGCAGGTCGCGCGGCCGCCCCCCGCTGGTCTCGTGCAGCACGCGCACGGTCCTGCGCTCGACCGCACCGTCCAGCACCCGCTCCAGGAGTTCTCCCACCACGGCCTGCGGCAGAGCCCCCAGTCGCACGGCGTGCAGGGCGTGTTCCGGCCACGGAGCGTCGGCACCCGCGGCGTCGGCCGTGGCGACCAGTGCGATCCGGCGCCCCTGTAGCCAGGAGGTGAGCAACCGGGCCGACGCGCCGTCGAGATGGTGGGCGTCGTCCAGCAGCAGCACGGGCCGTCGCCGCCCGGGCGCCGCGTCGGTGTCGAGGGCGGGCGTCCCGTCGGGGCCGCTCCGGAGCAGCGGGGCCAGCGCGCCGAGGGGCACCGAGCGTGCGGCGGCGGTCGCCGTGACGCGCAGCCGCGGGTGTCCCCGGCGCCCGGCCCGCTCCCAGCACTCCTGCGCCAGCCGGCTGCGGCCGGTGCCGGAGGGCCCGGTCACCCACACCCCGCCGCGGCGGGGATCGTCGATCGCCCGGCCTGCCTCGGCCAGTTCCGCGTCGCGGCCGAGCAGCGGCCAGGACCGCCGGGGCCGGTCGGGACTCGTCGTCTTCATCGGTGCTTCCTGCACATCGGCGGTGCCAGGATGCCGCAGCGGCCGGCCGGGGCACCGCAGGGCTGCCGATCATCGTGGGGGCAACGGCCGGGCCCGAAGACCTGCCACGAGCATGGGTACCCCGCGCACCTGTCGCCCGTCAACGCCCTGCGCAGCGGCCGGGGCCGCACGCCGGACCCCGCGCGGGCGACGGGACGGGACGCCGGACCCGGATCAGCGTTCGGCGACGACGGAAGCCCCGCCGTCCCGCTGCGTCATCAGCAGGCGGAGGTCCCGGCGGTTCGCCGCACCGACCTTCTGGTAGACCCGGTAGAGGGTGTTGCTGACGGTGCGCACGGACAGGCACAGCTGCTCGGCGATCTCCTTGTCCGGAAGCCCGCCGGCCGCCAGCCCGGCGATGAGCCGCTCGCGGTCCGACAGGAGCGCCGAACGGCCGAGGAAGCGCAGCGGGGGAGTGTCCACCGGTCCGCAGCCGTTCAGCAGCTCCCGGGCCCGCGCGGTGGCCGCGGTGGCCGCCTTGGCGCCCCCGCACCGCTGGTGGAACCGGGCGAGTTCGGCGTACGCCTCGGCGGCGAACAGGTCGGCACCCATCTCCGCGAAGGCCCGCGCCACCCGCCCCATGAGCTTGGGCTCCCGCGCCCGGTAGGCCTCGGCGTAGGCCGCCCGGGTCTGCAGGAAGGTGCCCTCCAGGTGCAGTCCGGTGGGCGGTGGCTCCGGCGCCGGCAGGGACAGCCGCGCGCACTCGTGCAACCCGATGGCGGCATCGGCGTGCGCCGCGTCCCCCAGTGCCCGCGCCACCGCGTCGTGCAGGGTCCGTTCGGCCAGGGCGGTCTCCCCGCGCTCGTGGTGCCGCCGGGCCCGCACCACCGCCAGGACCATGGCGCAGTGGCCGGCCTCGTCCGCGGTCAGGCCGGCGGGCAGCGGGTCCGCCACCCGCCGGTCCAGCGGCAGTGAGCTGAGCGCGAGGGCGGCGTGGATCCCCGCCTTGACCTGCCACTGCCGCCACCCCACCCGGTAACTGGAGGTGAACGTGCAGCACTTCAGGGCGACCTCGATGTTGCCGCGATCGTGCAGCAGATGCCCCAGCGCCAGGCCGCGCTGCGCATCGACGCGCACATGGTGGTTCTGCACGGCCTGCGCGTACTCGCGCCAGTAGATGCGTTCCGCCTCGTCGAACCGGCCGCAGTAGTGCAGCGCGGAGGCGTGCAGCTCCTCCAGGGAGTCGGCGTGGAACTTGGCGGGGCCGCCGGGTGTGCGCTCCAGCTCCGAGCGGAGCGTGCGGTACAGGCACAACGCCCGGTCCGGCAGCCCCATGTGACACAGCGAGCCCATCATGATGAGCCCGGCTTCCAGGGCGTGCGCGTCCGGCCCGGTGCGGCGCAGGGTTTCCGCCCGCGCGTGCGCCTCGGCGAAGCGGCCCTGGAAGTACCCGGCGGCCATGCGGTAGTAGTCCTGCTCGCCCTCGGACAGGGCGGGCAGCACGGTGTCCAGCTCCGCGTACCGGGCCTGGAGCAGCAGCGCCCGCGCCTCGGCCCGCTCCAGGCCACGGGCGTAGCGGGGGGTGCTGCGGCGGACGGTGGTGACGAACGACGTCAGCCGGGTGAACTCGGCGCCGGCGATGAGCGCCTGGGCGTGGAGCTCGGCGGTGTCCTCCCCGGGGTAGTGCCGCCAGCCCGCCCGGGTGAGCCGGATCGCGCTCGGCAGCACCTGCTCGCGCAGACTCTGCTCCACCGCCCGGTCCAGCAGCGCCCGGGGCGGCTGTTCGAGGGCGTCCAGATGCCACTCGGCCAGGCGCAGGCAGTCGTCGTGCGCCATCAGCGCCGCCGGTCCGCCGTGCGCGGCCAGCCAGTCGCGCAGCCGGCGCCGTCGGCGCAGCGGCGCGAGGCCGCAGGACAGCGCGTAGCGGACCAGCGGGTGGGTGATGCGGACCCGTGGCTCACCGGAGCCGGCGGGGGCGTCGTCGACGGTGCGCAGCAGAGCGCGCTGCTCCAGCTCCTCCAGCTGCTCGGCGTCGCAGAGGCGCTCGACGGACGACAGGCGCGGCTCCCCGGCCAGGGCGACCAGTTCCAGGGCCTCCCGGCCCGCCGCGCCGAGACGGCGTATCTGCGGATCGACGAGCTCCAGCACGGACGGGGGCACGGGCAGCTGATCGTGGAGGAAGTGCCAGCAGCCCTCCGCGCGCACCAGCAGGCGCTGTTCGACGGCCGTGCGCGTCACCTCCCGCAGGAGCCGCGGGCTGCCGGCACAGAGCTGGGCCAGCCGGGCCGCGCTGGTCTGCCCCAGCCCGCCCTCCAGCAGCGAGTCCGTCAGTTCCTTGACGTCGGTTGCGTCCAGCGGTTGCAGGTCCATGCGCACCAGCGCGTGGTCGCTCCACAGCGCCTGGATCTCCGGGGGCAGGGCCTGCCCGTCGCCGGTCACCGAGAGCAGCACCTTGCCCGCCGGGTGACGCGCGGCTTCGTACACCAGCGGCCACAGCGCCGGGCCCAGCAGCTCCGCGTCGTCGACGCACAGCAGCCAGGCGCAGGCCGGGTCGCGCTCCGCGGTCCGGACCAGGTCGGTCAGGGCCCGTGCGGCGGGGGAGGGGCGCCGGCCCGCGTCGTGGCCGGACACCGTGGCGTCGGCGCGCGGGTGCAGGCTGATGAGCTGCCGGCCCGGCGCCAGCGCCCGCGCCTCGTGCAGCAGCCGGGACTTGCCGATGCCGGCCGGTCCGGCGATCAGCACGCCGCGCGGGCCCCGCCGGGACGCCAACACCCGGCGGATCTGCTCCAGTTCGCCGACCCTGCCGACGAAGGGCGAGCCGGTGGCGAGCACCGGCCGCGGCTGGGTGACCGGGAAGTGCGGGGGGTGGGGAAGAGAATTCATGAGTTCCTGGGCTGAGGATCAGGACCGGCCCGGCGGCGGCCGGGCAGCACGACGCGTCCGGGAGAACGGCGCAGGCCACCGTGGGGTGCGGGGCCGCTTCGGGCCGGGTAACGGGGCAAGGGTGCGTAACGGGGGCTGCGCCGCGGCGTACCTCCGTACCGCGGCGGCCGGGCGCCGGGGGTGCGTGACGGGTGGGGGACGGGGAGGTCAGCGCGGCGACGGGCGGATGCGCCGCCGGCGGCAGCGGCCTCGCGGCGGCCCTGCGACCGCCCGCCCCGGCACCGGTGGGATGCGACGGATTCGGTGGCGTGTCGCCGCGGACATGTCCCCGCCCCTCCTCCTCGCGTCCGGGACGGCCGCGCGGGCAGTACGCGCCGCCGTGCCGGGCGGCGCCAGGTGATCAATGGTCCCGGCCAGTCTCGGTATCCGCCCCGGCACCGACCAGGGGAGCGATTACTCAACTCCGTCGGCATACCCCGCGCACACCCGGCGCCGCGGCCCGCTCCCGCGGCATTGTGGCGCCCGGCAGCCGCCCCGGCCAGTACCCGGTGCCCCCCCCGGCCCGACCCGGGTGGGAGGTCGTGCGCCGCACCGCCGCGCACGAGTGCCCCCGGCACCGAAACACGGGCCGGATGACCGCCTTTGAGTAGCCGTTGCTCCAGAGGCGACCGGTTTCCGGGGTGACCCTGGGGCCACCACACCGGCCGGGGACCTGCCGGCGGGACGACGGCGGCGGCCCGGCGGACACGGAGCACCGTGATGGGCCGCTGGTGCCTGCGGCTTCGGCGTCCCCGGTCGGTGTGCGCCCCACACCTCTCGATCCGAAGGCACCGACTCCTATGCGCCGAGCCAGACCCCGTACCCGCTCCATGCCCCGCGTCCTGGCCCTCCTGGGCCTCGCGGCCGCGACCTGTGTGGCACCCGCCCCGGCCGAGGCCGCGCCGGCCGGGCCGACCGCCGTCGTCTCCCTGGGCGACAGCTACATCGCGGGCAACGCCGGCCGGTGGCGCGGCAACAGCGACGATCCGTTCGGGGACCGCAGCGGTACCGACCGCGCCGCGGTCCCCAACGGATACGACCCGGCCACGGTCTACGGGACCACCGACGGCGGCTGCTTCCGGTCGGACGTCGCCGAGATCAGGCGCACCGGGATCCCGGTCGACCAGGCGCTCAACCTCGCCTGCTCCGGCGCCGAGTCCCCGAACATCTGGCGCAGCGCGCACGGCGGACAGCCACTCGAGGGCGAGCGGCCCCAGGCGGATGCCCTGGCCGAGGTCGCGCGCTCGCACCGGGTGCAGCTGGTGGTGCTGTCGGTCGGCGGCAACGACATCGGCTTCGGCGACATCCTCCAGGCCTGCATGACCGGCTACCTGACCGGGACCGGCAGCTGCCACACCGCCCAGCAGGCCCGGGTCCAGACGCGTTTCGCCCCCGCCATGGCGGCGGTCGACAGGTCGGTCAAGGAGATCCGGGCGGTGATGTCCGGGGCGGGATACGCCCCCGCGGACTACCACCTGGTCGTGCAGTCCTACCCGTCCCCGCTGCCGCGCGGAGCGGAGATGCGCTATCCGGAATCCGGGGCGCGGACCTACGAGGGCTGCCCCATGTTCGACGCCGACCTCGACTGGGCCAGGGACACCCTGATGCCACGCATCACCGACGGGCTCCGGGCCGTGGCACAGGCCAACGGCACGGACTTCCTCGACCTGAGCGACGCACTGCAGGGACGCGAAGTGTGCTCCAGGAACTCGCACATGGCCGACGCCACCCACCCGCCGTCCGCCACCGGCAGCGACTGGGCCCGCTACTTCAACACCGGAGCGCTGCAGGGGGAGCTCAAGGAATCCCTGCATCCCAACGCCTACGGACAGCTCGCGCTGGGCCGTTGCCTGGGCCGTCTGTGGAACGCCGGAGGCGGTAGCCGGAAATGCCGCAACACCCCGGGCCAGGGCTACGACGGGATGTACCTCACCACCGGCTGAGACAGCTCTCCGCGCGCTCCTCCCGCAGCCTCGATCCGCCTCACCAGACAAGGCAACCGCATGCATCACAAGGCCCGCTCCGCCTCCCGGACACGGCGCACCCCGCTCCTCCTCACCGCTCTGCTGGGTGTGGTCACCACACTGAGCACCTCGCCCGCCCGGGCCGGGGAGGTCCACCACAGCCTGGACTACGAGTGGCAACCGGGAGCCGCCAGGATCAGCATCGGCGACAAGACCGTCGTCCAGGACCTCGGCCCCCTCGGCAAGGCCAGCGTCACGGACAAGGTCTTCCGGGACGGCACCGGCAGGGAGGTGTCCCTGCGCGGCTGGAACACGTCCGGCGAGACGAAGATCGCCGAGGCGGGCTTCAAGCCCTTCAAGACGACCGCCGACGCCGCGGCCGCCTTCCAGCAGATGCGTAACCTCACCGGAGCCGACACCGTCCGCTTCCTGATCTCCTGGGAGGGCGTCAACCCGCGGCCGGGCGTCATCGACCACGACTACCTGGACAAGGTCGCCGCGCAGATCAAGGAGGCCACCAGCCGCGGACTGTACGTCCTGCTGGACTGGCACCAGGACCTGTACTCCCGGCACCTGTGGCACAAGGACTCCTGGTTCACCGGCAACGGCGCGCCGCGGTGGGCGGTGCCGGGAGGGAAGGAGTACTGCGGGGTCGTGTGCCCGCACTGGGCGATGAACCTGCAGACCAACGAGCTGATCCGCAGCGCCTACCGCAGCTTCTGGAAGAACACCCCCATCACAGACCTCGACAGCCCGGCCGGGCCGCTCCCCGCGGGCACCCCGGCGGAGCAGACGCGGGTCCAGGACGCCTTCGTATGGCAGATGACCCAGGCGCTGGAGTACCTCAGCCCCCAACTGCACGCCGAGGACCGCGACCACTTCCTCGGCGTGGACCCCTTCAACGAGCCCGCTGACGGCGGTGTCGTCGGCAGCGACTGGTCCAGGTTCGACAACGACTTCCTGTGGCCCTTCTACCAGCGGGTCCGCAAGGTCATGAACGACACCGGATTCAGCACACAGCAGGTCTTCGCCGAACCCCTGGTCTTCTGGAACTCCCAGGCCGGCGTCTTCGCCCCGGCCACCGGCGGCCACTACCTCAAGCAGAAGCCCGGCCCCGGCTTCGTCTTCAACAGCCACTTCTACGACTCCGGACGGATGGGGCCCAATCCCGACGGGGTCGACAACAACACCTACCTGCCCCAGCTCCAGGACGTCCGCAACGAGGCCCGGTACCTGGGCATCCCGATGTTCCTCTCCGAGTACGGGATGTGGCTCAACGGCATCGGCGCCAAGGACACCGACCGGATCATCAAGGCCACCTACCAGGGCATGGAGCAGAGCGACCAGTGGAAGGCCGCCAACGGCCCGAACCGGATCGACCCGTACACCCCGCTGATCTCCGGCACCCAGTGGCACTGGGACATCTACCACGACAAGCACCACGAGACCATGAACGGCAACCCGGACAAGGTCCTCACCAAGGGCGACGGCTGGAACGACGAGAACTTCTCCGTCGTGGACAAGGGCAGCGGACCGGTCTCGTTCACCGTCGATCCGGCCAACACCGAGCGGGTCTACCCCCGGGCCGTGCAGGGCGACCTGATGAACTTCACCTACAACGACATGGCCAAGGACGGCTGGAAGACCCCGCTGGACTGGTACGGGCTGGCTCCCCAGGGCACCGACTCCCACTACTTCCAGGGCAAGAAGTTCGCCCTTGTCACCTGGCGGAGCCGGCATTCCGCCGCCCCGACCGAAATCGCCCTGCCGCCGGGGTTCGACCCGGCGTCGACCGCGGTGATCACCGAGAAGACCACCCGGTTCGGGTTCGGCGCGCAGGACGAGGCCCCCAAGAACCTCCCGGACGAGGTGCTGCTCACGCAGGACTCCGGGACGGACGCCTCGACCGCACGAGGACGCCGGCTCATGGTCTGGGACGACCCGGAGACCGGCGAGACCGACGACACCTGGCACTACGCCGTGGTCGTCGCCGACCCCAGCGCGAGCGACCGGGCCGACCTGACCCGCATCCAGTCGCAGCTCAACCGGAGCATCGTCCGGGACCACAAGAACCCCGTCGAGCTGCTCGGCAAGCTCGACCACTGACGAACGGCCCACCGGAGCGGGCGCCCGTCCCCGACCTCGGACCGGGCGCCCGCCCCCACCGCCCCACCCCGCCCAGGAGATACGACATGACAGCCGCGCCGCGCCCGCGCCGCCCCCTCCGGCCCCTGTTCTGCCTGCCCGTCCTGCTCGTCGCCGCACTGACCGCGACCGTGTCCGGCAGCGGAGGCCCGGCCTGGGCCACCGCCCCCTCGCACACCACCACGCCGGACGGGTCCCCGTACGGATTCGGCACCATGAACGGATTCGGGCAGCACGCCGAGCACGAACGCATCACCCGCGCCGCGCTCGCCTGCACGCCCGGCCGCAGCGGCAACGACTGCTTCGAGCCCGCCTCACTCGACCAACTCGCAGGAACGAATGGGGCGTTCGGGGCTGTCGGCACTCCGGACATCGACGAGTTCTTCACCCCCGCGGCACACTGCGATGACGCGGACTACCTGGCGGTCCCCGGCTATCCGCGCAGCCGGGCCGCGGCGCGCGGCGCGCTGGGGGACTGTGTGGCCCATCTGAAAGCGGACTTCACCCGCGGCATCACACGGGCGGCGGGTATGGCACCCGGAGGCGAGGTCGACGTGAACGACGTGCGCCTCGTGCCGGGTTGCACGTTCGCCCTGGGCGTGCCCGGGCGCGCCAAATGCGATGCGCTGGAAGGCCTGGGGCGCGCCCTGCACGGGACCCAGGACTTCTACTCCCACAGCAACTGGACCGACCACGCCGACCCCCACCGGGCCATCGGGACGGCCAATCCGCCGGGCCTGGGGCAGACCACCCCCGCCCCCTTCCTCCGGCTCTCCGCGCCGGCCGCCCTCTCCACCGTCCCGGCCGACCTCACCACCGGGTGCTACTCCCTGTGGCCGGGCGGCTGCGCCGACCGGGTCACCCACGACACGCTCAACAAGGACACCGGCATCATCGACGCGGTATCGGGCGCCGCGACGCGGCCCACCACACCGCGCGGCCAGGTGTCCGGCAACTTCGCCGCCGCCGTGTCGATGGCCGTGGAGAACACCCGCGTGCAGTGGCAGGGCTTCCGCGAGACCCTCACCGCCACCTACGGGCCGGACCGGGGAACCCGGCTGGCCTGCGCACTCAGCCACGACAACCCGGCCCGCGACTGCTGACAGCGGCTCAGGCGGGCGGCCGGACCCCGCGGCGCCGGACGTCGGTCGTGCCGCCGAGCTCGTCCAGCAACTGCGCCAGCAGCGCGCGGTGTTCGGCCAGCCGGCCCGCGCCGAACCGCGCGGCCAAGCGGTCGTCGAGGGTGCTCCTGGCCTGTCGCGCCGCGGCGACCGCCGCCCGGCCGCGCGCGGTGAGCACCACGCGGCGGGCGCGGGCATCCCCCGGATCGGGGACGCGCTCGACATACCCGAGGCGTTCGAGTTCGACGACGGCCTTGGAGGCGCCCTGCTGGGTCATGTCCAGCTTGGCGGCCAGTTCCCCGACGGTGGGCCGGGCGTCGTCGACGAGATGCTGGAAGACATAGCCGTGCGAGAAGCGCAGATCTCCGAAGCCCTGCTCGGCGAGCTGCTCCTGCACCAGCTGGGAGGCGGCGAAGCCGACGAAGAGCGCGAGGCTGCCGGTGTCCAGCCGGTCGGTGGCAACGGCATGGCGTGCGGGTTCGGACATGACGCCATTGTGTATTTGCCAACTCCGGTTGCGCAAATATGGTTGTGCTTGCGGCGTGGGGCCTTGCCGTGCACCGCTCGACGAGGGCCCGCCGCAGATGCGGCGGGCCCTCACTCAACGGTCCCGGGTGGGCCGGAAACCGCTCAGGTCTTGGGGATGAAGGCGTTGCTCAGCCCCAGAGAGATGTTGCCGCCGGCCCCGGAGTACGTCAGTCCCGGTGCGCCGGAGTTCTGCGCCCCGGCGATGGCGGCATGGCTGACCGAGTACACCTGGTCAAGGTCGTCGGTGTCATCGGTCCACCACTTGTCAGGAATGGCGTCCATGATGGTGTTGGCCAGCGGGATGCCGGTCGTGCCGTAGCCGGTGACCGTCAGTAGCGCGTCGACGATGGCCTTGGTGAGGTCCCGGTAGTTGGTCCCGTCGTCCTCCTCCAGGAACACCAGATCGGCCGAGTCGTATCCGAAGTGACTCCAGTCGATGAGGTTCTGGTTCGGGTGGTAGGCGACGCCCGTCGAGTCCAGGTAGGGCATCTGCAGGGCCGGCTCGGCGAATGCCTTGTCGTTCTTGTCCCAGCCGCCGACGACGGCGAACGCCTCGGCGCCGCCCTTCCAGAACGGCTCCTCGTTGCTCCGGAGCAAGGAGACGTCGTTGATACGGGTGACGTCCTTCCCCTGCGGCGAATCGGCCGCCCGGGCCGCGGTCTGCGGCTTCGGGGCGGAGCGGCCGCGGGTGGGGGCGGCACCCGACTGCGCTCGGGCGGCCTTGAAGCCCTCGCTCATCACTTTCGTGCCGGCCGCCACGATCCGGTCGCCGTCGGTGCCCACGATCAGCACCGGGACATCCGCGGGCGCCGTGGCCCCCAGCGTCACCGCACTGCCGTCGGGCCGGTACGCGGTCAGTGTGTCGGCCCGACGGTCGGAGGGCTCCGCGGCGATCAGCGGCTGCACCCCCCTGGCCAGCGCGGCTCGCGCCCGCGGGTTGGCGAGCCGTACCTGCAGGACGTTGCCCGTCGAGGCGGGCAGCCCCTTGGCCGCGAGGATCGCACTGTTGGACGACGCCACGCTCGCGCGGAAAGCGCTGGTCGACCCGACCGGCAGCCGGTCCATGCCCACCTCGTTCGCCGAGGCCGCCAGGCCGGCCACCGCCCCCTTGGCCTGCCCCGAGGCATACGCCTCCCGCAGGCTCCGCGCCGCCGCCTGCTTCGCGTCCTGCACGACGTCCACCCGCGCGGGCCGCGCCCCACCCGGCGCGGTACGTGCCCCGGGCTGCGCCCACGCCCCCGCGGCGCCGCTCACCAGGCACACGGACGACGTGGCCACGGCCACCGCCGTCCTGATCAGTCCAGACCGGTCCATGGTCTTCTCTCCATTGCTCGCGGCGGCGCGTTCGGATGCCGCGCCCGCCTCGGTCCACGATTCGGCGCGGCAGCGGGACGTCACCGCTTCGTGGGCCATGACCGTCCCGGACGCACACCGCGTTCCGCGCCGAGGACTCATTAAGGCCGCGAGCGGACGCCCTGTCATGGGTAGCCGCTACTCAACAACCCTTCGCTGCACAGCAATTGGGACGGAACGGCCCTATCGGGGCGTGGCGGTGTCCCCGGCCCCTTGTGGTTCCTTCGGCTCGGCCTCAGTGCGTTGCGGTGTGCGCCGCGCCTTCACGCGGCACACTGCCTCCATGACGCACTCCTCTTCCCGCGCAGCAGGAGATTCCGCGCTCTCCTTGTGGTCGAGAGACTCCTTCCTGTCGATCGGCTCCGCGGGCTCCGTGCTGTCCATCGGATCGGTGGGCAGCGTCCTGTCCATCGGCTCGGTCGGCTCCGCACTGTCCATCGGCTCGATCGGATCGTCCATGTCGCTGCTGTCGTTCGGGTCCCTGCAGATCACCGGAAGCGCGCTGTCCGTCCAGGCGCGGTGGTCCCTGCTGACCGCCGGCCCGCGCCGCGCGCTCGGCTCACGCGGGATGTGCACCGTGCTCGGCGTGGGCGGCCTCGTCATGGCCGGCGCGCTCGCCCTGCGCACACGGAGCGTCGGGCCATGAAAGATCCGGACCTCACCCGCGCCGTGGTCGGGCGGGGCTCGGGCGTGGTCACGACGCTGTAGCAGTCGGAGAGGGCAGAGGCAGAAGATCCCTTGCGCACCGGGGGCCCGCGGCCGTTACACCGCTCCGCCGGTAGCCACGGTAATCCCGGCGGCTACCGGCGGAGCGGAACGGCGCGGCTCAGTCGAGCTTGCAGGCTTCGGAGGCCGGCTGCTCCTTGGCGAGGAATATCGTCTGGGCCATCATCTTGTAGCCGCTGATGCGCTCGCGGAACGTCTCGATGGACTCCTCGGGGTGCACCGAGTCGATGACGGCGTGCGGGCCGTGCGCGTTGAACTGGTGGCTGACGCCGCGCGGGATCTGCATGTCCGCCCAGGAGTTCTCCGGGACGATCAGGTTGTAGCGGGTGCGCTCCACGCCGTCCGGGGTGTCGGAGGCGACGTCCTCGAAGACCTCCGGCCGGAACGGCGTGAGGCCCTCGATGTGGGTCACGTCGATGGGGGAGAGGCTGGACACCCGGATGCGGGTGTCGGGACCGGTCATCATGCGTACGAAGCGCAGCCCGGTGTGCAGGTGCATCCGGGAGCAGATGTCCCGGTCGATGACATCGTAGAAGTCCATGAGGTAGCGGTCGGCGAAGAACCCGTCGAAGGGGGCGTCCAGCATGTAGACGTCCCCCTCCTCGAAGGTCTGGGCGCGCTGGATGCCGTCCTTGTCCTGGGTGATCGCGGCCGGGGTGTGGTGCGCGGTACGCACCACACCGCTCAGGGCGTCGGTGATGGCCACGGAGATCTCGGCGGGCAGCTGGATGACGGGTGTGACATGACACCGGCCCGGGTCGCTGAAGTCCACCACGTCATGGACTTCGTTCTCGTCGTCGGGGGTGAACTTCATGAACTCGGTCATGCGAACTCCTTGTGCGATCGGTGCAACCGGCTCGGGTCCCTGATCCCTTATGGGGAAGGGGACTTCACGGCGCGGTAGATGGTGCGGCAGAAGGCCGGCGTCCTGGAGCAGAGCCCATGTGCACTGGATGCAGGACGGCTCGGTGTCGTGGTCCGCCGGGTTGAGTCCGGCGCTCTTGAGGGTGGGGGTGATCCCGTCCGGCGTTGCATGTCTCCGCGTGATCGGCGGGCGTGCACCCGGTGGTGCCGAGTTCCGCGCCCCTCAGACATTCGCCGGCTTCGTCGGGGTCGTCGTCACCGTCCCCCTTGAGGCCGTGGCCATCCGGAATGGACTCCGTCAACGGGAGGTCGCGCAGCGGCGTGTACACGTAGTCGAGTACGTCACTCTCGGTCAGCGCAACGCCGTCCTTCATCTCTTACCTGCCCTGGGTAGATGTTCCACCGGCACGGGACGACAGGTTCGCCCACCTCGCGGTATCGGCCGTTGCTGCGCCCGCCCTCGGGAGGGACCGCCACTGCGTGCAGAACGTAACGCGACCGGATCACCGCACGGGTAACTACAGCGCCACCCTCCCGGCAATCGATCTGCCCACTGAGCGGTTACTTCGAAATGGCTCGTCAGGTGAGGTCGATGGCCTGGCAATTCCCGCAGAATGCGCGCGACACCGAGGCCCGCGTGATGAGTGCCTGGCGGTCACCGAGCGTCGGTGCCGAGAGGAGCCCTTGCGGCCGCACCGTGAGCCGGGATGGCTGATTCGAGCCACTGTCGGCAAGGGGAACGATGCGTCACGCTGTGAGGAGTGATGGGTACTTCAATTGGCCAGGTGGGTGCGTGCTGTGCTTGAGGGGGCCGGTGACCTGCATTCCCATTCTCAAGGGCACGGTGGGGGAGTTTCTGCCACTGGGAAACGCGTCGGCGGAGATACAGTCCCAGATGTGCCCGGTCGCCAGAGGTACAGATACCGACGAGACGCTCGGCGAGGTGCGTGTGGCGATACGCCCACGCGTCCTGGAGGTGGACTGATGGGCCTGGCCCAGGTACGGACGGCCGTCGCGGGCGCCCTGCTGCTCGCCGCCGCAGCGCTGAGCGGCTGCGGACTGACCAGTGGCAGCCCGCTGGCCGACTCGGTGCGCCCCGGCTCCATCGGGAAGGGGCGACCGCTGAAAGGCGCCCAACTGACCGTGACCTCCAAGGAGTTCACCGAGCAGATCATCCTGGGCCAGATCATGGGGCTGGTCTTCAAAGCGGCCGGCGCGGAAGTCCTGGACCGGACGAACATCCAGGGCTCGATCGGTGCCCGCGAGGCGGTCAAGTCCGGTGCGGCGGACGGGATGTACGAGTACACCGGCACGGCCTGGATCACCTACCTCGGTCACACCAAGCGGGTCGTCGACCCGCGCGGCCAGTGGGAGGCCGTACGCGAGGCGGACCGCCGCAACGGCATCACCTGGCTGCCCGCCGCCCCGCTCAACAACACCTACGCGCTGGTCGCGAACCAGTCGAATGCGGAGAAGTACCGGCTGCGCACACTCTCCGACGTGGCACGTCTGACGAAGAAGGACCCGGGCGCGGCGACGATCTGCGGCGGAAGCGAGTTCTCGGTGCGCGAGGACGGCCTGCCGGGCGTGGCGAAGACCTACGGATTCGCCCTCCGGCGCGGGAACTTCAAAAAGATGGACGACGGTGTCGTCTACACCCAGGTCGCCAAGGGCGCGGCCTGCTCCCTCGGCGTGGCGGCCACCACCGACGGCCGCATTCCCCAGCTCAAGCTGAAGGTGCTGGCGGACGACCGGCACTTCTTCCCCAACTACAACGCGGCACCCGAGATGAACAGCGCCACACTGAGGAAGTACCCCGCCATCGCCGACCTCCTCGCCCCGATCACCAAGCGCCTGACGGGAGCAGAGGCCCAACGGCTGAACGCCCGGGTGGACGTGGACGGTGAGGACCCGCACGAGGTGGCGAAGGACTGGCTGATGCGGCAGGGCTTCATCCGGGAAGGCTGACAGACGGATTCGCGTGAGCGTCCGACGGGCAGGGGGAGAGCGCCCTGCCGCTCGTATACATGGCCGGGAACGGGTGGGCACGGTGGTGTGGTGCGGTCACAGGAACCGGCTCAGGAATGCCCTCGTGCGCGGGTTCTCCGGGTGGTCCAGGACCTGCTCGGGGGTGCCGCTCTCCACGATGCGGCCGCCGTCCATGAAGACCACGCGGTCGGCGACTTCCTTGGCGAAGCCGATCTCGTGGGTGACGACCAGCATGGTGAGACCGCCGCGTGCCAGGTCGCGCATGGTGGCGAGGACCTCGCCGACCAGTTCGGGGTCGAGAGCGCTGGTCGGCTCGTCGAAGAGCATCAGTTTGGGGCGCATGGCCAGGGCGCGGGCGATGGCGACCCGTTGCTGTTGGCCGCCGGAGAGCTGGCGGGGGTAAGCGTTCGCCTTGTCGGCGAGGCCCACCTGGTCCAGCAGGCGATGCGCCGTCTGACGTGCCTCGGCCTTGGAGACTCGGAGGACGCCCACGGGGGCTTCCATGATGTTGGCCAGGACGGTCTGGTGCGGGAACAGGTTGAAGTGCTGGAACACCATGCCGATGTCCCGCCGCTGCACCGTCGCCTGGCTCGGGCGCAGGTGGTGGACCCGGGAGCCCGACCTGCGGAAGCCGATCAACTCGCCCTCGACGTGGACCGAGCCGGAGTCGATCCGCTCCAGGTTGTTGACGCAGCGCAGGAACGTCGACTTACCCGAGCCGGACGGGCCGAGCAGTACGACGACCTCCCCGCGGCGCACTTCCAGGTCGATGCCCTTGAGGACCTCCAGGTGCCCGAAGTGCTTGTGCACCTGGTGGGCCCGCACCATCGGCGTCTCGGTGGCCGGGGCGGCGTCCGTCGTGAGCGTGGTCGTGTCGGTCGTCATGAGGAGGCCTCCGATGCGGACTCTGCCGGGTCTGCCGAGGGTGTCTTCGCGGGTGCCGTGCGCCGGCGGAAGAGCGCGAAGTCCCAGAAGCTCTGCGGGGTGTTGCGGCTGCTGCCGCGGGCGTAATGGCGCTCGATGAACGACTGCCCGATGTACAGCACCGAGGTCATGACCAGGTACCACAGGCAGGCCACGATGAGCAGCGGGATGGTCTCGAAGGTGCGGTTGTAGATCGACTGAGCCGTGTAGAGCAGGTCGGCCAGGGCGATCACACTGACCAGCGAGGTCGCCTTGAGCATGTTGATGACCTGGCTGCCGGTGGGCGGCACGATGAACCGCATGGCCTGCGGCAGCACGATCCGGCGCAGGATCCGCGCCCGGCCCATGCCGAGTGCCGAGGCGGCCTCGGTCTGGCCGTGGTCCACGCCGAGCAGACCGCCGCGCACGATCTCCGCCATGTAGGCGGCCTCGTTGAGCCCGAGGCCGAGGATGGCCGCGAGCCACGGGCTGATCAGCGAGTTGGTCCCGGCGCTGACGAACTCGGGGCCGAAGGGGATGCCGAAGGAGATCCGGGGCAGCAGCGCCGACAGGTTGTACCAGAAGATGAGCTGCACCAGCACGGGGATGCCGCGGAAGAACCAGACGTACGCCCCGCAGACCGTGCCGAGCACCCGGTTCTCCGACATGCGGCCCACCGCGACGAACACCCCGCCGATGATGCCGATCGCCATGGCCACCACCGTGAGTTCGATGGTGGTGGCGATGCCCTGGCCGAAGATCTGTGCGCCGAAGTAGGCGCGGACCGTGCCCCACTCGAAGTTCGGGTTGGTGAACAGGACGTGCCCGAGCTGGGCGGCGAGCACGGCCAGGACCGCCACGGACAGCCAGCGCAGCGGATGTCGCAGGGGGATCGCGTGGGCCACGTCCACGTCGTCCGGCCTTGTGCCGACGGGCTCGTTGTCCACGTGCCTGTGGTCCACAGGCGCCTTCACGGTCCCGACGGCGACCGTCGGTGCGTTGCCCCGGGGCTCCGGGGAGGGGGATGGGGTGCCCATGGCGGCTGTCTCCTGTCGCTCTCGTGGGTGGTCCGGCGTCGTGGCCTAGGACTTGGCGAGGTTGATGCCCGCCTGCTTGAGCTGGTTGTCCTCAAGACCCCACTTCTTCATGATCTGCCCGTACGTGCCGTTGTCGATGAGCTTCTGGAACGCCGTGTGCAGTACGTCGCGCAGCTCGCCGCCCTTGGGGACGACGGCACCCTGGTAGAGGGCGTCGAAGCCGTTGGACTGCCCGGTGCCGGCGAGCTCCAGCTGCCCCTTGGACTCCTTGACGAAGTACGTGAGCGGGGCCTGCGAGGAGAAGAAGGCGTCGGCGCGACCGGACTTGACGGCCAGGACGGAGGACGGCTGGTCCTTGTAGGACTGCACCTGGACGGCGGACTTGCCGTCCTTCACACAGGTCCGGGACTGCTTCTTGATGACGCCCTCGGCGGAGCCGCCGGCCATGACGGCGACCTTTTGGCCGCAGGCGGTGTCGAGGGATGTGATCTTCTTGGGGTTGCCCTTGGGCACCGCGAAGACGACGAACTCGCGCACCCAGTCCACGAAGTCGCTGGCGCCCTGCCGTTCCTTGAAGTCGCCGACCGGGCCCATGGCGAAGTCGTACCGGCCGGCCTTGATGCCGGTCAGCACGCTGGGCAGGCCGTCGGCGGTGACGTCCTCGATCTTGACGCCGAGCAGCCGGCCGAGGGCGGCCGACAGGTCGGCGGAGGCGCCGCTGAGGGTGTGGCCGTCGGTGCCGGCGATCTCGTAGGGCGGGAAGGACCCGCTGTTGACCGAGACCAGCTTCCCGGCCGTGCGGACCTTGGCCGGCAGCTTGTCGTGGAGCGTCTTGTCCTCGCTGACCTTGACCGTGCCGCCCGAGCCGGTGGCGGCCGACCCGCCCGGCTCGGCCTGGGGCGGGTTGCTGCCGCAGGCAGCGACGAGGGCGGTGCAGGAGAGGGCACCGAGGGTGAGGACGAGGCGTCTGCTGGTGAACATGTCAGGCTCCGAGGGGAAACGCGTCGGCGGGGGCAGTGCCGAGGAGACGGACAGCGGGGTCGACGGCGAACCGTCGGTTGGCGAGGACCGGGAGGGTGCTGCGGGCGGCAGCGGTGACGCCAGGGTCGGCTTCGGCCCAGGCCAGCCCCGGCGCTGCGGCGAGCCGGGAGCGGACGGTGCCGAGCGGGTCGACGATCAGACTGTTACCGATGTTGCGCGGGCCGCATTCGCCGCTGGCCGCGACCCAGCAGGTGTTCTCCAGGGCCCGCGCGGTGGCCATGACCTCCCAGTGACGCTCCTTGGCCGGGCCGCGCACCCAGGCCGCCGGAAGCGCCAGCACCTCGGCACCGGCGTCGGCGAGCAGCCGGGCCAATTCCGGGAAGCGCACGTCGTAGCAGGTCATGAGGCCGACCTTGGTGCCGGCCAGCTCGACGACCACGGGCGGCTCGTCGGCGGGACGGACGTCGACGGACTCCTGGGTGCCGAAGGCGTCGTACAGGTGGATCTTGCGGTAGCGGGCGATCAGTGCACCCGCGCGCAGCACCACCAGCGTGTTGAAGACCCGGCCGTCGTCGGACGGTTCATGGATGCCGACCACGATGGCCGTGCTGCTGCGGGCGGTGGCCGCGGCCAGCTCGGTGACGAACGGGCCGTCCAGCGGCTGCGCCACCTCGCGGATCCGGTGGCGGTCCTCGGTGAACCGGGCCAGCACGCCCTCGGGCAGTACGAGCAGGTCGGCGCGGCCGCGGTCCGCCTCGGCGGCCAGGTCGATGCAGGCGGTGAGGTTGTCCTGCCAGTCGGGACCGGCGGCGAACTGTCCTACGGCGATGCGCATGGGCGCTCCTCCAGAATGCGGTGGCGGGTGGATGAAGGAGACGTGGAGGGGGGATGGGGTCGGGTGGGCGAGGTCTGCGGCTCACGCGGCCGAGGTGGCGGCCGCGGCGGACGGTTCGGGGAAGGGCTCCGGGAAGGCTTCCGGCAAGACGACGGCCGGGTCGATCGGGTCGGGCCAGACGCCCTGTGCGTGCAGCTCCTCGCAGAAGGCGGCGGTCATCGCCGCGTTGCGCACGGTGCCGTACGGCATCCAGTCGTCGCCGAATACGGTGGCCGACTCGGTGAGCGAGTGCAGCAGCCAGGGCGTGGTGTCGGTGAGCAGCCGGCGTCGGCCCAGCCAGTGGCGCTTGGACTGCTCCAGCGCCGCCAGGAGCGTGGCGGGCAGCTCGGGGTGGGCCTCGACGACCTCCTTCTTGAGGGTCACCAGGTGGATTCCGGGGACGAACCCCGTGGCCGACCAGTAGGCGCGCTCGGCGGCGGGGTGGTCGTCGAGCAGATGCCTGAAACGGCTGTCCGGGGTGAAGAACTCCGGCGGCATGAAGGGCGTGAGGATCACGTCCAGGCGCCCGGCGGCCAGTTCCCCGGTCAGGGACTCGCCCGCCTTCATCGCCGAGACGTTCGCCGGCAGCGGGCGGTCGCCCAGCCGGCGCTTGTCGGTCTCACCGGCGGCCAGCGGCCCGACGCGCCAGGTGACGTCGGCCAGGTCCACGCCCGCGGCGCGGATCAGCGCCCGGGTCCAGGTGTTGCCGGAGTCGGGCCAGCCGGTGAGGCCGACGCGGGCGCCGGCGAGCTGCTCGAACGACCGCAGCGGGCTGTCGGTCCGCACCAGCGCACAGCGGTGGCGAAAGCCCCGCATCACGAAGGCGGGTAGGCCCACCAGCCGGTCGTCGCCCGCCGCCCTGGCCTGCACATAGCGGCTGAACGAGGTCTCCCCGCCGTCCAGGCCGGGCTCGGCCAGTACGTCCGGGGTGCTGTCCCGCGCCTCGATCCGCACCTCGAAGCCCGGAACCCGCACCAGTCCCGTCATCAACGGCACCAGATGGTCCCAGTCGCGCAGTCCCAGGTGGACGGTGGGGACGGACAGACCTGACACAGCTCGCACTCCTAGCAGTTCGCACATGATGCGCATAGCCCTCTTTCGGTCATGCACTGTGCGGTAGGTTATTGTTCAGAAAACAGAGAAAACAAGACTCATTTTGTTACTGAACACAACTTTTCCGTGGCGCAACCTGTGGAGCCATACGCGGCAGGGGAGGACCGATGCGGGAGAACGCCCAGGTGAACCGGGGACAGGGCGCGGCCGAGAGCGAAGACGGGGGAGGCGGTGAAGCGCGGACGTGGTCCACGGCCGACCTGGCCGCACGCGTCGAGGACGCGAGCGCCCGCGGCATCGCGGCCACCCTGACTGACCTGATCCGATCGGGAGAGTTGGCACCCGGCAGCGCGCTGCCCACGGTGCGGGCCCTCGCCGGCGCGCTGAACGTCAGCCCGGGCACCGTCGCAGAAGCTTGGGCGGTGCTGCGCCGGCACCGGATGATCGCCACACTCGGGCGGCGCGGCAGTGTGGTCGCCGGCCCGCCGTCGGTACCCCGCCCCCTCCGCTACGAGCGCGTCGGCAACTTCGGCGACCGCCTCACCCTCGACCTCGCCGTCGCCGTGCCCGACCCCGCGCTGCTGCCACCCCTGGAGGAGGCACTGCTCGCCGGAGCCCGCACCCCCCGCCTCAACGACTACACCCGCACCCCCGTCACCGACGCCCTGCTCGACGCCGTACGGGACACCTGGCCCTTCACCCCCGACGCGTGGCTCGCCGTAGGCGGCGGCTACGAGGGCATCCATCTGCTGTGCCAGTCGCTGCTCGTGCCGGGCGACCGCGTGATCGTGGAGGACCCGACGGCGGCGCGGCTGCTCGACATCCTGGACGCCCTGGACGCCCAGATCGTCCCCGTCGCCTGCGACGACCAAGGCCCGCTGCCCGACGCACTCGCCCAAGCCCTGGACCGGCGCCCCGCCCTGTTCCTGCACCAGCCCCGCGCCCAGGTCCCCTGCGGCCGCACCCTCACCGAAGCGCGGGCCGCCGCCCTCGCCGCCGTCCTGGAGAGCGCGCCGAACGTCACCGTCCTGGAGGACGACGGCATCGGCCCCCTCGCCGCCGTCCCCGGCACCAGCATCGGCGCGCACCTCCCCGCCCGCACCGCACTCGTGCGCTCGTACTCCACGGCATACGGACCCGATCTGCGCCTCGGCGTGATCGGCGGCCCCGGGGAACTGGTCGAACGGGCCCGTGTCCTGCGCACTTTCGGCACCGGCTGGACCAGCCGCATCCTCCAGGATGCCCTGGCCCACCTCCTCACCGACGAGGCGACCACCCACCTCGTTCGCGAGGCCGCCCACCGGTACACGCTGCGCAGAACCGCCCTCGGCGAGCGCCTGGCCCAACACGGCGTGCACTCCCGCAACCAGGACGGCCTCATGCTCTGGGTACCGGTGGCCGACGAGACGTCCGCCCTGGTCACCATGGCTGCCCGCGGCATCACCGTGTCACCGGGCAGCCGCTACTGCGTCTCCTACGACACCCCTCACATCCGAGTCGCCACCAGCAGACTCTCCGACGACCCGGCAGCCCTGGACGAGACCGCCACTCTGCTGGCCCTCGCGGCCTCGGCCACGGCGGACCACCTGCACTGAGCGGCACACGTCGCTACGTCGCCTGCGCGCCCGCCGTCGAGCCACCCCGCCGGACTTGTTCGTCCCCTCCAACAACATGCCCGGGTAGGGCGGTGATTGGCCTGTCCGGGTGATTGTCGAGTCAAGAGGGTGGTGTTCCCTTGGCCATTTCGGGTTAATGATGGTGAGCGTTTTCCGGTGGGTTGCCCATCTCTCCGGGGAGAGATGGGCAACCCCTGCGGTGCTCCGGTGCGCGTACGTGTCGGCGCGTCTCTCTGTCCCGGTGTGCAAGCGGTGATCCGGTTCGCGTATTCCGGCGCTGTACGACGCGGGCCCCGGTGGGAGTTTTCGGGCGGCCCTCTCAACTGAGAGAGGTTTGTCATGGATCTGACTACAGGTTGGTGGGGAGCTCCGGCGGTCGCCGGGGTTCAGCCGGGTGTACCGGCTGGTGGATCTGAAGTGGCCGCTGTGCGGGGGCTTGTGGCCCCGCTGCTGAGTGCGGCGTTCTCCACGGTGACGATCCCGGCGGGTACGACCCCGCTGGGGGTGGCGGTGGCGCCGAACGGCAACGTCTACGTCGGCAACGCCAATTCGGGCAACGTGACGGTGATCAGCAGCGCCACGAATACCGTCCTGGCCACTGTCCCCGCCGGATCGGACCCGGCCATGATCGCGGTGGCGCCGAATGGCAACGTCTACGTCACCAACCAGAGCTCGAACAACGTGACGGTGATCAGCAGCGCCACGAACACGGTCCTGGCCACCGTGCCCACGGGCGGGGGCCCGTTCGCGCTGGCGGTCGCGCCGAACGGCAACGTCTACGTCGGCAACAGCACGTCGAACACCGTGACGGTGATCAGCAGCGCCACGAATACCGTCCTGGCCACCGTCCCCGTCGGCGCGGTCCCGGACGCGGTGGCGGTGGCGGCCAACGGCAACGTCTACGTCGCCAACCGGAACGCGAACACCGTGACGGTGATCAGCAGCGCCACGAACACCGTCCTGACCACCCTCCCCACCGGTGGTTTCCCGGGCTATGCGGCGGTGGCGCCGAACGGCAACGTCTACATCGCCAACCAGACCTCGAACAACGTGACGGTGATCGACAGCGCCACGAACACCGTCGTGGCCACCGTCCCCGCCGGCACGGTCCCCGGGGTGATCGCGGTGGCGCCCAACGGCAACGTCTACGTCACCAACACCGTCTCGAACAACGTGACGGTGATCGACAGCGCCACGAACACGGTCCTGGCCACCGTTCCCACGGGCGGGGGGCCGTTCGGGGTGGCGGTGGCGCCGACCGGCAACGTCTACGTCGGCAACAGCAATTCCAACAACGTGACGGTGATCAGCAGCGCCACGAACACGGTCGTGGCCACTGTCCCCGTCGGCGCGTTCCCGTTCTCGGTGGCGGCGGCACCGAACAGCAACGTCTACGTCACCAACGCCAACTCGGCCAACGTGACGGAGATTTCGCCGTTGACGGTGACGCCCTCGCCTGCGGCGCCGGCGTGCGGGCAGCCGGTGACGTTCAGCATCTCCGGGGGGACTCCGAACGGAACAGCGGTGGTGGACTTCGGGGACAGCAGCCCCACGGTCACCGTCCCCCTGGACGCCACCGGTAGCGGGCAGACCACCCACACCTACACCGCAGGTTCGTTCACCGCGACCGTGAACGGCAACCCCACCCCCGTCACCGTGAGCCCCAACTCCACCACGACGACGCTGTCGGTGACGCCGAACCCCTCCACCTGCGGTCAGACCGTGACGGTATGCGCCACCATCACCCCGGACGCGGCCACCACCACAGTGCCGACCGGCACGGTCACCTTCACCCTCCCCAACGGCCAAACCCAGATGGTCCCCGTCAACGCCTCGGGGCAGGCCTGCTTCACCACCTCCGCCCTGACCACCGGCACCCTCACCGCCGCCTACGGCGGTGACAGCTGCTTCACCGGCTCCTCCACCAGCACCCCCGTCACGGTGAACGCCACTCCCACAAAGCTGACCGGGCAGCCAGGCACGATCCGGCTCCGGCTGACCCCGCTGCCCGAGTTCTACATCCCCACCCTCAGCGCCACCCTGACGACCACCTCGGGGATGCCGGTGGTCGGCCAGCCGGTGACCTTCACCGCCACCACGCTCTTCGGCCCGGTCAACCTCGGCACGGCCATCACCGACGCCAACGGCACCGCCACCATCCACAACGCCGTCGTCCCCGTCTTCGTCGTCGCCACCCCCTTCTACACCGCCACCTTCGCCGGCAACTCCTGCTACACCGCCGCCAGCGACCACGGCATCCTGCTGTTCATCCCCATCCCGGGCTGATCTCACCAGCCCCGAAACCCACGCCGAAGAACAGGCCAACGGCGACCGCGG
Source organism: Streptomyces kronopolitis (assembly GCF_014646275.1). GTDB lineage: Bacteria > Actinomycetota > Actinomycetes > Streptomycetales > Streptomycetaceae > Streptomyces > Streptomyces kronopolitis. The sequence goes on from NZ_BMND01000001.1 coordinate 429,903, forward strand.
TGCCCACCCGTGAGGAGGACGTGGGCACACGCGATCGTGCGCGGCCTTGGCGGCGGTTCAAGCGGTCGAAGTGATCGCTCGGGCGACGGTCTCGATGGCTGGGGCGGGGCGGCCGGGGAGACGTGCCACGAGCACCCAACGGATCTCGGGGGTGCGCCGTCGACGCGCAGCAGGCTCACCCCGGGTGGCAGCACCGGTGAGAGCCCGGACGGCACCGTCGTCACGCCGAAGCCGCCGGCGCCCAGCTGAAGCTTCGTCAGCCAGTCGCGTGCGGAGTGGATGATGCGCGGCCGTCCGGGCAGGCCGGGCCAGACGCCGAGCAGCGACTCGGAACTCGACGACGGGGCGGCGATCCACGCGGCGGCGACCAACTCGTCGACATGCATCGTGCTTCGTCTTCCGAACTCCTCGGTCGAGGGCACTGCCACGACCAGTTCGGTGTCCGCGACGATCTCGACGTGCAGGCGCGGCGAGTCGCCGTCGAAGGGGCGGTGGGGTGGGCGGGACATCAGCACGGCGAGGTCGAGCGAGCCCGCGCGCAGCGCCCGGATCAGAGGAGGCGTGGTGCCCTCGCTGGTGGTGACCGTGATCTGCGGGTCCGTCCTGCCCGGAGGCCTGCGGCCCCTGCGTGACCCGGACGTCACGGAGGAAGGGGGCGGGTCTCTTGCGGCCGGACAGTCCTGCGGTAGTGGGCCTCCCTCACGTGTCCTTCCAGGTCAGCGCCTACGGGAGGAGCCGCCGCTTGCACTTTACCTTCCGGAAGGTAAAGTAGAGCCATGACAGGAAACGCAAAACGCCAGATCCTGGACGGCGCGCTCGATCTTCTGCGCGCAGAAGGGGGTGGCGCGATCACTCTGGCCACCGCGGCCAAGCAGGTCGGGCTGACCAAGCCGGGGCTGATGTACCACTTTCCGACGAAGGAAGCCCTGATGCTCGGCGTCGTCGACCACGTCGCCGCCCGGTGGGAGCAGCTCCTGCTCGACCGCTTGGGGCAGCCACTGGAGACGGCCTCGCCGCACCAGCGGATCCGCGCCTACGTCGAGGTGGCACTGGCCGCGGAGTTCGATCGCGCGGACTTCGCGATCTACTCCGACGCCCTGTACCGCGAGGCCCTCACCGCGGCCTGGGTGCGTCGCTTCGAGGGATGGCTCGACCTGCCCGACGACCTGCCTGCCGCGGCCCGGGGCAGGCTCACGGCCGCACGACTGCTGGCCGACGGCTACTGGATGGCCGCCGCAACCGACGTCTTCCCCGCCCAGGCACAAGACCGCGCACAGGTGATCGCGGTCGCCGAAGAACTCCTGAAGGACGAGAGCGCCTCATGAGGAAATGGCTGCTGCTCCTCGCCGCGATCCTGCTCGAAGCCACCGCCACCGTCTCCCTGCGAGCGGCCCTCGACCACCCGGCCTGGGTCGCCGTCGTGGCGATCGGCTACATCGGTTCGTTCGCCGCCCTGACCTTCGCCCTGCGTCAGGGAATGGGCCTCGGTGTCGCCTACGGGATCTGGGGCGCCTCCGGCGTCGCCCTCACCGCCATCCTCGCGACGCTCATCTTCGGCGACCCGCTCACCGCAACCACCGGCCTGGGGATCGCCCTGGTCATCGGCGGCGCGCTGTGTGTCGAACTCGGCTCTCAGGCAGCCCACGCCCGTAAGGAAGGAATAGCCTCATGACCTTGGTCTACCTGGCCGGCGCCATCCTCTCCGAGGTCGCCGCCACCCTGTCGCTGCGCATGGCCGCGCAGGCCGACAACAAGAGGAAGTGGTTCATCGGCCTGGGTGCCGGATACCTGGCCGCCTTCGTCCTGCTCACCCTCGCCCTGCACGGCGGACTGGCCCTCGGCGTCGCCTACGGCATCTGGGCGGCCTCCGGCGTGGCCCTGACCGCCCTCGCCTCCCGCATCCTGTTCAACGAACCCCTCACCAAGGTCATGAGCCTCGGCATCGCCCTCATCGTCGCCGGCGTCCTCACCATCGAACTCGGAGCCGTCCACTGACGCGACCGCCGGAAGGCCCCGCACGAAAGCCCTCCAGCGGCGACGCCAAGACACCAGCCGCCTACCGCCCCACGACCGCCAGACCGACTCCCACGAGCCGCTCAGCGATTCGCCCGGGCACCGCCTGGAGCCGCGGCGCCGGAGCCAAGCGCTCCTGCCGGAGGTGACCGGTGCCACGCCCCGTAGACGGCCAGCCACCCCTTCTTCTGACCCGGTGAGTTGTGGGGGAGGTCAGGCCGGTTCGGTGTAGCCGTTGAGCGCGAACGGGGTGGCGGTCACCGGCTGATCCCGAGTCATGTTCGGGAAGGCGCTCTCGCGAATGAGTCGGTAGTGCTGGCTCGCCTAGACTCTTCGCCGGGTGGCTTTGATCTGGGGGAGGGACGAGCACCATGGATGATGACGTGCAGACGCGTGTCTCGGCATACGCCATCGCGGTGGAAGAAGAGCAGCTGCTCCTGGCCCGGTTGTCGGACGCATCACCCATCTTTGCCCCAGGACTGTGGCACCTGCCGGGCGGAGGAATCGACCCAGGTGAACAGCCTGTGGAGGCCTTGGCGCGTGAGCTTCTGGAGGAGACCGGTCTAGAGCTGGCCGCTGCTCAACTGCTCGACGCGCGGACGTACGCAGCGCAGCGACACGGAGTCAACTGGAGCCTCACTGCACTGTTCTACGCCGTTGACCTCAAGGCCGGGGCACTGGCGGTGACCGAGATCGACGGTTCCATTGATGCGGCGGTTTGGACGCCCCTGGCGGACCTGCGCGACTCCATGCTGTCGCCGGCGGCTTCCGATGCGCTTCGGATGCTGCAGTCCACACGGACAGAGCACTGATCACAGGCCTTCGTTGAGGACTGCGACCAGCACGGTTGCCTAATAGCGTGAGGTTCAAAACCCTCGACTCACCCGCCGCTGCACAACGACCGGGTCGAAGCAGAACGCGGCCTCCGCGTGGCTTAGTTACTGTCGTGCAGCACAAGGCTAAGGGGTGGTTTGGAATAGTCGATCGATGTCGCCGTTCGAGGTCTGACGGATCAGATCGTAGCGTAGCGCATAGGCCTGGAACTCGGTCGGCAACTGGTATAGGCGGTAGAGTTCTTGGCGCGGATGCTGGGTGGTGAAGAACAGGTTCAGGTATTCGTCCACCGGGATCAGTTGCTTGTGGAATCCGGCGTCCAGCAGTTTGCCGGCGCCGGCCAGGGACAGGGCGTAGGCGTGGGTGCAGTAGGAGTAGCCGGGACGTACCAACTGGTCATTCACGCGTCCCTCCTCCTGGTGTGCCTGGACCTTGTTGCGGCCCAGGTAGAGCAGGTCGTAGTCGAGCTCGATCCGAAAGTCTTGAGGGATACTTCTGGGGATGTTGAAGTCCTCTTCCAGAATCAGCGCGTACCCTACTTTGGCTGAGCGGATTTTCTGCCAGACGATCAAGTGGGACAGCGAGCAACCGATCTCGCCCGCACTCACCGGGCGGTTCCACCAGGTATTGCTACTGTCGATTTGCCAGTCCGCGTAGACCGTGACCGGCGCGGCAAGTCGGCCTTCGTGGGCAGTTCCGCGCACGGCGTCGATGAATTCCACTTTGCTGATGTCGAAATTGTTTTGTGCCAGGTATTGGATACAGCGAGCGGCAAACTGCAGTTGCCGCTCGCGCAGGATGATGATGTAAATCTTGTCGAAGTCGATCAGGCGCATTGCAAACTTCTTTGCTGCCAGGCCCAAAGTGTGGGCGACGATTCTGCCCGTTGAGTATTCGGGCACCAATCCAGCATTTGCCGCGCCAAATCGGCGTTGGCGACCAGGCGCTCGGGATCGCCCACGCGCGCCAGCGCTCGGGTCTGCGCCACCGGCCGGCCGCTGATCCGCCCTACGACGGCGATCACTTGCTGTACCGAATGGCCCTGGGCGCTGCCCAAGCTAATGGCGCGGCTGACGCCACCGGCATCGAGGCTCGGTAGACCCGTGAGGCGGAGGTGTCGGGCTGGTGGTTGCACTCGCGCGATGTCGAGTAGTCGGCGGGCTGGCCTTGTCCCGCACCTGGCAACGTAGGAGTTCCTGGATCCGGCGGTCCAGCCTGTTCCCCTCCTGCCTCAGACCGAAGTAGCAGAACACCGCGGGCCAGGCTGGTGAGTCAGGTGGCAGGAGGCGCTGCTGCCAGCCCGTCCGGTCCTGATAGAAGATCGCGTTCACGTCCTCCCGGAGGCGGTCGCAGGGCCCGGGATCTCCGGTCGCCGGCCGCGCCCTCCTGTCCTGCTTCGAGCGACCACGAACCGAGAAAAGGTCAGACTTAACGCCCCTCATAGATTGAGCACGTCGCCCTTGTACCTGCCGGTCCAGATCACCAGCGCATACTTGGTGCCCGAGGTGACTTCACGGCCCTCGTGGCCATGCGTGACCTGGCCCGGCCAGAGCGCCATTTTGCCGACCGCCAGATCCATGGTGCTGTAGCCCTGGCGGTAAAAATAGGTGTCGCCGCCCTCGTAGTCGTCGTTGAGTTTGACGATGCCCGAGACCAGCGAGGCGTCCACATGGCAAGCCAGGCTTCTTTGGGAGCCCGGGGAGTACTTGATGATGAAGACGTCGCGCAGACCGTGCATGGTCATCGGCGCCCAGTACTTGGTCAGGATTGGGTTGATGTGCAGTCTGAAGTGTGTTTCCAGGCGGTTGTAGAGGTGCACGTCCAGGGCGCGGATGCGCATTTCCTGGCCGGGAAAACTGTCGCCCGGCATGGCTTTCCACTGGCCTTGGGCCTCGGCCATGTGCAGCAGTTTTGTGCAGTCCTCCGGTGTCAGGAAGTCGATCGCGATGATGTCGCGCTCCAGGACCTCGTAGCTCTGGTCTTGGGATTGGAAGACGATCTCATCCGCTTCCGTGAAGTAGTTCTTGCAGAGCTGCTCAAAGGCCTGCTTGTCGGCCCAGCCGCCATTGCCGTGCAGGACGCCTGGGCTGCTGTCTGTGACGCTGTTGTGCAGAAGCTTGTCCTCGGTCAGGCTGACTTCGGCGCCGGCCGCTGACAGGCACTGGAACAGTTCGGCCCGGGTATCGAGCGCGGGTCGCAGGTGCGAGTCCTCGTAGTGCAAATACTGGTACTGCATGTACAACTGGTCGTCCGCCGCGTCGGCGATGGGCGGGGCGAGAAATTCCTTCAAGGCGAAGGCGTAGCCCATGTAGACGCCGCTGTTGAGGAATCGGTAGCCGCTCGCGGTCTCGGCGAAGCGCGGCGCGACCTGCTGGTCTGGCCAGCAGATTTTTTCGGCGCCAAAGACGATGTCGGCCTGGAAACGCGCAAAGCGCTTCAGCATCTGCTCCAGCGACTGTGTCAGGAGCACGTCGTAGCCGTCGACAAACAGCACGATGTCCGTGTCGGCACAGCGGTCCAGAAACGTCCTCATCAAATTGAGTTTCTGTCCACCACCGGGGCCCGTCATGTCGCCCCCGTGCCAAGCCACGTTGCGGCCCAGATTGGTGACGGCGATGTTCATCCGCGCCGCGGAAACAAACAAGGCCTGGGCCCGGCTTTCGTCGCTGGCGACGGTGACGACATGGACTTCTTGCAGATTCATGACACCTTCTTGTTCACATCCCGCCCCGTTGTGGTCCTCCAGACACCTGCCGCGGCGCGGGCCGACTGGGTAGCGATGATCACGCGAGACGCGTCCTCTAATCGGCGGCCGGCCTTTTCCCGCACCTGGCAGCGCAGGAGTTCCTGGATCCGCTGGTCCAGCCCCTCTCACGCCACAGTCAGAAGTAATGGAACATCGCTGACCAGGCCGGGAAGTCAGCTGACAGGAAGCGCCGCTGACGGCCCGCCCGGATCCTGATAGAAGGCCGCCTGCCCGATAGGTCGTTGAGGTACAGCTCTCTCCCCGTCCCGCAGCTCAACGTGCACATGCTCGCCAAGCGGCTCCGACGATGATCAGCATCACGATCGGGCGAACACGAAACGAGGCAAATCAGACTCACGGCGCCACGCTGAACCTCAACAGGTGGACCAGGTTCGAAGCTCCGCAGCCCACGGCGAAGCTTCGAACCTCAGGACCGAGACCCGTGCAGCGAGCCGCCAGGGTCCGAGGTCATCCGTCCCCCTACCAGGAGGGGCCAGGGGGGCCGGGGGGCCCGGGGGGCCCGGGGGCTCCTGCATCGCCCTTGGCACCGTCCGACCCGGGGGTACCGGGGGTGCCGGGGGGCCCGATGGTGCCGGGGGTGCCAGGGGTACCGGGGGGCCCAGGAGTGCCGGGGGAGAGCACCGCCCCGAGCAGGTCGCCAAAGACGACCGGGTGGTAAGAGTTCGTGCTGCCACATGAGTTCGGCGCCATCGCTCCGGAGGCGATAGCACACAGGTTGCTGTGCCGACGCTGAGTAACGTCGTGAGAGTCCCTGTGAATCTTGTGAGACTGTTGATCGATATTGTTGGAGTCCACCTGGACATGGTGAACGCCATGAGCATGGTGAGCACCCGAGTCAGCAATGGCCCAGCCTGCGTCCGGGAGCACAAGCCCGCCCGCCGCGGCCACAATATAGGCAGCTTGCCTTAGCAATGTCCCTCCTTGATAGGCGATATGGCCTGTGTTGAAGCCACAGACCTCACAACGACCAGACAAACGTCAAGGTGCGAATGGCCCTCTCAATTCACCTGTTCCGCTTACGACACCTGACGGGGCAGGGCGATTCACCGCTCGAGGCAGCTGACGATGCCAGGGAAGTGCCACCGGCTGCCAGGAGCGCTGGTGGCATGTTTCATTTCGTCAGACTTCCTGCAGGGGAGCCGACCTTGTAGCGGTTCGCGGCTGACGGTGAGCAGTTCAGCTCTGATCAGCTTTTCGGGCTCGTCGAGCGTGGCCGTTCACGGCGTGAGAAGGATGTGGCGTCGGAGGAGGTCGAGGTTGGCAGGTCCGTAGCCTTGGCGTTCGAGGAATGACCGCAGTTGACGTTGCCTTAGACCGTGCCGCTCAATTTGGGCAGGGGCAGAGGGGCGAGCCATTGGTCACGGCGTCGTGGTCCTTGCGGAGGCTGCGGGCGGAGCTACGTAGGGGGCAGCTCGCTCTGCTCAGTCGCAGTGATCCAGCTCGGTAGGAGGTGGCCGTCGAGATTCGTCATCGTGCTGGCGAAGCCCCCGATGTTCCGTGTCAGAGCGCCGAGTTCGGTGCAGCGGACCACGAGGCGCTTGAGGAGCTGCTGGCTGGAGACGAGGTTGTCGGGGTGGCGGGTGAGCCCGCCGACGACCTGCCGGACGGTGGGCGCCGCGGTCCACTTGGGCGACGGGGCGTCCGCGGAGCGCAGGGGCTCCAACCACCTCGGACGCTGCGGCTGAAGCCACGATGGCCGCAGCGTTGGCCTCAAGAAGCCGGCGTTCGCTGTCGGTGCAGCTCTCCTGCCGGTGCAAATTGCGGAACGAGGCCCAGGGCTGCAGCATCCTGCGGCTCTGCCGCGGCGGGCAGATCAGTTCCTCGACCATGGCGGTACTCGCGTATTTGCGTACCACCTTGCGATCCATGTGCAGTGTCTTGGCGATCACTCGCAGGCGACACCCATGCCATACATCTCGCGCACCGCGACGAAGTGGCCTCGCGTGTTTGCCGCCCGCTTGCCCTCGATCGCCGGCGGTCGACGGACTGCTTCGTCACGTCCCGCTCGGCCTCGTCCTGCGGCGGCGGGATGAGGAACCGACGGTGTGCGTCGACGCCATTCTCAGCTGTCGTGCACAGGTTGAGCCGCAGAGGGAAGCGGTCCGCGGTCTGGATCACGTCCGGAGCGGCGGTGCCGACCGCCGTGGCGTGGGACCTGACCCGGTACCGCCAGACGATCTCGTCCCGGGATGCCGCTGAAGCCAGGAGGTGAGCGTCTGGCGGTCCGATCCGGCGGAAAGTCGGCCGTGCGGCGGGCGGCCGCCGGAGTCTGAGTCACCGCCCTCTCAGCCCCGGCAGCTGCCGCCATCGCGGACGAAGAGGGATCGGCAGCGGCCCGGCGCAGGAGCTCCTGCCACACCGGCCGGTGGAGGCCACCGGCCCGTCAACCATCCACCCACGCGTGATAGTTCTCCGGCCACGACGTTGCCACAGCTGCCACCGGGACGGGCCGCTCCAACACCTCCAACAGCGCCACTGCCAGGTTCTCTCCGGCCGGCTCGTCCAACAGACGGTGCAGCTCGTCCAGTCACCCCATCGTCTGCTCCACCTCTGGACGAACCTGCCAACGCTTCTACCAGCGCCTGCGCCGCCTTCAGATACAGCAAGCGCCAGTTGGGCACCACCTCCCGCACCGTGTAGATCCCCAGTTGGCGAGTCGCCCACGACCTCGCCTTGGCGGGAGGCGGCCTGGTGCTGCGCCGGGGAGTGGTCAGCCTGTTTTTGCCACTGTCCGTCGAGGGGCCCCGTGAGACGAGCAGTTGCCCGGTACAGACCCCGACGGACGTCAGAGCGTGACGCCTTCGAAGGTGATGCGCTCAACCTTGCGCTGGTGTGGCCAGTAGTCGGCGACCGGGTAGTGCTGGGTCGCCAGGTTGTCCCAGAGTGCGATGTCGCCTTCCTCCCACGCGAACCGGCACTGGAACTCAGGCCGTGCGGGCAGTCGGTGCAGTTCGTCGAGCAGCTCTCGGCTCTCCTCGATGGACATGCCTTCGACGTGGGTGGCTGTGACCTGATTGGTGAAAAGGACAGTCTCGCCTGTGAAGGGGTGAGTGAGTACCAGCGGGTGGGAGCACGGCGGATACTTCTCGTTCATGTCCTTGAGGAGTTCGGGGTTAGAACCGAACACCATCTGAAAGCCCTGCGCCCAGTCGCCCTGGAAGCTCTGAGCCCAGTTGTGGACAACCCGCATCTCCTGGATGCGGGCCTTGGTCGAGTCATCGAGCGATTTGTAGGCACTTGCCATGTCGGCCCAGCAAGTGTTGCCACCCAGGGGCGGCATCACCAGGCCTCGGAGAATCGAGGCGAACGGGGGAGCCTCACGCCAGGTGAGGTCACTGTGCCAGCGGTTGATGTTCCTCGTGGTCGACTCATCGTGGTAGACGCCGACAATCTCCGGGTACTCACTGTACGGCTGGAGCGGTGAGAGGCCTCTGACGATCGGGTCTCTGTGGGACTTGAAGGGGTGGATGTCGACAGCGCCGAGCGATGTGCTGAGCGCTTTGGCGACTTCTACGAATTGGTGCTGATCGAGATGCTGCCGCTTGAAGAAGACGACCTTGTGCTTCAGCAGCAACTCCCGGACGGTGAGAGCCAGATCAGGGTCGGCCGTGTCGAGTTTGTAATCCTCCACAACTGCGCCCAAAAACGTGCCGAGTCTTGTCAGTTTCATGCATCTTCTCCCACTACGCTGATATCGACCGAGTGCGAATCGGTACACTTTGGATATCTCGCCTAACCGCAGCGGTGCTCGGACCGGCGAGGGCGAACGTGCTAATCATTCAGCTCGGCCGTAGTGAAGTCACGCTGCAGCAGATCCGGCACCGGCGTCGCCGACGGATCCGGAAATGTGATGGCGCCTTATGCGCTTGAGATCGACTCACTTCTCGGCCTCTGGCGGCTGGGCAGTGACCCACGGGCCCTTACGCGTCGTCGGACTTGGAGTGGATCCCGTGGTCCGCCCCGCCAGCTCAAGATCATCCCGAGCCAGCCCGGGCGGCCACGCTGGCCACCGCCGGCAACCGGAATGGATGCTCATGCGTCCGGTGCGGTCGCTTGGCGAAGGCGCCGCGGTGATCCTCAACGGATTGGAATCGGCCCCCGGACCTTGGCTGCCATCGCGAACTCACCGGCGCCCTGCCAGCGCTGTGGCTGTACCAGCAACGAGCAATACGGCGGTTAGCGCGCTGTGAGGCAAATTGCCCTTACTGCTCCGCTCACCGAACAGCTGCACTCACATGAGCTCGTGAGTGGTGGTCCTGTGATATCTGGTGGCCTCGCGCAGGGACGGATCGTGAGCCGAGGTGACTGATCTGGTGGGTCGGCAAGTGCTCATGGCCAACATGGCGGTGTTGATGCAATGTTGCATGCAAATTCCTGCACTGGCGGGCCAGCATCGATGAAGTTATGTCTCTGCATATTCCGCAACGCACGTCACACCTGGACTGATTGTTCGCTGGCGTTGACCTCACCGCATTGGCTGACGGCAACACGATGACGAGGTGAAATGAGTGCTGGTAAGTAATGGCCAGTCAGGTCCGAATGGCCGCAGTCGGTGGACTGCGGACCTCCGGACCTCAGCGCTGGGGCATAGGAGGAGTCCCCAGGCTCACGGTCAGCGTCCCCTAGAGAAGGGGAACGGCGGCACCGGGGGAGAGTACTGCCCCGAGCACGTCGCCGAAGATGACGGGGTGGTAGACATTCGTGCTGCCACACGAGTTCGGCGCCATTGAACCGGTGGCGATGGCACACACCCTGGTGCGGCTGTTTTGAATAACATCGTGGGAGTCCCTGTACACCCTGTGAGACTCTTGATCGATGTTGTTGGAGTTCACCTGGACATGGTGAACTCCACGGGCGTGGTGGGCGCCCGAGTCGGCAATGGCCAAGCCTGCGTCCGCGAGCAAGAGCCCGCTCGCCGCAGCTACGATATAGGCGGCCTGCCTGAGCATTATCCCTCCTTGGTCAGCAATGCGGTCCTGTCAATGAGACCACAGACCCACAACGAGCAGCGAAGAAACAGGGTGCGAATGGCTCCGTCGATTCACCTGTTCTGCTCAATGGCGCATGGTGGAGGAAGCATCGATGGGCTGTTCGGTATGTGGCTGACGGTGCCAGTGAAGTACCCCGTCCAGACGGAATGCCAACCATGCTGGACAGGACCCGCCCCCGGTCGGCGGAGTGGCACACGAGTGAAGGCGAATCCCTCTGGAGTAACGTCCCGCCAGATGGGTCGTTGTCGATATGGCGAGGGGCCAGCCGATCATTGGCCACGTCACCGTGATGGCATGACGTGTCTGCTGTGATAGCGCGGACACTTGGTCGGGGAAGTTCTGGGAGGCACGGCCGCCGGAGATCCCGAAGGGCGTCCAGGGTGCTTTCGGTCGAGCGTGGCCTTTGGTTCACCGGACACTTGGGTGGGTTATCGGCGGCGCCATCCATTCCGTTTTCCCTTGCGTGGGCCGGCTGTGAGGGCGGTTCACCGATTCTGACTGTTGAGGGTAGGCAGCATGACTTCCGAGGCGACCATGGCACGGTCGGACACCACTGTTGAGGCGTCGGAGGCACCGTCGTTGGTGTCCATGGATGCGCTGTGGCGGTTGCCGGTGACGGTGTGCCGCATCTCCAATTTCCTGGGCGAACGCGCGTCCGGCGCCTTGTTGGAGCGCGCCATTGCCTCGGCTTCGGGTGCTTTGCCGCCTTCCACGGTTCGCGTCAATCGGGAGGTGGATCCGGCGATGCGCAGGTCGCGGTCGGATGGTGACTTCGCGGTGCCTGAGTTGCTGTCGGCCATCGAGGACGTACGGGAGGCGGTCGAGCAGACGTTGGGAGTGTCCTGTGAGGGCACCGAGCCCAGTTACGGCCTCAATGTGCACAACGACGGCGACTTCTATCTACCGCATCAGGACACCGGTCCCGGGCCGGCCGCACAGCGCTTGCTCACGTTCGTGTATTACCTGCATCGCACACCGCGCCCTTTTCAGGGCGGGCATCTGCGGGTGTTCGATGTCGTGCTGCCGGTGCACACCGAGGGCGCCGCGTCCTGGGAGGACCGTACCTGGCGGGACTGGGAGCCCGAACACGACAGCATCGTGTTCTTCCGCCCCACCGCCTGGCACGAGGTGCGGAAGGTCAGCTGCCCGACCAAGGAGCCCGCGGACAGCCGCTTCGCCGTCAACGGCTGGCTGTGCCGCCCGGAAATCCCAAACCCCCGCTGAGGGACAAGGCCACAGATTTGCGCCCCGACGCGCGAACGCCTCCAACATCGCTGTTCCGCGATGCTGGGGGCGTTCGTCGCCCGTGGCGACCTTGCGCCTCGGTGTTCACCGGATGTGCACCGGGGAGCCGGGCGCTTCACGCCCCGGTGGAGACCCGTCAGGCTATTTGTCGTCAATCGATCGTTTGCCGACAGGCAGCAGGCGCGTCCGGGTGTTGTAGTCGGGACAGACTGCTGTCTGCCATCGGTGAACGCCACCCCGAGCGGGCGCAACGGTCATTACCGTCCAGACTCATGACAACGATTACGACGCGCACGGTCGAGTATCCGGCCGACGGTTTGACGATGATCGGGTACCTCGCGCTCCCGGCCGGTGTCGACCGCCGGCCCGCGGTGCTGCTCGGACCAGAGGGCACGGGGCTCAGCGATGTCGAGCGCCGCCGAGCGGATGCCCTCGCGGAGCTGGGATATGTAGCGCTGGCCTTCGACCTTCACGGTGGGCGCTATTTGGGGGACCCCGAGGAGATGCTGGCCCGCTGCATGCCGCTGCTCGCCGACCCCGACCGGACGCGAGGCATCGGCCAAGCGGCGCTCGACGTGTTGCGCACCGAACCGCGAACCGACCCCGACCGGATTGCCGCCGTCGGCTACGGCACCGGGGGCGCCGTCGCTCTGGAACTCGGGCGCGACGGCGTCAACCTGCGCGCGATCGCGACAGTCAACGGGCTGATCACGGGCCGACCGGGCGAGGCGGCGCGCATCCGCTGCCCGGTATGGGCCGGGGTCGGGTCGGAAGACCCGATCATGGCGCCCGCCCAACGGGACGCGTTCACCGCAGAGATGCAGGCCGCGAGCGTCGACTGGCGCCTCGTGGTCTACGGAGGAGCCCTGCACGCCTTCCACCATCCAACGGTCGACCACACCGTGCGTCCCGGCGTCGGTTACCACCCACGGCACGCACAGCGAGCCTGGCATGACATCGTCGCCCTGCTCGCCGAGTGCCTGCCCGTCACGGATTGATCCGATCGGCTCCTGATACTCACTCCTGCCCGCCGTCGTCGTCTCGTCCAGTTCTGGGGCGTCCGGGTCGCGCAGCGGGCGCAGGGCGCCGGCGGCCGGGGTGGAGGCGGTGAAGCTGTAGCGGCCGAGCGGCGGCCTTCCAGACCGCAACGACCGGCGTCTTCGCGTCACCCGGGTACCTATGGGAGCAGCCAAGACCGGCTCCTTCCTGGTCTTGGCTGCTCCCCGGGCGGTTCACACTGGCTGAGAAGCGGTGGCGTGCACAGCGCTGCTGTTGTGCGATCCCGGCGCACGGGTCGGGTATGGGTTGGGCACCGGTCAGAGGCACACCTGGAGCTCGCTGGCGCCTGGCGTCGAGGCGGGTGTTGGCTGGTGGCGAAGAATCTGCTCGACGGTCGCCCAGGGGACTCCTGCCACGCGGTAGAGCGTCGCGCGGCTGGTCAGCGGTCCGGAGGACAGCTTCGCCGTCCTCCACTGCCAGGTGATCTGCTGGTCGCGGGTGACCTCGATGGCCCTCCCCACCTGAGCCTCCGTCACCAGGACATTCCCGCTCGGCAGCAGCTCGCATCCGCCTGCGCACGCCGTGAAGGACGAGGCACGGTATTCCCAGATGATGGTGCTGCTGGTGGGGTCAACTTCCAGGGCTCTGGAGACCCCTGTCGCCACTCCATTGTCGAAGACCAGCACGTTGCCATTGGGCAGCGCCGAGGGCTGATGTTGCGCGGACAGCTCGCCAGGGCCCCACCACCACAGCACCCTCGGGGTGTCGAGATCGAGGACTGCCACGAGATCCAGGTTCCGCATCGAAACGAGGACATGGCCGCGCTGCCACAGCCCGGCCGGGTGCGCCTCAAGGATTTCCAACGTGTTCGTGTGCAGCACGTCGCACGGCTCTCCCATCAGCTGTCGCAGCACCTGCAGCGCACGGCTCTGCGGTCCGCTGTAGGTGCCGGATGCCAGCAATGCGGCTTGCTCGGCATCGAGTACCAACTCTGCCCGCTCAAAGCGATTGTGCCTGCGGGCCACCTGGTCCTGCACCATGGCGGACAACGCGGGGTCGGTGGAGAGGACATCGAGCAGCGAGATGTCGCGGACCTGCCGGCCGGACGCGTCCAATACGGTGACAGCGTTATCCACGACGGTGCGGGCGCGGCCGTCCACGCTGATCTGCCGCGGGACTTCGGTCAGTACGTAGACTCCACCGCCAGGCGCGAGGGCTACGTCGTGGTGTGCGGAGACGTCGGCCTGCCAGACCAGGTTGGAGCAGACATCCAACTTGAGCAGCGCGCGCATCGGGACAATCGCGAACAGGCATCCGTCGGGGCCGACTTCGACGTGGTTCCAGCCCCGCATGAAGCTTGGCGGATCTTCCTCCACGGGCATTTGGGCCACATCATTGCTCCAGGTGTGGACCTCAGTGCCGTGCCGGTCGAACAGCCGCGCGTACGGCTTGGGATAGGAGGAGGACGGGGAGAAGACGAAGTGGTCGACACTGTCTGCGGGGTCGATCACTTCTGGATTGTGCTGCTGATGCGGGTGCAAGGCGTTCTCTCCTGTTTCTTTGGGGGCGGGCCGGTCGATTTCAGTGGTGTTCGCTCTGGCACGGCGCGGAAGGCGCTGCCTGAGGGCTGTCCGTAACTGCTGTTCACGGTCCAGATGTTCTTGATGTGGTTGGTGTGCTCACGGAGTTGGAGCCGAGCCGTCCTGGACAGCACCGTTCGGCGGGTTCAGCCCGCGTCAGTTCGGTGGGCTGATCTCAGCGTTGTGGCGCGAGGGCGTCGACCTGGTCAGCCAGGGCCGGCCCTGGTACCTGCGGCTGGAGGCCCGGGTGCTGTTGGTCGCCCCGTGTCGTCATCGACGCCGAGCCCCGACTCGTCGTCGCCGTCAGCCGGCCGTTGCCCGGCGACCGCAACGAAGGTCATTTACGGGGATGCGGTTAGGCGGTTTCCGAGCCCGGGGAGGATTCCCCTCGAACGCTGTGCTGAGATCTTCAGCTGCCGCCAGCACAGTCCCGCGGAGTAGGTATCGCCCCGGACGGGTTCGATGAGCACGAAAGAGCCGGTGTGCGGTGAGTGGGCATAGGCATCCAAGGCGAGCGGTTCGGAGGTGCGCAGATGCACCGTGCCGATGTCGTTGGCCCGCAGTTCGCCGGAGCCGGTGCGCTGCTCCAACGTGGCGATGTCGAGCCGGTCGATGATCTCCGTGACGAGGGCCCGGACCGTCCGGCTGCCGTGTTTGAGCAGGAGGCGGTCACCGGATCGGAGCGGGTGATCGTGCAGGTGACAGACGGTGGCGCGAACCTCCCGTGTGGTGCGGGGCACATCGTGTCCGGACGCGATGAGATCGCCGCGGGGGACGTCGAGTTGTCCGGCGAGTCGGAGGGTGACCGACTGCGGGGCCCGGGCGATGTCGACGGGTCTACCCAGTACGTCGATCGCGTCGATCGTCGTGCACTGTCCGGAGGGGAGGACTGTCACGGCCTCGCCGACACGGAACCGGCCGGAGGCGATCCGGCCCGCGTATCCCCGCTGGGGACACGTGGTCGTTCCGGAGCGGAGCACGTACTGGACCGGGAAGCGTGTCGGGCCTTTGGACAGGTCGGGTCGGGCGGGGGTGGTCTGCAGGTGGCTCAGCAGGCTGGGCCCTCGATACCAGGTCATGCGGGAGGAGGGGCTCACGACGTTGTCACCGGTAAGCGCTGAGATGGGGATGGCGGTGACTTCCCGCGCGCCGAGGATCGCGGCGTGTTCAGTGAAGTTCCGCGCGATCCCGGCGAATGTCTGCTCGTCCCAGTCCACAAGATCCATCTTGTTGACGGCCAGGACCAGTTGGGGGACGCGAAGCAGCGCGGAGATCGCTACATGGCGCAGGGTCTGCTCGACCACACCGTTGCGCGCGTCGGCCAGGATGACCACGAGGTCTGCGTGGGAAATGCCGGTGACCATGTTGCGGGTGTACTGGACGTGGCCCGGGGTGTCGGCCAGGACGAAACGTCGTCGCGGCGTCGAGAAGTAGCGGTAGGCGACATCGATGGTGATGCCCTGCTCGCGCTCCGCCCGCAGCCCGTCGGAGAAGAGGGCGAGATCGGGCTCCGTCCCGTCTCGGTCCCGCGATGCACGTTCAATGTCGGCGAGTTGATCAGTGTGCACCGACCTCGTGTCGCACAGAAGCCGACCCACCAGAGTGGACTTGCCGTCGTCCACCGACCCCGCGGTTGCGAAGGACAAGAGGGAAGTAGCGTCCGGGGTGGTCATGGTCAGAAGTACCCCTCGCGTTTGCGGTCCTCCATCGCGGCGGTCGAGAGTCGGTCGTCGGCCCGGGGCGCGCCACGTTCGGTCAGCGAAGAGGCCGCGATCTCCGCGATCACCTGTTCCGCGGTCACGGCGGTCGATTCGATCGCACCGGTGCACGACATGTCGCCGACCGTGCGGTAGCGCACAAGTCGGCGCTCGACCTGCTCGCCCTTGCGCGCCCCGCCCCAGCTGCCCGGTGCCAACCACATGCCGTCCCGGGCGAAAACCGCGTGCTGATGCGCGTAGTAGAGGAACGGAAGCACGATGTCCTCTCGGGCGATGTACTGCCAGACGTCGAGTTCCGTCCAGTTGGACAACGGGAAGACACGGACGCGTTCGCCGGGTGCATGCCGGCCGTTGTAAAGCTGCCAGAGCTCGGGGCGCTGCCGCCGCGGGTCCCAGCCTCCGAACTCGTCGCGGAGGGAGAAGACCCGCTCCTTCGCGCGGGCCTTGTCCTCGTCCCGGCGGCCGCCGCCCAGGACCGCGTCGAAGCGATGATGCCTGATGGCGTCGAGCAGGGCGAGGGTCTGCAGGGGGTTGCGGGTGCCATCAGGGCGTTCGCGCAGCCGGCCGTCGTCGATGTACTCCTGGAGGGACGCGACATACAGACGCAGCCCGTGCGCGGCGACCACGCGATCCCGGTGGTCGATGATCTCGGGAAAGTTGTGCCCCGTGTCCACGTGGAGCAGTGGGAAGGGCATGCGCGCAGGAGTGAACGCCTTGAGCGCGAGATGCAGCATGACGCAGGAGTCCTTGCCCGAGGAGAAGAGCAACCCGGTGTGCTCGAACTCGCCTGCCGCCTCCCGGATGATGTGCACCGCCTCCGACTCCAGGACGTCCAGATGCGACAGTTCCGTGGCCACCGCCGCCAGGGCCTCGACGGTCACCGCCGGGTCACTCCCCTTGCGATCAGCAGCTCGTACACCATCTCGGCTGACTCCTCGGTGCTTTGCAGGTGCGCGTCGACCCGCAGGTCCGGTGCCGGGGGCGGCTCGTACGGATCGTCAACGCCCGTCAGACCCGAGATCTCGCCTGCAAGTTGCCGGGCATAGAGGCCTTTGACATCGCGCCCGGCACAGACCTTGAGGGGGGTGGCCACGTGCACCTCGATGTAGGGCGTGCTGGACTGCTCGTGTCGTTTTCGCACAGCGGCACGGCTGTCCGCGTAGGGGGCGATGACCGGGACCACTGCGATGACGCCGTTGCGGGCGAGGACCTCCGCGACCAGACCGACGCGCTGCACGTTGACGCACCGGTCGGCCCGGGAGAACCCGAGACCGGCCGACAGGAGCGCACGGTTCTCGTCGCCGTCCAGGACCTCCACCCGGCGAGAATCCGCTCGCAGCAGTTCGGCCAGGGAGTTCCCGATCGTTGACTTTCCTGAACTCGGTAGACCCGTGAGCCACACGGTGGCGCCCGGCCGACAGGTACAGACACCCATGGATCCAGAGGATGGGTCGATCACGCCGAAATCAACGAACGGATCAGTGGAACGTCACCATCTGACTTCAGGCCCCTGACCGCGGAGTGACTCCTCGCCAGGTGCCTCGTTTCCCCAGTGGATGGGGGCCGCCGGATCACCGGCCACGCCGGTGACGACCGTGACAGTCACAGGGTGACCGCGTTGGACAGCCGAGCGGTGACGCTTCGGTCGAAGTGCCGTGGTGGGCCACGTTCCGGCCGCGTGGTTTCACGCCCCGCCCCCTTGAGCGTTAGTGGCAGGGACTAAGCCACCAATGCCTCCTCGGTGAGCCGGCTGTGCAGCTCGGCTTATCCCCTAGCGAAGGCAGGTATCGATGACCACGCAGGACACCGCGACAACGGCACATGAGGCGACGGCGGAACCTTCGCCGGTGTGTACGGACGCTTTGTGGCGGCTCCCGGTGACGGTCTGCCGCATCACCAACTTCCTCGGCGAACAGACATCCGCAGCGGTCCTGCGACGCGCCATGGCCGCCGCGGACGGCCTCATGCCCCCCTCCACGATCGGGCCGGACCGGCAGGTGAACCGCGATATCTGGCGGTCCCGGTCGGGCCACGACTTCGCCGTACCCGAGCTGCTGTCGTGCATCGACGAGGTGCAGGAAGCGGTCGAGCACACACTCGGAGTCTCCTGCCAGGGCACCGAACCCACCTACGGCCTCATCTCGTACAACGACGGTGACTTCTACGCGCCGCACCAGGACAGCACGCCTGAGTTCCACCCGGAGCGCATGCTCAAGTTCGTGTACTTCGTGCACCGCACACCCCGGCCCTTCACGGGCGGTGAATTGCGTGTATTCGATATCGCCCTGCCCCTGCACACCGAGGGCTCCGTGTCCTGGGAGGATCGCACCTGGCGGGACTGGGAGCCCGAACACGACAGCATCGTGTTCTTCCGCCCCTCCGCCTGGCACGAGGTACGGAAAGTCAGCTGCCCGACCAAGCAGCCCGAGGACAGCCGCTTCGCCATCAACGGCTGGCTGGGCGCGCCTCACATGACTTCGAACTGACGCCGATCGAACTTGACGCACACGAAGCCCGTCCAGGACCTGACGACATGCGACTCTCAGGTTGAGCGAGGACGCGGCGGGGGAGCTGATCGCCGGATTCGGGCGCTGGAACCCCAATCGGTGAGCACCGGCTTAATTGCGGCGATGGACAGGGGCGGGCGAGCGTCTCCTGGACCAGGCCGTGGGCGGTGAACGCGGTCGGGCGGGGTGGGCTGGTGGAGGTCCGCCATGAATGCAAACGTGTGGCTGGGCCTCGGGGTCAGGGAACCAGGACGGTGAGGGAAGTACGTGTGAGCTGGAATCCGAGCTTTTCGTAAAGGCCACGGGCGGGATTGGCGTCACTCACCGCCAGCGCGATTTCTGCCAGACCGCGAGATGCGGTGCCTGCCAGCACGCGACGCAGGAGCACCGAGCCAAGACCGGCGTAACGGGAATCCGGCTGGCGGAAGACGTTGGCGATCCACGTGAGGCCGTCACGGTCAGTGACGACGACTCCGGCGATCACGTGGTCTGCTTCATCAACCGCCAGCACGCTGCAGGGCATGACCGGGCCCAGTATTTCGCCGGCGAGCAGCGGGGTCAGGCTTGTGTCGAGGGCGTGCTGGTCGCTTCCGTGGTGGTGATCCGCATGCTCGGGAGAAAAAGCGGCACGCCATGCCGGGAACAAGTCGGCGGCTTGACGGTCGCAGGGGGCGAGGCGGAGTCCGTCCGGCAGGCTGATGGTCGACCACTCGGGCTGGGGAGGGTCGGCGATCAGGTCGCGGCGCATGCTGTGCGCGTGCCGCATGATGCGGGCGCCGCGTTGGATCAGCTGTTCGCCAAGTTCTACAGATCCTGAAACGGCCCACCCTGACATGTCGGCGAGGATGGCCGGGACAGGATCGGGTCCCACTACCTCGGCGAGTTCGGCACAGGGATGTCCGTCGCGAGTGCCCTCGACGTAAGTCAGAGCCGGAAGTCCGTCGAGACCGATGAGGGTTTGGCGTTGTTGATCATGCTGAGTCGCTTTATGCATGTCTATCGATAGCAAAAAAGCTTTATGTGGGGCAAGGTGTGTGCATCCGTGCACCGCACTCTGTCGTCGGCGATCGGACCACGGCGATTTCGCCGAGTGCTGCGGCAGCTTGAGCTGCGGCATCTCGTCATCGCTCGCTCTCATACTCCGGGGCCGTGCTGCTCCCTCCGTTCCCTGCGGACGGAAGGAGCAGCGGGGGTGGCGCAGGCAGGGTCAGTGGAGCCGGAAGGGTCCGGCTCCACTTCTGCCTTGGTTCCGGCGCGGGCGGGCGCTCGTCCGTCCTCCGGAGCGGTACAGCGGGTGCTGCCGAACACATGCCGCTTCAGGGGCTTGAGGCCGTTGACGCGATCATTTGTGGGTGGCGGGGAAGTGGGCGGAGGGCGTGCGCTACCGCTTGGCGGAGCACGTCACCGGCTGGCCTGCTGCTCCCTTTTGTTGGTCCAGAACGCGGTCGCCTTCCTTCAGGAGGCAGTGCGCCACGCCTTTGCCGGTAGGTACGACCTTGATGCGTGGAGAGTGCCCGCCGTCTTCCTGGGTGCTCCATGTTGCTCCGCTCACCTTGGCCGGCGTGCTAACCGCGCCGTTGAGGCCATCGACGTAGTCGTGCCTGACGGATTGCAGGCTGCCCCCTTCGGTCCAGGCTTTGTACGTCACGTCGGAACTCTCGGCACCACAAGCCGTCAGGAGTCCGCAGGCGACAGCCAGCCCCGCCATCGTGGTGATGAGCTTCGTGGGTGCCGGTATGGGGAAGGTGGGCATGATGTGGCCTTTCGGTCGGTGAGTTCACTTGGGTGTGGGGTCGGGGAAGGATCTGTCGCCGAAGAGGACTCGGCTTGCCGCGGCCCGGCCGAACGGTGTGCGTAGCAGGGTGAATCCCGCTGCTGCTGTGGCAGGCGTCCGTACGCGGGCCAATATCCCGCGCAGCATGAGTCGGCCGCGGAAGTGGGGGCGGAGCGCGGCTCCGTCGTAGTGGGTCATCGTGTCCGGATTTCCGGTGCGCAGTGCGTCGTGGAGGACCTCGGCTGCGAGCTGCGACTGCCGTAGGCACGGGTCCAGGCCGCCGGCGGTGAGCGGGGAGACCGCGCCTGCCGCATCCCCCACGAGGAGTCCGTCGGCGCAGCTGATCCGGCGCAGCAGGCCGCCGACGGGAATGGGACCTGCGCGCCGCTCCACCTTCTCGGGACGTTCGATGCCGGTCAGTCCGGGCGCTGAGGCGCTGAACTGCTCCATCGCACGGCGAAGACCGTCCGGGTAGCGGTCGGCATAGCCTGCGACTCCGACGTGGGCGTGTTGCCCGTCGTTGATTACCCAGGCCAGGTAGCCGGGGGCGAGTGAGGGGTCGAGTACGCAGTGGAATGTCGGTGGCTGATCGCTTCCGGGGAGTGCGAAGACCTCTTCGGCTCCGACGATCAGGTGGTGGTTGCGGTCGAGAGCGAGGTCGCGGGCGACTCTTGAGCGGGCCCCGTCGGCGCCGACGATGAAGCGGGCCCGGACCGTGGTCGGTCCGTCGCGACCGGCAAGGTGGAAGGTGTTGCCCTCTCGGCCGGTGTAGCGCGTGCCCAGTGCGATGCGTACGCCGGCGTCGACCGCGGTGGCGGCCGTCGCTTCGTACAGTGGTCCCATGTCGCCCACCCGGTATTCGTCGCGGGGGCTGGTGAGGCTGACCGGGCGGCGCAGGTCAGGGGGGTAGAGGACCACGCGTCGGATCGGTGGTCCGAGGCAGTCGGGGGGCAGCGGGAAGTCGTCGAGTGTCTTCCGTACGAAGATTCCTGTGGTGCGGATCGCGCCGGCAAGGTTCGTTCGGCGTTCGACCAGGAGCACGTCGTGGCCTTGTCGGGCGAGGAGTGTGGCGGTGTTGAGTCCGGCCAGGCCGGCCCCGACCACCAGTACGTCGGCACTGTCTGTGACCCCGAGGCGGTAGGCGAGGCGTGCTGTCGTCATGTCTGCTCTGTTCGTTGTGGAGTCCGTCAACGGTGCGCGCGGCGGGCGCCGACCGGCGGCGGGCACTACGGCCAGGCCCGTGCCGCGATGAGGTGTGCGGACGTCGTCGTCAGGTCGTCACTCGGGGGCTTGCTGAAGATCAGGCGGAGCGGGGCGCGCAGCAGGGACGGTCGAGGGCGTCGCGCCTCGTGATCGTGTGCAGGCGGCCGACTACCGCGACTGCGGTCACCGCGGCGGGGAGCCGGCCGGGACGGATGCTCCGGATTCGTGCGCAGCCTTGTCCCCGTCACCGGGGCCGTCGGGCTCCCAGCGCAGCAGGTCTCCGGGCTGGCACTCAAGCACCTCGCACAGCGCGGCGAGCGTGGTGAAGCGCACCGCCTTGGCCCGGCCGTTCTTGAGCACCGCCAGGTTGGCGGGTGTGATCCCCACGCGGTCCGCCAGTTCGCCCACGGACATCTTCCGCTTGGCCAGCATCACGTCGATGTCGACGGCGATCGGCATCAGATCACCTCGGCCAACTCGGCCCCCAGCTGCGACGCCTCGACGTCGCGTGCGACGGCTTGTGCGAGCAGCATCCGCAGCACGAGCACGATGAGTGCGTTCCCGAAGATCGCCAGGCTGACCCCGCCCAGCAGGGCCACAACGCCCGGGGGAACGACATCGCCAGGCGCCAGGACCGCCCCGAGTGCGAGCACCAGGAGCGAGGCCGCCACGAACGCGCCCATCACGAGATGGACGTAGCGGAATGCGGCGTGGGAGAACACGGTTCCGCGTTGCGCCATCGTCACGAGCCGCCACACGCAGACCAGGACGACCTGGACCGTCACGACGCCCAGGATCGTGATCACGAGGACCGGAGTGCGGCGGTCCACAAGGATGCTCTCGTCCATGGCGCCCGTCAGCATTGCCACCATCACTGCCTGGGCGGAGACCGCCCCGGCGTGCAGTGCCACCATCACGGCGCGCAGCGCGAGCACTGTCAGCTTTCCCAAGGCCACTCCCTTGATCGAATCACGATGGAAAGCTATCGAATATCGATAGGGATGGCAAGCCGGGTCCGGTCGGCGGGATGGCCTGTGTGTCCCCTGGGGGCCCTGACGTAGTGGGGCCCGCCGGCTCCAGGGTCCGCGTGGAGCGGCTGGAGCGTGGCGTCAAGGTCGAGATCGGGGTGACTCTGAGTAACGGCTAGGGTAGGCGGGCCAGGCTCGTCGCCGACAAGCTCGGGGTACTGGCTACGCTCGCCGTCATCGACCGAGAGCGGGAGTGGGTATCCCGGGGGCGCCGGCGGATCGCGCGACAAGTCGCCCCGGGGGGTGGCTGATTCGCGAGCATCGTCGCTCATGGCCTCGGCGCGGCGGCCTGCTGGCCAAGGGGAGTGCGCGCTCACCGGCTGGGCCTTGTCTTTTTATTGTGGTGTCTGATGGCGATGCCTTATCTGGGGGCTCGAAGGCGCGGCCTTCGCCACCGAACTCATCGTCAGCGAACTGGTGACCAACGCCATCCGCTACGGCAAGGGCCCCATCCGGCTACGCATGATCCGGCAGGCAACGTTGATCTGCGAGGTTTTCGATGCCAGCAGCACGGCCCCGCATCTGCGCCGTGCCCGTACCTTCGATGAAGGCGGCCGCGGCCTGCTCCTGGTGGCCCAGCTCGCCAATCGCTGGGGCACCCGGCATACCCGTGAGGGGAAGGTCATCTGAGCGGAACAGCCCCTTCCGGCAGGCCGGAGTCCCGGGCTCGGCCTGTGACGAAAGCCTGCCGTCACCGGTCAGGTAATTCGCGCCCACTCCCAGCTCCGCACTTTCAGCCCCTCTGAACTTTCGTGCGTGATCCAGGACGGTCCGGCGTAATTCGGCTGGCAGTTGCTTGCTGGCAGTTGCTTTCTCCGATGGGAAGCATTGGCTGCAACCGGGCCGCGCCTGGCCTTGGTTGAGCTGGCGAAACGACAGGCTCGCGACCGGGGGCGGGGAGGTACCACCCGCCGTGGCCCCCGTTTCCGCCACTCTGCGGCCCCGTCCGGTGCCTCTGTCGCGTCAGGGATCCGGGGGCGACGATTGCCGCCAGGGACTGTCTCGTGTGGTGGCCGTCACGCGGCAAATCGGGGCAGTTGGGAAGTTCTCCCCGGAGGGTCCGGTTGGCGTCCAAGGCGGGGCCCCGCCTACTCGACGGGGTGTGCGTCTCAGGAAACTCCCTGGACGTGGGGTCAGGGGGCGATGCGGGTTGGCGGAAACTGCTTCCCCCGTGTCCGAAATCCCTTGGCGTGAATCCCTTGCGGTCCGGAGTTTTTCCGGTCGAACGGCGGGCGGGCCATGATCGATTTCTTATGGACAGTGTCGATTGGCGACCCTAGGATCTGGCCTGGTCTGGCCGGAGATGGTCGAGAAATTAAATCGATGAGACATTGACTTTCGGGGGATCTTGATATGCCCAACCCCACCGTGTGGAATATCGTTTCGGACGCAGGATCCGACGCCGACACCGATATCGTGCTTGCGGCCGATTTCCCGGTGACGGGGAGGAACGAGGGTGGATTCGCCGATCTGGCGCCCGGTCTGAAGCTGGACTGCGATCTGTGGCAGACCGTCGCCCCGGTCCGCGACCCCGAGACCGCGGCCCTGGACGACAGTTACCTGGAGCCCTGGCTCTCCGAGGTGGCCGCATCCGGTCGCACGGTCCGCGCCGTGCTCGGCTACTGTGCGGGCTCCGTATTCGCCGGCGTGCTCGCCGAGAAGATCGGCGCACGGCAGCCGATTGCCCCCCGTGTGGTGCTGTTCGACCCCGAACTGGTCGATGTGCCCACCGTCCACCTCCAGTTCGGCCGGGTCATCGGCAACATGACCACCGTTCTGACCCCGGAGGAGATAGCCGAGCTGTCCGGCGCCGCCGAGCGGCTCGCCGCGCAGCCCGACATCACCCCGGCCGCCTTCGCCGCCGGCCTGTACGCGGCCTTCCGCCCGATCGGCACCGCGGCGCTGCGGCGGGCCGGACTCGACGAGGACTACGCCGGCGAACTGGTCCAGCTGGTCGGTTCGTTCATGTCCTACCTCGCCACCGCCGCCGGTCTCGACCCGCGCCCCGGCTGGCAGGGGGCCACGGTCGTCACCTCCGCCAGTGCGACCAGCGGACTGAACCGGATGCGCACCACACCCGGCGTCGCCCCCATCGAGGTCGCGGACGAGCGGCGCTTCGAGGTCGAGCACCGGGACCTGCTGCGTACCCCCGCCATCGCCGAAGCCGTGGGCGGAGTCCTGGCAAGTCGCCCCGGGGAGTACACGTGAGCGCCGAAGCCACGGCCGGCCTCACGGCCGGCGAGGCGCAGGACGGGTCCGGCCGCCCGGCCGGACGCGTACCGGCGAGCCGCAAGGAGACCACCCTCTGGCTCCTCGACGAGCTGGTCCCCGGCAGCGGCGCCAACAACCTGTCGCTGGCCCTGCGCGTGCGGGGCCGTCTCGACACCGCCGCCACCACGCACGCCCTGCGGCTCCTGACGGAGCGCTTCGAGGTGCTGCGCACGGTCTACCGGCGTGACGGCGCCGAGCTGACCAGGGCCGTCATGCCGTCCCTGACCGTCGGGCTGGAGGAGGCGGAGCACCGCGGCGGCGCGGAGGACGAACCGGCCGTCCTGACGGCCTTCGTGGCCCGCCCGTTCACCCCGGACGGCAGCCCCCTCGTACGCGCCCTGCTGTTGCACGGGCCGGACGCCGACGTGCTGTGCCTGGCCCTCCACCACGCCGTGTCGGACGTGCAGTCGACGGCCATCCTGCGCGCCGAGTTCGTCGCCCTCTACGAGGCGGTCCTGGAGGGCGGGCACCCCGCCCCCGCCGAAGTGCCCGCCCTGCACGAGCCCGCACCGTCCCCCGAGAGCCGCGACTACTGGCAGCAGCGCATGGCCGGATTCCGCTCCTCGGGCCTGGAACTCCTCTGCGAGCAGCGCGACCAGCCCGTCACCACCCTCCAGGGCGACGAGGTCACCCACGTCCTGTCGGCCGAGGCCCACGCGGTCGTACGCCGCCTCCAGCGCGAGCTGCGGGCGCCCGAGTCCGTCGTGCTCCTCACCGCCTACGCGGTCCTCCTCGCCGCGCACGGCGCCGGGCCCGACCTCACCATCGGCTCGCCGGTCAACACCCGCCCGCGCGAGGCGGTGGACGCGGTCGGCTACCACAGCAACCTCGTCGTCCTGCGTCTGCTGCTGGACCGTGACGCCACCTTCCGGGGCCTCACGGCCCTGACCCGGCGGACCTTCATGGAGGCGATGGCGCACAAGGACGTACCGACCGACGACGTGCTCGACATGGTCGAACGCGACGGCTCCGGCTGGCGCAACGCGCTGTTCAAGCACGTCTTCAACTACGTCCCCTTCGCCGAGGACCAGCGCATCTTCACCCTCGCCGGCGCCGAGGCCGAACTCCTCGTCGTCGAGAACGGTTTCAGCCAGTTCGACCTCGAGTTCTTCGTCTCGGCCAACCAGGAGACCGCCACCGTCCGCGCCGCGTTCTACACCGGGGTGCTGGACCGGTCGGACGTGGAACTGATGGTCCGGCGCTACGACGCCCTGCTGGTCGCGCTGGGTACGGGGGCGGACACCCCGATCGCCTCCCTGCCCACCTGGTCGGCCCGCGACCACGAGGTCATCGACGCCGCCAACGCCACGGATCGCGCGATCGGCCTGCCGTCGGTGCTCACCGGCTTCGCCCGCCGCGCCGCCGCCGACCCCTCGGCCGTGGCCGTACGGGAGGGCGAGCGCACGGCCACGTACGGCGGCCTGTGGTCCGCCGCCGTCGACACGGCCGCCCGGCTGGCCGAGGCCGGCGTACGCCCCGGCGATGTCGTCGCGCTCCTCCTGCCGCGCGGCGCAGCCCTGGCCGCCTCGGTGTTCGGCACCTGGCTCGCCGGCGCGGCCTACCTGCCGCTCGACCCGAACCACCCCGTGGAGCGGCTGACCTACCAGCTCGACGACACGCGCGCCCGCGTCGTCATCGTCGGCGCCGGCATCACCGCCCCGGAGGGCCACGCCGCCGTCCCCGCCACCGACTGGGAGCAGGTGCCCCAGGTGCCGGTGGACGAGGCGGCGGTGAAGGCCGACCCCGACGCCCTCGCGTACGTGATCCACACCTCCGGCTCGACCGGTAAGCCCAAGGGCATCCCGATCCGGCACGGCAGCCTCGTCAACCACATCGTCGACTACGCCGAACGCTTCGGCGTGGCCGGCTCCACGCGCCCCACCGGCTGGCTCAGCACCTACAGCTTCGACACCTCCTCGCTCGAACTGATGATGCCGCTGCTCCACGGCGGCCACACGGTGGTGCTCCCGGACGAGGCGCGCACGGACGGCACCCTGCTGGCGGCCGCCGTCACCGGCCACGACATCGGCCTGCTGCAGGCGACCCCCACGACGTGGCGGCTCGTCGCCCAGCAGATCGCGGAGGTGACGGCCGGACGCGTCCTGCTGACCGGTGGCGAACCCCTGCCCGCCGAACTGGCCACCCGGCTGCTCGACGCCGGCGCCGAACTGTGGAACGTCTACGGCCCCACCGAGAGCACGATCTGGGCGACCGCCGGCCGTGTACCGGCCGGCCACGGTGGAAGGGTCGATGTCGGCTCTCCCGTCGCCAACACCCGGATCTTCATCGCCGATCCGCACGGCAGGCCGCTCCCGGTCGGCCTCCGCGGAGAGCTGTGCGTCGCGGGCGTCGGCGTCGCCTCCGGCTACCACGAGCGGCCCGACCTGACCGCGGAACGCTTCGGCGAGAACGCCGAGTACGGGCGCTTCCACCGCTCGGGCGACGTGGCCCGTTGGCGCACCGACGGCAGGATCGACCTGTTCGGCCGGCGGGACCGGCAGGTCAAACTGCGCGGCAACCGGATCGAACCCGCCGAGATCGAGGCGGTCCTGCTCGCCCACCCCGACGTCGAGGCGGCGGCCGTCGTGGTCGTCGGCGACCCCGGGGCGGACGGCTATCTGGCCGCGTTCGTCCGGGTCCCGCGCCGTCCCGAGGCCGTGGACGAACTGTGGGACCACGCGCACGGGCAGCTCCCGCGCTCGGTCGTCCCGCACCGGTTCATCGCCGTGGACGCCTTCCCCCGCACCGGCAGCGACAAGGTCGACCACCTGGCCCTCGCCGAACAGGCGGCCCGGCACTCCGGCCCGGCCGTCGGCGGCCACGGCGCGGACTCCGCCGCCGGGGCGCAGGACGACCTGACGGCCACCGTCGTCGGCCTGTTCGCCGAACTGCTCGACCGCAGCGACCTCGACGCCGGCGCGCACTTCTTCGCCAACGGCGGGCACTCGCTGCTGGCCGTCGCCCTCGCCCAGCGCATCAAGGACATCACCGGTGTCCGGCTCGCGCTGACCGACGTGTTCGAGACGCCCACCCCCGCCGCCCTGGCCGACCGGCTGCGCCGGCTCGCCTGACGGAACCGAAAGAGACGCGCTCATGGAAATCCTCAAGCTCGCCGTCAGCGGCTGGTTCGCCCGGGCCCTCGCGGTCGCCGCCCGCCTGGAGATCGCCGACATCCTTGACGGCGGATCGATGACCTCGGCCGAACTCGCCGAGCGCACCGAGACCGACCCCGACATCCTCCACCGCCTCCTCCAGATGCTCACCGTGCCGGGAGTCCTGGAGCGCGACGGGGAGAAGTTCCGGCTGACCGAGGCCTACGCGCCGCTGCGCGCGGACCACCCCTTCACCCAGCGCCACTTCGCCATCCTCGCCGCCGAGCTGTACGACGACGCCTTCGCCGGCCTGCTGCACACGGTGAAGACCGGCAAGTCCGGCTTCCAGGAGATCTTCGGGGAATCCCTCTACGGCTACCTGGAGACCCACCCCGAGACGGCGGACCTGTTCGACAAGGGCATGGTCGACCTGGCGACGCCGGTGGCCCAGTGCCTGCTCTCCCTGCACGACTTCAGTGCCGTCAAGACGGTCGTCGACGTGGGCGGCGGGAGCGGCGGCCTGCTCCCCGGCCTGCTGGCCGCCCACTCGGACCTGCGCGGCACCGTCGCCGACCGGGCCAGCGTCTGCGCCAGGGGCCGCACGGCCCTGGAGCGGGTCGCGAAGCAGGACGTGCTCGCCCGCATCGACTTCACCCCGAGCGACTTCTTCGTCGAGCTCCCCGCCGGAGCCGACCGCTACCTGCTGAAGAACGTGCTGCACGACTGGACGTACGACAACTGCGTCCGGATCCTGCGCACCGTCGCCACCGCCATGGCCGACAGCCCCGCCGACGCCCGGCTGCTCGTCGTGGAGCCGCTGGTGGAGAGCGACATCGACGGCTGGCGGGCGATGTTCCAGGCCGTGGCCTGCGACGAGGGCACCACCGGACTGGACGAGCCCGCCATGCGGCGCGCCCTGGAGGAGGCCGGCTTCGTCGTGGAGTCGGTCGGGCAACTGCCCACCCAGCACAAGGTGTTCGAGTCCTCCCTGCGTGTCTCCTGATGCTCACACCGGTTTTCCTGTTCGCGGGGCAGGGCTCCCAGTACCACGGCATGGGCAAGTGGCTCTACGGCGCCGACGCCGCGTTCCGTGAAGCCCTCGACTCCCTGGACGCGACGGTCCGCGAGGTGCGCGGCGACTCGGTGATCGAGGCGATCCACGGCCCCGGCCGCGGCCCCGAGCACCCGATGACGCAGTTCTCCCTCACCCAGCCGGCCATCTTCATGGTCGAGTACGCGCTGGCGCGCATGCTCCGGGCCCACGGGTTCGAACCCGGCGCGGTGCTCGGCGCCAGCCTCGGGGAGGTCGCGGCGGCGGCCGTCGCGGGCGCCGTCGACCCGGACGAGTGCCTGCGCTCCCTGCTGCGCCAGGTGGACGTCTTCGAGGCCGAGTGCCCGCGGGGCGGAATGCTCGCGGTCCTGGCCGACCCGGGACTCGCCGACCGCGATCCGGCCCTCGCGGGGGCCCACGTCGCCGCCGTGAACTCCGCGGAGAACTTCGTCCTGGCCGGCACCGCCGAGGTCCTGGACCGGATCGAACGGCACCTCCACGCCACCGGCACGCTGTGCCAGCGGCTGCCCGTCCTGTTCCCCTTCCACTCGCCCCTGATCGACCCGGTCGAGGGCGTGTTCAAGGACCTGATCGGCGACCTGACCATGAAGCCGGCCGCGATCCCGCTGATCTCCGGCACCACCGGCGCCACCGTGCGGATACCCGACCCCGCGCACCTGTGGCGGGTGCTCCGCGACCCCTTCGACCTGACCGGGGCGCTGGGACCCCTGCTGGAACGGGATGACCTGCTCTTCCTCGACCTCGGGCCCTCCGGGTCCATGGCCAACCTGGTGCGGGCCGCCCTGCCGGAGGGCAGCCGTTCCCGCGTGCTGCCGCTGCTGTCCCCGTACGCCCGTGACGAGGTGCTGTACCGGGCCGTCCTCGACGCGCGCCCCCGCCTCGCCGCCACCCCCGCAAGAATCGAGGTGAACCCCGTGAGCGCTCCCGCAGCGACCGCCGCGCACCGGTCCGCCGCCGCACCGACGCTCGACGTCCACGTCTTCCCCGGGCAGGGCGCGCAGGCCAAGGGCATGGGCCGGGAGGTGTTCGACCGCTTCCCCGACCTCGTCGCCCGCGCCGACGCCGTCCTCGGCTACTCCCTCCGGGAACTGTGCCTGGAGGACCCGGGCCGCAACCTGCGGAACACCCAGTACACCCAGCCCGCGCTGTACGTGGTCAACTCCCTCACCTGGCTGGCGGCCGTGGGCGAGGGCGGGCGCCTGCCCGACTACGTCCTCGGGCACAGCCTGGGCGAGTTCTCCGCACTGTTCGCCGCCGGGGTGTACGACTTCGAGACGGGCCTGCGCCTGGTCGCCGAGCGCGGCCGGCTCATGGGGCAGGTCACGGGCGGCACGATGGCTGCCGTCTCGTCCGTCGACGCCGCCCTCGTGGAACGGGTGCTGCGCGACGAGGGCTTCTCCGACATCGACATCGCGAACTACAACGCGCCCACGCAGACCGTGATCGCCGGTCCCGCGGACTCGGTCAACCGGGCGCTGCCCGCGCTGAAGGCGGCCGGTGCGCGGTGCGCGCCACTGAACGTCAGCGCGCCCTTCCACAGCCGGTACATGGCCGACGCCGCCGAGGAGTTCGGCCGGCTGCTGGACGCCACCGCCTTCGCGCCGCCGAAGATCCCGGTCGTCGCCAACGTGCACGCACGCCCCTACGAGACGGGAGAGGTGGCCGCCACCCTGCGGCGGCAGATCGCCTCACCCGTGCGCTGGACCGACAGCGTCCGATTCCTCATGGGCCAGGGCGACTTCACGGTGCGTGAGCTCGGTCCGGGGCAGGTGCTGACCAAACTCATCGGCCGGATCCGCGACGAGGCGACCCCCCTCCCCGCTGCCGAGCCCGCCGCTCCCGGGCGGTCCGAGCCGGTCCGTGCCCAGCCGGTTCGTACCGAGCCAGCGCCGGCCGCGCCCGTACGCGCCGCTACGGCCACCGCCGGGTCGCTCGGATCGGCGGACTTCCGGCGGGACTACGGCGTCCGCCTCGCCTACGCCGCCGGCGGGATGCGGCAGGGGATCGGCTCCGTCGACCTGGTCGCCCGGATGGCCGGGGCCGGACTGCTCTCGTACTACGGCGCCTCGGGGCTGCCGGCCCGGGACGTGGCCTCGGCGGTCGCCGCGATCCGCGCACGCGTCCCGGCCGGGGCGCCGTTCGGGGTCAACGTCACGCACGACCCCTTCGACCCGCGGGCCGAGTCCGAGCTGGTCGACGTACTGATCCGGGACGACGTCCGGTTCGTGGAGGCCTCCACCCACGTCGAGGCGACGCCGGCCCTCGTACGGCACCGGCTGACGGGCGCCCGGGTGCTTCCGGGCGGCACCGTGCACGTGCCCCGCAAGATACTGGCGAAGGTGACCCGGCCGGACGCCGCCCGCCTGTTCCTGGAACCGCCGCCGGCCGCGCTGGTCAGCCGGCTGGTGGCGGAGGGCCTGCTCACCGCCGAGGAGGCCGAGGCGGGAGCACGCGTCGCGCTGGCCGACGACGTCTGCGCGGTGGGGGACGCCGGGGACCACTCCGACATGGCGACCCTGTGGGCGCTGCTGCCCGCGCTGCGCGGACTGCGCGCGGAGCTCGGCGGCGTGGCCGGGGCCGTGCGCGTCGGGGCCGGGGGCGGCATCGGGGCCCCCGAGTCGGCGGCGGCCGCCTTCGTCCTGGGCGCCGACTTCGTCCTCACCGGCTCCCTCAACGCGTGCACCGCCGAGAGCGGGACCAGCGCGGCGGCCAAGGACCTCCTGCAGGAGGCCGACGTCCACGACACCGCCTTCGCGCCCTACGGAGACCTCTTCGAACTGGGCGGCCGCGCACGGGTGTTGCGCAAGGGCGTGCTGTTCCATGCCCGCGCGGGAAAGCTCCACGACCTGTGGCGCAACCACGACGCGTGGGAAGCGGTCCCCGCCGCCGTGCGCGCGAAGGTGGAGCGCGACTACCTGGGCGCCTCCTTCGAGGAGGTCCTCACCCGCCTCGGCGACTCCGCCGAGTCCGCCCTCGACCCCAAGCGGCGCATGGCGCTCGTCTTCCGCTGGTACTGCGCCCAGGCGGCCACCTGGGCGATCGAGGGCACACCGGGCCGCGTCGCCGACTACCAGATCCCCTGCGGACCGGCGCTCGGCGCCTGCAACCGCTGGCTGGCCCGCACCCCGCTGCACGCCTGGCGGGACCGGCACGCCGACGTGCTCGCCGAGCGCCTGATGGCCGAGGCCGCCGAGGTCGTGGGCAGCGGGCTCCGAAGCCGCAGCTCCTGATCCCGCGGCGGAACCACGTACCCAGCACCATCCGCACGATCGACATTCTCAGTAACGAGCGAGGCAGACCGCATGACCGAGACCCCCGCCACGGAACTCAGTACCGGATCCGACGACTTGGCGAGCGAGTTCGACCTGTCCGACCCGAAGTTCATCACCGACCCGGAGGCGGGGGAGCGCTGGCTCGGCGGCCCCCGTCCCGTCTGCCGCGGGAAGTTCGCCGACGGCAGCGACGTCTGGGTGGTCACCGGACACCACGACGTCAAGACGGTGCTCGGCGAGCCGACCCTGCGCAGCCGCCCGCCGGGCGACTCCCACCGCGAGAGCATGCTCAGCCGGGGCATCCCCGAGGACATCGTCGACATGTTCGACTCCACCCTGCTGACCATGGACGGCGAGGACCACATGAGGGTCCGCCGCCTCGTCACCCGGGCCCTGTCCGCCCGGCGGATGCTGGCGCTGACCCCGGCCGTCGAACGCGTGGCGCAGCGCCTGCTCGACGGCCTCGCCGGCAAGGCCGAGCCCGACCTGATCGCGGACTACGCGCACCCGCTGGCCATCATCGTCATCTGTGAACTCCTCGGCGTCGACGAGGAGTACCGCGAGCAGTGGCGCGAGTGGAGCGAGACCCTCGCCCAGGCCCTGCGCCCGAACCCCGAGCAGTTCGCCCCGGCCGTACGGGGCATGGCCCGGGTGACCCGGGAACTGATCGCCGCCCGCCGGGCCGAGCCGCGCGACGACCTGATCTCCGAGCTGGTGCAGGTGCACGAGGAGGACAGCGACCGGCTGACCGACGACGAGCTGACCGCCCTGGCGATGGTCCTCGTACAGGCCGGCCACGAGACCGTCCGCAACCTCGTCGCCCTCGGGGTCTTCACCCTGCTCCAGCACCCCGACCAGCTGGAACTGGTGAAGAACGACCCCTCGCTCGGCAGCCGGGCCGCCGCCGAACTCGTGCGCCACACCGCGCCGGTGAAGCACACCTTCCGCCGCTTCGCCACCGAGACCGTCGAGATCGGCGGGGTGAAGGTGCAGCCCGGAGAGGGCATCCAGGTGGTGCTGGCCGCCGCGAACCGGGACCCCGAGGTCTTCGAGGAGCCCGGACGCCTCGACGTCACCCGTGAGCAGAACCCGCACCTGGGCTTCGGCCGGGGCGCGCACTACTGCCTGGGCGCCAGCCTCGCCCTGATCGAGGGGGAGGTCGCCCTGACCGCGCTGTTCCAGCGGTTCCCCGACCTGTCGCTGGCCGTCGACCCGCAGGAGATCGAGCCGCGCTACCTGATGCCGATGCAGCGTCTTCCCGTCCGCCTGTCGCCGGAGGACGAGGTGTGATGACCGACGGCCTTCCCGCAGTCCCGGGTCTGCCGATGACCCGGGGCCGGTGCCCCTTCGACCCCGCACCCGAACTGGGCGTGCTCCGCGCGGACCATCCGGTCGCCCGCATGGAGTTCCCCGACGGGCACGTGGGCTGGCTGGTCACCGGCTGCACCCAGGTCCGCGCACTGCTGTCCGACCGCCGGATGAGCTCCCGGGGGGAGGCGCTGCGCTCGCCCATCCCGCTGCCCATGGCGACGGACCGCACCGAGCCGGCCCCGGGCATGTTCACGGCGATGGACCCGCCGGAGCACACCCGCTACCGGCGGGCGGTGGCCGGCTGGTTCTCGGCGCGCCGCACCCGCACCCTCGAACCCCGGCTGAAGGAACTCGCCGAGCGCCACCTGGACGCCATGGGCGCCGGCAAGGGCGAGAGCCCGGTCGACCTGGTGACGGGGTTCGCGGAGCCCATGGCCGCGTCGGTCATCTGCGAGCTGCTGGGCGTGCCCCTGTCGGAACGTCCGGCCTTCGCCCGGGCCATCAAGGCACTCTTCGCGGTGCACTCCAGCGCCGAGGAGGCCATCGCCGGCTGGCACGCCCTCACCGGCCTGCTGCGCGGGCTGGTCGAGGCGAAGCGCGCCGAACCGGCGGACGACCTGCTCGCCACCCTCGTCACCGAGGGCCGGCTCACGGACGAGGAACTCGTCACGGTCGGCTCCGTGCTGCTGACCGCCGGATACGACACCAGCGCGAACATGATCGCCCTGGGCACCTTCGCCCTGCTGGAGCACCCCGAGCAGTCGGCCGCGCTGGCCGCCGACACCTCCCTGGCCGAGCGGGCGGTCGAGGAACTGCTGCGCTACCTCACGGTCGTCCACGCGGGCGGCATCCGCGCCGTGGGCGAGGACCTGGAGTTCGAGGGACACCGGATGGCGGCCGGGGACGCGGTCTCGCTCTCCTTCGCGGCCGCCAACCGTGATCCGGTGCTGTGCGCCCTGCCGGACGAACTGGACGTGACCCGCGAGCCCGTACCGCACCTCGCCTTCGGACACGGCATCCACCAGTGCGTGGGCCAGCAACTCGCCCGGCTGGAACTGCGGGTCGCCTTCGCGGCCCTGTTCGGGCGCTTCCCGGGGCTACGCCTCGGCATTCCCGCCGCCGAGGTCCGCACCCGCCCGGACATGATCATCTATGGCGTCCAAGAACTACCGGTGACCTGGTGAACGGAGAGCACGTGCTGTACCGAGAGATGTTCAAGTCCAAGATCCACCGTGCCACGGTGACCCAGGCGGACCTGCACTACGTGGGCTCCGTCACCATCGACTCCACGCTGATGGCCGCCGCGAACCTGCTGCCCGGCGAAAAGGTCGACATCGTCGACATCGACAACGGGGCCCGCCTCAGCACCTACGTGATCGAGGGCGAGGCCGACAGCGGGATCATCGGCATCAACGGCGCCGCGGCCCACCTCATCGACCCCGGCCACCTCGTCATCATCATCTCCTACGCCTCCATGAGCGAGGAGCACGCCCGCTCCTACCAGCCGAGCGTGGTGTTCGTCGATGCCGACAACCGACCCGTCACGACCGGCAGCGACCCCGCCGACGTACCCGACGGATTCGGCCTGGTGCGCGGCGACACCGTCAGTGCCTGACCACCCACCTGCTCACCGGAGACCCACATGAGTGCCACTCCTGACGTCATGACCGCCTTCACCAGTGGTCTCGCGGACATCAACCTCGACGAGTCCGGCACCGCCCGCCGCGGCGCGAACGCCGCCGGCATGAAGTCCGCCAGCGCCTCCATCTACGACATGGCCGCCACGCTCTCCGGCCACGGGGCCCTGTGGAACTGGGGCATGCACGACCCCGCGCTCGTCGAGGAGATCCGCGCCCGCGTGCCCGGCTTCGGCGAGCCCTGGACCGACGGCTTCAGCGAGCAGCTCTACTTCCTCGCCCTGCGCGAACTCCCCATCGACCTGGACGACTACGCCGGCCGCCACGTCCTGGAGGTCGGCTGCGGCATGGGGGAGGGCCTCAACTTCCTCTCCCGCGTCGCCCCCGGCGCCGGCATGACCGGCCTGGACCTGTCACCGAAGGCCGTCGCACGGGGCACCGCCACCCTGTCCCGCGGGGACGCGCTCACCTTCGTCCACGGCGACGCGGAGGAGCTGCCCTTCGAGGACGGCTCCGTCGACGTGCTCGTCAACATCGAGAGCTCGCACACCTACCCCGACCTCGGCAGGTTCCTCGGCGAGGCCGCACGCGTGCTGCGCCCCGGCGGCTTCCTCAGCCACATCGACGTCTACACCCGGCAGCGCACGGAGACCATGCGGCGCACGGCGGAGGAGATCAAGGGCCTGGAATGGACGGCCGACCACGACATCTCGGACCGGGTCCGTGCCGCCGTCCGCCGCCGGATGGCACCCGGCAGCCACTTCCGCACCACCCTCGGCAAGCAGCGCATGAACCCGCTGGTGCGCCAGATCGCCGCGCACAGCCAGATCCTCATGTTCGGCGGCATGTTCGCGGGCTACCAGCCGCCGCCCGCCATCAAGGCGCTCAGCAAGCTGGGCATCGTGCCGTGGATGAGCGGCCTGCCAATGGAGAGCTACCGCCACCGGATCGCCGTCCGCCGATGACCGCAGTCCGGGCCGAAACCGCAAGGGGGGAAGCATGAACCCACGGCTGTTCGCCGTCGCCGCCGGCACCGAGGACCTGCTCCAGGTCCTGCTGCACGCCCACCTCGACAGGATCCGTGCCGGACGCGACCTGCCCGCACTCGCCCGGTACTGCCACGAGGCGGCGACGGGCACGACCGGAGCCCACCGGATCGCCTTCGCCGTCGACTCGTACGACGACCTGCGCACGCAGCTCGAAGAGGCCTGCGCGGGGGAGGTGGGGCGGGTCCCGGCCCAGGTCACGGCCCGGCGCCCCGGGCTGGTGTTCGTCTTCGCCGGACAGGGCGCCCAGTGGTACGGGATGGGCCGTGAACTCCTCGCACAGCAACCGGTGTTCCGCGAGGCGCTGCTCCAGTGCGACCGACTGGTAAGCGAGTTCGCCGGCTTCTCCGTCGTCGAGCAGCTGAAGCTGCCGGCGGGGGAGGCCCGGCTGGACGAACTGGACGTCCTCCAGCCGACGATGGTCTCCCTGCAGATCGCCCTGACCGCGCTCTGGCGCAGCTGGGGGATCACGCCCGACGCGGTCGTCGGGCACAGCATGGGGGAGATCGCCGCCGCCCACACGGCCGGCGGCCTGACCCTGCGCGAGGCCCTGATGGTCGCCTGCCGGCGCAGCGCGCTGCTGCGCCGGATCTCCGGCAAGGGGGCGCTGGCCACGACGGAACTCTCCCCGGCCGAGGCGCGGGCGGTGGCCGAGGCGAGCGGCGGCGGGATCAGCGTGGCGGGGGAGAACAGCCCCCGCTCCACCGTCCTGGCGGGGGACTCGCACTCGCTCGCGGCGCTCGTCGCCGAGCTGGAGGCGAGGGACGTCTACTGCCGGGTGATCAAGGGGACGGTCGCCTCGCACAGCCACTACGTGGAGGAGCTGCGCGAGGACCTGCACACCGCCCTGCGTACCCTGGAGCCGGCCCCCACCCGCCTGCCGATGTACTCGACCGTGACGGCCGAGCCGGTGCGGGGCGCCGGGCTCGGGGCCGCGTACTGGATGCGCAACTTGCGGGAACCGGTGCGGTTCGCGGCCGCGGTGGAGCATCTGGGCGCCGCGGGACACGAGGTGTTTCTGGAGGTCAGCGCCCATCCGGTGTTGCTGAGCCCGGTGCGCCAGACCCTCGAACACGGGGAGCGGCAGGGATGGCTGCTGCCGTCCGGCAGGCGCCGGGCCGAGGTCCGCTCCATGCTCGCCTCGCTCGGGACCCTGTACGCCTGCGGGCGGGAGCCGAACTGGGCCGCACTGTTCCCGCAGGAGCGGGCCGGCGGCCTCACCCCGTACCAGGCCGCCGTACTGGAGGCGGTGCGCCGGCCCCGGCCGGCACCCGTGGCGGCGGGCCGGGCCGTCTCCGCCTAGGGGCTGTCTGCAACGTCCCGTCGTCCGCCCACCGGGCCGACGACGGGACGTTGACGACACGACCTAGGCCATTTCCTCCCGCCGGACCCGGTGGTGCGGCAGGAGCAGCACGAGGGTGGTGAGCGGGACGAGGCCACCGGCCACCCAGTACAGCGTCTCGCTGTAGGTGGACACGAACGTCTTCGCGCGGATCTCGTCGAGCGCGCCAGCGATCGTATTCCGGGTGCCGACGTCGGCGCCCTGCACCAGGGTGGAGCAGGTGTCCGGAACCCTGGCCAGGTCGTCCTGGCCGAGTGCCTCGGTCGCGCAGTCCTTGAGGCCCGAGGCCTGCACGGGCGACACCGACCGCACGGTGGGGACGACCCGTTCGGCCTGCGGCCCGGCGTTGCCCGCGAGGGCCGCGAAGAAGAGGCTGCCGATGATCGCCACGCCGAGCGCGGCACCGAGCTGGCCGGTGGCGTTGATGATGCCGGAGGCGGCGCCGGCTTCCTGCGGCTGGACCTCCCTGAGCACCAGCGCCGTCAGCGGGGGCATGAGCAGACCCATGCCGGAGCCGATCAGGAGCATGGACGGGACCGCGTGCCAGGAGGTGATGTCCGTACCGAAGTGGCCGGCCGCCCAGGCGTAGGAGAGGATGCCCGCGAGCATCAGGGCGGCCCCCGCGAGCAGGCAGTAACGGCCGTAGAGCGGGGAGAGCTTGCGGACCGCGAGTCCGCCGACGATCGGCACGCACAGGGAGAACGGGATCGCGGTCAGACCAGTGTGCAGGGCCGACCAGCCGAGGCCGGCCTGGAGGTAGAGGGTCCAGCTCAGGAAGAAGCCCGCGGGGATGGCGCTGAAGAGGAGCTGCACGCTGATGCCGGCGCCGAACGCGCGGACCTTGAACAGGGACAGCGTCACCAGGGGCGAGCCGTCCTTGCGGGTCTTGTGGCGTTCGTAGACCACGAACAGCACGAGGACGGGGGCGGTGGCGATGAGCGAGACGATGCTCCACACCGGCCAGTCGAGTTCGCGGCCGAGGGTCAGCGGCACCATGAGCAGCAGCAGTCCGACGATGATCAGCAGCATGCCGATGATGTCCAGGCGCTTCGCGTGGGGTGAGCTCGATTCCCGCATCCACTTCGTGGCGCCGATCAGGGCCAGCACGCCGACCGGCAGGTTCACCACGAAGATGCTGCGCCAGCCGAGGTCCAGCGGGCTCCAGCTGATCAGGGCGCCGCCGATGAGGGGACCGGAGACGATGGCCACGCCGACCATGCTCGCGTAGAGGCTGACGACGCGGCCGATCTCCTGGGGGGCGAAGGAGACGTGGATGAGCGCGAGCACCTGGGGCACCATGATCGCTGCCGTGAGTCCCTGGAGCACGCGGGCGGCGACGAGTAACTCGGTGCTGGGCGCGGCGGCGCACATCGCGGACGCGAGGACGAAGCCGCTGACGCCGAGGAGGAACATCCGCTTGCGGCCGAAGATGTCACCGAGCCGGCCGCCGGTGATCAGCAGGACCGCGAAGCTCAGGGTGTAGCCGGCCGTCATCGCCTGGATGGCGACGGTCGAGGCGCCGAGGTCGCGTTGGATGCTCGGGATCGCCACGGTGATGATGTTGGCGTCGAGCAGATCCATGAAGGTGGCGACCAGCAGGACGGTCAGCGCGAGCCACCGCTTCGGGTCGGGCTCGGGTGCGTCGGGGGCGACAGGTGGGCCGGCGTGCGCCGGCTTTTCTGCCTGGCCTGCCTTGCTCATGGGTTCTTCTCCAGGTTCTCGGTCGGGGGTTCGGCGGCGGATGCCGCGGTGGGTCCGGCAGCGGTCGCGGTGCTGCGGGCGAGTGCGGTCCAGGACTTCATGAGGAGGTCCACCACCTCCACGACGGGGTCCGTGCCGCTGTCGGAGGGGAAGAGCACGCGCTGGATGGACAGCCCGTCGTCCAGCGCGTGCACGATCAGCGCCAGGAGCTCCACGGGCGCCGGCGTGGTCACGCCGCGCGCGGCGAAGCCCTGCTCCAGCGACTGGGCGATCGCGTCCCGGGAGCGGCGCTCGCGGTCCGCCAGTACCGGCAGCAGCTCCGGGTCGCGCAGTCCGTAGAGCCAGAGTTCGGTGCGCAGGGCGAGCCAGCTGGCGAGGTTCTCGTCGCGCCGGCGGTGCCAGGAGCGGAGGTGGGCGAGCATCTCCTCGAAGGTGGCCGCCTCGCGGCTCATCGCCTGGATCTCTTCCAGCTCGTGGTGGGTGCGCTGTTCGAGCAGGGCGAGGACGAGCTCGTGCTTGCCCTCGAAGTTGCCGTAGAAGGCGCCCCGGGTGTAGCCGGCGGCCTCGACGATCTGCTCCACCGAGGTTCCGCTGACCCCCTGGCCGGCGAAGAGCGCGGCCGCCGACTGAAGGATCTGGTCGCGGGTGACCTGCCGGCTCTGCTGCCGGGTGAGTCGCTTGGTGATGGTGATCGCCTCCTTGACGCACTTTCCAGATACAAGACTGTATTCCAATACGAAGTTGTATCTGAAATGCATTAAGGGAAGGTGACGGCCGTGCTGCGGGCGCGCATGCGAAAGGGCTGCCACCCGTGCCCGAAGGGCCGGCCTGGAGGGGCTGTTGCACCTCCTGGTGCGGCTCGCGGCGGGCCGGTTCGGGGGCCGCGCCGAGGTGGACCAGATCGGGGGCTCGGATGCCGAGGTGGCGGCTGAACCCGCCGACCACGATCTCGGCGACGAGGGCCGCCCTCGCGAAGGGCCGTCAGTAGTGCGTTGCTTTTCCTTCTTGCCGCATGCCGATCATCCTGCTGACGCACGAAGAGCCCACAAGGTTGTGATCGAGTTCCGGCCATTGATTCGCTGGTTCCCCTGCGGGCAGGTCACGCGGGGCTCGGCGAGTTACTCGGCTGAATTCCTGTGCAGCCTCCAGGGAGAATGCACTCGTGTCCCATGCATTTCGGTCAGGCGTCGACCGTGGTCGGAATTCGGCATTCCGCCACCGGTCACGGGTCACCGGAACACCGCGGGTGCGGGGGCGGCCGGTACGACGATCCCCGTCGCCACGTACTCGACGCCCTCCCGGACGACGGTCCGCCAGTGACCGGTGAAGGTGTTCACCCGTCGCCCGCCGACCACCGGGCCGGGCACGTGCAGGGAGCTGCTGAAGGTGCCCCGCTCCGGATCGGGGGTGATGGTGCAGTCGCTGAAATCCATCAGCCGGCCCATCAGCGGGAAGCAGGTCTTGTACGTGCTCTCCTTCGCGCTGAACAGCAGCTTGTCCCAGGCCACGGCGGGGTGGGACAGGGCGAGGCGGTCCAGCGTGCGCCGTTCCTCGGGTGAGGCCACCCTCCTCTCGATGCCCCTGGGCAGCGCGGAGTTCGGTTCGGCGTCGATCCCGACCGCGGCGACCGTCGCGGTCCTGGCGACCGCCGCGGCACGGTAGCCGGGGCAGTGGGTCATGCTGCCCGCGATGCCCTCGGGCCAGGCCGGTGCCCCGGCGGGGCCGGGGAGGATCGGCCCGGGTGGCACCCCGAGGCGGGCCAGGGCCGTGCGGGCGCACAGCCGGACGGTGGCGAATTCTCGTCGGCGCCTGTCGACCGCGCGCCTCACCCTGTCCGCTTCCTCCGGGTAGAGGTGGATGTCCGGCGGGTCGGCGAACAGTTCCACGATCACGACGTCCGGCAGCGTACCGACGAGTAGGCCGGGCGCCCCGGCGTCGGGGTGCGGCCCGGACCCCGGCCCCGTGCGGGGACCGGGGTTCACGCCGTCCGGCCAGGTCGGACCGGACTTCCGTGCCGGATGGTGGATGCCGGGAACCGGCTCTGGAATTCCTGACATTGGCGACCCATTCCAC
This sequence comes from Streptomyces kronopolitis, assembly GCF_014646275.1. Taxonomy (GTDB): domain Bacteria; phylum Actinomycetota; class Actinomycetes; order Streptomycetales; family Streptomycetaceae; genus Streptomyces; species Streptomyces kronopolitis. The sequence continues at coordinate 471,379 of NZ_BMND01000001.1, forward strand.
TTGCGCAACCAGGCATTGTCGTCCACGATTCATTCTCGTCGGCCCTCGAATTGCAGTGACGGGGGAGAGGGTCGAGCCAGGGGTGGCTTCAATGATCAACCACATCAGTGGTCGCTGCGCCATACGGGCCCCGGCGTAAGTAGTTCTTACTTTCAACTACTTTGACGGCCGGTGTGCTTGACGGGCCTTCAGGAAATTCATCGGGGGATGTAGATGATTCAGCGCTGTGATCAGTCGTGGCCGCATGCGCGCCGGGACGCGCGCCGGTCCGCAGCGTCCGCCGGGCGTACCGCAGCCGGGCGGGTGTCCATATGCTGACCCGCCGGATCGTCCTCGGCCTTCCCGCACTCTCCGTCGGCGGCCTCTCCGAGAACTGGCTGTTACGCGAGGCCGGCGACCTCCATTGGTCCCTGATCGGCGAGCACTTCGGCCTCCCGGTCGCAGAACTCGCCGACGCCGACGGCGAACGGCTGCTGCCCGCCTTCACCCGCGCCAGACTGACCGCGGCCGGCTCCCTCCGCTTCTTCACCGAGCACGACGAGGGAGAACTGACCGGCACGCTCGCCCGGCTCGACGAGCACGAGTTCGTCAGCGACATCCGCTTCGCCACGGCCACGACGTCGGTCGACGTCCGGCTCCTGACCTCCTTCGTCCGCAGGGGCCCCGGCAACTGGCTGGTCCCCGGCACCCCGCGCCACGAAGGCCGCGGCCCCGTGGCGGACGCAAGCGGGGAACACCGCGACTTTCAGGGCGAGTTCCGGGCCCTCACCCAGCTGGAGGGCGACGGTGCCGCCGGCCTCTACACCGACACGTACGAGCTGAACCCCTTCGCGGACGTGAACGCGGCGGGCCTGCTCTACTTCGCCTCGTACCCGCACATCAACGACCGCGGCGAGCGCAACTACGTACGGTCCGTGGTGCCCGGCGGCGAGTGGGCCGTCGACGCCGTCACCCTCAGCCGGGACATCGTCTACCTCGGCAACTGCGGCCTGGCCGACGCCGTGCGCTACCGCCTGGACGGGTTCCGGCTGGGGCCGGAGGACCGGGTGGTCCTCTCCTCCTCCCTCCTGCGCGAACGCGACGGCCGGCCGCTCGCCCGCCTGGAGACCGTCAAGCGGCTCGTCCGGCCCGAGGCCTTCGCCGCGCTCCCGGGCGACGGCGCCGCCCCGGTCGCCGCGATCGGGTCCGCCTCCCCCTCCGCCGCCGTTCCCGAACCGCCGCGCGGCTCCCTGCCCGAAGACCTCGAAAGCCGGCTCCTGGCCCTGATGGAGACCGTGCTCGGGGAGCCCGCGGGCTCGCTGACCGCGGACGACGACCTGCGCCCGCGCGGACTGGACAGCCTGGCCCTGTCCGAGGCCGCCGTACGGGCCGAGGACGAGGTCGGCTGCGAGATCGATCCCAGCACCCTGTTCCAGGCCTTCACGGTCACCGCCATGGCCCGCGTCCTGCGCGGCGAACGCCCGGATCCGGCCGTGGCCGCACCGGCGGCCGCAGCGCCGGCGGCCCTACCGCCGGCCGAGAGACCCGGCGCCATGCCGATCGCCGTGATCGGAATGGCCGGCCGGTTCCCCGGCGCGCCGAGCGTGCCCGAACTGTGGGAGCTCCTGGGCCGCGACGAGGACGCCGTCCGCGACGTTCCCGCGGACCGCTGGAGTGCGGCCGACCACCCCGGTCTGATCGGCAAGGCGGCCCTGCTCGACGACATACGCGGCTTCGACCACGAGTTCTTCGCCATCAGCCCGCGGGAAGCCGCTCTGATGGACCCCCAGCAGCGGCTGCTGCTGGAGACCGTGTGGGCGACGGCCGAGGACGCCGGACGCGATCCGGCCTCGCTCACCGGCAGCCGCACCGGCGTCTACGCGGGCGTGTGCCACTCCGACTACGCCGCGCTGATCGCCCGGCACGCCGGGCGGGACGAGCCGCACCTGAGCGTCGCGGTCTCCCCCTCCCTCGTGGCCAACCGCGTCTCGTACACCCTCGGCCTGCGCGGACCCAGCGTCGCCGTGGACACCCTCTGCTCCTCGTCCCTGGTCGCCGTCGCACAGGCCGTCGCCGCGCTGCGCGCCGGCGAATGCGACCAGGCGTTCGCGGGCGGCGTCAACGTCCTGTGCGACCCCGCCCGGCAGCACGCCTACCAGCGCACCGGCGTGCTGAGTCCGCGAGGCCGCTGCCACACCTTCGACGACGACGCGGACGGATACGTCCGCGGCGAGGGCGTCGCCGCCCTGCTCCTCAAGCCGCTGGACCGGGCGCTGGCCGACGGCGACCGCGTGCACGCGGTGATCCGCGGCGTGGCCGTCAACCACGGAGGGCAGGCCCAGTCCTTCACCGCCCCCAACCCGGACGCGCAGGCCGACCTGCTCGTCACCGCCTACAACGAGGCGGGCGTCGACCCGCGCACGGTCGGCTACATCGAGGCGCACGGCACCGGCACGCGCCTGGGCGACCCGATCGAGGTCTCCGGCATGGTCGCCGCCTTCGAGCGGCTCTACGCGCAGTGGGGCCACGCACGTCCCACCGCGCCGCACTGCGCGGTCGGCTCGGTCAAGACGAGCATCGGCCACCTGGAGGCCGCCGCCGGAATCGCCGGCATGGTCAAGGTGATCCTGGCGATGAGGCACCGTACGCTGCCGGCCGCGCGCAACCTGAACCGCCCGAACCGGATGATCAAGATCGACGGTACGCCGCTGCGCCTCCAACGCGACCGCAGCGCATGGGAGTCGCCCCTGGGCGGCGGCCCCCTGCGTGCCGGGGTCAGCTCCTTCGGGATGGGCGGCACCAACGCGCATGTGGTCCTGGAGGAGGGCCCCCGCCCGGCGGCGGCCCCCGCCACGGCCGCTCCGGTGGTCGTGCCCGTCTCCGCCCGGACCCCGCAGGCCCTGCGGGAGGCCGTGGCCCGCCTGCTCGAGGCGGTCCGCTCCGCGGACGCCCCGCCGCTCGCGTCGATCGCGCGGACCCTGAGCACCGGGCGTGCGGCACTGCCCTACCGCGTCGCCGTCGAGGCGTCGGACCTCGGCGAACTCGCCGCGCGCCTCGCCTCGGTGCTCGACACCCCGCCGAACGCGCCCGTGAACGGACAGTCCCAAGGGTCGGGCCCGGCCCGGACGGCCCCGGACGCACCGCCCGTGTCGCTGCCGACCTATCCCTTCGGCCGCGACCAGCACTGGGTCGCGCCCGTCGCCGGCGCCGAACTCCTCACCACCGAGTGGACGGACGCACCGGCGCCGGACACCGGCGACACCGGCCGGTTGCTGGTGGTCACCACCGACCCGGAACTGGCCCGCACGGTGCTCGGCGGCCGCGCCCTGGTGCACGTCCCCGGGGACCCCGTACCCGAACTGGCCGGCCTCGGCGGGATCGTCGACCTCGTCGACTGGTCCGCCCCCGGCACCCTCGTCACCGAGCGCATCAGCCTGCTGCAGCGGACGCTCACCTCGAACCCCCGCGTCGGGCTGCGCTGCGTCCATGTCAGCGGCGCCGAACGCTCCGCGCTCGCGGGGTTCTACCGCTCCCTGTCCGGCGAGTTCCAGGCCCTCCACGGCCGCACCGTCCGCGTCGACGGCGACCCCGACGAACTCGCCGCCGCGGTCCGGGCCGAGACCGATGCCGTCGACCGCGAGACGGAGATCCGGTACGAGGGCACGCGCCGCCGCCGGCGCGTGGCGGTCTTCGCGCCGGCGCGGGCCGCCGAGGACCTGCTCGCGGGCGTCGACGGCGGCGCGGTGCTCATCACCGGCGGCCTCGGCGGCATCGGCCTGCGCCTCGCCGCCCACCTCGCCGACCGGGGAGCCCGCCACATCGTGCTCGTCGGGCGTTCCCGGGCGCCGGTCCGCAACCAGTGGGCCGCCCTCGTCGCCGCGCCCGGCACCGACCCGGCGCTGCGCGCCCGCCTCACCGCGCTGCTCGCCCTCGTCGAGCGCGGGGTGACGCTGACCGTGCGGACCGACGCCCTGGACGACGTCGCCTCCCTGCGCCGGCTGATCGGCCGGGTCAGGAAGCAGGCCGGCGGTATCGACGCCGTCTTCCACTGCGCTGGGGTCATGGACCCGCCCACGTCCTTCCTGTCCCGTACGCCCGAGGAGATCTCCCGGGTGCTGCGGCCCAAGACGGACGGGCTGCGGGTGCTGTGGGCGGCCTTCGAAGCCACGCCGCCCCGGCTCATGGTGCTGTTCTCCTCCGTGGCGGGAGCGGTGCCGTCCCTCGCCGCGGGCCACCTGGACTACGCGGCGGCGAACGGCGTGCTCGACGACTTCGCCGCCGCCCACGACACCGGCGCCTCCGGGTGCGTGGTGCGCGCCCTGCGCTGGCCCTTGTGGCAGGGCGTGGGCATGGGGCTGGAGCGGACGAGTGCCGCCGGCGGGCTCGGCATCCCCGACCTGGCCGCCGACGACGCGCTGGAACTGCTCGACCTCGCCCTGCGGGTGCCCGGTGACCCCGTGGTCCTGCCGTGCCGGGTGGAGCGCACCGCCGTGGCCGCCGACGAGTTGTTCCTGGCACCGCGGCGTGCTGCGGAGCCGCGGCCCGCACAGCCCTCGGCCGAGGCAGTGGCCGTACCGCACGTGACCGCACCGTCCGGGGAGTTGGCCACGGCGGCGTCGCCGGACTGGCTGTACGCCGTCGTGGCCCGTACCACCAAGGTCGCCCCCGGCCTGCTGGCGGCCGACACCCTGCTCGGTGACATCGGCGTGGACTCGCTGCTGATGGCCGAACTCGTGCGCGCCCTGGAGGAGATCCTCGGCCAGCCGGTCGATCCGAGCCTCCTCCAGGAGCACCCGACGCTCGGCGGCCTCGCCGCCGCGCTCGGCGGACCCCCGGCCGACCTCGTACCCGAGCCGGCCGGCCCGCCCGCCTCCGCGGTGCCGACGCAGCCGTCCCGGGCCGACGCACAGGCCCCGGCACAGGTCCTGATCCCGGCCGCGGACGGGCGGCCGACGCCCATCGCCGTGATCGGGATGGGCTGCCGCCTGCCGGGCGCGTCCGACCCGGCGCAGTTCTGGGAAGCCCTGCTGGCCGGCCGCGACCTCGTCACCGAGGTGCCGGCCGACCGCTGGGACACGGCCTCCCTCTACAGCCCGGACGGGGGACCGGGACGCAGCCAGAGCAAGTGGGGTGGATTCCTCGACGACGCCGCCCTGTTCGACCCGGAGTTCTTCGGATTCGACGCCGAGGCGGCCCGCCACCTCGACCCGCTGGCGCGCAAGGCGCTGGAGGTGTCCGTGGAAGCCCTGCGGGACGCCGGGTACCGCGAGGACGAGGTACGGGGAGGGGCGGTCGGCGTCTTCGTCGGCACGCGTACGGGCAACCACCGCGCACACCTGCAGCCCCCGGAGCGGCCCTACATCGCCGGCGTCAACCAGAACTTCGTCGCCGCCCACATCTCGCACTTCCTGGACCTGACGGGGCCCAATCTCGTGGTCGACAGCGCGTGTTCCTCGTCGCTGGTGACCATCCACCTGGCCGCCCGGAGCCTGGCGTCGGGGGAGACGTCGATGGCCCTGGCCGGCGGCGTGGACCTGCTGTTCGACGAGGAGCCCTACCTCATGCTCAGCGCCGGCAAGGCGCTGTCGCCCACCGGCCGCTGCCGTACCTTCGACGAGTCCGCCGACGGCCTCGTCCCGGGCGAGGGCGCCGGGATGGTGCTCCTCAAGCGCCTCGACGACGCCCTGCGCGACGGGGACCGGGTGCTGGCCGTCATCGAGGCCTCGGGAGTCAACAACGACGGCCGGACCATGGGCCACACCACGCCGAGCGGCCGGGCCCAACGCGAGCTGATCTCCGACGTGCTGGCCCGCGCCGGAGCCGACGCCCGCACCGTCGGATACGTCGAGGCCCACGGCACCGGCACGATGATCGGCGACCCGATCGAGCTCCAGGCCCTGACCGCCGTGCACCGGAAGTACACCGAGGACCGCGGCTACTGCGGCATCGGCAGCGTCAAGAGCTCGATGGGGCACCTGCTCAGCGCCGCGGGCGTCGCCGGATTCATCAAGGCGGTCCAGATCCTGCGGCACGGCCGGCTCGTGCCCACGCTGCACTGCGACCGGCCGAACCCGCGCTTCGCCTTCGCCGACTCGCCCTTCTATCCGGTCACCCGGATGGCGGACCTGCCGGCCGGGAGCCGGGTGGGCGTCAGCGCCTTCGGCTTCGGAGGCACCAACGCCCACGTCCTGCTGGGCCCCGGCACCCCCGGGGAACCAGGACGGCCGGCGCTGTCCACGCCCGCCTATCGGCGCAGCAGGTTCTGGCGCCGGCCCGCCGCGCCCGGACCGGCCCTCGCGCCGGTCCGCTCGGCCCGGCTCGACCTGACCTTCCCGTAACCCGGCGCGGCCGGGCCCGATCAGGCCCCCGCATCGCCGACCACCAGGAGAGAACACGTGGACCGAAGGTCCGTTCGCTGTGCCCTGCACCTGAAGCGGGACAACCCGATCGTCGACGACCACCGGGTGCACGGGGTGCGCACCCTGCCGGGTGTCACCTTCCTCGACATCGTCTACCGGCTGCTCGCCGCCCGCGACATGCCCCTGGACCGCACCGAGTTGAGCGATGTGCTGTTCGTCGAGCCGGTGGTCACCACGGACTCGTTCGACCGTGAGCTGACCGTCGACATCACACCCGATGGCGCCGTCTTCCGGGTGACGGCGACCAGCCGCCGGGTCCGCGACGGACAGCCCGTCGACGACAGTGTGACCACCCACCTGCGGGCCACCCTGCGCACCGACCTGCCCCCGCTCACCGGAGCCGCCGCACCCCAGCCGTCCGGCATGCCGCGTGACGTCGACGAGGTCTACGCCACCGGCCGGTCGGCCGGCATCGAGCACCGGGCGTTCATGCGCTGCGCGGGAACCCTGCGCGCCACGCCGGACCGGGTGCGTGCCGAGATCGCGCTCGGTGACGAGGCGCGGAGCACGGTGGGGGACTTCCTGCTGCACCCCGCGCTGCTCGACGGCTCGACCATGCAGTCGTACGCGCTCGCCTTTGACGGCGCGGACGCGGACGGGCGCCCCCTCATCCCCCTGCACATCGGTTCCTTCCGCGCCGCCCGCACCCTCGGGGACGCCTGCACCGTCGACCTGCGCATGCACCCGGCGGGAGCCGGTGGCGGGGACGACGTGGTGAAGGCCGACATCGAACTGCACGACGGATCGGGCGTGTTGGCCGCCCGGTTCACGGACCTGACCTTCAAGCGCGTGCGCTCCGCCGCGGCGATCACCCGGCTCGCCGGCGAGCGGACGGAGCCGGCCCCGCAGACCGCGGCCGGAGCCGTCCCCGCGCAGCCGGCCGTCCCCGCGCAATCGGCCGCCCCCGCCCGGCCGGAAAGCCCCGCGGAGCCCGTCCGTGCCGACGCCGGACCGGCGGACCTCCGGGCCGAGGTGGTCGAGCTGGTCCGACGGGCGGTCGCCGACCCCGCACTGGTGGTCGAGGGCGACCGGGGCTTCTACGACCTCGGCCTGGACTCCTCCCATCTCCTCACCCTGGTGCGGCTGTTCGAGGAGCACTGGGACATCGCGCTCTACCCGACCCTGCTGTTCGAGTACCCGACCGTCGACGCGGTCGCCGCTCACCTCGCCGGACTGCTGCCCGCCGAGCGGCCCGCCCGCCCGGCCACCTCCGCCCCTGCGGCGGATACCCCCGCCAGGACCCACTGCCTGACCGGCCTGTGGCAGGCGGCGCCGCACTCCCTCGCACCGGTCGCCGGACCCCTGCTGGTCATCGGCGACCAGCGGGTACGGGCCGACCAGATCACCGTCCGGCGCGGTCCCGCCTTCCGCCGGACCGCCCCCCACTCCTACGAGCTGCGCCCCGCCGAGACCGGGGATCTGCGGCTGCTGCTCGCCGACCTCGCCGAACAGGGCACGGCCCCGGAAGCGGTCCTGCACGCCGCGGACCGGGACGCCGCCGACCTCCCCGAGGCCGTGCAGTCAGCCTGTGCCGAGGTGCTCGCCCTGGCCCAGGTCCTCGCCGACCGCCCGGTCCCCGTCGTGCACGTGGGCCCGGGCCCGGTCGCCGCCGCCGTGGCCGGACTGGCCCGCACGGTGCGCCTGGAGCAGCCGCGCCTCGCGATCACCGCCGTCGAGTCCGACGGCCCCGCCGACGCGGACGCCCTGCTCGCGGAGTTCACCGACCACGGGGAGTCCTGGGTACGGCACGCTGCCGGCGGCCGCCACGTCCGCCGCTACCGCGACGCCGACCCCGGCCCCGCGGTCCCCCTCCGGCCCGGCGGCGTCTACCTGATCACCGGCGGTGCGGGCGGCATCGGCCGGGAACTCGCCGCCCGGATGACCGCGCGCGGCGCCACGCCCGTCCTCGTGGGACGGACACCGCGCCCGGCGTCCGAAGTTCCCTACGTCCGCGCCGACATCACGGTGCCCGCCGAGGTCGACGCCCTGATCAGCGGCATCCTCGAACGGCACGGCCGGCTGGACGGCGTCGTGCACGCGGCCGGCGTCCTGCGCGACGGGCTGTTCACCACGAAGCCCGCCACGGACCTCGCGGCGGTCCTCGCGCCCAAGGTGCGCGGAGCCGTCCTGCTGGACGAGGCCACCCGCCACCTGGACCTCGACTTCTTCGCGCTGTTCTCCTCGGTGACCGGTGTCGCCGGCAATGCGGGGCAGAGCGACTACGCGGCCGCCAACGCCTTCCTCGACGCCTACGCCCGCGACCGCGGACTGCTCTCCTTCGCCTGGCCGCTGTGGGCCGAGGGCGGTATGCGCACGGACGCCGCCGCCGAAGCCCTGTTCGCCCGGCAGGGCCAGGCCCCGCTGCCGACCGCGGCCGGCCTGGACGTGTTCGAGCGGGCACTCGCTCTGTCGGGCACCGAGCTGGTCGTGCTCCACGGCGACCCGGAGCGGGCCCGCGAAGCCCTGGGCCTCACCCCCGCCGACGCCGCCCCCGCCGACGCCGCCCCCGCCGGGGCCGTCTCCACCGCCCCCGCCGCCGCCCCCCGGCCCGCGGAGACCCACGGCACGCCGGAGACCGACGAGGGGCACATCGCGGTGATCGGCGTCGCCGGCCGCTACCCCATGGCCGAGGACCTCGACCGGTTCTGGAGCAACCTCAGCGCCGGCCGGGACTGCGTCACCGAGATCCCGGCGGACCGCTGGAGCTCGGACACGTTCTACCGGCCCGACCGCGCGGCCGGACACTCGTACAGCAAGTGGGGCGGATTCCTGGCGGGCATCGACGAGTTCGACCCCGGCTTCTTCCGGATCACCCCGCGCGAGGCCGCGGGGATGGACCCGCAGGAGCGCCTGTTCCTCCAGACCTCCTGGCACGCCCTGGAGTCCGCCGGGCTCACCCGCGCCGACGTGGCCGGCCGCATGGTCGGCGTCTTCGCCGGAGTGATGTTCAACCAGTACCAGATGCTCGGGCTGGGCGCCGAGGACCGGCTGCCCGTACTGCCGACGTCCTTCTCCTCCGCCGTGGCCAACCGCGTCTCCGCCTTCCTCGACCTCCGCGGCCCCAGCCTGGCCCTGGACACCATGTGCTCCTCGTCCCTGACGGCGCTGCACCTCGCCTGCGAGAGCCTGCGGTCCGGGGACAGCGAGCTGGCGCTGGCGGGCGGGGTGAACCTGATCGTCCACCCGTACAAGTACCTGCACCTGAGCCAGGTCGGCTTCGTCTCCTCCGACGGCCGGTGCCGCGCCTTCGGCGACGGCGGCGACGGCTACGTACCCGGCGAGGGCGTCGGGGTCGTCGTGCTCAAGCCGCTCGCCCGCGCCCTGGCGGACGGCGACCGGGTCCTCGCGGTGATCAAGGGCAGCGCCGTCAACCATGGCGGGCGCGCCGGGGGGTTCTTCGTCCCGAACCCCGCGGCGCAGGCCGATGTGGTGCGCCGGGCCCTGGCCAGGGCGGGCGTGGACCCCGCCTCCGTCGGCTATATCGAGGCGCACGGCACGGGCACCTCGCTCGGCGACCCCATCGAGATCACCGCCCTCTCCCAGGCCTATGGCGACGCGCCGAGCAGGCTCGGATCGGTGAAGTCCGGCATCGGACACCTGGAGTCGGCCGCGGGCATCGCCGGACTGACCAAGATCCTCCTCCAGCTGCGCCATCGCACCCTGGTCCCCTCCCTGCACGCCGACCCGGCCAACACGAGCATCGACTGGGACTCCACGGGCCTGCGCGTCCAGCGCGAGAGCGAGCCGTGGCCCGCCGGAGCCGCGGGCGGCCCGCGCCGCGCCGGCCTCAGCGCGTTCGGCGCGGGCGGGTCCAACGCCCATGTCATCGTCGAGGAGTTCTTGCCGCACACGCCGCCCGCCGAGGGCCCCGTCACCGCCGGACCGCAGGTGGTGCTGCTCTCCGCACGCACCCCGCAGGCGCTGCGCGAACTCGCCGAGCGGTACGTGGAGCCGGCGGCGGGCGACCCGCTCGACGCGGTGGCCGCGGTGGCCGAAGCGGCCGGCCTCGCCGGCGCCGACCCGGAGGCCGAGCTCGACGAACTCGGCCTGGACGTAGCCGACCTGCGCCGGCTCGCGCGGGTCCTCGCCGACCGGTTCCCGGGCCGGGCCCCGCACGTCGACGCCCGTTCCACCCTCGCCGCTCTCGCCGAGGCCGTCTCGGCGGGCGCCGGACCGGAGGCCGCGCTGGCCGACATCGCGTACACGACGCAGATCGGCCGGGAAGCCCTGGAGGAGCGGCTCGCCGTGGTCGCCTCCGACACGGCCGGACTCCGCACCGCCCTCCGCGCCTTCCTGGCCGGCTCGCCGGCGCCGGGCCTGCACCGGGGCACCGTCACCGGGCAGCGCCCCGCTCACGGCCCGCTGGCGGCGGAACCGCTCCCGGCCGACCCGTCCGCGTGGGCGCGCGGCTGGGCGGAGGGCGCCGCACCCGACTGGCGGGCCCTGCACCGCGACCGGCAGCCGCGCAAGGTGGAGCTGCCGCAGTACCCGTTCGCCCGCGTGCGGTGCTGGGTCGACGTACCGGCCGTGCGGCAGGCCGCCCCCGCGACCGCCGGGGCCGCTGCCGAGCCCCGCGTCGAGCCGCTCCCGCTGGACGTACCCGCCTGGGAGGCCGTTCCGACGCCCACCACGCCGCCGGCGCCGGACGGCCCGGTCGTGGTGCTCCACGCCCCCGCCCGCGCGGGCCTGGCCCGCGAGCTGGCCGCCCGTCACGAGGACGCCGTCCTCGCCGAACTGGGCACCCCGATCCGAGTGACACCCCGGCTGGTCTACGTCCTGACCGGGCCCACCGACACCGCCGACACCGCCCTGGACGAGGCCGAGCGGGTCGTGCGCGCCGAGGACGCGGGTGTCAAGGCCCTCGCCCCGTACGCCCGGGCCTGGTCCCGTGCGCGCACCCTCGACTGGGTGATCGTCACCGCCGGCGCCGCCGCCCCGCCCGGCCGCTTCGTCACCGACCCCTACGCCGCCGGGATCACCGGCTTCGCCCGGGTCATGGAGAACGAGCACCGCGGCTGGTCCGTCGCCTGCGTCGACCTCGACCCCGCCCACCCGTCCGCCGCCCTCCTGGCGCCCGCACCCCGCGGAACCCGCGTCGCGTACACCGGAATCGTCCGCCACGTCCAGGTCCTGCGGCCCGCCCCGGCCGCCGACGGGCCCGTCCCGCTGCGCCGCGGCGGCACCTACGTGATCGTCGGAGGCGCCCGGGGCATCGGCCTGGCCCTCGCCCGCCGCCTCGTCGAGGACTGGGACGCCCACGTGGTGCTCGTCGGCCGCAGCGCGCTCGCCGACGCCGACCTCGGGGACCGGATCCGCTACGCCCGCGCCGATGCCACCGACCCCGGCCGGCTGGCGGCCGTCCTCGACGGGGCCGGCCCGGTGCATGGCGTCATCCATGCGGCACTGGTCCGGCGCGACCGGCTGGTACGCGACCTCACGGACACGGACCTCGCACAGAGCCTGGCGGCCAAGTCCGGTGTCGCCGCGGCCCTCGTCGAGGCCCTGCGCGGACGGAACCCGGACTTCCTGGTGTTCTTCTCCTCCGCCCAGTCCTTCCTCGGCGACCCCGGCCTTGCCAACTACGCCGCCGGCTCCACCTTCCTCGACGCCTACGCCCACGCGCTCGACGCCCGCCTGCCCTACCCGGTGCGCGCCGTCGACTGGGGCTTCTGGGGCACCGTCGGGGCAGTGGCCGACGACACCCACCGGGACCGCCTGACCGCTGCCGGCTTCCGGTCCATCACCCCCCGGGCGGGCTTCGCCGCGCTCGTCGAGACGCTCCGGGGCCCGGCGCCGCAGAGCGTCGTCGTGCCCGGCACCGAGGCCCTGCGCGCGCGCATGGCACCGAACAGGAAAACGGAGAGCACCGACATGACGCCCACCAGCGGGCGTGCGCACGCCGCCGACCTGCGCGTGGTGGAGGACTTCCACGCACTCGACCGACAGATGACCCGCATCGCGGGCGGGGCCCTGCTCGCCCTGCTCGACGACCTGGGCACCTGGCACGGACCCGACCCCGACGCGGACGAGGTCCTGCGCCGGGTGGGCGTCACCCCCCGCTACGAACGCCTGCTGCGCACCGTGCTCGACGCGCTCGTGGGCGACGGCCTGCTCACGTCGTACGCCGGACGCCTGCGCCCGGCCCCGGACGCCCTGGCCGCCGCCCGCGCCGGCGGGCACCTCGGACAGCTCGCCGCCCTCGCCGACGCGCACCCCGAGTCCGCCGTCTTCGTACGGCTGCTGGCCCTGTGCCTGGAGCGCTACCCGGAGCTGCTGCGGGGCGAACTCCTCGCCACCGACCTGCTGTTCCCGTCCTCCGGCACCTCGCTCATGGAAGGCGTCTACCGCGGCAACCCCATCAGCGACCTCTACAACGACCTGCTCACCCGCCGCCTCGTCGCCCACGTGGAGGAGCGCCTCGCAGGCCTGCCCGCCGACGCCACCGTCCGCATCCTGGAGGTGGGTTCCGGCACCGGCGGTACCTCCGCCGGACTCCTGCGCGCCCTCGCACCGTACGGCGACCGGCTCGAATACTGGTACACCGACCTGTCGGTGACCTTCCTCGCCCACGGCCGGCAGGAGTTCGGCGCCCGGTACCCCTTCCTGCGGTTCAAGCGCCTCGACCTGGACACCGACCCCGTCGGCCAGGGCTTCGACGAGGGCGGCTTCGACCTCGTGGTCGGCGCGAACGTCCTGCACGCCACCTCGGACGTCGGCCGCGCCCTGCGCCACCTGCGAAGGGTCCTGCGTACCGGCGGCGAACTGCTCCTCAACGAGCTGACGACGGTCACCCTGTCCGGCACGCTCACCTACGGGCTGTTCGACGGCTGGTGGGCCCACGGGGACACCGGCCTGCGGCTGCCCGGCTCGCCGCTGCTGGACGTTCCCGGCTGGACCGGAGTGCTCGGCGCGGCCGGGTACGAGGCGGTGACGGCCTCGCCGGACTCCGCCCGGACCACCCGCAACTTCCAGCACGTCCTGGTGGCGAGGGCGGCGGCCGGCGACACCGCACCCGCCGCCCCGCGGGCGACGGGGACGACGCAGGGCACGGCAACCACACAGGCCACCGGGGCCGCCACGGCCGCCTTCACGGACACGCTGCTCGACCTGACCTCGGACGCCTCCGGCATCCCCGTCGGCGAACTCGACCTCGACCGGCAGATCGGTGACTACGGCTTCGACTCGGTCAGTTACAACCTCCTCGCCAGCCGGCTCAACGAGGCCTTCGACCTGGACGTGACGCCCGCGCTGTTCTACGAGACCCCGACCCTGCGGGCCCTCACCGACCGCCTCGCGCGCGACCACCGCACGGCACCGCCCACCGCGATGCAGCCCACCGCGACGCCGCCCACCGCGACGCCGCCCGTCGCGCCGGCCCCGGAGGAGCGGCCCGCCACGACCCGGGCCGCGCGCCCCGTCGACCCGGCGGCGATCGCCGTCATCGGAATGAGCGGACGGATGCCCGCCAGCGCCGACCTCGACGCGTTCTGGGAGCACTTGGTGGCAGGGGACGACCTGGTCACCGACGTCCCCGCCGACCGCTGGGACCGCCACGCCCTCCCGGAGGGCGTGCACGCGAGCCGCGGCGGCTTCATCCACGACGTCGACCGCTTCGACCCCCTCTTCTTCGGCATCTCCCCGCACGAGGCCGAGGGCATGGACCCCCAGCAGCGGCTGGTGCTGGAAGGGGTCTGGACGGCACTGGAGGACGCCGGCCTGGCGCCGGGCAGCCTCGCGGGAGGCGACGTCGGACTGTTCGTCGGCGTGGGATCGAGCGACTACGACGAGATCCGCAAGGCCTCCGGCCTGCCCGTCGACGCGCACGCCGCCACCGCCACCGCGCACTCCATCCTCGTCAACCGGGTCTCCTACCACCTCGACCTGCACGGCCCGAGCGAACCGGTCAACACCGGCTGCTCCAGCTCCCTGGTCGCCATCCACCGGGCCGCCGAGTCCCTCCGCTCGGGCGAGTGCGACATCGCCGTGGCCGGCGGGATCAACCTGGTGCTGTCCCCGCACAACCACACCCTCCTCAGCAGCACGGGCATGCTGAGCCCGAACGGACGGTGCCGGACCTTCGACGCCCGCGCGGACGGCTTCGTCCGCGGCGAGGGCTACGGCTTCGTGGTGCTCGCCCGCGCCGAGCGGGCCCGGGGCCGCCAGGTCCGCGCCTGGCTGCGTGGCAGCGCCGTCAACCACGGGGGCCGGGCCCGGTCCCTGACCGCGCCCAACCCGGCCGCCCAGGCAGCGATGATCGTGCGGGCCCACGAGCGCGCCGGAACCGACCCGGCCACGCTGGGCTATCTGGAGACGCACGGCACCGGCACGGAGCTCGGCGACCCGGTGGAGATCAACGGCCTGCGGCTGGCCTTCGACGAACTGCTGAGCCGCCGGGGCACGCCGCCGCCGGCCGAGCCGTACTGCGGCCTCGGAGCGGTCAAGGCCAACATCGGCCACCTGGAATCCGCCGCCGGCGCCGCCGGAGTGCTCAAGGTGCTCCTCGCGATGGAGCACGGCGTGCAGCCGCCGCTGGCCGGACTGCGGGAACAGAACCCGCACCTGCGGTTGGAGGGCAGCCCCTTCCAGCTGCTCCGTTCGGCGCGGGACTGGCCGCTGCCGGCCGCCGGGCCGCGCCGCGCGGGCGTCAGCTCCTTCGGCTACGGAGGCGTCAACGCCCACGTCGTCCTGGAGGAGGCGGGAGCCGCGCCCGAGGTGCGGCGGCCGCACGGCCCCTGGGTGTTCCCGCTGTCCGCCCGCACCCCGCACGCCTTGCGCCGGTACGCGGCCGCACTGCTCGGGGCCGTCGAACGGGCGGACCGGACAGCGGAACTGGCCGACGTGGCCCACACCCTCCAGCACGGCCGCGACGCCATGGCCGAGCGGCTCGCGGTCACCGCCGCCGACCGGTCCACCCTCGCCGCCGCCCTGAAGGCCGCCGCCGACGGCACCGACCACCCGGCGCTGGCCCGGCCCGCCGGCGGGACGGACGCCGACCGCTGGGTGGCCGGGGACGCCGTCGACTGGCCGGCGAGCGGGGTCTCGATCCCACTGCCCACCTACCCGTTCGAACGCCGCCGGTGCTGGGTCGCCCCGGCAACAGAGGCTACGTCGGCAGAGGCCCCGTCCGCAGAGGCCACGGCCCCGGCGAGCACGGACCCGGCGTCGGCGTCCCCGGCCCGGGCGGGTGTCTACGCCCCGCGCCGGCAGCCGATCGCCGACGTGGCCCTGCGCGGACCGGTCACCGGCCCGGTCTGGGTGCTCGGCCCCGCCGAGCTGCCGGGGGACGCGGTCCACCGGATCGGCGCGGCGCCGCTGGAGTCCCTGCCGACCCCCGTCGCGGTGCACGCCGTGATCGAGGGCGAGCGCGGGGTCCTCGACCTCTTCCGTATCGTCCAGCACCTCCAGGCGCGCCCCGGAGCGGGCGGCGAACTCGCCCTGACGGTCGTGACCCGCGCCGCGACCGACCCGGCGTCGGCCGCCGCACTGGGCATCGCCCGGTCGGTGCGGAGCGAGTGCGAGCGCTGGCGGGTGGCCACCGTCGACATCGTCCCCGAGGACCCGACGGCGGTCCCGGTGGCCGCCCCCGGCGACTACGCGCTGCACGCCGGACGCTGGTACCGGGAGGTCCTCGAACCCGTCGACGCCACGGCCTTGGCCGCCCCCGTCCTGCGCGACGGCGGTACGTACGTGATCGTCGGCGGGACCGGCGACATCGGTCTGGACATCGCCGAGCAGCTCGTACGGCGCCACGGCGCCCGCGTCGTCCTCGTCGGGCGCTCCGCGCCGGACGAGGACCGGGCGGCCCGGATCAAGGCCCTCGACCCCTCGGGCACCCGCGTGGAGGTCCACCGGGCGGACGCCTCGCAACCGGGCGAGTTGCGCGCCGTGTTCGACCGGGTGGGCACCGTCCACGGGGTCCTGCATTCGGTGACCGTGCCGAGCGACCGCTCGCTGGCGGCCATGGACGAGGAGTGGTTCCTGCGGGGCATGGCGGCGAAGAGCCGCACCACCGAGGCCCTCGCCGAGGCGTTGGGCGGCCGGCGGCCGGACTTCCTGGCGCTGTTCTCCTCGGTGCAGTCCTTCCTCGGCAACCCCGGCCAGGCGGCCTACGCGGCCGGGTGCACCGCCCAGGACGCCCTCGGCCGCGCGCTCGCCGCGCGGCTGCCCTACCCCGTCCATGTCGTGAACTGGGGGGCCTGGTCGGGTTCCGCCCTCACCGAGCGCCACCGGGACCGGCTGGCCGCGGCAGGGGTCCACCCGCTCTCGCCGGAGGCGGGATTCGAAGCGCTGAGCCGGGTGCTCGGCCGACAGGAGGTTCAGGTGGCAGTGGTCTCGGGCACGGACGAGTTCCTCGGCCGGATCGGTGTCGCGGCGGCCGGCGCGGACGTACCGCAGCAGCCCGCGGCCGAGGTCACGTCCGGGGCCGGGTCCTCCTGGCGTGCCGCGGCGGCCGACGGGATACTCGCCGTCCTGTGCGAGGTGGCCGGCGTCCGGCCCGCGGAACTCGCGCCGGACAGCCTGCTCAGCCGGTTCGGCTTCGACTCGATCACGTACACGCGGCTGAGCTCCCGGATGAACGCCCGCTGGGACCTCGACCTGACCCCGGCCACGTTCTTCGGAGTGGCCACCGCCGACGACCTGATCGACAAAGTCCTCCGGCACCACGGAGCGGCTCTCGAAGCGCACTTGGGGCGGGAAGCACTGCCCGTGGCCACGGCATCCGGCCCGGCCTCGGCACCCGACAAGGCCACGGCACACGACGCGCACCCGGCAGCCGAACCGGCCCGCGCCCCCGAGCCGGCCCGCGCACGGACCGTCGCCGCCGAGGCCTCCCCGGCCGCCGCCGTCCCGGCCGCCACGCCGGCGCCCGGCACCGGCGAGCCCGTCGCCGTAGCCATCGTCGGCATGGCCGGCATGCTCCCCGGATCGGACGACCTGGACGCGTTCTGGGAGCACCTGACGGCGGGTGACGACCTCGTCGACGAGATCCCGGCCGACCGCTGGGACTGGCGCCGCCTGTTCGGGGAGCCCACACCCGGCGAGTTCCGCACGACGGCGAAGTGGGGAGGGTTCCTGCCCCGGGTCGACCTGTTCGACCCGCAGTTCTTCGGCATCTCCCCCCACGAGGCCGTCGCGATGGATCCGCAGCACCGGCTCGTACTGGAGGCGTCCTGGAGCGCGATCGAGAACGCCGGCATCCGGCCCTCCGCGCTCGCCGGCACCGACACGGGCGTCTTCATCGGCAGCAGCACCTACGACTACTTCGAGCTCCAGCACGCCCTCGGCGTCCCGCTCGACGGCTACAGCACGGTGGGCAGGGCCCACGCGATCATGTCCAACCGGGTCTCGTACCTGCTGGACCTGCACGGCCCCAGCGAGACCATCGACACCGCCTGCTCCTCCTCGCTGGTCGCCGTCCACCGGGCGGCCGAGGCGATCCGCGGCGGCGACTGCGAGGTCGCGCTGGCGGGCGGAGTGAACGTCATCGCCTCGCCGACGCTGTTCGTGGACATGAGCCAGGCCGACATGCTGAGCCCGGACGGCCGCTGCCGTACCTTCGACGCGCGCGCCAACGGCATCGTTCGTGCCGAGGGCGTGGGCGTGGTGGTGCTCAAGCGGCTCGACGCGGCGATCGCCGACGGCGACGTCATCCACGCCGTCCTGCGGGGCAGCGCCGTCAACCACGGCGGCCGCACCAACTCGCTGACCGCCCCGAACCCGGACGCGCAGGCCGCCTGCATCGTCAAGGCGCACCGGCGCGCCGGTGTGGACCCGCGGACCGTCGGCTACGTCGAGACCCACGGCACCGGCACCGAACTCGGCGACCCCGTCGAGGTCGAGGGCCTCAAGTCGGCCTTCGCGGAGCTGTACGCCGACCACGGCGCGGCCCCTGGGGAGCCGCATGTGGTGCTGGGCGCGGTGAAGACCAACACCGGCCACCTGGAGGCGGCCGCCGGCGTCACGGGCCTGATCAAGACGCTGCTGGCGATGCGCCACGGGTCGATCCCCGGCAACGTCCACCTGGAGAAGCTCAACCCGCACCTGCGTCTCGACGGCGGCCCGCTGCGCCTGCCGTCCGGGAACGAGCCCTGGAACCGGGTCCGCACGGCCGACGGGGCCGAGGCGCCGCTGAGAGCGGGAGTGAGCTCCTTCGGCCTCGGCGGGGTCAACGCGCACCTGGTGGTGGAGGAGTACCGGGAGACGCCGGTCCGCCCGGCGGCGGGGGAGCGGCTGTTCGTCCTGTCGGCGAAGACCCCGGAGCGGCTGCGCGACTACGCGGCGCACCTGGCCCGTTGGGCCGCGGACCACGAGGACGTGGACCCGGCCGCCCTGGCCCACACCCTGAGCACCGGCCGGGAGGCCTTCTCCGAGCGGCTCGCGGTCGTCGCCGACTCGCCGCGTGCGCTGGCGGCCGCCCTGGAGGCGTGGCAGGCCGGCGGACCGGTTCCGGGCGTCTTCGCGGGAGACGGCAAGGACGCCACCACCGCCCTGCTGCTGGACGGTCCCGAGGGCGGCCGGTACCTGCGGGCCGTGGTGGACGCGGGCCGCCTGGACAAGGTCGCCCGGCTGTGGGTCGGGGGCGCCCCGATCGACTGGGCCGAGCTGTGGCCGGGAACGGCGCCCCGGCGGGTGCCCGCACCGACCTATCCCTTCGCCCGGGAGAGCTACTGGCTCACCCCCGGACCCCGCTTCGACGCCCTCCAGGCGGCCGAGGCGGGACTGGTCGCCGACACCGGTGCCGAGGCGGATGCGGACACCCCGACCACGGCCGGGCCGCGGACACCCGCCGCCGCGGAGGCTGCCGTTCCCGTGGAGACCGCCGTTCCCGTGGAGACGCCCGCCGCCGCGCAGCCCGTCGAGGCCGGGGCGCCGGACGGAGACGACGCCGAGGGCGCCGTCCGCACGCACGTGCGCGGGCTCCTCGCGGCCCACCTGGGCATGCGGCCCGAACGCCTGCCCCTGGACCAGGCGTTGTCGGACACGGGAGTGGACTCGCTGGGTCTGCGCCGGCTGAGCCGCCGCCTCGGTGCGGACTACCAGGTGGAGGTGCCGACCCGGATGTTCGGGGTGGCCCAGACGGTACGGGCGGTGGCCCGGGCCGTGTTCGAGGCGTACGGGCCACTGCCCGCGCTCCAGGAGCAGACGCAGAAGCAGGACCAGGACCGGGAGCCCGATCCGGCTCCCGCCGTCGCACCGGTGGACCGGGTGGCCGCTCTGCTGGCCGGGCTGCGCGACGGAACCGTCCGCGTGGACGACGCGCTGGCCGTACTCGAAGGAGGGGCGGGCCGATGAGCACCGACCTGCGTGAACTGCTGGCGGCGATCGCCTCCGGCAAGCTGTCCGACGACGTGGCCGAGCTGCTGGTACGGGGCCTGGTCGACGCGCCCGCTCCGGCCGCCGCACCCGCCCCGGCCGCGCCCGCGGCCGCCGCCCCGAAGGCGCCCACCGGCCCCTACCCGCTCAGCCGCGGGCAGGCCGCACTATGGGCCCTGCACGCCGACGATCCGCAGACCGTCTCCTACAACCTGCCGCTGGGCCTGTGGCTCGGGCCGGACGTGCAGCAGGACCGGCTCGTCGAGGCGCTGGCCGCGATGGTGCGCAGGCACCCGGAACTGGGGATCTCCGTACGCCTGGACGCCTCGGGGCCCGTCCAGGAGGTCACCGGCCGCGCGCCGGAGGTGACCCGCCTGGACCTCGGCCACGTGACCGACGGGGAGTTCGCCGCCCGGGTGCGCAACCTGGTCCGCCGCCCGTTCGACCTGGAGCAGGATCCGCTGTACCGGATGTGGCTCATCGTCGCCCCCGGCGGCGCCACCCTGCTGCTCCTGGTCTTCCACCACCTGATCACCGACGGGGTCTCCAGCCATCTGCTGCTGCGCGACATCGTCGCCTGCCACGACGCGCTCGCCCGGGGCCGTGAGCTGCCGCCGGTCGAACCCGCCGCGTCCTACGCCGAGTTCGTGGAGTGGCAGCGGACCATGCTCGCCGCCCCGGAGACGGAGGAACACCGGCGCTGGTGGCTCGATCGGCTGACCGGTGCTTCCACGGCGCCGGTGCTGGACGCGCTCGCCGACCGCCGGCGCACCGGATCCGGCTCGCACACCCGCGGCGAGATGGTGCAACTGCGGCTCCCGCCCGCCACCTGGGCGGCGGTCCAGGACACCGCCCGCGCGGGCGGGCTGACGCCCTTCAGCGTCGTGCTCGGTGCCTTCCTCGCACTGCTGCACCGCCACTCGGGACACCGCGACCTCAGCGTGATGGTGCCGACCGACGGCCGCCCCGCGCAGCGTTTCGACCGCACCGTCGGCTACCTGATCAACCCGGTGGTCCTGCGCGTGGACTGCGACCCCGACCACAGCTTCGGGCAGCTCACGGCCGCCGTCGGAGCCCGGATGGCGGAGGCCGAGGAGCACAGCGCGTACCCCTTCGCCTCCGTCGTCGACCAGCTGCGCCGCACGACCGGCACCGCGGCCGGCTTCGACATCGGCTTCTACATGCAGCAGGGAGTCGGCGGCGACCAGGACATGGCGGCCGGGCAGACCGTCTTCCGCGACGCGCTCGACCTGACCCAGGAGGGCGAGAACGACCTCGTCGCCGAGGTGGTCGTGCGCGACACCGGCGTGCTCCTCTACCTCAAGTACGACCCGGAGCGCTTCGACCGCTCCACCGTCGAACGGCTGGCGGAGCACTACCGGCTGCTGCTGGACACGGTGACGGCCGATCCCTCCGCACGCCTCGGGGACCTTGATCCCGCCACCCCCGCCGAACGCCGCACGGTCGAGCGGTCCAACACCACCCGCGCCGCACGGCCGCGCGACGTCACCGCCGCCGACCTGGTGTTCGCCCGCGCCCGGCGCGACCCCGGGCGCACCGCCGTCGTCGACGCGACGGGCTCGCTGACCTACGGGGAACTCGCCGGGCAGGTGCACGCCCTCACCCGGATCCTCACCGAGCACGGGGTACGCCCGGGCGATGTCGTGGGCGTCCTCGTCGCCCGCCGGGCCGCGCTGATCGTGGCCCTCCTCGCCGTCCAGAGCGCGGGAGCCGCCTACGTCCCCCTCGACCCGGACTTCCCGGCGGCCCGGCTCGCCCACATCACCGCCGACGCGGCACCCACCGCCGTGATCGTCGATCCGCACCTGGCCGACCGGCTGCCCGCGGACGCACCGGGCGTGCGCGTCCCGCTGACCGGCCTGGAGTCCGAGGCGCAGACCGTCGCCCCGGTCGCCCGCCGCGACGACGACCTCGCGTACGTCCTCTACACCTCCGGATCCACCGGCGAGCCCAAGGGCGTCGAGGTCTGCCACGGCAACCTCGTCAACCTGCTGGCCGCGACCGCCGAGCGGCCCGGCTGCTCCGAGGACGACACCCTGCTGGCGGTGACCACCGCCGGGTTCGACATCTCGGGTCTGGAGCTGCTGCTCCCGCTGACCCGGGGCGCCACCGTGCACATCGCGCCCGAGGACGTGGTGCGGGACGGGTTCGCGCTGGCCGATCTGATCGGCGACGCCGGCCCGACGGTCGTCCAGGCCACCCCGGCCACCTGGGAGATGCTGCTGCACGCCGGCTGGAGCGGACGCGTGCGCAGGCTGCTGTGCGGCGGCGAGGCCCTCACCGCCGAACTCGCGGACCGGTTGCTGGACCGGTGCGACGAGCTGTGGAACATGTACGGGCCGACCGAGACGACCATCTGGTCCTCCGCCCAGCGGATCCGGCGGGGCGGCCCCGTCACCGTGGGCACCCCGCTCGCCAACACCACCTTCCGCACCGCCGGTCCCGACGGCGCCCCCGTGCCCTTCGGCGCGGTCGGAGAACTGCTCATCGGCGGCGACGGCGTCGCCCGCGGCTACCGGGGCAAGCCGGAGCTGACCGCCGAACGCTTCGTGCGCGATCCGGCGACCGGCGAACGGCTCTACCGCACCGGCGACCTCGCCCGCTGGTCGGCGGACGGGGACATGGTGCTGCTCGGGCGCGCCGACCGCCAGGTCAAGCTGCGCGGCCACCGCATCGAACTCGGCGAGATCGAGGCCGCAATCCGGCGCGCCGGAGCGGCGGGCACCGCCGACGGCATCGGCGACGTGCGGGTGGCCGTACGCGAGGACCTGCCCGGGCAGCCGCGCCTGGTGGCCTTCGTGCAGGCCGGCCCGGAGGCCGCAGAGGCCGCGGTCGGGCGGATCCGGGCCTGGCTGCCCGAGTACATGGTCCCCTCCCGCACGGTCGCGCTGGCGCGCTTCCCCCTGACCCCCAACGCCAAGGTGGACACCGGCCCGCTGACGCGCCTGCCCCTTGAGGAACTCGTCCGCCGCTTCGGACACGAGGACCGCTCCGCCGCACGGCAAGTGGAAGGCGGCCTCCGGCCCCCGCCGGCCGGCCCCGCGGACCTCGCGGAACGGCTGCGCCGCAGCGCGGCGGCCGTCGCCGGGCTGCCCGCCGAGGAGATCCCCCTCGACCGGCCCCTGGGCGAGGTGGGCTTCGACTCGATCGGCTTCACCCGCCTCGCGGTGGCGCTGCGCGAGCAGTTCGGCGTCACGGTGCGCCCGACCGTCTTCTACGCCCACCCGGACCTCACCTCGCTGGCCGCCCACCTGAGCACGGCCCACCCCGAGGCGTTCGCCGCGACGGACCGCCGCGCCACCACTCGGACCGGGTCCGAGCCGATGGTCGCGGCGCCCGCAGCGCCGCACGGATTCGCGCCGGTCGCCGTCGTGGGCATCGGCGGACGGCTGCCCTCCGCCTCCGGCCTGGAGGAGTTCTGGCAGCACCTCGCCGCCGGACGCGACCTCACCCGGCCGTACCCCATGGAACGGGGCTTCTCCGCACGGGTGTTCCCGCAGGGCCTGCGCGGCTCCTTCATCGAGGACGTGGACGCCTTCGACGCGGCGCTCTTCCGCATCTCCCCCCGGGAAGCGGCGCAGATGGACCCCCAGCAGCGCCTGCTGCTGCACGCCGCGCACGAGGCCGTGCTCGACTCGGGCCAGGTCCCGGGCGCGCTCGCCGGCAGCCGCACGGGGGTGTTCGTCGGACTCAGCGGCACGGACTACCTGAGCCTGCTCGGACCGGGCTCGCCGGAGATGGGCGACCACTTCCTGATCGGCAACGTCCCCTCGATCGCGGCCAACCGCATCTCCTACGTGTTCGATCTGCACGGCCCCAGCGCCGTCTTCGACACGGCCTGCTCCAGCTCGCTGGTCGCCGTGCACCGCGCGGCCCGCGCGCTCCAGCAGGGGGACTGCGAGCTGGCGCTGGCCGGCGGGGCCAACCTCCTGCTGTCCCCGCACGGGTTCACCGGGCTGCGGCGGGCCGGGATGCTCAGCCCCGACGGCCGCTGCAAGACCTTCGACGAACGTGCCGACGGCTACGGCAGGGGCGAGGGCGTGGTGCTCCTCGCCCTCAAACTGCTCGACCGGGCCCTGGCCGACGGGGACCCGGTGCACGGCGTGCTGATCGGCTCGGCGGAGAACCACGGTGGGCACACCCACTCGCTCACCGTCCCCAACCCGCAGGCGCAGCGCGATGTCGTGCTCGCCGCACACCGGTCGGCCGCGGTCGCGCCCGACACGATCGACTACATCGAGGCGCACGGCACGGGGACTCCGCTCGGTGACCCGATCGAGATCGACGCCCTCAAGGAGGCGTTCGGCCGCCTGTACGCCGACTGGGGGATCCCGGTGGTTCCGGGACGCACCGGCCTCGGGTCGGTCAAGACGAACATCGGCCACCTGGAGGCCGCGGCGGGCGTCGCCGGCGTCGTGAAGGTCCTGCTGGCGATGCGTCACCGCACGCTCCCCGGCCTGGTGGACCTGCGGACGCCGAATTCGATGCTCGACCTCGACGGCAGTCCGTTCCGGATCCAGGCCGCAGCACAGACATGGGAAACACGCGAGGGGACACCGGCCCGGGTCGGCGTCAGCTCGTTCGGTATGGGAGGCAGCAACGTGCACGTGGTACTCGAAGAGGCGGGACAGCGTTGATGAGCGGAACCACCGAGGGCAGGACCGCCCGACTCGTCCTCCTGTCCGCCGACGGCCCCGAACAGCTCGACCGCTACCGGGCCGAGCTGTGCACCTGGCTGGACGAGCACCCGTCGGCCTCCCTGGACGCCGTCGCGCACACCCTGCGCGTCGGCCGGGAACCCCTGCGCGAGCGCGCCGCCCTGGTCGTCGGGAGCGTCGCCGAACTGGCCGCGCGCCTGCGCGACGGCGAACGCCTCGTCACCGGCACCGCGACGGCCGGCGCCGCAGCGGCCTCCGGCGCCGGGCCCGTGGGCACCGACGATCCGGCCGAGGCCGCCCGCCTGTGGGTCACCGGCCAGGACGTCGTCCTGCCCGAGCCCTCCGGCGACCGCCCGGCCCGGCTCTCCCTGCCCCAGCCGCCCCTGCCGACCCGCCGCTACTGGATCAAGCCGCCCGCCGGACTGGCCGACGGCCCCGGCGAACGGCTGCTGACCGGCGACGAGTTCTACCTGCGCGACCACGCCCTGGGGCGGATCCGGGTCCTGCCCGCCGTGGCGGCCCTGGAGTTCGCGGTGGCCGCGGCCGAACAGGCGGGCCACGGCCGCGCCACCGGCATCGTCAACGTGCTGTGGGCCCGCCCCGTGCTCGTGGAGGACGAGCCGGCCCGGGTGCGCCTGCACCTCGCGCCCACCGCCGACGACGGGGTCTCCTACGAGGTCCGGCTCACCGACGGCAGCGCCGAGGGCGCGCTCTGCTCCGCCGGCACCCTCCGCTTCGGCGCCGGTCCCGAGGCACCGCGCCTCGACCTGGACGCGATCCGCGCCCGGCTGCCCCGTACGGCCACCGCCGAGGAGTGCTACGAGGTCTTCGGCGCGCTCGGCGGCGGCTACGGGCCCAGCCTCCAGGGGCTGCGCTCGGTGCGGTCCGCGCCGGGCGAGGTCCTCGCGCACGTCGCCGTGCCCGCGGCGGCGGACCTCCCCTTCTCCGACTTCGCCCTCCACCCCTCCCTCCTGGACGCGATGCTCCAGGCCTGCCTGTGGACCGACGAGGACCCCTCGGCCCCGCGCGCCCGGGAACTGCCCTTCGCCCTGGACGCGGTCGAGATCTTCGGGCCGCTGCCCGAACAGGGCCACGTGCACGCCGTGCGGACCCCGGCCGGCCACGACATCGCCCTCGCCGACGACGAGGGCCGGGTCTGCCTGCGCATGCGCGCCGTCGTCACCCGGCCCGTCGACGGCGCCGCCCGCCTGGACGGCACCATCGGCGCCCACCTGCTCGTACAGCGCTGGCAGGACGCCCCCGCGCCGGCCGCCGGCCGGACCGTACGCACCCTCCTGCTCGGCGAGGAGAGCTTCACCGGAGCCGAACGCACCACCGGGGACACGGTCTTCCCCCGCGACGAGGAACTCCTCCTCGTCCACACCGCGGACGGCGACCCGCTGCCCGCCCTCACCGGGCTGTACCGGTCCTGGGCGGCCCAGCCGACCCGCCACCCGGTGCGCGTCCTGCACGTGTTCCGCACGTCCGGCGGAGCCGGGGACGCGCGGGCCGAGGCCCTGGACGGGTTCGCCCGGGCTCTCGCCAACGAGGACCCGCAGTTCCTGGTCTCCGCGGTCGACGCGGGCACGGCCGGCCTCGCCGCCACCGTCGAGTCCGAGGCACGCGCCGCCCACGCCTTCCGCGTCCGGTACACGGCCGCCGGCCGGCAGGTGCCGCGCTGGGAGCCCGTCAGCCCCGACCCGGCGCCGCTCGCCCCGCGCGGCACCGTGCTGGTCACCGGCGGCGCGGGCGCCCTCGGCCGCCGGCTCGTCGCCCACCTGGGAGGCGGTGCCCGCTACGTCCTGACGGGCCGTTCGGCGCAGGCCGACCTCACGGAGCTGCGCTCCGCCGGCCTCGACGTCCACTACATACCCGCCGACCTGGGCGCCCCCGGCGCCGCCGGGGACCTCGTCGAGCGGATCCACGGCTCCTTCGGGCCGCTGCACGGCGTCCTGCACCTCGCCGGAACCACCCGGGACGCGCTGCTGATCGGCAAGACCGACCAGCAGAGCGCGGCCGTGCTCGGCCCCAAGGTCCGCGGCACCATCGAGCTGGACCGGGCCACCGCCGGCGACCCGCTGGACTTCTTCCTCGCCTTCTCCTCCATGTCGGGGGCCGCGGGAAGCCCCGGCCAGACCGACTACGCCTACGCGAACCGCTTCCTGGACGCGTTCACGGCCTGGCGCCGGGGCAGCGACCGGCCGGGCCGCAGCCTCTCCGTGCTGTGGTCGCTGTGGGCCGACGGGGGCATACGCGTCGACGCCGACGAGGCCGCGGCGGCCCGGATGGCCCGCCAGGTCGGGCTGGTGGCCATGCCCACCGACACCGGACTGGCGGCCTTCGACCGGGCCCTTGGCCACGAGGGCGACCACGTCCTGGTGGCGCACGGCAACCTGGCGCGCCTGCGCGAGGTGCTGGACGCGCCGGCGCCCTCGGCCCCCTCCGTCCCCGCCCCGCGCGCCGTTCCGTCCGCCCCCTCCGCCCCGTCGATCCCGTCCGCGGAGCCGGCGGCGCCGGCCCCGGACGCGGCCGAGGAGTTCCTGCGCGGGGTGCTCGCCGAGGTCTTCGAGTACCCGGCCGAGGAGATGGAGTCCGACGCGCCGTTCGAGCGGTTCGGCATCGACTCGCTGCTGATCATGGACTTGACCCGCCGCCTGGAGGACCACTTCGGATCCCTGCCGAAGACCCTGTTCTTCGAGTACCAGGACCTGCGTTCCCTCGCCGGCTGGTTCACCGAGCACCACGGCTCCCGCCTCGCGGAACTGGCGCCGGCGACCGAGCCGGTGACCGAGACCGAGCCGGTACCCCGGGCGGCAGGGCCCGCGGAGCCGGTGGCCGCCGCCCCGGCCGTGCGTGCGGCCGCCGCCGCGGCTCCCGCCCCCGCCCCCTCGGGCCCCGTGCCGATCGCCATCGTCGGGGTCGCCGCCCGCTTCGCCGAATCGGACACCCTCGACCAGTTCTGGGACCACCTCCAGGCGGGCCGGGACCTGATCACCGAGATCCCGGCGGACCGCTGGGACTGGCGGGACTACGACCAGGCCACCCCCGCCGACCGGGCGGCCCGCTACAGCCGCTGGGGCAGCTTCCTGCGCGGCATCGACAAGTTCGACCCGCTCTTCTTCGGCGTCTCGCCCCGCGAGGCGGAGATCGTCGACCCCCAGGAACGGCTGTTCCTCCAAACCGCCTGGCACGCCATGGAGAACGCCGGACGCACCCGCGCGGATCTGAGCTCCCACCGCGTCGGCGTGTACGTCGGCGCGATGTACGGGCTCTACCAGCTGCACGAGGCCGAGGACGGCCGGATCGGCGCCTCCTCGCACGCCTCCATCGCCAACCGCGTCTCCTACACCCTCGGCCTCACCGGCCCCAGCCTGGGCGTGGACACCATGTGCTCCTCCTCGCTGACGGCCCTCCACCTGGCCGTGCGCGACCTGCGCGCCGGGGACACCGACCTGGCCGTCGCGGGCGGGGTCAACCTGCACGTCCACCCGTACAAGTACCGCTTCCTCGGCCAGGGCAGCTTCACCTCCAGCGACGGCCGCTGCCGCAGCTTCGGCGCGGACGGCGACGGCTACGTCCCCGGCGAGGGCGTCGGCGCGGTGCTGCTGCGGCCGCTCGCGGACGCGGTCCGGGACGGCGACCACATCCACGGCGTCATCCTCGGGACCAGCGTCAACCACGGCGGCCGCACCAACGGCTTCACCGTGCCCAACCCCGTCGCCCAGGGCAACCTCGTCGCCCAGGCGCTCGGCGAGGCGGGCGTGGACCCGGCCACCCTCGGCTACCTGGAGGCGCACGGCACCGGCACCGCCCTCGGCGACCCCGTCGAGATCCGCGGACTCGCCCGCGCGCTGGCCGAGGCCGGGCTGCCCCCGGGCAGCCTTCCGATCGGATCGGTCAAGTCCAACGTCGGCCACCTCGAATCGGCGTCCGGCATGGCCGGGTTGTGCAAGGTGCTGCTCCAGATGCGGCACGGCCGGCTCGTGCCCTCGCTGCACGCGGACCCGCTCAACCCGAACATCGACTTCGACTCGACCCCGCTGCACGTGCAGCGCGACCTCGCCCCGTGGCCCCGGCCCGACGGCGCACCCCGGCGCGCGGGCCTCAGCTCGTTCGGCGCGGGCGGGGCCAACGCCCATGTCGTCGTGGAGGAGTACGTCGCCGCGCCGGCCGCCGGGCAGGAGCCCGGCCCGTACCTGTTCCCGCTCTCCACCCGGGTGCCCGAACAACTCCCCGTGCTCGCCGCCGAACTGGCGGACGCCCTGGAGCGCGGCCTCGCGGACGGCTCGCCACCCCGTCTCGCGGACGTGGCGTTCACCCTCCAGCACGGGCGCGAGGAATGGGCGGACCGCATGGTCGTCCTGGCTTCCGGCGTCACCGAGCTGGTGGCCCGGCTGCGCGGCCAGGACCCGGCGGGAGTCTGGACCGGCCAGGCCCGCGGCCGCGCCGCCGCCCGCGCCGCGGCCCCCACCGGCAGCGACCCGGCGTCGATCGGCGCCGCCTGGGCCGCCGGAGCTCCGGTCACGTGGCCGGCGGCCAACGGCAGCCGCGTGCCGCTGCCGGGCTACCCCTTCGAGGAACTCCGCTGCTGGCTCACCGACGCCATCTGGTCGCCGCCCCTGCCGCCCCTGCCGCCCCTGCCGGCCGCGCCGGCCGCGGGGCGCACCGCAGCGGGGCCGGTGCACCCGCTGCTCGACGCGATCGACCCGGCCGAGAGCCTGGACGGCCTGACCTACCGGACCGCCTTCGACCCCGAACACCCGTACATCGGCGGCCACCGGCTCGGCGAGACCCGCCTGCTGCCCGCCGCCGCCGTCCTGGAGATGGCACGTGCCGCCGCCGAGGCGGCCGGGGCGGGGGAGCGGCTGCGGCTGTCGAACGTCCGCTGGCTGCGGCCCTTCGTCGTGGCCGGCGCCGCGCGCACGGCACGGACCCGGCTGCGCCGCGGCGACACCGGCACGCGCTTCGACCTGCGCGACGAGACCGGCGAACTCCTCGCCGAGGGCCGGGTGGAGCCCCTGTCCGCGCCCGCCGGGGAGAGCCTGGACATCGACGCCGTACGGGCCCGCCTCGGCAGCCACCACGAGGGCGACGCGCTCTACGCCGACCTCGCGGCGGCGGGGCTGTTCTACGGCCCCGCGCTGCGGGCCGTCGAATCGATCGCCGCGGGCGACGGCGAGGCGCTCGTACGCCTGCGGATCCCGGCCGAGGCCGCCCGCTTCGCCGGCTCCGCCCTCCACCCCTCGGTGGTCGACGGCGCCCTGCACGCCTTCGCCGTCCTCCGGGACCGGGACAACGGCCCCGCGATGGTGCCGTACGCCCTCACCGCCGCGGAGATCCACGCCCCGGTGACGGACCTCGGGTACGCCCACGTCCGCACCGTCGGCAGCGACCGCTACGACCTCACCCTGACCGACTCCGAGGGGAACGTCCACGTGCGACTGCGCGATCTGTCGCTGCGGCCCGCGCCCGGTGTCGCCCCGGCCCGGCCGGCCGGAGCCCCCGCCGCGGCGGCCGTCTCCGCCGGGGCGACTGCCGCCGCGGACGATTTGATGTTCGCCCCGCGCTGGACCGAACTGCCCGGCCCCTCCCCGCAGCCGCTCCCCGACGGGGCCACCACCTGGCTCGTGCACGGACCCGACTCGGCGCCACTGGCGGCCGCCCTGCGCGCCCGCCTCGGCGGCGCCGTCGTCGAACTCGGCCCCGACGGCGTCACCACCGCCACCGGCCGACCCGACCACGTGATCCTGCTCGCCCCCCGTGCCGCGGGCGGGACCGATGACACCGCCGCGCTCGAAGCGGCCCAGGAACGCGGTGTCCTCGCCCTGTTCCGGCTCGCCAAGGTCCTCCAGCGGACCCGCTCGGCCGTCCGCCTCACCGTGGTCACCGAGGACGCCCTCACCACGGCGGGCGAACCCGTGGCCAACCCGTACGCGGCCGGCTTGCACGGCCTGGCCCTGTCGCTGGCCCAGGAACACCCCCGCTGGCAGGTCGCCGTCGTCGACCGCTCGTCCGCCGACGCGCCCTCCGCTGACGTGCTCGACGCCCCCGCCGGCGGCCCCTACGCACTGCGCCGCGGCGTGCTCCTCCACCGCCGGCTCGCCCCGGTCGCCGTCACGCCCCCGCAGGAGCGGATCCGCCGGGACGGCACCTACCTGATCCTCGGCGGGGCCGGGGGCATCGGCCTGGAACTCACCGAATGGCTGGTGCGCGGCTACCGGGCGAAGGTCGTCCTCCTCGGCCGCAGCGCACTCGACGCCGAGCGCCGCGCACGGCTGCGCGCCATCGACCCGGACGGCACCCTCGTCTCCTACCGCAGGGCCGACGCGACCGATCCCGCCGCGCTGCGGGAGGCCGTCGAGTGGACCAGGAGCGCCCACGGCGCCCTGCACGGCGTCTTCCACGCCACGATCGTCCTGCGTGACCAGACCGTCGCCACGATGACCGAGGAGACCTTCCGCTCCGTCCTCGACGCCAAGGCGCACACCTCGGTCGCCCTGCACGCTGCCCTGCGCGGCGTGGGCGGCCTGGACTTCGTCCTGTTCTTCTCCTCGGCGGTCGCCCTGTCCGGCAGCGCCGGCCAGGGCAACTACGCGGCCGGATCCACCTTCGAGGACTCCTTCGCCCACCACCTCGACGGGATGCTCGCCGCCCGGGTGGCCGTCATCAACTGGGGCTACTGGGGGACCGTCGGCATCGTCGCCGACGAGCGCTACCGCGAGCGGCTCGCCGCCACCGGAATCCACTCGATCACCCCGGAGGAGGGGATGGCCGCCGTGCACGCCGTGCTCGGACGCGAGGACCGCCAGGTCGTCGTGGTCAAGGCCGACGCGGCCGCACTCGCCGCGGTCGGCGCCCAGCCGCGCACGGCCGCCGGGCAACCGGCCGGCCCGGACACCACGCCGTCCGGCACGGGAACGACGTCCGGCACGGGAACGCCCACCGACCCGGGGACACCCGCCGACGACGTGGCCCTGGTGCCGTCGCTGGCCCAACTCCCCCCGGTCGCCCGGCTGCTCACCGAGGCCGACGACGCCCGCCTGACCGAGGTCATGTGCGACTGGCTGTGGACGCTCTTCCGTCGCGAAGGGGTCTTCCTCGGCGACGCCGAGAGCTGGCAGCCCGCCGCCCTCGCCGAACGGCTGGCCGTCGTCCCCGCGCAGCGCAGGCTCTTCGCCGAACTCCTGCGCCAGCTGACCGAGGGCGGCTTCCTCGACGACCGGGGCGGAGCACTCGTCCCCGCCGACCGCGAGGCGGCCAAGGACCCCGAGGCAGACCTGGTCGAGCTCTGCGCGCGCAAGCCCGCGCTCAACCGGTTCGACCGGCTGCTGCGCCCCTGCATGCAGAACCTCTTCGGCGTGCTGCGCGGCACCGTCCGCGCCACCGACGTGATGTTCCCTGGCGGCTCCAGCGCCCTCGTCGAGGGCGCCTACCGCGGCAGTCCGGTCGTCGACCGCGCCAACGAACTCGTCGTCGGCGCCGTCCAGGACCTGCTGGCCCGCCACGAGGGTCCGCTCACCGTCATCGAGATCGGCGCGGGCACCGGCGGCACCACCGCGAGTGTCCTGCCCGCTCTCGCCGCCTCGGGCACGGAGGTGACGTACGTCTACACGGACATCTCCCGCGCCTTCCTGCGGCACGGGGAGCAGCGGTTCGCCGAGGAGCACCCGTACGTCCGCTTCCAGCGGCTCGACATCTCCGCGGACCCCGAGACCCAGGGCTTCACCCCGGGCAGCGCCGACCTGGTCGTCGCGGCCAACGTGCTGCACGCGACCGCCGACCTGCTCGCCACCCTGCGCGCCGTGACCCGGCTGCTCAAGCCCGGTGGACGGCTGGTCCTCAACGAGGCCAGCAGCAACGTCCTCACCGCCACCCTCACCTTCGGCCTGCTCGACGGCTGGTGGCTGCACGAGGACGCCGAACTGCGCCTGCCCGGCTCCCCGTTGCTCTCCGCGCCCGGATGGCGCAGGGCCCTCGCCCTCGCCGGCTTCACGCGCAGCCGGGCCGTGCCGGCCGACGAGGGGCTGAGCCAGCACGTGGTGGTCGCGGAGACGGCACCGGGCCGCACGGCTCCCGCCGCCGCGGCGCCCGTCGCGCCGACCCGCACCGCGGAACCCCCGCTCGCCTCGGCCGGGCCGTCCGGCACGGAGGGCGACGCGCTGGTGGAAGCCGCGCGGGAGTACGTGAAGGACGCCTTCGCGCAGATCCTCCAGGTACCGCGCGAACGGCTCTGGCTGGACGAGACGTACGAGAACTTCGGCGTCGACTCGCTGACGGTCCCCCTCATCGTGGATGTCCTCGCCGAGGGCATGGGCGAGCTGCCGGTGTCCCTGCTGTTCGAGTACCCGACCGTCCGCGAGATCGCCGACTACCTCGTCGAGCGGCACGCCGAGCGGGTGCGTGCGCTCCTTCCCGAGCCCGCCACCGAGAGCGCCGCCGAGCCCGCTCCCGCTCCGGCCCCGGCCGCCGTCCCGGCCGTCCATGAGCCCGCCGCCGGCGTACGTCCGGCCGCCCGTCCGGCGCGGCCCGTGCAGGCCACCGACCGCCGCGTCGCGATCGTCGGCGTCGCCGGCCGCTACCCCCGGTCCGAGGACCTCGACGCCTTCTGGGAGAACCTGCGGTCCGGCCGGGACTGTGTGAGCCAGGTGCCCGCCGACCGCTGGGACCACCGGGCTCCCGCCGCCGCGGACGGCCGGCCGGTGAGCCGCTGGGGCGGATTCCTGGAGGGGATCGACGAGTTCGACCCGCGCTTCTTCCAGATGTCCCTGCGGGAAGCCGAACTGACCGACCCCCAGGAACGGCTGTTCCTCCAGACCTCCTGGCACGCCATGGAGGACGCCGGCTACACCCGGGCCCGCCTCCGGGGCAGTCGCGTCGGCGTGTACGTGGGCGTGATGTACGGGCACTACCAGCTGTTGGAGGACGAGCAGGGCCTCGCCGGCGGCATGGGCTACGCGTCCATCGCCAACCGCGTCTCGTACTTCTTCGACTTCCACGGGCCGAGCCTGGCCGTCGACACCATGTGCTCCTCCTCCCTCACCGCCATCCACCTCGCCTGCGAGGCCCTGGCGGCCGGTCAGGCGGACTACGCGCTCGCCGGCGGCGTCAACCTCGCCCCGCACCCGCGCAAGTACCGCCAGCTGGCGGCCGGCGGGTTCACCGGTGAGAGCGGGCGGTGCCGCAGCTTCGCGGCGGACGGCGACGGCATGGTGCCCGGCGAGGGCGTCGGCGCCGTCCTGCTCAAGCCACTGGCGGCGGCCGAGCGCGACGGGGACCGCATCCTCGGCGTGATCCTCGGCAGCTCCGTCAACCACGGAGGGAAGACGGGCGGGTTCGCCGTGCCCAGCCCCGGCGCCCAGGGCGAGGTCATCGCCCAGGCCCTGCGCACGGCCGGAGTGCCGGCCGACGGGATCTCGTACGTCGAGGCGCACGGCACCGGGACCCAGCTGGGCGATCCGGCCGAAGTCGCCGGACTCGTACGGGCCTTCGGCGACCTGCCGGCCGGCTCGGTCGCGCTCGGCTCGGTCAAGTCCTCCGTCGGCCACCTGGAGTCGGCGGCGGGCATCGCGGCGCTCACGAAGGTCCTGCTCCAGATGAGGGCCCGCGAACTGGCACCCTCCCTGCACGCGGACGCCCTCAACCCGGCCGTCGACTGGAGCAGTGTGCCCTTCCGGGTGCAGCGCGAACTCGCCCCCTGGAAGGGCTCCGGGCCCCTGCGCGCGGGCGTCAGCGCCTTCGGCGCGGGCGGCTCCAACGCCCACCTCGTGGTCGAGGAGCACCGGATGCCGGACCCGCGGCCCGACGCCGCGGCGGGACCGGACGTCTTCCCGTTCTCCGCGCGGGACGCGGAGGGCCTGCGCCGCGTCGTCGCGGGCATGCGGACCTGGCTGGGTTCGACGGGCACCGGCGCCGACCCCCGGGACATCGCGGCCGCGGCCGGCGTCCCCGTCACGGCGGTGGACGAACCCCTCGACGAACTGGGCCTGGACCCGGCCGTGATGGTGCGGCTGATCGGCCTCGGCGACACGGTCGGGGCCGGCTCCGTGCACGGCGGCACGACCCTGCGCGAACTCGCGGGCCGCGCCGCCGTCGACCTCGTCCGGCTCGCCCGCACCCTGCAGACCGGCCGCGAGGCCATGGCCCACCGGTTCGCCGTCGTCGCACGGTCGGCGGGCGAACTCGCCGAGGCGCTCGACGCGTTCCTCGCCGGACGGCCCGGCGGCGGCCACACCGGCGTCGTGACGGCCGAGCCCGGAGCCGCGGTCGTGCCCTCCGCGGCGGATCCGCACGACACGGCCCGCCGCTGGGCCGCGGGAGAGGTCTTCGACTGGGAGGCCGGCCGGCCCGGTCCGGTACCGGCCCTGTCCCTGCCCGGATACCCCT
The DNA here is from genome assembly GCF_014646275.1 of Streptomyces kronopolitis. Lineage (GTDB taxonomy): Bacteria > Actinomycetota > Actinomycetes > Streptomycetales > Streptomycetaceae > Streptomyces > Streptomyces kronopolitis. The sequence continues at coordinate 506,153 of NZ_BMND01000001.1, forward strand.
TCGCGCGCACCCGCTGCTGGATCGACGCCGTCACCCCGGCCGCCCCGGCGGCCCTCGCGGCCCCGACGGCATCAGGGACCGCGGACGCCCCCTCCCGGGGCGCCCGGCTCCTGGACGGCGTACTCGCCCTGCTGGGCACGGTCACCGGATATGCCCCCGCCGACCTCGACCCGGCGGACTCCTTCCACGAGCACGGCCTGGACTCCCTCGGCCTCATCCGGCTCGCCGACGAGGCCTCCAACGCCTTCGGCGTGCCCGTCGGCCCCGACCAGCTGCTCGCCACCCCGACCCCCGCCGCGCTCGCCGCGTGGCTGGAGGAGGAGCACCCGGACGCCGCCGCGCCCCTGCCGGCCGGCCCCGCGTCGCGGGACCTGCCGGCCGAGGACGACCCCGTCGTGATCGTCGGCATGGCGGGCACCCTGCCCGGCGCACGGAACCTCGACGAGTTCTGGGCGGCCCTCCAGAGGGGCGGCGACCTCTTCTCCGAAGTGCCCGCCGACCGCTGGGACAGCAGCGCCCACTACGGCGACCCGGCCCTGCACCCCGACCGGACCCGGATCACCCGGGGCGGCTTCATGCCGGACATCGACCGCTTCGACCCGCTGTTCTTCGGCATCTCGCCCCGCGAGGCCCGCTGGATGGACCCGCGCCAGCGGCTGCTGCTGCGCACGGTGTGGTCGGCGCTGGAGGACGCGGGGATCGACCCCACCCGCCTCGCCGGCACCGACACCGGCCTGTTCGTCGGCGTCGGCTCGTCCGAGTACGCCGAGCTGGTGCAGCGCTCGGACACCGCCACCGACGCCTACTCCTCGACCGGCCTGACCCCCTCCATGCTGGCCAACCGCATCTCGTACCACCTCGACCTGCGCGGCCCCAGCGAACCCGTGGACACCGCCTGCTCCAGCTCGCTGGTGGCCCTGCACCGTGCGGCGGAGGCCCTGCGGCTCGGACACTGCGACACGGTCATCGCGGGCGGCGTCAGCCTCATGCTCTCCCCGGTCACCTTCGCCTCCCTCGAACGGGCCGGCATGCTCAGCCCCGACGGTGTGGGCCGGGCCTTCGACAAGGAAGCCGCGGGATACGTGCGCGGCGAGGGCGTCGGAGCCGTGGTGCTCAAGCGGCTCAGCCGCGCCCGCGCCGACGGCAACCCGGTGCTCGCCGTCCTGCGCGGCACCGCCGTCAACCACGGCGGCCGCTCCAACTCGCTGACCGCGCCCAACCCGCGCGGTCAGGCCGAGGTGATCGTGAAGGCGCACCGCGCGGCGGGCGTGGACCCGGCGACCATCGGATACGTCGAGACCCACGGCACCGGCACGGTCATCGGCGACCCCGCCGAGACCAACGGCCTGCGCCAGGCCTTCGCCGAGCTCTACCGCGACTGGGGCCACTCCGCCCCGGCCGCCCCGCACTGCGCCCTGGGGGCCCTGAAGAACACCATCGGCCACCTGGAGCCGGCGGCGGGCATCGCCGCCGTGCTGCGCGTCCTGCTGTCCATGCGGCACGGACGGATCACCGGGGACCCGCACGGCCCCGAACTCAACCCCCACCTGGCGCTGGAGGGCACGGCCTGCGAGATCGCGGTCGAGGCACGTGACTGGAAGCCCGTGGCGCCCGGTGTCCCGCGCCGCGCCGGGGTCAGCTCCTTCGGCTACGGCGGGGTCAACGCCCATGTCGTGCTGGAGGAGTACCCGGCCGACGAACCGGCGCCCTCCGGCCGCCCGGCCGTGTTCGCCCTCTCCGCCCGCGACCCGGAGCGGCTGCGGGCCGCCGCCCACTCCCTCGTCGACGCCCGGGACGACTGGCAGCACGACCTCGCCGGCACCGCCCGCACCCTCCAGTCCGGCCGCACCGCACACGCCGAACGCCTGGCATTCGTCGCGGACTCGGGCGCGCACGCGGTGGACACCCTGCGCCGCTACCTCGCCGGGGACCTCGCCGGCATCCACCAGGGGCGCGTGGAACGGCACACCGACCGTGCGCCGTTCGACGGGCGGGGCGACGAGGAGACCGCTGCCGCGTGGGCGCGCGGCGCGACGGTCGACTGGTCCACCCGGTGGGAGCGGGCGCCGAAGCTGCGTTCGCTGCCGTCGTACCCCTTCGCCGCCGACCGGTACTGGTTCACCGACGGAGCTCCGGCGGCGCCGGCCACCGCCCCCACGACGGCCGCCGGCCCCGCCGGCGAGGCACCCGTCAGCCTCTTCACGGCCGCATGGGAGGACGTGCCCGTGCCGCCCGCCGCCCCGCACCCGGGCCGGGTGCTGGTCTTCGGCGACCTGCCGGTCCCCGGCGCCGTGACCGTACGGGCCGGATCCGCGTACGCCGACGAGGGCTCCACCGTCACGATCCGCCCCGGCGAGGCCGAGGACTACACGCGGCTGCTCGCCGCCGGAGCGGACCGGATCGTGCACCAGTGGCCGCTGCTCCACCCCGAACGCCCGGACCTGGGCATCGAGTCGGCCTTCCTGCTCGTACGCGCCATGACGGCCTCCCGGGCCGCCGCGCGGATCCAGGTCCTGGTGCCGGAGGGCGCCATGGCGGAGGCCTGGGGAGGGTTCGACGCCTCGCTGCGCGCCGCCCTGCCCGGCACCGCCTTCGGTGTCGTACGCGTTGCCGGCCGGGCCGAACCGTCCGCCCTGCTCGCCGAGGTGGCCGCCGAGCGGCTCTCCTCGGCAGCCGTCCGCCTCTCCGCGGCCGGCCGCACCGTACGCGTGCTCACGGAGGCCGACCCGAGCCCCGTCACGGAGTCCCCGCTGCGTCCGGGGACCGTCCACCTGGTGACCGGCGGCACGGGCGGACTCGGACTGCTGCTCGCCCGTACCCTGCTGGCGCGCGGCGCCCGGGTGGCGCTCACCGGCCGCTCCTGTGCCACGGACCGGGCCGGGGAACTCGCCGGCCTGCGCGCTCTCGGTGAGGTCGCCTACTTCCAGGCGAACGTGGAGGACGAGGCCGCCATGACCCGCGTCGTGGCGGACGTCAAGCAGAAGTGGGGCGCGCTGCACGGGGTCTTCCACCTGGCGGCGACCGCCTCGCGCACTCCGCTGCCCGGAAAGGACCTCGCGGAGTTCCGCTCCCACCTGCGGGCCCGCTTCGAGGGCACCCGGGTCCTCGACGAGGTGACCCGTGACGAACCGCTGGACCTGTTCGTCCTGTACTCCTCGCTGGCCGGGCAGCTCGGCGACTACGGCCTGGTCGACTACGCCGTCGGCGCCCGCTACCTCGACGGTTTCGCCGAGGAGCGCGCGGCCCTGCGTACCGCGGGCCGCCGCAGCGGGCACACGGTCTCGGTCGACTGGCCCATGTGGCGTGCCGGAGGCATGCACGTGGAAGCCGAGGACGAGCGCCGCTACCTCGCCGAGACGGGCTTCCGCTACCTGGAGGCCGACGAGGGGGAACGGCTGCTCGACCTCGTCCTGCGGCTGGGACGCCCCCAGGTCGCCGTACTGCCCGGAGCGCCCGAGCGGATGCGCGAGCAGGTCGCCGCGATGCGGATCCGGGAGCACGGGCACCGCGCCCGCCCGGCCGCCCCGGCGCCCGCCCCCTCCGCTCCCGCCGCTCCCGTGCACGCGGGCGAGTTGACCGAGCGGCTGCGGGAGCTCGTCGCCGAACTGCTGGGCCTGGCGCCGAAGGCGCTCGACCCGGAGGCCGGCTTCGGGGAGTACGGACTGGACTCCTTCGGGCTCCAGTCCCTCTCCGTGGCATTGGAGGAGCGCTACGGCGTCTCGGTGCCGACGACGACCCTGTTCGGTGAGAACACCGTCGAGCGGCTCGCCCGGCACCTGCTCGCGGAACACCCCTCCCTGGCGCAACCGGCCCGGACGCCCGCCACCGCGGGCGCGGAACCGGCCGCCGGGCCCGCCACCACCACCGTCACCACCGCCACCGCTCCGGCCCGCTCCACCGCTGCTTCCACCGCGCCCGCCCGGGAGGACGCCGTCGCCATCGTCGGCATGTCCGGACGCTTCCCCGGCTCGGCGGACCTGGAGGAGTTCTGGCGGCACCTCAGGGACGGTGCGGACCTCATCACCGAGACACCCGCCGACCGCTGGGACTGGCAGGAGGTGTCCCGGCGCTTCGGCGGCACCGCCCGCTGGGGCGGATTCCTCAGCGACGTCGACCGGTTCGACGCACGGTTCTTCAAGATCTCGCCCGCCGAGGCGGAGGTCATGGACCCGCAGCACCGGCTGTTCCTCGAACACACCTGGGCCGCCCTGGAGGACGCGGGCTGCCGGGCCGACCGGCTCGCCGGCCGCCGCGTCTCCGTCTTCGCCGGCGTCCAGTTCAACGACTACGAGTCGATGGTCCTGCGCGGCGAGCAGGTCAACCCCCACGCGGGCACCGGGCTCGCGCGGACCATCCTGGCCAACCGCATCTCGTACCTGCTGGACCTCAAGGGCCAGAGCGAGAGCATCGACACCGCCTGCTCCAGCTCCCTGGTGGCGCTGCACCGCGCCGTCCGGGCCCTGCGCGCGGGGGAGAGCGAACTCGCCGTCGCCGGCGGCGTGAGCCTGGTGCTCTCGCCGCAGACCGTGGTGGCCGGGAACCAGCTCGGGGTGCTCTCCCCGGACGGCCGCTGCAAGGCCCTGGACGCCACGGCCGACGGGTACGTCAAGGGGGAGGGCGTGGGCGTACTCGTCCTCAAGCCGCTCTCCCGCGCCCTCGCCGACGGCGACCGGGTGCACGCGGTGATCCGCGGCAGCGCGGTCGGCCACGGCGGGCACGCCTCGTCGCTGACCGCCCCCAACCCGCTGGCCCAGGCCGCCCTGCTGGCCGAGGCCTACCAGGACGCGGGGGTACCGGTCGGGACGGTGTCCTACAGCGAACTCCACGGCACCGGCACCGCCCTCGGCGACCCGGTGGAGATCGACGGCCTCGTCCGCGCCCACCGGACCCTGGCCGACGGCCCCGCCACGCCCTGCGGCATCGGCACCGTGAAGTCCAACATCGGACACCTGGAGCCCGCCGCGGGCGTCGCCGGAGTCATCAAGGTGGTGCTGGCGATGCGGCACCGCACGCTGCCGAAGACACTGCACCTCCGGACGCTCAACCCGCTGATCGACCTCACCGGTACCCCGTTCCGGCCCGTAGGGGAGACGACCCCGTGGGCGCCCACGGACGCCAACGGCGCGCCCCTGCCGCTGCGCGCGGGCGTCAGCTCCTTCGGCTTCGGCGGAGTCAACGCGCACCTGGTCCTGGAGGAGGCGCCCACGGGCGCACCCCCGGCCCCGCCGCGGGACGACGCCGAGGAGGTGTTCCTGCTGTCGGGCAGGGACGACGCCGCCCTGCGCCGGTACGCCGCCGCGATGGTGGAGTTCCTCGACACGGACACGGACATGGGTGCGGACGCTGACCATGGCAGCGCCGGCGGTAAGGATGCGCCCGCGGCGTCGCTCGCCTCGCTCGCGTACACCTCTCAGGTCGCCCGCGTCTCCATGGCCGCCCGGCTCGCGGTGGTCGCCCGCTCCACCCGCGACCTGCGCGAGCAGCTGGCCGGCCACCTCGCGACCGAGCACGCCCCCGGGGGTCCGGACGCCGACCACGCCTGGCTGTCCGAACCCGAGGGCGCCGAGTACCTCGCCCGGCTGGTCCGGGAGGGACGGCTCGACCGGCTCGCCCGGCTCTGGCAGGACGGCGCCGACATCGAATGGGCCGCGCTGCGTACCGACCGGCCGCAGCCGGTGTCCATGCCGACCTACCCGTTCGCCCGCGAACGGCACTGGCTCACGGCGCCGGCCGCCACCGCGGGCGCGTCCGCCCCGCAGGACTCCGCCCTGCTCCTGGTCAAGCGATGGGAGGCTGCCCCGCTGCCCCCCGCCGAACTGCCCGCGGGGATCCTGGTGCTGGCCCGTGGCGAGAACGAGCAGCTCGCCGCGAAGGCCTTCGGACCCGCCGCCACGGTGGTCCGCATGGACGACGGCGACGAGGACGCCGCCCGGCGGATCGCGGAAGCGGCCCGCCTCGCGACGGCCGTGATCGACCTGGCCGACCTGTCGGACACGCCGCTCACCGCGCCGGAGCCCGACTGGACGCGGATCGCGCTCCTGCGCGAGCTGGTCACCGAAAACCGCACCCGCGGCTTCTGCTACCTCCACCTGACCCGGGGGCTCGCCACCTTCCGGACCGAGCGGCCCACGCTGCGCGGCGCGGCCTACGCGGGCCTCGTCCGGATGCTCACGGCCGAGTACCGCGGCCTGTCCGCCCGCACCCTCGACCTCGACACCCTGGAGCCGGACGCGCTGCGTGCGGCGGCCGCCGCCGAACTCGCGGCGACCGACCCGGTAACCGAGGCCTGCGTACGGGCGGGCGTACGGCACCGGCCGGTGCTGCGCCCCGCCGACGATGCGCCCGCCTGTGCCGACTGGTCGGCGGACCTGGCCGGCAAGACCGTCGTGATCACCGGAGGGACGGGCGCGCTGGGCCGGCTGCTCGCGACCCGGCTCGTCGAACGGGGCGCCGACCGGCTCGTGCTCCTCGGCCGTACCGCGCTGCCCGCCCGGGCCGAGTGGCCCGCGCTCCTCGCGGACCCCGGCACCGACCCGGCCCTCGCGGCCAGGCTGCGCGACCTCGCGGCCCTGGAACGCCCAGGCGTCCGGGTCGCGTTCGAGACCGGCCCGCTGGACGCGATCGCCGAGGTGCTCGACCGTGCCCGGCGCGAGATGGGCCCGATCGTCGGCATCGTGCACTGCGCCGGACTCGGCGTCATGCGCGATCCGGCCTTCATCGGCAAGCGCACCGAGGACGTGCGGCGGGTCCTGGAACCGAAGACCGCGGGACTCCAGGCCGTCCTGGACGGCTGCGCCGGCGACCCGCTGCGCTTCGTCGTGCTGTACTCGTCCGTCGCGGGCGGCGTGCCCGCGCTGGCCGTGGGCCTCAGCGACTACGCGCTGGCCAACTCCGTGCTGGACCGCGTCGCCGAGTACCGCACCGCCACCGGCGGTGACTTCGCCCCCGTCGTCCGGTCGCTTCAGTGGCCGAGCTGGCGGGCGGCCGGCATGCCCGAGGTCGACACCCCGGCCTACCGGGACCTCGGCCTGCGCACCCTGGCCCCGGAAGCGGGACTGGACCTGCTGGACCGTGCGATGAGCGGCCCCGACCCGGTCGTGTTGCCCTGCGTCGTGGACGCCGGACGCTTCGACGCCGCCCGGCTGTTGGAGGTGCCCGCGCCGGACCGCGCGGGCCGGCCGGACGGGGCGGCGCCCGCGCCGGCTCCGTCGGCCGCCCCGCGCGCGGTCCCGGCCGCGGACGGACTCGTCCGCCGTGTGACCGGGGTGCTCGCCTCGACGCTCCGGCTGGAGGCCGCTGCGATCGGAGCGGACGAGGACTTCGCCGACCTGGGCGTGGACTCGATCATGATCGCCCAGATCCTGGCCGCGCTGGAGCGGGAGTTGGGCGTCGTCGCGGAGCCCTCGACCATCCTGGAGAACCCGACCGTGGCCCTCCTCACCGAGGCCCTGCGCGACCTGGTGCCGGACCTCGCGACCGCTGCGCAGGACGCCGTCCCGGACGTCGCACCCGCCGTCCCGCCGCTCCCTGCCGAGGCCACCGCCCCGGCCCCGGCTCCGGATTCGCCCGAGGCCGTCGTGTCCGGCGCTCCGCGAGCGGGAGCGGGAGCGGCCGCGCGGCGTGAGGATGTCGCCGTCATCGGCATCGCCGCCCACTTCCCCGGCGCCCCCGACCACGGGACGTTCTGGCGCAACCTGATGTCCGCGACGGACTCCGTCACGGAGGTGCCGCCCTCCCGCTGGGACAAGGACCGCTTCTGGCGGCCCGACCCGCAGCCCGGCACCACCGTCAGCAAGTGGGGCGGCTTCCTCGACGCCATCGAGGACTTCGACCCGGAGCACTTCCAGATCGACCCGGCCGGGGCCGCACACGTCGACCCCCTGGTCCGGCAGGTCCTGGAGACCGGCGTGGAGTGCCTGGCCGACGCCGGGCTCACCCCGGAGGAGGTCGCGGGCCGGCGCGTGGGCGTCTTCGCGGGCGCCCGTGCGGCGAACTACGGCGCGCACGTCGCCGCCGCCGGTCCGCACTCGATCAGCGGAATGGCGCAGAACTTCATCGCCGCGCAGCTGTCCCACCACCTCGACCTGCGAGGACCGTCCGTCGTCGTCGACACGGCCTGCTCCAGCGCGCTCGTCGCCGTGCACATGGCCGCTGCCGGCCTGCGGACCGGGGAGTGCGACCTGGCCTTCGCGACCGGCGTCGACATCCTCCTCGACGAGGTGCCCTTCGTCGGGATGAGCGGTGCGGGCGCCCTGTCGCCCACGGGGCGCTGCCACACGTTCGACGAGCGGGCCGACGGCATCGTCCTCGGCGAGGGCGCCGGCACGCTGCTGCTCAAGCGGCTGTCCGACGCCGTGCGCGACGGCGACCGGATCTACGCGGTGATCGAGGGCAGCGCCGTCAACAACGACGGCCGCACCATGGGGATCACGACACCGAACCCGCGCGCACAGCGCGAGGTGATCGAGGCGGCCCTGGCCGACGCCGGTGTCTCCCCGGACCGGCTGGGCTACGTGGAGGCCCACGGCACCGGCACCATGATCGGTGACCCGATGGAACTGAAGGCGCTCACCGAGGCCTTCCGCGCCCGCACCGACGAGGTCGGCTTCTGCGGCGTCGGCAGCGTCAAGACCAACATCGGACACACCCTCAGTGCGGCCGGCATGGCCGGCCTGATCAAGGTCCTGCTGTCGGTCCACCACGCGCAGCTGCCGCCGACGCTGCACTGCGCGACCCTCAACCGCCGTTTCCGCTTCGAGGAGTCGCCGCTGTTCCCCGTACGGGAGCCGCGCGATTTCACGGGCCGCGACGGTACGCGCCGGGCCGCCGTCAGCTCCTTCGGGTTCGGCGGCACCAACGCCCACATGGTGGTGCGCCAGGCACCCGAGGCCCACGTCCCCGCGCGCGGACCGCTGGACCCGCCCCGCTACCGGCGGCGGCGCTTCTGGTTCGACGCGCCCGCGGACGCCCCCGCACGGCCCGCACAGCCCGTACAACCGCCCGCGCGCACGCCCGCACCGGCCCCCGCGCCGTTCTTCGAGCTCCAGTTCTCCGCCGTGCCGGAAGGAAAGAAATGACCCTGTTGGACGGCCTGACCTGCTCCGTGGTGGTGCGCGGTACCGACCCGGTGCTGCGTGACCACCGCGTGCACGGCACGCGCATCCTGCCCGGAGTGTCGTTCCTCGACATGATCTACCGGATCCTGCGGGCCCGTGGCGTCGACACCTCCCGCGTGGAGCTGCGCCGCGTGCTGTTCCGCAACCCGGTGGCCGCCGGCCCGGACTTCGACACCGAACTGCGGGTGGAGTTCGCGGCGGACGCGGACGGCTACCGGGTCTCCGTCACCGGAACCCGCCGCCCCTCGGGCGAGACCGAACCGGTCCTCGACTGCCGGCTCCACCTGGACGTGCCCTTCCCGGCCGAGGCCGTCGACCTGTCCGCCCTGCGCGCGGGCCTGCCCCTCGAGGCCGACATGGCCGACCTGTACGCGCTCGTCCGCCGGACCGGCATCGAGCACGGGGAGTTCATGCGTGCCCGGGGCACCCTGCACGTCGGCGAGCAGGAGCTGCTCGCGGACCTGTCGCTGGGCCCGGAGGCCGCCGCGTACGCGGAGTACTTCCACCTGCACCCGGCCGCGCTGGACTCCTCGACCCTGCTGCCGACGCAGTTCGCCACGGCCGGGGCCGGCGAGGCGGCCCGGCCCTACATCCCGATGCTCATCGACTCCTTCCGGGCCCGGGGGCCGGTCGGGGACCGCACCCTGGTGCACGCCACCCCGCCCCGCGCCACCGGCCCGGCCGGCGATCTGACCACCTGTGACCTGCGCTTCTTCGACGCCGACGGCGGGGTCCTGCTGTGGCTGCGAGGACTCACCTCGAAGCGCGTCCGGGAGGAGGACGCCATCACCCGGCTGGACGGCCCCGCGCGCGCGGCGGAGCCGTCGGGTATCGCGCCGGCTGGCGCGGCACTCGACGGGGAGACCACCGCGAGCCTGGTGCGCGGCCTGCTCGCCGAACGGCTCGGCCGCGACGGGTTCGACGAGGAGGCGGGCTTCTACGAGCTGGGCCTGGACTCGACGGCGCTGCTGGGCATCGCCGCCGACCTGGAGCGCGCGTACGGCACCGACTTCTCGCCCACCCTGCTGTTCGAGCACAGCTCCTTCGAGGCCCTCGTCGAGTACCTGGGCGGGTACGAACTGCCCGAGGGCGGGGCCCGCGAGGCCGCCGGGGCGCCGCAGGAGCAGGACGTACCCGAGGACGTACGCGAGGACGTGCCCGCCGAGGTGGTCTGGTTCGCGCCCCGCTGGCGTGACGCGCCGCTGCCGCCGGCACCGGCTCCGGATCCGGCCGCCGTCCTGACCGTCGACGCGCGGACCGGGCGCGACTGGGCGGCCCTGCTCACCGGGCACGACGCCGGCGACGTGCTCTGGACCCCCGCCGATCCGCAGGACGTCGAGGGCGAGGCCGTCGCCCTGACCGGCTTCGCGGCCGCCCTGCTGCGCAACCGGCGCAGCCCCGTACGGATCGTCTGCCACCTGCCCCTGGGCGCGGCGGCCTCGGCGGTCTCGGGTCTGCTGCGCACGCTCCACCGGGAGCAGCCCGGCGTACGCGCCGCGGTGGTGTGCTCGCCGGAGCGCGCCGACGCCCTGGCCGAACTCGCCGCGGGCGTACCGGATATGGAGGTGCGCTACGAGGCGGGCAGGCGCCAGGTGCGCGAGATCCTGCCCGCCCCGGCCCCGGACCGGCCGGCCCGGCTGCGTGAACGAGGCGTGTACCTGATCACGGGCGGGCTCGGCGGAGTGGGCCTGTCCCTCGCCCGGCACCTGGCGCGGACCGTGCGGGCCCGGCTCGTGCTCTGCGGACGGACGGCGGGCGACAGCGCGCGGACCGCCGCGCTGAGCGCCGAACTGACCGCCCTCGGGGCCGAGGTGCAGGTGGTCGGCGCGGACATCTGCCGCGCCGAGGACGTGCGCAGGGTGGTCGACCTGGCGCTCTCCCGGTTCGGCGCGCTGGACGGGGTGGTGCACGCCGCCGGTGTGCTGCGCGACGGGCTGATCGCGGGCAAGAGCGCCGCGGACATCCGTGCCGTGCTGGCGCCCAAGGTCACCGGCACCCGCCTGCTGTACGAGGCCACCCGGGACCTGGGGCTGGACTTCCTCGTGCTCTGCTCGTCCACGGCCGCCGCCTGGGGGAACCAGGGCCAGGCCGACTACGCCTGCGCCAACGCCTTCCTCGACCGGTTCGCCGAGGGCAAGCCGGGGGTCGTGTCGATCGGGTGGCCCGGCTGGTCGGACGGCGGCATGCCGCTCGACGACCGCGCGCTGCGCCGGATGGGCCTGCGGGCCATGGACACCCCGACCGCGGTGGACATCATGCTGCGGGCCGCGGGCAGCGGCCGGCCGCACCTGGTGGCGCTCGTGGGCTCGGCGGCCGAGATCACCGAACGGTTCACCCCTGCCGTCGCGGCCCCCGCGGCCGCGGTCCCCGCCGTTCCGGAGGCGGCCGTCACCGCCGTCACCGCCCCCGCGACCTCCCAGCCGGCGGCCTGCGACGGCACCGGTGACGAGGACGACGCGATCGCCGTCGTGGGCATCAGCGGCCGCTACCCGGGCGCCCGCACGCTCGACGAGTTCTGGGAGAACCTCAAGGACGGCCGGGACGGCATCACCGAGGTGCCCGCCGACCGCTGGGACCACCGCGCGATCCACAGCGACGCCAAGGGTGTGCCGGGACGCTCGTACGGCCGCTGGGGCGGATTCGTCGACGGCATCGACGAGTTCGACGCCGTCTTCTTCCACATCTCGCCCAATGAGGCCGCCGTCCTCGACCCGCAGGAGCGGCTGTTCCTCCAGGAGGCCTGGCACGCCTTCGAGGAGGCGGGACACGCCCCCTCCGCCTGGCGGGGCCGCTCCGTCGGGGTGTTCGCCGGCGTGATGTACAACCAGTACCAACTGCACGGCGTCCGTGCGGAACCGGGTCTGGTGCCGTCGTCGTTCAGCGCCTCGATCGCCAACCGCGTCTCCTACTTCCTCGATCTCAAGGGGCCGAGCATCGCGCTCGACTCCATGTGCTCCTCCTCGCTGACGGCGCTGCACCTGGCCGTCGAGGCGATCCGGCGGGGCGAGTGCGAGGCCGCCCTCGCGGGAGGCGTCAACCTGCACGTCCACCCCAACAAGTACCTGCTGCTCAGCCAGTCGTCCTTCCTCTCCACCGACGGCCGCTGCCGGGCCTTCGGTGAGGGCGGCGACGGCTACGTGCCCGGCGAGGGCGTCGGCGTGGTGCTGCTGCGGCCGCTGCGCGACGCGCTGCGCGACGGAGACCACGTCCACGCCGTCATCCGCGGTACGGCCCTCAATCACGGTGGTCACACCGGTGGGTTCTCCGTGCCCGACCCGGCCTCGCAGGCCGCCCTGGTCCGCGACTCGCTCACGGCGGCGGGGGTGGACCCCGCCGACCTCGGCTACCTGGAGGCCCACGGCACCGGCACCAGCTTGGGCGACCCGATCGAGATCACCGCCCTGGAGCGGGCCTTCGACGCCGTCGGCGCGGGCCGGGGGCCCTGGCCCATCGGCTCCGTGAAGTCGAACATCGGCCACCTGGAGTCGGCGGCGGGCATCGCCGCCCTCACCAAGGTCGTCCTCCAGATGCGCCACCGCGCCCTGGCGCCCTCGCTGCACGCCGAGCCGCTCAACCCGGCGGTGGACTGGGCGGGTTCGCGGTTCCGCGTGCAGCGCACCCTGGAACCCTGGAACCCGCCCGCGGACGCGCCGCGCACCGCGGCGATCAGTTCCTTCGGCGCGGGCGGCGCCAACGCCCACGTGGTGCTGGCCGAACACCCGCTCGCGCGGGGCCCGCAGGCTCCGGAAGAGGCCCGTCCGCAGCTCTTCGTGCTCTCGGCGAAGGACGCCACCCGGCTCGACGAGACCGTGGCGCGGATGCTCGCCCACCTCGACCGGGCCGGCCGGGGCGCGGGCCCCGAAGCCCTGGAGCGGATCCTCACCGAGGTCGTGGGCTTCCCCGTCGATCCCGGTGAACCCTTCGCGGAACTCGGCCTCGACTACCCGCGCCTGACCCGCCTGGCCCGCCGCATCGAGGAGGAGTGCGGCGTCCGGCTCCACGTCGACGGGGGGACGACCCCGGCCGAGCTGACGCGCCGCCTCACCGGTACCGGCGGCGGCGTGGACCCGGCGGCGCTCGCCTTCACGCTCTGGTCCGGACGCGACCACCTCGACGAGCGGCTCGCCGTCGTCGCCACGACGACGGCCGAGTTCGCCGACGCGCTGCGCACCGGCACCGGCCGGTACCGCGGACGAAGGCACCGCTCCGCCGCACCGGTCCACGGGGACGACCTGCACGAGCTGGCCCGGGGCTGGGTCGAGGGCGCCGCGGTCAGCCTGCCCGCGCCCGACCGGCCGCGACGGCTCTCGCTGCCCGGCTACCCCTTCGCCCGCGAGCGCCACTGGGTCACCACCACCCGCACCCCGTCCGGGAGTTCGCCGGGCGCGGCCGAAGAGGTCGAACTGCCGGACGGACACGTGTTCAGTGAGCGGCTCTCCACGGCGGAGCAGCCCTGGCTGGCCGACCACACCGTGGACGGCGTCGTCCTGGTACCCGGGACGTACTTCATCGACCTGGCCCTGCGGGCGGGAGCCCGGCTGCACTGCCCGCGGATCGCCGAACTCGTCACCCACACACCGCTGGCATCGGGCGAGGCCGACCTGCGCCTCGTCGCGGACCTCGCCGAGCCCGACGGCACGCGGGCCTTCCGGATCCACGCCCGCACCGGGGACGGCGGCTGGACGAGCCACGTCACCGGCGTCCTCGCCCCCGCACCCGAGGAGCCCGAGGCGTCCCCGGCCCTGCCCGCTGACGCCGAGGAACTCGACGTCACCCGCCTCTACGAGACGCTCACGGGCTACGGGCCCGCCTTCCGCGGCCTGCGCCGCGCCTGGCGCACCGCCGACGCCGCCTTCGCGGACGTCGCCGTACCCGACGGTGTCGCCGACAGCGGTCCCGGGGCGCACGCGCTGCACCCCGCACTCCTCGACGCCGCCCTGCACACCGTGGCCCTCACCTCGGCCCTCGACGGGGACAGCCCCTACCTGCCGTTCGCCTGGTCCGGCGTACGCGTCCACGCCCCGGGAGCGACCGCAGCCCGGGTACGGCTGGTCCACCACCGGGCCGACGCGGTCGGGCTCCTCCTCACGGACCACGCGGGCGCGCCCGTGGCCTCCGTCGACTCGGTGGTGCTGCGCCGGGCGGACGCTCCGGCCGAGCCGCTGCACCAAGTGGAGTGGCTGCCCGTGGAGACCCCCGAGCCGTCACCGGGGGCCCGCTACGCGGTCGTCGGCCCGGACCCGGAGGGGATCGGCGCCGCCCTGGCGGCCTCCGGGGCGCGGCTGGTGCGGGCCGCGGATCTGGACGCCCTGACGGACGTGCCGCCGGTGGTGGTCCTGCCCGTCCAGGCCGCCCCGTCCGGCGCCGCCGAGGGGGCCGCGGCCGCCCGCGCCCTCACCACCGAGGTGCTCGGCCTACTCCAGCAGTGGCTCGCCGGCCGCCGGTTCGCCTCCGCGCGGCTGGTCCTCGTCACCACCGCCCCCGGTCTGGCCACGGCCGCGGCCTGGGGACTGGTGCGCTCCGCCCAGTCCGAACACCCGGGCAGCTTCGGCCTCGTGGACGCCGAGGACCTCGCGCCGCTGCCGCGCGCGCTCGGTTCCGACGAACCGCACCTGCGCCTGGTCGACGGCCGGGTGCTCGGAGCCCGGCTGGTCCGCGTACCGGCCGCTGGACCGGCGCCCGCACCGCGCCCGGCCGGCACCGTCCTGGTGACCGGTGCGAGCGGCGCCCTCGCCGGACCGGTGGTCCGCCACCTCGTCGAGCGGCACGGCGTACGCGACCTGCTGCTGGTCAGCCGCAGCGGCCGGGTCCCGGCCGGGTTGGCCGATCTGGACGCCCGGGTCGAGGCGGCCGCCTGCGACGTGGCCGATCGCGCCGCCCTGCTGACCCTGCTGGCCGGCCGCCGGGTGACCATGGCCGTGCACGCCGCGGGAGTCCTGGACGACGGAGTGGTCACCGCCCTCGACGCGGACCGTCTGGAGCGGGTGCTGCGGCCCAAGACCGACGGCGCCGCCCACCTCGCCGACCTGCTGCCCGAGGCCGAACTGGTGCTGTTCTCCTCCGTGGCGGGCGTACTGGGCGGCCCGGGGCAGGGCAACTACGCCGCCGCCAACGCCTTCCTCGACGCCCTCGCCCGGCAGCGCGCCGCGGCCGGCCGCCGGGCCGTGTCCGTGGCCTGGGGGCCGTGGGCGCTCGACGAGGGCATGGCCGCCGACCGGGACCGCCTGGCCCGCGGCGGCATCGAACCGCTTCCCACCGGGGCGGCCCTCGCCCTGCTCGACGCGGCCCTCGCCGGACCGCACCCGGCGGTCACCGCCCTGCGGCTCGGGCGCGGTCCGGCCGCCGTCGTACCGCACGTGCTGCGCAGCCTGGTGCGCACCGCGGCGGCAGCCCCCGCCGCCGACCCGGGCCTGGCCCGCCTCGGTCCCGACGAGCGGCGCGCCAGGCTGTCCGCGCTGGTCCGGGGGCAAGCCGCGGCCGTCCTCGGCTACGCGGACGCCGGCCTGATCGAATCCGACCGGTCCTTCCAGGAACTCGGCTTCGACTCGCTGAGCTCCATCGAGTTCCGCAACCGGCTGGGCACCGCCGTCGGCCTGTCGCTGGAGGCCACGCTCGTCTTCGACCACCCCACCCCGGCCGACCTGGTCACCCACCTCGACGAGCGGTTCACCGGCGAGTCCGGGGCGACCGACCTGCCGACCCTGTTCGCGGCCTTCGACCGCCTGGCCGCTGCCCTCACCGCGGCGGCCACGGACGACGTGTCCCGCGACCGCACCGCGGATCGCGTCCGCGGCCTGCTCGACCACCTGACACCGCACACCGCGACAGAACCCGCCACCGCGTTCGCCTCGGCGACCGACGACGAGGTCTTCGCCCTGATCGACGCCGAGCTCGGCAGCCCGCTGCCGGGACTGGAGGAACGCTCCCGATGACCAACGAGGACAAGCTCCGCGACTACCTGCACCGGGTGACCGCGGAACTGCAGTCGACGCGGCAGCGGCTGCGCGAGGTGGAGGAGCGATCCGCCGGGCCGGTCGCCATCGTCGGCATGGCCTGCCACTACCCGGGCGGCGTCGAGTCCCCCGACGACCTGTGGTCGCTCGTCGCCGAGGGGCGGGACGCAATCACCCCGTTCCCCGCCGATCGCGGCTGGGACCTGGACACGCTCCACCACCCGGACCCCGACCACCCGGGCACCACCACCGTCCGCGAGGGCGGATTCCTGCACGGCGCCGCCCGGTTCGACGCGGGATTCTTCGGGATCTCGCCCAAGGAGGCGCTCCACACCGACCCGCAGCAGCGGCTGATCCTCCAGATGTCCTGGGAGGCCGTCGAGCGCGCCGGCCTGGACCCCAGCTCGCTGCGCGACAGCCGCACCGGCGTGTTCACCGGCGTCATGCACCACGACTATCCGGGCGCCCAGGGCGCCGGCAGCGTCGTCGCCGGCCGCGTCGCCTACCAGCTGGGCCTGCGCGGCCCCGCCATCATGGTGGACACCGCCTGCTCCTCGTCGCTCGTCGCCCTCCACCTGGCTGTCCGCTCCCTGCGCAGGGGCGAGTGCGACATGGCCCTCGTGGGAGGGGCCACGGTGATGGCCACCCCGGCCGCCTTCGTGGAGTTCAGCCGCCAGCGCGGCCTGGCCCCCGACGGCCGCTGCAAGCCGTTCGCCGCCGGGGCGGACGGCACCGCCTGGTCCGAGGGCGCCGGCGTCATCGTCGTCGAACGCCTCGCGACCGCCCTGGCCGCCGGCCGCCGCGTACTCGCCGTGGTCCGGGGCACCGCCGTCAACTCCGACGGTGCCAGCAACGGCCTCACCGCACCCAACGGCCCCGCCCAGCAGCGCGTCATCCGCGAGGCCCTCGTCGACGCCGGACTGACGCCCCAGCAGGTCGACGCGGTGGAGGCGCACGGCACCGGCACCCCCCTGGGCGACCCGGTGGAGGCCCAAGCCGTGCTCGCCGCCTACGGGAAGGAGCGCACCCGGGCGCTGCGCCTGGGATCGGTCAAGTCCAACATCGGGCACACCCAGGCCGCCGCGGGCATCGCCGGGATCGTCAAGACGGTCATGGCCATGCGGCACGGGGTACTGCCCCGGACCCTGCACCTCGACGCCCCGACCCCGTACGTGGACTGGTCGGCGGGCGGCGTGGAACTCCTTACCGAGGACGCCCCCTGGCCCGCCGGTACGGAACCCCGCCGGGCTGCCGTGTCCTCCTTCGGGGTCAGCGGCACCAACGCCCACGTGATCCTGGAGGAACCCCCGCTGCCGGTGGACGACCGGACCGCCGAACGGCCGGACGCCGAGCGGCCCGACGCCGAGCGGCCGGCGGACGTGGCGGGCGCCGAAACCCCCGAAAGCGCCGAGACCCCCGTGGCGCCGCCCGCCGGGCCCGGACCCCTGGCCTGGACCCTGTCCGCCCGCTCCGACGCCGCACTGCGCGCCCAAGCCGCCACCCTCACCGCCTTCCTGACCGGGCACCCGCAGGAACCGCGCCCCGAGGACGTGGCCCTCTCCCTGGCCACCACCCGCGCCTCCCATGAGCACCGCGCGGTCGTCCTCGGCGGCGACCGGGCCGAACTCCTCGCCGCACTGGACGACCTGGCCGCCGGCCGGCCCTCGCCCGCCGTTGTCGAAGGGACCACCGGGCCGAGCGGCGGCGTGGCCTTCCTCTTCCCCGGCCAGGGTTCGCAGTGGCGGGACATGGCCGTGCGCCTGCTGGACACCAACGCGGTGTTCCGGGAGCGGATAGCCCAGTGCGAGAGCGCCCTGGCCCCCTACGTGGACTTCGAGCTGACCGCCGTTCTGCGCGGCGAACAGGACCTGGACCGGGTCGACGTCGTCCAGCCCGCCCTGTTCGCCGTGATGGTCGCCCTCGCCGAGGTGTGGCGCTCCCTCGGTGTCCGCCCGGCCGCTGTCGCCGGACACAGCCAGGGCGAGATCGCCGCCGCCTGCGTGGCCGGCGCCCTCACCCTCCAGGATGCCGCCCGGGTCGTCGCCCTGCGCAGCCGGGCCCTGACCACCCTCTCGGGCCGCGGCGGCATGGTGTCCCTCGCGCTGCCCGCCGACGAGGCACGCGACCGGCTCCGCCGCTGGGACGGCAGGCTGTCGCTGGCCGCCGTCAACGGCGCGGCCTCCGTGGTCGTCTCCGGCGACACCGACGCCCTCGACGAACTCCTCGCCGCCTGCGAGGAGGACGGCGTACGGACCCGGCGCATCGACGTGGACTACGCCTCGCACAGCGCGCACGTGGAAGGCGTCCGCGCACAGGTCCTGGAGGCCCTCGCCCCCGTCAGCCCGCTCGCCCCCGACATCCCCTTCTTCTCCTCCGTGGAAGGCCGCTGGATCGAGGCCGCCGACGCCTTCGACGCCGACTACTGGTACCGGAACCTGCGCGAGACCGTCCGCTTCGACGAGGCCGTCACCGCCCTCGTCCGGCGCGACTGCACCACCCTGCTGGAGGTCAGCCCCCACCCGGTGGTCACGACCGCCGCACAGGAGACCGTCGACGCGCTCGGCACCGACACCTCCGTCGTCCACACCCTGCGCCGCGACGAAGGCGGCCCCGAACAACTGCTGCACGCCCTCGCCCAGTTGCACGTGACGGGCGTACGCCCCGACTGGTCCGCGCTCTGGCCCGAAGCCCGCCGGATCGACCTGCCCACCACCACCTTCCTCACCGAGCCGTACTGGCTGAGCCCCGGCACCGGCACCGGCGGCGCGGGCGCCCTGGGCCTCGACGAGGTCGACCACCCCGTCCTGCGCGCCGCCCTGCCCGCCGCCGAGGGCCTGGTGCTCACCGGCCGGCTCGGCCTGGCCGCCCAGCCCTGGCTCGCCGACCACACCGTCGAAGGACAGGTGGTCCTGCCGGGCGCGGCCCTCGCGGAGCTCGCCTCCCGGGCGGCGGACGAGGCCGGCTGCGCCGCCGTCGACCAGCTCACCCTGCTCACCCCGGTCGTCCTCCCCGACGAGGGCGACATCCGGCTGCGCGTGGACCTCACGGCCCCGGCCGAGGACGGCTCGCGCGGACTGCTCCTGCACACCCGCACCGGGGCGGGGCACTGGACCACGCACGCCACCGGCGTCCTTGTGCCCGACGCCGCCGAACCGGTGGCCGCCACCACCGCGTGGCCGCCGGCCGGCGCCGAACCCCAGGACGTCGAAGCCCTCTACGCGACCCTGGAGGACGCCGGCCTGAGCTACGGCCCGGCCTTCCGCGGCCTGCGGGCACTGTGGCGGGGACGCGACGGGGACCTCCACGCCGAGGTGGCACTGCCCGACGCCGACCAGGCCGGCGCGTTCACCCTCCACCCGGCCCTGCTCGACGCGTGCCTGCACCCCGTCGCCCTCGGCGGGTTCCTCACCGCAGCAGGGGGCCGCCCGGCACTGCCCTTCGAATGGCAGGGCCTGCGCCTCCACGCCGCGGGCGCCGACACCGTGCGCGTGACCCTGTCCGCCGCGGGCCCCGACGCCGTCCGCCTCACCCTCACCGACACCACCGGGGCACCCGTCGCCTCGGTCGACACCCTCGTGCTCCGCGAGCTTCCGGCGGGCGCTCTCGGCCGCCCCGACCGGGGCGACCTGCTGCGCCCCGACCGGGTGACCCGGGCCCTGCCCGGCGGCGCGCACGAGGACTACGCCGTACCGGACCCGGAACTCGCCCGGCAGTTGGGGAAGCAGCCCACCCAGGACCCCGCGCCCCACGTCCTGGTGCCGACCCCGGCAGGCGACCCCGGCGAGGCCGTGCGCCGCGCGCTCACCCTCCTCCAGGACTGGCTGGCGGACGAGAGCCGCACGGATTCCACGCTCGTCCTCGTCACCCGCCGGGTCCACCACGACGTGGCGGAAGCCGCCGTCGCGGGTCTCGTACGGTCCGCCCAGCTCGAACACCCCGGCAGCTTCCGGGTGCTGGACCTGGCCGATCTCGACGCGGCCACCCTCGCCGCGATCCCCGCCGCCCTCGCCGCGGACGAGCCCCAGCTCACGCTGGCGTCCGGGACCGCGACCGTGACCCGGCTGTCACGTGCGCTCCCCGCTCCGGCGGGGACCGGCGAGCTCGGCAGGACCCTGGTGACCGGCGCCTCCGGCACCCTGGGGCAGCTCGTCGCCCGGCACCTCGTCCACGCACACGGCGTACGCGACCTGGTGCTGGCCGGCCGACGCGGCGCCGACGCCCCCGGCATGGCCGCCCTCACGGAGGAGCTGGCCGGTGCCGGGGCGCAGGTCCGTGCCGTCGCCTGCGACGTCACCGACCGTGCCGCTCTCGCGGTCCTGGCCGGCGGGGATTCCTTCACGACCGTCGTCCACGCCGCGGGCGTCCTCGACGACGGCTTGGTGACCGGCCTGACCCCCGAGCGCCTCGACCGCGTGCTCGGAGCGAAGCTCGACGCCGCGCTCCACCTCCACGAACTGCTGCCCCAGGCACGCCTGGTGCAGTTCTCCTCGGCCGTGGGCATCCTCGGCGGCCTCGGCCAGGCCAACTACGCCGCCGCCAACGCCGGCCTCGACGCCCTGGCCCGCCGCCGCCACGCCGCGGGCCTGCCCGGGATCTCCCTGGCCTGGGGCCTGTGGGACGCCACCAGCGGCATGACCGACGGCGTCGACCGGGACCGCCTGGGCCGCTCCGGCTTCCGGCCGCTGCCGACCGCGGACGCCCTCGCCGCCCTGGACGCCGCCCTGGCCTCGGACGAGCCGGTGCTCGCCCCGATCCGGCTCGACCCCGGCGCCCTGCGGGCCCAGGGAGAGGACGTCCCCGCACCGCTGCGCGACCTGTCCGGGAAACCCGCACGCCGCGGCGCCGCCACCGGGGGCGGCGCCGCCGTCTCCGAACTGGCCGCCCGCCTCGCCGGGAAGACCGGCCCCGAGCGCCTGCGCGCCCTGCTCGACCTGGTCGTCGGACACACCGCCGCCGTCCTCGGACATGCCTCGCCGGAGGCGGTCGACCCCGGCCGGGCCTTCAAGGACGCCGGCTTCGGCTCGCTCGCCGCCGTCGAACTGCGCAACCGCCTCGCCGCAGGCACGGGCCTGCGCCTCCCGGCCACCCTCGTGTTCAGCCACCCCAATCCGGCGGCGGTCGCCCGCCACCTGGACGAACTCCTCGCGGGCACCACCCCGGAGGCCGCTCCCGCGACCCGCGCCGCGGCCGCCGCCGCGGACGACCCCGTCGTCCTCGTCGGCCTCGGCTGCCGGCTCCCCGGCGGCGTCCGCACACCCGACGACCTCTGGGAGATGCTGGTCCACGAACGCGACGGCATCGGCCCGTTCCCCGACGACCGGGGCTGGCCCCTGGAGCGCCTCCACGACCCCGACCCGGCCGCCCCCGGCACCACCTACACCCGGCACGGCGGCTTCATGGCCGACGCGACGGCGTTCGACGCCGCCTTCTTCGGGGTCGCGCCCCGCGAGGCCGTCGCCATGGACCCGCAGCAGCGGATCCTGCTGGAAACCGTCTGGGAGGCCTGCGAGGACGCCGGCATCGACCCCGCCTCGCTGCGCGGCAGCCGCACCGGCGTGTTCGTGGGCGCCATGTACCAGGACTACGGCCGCCTCCTGGAGAACGCCGCCGCCGAGGGCTTCCTCGCCCCGGGCGTCGGCGGGGGAGTCCTCTCCGGACGGGTCGCCTACACCTACGGCCTGGAAGGCCCGACCGTCACCGTCGACACGGCCTGCTCCTCCTCGCTGACCGCCCTGCACCTCGCCGCGCAGGCGGTACGGGCGGGGGAGTGCGACCTCGCGCTCGCCGGCGGAGTCACCGTGCTCTCCACACCGGTGCCCTTCGTCGAGTTCAGCCGCCAGCGCGGACTGGCCGCCGACGGACGCTGCAAGCCCTTCGCCGCCGCGGCCGACGGCACCGCACTCGGCGAGGGCGCCGGAGTGGTGCTCGTCGAGCGCCTCTCCCGGGCCCGCGCCCTGGGCCACGAGGTGCTGGCCGTACTGCGCGGCAGCGCCCTCAACTCCGACGGCGCCAGCAACGGCCTCACCGCCCCCAACGGCGCGGCCCAGGAGAAGGTGATGCGCGCGGCGCTCGCCGCCGCCGGCCTGCACCCCGCCGACGTCGCCGCCGTCGAGGCGCACGGCACCGGCACGGCCCTCGGCGACCCCATCGAGGCGCAGGCGCTGCTCGCGGTCTACGGCCAGGACCGGCCGGCCCCGCTGCTGCTCGGCTCGCTCAAGTCCAACGTGGGACACGTCCAGGCGGCCGCCGGCATCGCGGGAGTGATCAAGGCGGTGCTGTCCCTGCGCAACGGCCTGCTGCCCCGGAGCCTGCACATCGACGAGCCCTCCCCGCACGTCGACTGGACCGCCGGCGATATCGCTCTGCTCGACCGGGCGCAGCCGTGGCCCGAGGGGACCGGGCCGCGGCGCATGGGAGTCTCCTCCTTCGGCATCAGCGGCACCAACGTGCACGTCCTGATCGAGCAGGCACCGGACCCCGAAGAGCCCCCGGAGCCGCTGCCGGCCCTGGACGGAGTGCCCTGGCTGCTGTCGGCACGCTCCGAGCAGGCCCTGCGCGGCCAGGCCCGCCGACTGCTGGAGTCGGACACCTCCGACCTCCCCGCCGTGGCGCGGGCCCTGTCCACCACCCGGGCCGCCCACCGCCACCGGGCCATGGTGAGCGGCGCCGACGCACAGCACAGGCGCGCCGCCCTCACGGCTCTGGCGTCCGGCGGCACGGCCGACGGCCTGCGCCGGGTGCGCGCCGCCGGGCAGCGGCTCACCCTGCTCTTCACCGGGCAGGGCAGCCAGCTCCCCGCGATGGGCAGGGGCCTGTACGAGACCTTCCCCGTGTACGCGCAGGCCTTCGACGAGGTGTCCGCGCACTTCCGGCTCGACACCCCGCTGCGGGAAGCGGTCTTCGAACGGGAGGACCTGCTGGACCGCACCGAGTACACCCAGCCGGCCCTCTTCGCCCTCCAAGTGGCCCAGTTCCGGCTGCTGTCGAGCTGGGGCGTCACCCCAGACTCCCTGATCGGGCACTCCATCGGCGAGCTCTCGGCGGCCTGCGTCTCGGGCCTGCTGCCCCTCGCCGACGCCGCCGCCCTCGTCGCCGCCCGCGGCCGGGTCCTCGGCCAACTGCCGGCCGGGGGAGCCATGGTGGCCGTACGGGCGACGGAGGAGGAAGTCCTCGCCGTCCTGGAGGGCCGCGCCGACCACGTGGGCATCGCCGCCGTCAACGGCCCCCGGTCGGTCGTCCTGTCCGGGGACGAGGAGGAGGTCCTGTCCGCGGCCCGGGAACTCTCGGAGCGCGGGCACCGTACGCGCCGGCTGCGCGTGGATGTCGCCTTCCACTCGCCCCGCGTGGACCCGGCGCTCGCCGAGTTCCGGGATGCCGCCGCCGAGGTCCGCTTCGGACGGCCCGGAATCCCCATCGTCTCCACCGTCCGCACCGCCCACGCGATGGACACCCCCGACTACTGGGTGGACCAACTGCGCGGCTCCGTGCGCTTCTTCGACGCCGTCCGCGAGGCCCACGGCGACGGAGTCACGGCCTTCCTGGAACTGGGACCCGACACCGTCCTGGCACCGGCCGCCGACTCGTGCCTGTCCGGCCTCCCGGTGCGGCCCGTCGCGCTGCTGCGCCGCGACCGCGACGATGTCCGCACCGCCGTCGAGGCGCTGGGGCTCCTGCACACCCACGGAGTGGAGGCCGACTGGTCGGCCGTCCACGCCGGGCGGCCGGCCACCCGGGTGCGGCTTCCGAAGTACGCCTTCCAGGAGCGCCGTTACTGGCCCGAGCCGGCCGAGGCGGCGCAGGCCGCGCCCGTACCCGCGCCCGTACCCGCGCCCGTACCCGCGCCCGTACCCGCGCCTGCGCCCGTACCCGTATCCGCATCCGCAGCCGATGCGGGGGCGGGGGCGCCCGCGCTCGATCCGTTCTGGTCGGCCGTCGAGAGCGCCGACCTCGGCGCCGCCCTCGACCTGCTGAACCTGCGGGGCGACGAGACACCGGCCCAGGTCCTCGACGCCCTCTGCCGACTGCGCTCCGGAGCGGCGGCGCCGGTCCTCCAGGGGGCGCGGTGGACACGCGTGCCGGACGGCCCCGTCCCCGAACTCGCCCACGACGTCCTGCTGCTCGCCCCCTCCACGGGCGACGAGGAGCTGGCCGACGGGGTCGCTGGCGCCCTGGTCCGGCACGGAGCCCGGGTCCGCTCGGGCGGTGGCGAGCGCCCGGACCTCGTGCTGGCCCTGCCCGGGACCGAACCGGCCGCCGAGGCGGGGGTGCCCCGGTGGGCCCTCGTCGAAGGCGGCGGCGTGGTGCCCGCCTGCGACCACGCCGTGACCCTCCCGAAGGAGCTCGACGCGCCCGCGCGCAGCCGCCTGTGCGCGGCCGTGGCCGAGGGGTACCGGGAGACGCGGATCGAATCGGACGGGCTGTTCGTGCGCACCTACGAGCCGTTGGACCGCACCGGCGTGTGGCGTCCCGAGGGGGACGTCCTGGTGGCCGGCCCGGCGGACGCGCTCACCGCGGCGACCGTCGACGCCGTGCTCGCGTCCGGGGCGCGCTGCCTGGTGGCCGGCGGTGCCGACCGCCCGGCCGGCGCCCGGGAGTTCGGGGACGCGGAGGGGACCGTGCGGCTCGCGGCGGCGATCGTCCGGGCCGGCAGCGGCTTCGAGGACGTGGCGGCGCCGCTGGTGGTCGTCGTGTCCGTGGGGGAGACCGTGCGGGAAGCGGGCGCCTCGCTCGCCGTGTCGGTCCACCCCGACCTCGACCCGAGGGCTGCGGTGAGCGGGCTGTGGCGGGCTATGTCCACCGAGGAGACGGCCGTACGCCTCCTGGACACCGCGCACGTGACACGGACCGCGCCGGAAGCGGAGCCCGAGGAGGCTACGGAAGCGGCGACGGATGAGGCGACGGATGCGGTGGCGGAAGAGACTACGGAAGAGGCGACGGACCTCACGCCGGAGCCCGGGCCCGAGCCAAAGCACGAGTCCGAGCCTCAGCCCGACGGTCCGCGGCATGCGGACTCCGACCTCCGGGCCACCCTCGCGGAACTCCCCCGAGCGGAGTGGGCGGAGGCCGTGCTCGGCGGTGTGCGGGGCCTCGCGGCCGCCGTGCTCGGGTACGAGTCCGCGTCCGAGATCGACCCCGAGGGAGAGTTCTTCGACATGGGCCTGACCTCGGTCACCGCCCTCGAACTGCGCGACCACCTGACCGGCTTGACCGGCCTGGAGTGGCCCGCGGACCTCCTCTACGAGTGCCCGACACCGCAGGTGCTGGCCGACCTCGTGACCGAGCAGCTGAGCGCGCCCCCTGCCTGAGCCGCCGCCGTCCGGACCGGCGGGGCGCCGTACTGATCCCCCAGTACGGCGCCCCGCGGATCAGGACGTGCAGGGTGACTCCGATACCGGGCACGCCCTGCCGAACTCAGGGGGCCGCACCACGAGCACCGTGCTTCCGAAGTGGCCTGCGGTCGCGACCACTTCAGATGTGGCCGGCGGGCGGCTTCTCGCCCGCCGGGCCGCGCTCTAGACTGCGACCGCTCCGAAATCTGGCGATCTTCTGGAGGGTGTGCAGGATGAGACGGACTCTCATGACCGCATTGGCTGCGGCAGCGTTGGTCGTGTCCGGGGGCAGCACCACCGCCTCCGCCTCCGCTTCTGATGCCCCGCCGCGCACCACGCACGGTCCCTGCCAGTACACCCAGACCCCGGACGAGCCGGCGTCGCGGCCGGTTCCCCTGCCACGCGATCCGCGGCACACCCCCAGTCACGGCACGGTCGGCATGGCTGTCCGGACCAGCCAGGGCCCGCTCCCGCTACGTCTGAACCGGGCGAAGGCGCCGTGCACGGTCCAGAGCTTCCTACACCTGGCGCGGCACCGGTTCTACGACCGCACGGTGTGCCATCGGCTGACGGCGTACCCGACGCTGAAGGTCCTGCAGTGTGGCGACCCGACCAGTACCGGCGAGGGCGGGCCGGGGTACAAGTACAAGGACGAGCTGCCGGTGGACCTGCCGCCGGCACCGAGCGATCCGACCGGCGCCCGTCGCCTTTACGGGCGCGGCTTGCTGGCGATGGCCAACGCCGGTCCGAACACGAACGGTTCGCAATTCTTCGTCGTCTACGGCGACTCCGCCCTGCGACCGAACTACACGGTGTTCGGCACGGTTGGCACCGCCGGCCTGAAGACTCTCGACAAGGTCGCCGCCGGCGGCATCGCGCCCACCGCGCAGGATCCGGCACCTGTCGACGGCACACCCGTGCTGCGAACCGAACTGCTCAACGTCCGGCCGCCCTGCCGGCCCTGACGAATCGCGGCGCGCTCAGCGCGGCGGTGGAGGCCGTCATGCGGATGGCCTCCACCCTCCGCTGACCACGAGACCTCGGATGCGTCTCGCGCTCGACGGCCCGGGCTCGGGCATTCCCCGTTGTCGCCTGCGGCTGAACCGCAGGCTCCCGCTCCCGCTGGCGGGGGAGACGCGCCAGGCGTGTCCGCAGGTGATCTCAGAGGAGCGTGCTGAACAGGGTGAGCAGGGTGCACACCCCGAGGTTGATCTTCTTGTGGTGCAGAAAGATCGCGGTGAACTCGCGGATCGTCGCGGTGGGCCAGAAGTAGGCGGCGGTAGGAGAGCCGATGACGTGGCCGTCGATGCCGGTGCGGCGTGCGGTGAGGGCGGCTCGGAAGACGTGGAAGTTGTTGGTGACGGCCACGAAGCGGTATTCCGGATTGCGTTCCTGCATGATCGCCGAGCTGAAGCGCAGGTTCTCCTCTGTGCTGCGCGAACGGTCTTCCCGTAGGACATGGCCCTCGGGAGCGCCGTGGGCGATGAGGTATGCGGCCATTGCGTCGGCCTCGGGTATGTCTTCGTCGGGGCCCTGGCCGCCGGAGGTGATCAGTACCGGCGGTGTTCCCCGCGCGGCCTGCCTCTCGTATACCGCTCGGGCCCGGTCCAGTCTGCTCGCCAACAGGGGCGGCACCCGGGATCCGCCGATCAGACCGGAGCCGAGGATGACCACGTAGTCCACGTCCTGACGGAGTGTCAGTCGCGCGTAGAAGAAGGCGTAGACGAGGAACGAGACGAAGAGATAGGAGACGTATCCGCTCACCAGCAGCACCGCGCCCGCGACGCGTTGCAGCGGCGCGGAGTTGGTGTGGTAGGCGGTCAGGGCGAGTGCGAACACGCCGAGGATGCTCACCCCCGCCAGGCCCGAGAGAAGGTTGGCGGGGCGTGGGCCCTCCTTGCGGATCATCTGGACCCCGTTCGCGATCAGGAAGAACGCGAGGACGAGGACGCTCAGGGCGAGGAGCAGGAGGGTGAGGGTCACCGCCACGACGAGCGGCGCGGGTGCGCTGCCGTCCGCGACCTGGGCGAGCAGGGCCACGGTCACGAGGACGAGGGTCAGTCCGAGGAGGACGGCGTTGCTGAAGCGTCGAGGGTCGCGTCGTACCCGGGAGAGGAAGAGGAGGAAGGACAGTCCGGCGGGGACCGCGAACACGAGCGACGCCATGGGTTCGTCTCAGTTTCCTTGATCGGTGGAGTGGTTGACCGGGTTCGGTGCGGGGCACCCGGAGGTTACCGGTCACTCGGGGCGTGGGCCGGTCCGTGTCGTGACCGATCGCAGCAGCGGTCGGCTGAGCGCGCTCGCCGCGAGCAGTCCTGTGACGCCGAGACCGCAGCACGCGGCGAGCAGGGCGAAGCTGCTCGCGTCGAGGGAGGAGGAGCCGCCGCCCAGGGTGAGCGGGGCGGCGCAGAAGATGCCGGTCAGGACGGCGCCGCCGGCCAGCACGGCCACCGGGATGAGGGTTTCCGCGCGGCGGGCCGCGTTCAGGACCTCCAGCGGGGTGCCCGGCGAGCCGGAGCAGGCCGTAGCTGCGGCAGCGGTCCAGGACCGAGGAGGCCGCGGTGATCCCGGCCGAGGCGATGGCGGTGACGAACGCGACGCCGAGGACGACCCGGGTGGCATTGGAGAAGTCCTTCGCGAACAGCTTGCGGGACCAGTTGACGTCGGTGCCGGTGACCGCGTACTGGCCGGGCACGAGTGACGTCAGGGCGGTGCGGGCGCGGTCCAGGTTCTCGGTGCCGCCGCGCATGCTGACGGTGACCTGGGCGCTGTTCTCGCCGCCGCCCACGGCGACCCAGTCGGTGTCGCTGCCGACGGTGGCGGCGACACCGGCGCGTTCCAATCGTGACCGTGCCTCCTGCTGGACCATGGCCACCCGGCTCTTGGGCACGGCCACCGCAAGGGTGTCGGGGCTACCCCAGACGGAGACGCCGCTGATGCTGAAGAGGGCGAAGAATCCGGCCACGAATCCGGCGAGGGTGAGCCCGGAGACCGTGCGCCAGCCGCCCTTGGGGTCGTCCAGCAGGCGGCGTCCGGCCAGCAGGGTCGCCGGGCGCCGTGCCTTCGCGGTGACGATCCGGCCGAGGACGCCGACCGCCCAGGGGCCGATCAGGGACAGGGCGAGGAAGACGATGGCGAACACCACCAGGACGCCGTTGGTGTCGTCCTTCTTCTCGTCGGTGAACCATGCGTAGCCGAGGATCACCCCGACGAACGCGAGTGCCCGCAGGAAGCTCATCCTGGGCGCCTGCGAGCGGCGCGCCACACCCAGCGGGCCGACCACGACCTGCCGCAGTCCGACGAGCGCGCTGACGACGACCATGGCGACCACTGCGGCGAGTGCGGCGAGCAGCACCGGCACTCCGGTCCACAAGTCGGCGGTGTACCAGTTGCCGCCCGCCACGCTCACCTCGGCGGCGGCCGGCACCAGCAGGCCGTAAGCGGCGGCACCCAGCAGGGCCCCCGCCGTGCCGGTGAGGACGGCCTCGGCAGCGGTGATCCCCGCGATCCGGCCGGGACTCGCGCCGATCAGCCGCAGTGCGGCCAGACGTTGGTCGCGGCGGGAGACCGAAAGACGGGCCGAGGAGGCGCCCAGGACCAGCAGCGGTACGACGACGAGAATGGTGGCGATCTTGGCCAGGCCCACGTACTCCTCGCCGATTCCGCCTGCCATGGGCCGTCCCGTGAAGTCGGCGACGCGGGTGGGGGTGACGGTGTCGCCGGGGCGGCGCGGGTCCGCCTCGCGCGGGACGGTGACGGCACGGTTGGTCGGCTTGTGGCCGACGACTGCGACCAGTTCACCGGGGTGGGCCAGGGCCGCGCGGCCCAGGGTTCCGTCGGTGTGCCGGCGACGGGGCGTTGGTCGGAGGGCAGGTGGCCGAGCCGGCCGGCGAGGGCCGGGGACACCCACACCTCACCCGGCTTTGGGAAACGGGGCATGCCGGGCGGGGCAGGGGCCTTCTTGCCGGGGAGCTCGGCGACATCGACGACGGTGACCGGGATTCCGCCGCTGAAGGTCATGCCGACGGCCTCGGTCGCGACGGGGGCGGCGGACTTCACGGGGCTGCGCCAGTCGGTGCGGTCGGCGCGCTGCTGGAAGCCGAGGTTGGCGGCCACGCAGAGGAGCAGCAGTGCGGTGCTCACCGCGGCCGCGGCGACGGCCAGCCCGGTGGCGAGCAGCCCCATCCGCCCTCCGGCGCGGGTCAGCCGCCAGGTCAGGGTCCATGTGGTGCCATCAAGTGCCCTCATCGGTCGTACCTCGCGCCCGCGTCGTGGCCGAACCCGGTGCGGGGCTCGCGCGAGGCGGCAGCGGACGCGTCCTCGGCGGCGTGGGTGAATGCCCTGGTGGCGTGGGCCGGTGCCCGGCCGTTCTCGGTCAGGCGCCCGTCGCGGACCTCGACAGTGCGGTCGCACCAGCGCGCCACGTTCACGTCGTGGGTGACCACGACGAGCGCGGCGCCCTGGCGGCGGGTGACCTCGACCAGCAGGCCGATCACCTCCGTGCCGGTGGCCTGGTCCAGCGCTCCCGTGGGCTCGTCGGCGAAGATCACCTGCGGGCCGCCGACCAGCGCCCGCGCGATCGCCACCCGCTGCGCCTGCCCGCCGGACAGCTCCCCGGGCCGCCGCCCCTCCTTACCCGCAAGGCCCAGGACCGGGAACCACTCCCGCGCCTTGCGGACCGCCTGGCGGCGCGGCATCCCGCCGAGCATCAAAGGCAGCGCCACGTTCTCGTCGGCGGGCAGCTCCGGCAGCAGCTGGCCGGACTGGAAGACGAATCCGAAGTGGGTGCGGCGAAGTTCGCTGCGCTCCGGCTCGCCCAGATGGTCCACGCGTGCGCCGGCCAGCAGGACTTGACCCTCGTCGGGCCGTTCGATGCCGGCCAGGCAGTGCAGCAGGGTGGACTTGCCCGACCCGGACGGGCCCATGACCGCCAGCGACTCGCCCGCCGGGACGGACACGTCGACGCCGGCCAGCGCGCGGGTCAGGCCGAAGGACTTCGTCAGGCCGGTCCCCCTCAGAACGGGGGCCGTGGCGGCCGTAGCGCGCGAGGTCATCATGCCGCCTCCGTGGTGAGGAGGGCGCACAGGACGAAACCGAGCCCAGCGGGGGCTGACCGGACGCGGCCGGGAACAGTGAGGATCTGCATGGTCTCGACGATCCCGCCGTGGCGCCGCGCCTGTCCTCGGCCACCGGGCTGGTACGGACCGGTCGGATCGGCCTGCGGGCCGACCCCCTCCTCAGCCGCAGGTCTCTAGGCTGCACAGTGTGGAATCCGATACTCCGCTCCCCCCGGCCCTACGACGGCTGATGATCGGCACGCTCGTCACCGGCCTGGTGCTGCTGTGGCTGTACGACCTGGCGGTCTCCGACCTCGGCGGCTGGCCGCTGAGACCGCTCGTGCTGGGCTTCGGCGTCCTCACCGCCCTTGCGCTGATCAGGCCCGACCGCGGCCCCGGGCCCGGGACGCGGGCCGGCGCCGCGGCACTGGGTTCGCTGCTGCTCACCGTGGCATACCTCGTCCTCGCTCCGTATACGTACGCGTGGGGGCTGCTGGAGACCGTGGCGTTGCTGGTCCTGCTCGTGCGCACCGCGCACCGGGTGCGGCGTCCGGCCGCCGCTGTGGCGCTGTCGACCGCCTTGGGTGTCGCGGTGATCGTCTTGCCGCTGCGCCCGGGGGGCTCCGACGCCGTGACGTTCTGCTTCCTCCTGACCTTCGCCGTCGGCGGGGCGGCAGCTCTGGGCTGCTATCTGCGCTTGCTGGACGCCCGCCGGGCCCGGGCCGTGACCGCTGTACGCCAGAACGAACGGCTGGAGCTCGCGCGCGATCTGCACGACTTCGTCGCCCACCACGTCACCGGCATCATCGTGCACGCCAACGCGGCGCTGATGATCCAGGAGACCTCACCGGAGCAGGTCAAACCGCTGCTGGAGGGCATCTCACGGGCCGGCGGGGAGACCTTGGACTCCATGCGCCGCCTGGTACGGGTGCTGCGCGAGGACGACCACCAGGCCGCACGCCCGGGCGAGCTGCTGAGCGAGCTGGACCGCCTGGTCGGCGCGTTCTCCGGAAACGGCACCGAGGTGAAGCTGGACATCACGCCCGAGGCGCGCGGGGTGCGGCTGGCGCCCGAGGTGGAGACCTCCGTCCACCGCGTGGTGCAGGAGGCGCTGACCAACGTACGGCGCCATGCCCACGGGGCGGATGTCGTCGTCCGCCTCGGCCTGGACCGGCACACCTGTGGGGAGCTGCTGCGCGTGGAGGTGCGCAACGCGGCGCCGGGCGCGAGCAGCACCGTGCCGACCGGTGGCCGGGGCGGCTTCGGCCTGGTGGGCCTGCGCGAGCGGGTGGAGGCCGTCGAAGGGTCGCTGAGCAGCGGCAGGACAGCGGACGGGGGCTGGTGCGTGAGCGCCGCCTTCCCCGTCCTGGCGGCTGTGGAAGGATCACCGGCATGAACGGTGCCGGTGGTGCGAACGGGGTGAGCCAGGCGAGTGTGGCGAGTGTGCCCCGGACGCGGGTGCTGATCGCGGACGACCAGGAGATGGTCCGTACCGGCTTCCGGCTGATCCTGGGCACCCAGCCCGACCTGGAGGTCATCGGCGAGGCCGCCGACGGCGCCGCGTGCGTCGAACTCGCCCGCCGACTGCGCCCCGACGTGTGCCTCGTCGACATCCGCATGCCCAAGCTGGACGGCCTGGAGGTCACCCGCGCCCTGGCCGGCCCCGGCACCACCGCCCCCCTGCGCGTCGTCGTGGTGACCACCTTCGACCAGGACGACTACGCCTACGCCGCCCTGCGCAACGGCGCTTGCGGCTTCCTCCTCAAGGACGCCGCCTCCAGCCTGCTGATCGAGGCCGTACGGTCCGCCGCCCGCGGCGACGCCCTGATCTCCCCGGCGGTCACCGTCCGCCTGCTCGAGCACCTCGCAGGACAGCAGCCGGCGTCCGCCGCTCCCCATCCGCTCTCCGAGCGGGAACTCGACGTCGTACGACTGGTCGCGGTGGGCCGCACCAACCAGGAGATCTGCGACCAGCTCTACCTGTCCTTGGGCACCGTCAAGACCCACCTGGCCAACGTCAAGGACAAGCTGGGTGTCCGCAACCGCGTCGAGATCGCCGCCTGGGCCTGGGATACCGGCACAGTACGCGAACGCCAGGGCCCGCCGGCCTGATCCTCGCGGGATCGGCCTCCGGGCCGACCCATGGCGGCCCCGATCGGCCTGCGGGCCGAAGCGGTGCCCCCATTCCACGGGCCACTCTCCTCAGGACAGCTCCGCCGGAGCGAGCACATCCCTCAGGAGAACCATGAAGTACCTCGCTGTTTCCCTGGCGACAGTCGGCGCCGTCGCAGTGGCCGGACTGGCATTCGTGGCCGTGCCTCGGCTGCTGAGCACGGAGTCGACCAGCACCATGGGCCCCGCGGCGACCGTGTCCCGGACAGAGGTGGAGAAGCAAGTCCGCGACAACTACGCAGTACCACCGGTGCAGAAGAAGCCCAAGGCGGTCAGCTGCGTCGGAGGCCTCAGGCCGTACAAGGAGGACACGGTCGAGTGCACGGTGACGCCCCAGGACGGAAAGACGCAGCACATCGCGGTCTCCGTCACCAAGGTCGACGGGAGCAAGGTCTCGTACGACTACGCGGTGCTGGCCGAGTGAAGACTGGCCATGGCCCCATCGCGCCCCTGGCCGTCGCCACCTGGATCCGGCGCGGCAGTGGCCAGCTCGGACCACGCGGGACCTTTGGCCGGCGGGCGGGGAAGAGCAGCGCGGTGGCGAGCGGGTCGGAGACGAGGGGCAGCCCGTTCCTCCACCCTTCGTGCGGGTTGTAGTTGGCCCTCAGGTCGAGCAGCCACACCACGGCCAGGTCCCCGCAGAGCGAGGCCGTGATGACACGCCGGACGGCCTGGGAGCGGGTCGGCCTGCAGGCCGATGCCTGCTGCCCGGGACCGGCCCGGAGGCCGAGGACGGGCAGGGCGGTACGGCGGGATCGTCGACGGGCAAGCCGATTCCCACCCGTCTCCATTTCGCCCTGGCGGCCCCGCCGGGCTGTGCTTCGTCCTGTCCGCCCCCGTCACCGTAGGGGCGGCCCGATGAGTAAAGGAATACGCCACATGATCCTCAAGTCCATCGCCCTGACCGCCCTTACGACCGCAGTCTGTGCCGTCGGCCTGCCTGGAGTCGCGACTGCTCTACCAGAGCCGCAGAAAGCACAGGAGACCATTGCGTGGGGCACGTGCGACCGGCCTGCGGACATGCCGGTCGCGGACGGGGTCCAGTGCGGCACGCTCACGGTTCCCGTCGACTGGGCCAAGCCGGAATCGGGAGCCGTGGCTCTGCGCGCCTACCGCTGGAAAGCTGCCGGCCCGTCGAAAACCAAGGGAACGATCCTCAACTTCCCGTCAGGTCCGGGAGAAACGGGCGACATTGCCTTTGCCACACTGCGTAAGAGTCTGCCCGGCTACGACCTGATCGCGCTCGACCCGCGCGGTGTGGGGGCCAGCGGCCCGCTGAGCTGCGCAACCGACAAGGCGCTCAAAATTCCCTATGTCCCCCCGATGGACCGGCGGACGTTCCATGCACTGAAGGAGAACCAGCGCTCGTTCTGGTCGACGTGCACCACCAACCCGGCGGGCCTGAAGCACCATCTGGACGCCTACAGCAACGCCAGGGACGCCGAGGCCCTCCGCAAGGCCATGCACTTGGACCGGATCAACGTGTACGGGTTCTCGTACGGCACTCTGATCGCGGAGCGCTATCTCGGCCTGTACGGAGACCACGTCAACGGATCCGTCCTCGAGGGAGTGATGAACCCCGCGCAGTCGCGGCGGGAATTCGTCACCAGCGCGGCCCACGGCATGGAGGCGATCTTCGACCGATTCAAGAAGTGGTGCGAAGAGGAGGCGGCTTGCGCGCTCCATGGCAAGGACGTGGTATCCGCATTCAGGAAGGCTCAGAAGAAGGCCGACGAAGGGCACATCCCCGGCTCGCTCATCACGACACCTTGGTCGTCCGTGGCGGTCACCCGGTACTTCGAGCTCACCGCGTCAAAGGGCTTCAAGGACGCCGCCGACGGCCTCAAGAAGCTGTCGGAGGGCAAGAACCCGATGCCCGGCGACGAGGAAACGGGCCAGGACCAGATACCGAAGACCTACCCTTACGCGGATCCGATTGTTTGCTCCGACTTCGACCTGTCCGTCAAGAACGTCGGCCAGGCCCGACGCGACCTGACGGCCACCCGGAAGGCGGCCCCCGTCCTGGGATTCTCGACGAACAGCAACAACTACACGTCGATCTGCCTCGCCGGACCCCACCCCGCCAAGAAGTCGGACAAGGCGGTGACGTCGCGCAGCGCTCACCCCACCATGCTGTTGAGCAACACGCTCGACCCGGCCACCCCTCTCACCTGGGTCAACAGCGTGGCACGCCAGCTCGGGCACAAGGCCATCGAAGTGCGGACCGACAAGGTAGGCCACGGCGGCGGCCTGGACAATCCGGAGACCAAGCGCAAGGTAGTGGCCTACATGTCCCAGGCCAACCGGACCGGACGCTAACCCCCACGACGAGCACGGCGCCTCAAGGTGTGAGGTCTACCCCGCGCCGCGCCTGTCGATAAACGAACGAATGAATGACAACAGGCGCCGCAGGCATCCAATGAACTTGGACATTCCGGGGCGTTGGGGCGGTGCTGATCCAATGAGTCGCTTGTCCTCAGTCAGGCTGACTTCGGCGCCGGCCGCTAACGCAATGGGCGGGGCAAGAAAGCGTCTTGGTCGCATCCCGCCCATCGTGGTCCTCAGGACCCCCGCCGCGGCGCGGGCCGACTGGGCGTGATCATCACGAGAGAAGCGTCCTCTAATCGGCGGGCCTTCTCCCGCATCTGGCAGCACAGGGGGGCCTGGATCCGCTGATCCAGCCCCCTCACGTCACAGTCAGAAGCAGTGGAACATCGCTCCGACCAGGCCAGGAAGTCAGCTGACATGAGGTGCCGCTGACGGCTCGTCCGGTTCTGATCGAAGATCGCGTTTACGACCTTCCTGGAGGCGGTCGTCGGGGCCGGGATCCCCGGTCGCCGGCCGCGCTACCTGTCCTGCTTCCAGGCCGTGATCATCGACTCGATCAACGCCTGCTGCCCGTCCGATAGATCGTTGGGGTACGGCTCTCTCTTCCCGTCCCGCAGCTCAATGTGGACTTGCTCGCCAAGCGGTCCGACGGCGATCAGCATTCGGGCGATCACGAACCGAGGCAGATCAGACTCACGGTGCCACGCTGAATCTCAACAAGGTTGACCAGATTCGAAGCTCCGCAGCCCTCGGCGGAGCTTCGAACCTCAGGACCGAGACCCTTGCAGCGAGCCGCCAGGGTCGAGGCCATCCGCCCCCTACCAAGAGGGACCAGGGGGGCCGGGGGGTCCCTCGGGGCCCGGGGGGCCTGCTTCTCCCTTGGCGCCTGGCGCCCCGGGGGTACCGGGGGTGCCGGGGGGTCCGATGCTGCCGGGGGTGCCGGGGGTACCCGGGGGCCCGGGAGTGCCAGGGGAGACCACCGCCCCGAGCACGTCGCCAAGGAGGTCTGGGTTGTAAGAGTTCGCGCTGCCACACGAGTTCGGTGCCATCGCTCCGGAGGCGATAGCACACACGTTGCTGCGCCGACGCTGAGTAACGTCGTGAGAGTCCCTGTGAATCTTGTGAGACTGTTGATCGATATTGTGGGAGTCCACCTGGACATGGTGAACGCCATGAGCGTGGTGAGCACCCGAGTCAGCAATGGCCCAGCCTGCGTCCGGGAGCACAAGCCCGCCCGCCGCAGCCACAATGTAGGCAGCTTGCCTTAGCAATTCCCCTCCTTGATCGGCGATGTGGCCTGTGTTGAGGCCACGGACCTCACAACGACCAGACAAACTTCAAGGTGCGAATGGCCCTCTCAATTCACCTGTTCCGCTTACGACACATGACGGGGGAGGGGCGATTCGCCGTTCGACGCGCAGTTGACGATGCCAGAGAGTTGCCACGGTCTGCCAGGAACGCTGGTGGCAAGTTTCATTTCGTCGGACTTCCTGCAGGGGAGCCGAACTCGCAGCGTTTCGCGGCTGGCGGCGGTCAGTAGGTTCAGCTCTGATCAGCGTTTCGAGCTCGTCGAGCATGACCGCGCACGGCGTGAGAAGGATGTGGAGTCGGAGGAGGTCGAATTGGGCCGGCCCGTAGCCTTGGCGTTTGCGGAATTACCGCGGTTGACGTAGCCTTCGACCGCGCCGTTCGATTAGGGCAGGGTCAGAGGGGCGAGTTTGCGTACAGTCTTGCGGTCCATGTGCAGTGTCTGGGTAATCACCTGCAGGGAACACCGTTGCCGTACATCTCGCGCACCTTGGCGAAGTGGCCTCGTGTGTTCGCCGCCGCGACCGGCATATAGGCAACGTCGCTACGCATCTCGTGCTCGGAATGGCGGCGAAATGCGTGGTAGGTGGTGGCCGGGCAGGTCCGGAGGTCCGCAGTCGGTGGACTGCGGACCTCCGGACCTCAGCACTGGGGCCTAGGAGGAGTTACCCAGGCTCAGGGGCAGCGTCCTCTACAGAAGGGGCGTGGCGGCGCCGGGGGAGAGTACTGCCCCGAGCACGTCGCCGAAGATGACGGGGTGGTAGACATTCGCGCTGCCACATGAGTTCGGTGCCAGTGACCCGGTGGCGATGGCACACGTCCTGGTGCTGCTGTTTTGAGCAATGTCGTGGGAGTCCATGTACACCTTGTGAGACTCTTGGTCGAGGTTGTTGGAGTTCACCTGGACATGGTGAACGTTACCGGCGTGGTGGGCGCCCGAGTCGGCAATGGCCAAGCCTGCGTCCGCGAGCACGAGCCCGCTCGCCGCAGCTACGATATAGGCGGCCTGCCTGAGCATTGTTCCTCCATGGTCAGCAATGCGGTCCTGTCGATGAGACCACAGACCCAGAACGAGCAGCGAAGAAGCAGGGTGCGAATGGCTCCGTCTCTTCACCTGTTCTGCTCAATGGCGGATGGTGGAGGAGGCGTCGATGGGCTGTTCGGTATGTGGCTGACAGTGCCAGGACGGAAAGTCACCCCCAATGGATGCGACCGCACCGCCCTTGGGGCATGCACCGGTCGGCTGAGCTGCCCGCGGGGAAAACAGCTCACGTTGGAGTAACGTCCCGCTAGATCGGTCGTTGTCGATATGGCGAGGGGCCAGCCGATCATTGGCCGCGTCACCGTGATGGCATGACGTGTCTGCTGTGATAGCGCGGACATTTGGTCGGGGGAGTTTCTGGGAGGCACGGCCACCGGACATCCCGAAGGACGTCAGGGTGCTTCTGGTCGGGCGTGGTTCTTGGTTCGCCATGACGCCTTGGGTGGGGCATCGGCGGCGCCATCCATTCCGTTTTCCCTTGCGTGGGCCGGCTGTGAGGGCGGTTCACCGATTCTGAGTGTTGAGGGTAGGCAGCATGACATCCGAGGCGACCATGGCACGGTCGGATATCACTGTTGAGGCGTCGGAAGCACCGTCGCTGGTGTCCATGGATGCGCTGTGGCGGTTGCCGGTGACGGTGTGCCGCATCTCCAATTTCCTGGGCGAACGAGCGTCCGGCGCCCTGTTGGAGCGCGCCATCACTTCCGCTTCGGGTGCTTTGCCGCCTTCCACGGTTCGCGTCAATCGGGAGGTGGACCCGGCGATGCGCAGGTCGCGGTCGGATGGTGACTTCGCGGTGCCTGAGCTGCTGTCGGCCATTGAGGACGTACGGGAGGCAGTCGAGCAGACGCTGGGAGTGTCCTGTGAGGGCACCGAGCCCAGTTATGGCCTCAATGTGCACAACGACGGCGACTTCTATCTACCGCATCAGGACACAGGTCCCGGGCCGGCCGCACAGCGCTTGCTCACGTTCGTGTACTACCTGCATCGCACACCCCGCCCTTTTCAGGGCGGGAATCTGAGAGTGTTCGACGTGGTCCTGCCGGTGCACACCGAGGGCGTCGCGTCCTGGGAGGACCGTACCTGGCGGGACTGGGAGCCCGAACACGACAGCATCGTGTTCTTCCGCCCTCCGCCTGGCACGAGGTGCGGAAGGTCAGCTGCCCGACCAAGGAGCCCGCGGACAGCCGCTTCGCTGTCAACGGCTGGCTGTGCCGCCCAGAACTCCCCAACCCCCGCTGAATTACCGCGCCGACACGAACATCCCGGACGCTAAGCCCGGGAAGTTGAGGACTGGCCTTTGCGCGTCGCAAGGCCACAGCTTTGCGCCCCGACGCGCGAACGCCTCCAACATCGCTATTTCGCGATGTTGGAGGCGTTCGTCTCTCCCCGCGTACTGAGCCTGCTCCTCGGTGACCACTGGGTGTGCCGACGAGCGGGCGCTCACGTCCCGGAGGCCATCCGGGACAGCCCTTAGACCGTGTCCTATGTGGTGAGGCGGACGTATCGCTTGTAGCAGCAGATGGCGGCGGCGAGTCCGAGAAAGGCCAGGTAGTTGCGGTGGCCGCGTTCGTAGCGGGGGCTGAGTCTGCGGTAGCCCGACAGCCACGACATGGCGCGCTCGATCACCCATCTACGCCGCCCTAAGCGTTCGCTGGACTCGATGCCCTTGCGGGCGATCCGCACTCCAATCCGCCTACCACGCAGCCATTTCCGCAGGTCGGGTCTGTCATACGCCTTGTCGGCATGCAGGCGCTCGCGGGTTTGAAGTAGCGGCCGCGGTGAGGGTCGTGTCTCGTTTGGTGACCCTCGACCATCGGCTTCAGCCCTTGGCTGTCGTGGGTGTTCCCCGCCGAGACGCCGACGACCAAGGGCAGTCCGTTCGCGTCCGACAGGATGTGCATCCTGGA
>NZ_BMND01000002.1 GCF_014646275.1 Streptomyces kronopolitis
AGCGCTCCGAGGCCCGCATCCGCGAACTGCGCAAGGAAGCCGGCACCGTCTTCCTGGTCAGCCACAACAACAAGTCCATCCGCGACACCTGCGACCGGGTCCTGTGGCTGGAGCGCGGCGAACTGCTCATGGACGGCCCCACCGACGAGGTCATCAAGGCGTATGAGAAGGAGACGGGCAAGTAAGCCCCGTTCCGCACCCGAAGGCCTCCGCGAGTCCGCCTCGCGGAGGCCTTCGGATGTGAAGGAATCGTCAACTCTTTGGGCATCGGGAACAGTTCGGATGGCCGGAAAGTTGGGCGGAACGGGGGCGGGAGCCCGGGTACCCCCTCGGAGGCGGGTGAGACGTACGGCGTAAGCTGTACGGGTACTGAACAGCATCAAGTGGTACATGTCGGGCAATGCTCACCCGAGCGGGCGATATGGACTCGATCGGGCGCGTCGCCCCCTGCGGCGTGTCCGAAATAGGATGTTTTAGCTTGGCGGTGTAGAACGGGAGACGTGACGGCAATGGCTACTGGTTCGCTCCGGCACCGAAATGCGCCGGGCAGCCCCCGGTGAGCCGAGACAACGAGCAGGCGCGTCGCGCCTTCCCCCGGAAGGGGGCGGCGGGCGACGGGCGGGAGCAGACGCGCACCGTGCTCGATCAGGCCGCACACGAAAACTTCCCGGTCGCGCCGTTCTTCCTCCCCCGCGTCTGGCGGGCCGATCTGATGGCCGTCTACGGCTTCGCCCGGCTCGTCGACGACATCGGTGACGGCGATCTCGCACCCGGCGGCGGCGACGCCGTGCTCCTCGGACTGGACCGCGCGCAGGCCGGGGACCGCGCCGCGCTGCTGGACGCCCTGGAGGCGGACCTGCACCGCGTCTTCAGCGACCGCGCCCCGGGCCCTGGCCATCCGCTCATGCGCCGGCTCGGCCCGACCGTCCGCCGCTGCCGCCTGACCCCCGAGCCGTTCCTCGACCTGATCGCGGCCAACCGGCAGGACCAGCGGGTCAGCCGCTACGGCACCTACGACGATCTGGCCGCCTACTGCGAGCTGTCCGCCAACCCCGTCGGCCGGCTCGTCCTCGGCATCACCGGCACCGCGAGCCCGGAGCGCATCCGCCGCTCGGACGCCGTGTGCACCGCCCTCCAGATCGTCGAACACCTCCAGGACGTGGCCGAGGACCTCGGGCGGGACCGCATCTACCTCCCCGCCGAGGACATGAAACGCTTCGGCGTCACCGAGTCCGATCTGGCCGCGCCCAGTGGGGGCGCATCGGTGCGCGCGCTGATCGCCTTCGAGGCGGAACGCGCCCGTGACCTGCTGCGTGAAGGCACCCCGCTGGTGGGTAGCGTCCACGGCAGACTCAAGCTGCTGCTGGCCGGTTTCGTGGCCGGCGGCCGTGCCGCGCTCCAGGCGGTCGCGGCCGCCGATCATGACGTACTCCCTGGACCGCCCAAGCCGACCAAGCTCAGCCTGCTGCGCGAGGTAGCGGCGACATTGCGAAGAGAGGGGTGAGTCGGACCGTGGAGGACACCGCACACGCGTCCGCGCCGGTGCTCGCTGCGTACCGCTACTGCGAGGCCATCACCGGGCAGCAGGCACGGAACTTCGCCTATGGCATCCGGCTGCTGCCGACCGACAAGCGACAGGCCATGTCGGCGCTCTACGCCTTCTCCCGCCGGATCGACGACATCGGTGACGGCACCCTGGAGCCCGCCGCCAAGAAGGGGCGCCTGGAGGACACCCGGGCGCTGCTGGACCGCATCAAGGACGGCCGGATCGACGACGACGACACCGACCCGGTGGCCGTCGCGCTCGCCGACGCCGCCCGCCGCTTCCCGCTGCCCCTGGACGGCCTCGACGAGCTGATCGACGGCGTGCTGATGGACGTGCGCGGTGAGACGTACGAGACCTGGGACGAGCTGAAGGTCTACTGCCGTTGTGTGGCCGGCACGATCGGCCGGCTCTCGCTCGGCGTGTTCGGCACGGTGCCGGGCGCGCAGGACGCGGAACGCGCTGCGGAGTACGCCGACACGCTGGGCCTCGCCCTGCAACTGACCAACATCCTGCGGGACGTTCGCGAGGACGCCGGCAACGGCCGCACCTACCTCCCCGCCGAGGACCTCGCCAAGTTCGGCTGCGCGGACGGCTTCGACCGCCCCGTGCCGCAGTCCGGCTCCGACTTCACCGGCCTGGTGCACTTCGAGGTCAACCGCGCCCGGGCGCTGTTCGCCGAGGGCTTCCAGCTGCTGCCGATGCTCGACCGGCGCAGCGGCGCCTGCGTGGCCGCGATGGCCGGCATCTACCACCGCCTGCTGTCGCGGATCGCCGCCGATCCCGGGGCGGTGCTGCGCGGCCGGGTCTCGCTGCCCGGCCGGGAGAAGGCGTTCGTCGCGGTGCGCGGGCTGTCCGGGCTCGACGCGCGGGCGATCGGCCGGCGGCAGTCCGTCCGGAGGCGCGGATGATGCGCCGGACGGCGAAGGACGGCGGTGACCCCGCGTCAGCGCGGCGGGCAACCCTCCCCGGGGTGGCTGCGTCCCTGACAGCAGTACGGGGGGAGAGCACATGACACCGGGAGCCACGCGGCTCGGTCACGACTCCGAGCTGCCGTCCGGCCGTCCCGAGGGGG
The DNA here is from genome assembly GCF_014646275.1 of Streptomyces kronopolitis. GTDB lineage: Bacteria > Actinomycetota > Actinomycetes > Streptomycetales > Streptomycetaceae > Streptomyces > Streptomyces kronopolitis. The sequence continues at coordinate 2,619 of NZ_BMND01000002.1, forward strand.
CGGCCGCGGTGGTCATCGGCGGCGGTCTCGCGGGCACGACCGCGGCGCTCGCGCTGGCCGACGCCGGGCTGCGGGTGACCCTGATCGAGGGCCGGCCCCGGCTCGGCGGGCTGGTCTTCTCCTTCCGGCGCGAGTCTGCGGCCGGCGAGCTGAGCGTCGACAACGGCCAGCACGTCTACCTGCGCTGCTGCACCGCCTACCGCGGCTTCTTGGAGCGGCTCGGCGCCACGGACCTGGTGCCCCTCCAGGACCGCATGGACGTTCCCGTCCTGGACCCCGCGGGCGGCGCCGGCCGCGGCGGCATGCGACTGGGCCGGCTGCGCCGCACCGCCCTGCCCGTCCCCCTGCACCTCGCCGGCAGCCTGGCCGGCTATCCGCATCTGTCCCCCGCCGAGCGGGCCCGCGTCGTCCGCGCCACCCTCGCGCTCAAGGGACTCGACCCGGCCGACCCCGCGCTGGACGGGATCGACTTCGGCAGCTGGCTGCGCCGCCACGGCCAGTCGGACCGGGCCGTCGAGGCGCTGTGGGACCTGGTCGGCATCGCCACCCTCAACGCCCGTGCCGAGGATGCCTCGATGGGCCTGGCCGCCAAGGTCTTCAAGACCGGCCTGCTCTCCGCGCCGGGCGCCGCCGACATCGGCTGGTCCCGCGTCCCGCTCGGCGACGTCCACGACACCCTCGCCCGCACCGCGCTGGAGAAGGCCGGGGTGCGCCTCGCCCTGCGCACCCGCGCCGGGGCCGTCACGCGCAGCGCGGACGGCTGGCAGGTCGCCGTGGAGAACGGCCCGCACGGCGGCGAGCTGCTGACCGCCGACACCGTCGTCCTCGCCGTACCGCAGCGCGAGGCCCACGGCCTGCTGCCCGACGGGGCGCTGGACGGCAAGGACCGGCTGCTGGACATCGGCACGGCGCCGATCCTCAACCTCCATGTCGTCTACGACCGCAGGGTGCTGCGCCGCCCCTTCTTCGCCGCGATCGGCTCCCCGGTCCAGTGGGTCTTCGACCGCACCGATGCCTCGGGGCTCACCCGCGCGGTCGGCAACGAGCGCTGCCAGTATCTGGCCGTCTCGCAGTCCGCCGCGCAGGAGGAGATCGACGAGCCGGTCGCCAAGCTCCGCGCCCGCTATCTGCCGGAGCTGGAGCGGCTGCTGCCCGCCGCCCGCGGCGCCAGGATCCACGACTTCTTCGTCACCCGCGAGCGCACCGCGACCTTCGCGCCCGCACCGGGCGTCGGCAGGCTCCGCCCCGCCGCCCGCACTCAAGCCCCCGGCCTGTTCCTGGCCGGCGCGTGGACCGCCACCGGGTGGCCCGCGACCATGGAAAGCGCTGTGCGCAGCGGCACTGCCGCCGCTCGCGAGGCACTCACCGAACTCGGCTGCCCCCAGGGCCAGTTGCCTCAGGAGGCGGCATGACTACGAGTACGAGCGCTCGCACGAGCACGAGCATCGGAAACAGAGGAGAAACCGTGAATCCGGCTTCCCCAGCTATCGACACCGAGAGCGTCACCGCGCTGCTGGAGCGCGGGCGGACACTCGCCACTCCCGTGCTGCGTGCTGCCGTGGGCCGGCTCGCTCCTCCCATGGACACCGTCGCCGCGTACCACTTCGGCTGGATCGACGCCGAGGGCCACCCCACCGCGGGGGACAGCGGCAAGGCGGTACGGCCCGCGCTCGCCCTGCTGTCGGCCGAGGCCGCGGGGGCGGCCCCCGAGGTCGGCATCCCCGGCGCGGTCGCCGTCGAGCTGGTGCACAACTTCTCGCTGCTGCACGACGACCTCATGGACGGCGACGAGCAGCGCAGGCACCGCGACACCGTCTGGAAGGTGCACGGTCCCGCGCAGGCCATCCTGGTCGGCGACGCGCTGTTCGCCCTGGCCAACGAAATACTGCTGGAGCTCGGCACGGTCGACGCCGGCCGCGCCACCCGCCGCCTCACCCAGGCCTCCCGCAAGCTGATCGACGGCCAGGCCCAGGACATCTCCTACGAGCACCGCGAGCGGGTCACCGTCGAGGAGTGCCTGGAGATGGAGGGCAACAAGACCGGCGCGCTGCTGGCCTGCGCCGTCTCCATCGGCGCGGTGCTCGGCGGCGCCGACGACCGCATGGCGGACACCCTGGAGAAGTACGGCCACCACCTCGGCCTCGCCTTCCAGGCCATCGACGACCTGCTCGGCATCTGGGGCGACCCGGACGCCACCGGCAAGCAGACCTGGAGCGATCTGCGCCAGCGCAAGAAGTCGCTGCCGGTCGTCGCGGCCCTGGCCGCCGGCGGCGAGGCCTCCGAGCGGCTGGCCCGGATCCTGGCGGCCGACGCCAAGAAGAGCGAGAGCGAGATCGCCGACTTCACCGAGGAGGAGTTCGCCTCCCGTGCGGCCCTCATCGAGGAGGCCGGCGGCCGTGAGTGGACCTCCCAGGAGGCCCGTCGCCAGCACACCACCGCCATCGCCGCGCTCGACGAGATCGAGATGCCGCAGAAGGTCCGTGCCCAGCTGGTCGCGCTCGCCGACTTCGTCGTCGTGCGGCAGAGATGAGCGCCATCGACACCGAATAGTTCGCAGTCGCCGGCCGGTGCCAGCCGGGCGCCGGCCGACGGAATCCCTGAGCACGCTTTTCACAGTTCACTGCCGAAGGGGAAGCCATGACAGCGACGACCGACGGAAGCACCGGGGCGCTGCCGCCCCGGGCCCCTTCGGCCAGCGATGCCACCGCCGAGAACACCACGGCATCCGCCCGTACGCGTACCGCTTTACGGGATGACACGGCGGACGCCGCCCGCCGCGCGGCCGCCCGCGCCACCGACCATCTGCTGTCCGCCCAGGACCCCGCCGGATGGTGGAAGGGCGACCTCGAGACCAACGTCACGATGGACGCCGAGGACCTGCTGCTCCGTCAGTTCCTGGGCATCCAGGACCCCGAGCTCACCGAGGCCGCGGCCCGCTACATCCGGGGCGAGCAGGGTGCGGACGGCACCTGGGCCACCTTCTACGGCGGGCCCGGCGAGCTCTCGGCGACCATCGAGGCCTATGTCGCCCTGCGGCTCGCCGGGGATGCTTCCGACGCACCGCACATGGCCCGGGCCTCCGCATGGGTCCGCGAGCAGGGCGGTATCGCCGCGGCCCGGGTCTTCACCCGCATCTGGCTGGCCCTGTTCGGCTGGTGGAAGTGGGACGACCTGCCCCAACTGCCCCCGGAACTCCTCTTCTTGCCCAAGTGGTTCCCGCTCAACATCTATGACTTCGGGTGCTGGGCGCGGCAGACGATTGTGCCGCTGACCATCGTCTCGGCCAAGCGCCCGGTGCGCCCGGCGCCGTTCGCCCTCGACGAGCTGCACACCGATCCGCGCCGCCCCAACCCGCCGCGGCCGCTCGCCCCCGCCGTCAGCTGGGACGGCCTGTTCCAGCGCCTCGACAAGGCCCTGCACCTCTACCGCAAGGTCGCCTTCCGCGGGCTGCGCCGGGCCGCGATGCGCTCCGCCGCCCGCTGGATCATCGAGCGCCAGGAGAACGACGGCTGCTGGGGCGGCATCCAGCCGCCCGCCGTCTACTCCGTCATCGCCCTGCACCTCCTGGGCTACGACCTCGACCACCCCGTGCTGCGCACCGGCCTGGCCTCCCTGGACCGGTTCGCGGTGCGGCGCGAGGACGGCGCCCGGATGATCGAGGCCTGCCAGTCCCCGGTCTGGGACACCTGCCTGGCCACCATCGCGCTCGCCGACGCCGGACTGCCCGCCGATCACCCCCAGTTGGTCAAGGCCGTGGACTGGATGCTCGCCGAGCAGATCGACCGCCCCGGCGACTGGAGCGTGCAGCGGCCCCAACTCCCCTCCGGTGGCTGGGCGTTCGAGTTCGAGAACGACAACTACCCGGACATCGACGACACCGCCGAGGTGGTGATCGCCCTGCGCCGGGTCCGGCACCCCGATCCCCGGCGGGTCGACGCCGCGGTGCGCCGCGCGGTGCGCTGGAACGTCGGCATGCAGTCCAAGGACGGCGGTTGGGGCGCCTTCGACGCCGACAACACCAGTCCGCTGCCCAACCGGCTGCCGTTCTGCGACTTCGGTGAGGTCATCGACCCGCCGTCGGCCGATGTCACCGCCCATGTCGTCGAGATGCTCGCGGACGTGGGCCGCACCCACGATCCGCGCACCCGCCGCGGCATCGCCTGGCTGCTGGCGGAACAGGACCCCTGCGGCGCCTGGTTCGGCCGCTGGGGCACCAACTACCTCTACGGCACCGGCTCGGTGCTCCCGGCGCTGGCCGCCGCGGGCATCCCGCGCTCGCACCCGGCCGTGCGCCGGGCGGTGCTGTGGCTGGAGCGGGTGCAGAACGACGACGGCGGCTGGGGCGAGGACCAGCGCTCCTACCAGGACAAGGAGCAGTGGGCCGGGCGCGGCGCCTCGACCGCCTCGCAGACCGCCTGGGCCCTGATGGCGCTGCTCGCGGCCGGCGAGCGCGACGCGGAGGCGGTGCGGCGCGGGGTGCGCTGGCTGGCCTCGACCCAGCACGAGGACGGCACCTGGGACGAGCCGTACTTCACCGGCACGGGCTTCCCCTGGGACTTCTCCATCAACTACCACCTCTACCGCCAGGTCTTCCCCCTGACGGCCCTGGGCCGCTACCTGGGCGGGGGACCGGCCGCCGCTCCGGTGGGGGCCTGATGCCCGGCCGGCACCCGGCGGACGCGGATCCGCCGCTGCTGGTCGCCTGCGCGCTCGGGATCGAGCGGCTCGCACTGCGCGGCGGCGACCGCGGGGCCGCGACGGAGCGGGCCCGGCCGCGGCCGGTGGTGCTCCGTACGGGCATGGGCCCCGAGGCGGCCGAACGCGCCCTGACCGCGGCGCTGGGTGAGGGTGCGATCACCCAGCGTTCCCCGGTGGTCGCCAGCGGCTTCTGCGCCGGTCTCGCCCCCGGCATGCGGCCCGGGGACGTGATCGTCGCCTCGGCCACCCGCGGCCACCACCCGGACGCCCCGGAGACGCCCTGCCGGGACAACGGCCCGCTGCTGCGGGCCCTGCGAGAGCGCGGCCTGCGGGTGCACAGCGGGCTGCTGTGGGGCTCCGACCACGTGGTACGCGGTGCGGAGCGGGCCGAGCTGCACGCCGCCGGAGCGGTCGCGGTGGACATGGAGTCCGCCGCCACGCTCCGGGCGGCGCGGCGGGCCGGTCCCCGTCCGGTTGCGGCCGTCCGGGTGGTCGTGGACGCTCCAGAACATGAACTCGTGCGTATCGGCACCGTGCGCGGTGGAATATCAGCCTTCCGAGTCCTGCGTTCCATCCTGCCTGTTTTCTACGAATGGCACCGTTCTTTGCTGCTCCCCTGGAGGTGAGTCAGATGGTCATGCCGCTTCGTCAGTCCATCCGGGTCGGTACCTATCTTTTTGAGCAGAAAATGATCCGGCGGCGGGAGAAGTTCCCGCTCATTGTCGAGCTGGAACCGCTCTTCGCCTGCAATCTGAAATGTGAGGGCTGCGGCAAGATCCAGCATCCGGCGGGCGTGCTCAAGCAGCGCATGCCGGTGGCGCAGGCCGTCGGCGCGGTGCTGGAGTCGGGTGCCCCGATGGTCTCCATCGCCGGCGGCGAACCCCTGATGCACCCGCAGATCGACGAAATCGTGCGGCAGCTGGTGGCCAAGCGGAAATATGTCTTCCTGTGCACCAACGCCATGCTGCTGCGCAAGAAGCTGGAGAATTTCCGGCCCTCCCAGTATTTCGCGTTCGCCGTGCACATCGACGGCATGCGCGAGCGGCATGACGAATCGGTCGCCAAGGAAGGTGTTTTCGACGAGGCGGTGGAGGCGATCAAGGAGGCCAAGCGGCAGGGCTTCCGGGTCACCACCAACTCCACCTTCTTCAACACCGACACCCCGCAGACCATCATCGAGGTCCTCAATTTCCTCAATGACGACCTCCAGGTCGACGAGATGATGCTCTCGCCCGCCTACGCCTACGAGAAGGCCCCCGACCAGGAGCACTTCCTGGGCGTCGAGCAGACCCGCGAGCTGTTCAAGAAGGCGTTCGCCGGCGGCAACCGGCGCCGCTGGCGGCTCAACCACAGCCCGCTCTTCCTGGACTTCCTGGAGGGCAAGGCGGACTTCCCCTGCACGGCCTGGGCGATCCCCAACTACTCCCTCTTCGGCTGGCAGCGCCCCTGCTATCTGATGAGCGACGGCTACGTGCCGACGTACCGGGAGCTCATCGAGGAGACCGACTGGGAGAAGTACGGCCGCGGCAAGGACCCGCGGTGCGCCAACTGCATGGCGCACTGCGGCTACGAGCCGACCGCCGTCCTCGCCACCATGGGCTCGCTGAAGGAGTCCCTGCGGGCGGCCAGGGAGACCATCGCGGGAAACCGCGGCTGACCCGCTGAGCACCGGGGAGCCCGCGTCCGCGGGCTCCCCGCGTCACGGCCCGGCCCGCCGCCGCACCCCGCCCGCGGCGACGGACCGGACCGGCAGACCGGCAGGGACGACTGGACCGAGTAGTGGGGGACCGTACATGACCATGCTGGAACACCTCCGGGAGCCCGGCGACCTCAAGGCGCTCCCGGCGGCCCGACTGCCCGAACTTGCCGAGGAGATCCGGCACTTCCTCGTCCGGGCCGTCACCCGCACCGGCGGCCATCTGGGCCCCAACCTCGGCGTGGTCGAGCTGACCATCGCCCTGCACCGGGTCTTCGACTCACCCGCCGACCGCGTCCTGTGGGACACCGGCCACCAGTCCTATGTGCACAAGCTGCTGACGGGACGCCAGGACTTCTCCAAGCTGCGGGCCAAGGGCGGGCTGTCCGGATACCCCTCGCGCGCCGAGTCCGCGCACGACGTCATCGAGAACAGCCACGCCTCGACGGTGCTGGGCTGGGCCGACGGTCTGGCCAAGGCCCACCGCCTCCGCGGCACCCGCGACCACGTGGTGGCCGTGATCGGCGACGGCGCGCTGACCGGCGGCATGGCCTGGGAGGCGCTGAACAACATCGCGGCCGCCAAGGACCGCCCGCTGATCATCGTCGTCAACGACAACGCCCGCTCCTACGCGCCCACCATCGGCGGCCTCGCCGACCACCTCGCCACCCTGCGCACCACCGACGGCTACGAGAAGTTCCTGTCCTGGGGCAAGGACGTTCTCCAGCGCACCCCCGTCGTCGGCGCCCCCCTGTACGACTCGCTGCACGGCGCCAAGAAGGGCCTGAAGGACTTCATCGCCCCCCAGGGCATGTTCGAGGACCTGGGCCTGAAATACGTCGGGCCGGTCGACGGCCATGACATCGGGGCCGTCGAATCGGCGCTGCGCCGGGCGGCGGGCTTCCACGGGCCGGTGCTGGTGCACTGCCTGACCGAGAAGGGCCGCGGCTACCCGCCCGCCCTGGAGGACGAGGCGGACCACTTCCACACCGTCGGCGTGATGGACCCGCTGACCTGCGCACCGGCCGCCCCGCCCGGCGCCCCCTCCTGGACCTCCGTCTTCGGCGACGAGATGCTGCGCATCGGCGCCGAACGCGAGGACGTGGTCGCCCTCACGGCGGCGATGCTGCAACCGGTAGGCCTGGAGCAGTTCGCCCGGGCCTACCCGGACCGGGTGTGGGACGTGGGCATCGCCGAGCAGCACGCGGCGGTCTCGGCGGCGGGCCTGGCCACCGGCGGCCTGCACCCCGTCGTCGCCGTCTACGCCACCTTCCTCAACCGCGCCTTCGACCAGGTGCTGATGGACGTGGCGCTGCACAAGTGCGGGGTCACCTTCGTGCTGGACCGGGCCGGTGTCACCGGCACCGACGGCGCCTCCCACAACGGCATGTGGGACATGTCGATCCTCCAGGTCGTCCCCGGCCTGCGGATCGCCGCACCCCGCGACGCCGAGCAGCTCCGCGCCCAGCTGCGCGAGGCGCTCGACGTGGCCGACGCACCGACCGTCGTCCGCTTCCCCAAGGAGACGGTGGACGACCCGATCCCGGCCGTCGACCGGATCGGCGGCGTCGACGTCCTCCACCGGGCACCGCACCCGGACGTCCTGCTGGTCGCCGTCGGGGTGATGGCCCCGGTCTGCCTGCGGGTCGCCGAACTCCTCGCCGCCCGCGGTGTCGACGCCACCGTCATCGATCCGCGCTGGGTCAAGCCGGTCGACGAGGCCATCGGGCAGCTCGCCGCGCGGCACGCCATGGTGGCCGTCGTCGAGGACAACAGCCGGACCGGCGGCGTCGGCTGGGCGGTCGGCCAGGCCCTGCGGGACGCGGACGTGGACGTGCCGCTGCGCACCTTCGGTATCCCCGAGCAGTTCCTGCCGCACGGCCGGCGCGGTGAGCTGCTCGCCGACATCGGACTCACCCCGGCCGAGATCGCCGGACAGATCAGCGCCGCGCTGGGCCGCACCGCGACGGGCCGTAAGGAGAGCACCCCGTGACCGGATTCGATCTGAGCGCGCTCCTCGCCGAGCGCGGCGGTGAGCGCTACGAGCTGCACGCCCGCCACCTCAATCACCAGCTCCCGCGGATGCTGCACACCCTCGGCTTCGACCGGGTCTACGAGCGGGCCGAGGGCGCCTACTTCTGGGACGCCGACGGCCAGGAGTACCTCGACATGCTCGCCGGGTTCGGGGTGATGGGCCTGGGCCGCCACCATCCCGTCGTCCGACAGGCGCTGCACGACGTCCTCGACGCCTCGCTGGCCGATCTCACCCGCTTCGACTGCCCGCCGCTGCCGGGACTGCTCGCCGAGAAGCTGCTGAGCCATGCGCCCCACCTGGACCGGGTCTTCTTCGGCAACAGCGGCACCGAGGCCGTCGAGACCGCCCTGAAGTTCGCCCGCTACGCCACCGGCAGACCGCGCGTCCTCTACTGCACCCACGCCTTCCACGGCCTGACCACCGGCGCGCTCTCGGTCAACGGCGAGGACGGCTTCCGCGACGGCTTCGCCCCGCTGCTGCCGGACACCGCCGTGGAGATGGGCGACCTGGCGGCCCTGGAGCGCGAGCTGAAGCGCGGCGACGTGGCCGGTTTCGTGGTCGAGCCCATCCAGGGCAAGGGCGTCCACCCCACCCCGCCCGGCTTCCTGCGCGCCGCCCAGGAGCTGCTGCACCGCCACAAGGCGCTGCTCATCGCCGACGAGGTGCAGACCGGCCTCGGCCGCACCGGCGACTTCTTCGCCTACCAGCACGAGGACGGCGTCGAACCGGACCTGGTGTGCGTGGCCAAGGCGCTCTCCGGCGGCTATGTCCCCGTCGGCGCGACCCTCGGCAAGGACTGGATCTTCAAGAAGGTCTACTCGTCCATGGACCGGGTCCTGGTGCACTCCGCGAGCTTCGGCTCCAACGCCCAGGCGATGGCAGCCGGTCTCGCGGTGCTCTCGGTGATGGAGGACGAGCAGCTCGTCGCGCACGCCCGGCACCTCGGCGATCTGCTGCGCTCCCGGCTCGCCGCGCTCATCGGCGACTACGAGCTGCTGCACGACGTACGGGGCCGCGGCCTGATGATCGGCATCGAGTTCGGCCGCCCCACATCCCTGGGGCTGCGCGGCCGCTGGACCATGCTGCAGGCCGCCCGCAAGGGCCTGTTCGCGCAGATGGTCGTGGTCCCGCTGCTGCAACGGCACCACATCCTGACCCAGGTCTCCGGCGACCACCTGGAGGTCATCAAGCTGATCCCGCCACTGGTCATCACCGAGCGGGACGTCGACCGGTTCGTCGAGGCCTTCACGGCCGTCATGGACGAGGCCCACAACGGCGGCGGCCTGATGTGGGACTTCGGCCGGACCCTGGTCAAACAGTCCTTGCAGACGGGGCGGGGCTGACCGGCGCCCTCAGGGGGACGCGGGCCGCCGGGCGCGACCGGGCTCCCGCCTGTCCTCCCCGCCTCCTACTCCTACTGCCGTCCGTACGCCATCCACTTCCCGGGATTCGCCAGCGGGCGGAACCCGGCCTTCCCGTAGACCTCATGGGCGTCCGCGGTGGCGAGCAGGATGCGGCGCACCTCGTAGGGGGCGAGGTGGTCGCGGACCGCGGTGGCCAGCGCCGTGCCTATGCCCTGGCCGCGCACCTCGCGGGCCACGTAGACATCGCAGAGCCACGCGAAGGTGACCTTGTCGGTGACCACCCGCGCATAGGCGACCTGGGCGCCGGTGCGGGTGTCGTAGGCGCCGAAGTTCAGCGAGCCGGCGATCGCCCGGTCCTGCGTGTCGCGCGAGCGGCCGGCCGCCCAGTACGCGTCGGTGGACAGCCAGTGGTGCACCGCGGCGCGGTCCAGCCGGGCCGGATCGCTGGAGAACTCATAGGTGTCGATCATGCCGCGCAGACTGCCACAGGGCACCGCCCGCGGGTGTCAGTCCGTCAGCAGCCGGTCCCGCAGCCGTTCCCGGACGGCGGGGGTCAGCTTCAGCCCGTCGGTGAGGTAGGCCTCGGTCGAGCCCCAGGTCCGCTCGATGGCGTCGTAGGCGGCCGCGAGGTAGTCGGTGTGCGCGCCGAACAGCGGCGAGAGCAGCTCCATGACCTCCGCCGACATGCCCACCGCCGAGCTGTCGGAGCGGCGGATCTTGTAGCGGCGGTGCGGGTCGTTGGACTTGAGGTAGTCCGCCTCGATGGCGTCCCGCTCGACGCCGACCGCCAGCAGGGTCACGGCCACGGACAGGCCCGCCCGGTCCTTGCCCGCCGCGCAGTGCATCAGCGCCGGCACGCTGTCCTCGGCGAGCGCATGCAGCACCCGGCTGTGGTCCTCGGTGCGGGTGGTGATGATGTGGCGGTAGGTGGCGGCCATGCGGGCCGCGGCCTTGCCGTCGCCGAGCGCGCCGCGCAGCAGGTCCAGCTCGCCGTCGCGCACCATCGTCCAGAACTCCGCGCCGTCGGCCGGGTCGGTGAGCGGGATGTTCACATTGCGCACACCGGGCAGGGCGACATCCGGCCCCTCCAGCTTGATGTCCGAGGCATTGCGGAAGTCGAAGACGGTGTGCAGTCCGAGGCCGGCCAGGAACGCCGCGTCCGCCTCCGTCGCATGGGCGAGATGCCCGCTGCGGAACAGCCTGCCCTCCCGCACCCGACGCCCGTCCACGGTCGGCAGTCCACCCACGTCACGGAAGTTGCGGACCTCCGCGAGTTCGGTCTGGGCCGGTGGGACCTGCGGCGTCTGCGTCACGGGCGCTCCTCGGTGTCGGCCGCCGACGCTGCTCGTCGACGAGGCGGGTCACCATCCGACGATACGACATTGATGCAAGGGGCAATCAGGTCGCAATCGAGGCGCGCCGGGGTGTGTCGGGGTGCGGTGAAGCGCCCGGAAAGCAAGGGGTGACCGTTCGTTATTCCCATCTGGGCAGAATTTGACCAGGTGGCATATATCACCCGCCGTCAACCCCTGGTTACGGTGGCGTAGGTCACTTAGCGAGGTGAAGTATGTCCTGACGTGGCAGACGATTCGAACAACATCAGCAGCAGCGGCGCCCACGGCGCCATCGGGTCGTACGCAGCCGTCGGGGACAGCTTCACGGAGGGGGTCGGGGATCCCGGCCCTGACGGGGTGTACATCGGTTGGGCGGACCGGCTCGCGGTCCTGCTCTCGGACCAGCGGGCGGAGGGGGACTTCCGCTACGCGAATCTCGCCGTCAGGGGACGACTCCTGGACCAGATCGTCGAGGAGCAGGTGCCGCGGGCCAAGGAGCTCGCCCCCTCGCTGGTGACGTTCTGTGCCGGCGGCAACGACATCCTGCGGCCCGGCTCGGACCCGGACGCGGTCGCCGAGCGTTACGAGGCGGCGGTCCGCGGTCTGGCCGGATCGGTCGGCACGGTCCTGCTCTGCACGGGTTTCGACACCCGCGGGATCCCCGTGCTCAAGCATCTGCGCGGCAAGATCGCCACGTACACGGCGCACGTCCGGGCGATCGCCGACCGGCACGACTGCCCCGTCCTGGACCTGTGGTCGCTGAAGTCGGTGCAGGACCGGCGGGCCTGGAGCGACGACCGGCTGCACCTGTCGGCCGACGGGCACACCCGGGTGGCGCTGCGCGCGGCCCAGGTGCTCGGGCTGGGGGTGCCGGCCGACCCGGACCAGCCGTGGCCTCCGGAGGCGGAGCGGTCGGCCGCCGACGCGCGGCGGGACAACATCCATTGGGCGCGGGAGCACCTCGTGCCGTGGATCGGCCGCCGGCTGCGCGGCGAGTCCTCCGGCGACCACGTCGAGCCGAAGCGGCCCGACCTGCTGCCGCTCTAGGGGCTGCGAAGACAGCGCCCGGGCGACACGTCCAGGGCGTACCGGTACCGGCCCCGGGGTCCCCGGCGGCCGGCACCGGCCCGGGTATGACGGAGGCCCCGACCGCGCCGAGGGCGGAGCGGGGCCTCAGAGTGCCGCGGTGCCGGTGTAGGGCAGGTCCGCCCAGACGACCCGGCCCCCTCCGCTGTCCGCGGGCCGGGACCCCCAGCTGTCGGACAGCGCGCCGACGAGGAACAGTCCCCGCCCGCACTCCTTGTCCACGCTGCCGGGCTGGACGTGCGGGGCGGAGTTCTCCGGGCCTCCCTGGTCGGTGACCTCTATGCGTATGTGCGCGCCGGACAGGGCGAGTTCGCACCCGACCTTCTCGCTGTCGGTGTGCCGCAGCGCATTGGTGAACAGCTCGGAGACCACCAACTCCACGTCGTCGCGGACTTGTTGATCCGCGCCCCACTCGCTCAGCAGCGCGCTGACGCGTCGCCGTGCCTCGGGCACGGACGTGCGTCGCGCCGGCAAGTGGAACGCGTCCTGCGGGTACTGGGCGACAGAGCTGCCACAGCGCCCTAACGAAGGAGCGTTGTTGGAGGAAGCCACTCCGTAACTATGTGCGATGCCGGTGACCGATGGCAAGGATCACTCTGCAATTTGCAGAATCGTAAGACGCAGTCTGTTGGCGCTCCTGACGGCATGACACACTGCTGCACACTGAAATCAGCGGGAGGCGATCGGACGTGGCGGACCCACGGTCGGCAGGTGCACCGACCGTCCTGCGGGTGGTGCTCGGCAAGCGCCTGCAGGACCTGCGCGAGAAGGCGGGGCTGTCCTTCGAACAGGCCGCCGCGGCGCTCGACGTGACCCACGCCACGATTCGGCGCATGGAGAAGGCCGAGGTCGGCCTCAAACTCCCCTACGTCGAGAAGCTGCTGGCCACCTACGGGGTGGTCGACGAGGGCGAGATCGAGGGTTTCCTCTCGCTCGCCCGCGAGGCCAACAAGCCCGGCTGGTGGCACCGCTTCCGGGACGTCCTGCCCGAGTGGTTCAGCGCCTACGTCAGCCTGGAGAGCGAGGCCAACCTCATCCGGGCCTACCAACCGCACTACGTCCCCGGGCTGTTGCAGTCCGAGGACTACGCCGCCGCCGTGCTGCGGGCGGGGATGCCGCACGCCTCCCCGGCGGACATCGACCGGATCGTCGCCCTGCGGATGGAGCGGCAGTCCCTGCTGACCCGCGACAACGCACCGATGCTGTGGGTCGTCATGGACGAGACCGTGCTGCGGCGGCCGATCGGCGGCTCCCCGGTGATGCGGGACCAGATCACCCGGCTCATGGAAGCCACCGCGCTGCCGAACGTCCGGCTCCAGATCATGCCCTTCGCCGCCGGCCCGCACCCGGCCATGTACGGCCCGTTCCACCTCTTCCGCTTCCCGATCCCGGAGCTCCCGGACATCGCGTACGCGGAAAGCCTCGTCGGAGGCGTGTACTTCGACCAGCGCAACGACGTCTCGCAGTTCCTGGAGGCCCTCGACCGGATGTGTGCGCAGGCCGCGCCGGCACACCACACCGAGGCCATTCTGGGTGGCTTTCGCAAGGAGATCTGAACCATGGATCGCATACGCATCTACAACGGCATGCCCGCCACAGAACTGGGCACGGACGGCTGGCACAAGCCGTGGAGCGGCGGCAACGGCGGCGAGTGCGTCGAGGCCATGCGGCTGGGGGACGGCCGGATCGCACTGCGCCAGTCGACCGACCCGGACGGCCCGGCCCTGATCTACACGCACCGCGAGATGGTGAGCTTCATCGAGGGCGCGAAGGCCGGCCACGCCGACTTCCTCCTCGCGGGGGCACCGGGCCGCTGCACCGAGCGGAGGACCGCATGAGCGACCGGGACATCTCCCCGTCCGGCCCGGACGAGTCGGTCACCGGCATCGGACCGTACGTCCGGGGCCCGGAGCACTCCGGCTTCTCGGCCGAGGAGATCGACACCAGCCGGCCGCACCCGGCCCGGATGTACGACTACTACCTCGGCGGCTGGGACAACTACGAGGTCGACCGGGTGGCCGCGGAGCGCGTCATCGAGGTCCACCCGCAGGTGCGGCTCAGCGCCCGCGCCAACCGGGCCTTCCTGCGGCGGGCGGTGCGCGCCCTCGCCGCCGACGGCATCCGCCAGATCATCGACCTCGGCACCGGCATCCCCACCTCGCCCAGCACCCACGAGGTGGCCCAGGAGGCCGCGCCCGACACCCGCGTCGTCTACGTCGACAACGACCCGATCGTCGCCACCCATGCCGGGGCCCGGCTGACCAACACCGAGGGCACCGCGTTCGTGCTCGGCGACGTCCGGGACCCCAAGGCCGTGCTGGACCACCCGGCCGTCCGGGAACTCATCGACTTCGACCGGCCGGTGGCGCTGCTGCTGGTCGCCGTCCTGCACTTCGTCCGGGACGACGAGGACCCCGCCGGGCTCGTCGCCACCCTCGCCGAGGCGCTCCCCGCGGGCAGCGCGCTCGTGCTGTCGCACGCCACCGGCGAGCCCTACGAGGACTACGCGCCGGGCCGCACCGACGAGCGGGCGCGCGACGGTGTGGTGAGCGTCTACCAGAGCTCCACCGCGAGCCTCAATCTGCGCGAGAAGGCGGACATCGAGCCGCTCTTCGGGCCGTTCACCCTGCTGGAGCCGGGCGTCGTACGGGTGCCGCTGTGGCGGCCGGACGGTCCGGTGCCCGGCGCCGAGGAGCTCAACAACACCATTTTCTACGGCGGGGTCGGCCGCAAGGACTGACCTCGGCGGCCGGACGGGCGCGGCGTCCCCTGACGGGGAGGACGCCGCGCGGACCGTCCGGCCGGGAGCCGGCGGCTACGCCCCCGCGGGGGACACCCGGTCGTCCGGCGGGCCCGCGAGACCGGCGCCGGGTGGCGCGGCGGGGTGCGGTGCGGCGGCCTGCGGTGGCGCGGACTGCGGCGGGGCGGCGGGCGGTGGCGTCGTGCCGGGCACGGTGCGCAGCACCTCCGGGCCGATCAGGTCGGTGTACGTGCCGGCCGAGGTGCACGCGTGAGCCCCGGCGACGGCGCCCAGCCGCGCGCAGTCCTCCAGGCTCCGGCCCAGGTGCCGCCCGTAGAGGAACCCGCAGGTGAAGGCGTCACCCGCGCCGTGGGTGTCCACGACCGGCCCGGAGGGCACCACGGCCGGCACCGGACGCGGGGAGCGGTCGTCGGCGGCCAGGAGGTAGGCGCCGCCGGCCCCGGCCGTCGCGATCACGGCCTGGGCGCGCCCCTCGTGCACGATCTCCCGCATCACGGACGCGATCCGTTCCCCCGCCCCGGAGGTGCTGAGGAACACCAGGTCCGAGCGGAGCGCGAACTCCCGGTGATGCTCGGTCAGCCCGTCCCAGTCGTGCAGGTCCGTGGAGACCGGGAGGCCCAGTGCCTCGATGTCGTCGTACAGGAAGCGGGCGAAGTGCGTGATGGACACATGGACGTGCCGGGCGCGGCGCAGCGCCGGGAGGTAGTGCTCCGGCGGCATCCGCAGATCGAGCGGGTCGCGGGCATCGTGGAAGGACGTCCGGCGGCCGTCGGGGGAGACGAGGTTGACCGCGCGCCGGGTGCCGTGCGGTGAGATCAGTGGCCGGAAGTCGACGCCGCCGGCGGCCATCCGTTCGCGGACCAGGCTGCCGGGGTGGTCGTCGCCGATGAAGTCCACGAATCCGGTGGTGAGCCCGAGCGCCGCGCAGCCCAGCGCGACGCCGGTGCCGGTGTGCCCCACCGCCTCGCGAATGGGGGGCACCGCGGCGGAGTCGGTGGGCGGCAGGGGCAGCGCGCCGACCGGTACGACGGTGTCCACGCCCGATCCGCCGACGACGAGGACGTCATAGGCGTCATACGGCTCAGAAACCTGCTGGAATGTCACAAGCGTCCCTGGATCCCTTGCTGGTGAGACGAATCCCTTGCTGGTGAGACCGTTTGCGGACGATGTCCGTCCGCTGTCCGGAGTCTAGACGCAGGCACGCCTCATGACGGGATGTCAGCAAGGGCGGTGACGCGAGGGGGGAACGCCCCGCACGGGGCCCGGGGTGCGTGCGCGGTGGGTGCGGAGCCGGTGCGGACGGGGCCCGGCGGGAGCGCACCGCACATTCGTCCAGCAGGTGAGGGCAGGCCGTTGACGCGGTCGTCGCGGACACTGAAGCCCGCACGGCCACCGGCGATCGGCCCCCGGGGGCGGCGAGCGGACCCCCGGCACACGAGCCGCCGGGGGACCCGGACGAGCGGGCGTACGGCGGCCGGACGGGCCGACGAGGGGAGCGAGAGAGGGATGGCAGAGCACTCCAATGGCGGACGCACCGCGCTCGTCATCGGCGGCGGGCTCGCCGGGATGCTGGCCGTCACGGCCCTGACCGGGCACGTCGACACGATCACGGTGGTCGAACGCGACCGCTCTCCGCAGGGCCGGGCCTTCCGCAAGGCGTCCCGCAGGCCCGCCATCTGCACATCCTCCTCAGCGGCGGCGAATGGGCCCTGGAGGAGCTGCTGCCCGGCACGGTCGACGCCCTCGCCGAAGCGGGCGCCCGCAGCCTGGAGCTGCCGCGCGATCTGCTCACCCGTACCCCCACCGGCTGGCAGCGCCGCTTCGACGAGCGCCGGCACCGCACCCTGAGCGTCACCAGGCCGGTGCTCGACGCGGTCGTGCGCGAGCGGGCTCTGTGGGCCGCCGCCGGCTCGGGCACCCGCGTCGAGGTCCTCGAAGCGACCGAGGCCGTCGGACTGACCGGGGACGCCCGGCGGGTGACGGGTGTACGGGTGCGGTCACGGGACGGTGCGCGGTGCGGGCGGGACCTGACGGCCGGTCTGGTCGTGGACGCCTCGGGCCGCGCGTCGCGCACCCCGCAGTGGTACGCGGCACTCGGCCGCACCGCCCCGGCCTCCCCGCACCGCCCACGGCCGTCGAGGAGGTGCTTTCCGGCCACCGAAAACCGGCTGCGTCCGCGCGCAGGCCCACGCGAGGATGAGCCATGGCATGGACCACGACCCAGGATCCCGAGACCTTCGAGGCGGCCGCGGGGGCGTTCCTGCGCTCCCGGCCGGTCCGGCACACGGTGCTGCTGTCGGTGGTGTCGTCGCTGCGCTCGCCCGGCGCGGACGCGTACGGGGCACGGGCGCCGGAGTTCGGCTGGTGGCGGCCGGGCGAAGCGGCGCCGGTCGGCGCCGCGTACGTGTGGACCCCGCCGCGGACCGCGCTGCTGTCACCGATGCCGGACGAGGCCGCGGACGCACTGGTGGAGACGCTGGTGGCGAAGCGGAGCGGGATCCCGGGGGTGAAGGCCGGGCATGCGGTGGCCGAGGCGGTCTCCGCTGCCTGGCAGCGGCACCACGGCGGCCCGGTGACCTGCGTCCAGCGCCTGCGCCTGCACCGGCTGGACCGGCTGATCGAGCCGTCCCCGGCACCGGCGGGCACCGCCCGGCGCGCCACGACCGCCGACCGGGATCTGCTGCTCGCCTGGTCCACCGCCTTCGCCACGGAGATCGGCGGTACCCCGCCGGACGGCGCCCGCGCGGTCGACGAGCGGATCGCCGGCGGCCGCTGGTTGTTGTGGGAGAGCGGCGGCCGCCCCGTGTCGATGGCCTGCCACACCGCCCCGCTGGCCGGCGCGGCCCGTATCGCCCCCGTCTACACCCCGCCCGAGCTGCGCGGACGCGGCTACGCGGGAGCGGTGACGGCCGCCGTCTCCCGCTCCGTACGGGCCCGCGGCACACGGGAGGTGCTGCTCTTCACCGACCTTGCCAACCCCACCAGCAACGCCCTCTACCGGCGGCTGGGCTACCGCCCGGTCGAGGATCAGCTCGTCCTGGAATTCGGGCGGGAGTAGGGGGTGTCGTTTGGATCATGGCGGGCTCGCGACGGGTGCGGCGACCGGCGGGCGCCGTCCTCCGGGGCGCCGCGGCTCACCGCGACGGACGCGTCCGGGGTGCCGAAAAGTCCCACATCGGGAGGCGCCGCGGCCTTACCGCGCAAAATCACCTCCGATCCCCGGAATGTCACGGCCGGTCGCGCGGTTTTCCTCAGAGGGTGATGGTGTGGAGTCCGGGTGCCGTGGTGCGGAAGCCGTACGACGGTGCCGAGTGGCGCGGTGTGCCGGAACCTGCCGCCTGCGGGCGGCCCGTCATCACTACGTGTTCGCCCTGACCATGGAGGTGCCGTGACCGGTTCCCGTCCCCGCCGCGCTGGCCTTTCCGCGCTGCGCCCCGCGAGCTTCGGCATCGAACCCACGGGAGAGCGGCTGGCCAGAATGCGCAGATCGCCGCAGTTCGCGGACGGCCAGTTCCGTAATCCGGCGCCGACCGGACGGCCGCCCAAGGGTGCCGCGCTGGAGATGGCGCGGGCGCAGCTGAGCCGGGAGGGACGGCTGCGCCGGGCGCCGATCGGCCCGATTCCGGTGCACCGCCCGACCGCCGAGGAGTGGGGGCGCCCGCCGGCTTCCGGGCTGCGGCTCACCTGGATGGGGCATTCGAGCGTGCTGGCCGAGATCGACGGCCGGCGGGTGCTCTTCGACCCGGTCTGGGGGGAGCGCTGCTCGCCGTTCGACTGGGCCGGCCCCAAGCGGCTGCACCCGGTCCCCGTCGGGCTGGACGAGCTGCCGCCGGTCGACGTCGTGGTGATCTCGCACGACCACTACGACCATCTGGACATGCCGACGGTCCAGGGGCTGATCGGCACCGGCGCGGCTTTCGTGGTACCCCTCGGCATCGGCGCCGACCTGGAGTTCTGGGGCGTACCGGCGGAGCGGATCACCGAACTCGACTGGCACGAGTCCACTCGCATCGAAGGCTTGACCCTCACGGCCACCCCCGCGCAGCACTTCTGCGGCCGCGGGCTGCGCGGCCCGCAGCACACCCTGTGGTCGTCCTGGGTGGTCGCCGGTCCCGACCACCGGATCTTCCACAGCGGCGACACCGGATACTTCCCCGGCTTCGCGGAGATCGGCGCGACGCACGGCCCGTTCGACGCCACGATGATCCAGATCGGCGCGTACAGCGACTTCTGGCCCAGGAACCACGCCTCCGACACCCGGCACCCCGGCATGTGGCCGGACATCCACATGAACCCCGAACAGGGCGTGCGCTCCCACGTGGACCTCCAGGGCGGAACGCCCGGCGGGGTGCTGCTGCCGATCCACTGGGGCACGTTCAACCTGGCGCTGCACCCCTGGGCGGAGCCCGCCGACTGGACGCTGACCGCTGCCCGCAAGGCCGGCGTGAGCACCGTGCACCCGAGGCCGGGCGAGCCCTTGGAGCCCGCCGATCCGCCGGCCGTCTACCCGTGGTGGCGGGCGATCGCGGTACCGCCCGCCCATGGGTGGCCCGCCTGGCCCCCGGTGGTGGCCCCTACGGACGTGGACCTCGCGGCGGACCGCTGAGACGGGCCGCCCGGCGGCCGGCTGACGGGGTTCTCCGCGGGCCGGCCGCCCGTTCCGCCGCTTGCCCCCGTACCCCTCAAGCCCCCTGGCCCGCGCCCTCGGTGCGGCCCGGCCAGCCGTGTTCTAGGAGGGCGAAGGCGGCTTCGAGCGTGGTGCGGGGGTCGTCCCGGCCGTGTGTGAGGGCGACCGCTTCCAGGGCGAAATGGGCGAGCGCAGCGCAGGCGGGGTCGTCCTGGAGGAGGCCCGCCTCGTCGGCGATCGCCTCCGCGAGGGCCGCCTCATGGCGCATCCACATGCGGTGGCCGTACTCCCGCAGCACGGGTGTGCCGAGGATGAGCTGCCGGTAGCGGGGGAATCCCGGGTCGGCGGTCGTCGGGAGGTGGGTGCGCAGGAGGTGGTCGAGCAGCGCGGCGGGCAGGGAGCGGCCGGCGGGCCGTTCGCGGACCGCGGCGACGAGGGCGGCCTGCTGGTCGGTGTCCTCGTCGAAGACCAGCGCCTCCTTGCTGGGGAAGTGCTTGAACAGCGTCGTGGTGGACACGTCGGCGGCCTCGGCCACGTCCCGGACGCTGACCTGGTCGTAGCCGTGTTCCAGAAACAGGTCCAGGGCCGCGTCGGCCAGTGCCTGGCGGGTGGCGGCCTTCTTGCGCTCGCGTCGTCCCACGGGCTTCGGTGTATCGCTCACCACCGCACTGTACCCACTTGTTGCCCCGTTTTAAAAGTTGAGTCGTTGCACTTTTTTAGTGAGTGTGCTCTTCTGGTCGGGCCGGTGGCGGGGCGCATCCCCGCCCGGCCGCACCCCTCGCCCTGACGCATGGAGCGAGGCACACCCTCCCGACCGACTCGACGGAGCCGCCATGAACGCCACACCCACCCCCGCGTCCGCACCCCGCATCGCCGTCATCGGTGCCGGCCCCGGCGGCCTGACCTGCGCCCGTGTCCTGGAGCGGCACGGCATCGCGGTCACCGTCTACGAGCGCGACGCCTCCGCCGACGCCCGCGACCAGGGCGGCACCCTCGATCTGCACGCCGACTCCGGGCAGATCGCCCTCGCGGAAGCCGGCCTGCTCGACGAGTTCTTCGCGCTGTCCCGCCCGGAAGGGCAGGCCAAGCGCGCCCTCAACCGTCATGGCGAGGTCCTCGCCGACTACACGCCCCCGGCGGACGAGGACGCCGCTCCCGAGATCGACCGCGGACCGCTGCGCACGCTCCTGGCCGACTCCCTCGCCCCCGGCACCGTCCGGTGGGGCCACGCCCTTCGCTCCGCCGCCGCCCTCCCGGACGGCACCCACCGCCTGACCTTCGACAACGGCACGACCGCCGACGCCGATCTCGTCATCGGCGCGGACGGGGCCTGGTCGCGGGTGCGGCCGCTGGTCAGCGACGCCGTGCCGGTCCACTCCGGAGTGACCTTCATCGAGGCCCACTTCGACCGCGTCGACACCGACCACCCCGAGGTCGCCGCACTCGTCGGCGACGGGCACACCTTCGCCACCGGCGACCACAAGGGCCTGCTCGCGCAGCGCAACGCCAACCAGCATGTGCGTGCCTACATAGCCGTCCGCGAGGAGAGCGAAGGGGGCCGCCCGGCCGGCCTCCCCGGCGACACCGAGGCCGTACGCGCCGCCCTGCTGGAGCAGTTCACCGGCTGGGACGAGCGGCTGCGCCTCCTGATCACCGACAACGACGGCCCCTACGTCCACCGCCCGCTGTTCGTCCTGCCCGCCCCGCACACCTGGCCGCACACCCCCGGCGTCACCCTGCTCGGCGACGCCGCCCATCTGATGTCGCCCTTCGGCGGCAACGGCGCCAACCTCGCCATGCTCGACGGCTGCGAACTCGCGCTGGCCCTGGCCCGCCACGACACCGTCGACGCGGCGGTGACCGCGTACGAGGAGGTCATGCTGCCCCGGGCGGCCGCGCTCGGTGACGGCGCGGACATCCTCGCCCGGGTCTTCGGCCCGGGCGACCGCACCGCCGCCGATGTGCCCGACTTCGGCCGGGAGAAGGAGGAGTACCGGCGCGCCGCCGCTGCCTACGGCAACCGGTGAGCGCGCCGCGCCGCCGGCCGGCGCACCCGGCGGCGCGAGGGGCGCGGGCGGCGGGGCGCCGCGGTCAGTCCGCGCGGCCGGTGACCGCGACCGTCACTCCCAGGCCGATCATGGCGAAGCCGCCGGCCCCGCCGATCATCGACAGCCGGCGCTCGGAGCGGGCGAACCAGCCGCGGGCCGCCGAGGCTGTCAGCCCCCACACGGTGTCGGTGATCAGGCCGATGCAGATCGGCACCAGGCCCAGGATCAGCATCTGGGCGGGCAGCCCGCCCGCCGAGGGGTCCACGAACTGGGGGAGCACGGCGGCGAAGAAGACGATGCCCTTGGGGTTGGTGACGCCGACCAGGAGGCCGTCGGCGATCGTCCGCAGATCGCCGCGGGCCCTCGGCGCGGCTGCTGCCACGGCCCCCAGCTTCATGTCCTTGCGGTGCCGGAAGGCCTGGACGCCGAGGAAGACCAGGTAGGCCGCACCGGCCAGCTTCACGGCGAGGAAGACCGTGGCGGACCGCTCCACCAGCGAGCCGAGGCCGAGCGCGACCGCGGCCACCAGGAGGTAGGAGCCCAGCACATTGCCCAGGACCGTCGCCAGGGCGGTCCGCCGGCCGTGGGCCAGCGCCCGGCCGATCACGAACAGCACGCTGGGCCCCGGGATCACGATCACCAGCAGCGACATCGCCGCGAACGCCAGGATCCGGTCGGTACTCACCATGTCTCTCACCTCGTCTCTCGCTCGGCGGCCATTGAACCAGCCGGATGGCGGGAAGCGTCAGTGATGGGCGGCGGGCGGCAACGGATGCCTCGCGGCCCGGTCCCCCGCTCACCGGGCCGGGCCCGCTGTGCCGCGCGGCCGCGGACGCTGCCGTGAGCCCCGGAGACGAGCATCCGGAGTCGGTAACTCCACCTCGCTGGACGGAAGTTCGGATTGCGTCGCACTGATGTGCGCGCTTCGCCCACTCAAGGAGGTGGCGTGGGGTAGCGAAAGCCCGAAGTGGCTCCGGACACTACCCCCGCAACAACTAGCGTGCGTGCTCCGCGAACTGCCAACGGCCGATCCGGAGGGCGCCGATGCCTACCGCATTCCCCCAGGGGACCCAGATGTCCCAGGAGCCTGAGAGGTCCCCGGGACCCCACAGCTCCCCGGGGGCCGCTCCTGTCCCCAGCTCTACCCGGCGGCGGGAGCGTGACGGCGGACGGCACGGCCGGGCGCCGTCCCCCGAGTCGGCCACCGATGCGGCGATACGGTCACGGCTGGTCAGGCTCGCCGCCGTGCCCTGCCTCCTCGTCGCCGTCGTCTGCACCGCGGCCGCCGCGTTCGTGGTGGAGTCCGGCGGCGCCCGGCTGACCGGGCGGGAAGGCGTGGTGCTGGCCGGCGCGCTCGCTCTGGTCTGCGTCATCGTGCTGACCGCGGCCGCCGCCGCCCACGCCGAGTCCCGCGCCGCCGTGGCCCGCTACGACCGGCTCCGCGAGGTCTGCTCCCGCAGCCAGTCCGACCTCTACGCCCTGCTGGACCGGGTGCGGCAGGGCGAATGGCTCCAGCGCCGCGAACCCGACACGACTCCCGCGCCCACCGGCGACACCCTCGACCTGCTCGCCCACGAGGTCGCCGCCGCCGGCCGGGCCGCCGAGTCCGCCGTCATCGACGCGGTCGCCATCGCCCGCAGCAACGCCAGCGGCAGCGAACAGAAGGTCGAGGTCTTCGTGAACCTCGCCCGCCGGCTGCAGTCCCTGGTCCACCGCGAGATCGAGCTGCTGGACGAGCTGGAGAACCAGGTCGAGGACCCGGACCTGCTCAAGGGCCTCTTCCACGTCGACCATCTGGCCACCCGCATCCGCCGGCACGCCGAGAACCTCGCCGTGCTCGGCGGCGCCATCTCGCGCCGCCAGTGGAGCCGCCCGGTGTCCCTGACCGAGGTACTGCGCTCCTCGATCGCCGAGGTCGAGCAGTACCCGAGGATCAAGCTGGTGCCGCCGATCGAGGGCACCCTGCGCGGCCACGCCGTCGCCGACGTCATCCATTTGCTCGCCGAACTCGTCGAGAACGCCTCGATCTACTCCGCCCCGCAGACCCCGGTGCTGCTGCGCGCGCAGCTCGTCACCGCCGGACTCGCGGTCGAGGTCGAGGACCGCGGGCTGGGGATGTCGGCGGACGAGCAGCGCCGGATGAACGGGCTGCTGGCGGACCCCGAACACGTCGATGTCGCCGAGCTGTTGAGCGACGGCCGCATCGGGCTGTTCGTGGTCTCCTCGCTCGCCCGGCGGCATGGCATCGTTGTCCGGCTGCAGAGCAACATCTACGGCGGCGTCCAGGCCGTCCTGATCGTGCCCCAGGCGCTGCTCGGCGCCGAACCGGCCGCGGGGGAGAGCGGTGATGCGGACGCGTCGTCCGCCGACTCCCCGGACACCGGGCCGGCGCCGGCGCACGACGGGAGCGACGGCACCGGATACACCGACACCCGCGAGACCGGCCCGGCCCGGCACGCCCGCCGGGACCACCATGAGCCCCATGACCGGTACGAGCCCCATGACCGGTACGACCTCCACGACCCGTACGACCTCCGCGACCGGCACGAGCCTCACGACCGGCACGACGTTCCCGACCGCGGTGACCACCGTGAGCCCGCGGCCGACGATTCGTGGACGGTGGCCGTCCCCCGCCCCGTCCCCGCCCAGGACCACGCGCTCGACCTGACGCCGCGCGGCTACGACGACCGTACGGACGGGATTCCGGCGCCCACCCCCGTCTCCGCCGAGCCCGGGCCCGACTCCGGCGCCGCCCGTCGCCGGCTCGTTCACGCCTCCGGCGTCCGCACCCCTGAAGTCCCCATGGCCGACGCCCAGTTGCCCGAGCCGCACCCCCGCGAGCTCGCTCCCGCCGACCGCCCGGCCGACCCCGGCCCGGTCGTGCTGCCGCCCGCGCCACCGGTGGTGGACAACAGCGCCCGCCCCCGACTGCCCCGGCGGCGCAAGCAGACCCATCTCGTCCCCGAGTTGCGCGGCGAGCCCATCCTGCCGTCCGCCACCCGCCGGACCGGCCCCGAACCCGAGCACGACCCCGGCCTGATGGCCGCCTTCCGGCGCGGATTCAGCCTCGCCGACGACTGCTACGCCGGCGACACCGGCGAGCACCTCATCCCCCCGGCCCAGGGCGGCGACACCGCCGCCCCGGCCGGCAACGACCTTCTCTACGACCGTGACCACGACGCCCCGATGGCCCGCCCCCGAGGAGACGACCGCAACCATGGTGAGTGATGTGCGTGCGCAGGCGCATTCGCAACTGCAAGGAAGCCAGCACACCGACCTGTCCTGGCTGCTGACCGGGCTCGTCCAGCGTGTGCCGCACGCCCGCAGTGCGCTGCTGCTGACCTCGGACGGCCTGGTCAAGGCCGCCCACGGCTTCGACCCGGACAGCGCCGACCACATGGCGGCCCTGTCCTCCGGCCTCTACTCCCTCGCCCGCAGCGCGGGGGTGCGCTTCGGGGAGGGCGACGACGTCCTCCAGGTCGTCGTCGAGCTGGAGTCCACCTTCCTGTTCGTCTCCACCGCCGGATCCGGCGCCTGCCTGGCCGTGCTCGCCGGCCGGGAAGCCGATGTGGCGGTCCTGGGCTACGAGATGTCGATGCTGGTCAAGAGCGTCCGCCCGTACCTGTCCACGCCCGCCCGCCACCAGGCCCCCGCGGGTGGTCGATGACCATGGCCGTGCGTCGCCGACGGCGGCAGGGCGGGGAACCCTGGTACGACGACGCGGCGGGCCGGCTGGTCCGCCCGTACACCATCAGCAACGGCCGCACCCGTCCGACGGCGCACTTCGACCTGCTGACGATGGTGATGGCCACCGGCCGGCGGCCCGTCTCCTGCCAGGGGCCCGACTACGCCCAGGTGCTGGGGCTGTGCGGCGGGCCGGTCTCCGTGGCGGAGATCGCCGCCCACATACGGCTGCCCGCCGTGGTCACCAAGGTGCTCCTCGCCGACCTCGTCGACTGCGGGGCGCTCACCGCGCGGGCCCCCGCGGCCGTTTCGGCAGGGGCCGCGTCCCGTACCGACCGAGCCCTGCTGGAGGCGGTGTTGAATGGACTTCGCAAACGACTGTGACCTCCCGGCCCCGGGGGATCCCGGGGCCGATGTCTTCCCCACCGCGCTCAAGATCCTGATCGCGGGCGGCTTCGGCGTCGGCAAGACGACCTTCGTCGGAGCGGTCAGCGAGATCGAGCCGCTCAGCACGGAAGAGCTGCTCACCCAGATCAGCGTCGGCACCGACGATCTGGCGGGTGTCG
This sequence comes from Streptomyces kronopolitis, assembly GCF_014646275.1. Classification (GTDB taxonomy): domain Bacteria; phylum Actinomycetota; class Actinomycetes; order Streptomycetales; family Streptomycetaceae; genus Streptomyces; species Streptomyces kronopolitis. The sequence goes on from NZ_BMND01000002.1 coordinate 28,518, forward strand.
AGGACAAGAGCACCACCACCGTCGCCATGGACTTCGGGCGGATCACCCTCAGCCCCGCGCATCTGCTCTACCTCTTCGGGACGCCCGGGCAGCAGCGCTTCTGGTTCATGTGGGACGAGCTGTCCAACGGCGCGCTCGGCGCGGTGATCCTCGCCGACACCCGGCGGCTGGACCAGTGCTTCGGCGCCGTCGACTTCTTCGAACGGCGCGGCATCCGCTTCATCGTCGCCGTCAACGAGTTCGACGGCGCCTACCACTACGCACCGGACGAGGTCCGCAGCGCGATAGACCTCTCCCCGGACGTCCCCGTCGTGCTCTGCGACGCCCGACGGAGCAGCTCGGCGACCCGCGTCCTGGTGGCACTCGTCCAGCATCTGCTCACCCCCGCCCTCGCCGCGACCCCGGAGCTGCCATGAACCACCCCGCCTCCCGCGTTCCCTACACCTCCTACGACCCGACCCGGCATCTGCTGCTCACCCCGCAGGACGATGAGGCCCCCGCCCGCGTCGCCCGGCTGCGCGCGCTGGGGATCGGCGAGTCGCCGCTGCCGGCGTTCGACGAGTTCGCCCGCAAGCTCGCCCGGACCACCCGCGCGCCGTACTCGATGGTCAACTTCATCGACGAGCGGCGGCAGTACTTCGCCGGCCTCTACACGCCCGACCAGGACCGGGCCGTCGAGCTGGGCCCGGCGCCGGCCAGCGCACAGCCGGGCCGGGTGATGGACCGCGACCATGGCTACTGCCCGCATGTCATCGTCCGCCGCAAGGCCCTGGTGCTGGAGGACGTCTGTGACTATCCGCGGTTCGCCGGCAACCCCGTCGTCGACGAGATCGGCATCCGCTCCTACCTCGGTGCGCCGCTGATCGACCGTACGGGGATGGCGCTGGGCACCGTCTGCGTCGTGGACCTCGAACCGCGCCCCTGGGGGCGGGAGGGGCTGGAGACCATCAAGGCGATGGCGGCCGAACTCGTCGAGCAGATCCACAGCATGGAGGCGCAGCACACCGACGCGCCCTGATCCGCCCGCTCCCGGCCCCGGCGCCCGGCGTACGGCCCTTGTGCCGGACGGCCGGCCCGGGGCCGTCGCATGGGCTCCGGGCCGGTGGCGGCCGCGACTCGGGGACGCGGCCGGCCGCTCAGGTCCGTCCGGTGCACCACGGCTGCCGGGGCGACTCTCCCGTGCGCTGCACCGGCACCGTGGCCGCGGCGTCCTCACCCGGCACCAACGGCGCCGGGTCCGCGGCGGGCTCGTCCTCCGGCCACTCCGAGGGCTCCAGCCGCAGCAGGTCCGCCAGGCGCCGGGACCACTCGCCGTGCGCCCGGCCCAGGGCCAGCTCGCCCAGGCGCAGCAGCTGGATGTCGGAGGTGCCGGCCGGCGCGAAGATGTGGTGGGCGTCCCGCAGAAAGCGCTCGATCGGCCGGTCGGTGAACAGCCCGCACCCGGCATGGATGTCCATCGCGTCGCGCGCCGACTCCAGCGCGGACTCCACATTGACCAGCTTGGCGTTCATCAACTCCGCGTCGCACGGCTGCCCTTGGTCGAGCAGGTGCACCGCGTGATAGGCCGACAGCCGGGCCAGCAGCAGCCGCGACTGGATCCGGCCGAGCTTGAGCTTGACGGTGCTCAGATCGGCCAGCGGCTTGCCGTAGCGCTGCCGCTCGGCGCAGAAGGCGGTCGTCTCCTCCAGCACCGCCTGATGGATCCCCAGGGAGACGGCCGTGAGGTTCGGGCGTCCGTACAGCACGCTGGAGGAGTAGGCGACGGAGAGTCCGTCGCCCTCCCGGCCCAGCAGATTCGCCGCCGGGACGCGGCAGTTGTCGAAGAACAGCTCACCGAAACTGAAGCCGTGCAGCCCCATCGCGGGCCGCTGCTCGCCCACCCGGAAGCCCGGGCTGTCGGACTCGACGAGGAAGGCCGACAGGCCCCTGGACCCCTCGCCGGTGCGCACCACCACGCCGTGCAGATCGCCGACGTGGCTGTTGCCGACGTAGATCTTGCGGCCGTTGAGGAGGTAGTCGTCGCCGTCGCGGACCGCGGTGGAGGCCATGCCCAGCACATGGCTGCCGGACTGCGGTTCGGTGACGGCGATGGTCGGCAGGCAGTCGCCGGAAGCTATCGCGGGCAGCCAGGTCTTCTTCTGCTCCTCGCTGCCGAAGTGGACGATCTTCGCCACCCCCAGCTGGGAGGCCTGCACCATGGCGCCCATCGCGGCGCTCACCCGGGACAGCTCCTCGATGATGAGGGTCTTGGCGACGTGCCCGGCGCCCATGCCGCCGTAGGCGCGGTGCACGGTGGCTCCTATCCACCCCTGACGGGCGATCAGGCGCGAGAGATCGCGGCACACGGAACGGTTCTCCTCCATCTCCGCAATCCGGGGGCGGACCTCCCTTTCGGCGAAATCCCGCACCCGGCTGCGGAGTGCCTCGTGTCTCTGGTCCGTGAAATAGCCATGCAAGACGAGCCCCTCCTCCGCGATCTTCTCCGTGCCGGCCGCGCACCTGCCTCGGGACGGCACCGGCGGTGCCGTCTGCAGTGAACGTTCCGGAACGTGAGCTATCGCTTACCCCGTGCAATACCCGTTGGCATACCTACTCCGGGCCGCACGAAACATCAACTGGCGGCGTTCCGACGCAGAGTTGGCGCACTCGGGAGAGCCGCACCACCCCTGGTTCGACGATGCCCCGGGTACGGCTCCGAGGCCTCCGGAATCGCGCCACCCCACGCCTCCCCGACCCCTCGCGGAGCGGCCGCGGCGACCCGGTGCGCGGCGCCCCGGCTCTGCGCGCGGCGCTGCCGTCGGGGCCGCGCCACCGCGCGCGTCCCATGGCGTGCCCGCGCCCGGCGCGGAAGAGTGGGCGCCGAGACCGTCAGCCACCGCCCCGGCAGTCAGGAGACGACGCCATGCAGGCCATGCAGCCAGCTGTCCACCAGGCCCCGGACGGCGCCCGGATCGCCACCTATACCTGGCTCCCGGAGTCCGGCCGTCCGCGTGCCCTCGTCCAGATCGCCCACGGCGCCGCCGAACACGGCAGGCGCTACGACCGCTTCGCCCGCTTCCTGACCGGCCACGGCTATGGCGTGCTCGCCTCCGACCACCGGGGGCACGGCGCCACCGCCCCCTCCACCGGTGGCCGCGGGGTGGTCGGCGAGGACTCCTGGCGGGCGATCGTCGGCGACCTCAAGAGCATCGGCGACCACGCGGCCGCCGCCCACCCCGGCGTCCCCCTGGTCCTGCTCGGCCACAGCATGGGCTCGCTGCTGGCCCGCGACTACGCCCAGGAGTACGGCGCCGACCTCGCCGGGCTGATCCTCACCGGCACCTTCCGGACCCTGCCCGGCCTGGACATCGAGGGGGCCGTCGCCGAACTGGAGGCGGAGGCCGCCGAGCACGGCCGCGGCGCGCTGTCGGCCTTCATCCCGCGCACCTTCCGCTCCTTCAATGACGCCTTCCCGCACCGCACCGGCTTCGAGTGGCTCTCCCGCGACACCGCCGAGGTGGACGCCTACGTCGCCGACGAGGACTGCGGCTTCCCGTTCTGCGCCGGGCTGGCCCTCGACTGGGTGCGCGCCATCCGCAAGATCAACGACCCGGGCAACCTCGCCCGCATCCCGCGCGGGCTGCCCGTCCATGTCGCCGTCGGCGCTTTGGACCCCTGCCACCAGGGGATGACCCTGGTCCATGAACTCCTGGAGGACTTCCGCTACCTGGGCACCCGCGATCTGACCTGGCGGGCCTACCCGGACGCCCGCCACGAGATCCTCAACGAGACCCATCGCGACGAGGTCCAGGACGACCTGCTGGCCTGGCTCGACAAGCGCATCTGAGCCCGATGCCGGGGGCGGGGGCTTGTGTGCGGAACCGGGGGCCGGGGGCCCGTGTGCGGAACCGGGCCCCCGCCGCCGGCGCCCCGCCCGTCGCCGTCGGGTGTCATCCGGCGGGGCCGGGCCGGGCCGCCCTCTGCGGGTCAGACCTTCCCGGGGTGGAAGACGTCCTGCTCGATGAGGATCTTGTCGATCCGGGCCTTGTCCACCCGGTTCGTCACCTCCGCGACCTCCTGGCGGTCGCGGACGCACTTGGCCAGGGTGAAGGCCGAGGACACCACGAAAACCAACCCGAGGGCGAGAAAGCCGCGCTCCCAGGGCCCCACGGGCAGCCGGGTGATCCCGATCATCAGCGCCACCAGGGAGAGTCCGAAGGAGATCGCGGACTGCACGAAGAAGGCCGTGGTCGTCGGCCGCTGAATCGATGGAGTGGTCATGTGCGTAGCGTGCGGGCGCGGTGACAGGGGCGCATGAGTACGGGTACTCATCTCGCCGACCGGCCAGGTGGGGCCGCGCGCCACGAAATGGCAGCACCCACCCTCTGACATGCGGTATTGTTCTCGTGCGCGGTCAGCCGGGACATCCCGGCCGGAACGGGCATCGGGACGTGGCGCAGCTTGGTAGCGCACTTGACTGGGGGTCAAGGGGTCGCAGGTTCAAATCCTGTCGTCCCGACTTGTTTTTCGCAGGTCGGAGGTCGTTTCCCTGTAAGGGGGAGCGGCCTCTTTCGCATGTCTGCCTGCCGCGTGTCTGTCCGCTCACCCGCGGCGCGGGGAGAGGAGCCGGTCCTGTCTCGTGGGGCATCCGGCCGCTTCGCCCGGGGTTGCGGGCCATCGGGTATCCGTGTCCGTGTCGTCGTGAGGGGCGGTGACCGTGGCGCGTGCCCGGCGCCCGCTTCCGCGAGATGCGGATGAACTTCGCGCTCCGCGGTGTTGGTTGGGGTGCGGTGCCGGCTGACCGTCCGTCGGGTCGCTTTTGTTCACGCTCTGTATGACCGCACTGCCACTCAACTCCCGGTTAAGTCGGTCGGCCCCTACTGTCTGTAAGTGGACTGGTGCACGGTGTTCCCGGCGTGCCACTATGGGGGCGATAATTCCAGTGCCTTAACTGTTCGTTGGGCTCGGTCGATGGGGGGACGGTGGGCATGAGCGTGGGGGGCGACAGCCGATCCAAGGGGGCGGGCAGCGCGCTCGCGGAGCGGCTCAACCATCTCTTCGCGAACATGCACCCGCCCGGCGCCCCGTACACCAACGCCTTCGTGGCCGAGGAGATCAGCGGGGGAGCGGAGGAGTACGGCGGGGTCAAGGTGACCGAGCAGTATCTGTCGATGCTGCGCAACAGCAGGCGCACGAACCCGAGTCCGGAACTGCTGCGCGCGCTGGCCAAGTTCTTCGCGGTGCCGGTGGGCTATCTGCTGGGGGACCTCTCGCAGCCGCAGGCCGCGCGGGTGGAGGAGGAGGTGCGCTTCCTCGCCGCCATGCGCGATCAGCGGGTGCGCGCCATCGCCCTGCGCTCCGTCGGGCTGCCGCCGGAGGTGCAGGACAGCCTGACGACGATCATCGGCCACTTCCGGGAGCAGATGAATCTGCCGGCCGATCCGCCGGAGCAGGGCGGTGACCGGCGCGGTGAGTGAGTCGACACGGACCGCTGAGCGCGGCCAGCTCTTCGGCACCTGGCAGCGGTCCGGACACGAGGACGGGACGAGCATGCGAGTGGGGCAGATACGCAGGCGGTGCAAGCAGCTGATCAAGGAGCTGGCGCTGCCCGCCGCAATCGATCTGCGCGGGATGTGTGACATCGTCGCCGCGCGGGTGGCGCGGCCCGTCCATCTGGTGCCGATGAGCCTGGGCGGCGTGGTCTCCGGGATGACGGCCGTCACCGACGACGGCTACTGGGTGTTCTACGAGCTCAAGACCTCGCCGTGGCACCAGGCGCACATCGTGCTGCACGAGCTGAGCCACCTCCTGCTGGGACACGACCAGGACCCCTCGGTCACCGAGGACGCGCTGAAGCTGTGGACACCGTCCGTCGATGTCGCCACCGCCATGCGCCGGATGGGCCTGACCATGGGCTTCGCCCGGCACCACGGCTATGACAACCTCGCCGAGCGGGAGACCGAGGTGCTCGGCACGCTGCTGATGGAGCAGGTGGCGCCGTCCGCCGCCGAGCGTGAACTCCCTCTGGAGGGACAGGCGGCCGAGCTGGCGGCGGCGCTCGGGCCCGCGCTCCAGCACATCCGGCGCCAGCAGGGAGTTCCGGTAGGCGGCGCGGGACCCGAGGACGCCGGTGCGGACGCGGCCGGGAACGGGGGCTCGCGTGTTTGACGCCCTCTATCTGTCGTTCGGGCTGGCCGCCTGGGTCATCGTCGGATACAAGTCCGTCGCCTGGTTCCGTGACCGCAGCAACGCGGATCTGGGGCTGGCCTGTGTGATGACCGGCGGGGTGGCCACGGTCTTCCTGTTCTCCGCGCCCAGCCTCTACCGGGCGTTCGACCGGGTGGCCGGGGTGGCGAACCTCGCCATGGTGTTCCTCTACTCCTCCGTCGTGATGTTCGCCGCGGGCGCCTTGGTGCTGCTGCTGCGCTGGACGGCGGGGGAGGGCGCGGCCGGGAAGGCCCGGGCACGGGTCAGGGCGCGGGCCGCCGTCGGGGGTGTGGCCGCACTCTGGGCGGTGGCGATCGCCGGGTTCCTGGTCGGCCGGCCGGACTCCGTCGAGCATCCCCGTGACTTCAGCACCGCGTACACCGACTCGCCCGGCGTGATGCTGTTCCTGGTGCTGTACCTGGCCATCTTCGGCTTCGCCTCGGCGGCCCTGGGCACGCTGTGCCCGCGCTACGCCGCCCGGCTCGGCGGCACCCATCTGGCGCGCGGACTGCGGGTGCTGGCCGCGGGCTGCTGGCTGGGCCTCGTCTACTGCGCGTGCAAGGTCATCGGCTTCGTCCTGTCCTGGGCGGGCCATCCGGCGCTGTGGCTCTCCAACGGCGTGGCCCCGCTGAGCGCCTCGGTCGCGGCCCTCATGGTCCTCGCCGGATTCGCCCTGCCGGCGGCCGGCCCCCGGGTCGCCGCCTGGCGCCGGCTGCGCCGGCTCTCCCCGCTCTGGCGGACCGTCACCGCGCAGACCCCGGAGGTGACGATGGAGACCTCGGCATGGTCCGTGCGCTGGCCGTTCGCCGATCTGGAGTGGCGGGCCAACCGGCAGATGGCGGAGATCCGCGACGTGCAGCGCGGCATCCGGCGCCATGTGGAGTCCGACGCCGTCGATGTCGCCCGGGAGCGGGCCCGTGCGGTCGCCCTGGACGACCGGCAGTTGGCGGCCGTCGCGGAGGCCGCCGCACTCCGCCGCGGGCTGGAGAACCGTGCGGTCGGTCATGTGCCCCGGCACGGCGCGGACAGCGTGGTGGTCGCCAGCGGCAGCGAACCGGCCGAACTCGCCGCGGAGTACGAGCACTTGGCCCTGGTGGCGGATGTCTACCACTCGCCGCTGATCGACACCGTGCTCACCGAACTGCGGCAGCGCAGCGCGCTGGCGCGCGGCTGAGGAACACCCTGAGACGGGGTGGCCCGGGACGGGGGTCCGGGCCACCCGTACCGCCGAGGCGGTACCGGTTCTTCCACCGGTACCGTCCTCGCGGCATTGCGGGACCGCAGACCGCAGACCGGGCACCGCGGACCGTGGAAGGCCGAGGTCGGCAGCGAGGGTGCGTGCCAGGCGTCGTGTGCCGGGCGGGACTTCGGGGCCACGGCCTAGAGTCGGGCCCATGCAGAACACCGCCGAGACCGGCCCCGACGCACCCCTCGACGTGACGCCCCTCCTCGACGATCCGCACGCCGCCTACGCCGCCCTGCGCGAGGCCGGCCCGGTACATCGGATCACCGGCGCCGATGGCAGCCCCGCCTGGCTGGTCACCCGCTACGACGATGTCCGCAGCGCCCTGGCCGATCCCCGGCTCTCCCTGGACAAGCGCCATGCCGGGCCCGGCGGATACCGTGGCTTCGCGCTGCCGCCCGCGCTGGACGCCAATCTGCTGAACATGGACCCGCCGGACCACACCCGGGTCCGCCGCCTGGTGGTCAAGGCGTTCACCCCGGGCCGGGTCGAGACGCTGCGGGCGCCCGTGCGGCGGGTCGCCGACGAGCTGCTGGACGCGATGGCCGGGCGCGGCCGCGCGGACCTGATCGCCGACTACGCGGGTCCGCTGCCGATCACCGTGATCTGCGATCTGCTCGGTATCCCGCAGCGCGACCGCCGGGACTTCCTGGCCTGGTCGGACGCGCTGATCACGCCCGACCCGAGCCGGCCGGAGGCGATGAAGCACGCGATCGGCGCGATGCTGGAGTTCTACACCGGGCTGATCGCGGCCAAGCGCGCCGAGCCGGGCGACGACCTGCTCTCGGACCTGATCGCGGTCCGCGATGACGAGCCCGGGGACGAAGGGGGCGACCGGCTCACCGAGGACGAGCTGACCTCGCTCGCCTTCCTCATCCTCTTCGCCGGATACGAGAACACCGTCCATCTCATCGGCAACGCCGTGCTCGGCCTGCTGGACCACCCGGAACTACTGCGTCAGTTGCAGCACAATCCAGCCGAACTGCCGCCCGCCGTGGAGGAGTTCCTGCGCTTCGACAGCCCCGGTCCGCTGGCGATCCGCCGCTTTCCCCGCGAGGACCTGGAGATCGGCGGCGTGCGGATCCCGGCCGGGGACAGCGTGCTGCTGTCGATCGCGTCCGCGAACCGCGACCCCGCGCGCTTCCCCGCCCCGGACGTGCTGGATCGCGGCCGGGACCTGTCCGGCCACCTCGCCATGGGGCACGGCATCCACTACTGCCTCGGCGCGCCGCTGGCCCGGATGGAGGCCGTCACCGCGATCGAGGCGCTCCTCGCCCGTTTCCCGGGGCTGCGACTGGACGTCCCCCGTAGTGAATTGCGGCATCGCAGGTCCCTCCGCTCGCGTGGCCTGATTTCGCTGCCCGTCGCCTGGTAGTCGGCAGACGAACAAGTTTTTGAGGCATAACCGTTCGCTCATGCGGTAAAAAGGTGTCTGAGCCCGCCCGGTGTGCATCCCCCGTCGCACCGGGCGGGCCTCTTCTTTGGGTGTTTGCGCTGTTTGCAGTCGCGACACGCCGTGTCGGTGGCGCCCTCGTGGTCCGTCTGGCTCAACTGTGCTGCGCGTGTCCGCTCCACTCCATAGCGTGACGCCATGGCACTTCACTCGCGGATGTCCAAGAAGGCGGCGTCGACGGTACTTCTCGCCGCCGCCGGGGTCTCACTGGCGTGCATACCGGCCGCGGCGGACGGGGCGACGACCCGTCAGTCCGGTGCGCGCGATGCCGGGGTGCGGGCCGTCACCGCCCCCGGCATACCGGCGCTGCCCGACGGGCTGTCCGCACTCTCGTGGATGGTGGCCGACGCGGACACCGGCAATGTGCTGGCCACCAAGAGCCCGCACCGGAAGCTGGCCCCGGCCAGCACCCTCAAGACGCTGTTCGCGGTCACCGTCCTGCCCAAGTTCCCCTCCGGCACCGTGCGCCAGGTCAGCTCGTCGGACCTCGCGGGCGTCGGGGCGGGCAGCAGCGTCGTCGGCGTCCGGCAGGGCCGCAGCTACACCGTCGCCGATCTGTGGCGCGGGGTCTTCCTGCGTTCCGGCAACGATGCGGTGCATGTGCTGGCGTCGATGAACGGCGGCTGGCGGACCACCGCGCGGGAGATGCAGCAGACCGCCCGCAGGCTCGGCGGGCGCGACACCACCGTCAAGTCCCCGGACGGGTATGACGCGCCCGGCCAGGTGTCCTCGGCGTACGACCTGACGGTCTTCGCCCGTGCCGGGCTCGCCAACGCCGACTTCGCCCGCTACTGCTCGACCCCCAGCGCCCTGTTCCCCGGCGCCGGCGGTGCCACCCGGATCGAGAACACCAACCGCATGCTGGTGGGCTCGCACGGGCTGTCCCGCTACCCCGGCATCATCGGCGTGAAGAACGGCTACACCTCCCAGGCCGGCAACACCCTGATCGCCGCCGCCCGCCGCAACGGCCGCACCCTGCTGGTCACCGTGATGAACCCGCAGTCGAAGCAGGCCAACGGCGTCTACAAGGAGGCCGGTTCGCTGCTCGACTGGGGCTTCGGCGCCGAGGGCAAGGCCGAGCCGGTGGGCACCCTGCACGCCGTGAACGCCTCCTACGACGGCGGGGCCCGGCCGGGTCCGGTGGCGGCGGATGTCACCGGGGCCGAGGTCCGCGGTGGTGCGGCCTGGCGCTCGGCCCTGGTCCTGGGGGCCGGCGGCGCGGGTGTCGGGGCGATCGGGCTGGGCGCCCTGCTGACCGGCCGGCGCCAGGCGCGCGGCCGCGGTGGCGAGCGGCGCGGCACGGCGTAGGACCGTACCGCTGGCGGCCGGTGCGGGCCTATGGACGGTGCGCACCGGAGGTCTCGCCGTACGACCAAAAGAAGGGGCTCCGCATGTCCTCGCGGAGCCCCTTCCTCATGCGTCGGCGGTCCGGAGCCGGGGTGCGGTCTCCGCGGCCGATACGGCCCCGGAGCCGGCCAGACATCCGGTCAGCTCCCGGGACCAGGCGAGCAGCCCCGCGATGTCGATCCCGTGGGGGGCCGCCTCGGCATACGGCGCGAGGGCCGAGGCCCCCCGGTCGAGCAGCGCTTTGCCGCCCACGGCGTTGCCGCGTGCCGCATGGGTGAGTCCCACCGCGAGCTGGGCGAGTCCGCGCCACAGCTCGCGCTCCGCTTCCGGCGCCGCCTTCCAGGCGTCCTCCAGCACCTCGTGGGCGTGGAACGGCATCCCGTCGTCGAGCAGCCGCTGGGCTTCCGCCAGCGACTGCGCGGGCGTGCGGGACACCCCCTCGGGCTGGCGTGCCACCCCGGGGGAGCCGTAGGGGAGCGGGCGGCCGAGTCCGTCGCGGGGGCGGGCGCTGCGGGCCCGGCCCTCCTCGTCGCGGTCCCGGCGGAGCGCGGTGGGCTGCTCGGGGGTGACGGCGGCGGGCGTGTCGCCGCCCGTAGTGTCCGAGCCGTCCGCACTGTCCGGGCCGCCCGCACCGTCGTCCGCGCCGTCCGCCACCCCCGCGCCGCAGTACGCGCAGGCCTCGCCGCCGGGCCGTTCGCGGATCCGGCCGCAGGCCTCGCACACCTGGTCCAGCCAGCAGGCCGGGTCGCCGCCCTGCTCGCCGGGCCAGGGGGGGCCGGGCGTCCGGGGCGGGGGCGGGTTCGGGGTGTCGGGGGTCTTGTCCGCGGGGTTCACCCTTCGATTGTGCGGGGTGGGGCCGGCCGGCGTCAGTCCCGCTCGACCTCGTAGAAGCAGAAGTGATCCTTGATCGGGGCGACCTGGTCGTGCGGCTCGGGGTAGGCCCAGGTGACGTCCTCCGGGCCGCCGGGCAGCGACCAGTAGGAGGCCGTGCCCTTGAACGGGCACACCGTGTGCGTGTCGGAGGGGACCAGCAGCTCGGTCCGTACATCCTCGGGCGGGAAGTAGTAGCGCACCGGGTAGCCGGTCTCCGCGAGCAGGAGGGGGCGGCTGCTCTCGGCGATCAGCTTGCCGTCGATCTCGACGCGGACGTGCTCGGTGCCCTGCGTGACGTCGATGTGGTGGCCTTGCGTCGTGCTCATGGTCGGGTCTCCTTGCCGGGTCCGTGGGGTGTCGCCCGCCTCCCAGGATGGCACCGGGGTAGGACAACGGCGCTCCCGCGCGGCATCCGGCGGCGGGAAACGGGCGAGGGGCGGCCGTGGCTGGCAGCCCCCGCCCGTATCCCGTGTGCCTCACACCTCGCGGATGCCGTGCCCCGCCCAAGGTGGTGCGGGCGCGACCAGGCCGGCGAGGAAGGCGCGGGTGGCCTCCGGCAGGGGCACCGAGCGGCCCGCGGCCCGGTCGACGTGCAGGGTGAACTGCTCCCCGGTGGCCACCGGTTCACCCGTCGGCTCACCGGCGAACATCTCGTGGAGGAAGCGGAGCTTCTTGCCGTCGACCCCCAACACCGTGGTCCGGACGGTGAGTTCGGTGCCGCGGGCCACCTCCCGGAGATAGCGGACATGGGTCTCGACCGTGTAGAGGGAGCAGCCGGAGCGCTCGCGGTAGGACGGGCCGAGGCCGGCGGCCGCCATCAGGGCGTCGGTCGCGAAGCCGAAGACCAGGACGTAGTAGGCCTCGCTGAGGTGGCCGTTGTAGTCGATCCAGTCGTCCTGGACCGTGCGGCGGAAGAGCGGGAGGCCCTCCGGGGGAAGGTGCTCCGGCGGGTGGTTGCTCATCGGGCGGTGCCTCCCAGTCGGCCGGTGGCGCGGAGCACGTCTATGACGCCCTGGTCGCGCGCGGCGACCAGGTCCGCGTAGCTGCGGTCGCCCGCCGCCCGGTCGCAGCCCTCGACCATGGCGTCGCGCAGCGCGCGGTCCAGCTCGGGCGCCTCCAGCCGGGTCCACGGCGACTTCAGGGACGGGCCGAAGTGGTCGAGCATGTGCGCCATACCGCCCTCGCCGCCGGCCAGCGCGAAGGTCAGGCAGGGGCCCATGAACGCCCAGCGCAGTCCCGGCCCTTCGGTGATCGAGGCGTCGATGTCCTCGACCGTGGCCTCGCCGCTCGCGACCATGTGCAGCGCCTCGCGCCACAGTGCCTCCTGGAGGCGGTTGGCGATGAAGCCCGGCAGCTCGCGGTCCATGGTGAGGACGGACTTGCCGGCCGCCTTGTAGAAGCGGGACGCCCAGTCGACGGCGGCGCGGTCGGTCCGCTCGCCGCCGACGACCTCGACCAGCGGGATGAGGTACGGCGGATTGAAGGGGTGGCCGACGACCAGGCGGCCGGGGTCGCCGGCCGAGGTCTGCATGTCGGTCATCGGGTAGCCGGAGGTCGAGGAGGCGATGACCACGCCCGGCCGGGTCGCGGCGGTCAGCTCGGCGAGCAGCGAGCGCTTCAGCTCCAGCTTCTCGGGGGCGCTCTCCTGGACGAAGTCCGCGTCGGCGACCGCCTCGGCGAGTGAGCCCGCCACGGTCAGCCGCTCCGGCGCCGCCCCCTCGGCCGTGCCCATCTGTTCCAGTGCGGGCCAGGCGGCGGCGACCAGGCGGCGGAGCTTCTCCTCGGCGTCGGGGGCCGGGTCCCAGGCGGTGACGTCGTAGCCGCGGGCGAGGAAGTGGGCGGCCCAGCCGCCACCGATCACTCCGGCGCCGATACAGGCGACACGGCGTACGTCCTCGGGGGCGCAAGGGGCGGGGGTGGTCTCGGACATGGCGGGCGGCTCCAGGTGGGGAGGTAGGGGCGGGAGGGGCGTACGGGGTCAGCCGCGCGGCTTCAGTCCCAGGCGGGCGCGGGCCTGGTCGGGGGTGGCGACCGTGGCGCCGAGCAGCTCGGTGAGCTGCACGGCACGTTCGACCAGCTGCCCGTTGGTGGCCTTGACGCCCTTGCTGAGGTAGAGGTTGTCCTCCAGGCCGACCCGGACATTGCCGCCGAGGAGGATCGACTGGGCGGCCCACGGCAGCTGCATCCGGCCGAGCGCGAAACTCGCCCACTGGGCGCCCTCGGGCAGCATGTGCACCATGGACTGGAGCACTCCGGGGTCGGCCGGGGCGCCCCACGGGATACCCATGCACAGCTGGAAGACCGTCGGATCGTCCAGCAGCCCCTCGGCCAGCAGCTGCTTGGCGAACCACAGCTGACCGGTGTCGAAGATCTCCAACTCGGGCCGTACGCCCAGCTCCTGGATGCGCCGGGCGCCGGCCCGCAGCATGTCGGGCGTGGAGACGTAGAGGCTGGAGCCGTCCCCGAAGTTGAGGGATCCGCAGTCCAGGGTGCAGATGTCGGGCAGCAGTTCCTCGACGTGCGGCAGCCGCTCCAGGCCGCTCACCAGGTCCGTGCCGGGCAGCTGCCGCAGCGGCCGCTCCGGGTCGATCACCAGGTCGCCGCCCATGCCGGCGGTGAGGTTGATGACGACATCGGTGCCGGACTCCTTGATCCGCTCGACCACCTCCGCGTACAGCCGCGGATCGCGGGACGGGTCGCCGGTCTCGGGGTCGCGGACGTGGATGTGCACGACGGCGGCGCCCGCGGACGCCGCCTCCACGGCCGAGGCGGCGATCTGCTCGGGCGTCACCGGGACGTGCGGGGAGCGGCGGACGGTGTCACCGGCGCCGGTGAGCGCACAGGTGATGATGACCTCGTTGTTCACGGGGATCCCTTCGGTGGGGTGGGGTGCCTCGGGGGCGCGGGGCGGGGGCGTCAGTCGGCGGGGGTGAGTTCGCTCGTCACGAAGGCCAGCAGGGCCGTGTGCATGGTGTCGGGACCGGTGCTGTCCGGCGCGGTGGCCAGCACCTGCGTGGCCAGGCCGTCGATCAGCGCGGTCAGCCGCAGTGCGGTGAACTCCGGATCGACGGCGCGGAAGACGCCCTGGTCGACGCCGCGCCGGACGACCTCGGCGACCGTGGTGCGCCACTGCCGGTAGTAGTGCTCGTGGAGCCGGCCGACGGCGGTGGAGCGGGCGGCCTGGGCCCACAGATCCAGCCAGACCAGCCACTGGCGGCGCTGCTGCGCGGTGCGCGGGGTCTGCAGCGCGATCAGATGCAGCAGCTCGGCGTGCGCGTCGGGGGCCTCGGCCAGTCCGGCGGCGCGGCGTTCGGTGTCCTCGTCCATGCACCAGCGCACCGCGGCCTCCAGCAGCTCGTCGCGGCCGGGGAAGTGGTAGTGGACGGCGGCGGTGCTGGTGCCGCAGGCGGCCGCGATATCGGCGACCCGTACGGCGTGGAAGCCGTGTTCGGCGATCAGCCGGACGGTCTCCCGCACGATCTGCAGCGGCCGGCCGCCCTCGGGGACGGCCGCCGGCGCGCGGTCGGCCGCCGGTGCGGGCCGGGCCGGGGCGCCGAGCAGCCAGCCGGTGTCGACCGCGCCGATATCGGCGATCCGCACGATCTCGGCGAGTGTGAAGCGGCGGGTGCCGCCCAGCGACCGGGACAGCTTCGAGGGGTCCATCACGATCCGGCGGGCGAATTCGCGGTGGCTGCAGCCGAGCCGGCCGATCACCTGGCGGACACGGTCGGTGACATCGCCGCTGTCGTCGGTGACCCGGTCTCCGGGGGTGTCGTCCATGGTCCGGGACCGTAACAGCGCGTTGAGATCATCGCAATGGTGTGGGGCAGGGGCTAGGGGCTTCATCAGCTTGTTCCGGCGGATGCCGGGCGAGTGATGCGGAGGTGGCTGATGCATGAGTCAGTTCGGCGGGAGGGTGTGCCGGACGGCTTCGCGCCGATATCCTGGATACGTCGCAATCCGGGTGAATGTGGCAAAGTGACGTCATGGCTGACCGGGGAGCGAAACGGCCCACCGTGTCGGTGCCGGACGACTGGCCCGCCCACCCGGACCTGACCCTGGCCCTCAACGGGATGGGCGGCTTCGACTGGGACCTCGACAGCGGGCTGATGCACCTGGACGCGCCCGCCCTCGAGGTGTTCGACATGCTCCCGGGGGACTACGACGACCGCCCCGAGAGCCTGCGGTGCCACCTCCCGCCCCATGAGGCCGCCCGGCTCGACGCACTGGTCGCCCGCGCCCTCAAGGACGGCAGCGACTCCTACGGCGCCTACTTCCGGGTGCGGCTGCGCGACGGCGAACTGCGCTGGACTCACAGCCAGGGCAGCATCCGCCGGGACGGCGGCGGCCGGCCCCGCCGCATCATCGGCGTGGTCCGCGACGCCAGCCACGAGTACACCCACGCGGCGGAGCGGGTCGCCGGCGACGAGGAGCGCCGCCGGCACACCAGCGTCGTCGAGCGCACCACCGCCGCCCTGGCGCACGCCCGGACGGTCGGCGAGGTGATCGCCGTGCTCGCCGACGAGCAGGGGCTGAGCCGGCTGGGCGCGGAGAACGTGATCCTCGGCCTCGTCGAGGCGGGCCGCATCCGGCTGATCTCCGAGGGCAAGGCGGGCAGCTTCGTGCCGGACCTGGAGTACACGCGGGTGGGCGACGAATTCCCGATGAGCGAGGTGGTCCGCACCCTCACCCCGCGGTATGTGTCCAGCCGCGCGGAGTTCCGGCACGGCTGGCCGCGGCTGTGGCCGGCCATCGAGCCGCTGAACGTCAACTCCGCCGCCTATCTGCCGCTGATCGCCCAGGGCCGCCCGATCGGCGTGATCGGCCTGTTCTTCGAGCGCGAGAGCGACTTCCGCGACCAGGAGCGCAGCGTCCTGCTGGCACTGGGCAGCAGCATCGCGCAGAGCCTGGCCCGCGCCATGCTCTACGACCAGGAGCACGATCTCGCCGCGGGCCTCCAGCAGGCGATGCTGCCCCGGCGGATCCCCGGCGTCCCGCACGCGCAGATCGCCGTGCGCTACCGCTCCGCCCGCATGGGCCGGGACATCGGCGGCGACTGGTACGACGTCATCCCGCTGCCCGACGGCCGGGTCGCCGCCGTCATCGGCGACGTCCAGGGCCACGACACCCATGCCGCGGCGCTGATGGGCCAGCTGCGGATCGTGCTGCGCGCCTACGCCGCCGAGGGGCACGCCCCGGCCACCGTCGTGGCGCGGGCCTCCGCCTTCCTCCACGAGCTGGACACCGACCGCTTCGCGACCTGCACCTATGTCGACGCGGACCTGAGCACCGGCGCGGCCCGGATCGTCCGGGCCGGCCATATCGACCCGCTGCTGCGGCACGCCGAGGGCATCTGCCGCAGACTGCCGGTGGCCGGCGGGCTGCCGCTCGGCATCGCCTCCGAGTTCCGCCGGCTCGACTACCCCGTCACCACCGTGCAGCTCGCCCCCGGCGACACCCTGCTGCTGTGCACCGACGGCATCGTCGAGCAGCCCGGCACCGATCTCGACGTCGGGATGCGGCACTTGGCCCGCGAGGTCCGCGACGGCCCCCAGGACGTCCAGCAACTCGCCGACCGGCTCTGCGAGTCGGCGGACGTGCGGACCGGCGAGGACGACATGGCGCTGCTGCTGCTGCGCCGCCTCGGCGTCCCGGAGCACGACACCGTCGGACGGTTCCGCCAGCACATCGCCCCCGCCGACCCCGACGGGCTGTCGGCCGCACGGCACATGATCCGGGCCGCGGTGCGCGCCTGGGGCGCCGCCGAGCGGGCCGAGGAGATCGAACTGGTCGCCGATGAGCTGATCACCAACGCGCTGCTGCACACCGACGGCGAGGCGGTCGTCAACATCCGTATGCCGCACAGCGTCGGGCGGCTGTTGCGGTTGGAGGTCGAGGACCACTCCAGCAGCCTGCCGCGCCGCCGCGAGCCGGGGGAGGCCGGGGTCTCGGGCCGCGGACTGCTCCTCGTCGACCGCCTGGCCGATGTGTGGGGTGTGGAACCGCGCGGCAGCGGAAAGTGCGTATGGTGCGAGTTCAACTGCTCCTGACCCGCGCGGTATCGGGCCGCGGCGGGCGGCAGTCGGCACAGCGGGCGCCGAGGGTTCGGCACGGTCGAGTGAGGACGGTTCTATGGCATCGCGGGCACCGGAACAGCGCGAGGAAGCCCGCCGGCTGGCGGCGCAACTGACCGCGGAAGGCGTGCTGAACACCGCGCTGACCTGGGTGGACAACGCGGGCATCGTCCGCGTCAAGACCGTTCCTGTGCAGCGGTTCGCGGCGGCGGCCCAGCGCGGCGTCGGGATGTCGCCGGTCTTCGACGTCTTCACCTCCTACGACGACATCACCGCCTCCGACCAGGTCGGCGGGCCCGACGGGGACCTGCGGCTCCTCCCCGACCTGGACCGCGTCGTCCCGCTCGCCGCCCAGCCCGGCTGGGCCTGGGCGCCGGTGGACCGCTACGACCAGCTCGGCCGCCCGCACCCCGCCTGCCAGCGGCAGTTCGCCCGGCGGATGGTGGACCGGGCCGCCGCGGCCGGCCTGCAACTGCGGATGGGCTTCGAGACGGAGTGGATCGTCACCCGCGCCCCGGCGGGGCACGGCCCGGCCGCCGCCGGCGCGGACGAGGCGCTCGATTTCCCCTGCGCGGGCCCCGCCTACGGCATGACGCGGGTCGTCGAACTCTCCGACTACCTCCGGGACGTCACCGAGGCGCTCGGCGTCCAGGGGCTCGACGTCCTCCAGCTCCACCCCGAGTACGCCCCGGGCCAGTTCGAGGTCACCACCGCCCCCGCCGACCCGGTCCGCGCCGCCGACGACGTGGTGCTGGTCCGCGAGACCGTCCGCGCCGTCTCCGCCCGGCACGGGCTGCGCGCCTCCTTCGCCCCGTCGTTCGTCGCCGGCCAGGTCGGCAACGGCTGCCACCTCCACCTCGGCCTCTACCGCGACGGCGCCAGCCTGCACCGCGCCCCCGGCGCCGAATGGGGGCTGGCGCCCGATGCGGTGGCCTTCCTCGGCGGCCTCGTCGCCGCCCTGCCCGCCCTGCTCGCCATCGGCTGCCCCTCACCCGCCAGCTATCTGCGGCTCCAACCCTCCCACTGGGCCGGCGTCTACCAGTGCTGGGGGGTGGAGAACCGGGAGGCGGCGCTGCGGCTGATCACCGGCGCCCCCGACGACCCGGACGGCGGCCACGCCGAGCTGAAGACCTTCGACGCCGCCGCCAACCCGTACCTCGCCGTCGGCGCGGTCATCGCCGCCGGGCTGCACGGCATCGAGTCGGCGGCGCGGCTGCCCGCCCCGCAGACCGGCGACCCGGGCGTGCTCGGCGTCCGCGAACGGGCCCGGCGCGGCATCGTCCGGCTGCCCGCCACCCTCACCGAGGCCGCCGACCAGCTGGAGAAGTCGGCCCCGCTGCACGAGGCGATGGGGGAGATGCTGCACGGCGCGGTCCTGGCCGTGCGGCGCGCGGAGGAGGCCCACTTCGCCGACAGCGAGCCCGAGGAGATCGCCGCGGCCACCCGCTGGCGCTGGTGAGGCCCGCGGGGCGCGCGGCGTCCGGCGCGTGCGCGTAGTGGGCCCGGAACCGGACGGCCGGCGTCCGCGCGGCCATCGGTGAACCGGCCGGCTGCCGCCGTGGGAGGCGGCGGGATGTAAGGGGCGAATGCGGTGGGCGGCTGTTCCCGTCCTGTCGCCCCTTCCGTCCCGGCGGCATGCTTTACTGCGCTGCGTGGCCCCTACAACGACTGCCGAAAAAGGCGAAATACCCCTGCGTTCCCGGATATTCGCCGATCTGACCCCGCTGCGCACCTCGCCGGACTACCGCCGCCTGTGGTGCGGCAACACCATCTCCTGGATGGGCCAGCAGATGACCGCCCTCGCGGTCTCCCTCCAGGTCTACGCGCTCACCCACTCCACCTTCTCGGTCGGTCTGGTGGGCCTGTGCGCGCTGGTCCCGCTGGTGGTCTTCGGGCTGTACGGCGGGGCCATCGCGGACACCGTCGACCGCCGCACGCTGGGCCTGTACAGCGCCATGGGCGCCACCGCGATGTCCGTCACGCTGGCCGTCGCCGCGATGGCCGGATTCCACCGGGTCTGGCTGCTCTACTCCGTCGTCGCCGTCCAGGCCGTCTGCTTCGCGATGAACTCGCCGGCCCGCTCCTCGATGATCCCGCGGCTGCTGCCCGCCGAGCAGCTGCCGGCCGCCAACGCCCTCAACTCCCTGACCAGCAACCTCGGTCTGATGGGCGGGCCGATGCTGGGCGGCGTCATCGTCGGCCTGTGGGGCTACCAGACCGCGTACCTGATCGACGTGGTGGCCTTCGGCGGCTCGCTGTACGCGATGTGGCGGCTGCCGTCCATGCGGCCCGACCAGGGGGAGGGGCCGCGGCGCCGGGCCTCCGTCCTGGACGGGCTGCGGTTTCTCGCCACCCGGCCGAATCTGCGGATGACGTTCTTCTCCGACCTGGCGGCGATGGTGCTGGCCCAGCCGCGGGCGCTGTTTCCGGCGGTCGCGGTGCTCTGGTTCGCCGGGGATGCCAAGACGGTCGGCCTGCTGGTCGCCGCGCCCGCGGTGGGCGCCGTACTGGGCGGGCTGTTCTCCGGCTGGCTCGGCGGGATCCGCCGGCACGGACTGGCGATCCTGGTGGCGGTGGCCGCCTGGGGCGCGGCCGTGGCCTGCTTCGGGCTGTCCCGCCACCTCTGGCTCGGTCTGTTCTTCCTGGCGGTGGCCGGCTGCGCGGACACCGTCTCGATGGTGTTCCGCAGCACCATGCTCCAGGCCGCGACGCCGGACGCGATGCGCGGCCGGCTCCAGGGCGTCTTCATCGTGGTGGTCGCGGGCGGGCCGCGGCTGGGCGACTTCCTGGCCGGGTCGGCGGCCGATCTCACCTCCCCGGCCACCGCGGTGATCGGCGGCGGTCTGGCCTGCGTGCTGGTGGTGACCGCCCTGGGCCTGGCCCGCCGCGACTTCGCCCGCTACGACGCCCGCGACCCGCAGCCGTGAGGAGCGGGCCCGCCGCGGCGACTCGTGCGCAGGGGCGCCCGGGCACTCACGGCGCGACTCCGCTCTCCCCGTGCCTCCCGGGCGGGCGGCGTCAGTAGCGGGTGAGGGCGGTCGGTCCGTGCGCCGTGCCGATGGCGAGGTGCGGATGCCGGGACGGCCGCACCCAGGACAGGATCCGCGCCATCGCCCCGGCCGGTACGGACACACAGCCGGCCGTGGCGCCCTTCCCCTGGACGTGGAGGAAGATCCCGGCGCCGCGGCCGTGCACCGGACGGTGGTAGTTGAAGCCGGTGACCAGGGCCTGGTCGTACTGCGTGGGATAGTCCGCCAGGCGTTCGGACTCGGCGGCCGCGCAGTCCGCCGGCAGGGGTGCCACCCAGCGGTTGTAGGAGGCCGAGGCGTTGTCCTCGCACCACCAGGAGTCCGCGCCGACCCGGCGGTAGGGGACGGTGGTGCCGGGCGGCGCGGGCGCGAGGCCGAACGCGAACGGCAGGTCATACAGCCCGGTCGGGGTGGTCGAGGTGCCCTGCACCCGGGTGCGGCCCTCGGTCAGCCCGCCGGCCCCGAACCGCGCCGGCGCCCAACCGGCCCGCCGCCAGCGGCCGTTGCGCCGCTCCCACCACGCCACCGTCCCGGTGGTGTCGCGCGGGGTGCGCGCCCGGGCGGTGATCAGCTGCCCGCCGCCCCCGGTGTCGGCCATCCGGGCGGGCAGCGGGAGGGCGGGGTCCGCGGGGCGGGCGGCCGCCGGGGCGGGCACGCAGAGCGCGAGGAGCAGCGCGGCCACCGGCAGCGCCGCGGTCCGGACCGCGCCGGCCGTGGTCCCGGCCGCGGAAGGGGGCGTCGTCCTGGTACGCGTCATGGGCATGACCGCACGGTAGAGCGCGGCGGGCTCCCCGGGCGCCGCCCGATCAGGTCACATGCGCCGCCCTCCGCCCCCGCGCACTCCGTCCGCCGCAATCCGTCGTGCGCCGGGGCCATGGACGGGCCAAACTCGGGTACGGGGCCCATGTGCCACTAGACGTCTCATTCTGGAGGCCCATCGTGCAGCGGCAACCGCATCCGCGCGGCGAGCGCACGCTCGACCGCGATCCGCAGCCCACCCCGGATCCGGGAGGCCCGTCGCCGGACCCCGTCCCGGACCCGCTGCCCGGCCCGCCGAGCCCGCCCGGTCAGCCGGACCCCATCCCGCCGGAACCGTCCCCGATCCCACGGCCGCCCGGACCCGACCCCGACCCGGTCCCGGAGCCGTCCCCGGCCCCCTCGCCGCTCTCCTAGGAGCCGCCCGGACCGTCACCCCGTCGTCCGCGGGCGCGCGCGCCCGCCCCACCAAGGAGGTGCCGACCATGGCCATCGCCACGGTCAACCCGGCCACCGGCGAGACGCTGAAGACCTTCGACGCGCTCAACGCGGGCGAGATCGAAGACCATCTGGTCCGGGCGGACCAGGCCTTCCAGGAGCACCGCCGCACCAGCTTCGCGCACCGCAGGGCACTGCTCCACAAGGCCGCCGAGCTGCTCGACGGCGACCAGGACGACATCGCCCGCACGATGACCACGGAGATGGGCAAGCCGCTGGCCCAGGCGCGCGCGGAAGCCGCGAAGTGCGCCAAGACCATGCGCTGGTACGCCGACCACGCCGAGGAACTGCTCGCCGACGAGCACCCCGACCCCGCCGACGTCCGCGACTCCGGCGCCGCCCGCGCCGTGGTGCGCTACCGCCCCCTGGGCACCGTCCTCGCGGTGATGCCGTGGAACTTCCCGCTGTGGCAGGTCGTCCGGTTCGCCGCACCCGCCCTGATGGCCGGCAACACCGGACTGCTCAAGCACGCCTCGAACGTCCCGCAGACCGCGCTGTACCTGGAGGAGCTGTTCCGCCGCGCCGGCTACCCCGAGGGCTGCTTCCAGACCCTGCTGATCGGCTCCGGCGCCGTCGAGGACATCCTGCGCGACCCGCGGATCGCCGCCGCCACGCTGACCGGCAGCGAGCCGGCCGGCCGCGCGGTCGCCTCGGTCGCCGGTGACGAGGTCAAGAAGACCGTCCTCGAACTCGGTGGCAGCGACCCGTTCATCGTCCTGCCCTCCGCCGACCTCGACAAGGCGGCCCGGGTCGCGGTCACCGCGCGCGTCCAGAACAACGGCCAGTCGTGCATCGCCGCCAAGCGCTTCCTCGTGCACGACGACATCTACGACGCCTTCGCCCGGCGCTTCACCGACCGGATGGCGGCGCTGACCGTCGGCGACCCGATGGACGAGGGGACCGATGTCGGGCCGCTCGCCAGCGAGCAGGGCCGCTCCGACCTGGAGGAACTCGTCGACGACGCGGTCCACAAGGGCGCCACGGCGCTGTGCGGCGGGCGGCGGCCGGCACAGCACCCGGCGGGCTGGTTCTACGAGCCGACGGTGCTCTCGGACATCACCCCCGGCATGCGCATCCACTACGAGGAGGCGTTCGGGCCGGTGGCCACGCTGTACCGAGTCGCCGACGTGGACGAGGCGGTGCGGATCGCCAACGACACGCCGTTCGGGCTCAGTTCCAACGCCTGGACCCGGGACCCCGACGAACAGGCCCGGCTGGCCCGCGATGTGCAGGCCGGCGGCGTCTTCTTCAACGGGATGACCGCCTCGCACCCGGGCCTGCCCTTCGGCGGCGCCAAGCGCTCCGGCTACGGGCGGGAGCTGTCCGGGCACGGCATCCGGGAGTTCTGCAACATGACGACGCTCTGGTACGGGCCGGAGGACTGAACGGCTCGTTCCGGCGCGGTTTTCGTCGCGGAGCTCAGGGTGTACGGTCCGGTCAGGCCGAGTCGGCCCACGGCCAGGTCGGTCGGCTCGGCCGCCCTCCCGCGCGCCGGTGCCGAGCCGCTCGGGCGGGCACCAAATGCCCTTTCCTGCAAGGCGCCTGACGGACCGTCAGTAGATGTGCGGAGTCCGTTTGGCGGACGTCACCGCGAGCCGTCCGGTACCGCGAACTCGCACCACAGCGCCTTGCCCGCACCGCGCGGCTCCGCGCCCCAGCGGTCCGCGAACGCCTCGACCAGCATCAGCCCCCGCCCTGAGGTGGCGGTCTCCCCGGGGCTGCGCCGCCGCGGCCACCGGCTGGAGCGGTCCTCGACCTCCAGCCGGATCCGCCGCGGGGTGCCGGGCAGCAGCTCCACGGAGACCAGGGCGCCGCTCTCGGTATGGGTCAGCGCATTGGCGATCAGCTCGGACGCGGCGACCTCGATGTGGTGCGCGACGGCGCCCGCCCGCCACTGGTCCAGAGTGCGGCGCAGCGCCGCGCGGACCTCCGCCGTGCCCGAGGGGTCGGCCTGGTGGACGTGCAGCCGCAGCCGGGGAGTGGTGGCCGGCCCGGGGCCGGGGAGCCGGTGCAGCAGCAGGAGCGCCATGTCGTCCTCCGAGCCGGGCGCGGCCCACAGCTGGTCCGAGAGCCGGTCGGCCAGCGCCTCCAGCTCCGTGGGGCCCTCGCGGACGGCCTCGGACAGCGCGTCGATGCCGGAGGAGATGTCGTGGCCGGGGCGCTCGACCAGCCCGTCGGTGCACAGCAGCAGCGTCGAGCCGGGCTCCAGGAACAGCTGGGTCTCCGGGAAGTGGTCGTGCCCGAAGGCGGTGGCCAGGCCCAGCGGCAGCCCGCCGCGGACCTCGGGCCAGTCGATGTGCCGGGAGCTGTTGCTGATCAGCGGGCCGAGATGGCCGGCCCGGGCCAGGTGCAGCGCGCCGGACTCCAGGTCGGCCTGGATGTAGGTGCAGGTGGCGAAGCGCTCGGTGTCCAGCTCGGACAGGAAGCGGGAGGCCCGCACCAGCACGGTCTCCGGCGTGTGCCCCTCGCTGGCGTAGGCCCGCAGCGCGATCCGCAGCTGGCCCATCACGGCGGCCGCGTGGGTGTCGTGGCCCTGGACGTCGCCGACCACCAGCCCGGTGCGGCCCTGCGGCAGCGCGATGACGTCGTACCAGTCGCCGCCGACGTCCCGCCCGACGCTCGCCGGGTGGTAGCGCACGGTGACCGCGCCGCCCGCCAGGGGCGGCAGCCGGCGCGGCAGCATCGTCGCCTGGAGCCCCGTCGCGAACTCCCGCTCCTGGTCGAAGAGGGTCGCCCGCTGCACCGACTGGGCGACCACACCGGCCAGCGCCAGCGCCAGGTTCTTGGCCTCCGGCGACTGCACCGCGGGCTCCGCGTTGAACAGCCCCAGCGCCCCGATGACGGTGTCCTGCGCCACCAGCGGCAGGTACGCCGAGCTGCCGGTCGGCAGCACCTCGGTGTACGGGCGCAGCCGGGGGAAGCGGGTGATCAGCTCGCTGCGGCTGCTGAGGAAGAGCGGCCGCCGCGAGCGCGCGGTGTCGGCCAGCGGCAGGGTGTCGTCCAGCGCCGAGGTCTTCATGTCCTCGGGCACCTCGCCCGCCAGGCCCGCGGCGGCGATCACCTCGAACCGGTCGTTCTCGACCAGCCCGAGCAGCAGCCCGTCCGCCCCGAACCGCCGGGCGCCGCCGCTGTCGGTGAGCACCCGGGTGACGTCCTTGACGGACAGCGCGCGGGCCAGCTCCGCGGTGGTCTGCTGCACCATCACGGTCTGCCGCTGCCGCTCCTGCTGGAGCGAGCGCAGCAGCGCGGAGTCCGCCAGCTCGCTGGTCGCCTCCCGGACGATGCCGATGATCCGGTACGGCGTCCCGTCCGCGTCGTGCAGGATCCGCCCCTGGGAGTGGGTCCAGCGCCGGGTCCCGTCGCGGCACTGGAGGCGGAAGTAGGACCCGTAGGAGGAGTGGCCGTCCCGCAGGGCCTGGGCGAGCGCCTCGTCCAGCCGCAGGGCCTCCTCCGGAGGCACCCGGGAGACCAGCGACATCGGCGCGCCGTCGTATTCGTCCGGGCGCAGATCGAAGACGTCCAAGGCGCCGGGGTCCAGGTTCATGAACCCCTCGTCCAGATCCCAGTCGAAGGTGCCCATCCGGTTGAGTGACAGCCGCTCGCGCAGGCCGATGGGCTCGCGGTCCGACACCCCGGGCGCGTCCTCGGTGACCGGACGCCAGTCCCGGTCGGCCCGGGGGTCGTAGTCCTCGCCGGGCGATTCCACGAACCGGCCGGTCATGGCGCGTCACGCCTCGCGGCCCGGTCATGGGCGGGGCCGATTTCCGCCCCTGCCGGGCGGGCGTGCAGCAGGGCGCGCGGCGCCGCGCCGAGCACGTCTCGTGCCCACGGTCGGGGGCCGTTGACCGGGGCCGGTGTCCACCGGAACGCGGCCATGCGAACACCCTAGGCGCGGGCCGGAAAACCCGCATTTCCGGCGCCGCGGCCCAGGAGTCGTGCCCCCGTCAGGCGTGCGCCCCCGCGGGAGCGGCCACCGGACGGGTCTGCCGCGCGCGGTGCGCCAGGGTGGCCTTCCGGGTCGCCACGTCCACCGTGTACGCCTCGATGGTCAGCCGCGCGCCGGACACCTTCAGCAGCATGAACCCGTGGTCGGAGAAGTTCTGCCAGGCCGCCGGATTCGTGAAGTGCGCCTTGCCGTCCTCCGTCTTGGCCGACGCCCCGCACACCACCTGCCGGGTGCCGCCCGTGCGGGCGGTCGGCTCCAGGATCTGGAGGGTGTGGTCGTGACCGGAGAGGATCAGGTCGGCCCGGCCGGCGACCACGTTGTCGTACATGTCCTTGAGGTGGACCCCGCTGGTGTAGTTCCCGATCTCGAACCCGTCGTAGGAACCGGCACTGCCGTGCTTGCCGTTGTTGAGGTACGGGTGATGGCCGATCACCACCTTCCAGCGGGCGCGCGAGGCCCGCAGCGCGCCGTCCAGCCAGCTGCGCTGCTCGCGCATGTACGGCCCGTCCCAGCGGTAGTGCGGGTCGAGCTGGGCGACGTAGGAGGACCACGGAATGGTGTCGATCGCGAAGAACTCCACCAGCGGATCGGCGGCCGGCAGCGGCACGCTGTAGTAGCGGCTCGGCATGTACCAGCGCCGCGACGTGGCGGCGTAGGCGACCTCGCGGTCACCGCGGGACGGGTCGCCGCCGCTGCCGGGGATCAGCCCCGAGCAGTCGTGGTTGCCCAGCACCATCAGCCACGGCACATCGATGCCGCTGTTGGGCTTCTCGAACTTGTCCTGGAATTCGGAGTCGTCGGCGGACTCCGGCCCGTTCTCGTAGATGTTGTCGCCCAGGCCCACCGCGAGACCCACCCGCTCGGCCCGGCAGACATCGCGGGCGGCGGCCGCCACCGCGTACTGCGCCTCGTCGCCGGTCCCCGCGTCCCCGGTGACCAGGATCGCGAACTCGCCCTTGCCGTTGGGGTGTTCGGGGAACGGGAAGGCCCCTGGGACTCCCGGTCGGGGAGCGGCGGAGGCGGACGGCTGCCCCGGTGACGGCAGCACCGCGAGTGCCGCGCCGGCCATCGCGCCGCCCAGCAGCGTCCGCCGGTTCACGAAGGACGGGGTGCGCCCCGTCGTGGGCATCGACGGCTCCCCGGTCGCCGTCGCCGAGCCGGTGCGCAGCCACTCCTGCTCGGTCATGTCCGCCTGCGGCGGAATCAGTTCGTCCTCACACATGTGTGGATTTCTTTCACGGTCGCCGGAGGTGATGGTGACGGATTGATGAAGGCGAAGTGGACGTATCGAAACGGGGAGCCCAGAATCTACGCGTCGGTAACAAAGCGTGCTCAGGGGACCGGCAGGGCGTAGCGAACGGCGCGTACGGCGGCGGAGCCACCCCGTGCGGCGCGTTCACCGAGGGGGCGTCAGACGGCGCAGGGTGCGGCCGAGATGGCGCACGTAGCGGCGCTGGAAGACGGGGAGCAGCGGGCCGGCGAGACGGGTGAGTGTCCCGGCGGGGCGGCTGAACGCGGTCACCGTGAACCACACCGAGCCATCGGCGCGCAGCTCGGCGAGGAACGCCTCCTCGCCGCACACGGGATGCCCCTCGCGGGTCCCGTAGCCGAAGCCGACGCGGTCCTCCTCATCCGCCGTCCACACCACCGTGCACGGCGCGCGCAGCCGCAGCGGGCCGATGCCCGGTGCGACCTCGACCCGCACGCCCGGCGCGGCGCGCGGCGCGTCGGCCCGGACGCCGGTGCCCGCCGCGCGGTGCATCCGGAAGGTGGTGATCGCCTCGCCCGCCGCCGCCAGCGCCGCCCGCCCCCGGCCGATCGGCAGCTCCTCGTGGAGGTGGCGGTAGCCGGGCGGCAGCGGGGTGCGCCGGGTGCCGCCCTGCTCGGGGTAGTTCAGCTCGCTCATGCGGTGCTCCTGGCAGCGGGGCGGGGACGGCGCGACCGTACGCGGCCGGCCGTCCGCGGGCAACGCGCCCCGCCCGCCGAGGGGCGGGCGGGCGTCCGCGACCGGCACCCGGCCGGGCGCCGCCTCACCCGTTCGGGTCCGCCGCCCCGTGCCGCCCCGCCCCCGCGGCAAAGCGCGCCGCGCCCTCCTGGGCCTCGGCCAGGACGGCCTGCCCGTGGGCGAGTTCCGCGGCCATCGCCGACTCCTCGTCCCGGCCCTCCTGGTCCAGCAGGGAGGCGCGGTCGCTGCGCAGGCACGCCTGCGGGAGGCGGGCGATCTCCGCCGCCAGCAGCTCCGCCTGCGCGCGCGCCGCACCGGCCGGCACCACGCGGTGGACCAGCCCGATGTCCAGCGCCTCCGCGGCCGGCACCGGCCGCCCCGTCAGCACCAGGTCCCGCGCCCGGCTCGCGCCGATCAGCCGCGGCAGCCGCACCGTGCCGCCGTCGATCAGCGGCACGCCCCAGCGCCGGCAGAAGACGCCGAGGACCGCGTCCTCCTCCGCCACCCGCAGATCGCACCACAGCGCCAGCTCCAGACCGCCGGCCACCGCGTGCCCGGCGATCGCCGCGATCACCGGCTTGCCGAGCCGCATCCGGGTCGGCCCCATCGGCCCGTCCCCGTCGGCCGCCACGCGGTTGCCGCGCTCTCGGTGCCGATCGCCTTGAGGTCCGCACCGGAGCAGAAGGTCCCGCCCTCGCCCCACAGGACGGCCACCCGCGCCGACTCGTCGGCGTCGAACTCCCGGAAGGTATCGGCGAGTTCGTGGGCCGTCGGGCCGTCGACCGCGTTGCGGGACGCCGGCCGGGAGAGCACCACTGTGGTCACCGGACCGGTGCGCTCCACCCGTACGGACATCAGGCCCCGTCCCCGCGCGCGGTCTCCGGCCGCACATGCTCCAGGACCGCCGTCAGGTCGGCGCCGGCCGGCAGCGTGCCGAAGGCGTTGCCCCACTCCCCGTCGAGCCGCGAGGCGCAGAACGCGTCGGCGAGCGCCGGGTGGCTGTAGCGCACCAGCAGTGAGCCCTGGAGCACCAGCGCCATCCGTTCCGCCAGCGACCGCGCCATCAGCTGCGCGCGCTCCGGGGCGGCCGCCGCGCCGAGCATCTTGCGGACGCCGGCCACCGCCGCGTCCAGCCGGCGATCCGCGCCCGCCGCGGTCTCCACCTCGGCGAGGAACGCCTCCAGGGCGGCCGGCTCCTTGCCCAGGGCCCGCAGCACGTCGAGCGCCGCGACATTCCCCGAGCCCTCCCAGATGGACAGCAGCGGCGCCTCCCGGTAGAGCCGCGGCATGCCGGAGTCCTCGACATAGCCGTTGCCGCCCAGGCACTCCAGCGCCTCCGCCGCGTGCGCGCTGCCCCGCTTGCACACCCAGTACTTGCCGGCCGCCAGCGCCAGCCGGCGCAGCGCCGCCTCCCCGGCGTCCCCGGCCTGCGAGCGGTCCACCGCCGTGGCCAGCCGCATCCCCAGCAGCGTCGCCGCCTCCGACTCGATCGCCAGATCCGCGAGCACCGCGCGCATCAGCGGCTGCCGGTCCAGCTCCCGCCCGAACGCCCGCCGGTGCGCGGTGTGGTGCAGCGCCTGCCGCAGCCCGGCCCGCATCCCGGCCGCCGAGCCCAGCACGCAGTCCAGCCGGGTCATGTTCACCATCTCGACGATGGTGCGCACCCCGCGGCCCGGCTCCCCGACCGGCCAGGCCACCGCCTGGTCGTACTCGATCTCGGAGGACGCGTTGGAGCGGTTGCCCAGCTTGTCCTTGAGCCGCATCAGCCGCATGCCGTTGAGCGTGCCGTCCGGCAGCACCCGCGGCAGCAGGAAGCAGCCAAGGCCCTCCTCGGTCTGCGCCAGCGCCAGGAAGACATCGCTCATCGGCGCGGAGGTGAACCACTTGTGGCCGGTGATGCGGTACGTGCCGTCGCCGGCCGGCACCGCGCGGGTGGTGTTGGCCCGCACATCGGAGCCGCCCTGCTTCTCCGTCATCGACATGCCCGCGATCAGGCCCGACTTGGTCAGCGGCGCCCGCAGCCCGAAGTCGTAGCTGCGCGCGGCGAGCAGCGGCTCGTACCGCGCGGCGAGGTCCGGGGCGGCGCGCAGCGCGGGGACCGCGGCGTACGTCATCGAGATCGGACAGCCGTGTCCCGCCTCGGCCTGCGACCAGACGTAGAACTTCGCGGCCCGCACCAGATGCGCGCCGGGGCGGTCGTCGGCCCAGGGCGCGGCGTGCAGCCCCCGCTCCACGGCCACCGTCATCAGCTGGTGCCAGGCCGGATGGAACTCGACCTCGTCGACGCGGTGGCCGAACCGGTCGTGGGTGCGCAGCCGGGGCGGATGCTCCTCCGCCCAGCGGGCCTGGTCCTGGACCGCCGCCGAACCGGCCAGCGCCCCCAGCTCGGCGACCTCCGGCACGCCCCACTCGGCACCGTCCCGGCGCAGCGCCTCCAGGAGGGCCGGCTCGTCCGCCGTACTGAACCCGGTCAGCGGCGGAGCCTGATTCACGACTTCATGGGTGACGGTCATACCCATGACGTTACAGAAGCCGAACAGCTGTGGGAAGGCTGTAAGGGGAGGGCTCGCCAGGCGCCGCGAGGCAGGCGGGACCTTGAAGACAGCCCCTAGAGTTTGGGGCACATATGAACGACGACACCGGCATCAGCGGCGACCCGGCGGGCGCCGCGCTCGCCCTGCGCCCGCTCACCGCCCGCTCCATCGTGCTCAGCACCCTGCTCGGGCATCACCCGCCCCAGCTGCCCGCCCGGGCCCTGGTGCGGGTCGGCGAACTCTTCGGCATCGCCGAGGGCACCGTGCGGGTCGCGCTCTCCCGGATGGTGGCCGCCGGTGACCTGCGGCAGAGCGACGGCGCGTACGCCCTGACCCCCCGGCTGCTGGACCGCCAGACCCGGCAGGACGAGAGCCGCACACCGAGCACCCGGCCCTGGCACGGGGACTGGGAGATCGCCCTGGTCACCACCCCGGAGCGCCGGCCGGCCGCCGAGCGCACCGCGCTGCGCCAGGCGATGGCGGCGCTGCGGCTGGCCGAGCTGCGCGAGGGCAGCTGGCTGCGCCCCGCCAACCTCGACCGGCCCCGCCCGGCCGTCGTCACCGCGCAGTGCACCTGGCTCACCGGCACCCCGGACGGCGACCCCGTCGCGCTCGCCGGCCGCCTGTGGGACCTGCCGGCCTGGGCAGGGCGGGCCCGCGACCTGAGCACAGCGCTGGGCCGCGCCACGAGCCCCGCCGACCGCTTCACCGTCGCGGCCGCCGCCCTCCGCCACCTCCTCGCCGACCCGCTGCTCCCCGCCGGACTGCTCCCCGAGGACTGGCCCGGCGCGCAACTCCGGCTGGACTACGCCGCGTTCGAGGAGGAGCTGGGCGCGCTGCTGCGGCAGTACGTGGGCGGATAGCGCGCTACCCGGCGGCCGGGCCCCTCCGGCGCCGCAGTTCGTAGCCCGCCAGCACCACGGCCACCGTCAGCAGACTCAGCCAGAACTGCGCCCGGCTGTCCGGCAGGAAGGCCATCGCCCCGATCACCACCGCCATCAGCGCGATGGTCAGCCGGCTCAGCCACGGGAACAGCCACATCCGCAGCGTCAGCCGGTCCGGCTCCGTGCGCTCCAGCTTCCGCCGCATCCGCACCTGCGCGACCGCGATCGCCAGATAGACGAACAGGGCGACGGCACCGTAGGAGTTGATCAGGAACGAGAAGACGACATCGGGCGAGATCCAGGCCGCGATCACCGACAGATAGCCGGCGGACGTGCCGGCCAGCAGCGCCCGGCGCGGGACCCCGCTCCGGCTGACCTTCGCGAAGCCGCGGGGCGCGTCCCCGTTGCGGGTGAGCGCGAACAGCATCCGGGAGGAGGTGTACAGCGCGGAGTTCAGGCAGGACAGCACGGCGATCAGCACCAGGGCGTTCATGACCGTCCCGGCCGCGGGGACGGCGAGCCGGTCCAGCACCGCCGCGTACGGACTGACCTCGACCGCCTTCGAGGTCCACGGCACCACCGCGACCACCAGGAAGACCGACAGCACGTAGAACGCCACCACGCGCAGCACGATCGAGCGGATCGCCTCCGCCACCGCCCGCTCCGGCTCGGCCGACTCGGCGGCCGCGATGGTCACGATCTCGGCGCCGGTGAAGAACCCGACGCAGGGCACGACCCCCGCCAGCACCGCGCCGGCCCCCGCGGGCGCGAACCCGCCGTGCGCCGTCAGCGTGCCCAGCCCGCCCGGTGCGCCCGGCCACAGCCCCAGCACGTACAGCGCCCCGAGGAAGAGGAACACCACGATCGCCAGGATCTTGACCGACGAGAACCAGTACTCGAACTCGCCGTAGGAGCGCGCCGAGACCATGTTGGTCGCGGTCAGCAGCCCCATCAGCACCAGGCTGACCGCCCACAACGGGGCGCCGGGAAGCCACAGTTGGACGATCCGGCCGCCGGCCACCGCCTCGACGGCGACCACGATGACGAAGAAGTACCAGTACAGCCAGCCGACCGTGAACCCGGCTCGCAGGCCCAGGGTCTCGCGGACATGGGCGTAGAAGGACCCCAGCGCCGGGCGGGCGACGGTCATCTCGGCCAGCATCCGCATGATCAGCACGGTGAGCACCCCGGCCGCCAGGAACGACAGCACGGCGGCCGGACCGGTGGCGCGGATGACCACCCCGCTGCCCACGAACAGCCCGGCCCCGATGACCCCGCCCAGCGCGATCAGCCGCATATGGCGCTGCCTGAGCCCCTGCCGCAGCCCGCCCGGCGCCGTCGGCGCCCCGGTCCCCGCGGCGCTCACGTCCCGTGTCGATTCCGTACTCGTGGAGGTCGTTCCCGTACTCATGGAGACCGACGTTA
This sequence comes from Streptomyces kronopolitis, assembly GCF_014646275.1. Taxonomy (GTDB): domain Bacteria; phylum Actinomycetota; class Actinomycetes; order Streptomycetales; family Streptomycetaceae; genus Streptomyces; species Streptomyces kronopolitis. The sequence goes on from NZ_BMND01000002.1 coordinate 60,711, forward strand.
ATCGGCCAACCATGCGGGGCCATTGCCGCAGTGTTTCAGCAGCCTGACACCGGCAGACGGGGGACGGCGAATGCGATACGGGGCACGGATTCCGGCGGCGGAGCCTCCCCGGCGGGACCTGGAACGGACCGCCGGCGCCCCGCCCTCACAGCGGCAGCACACACACCGGGACCGGCGCGGCGAACGGCGCTCCGGTGCCGCGCAGCGCCCCGGTCCGGGCGTCCACCGCGAACACCGTCACCGACCCCGACTTCTGGTTCGCCGCGAACAGCCACCGCTGATCCGGGGAGAAGGCGATCTGCCGCGGGAAGTCCCCGCCCACCGGCACGGTGTCCAGCAGCCGCAGCCGCGCACCGGCCGCCTCCACGGCGTAGCGGGTGAGGCTGTTGTGCCCGCGATTGGCGAGATAGGCGAAGCGGCCGTCCCGGGTGACCAGGATCTGCGCCGGGAAGCTGGTGCCCGGACCGGTCCCCGTCGACTGCGGCGTACCGGGCACCAACCGCCCCGTCCCCCGGTGGTAGCGGCAGACCACCACCGTGTTGTCGACCTCATTCGCCAGGTAGGCGAAGGCCCCCGAGGGGTGGAAGGTCAGATGCCGGGGGCCGGCGCCGGGCCGCAGCGCCGCGGTCGACACGGGGATCAGCCGGCCGGCCGGCTCGTCCAGCCGGTAGGTGTAGACGGTGTCGTTGCCGAGGTCGACGGCCAGCACGAACCGGCCGTCCGGGCTGCTGAGGATCTGGTGGGCGTGCGGCCCGTCCTGGCCGGGACCGGGCGGTGGGCTGGAGTGGGTGACCAGGTCCGTACGCGCGCCCAGCGCCCCCGTGGCCGGATCGATCGGATGCACCGCCACGCTGCCGGAGAGGTAGTTCGCGCTCAGCAGCAGGCGCCCGCCGGGATGCACCGACAGATGGCAGGGTCCGGCGCCGCCCGTCGGCCGGGACCCCAGCACCACGGGCGGCCCGTCCGGCCGCAGCGCCATGGCCGTCACCGCGCCCTGCTCCTGCTCGTCGACCGCGTAGAGGGTCCGACCGGAGGGCGCCACGGCGAGATAGGAGGGGTCGGCGACGCCCGCCACGACCCCGGTGGTGGTGATCCGCCCGGTCGCGATGTCGTACGTACCGACCCCGACGCCGGTCCCGCCGCCGGGCTGGGCGGTGTACGTCCCCAGGAAGAGCGGCCGGGTGCCGGGGTACGGGTCGCCGGGGCGGCGGGTGGCGGGGGCGGTCCGCGCGGCCTCCCGTGTCGGCAGGCCCGCCCCCGTCCCGGCGGTCGCGGTCAGCCCGGCCGCGACGCCGAGGAATCGTCGGCGGGCGATCCCTGACCCCGTTCCCCTACGTGCTGCGCTCATGCCACACCTCGGTGGTCGGCGGTGCCGACACGTGGTCGGCCGGTCGTGGAAAGCCTGGCCCGTACGGCCCGCGCGGGCAAGCAGGGCGGAGCGCGGAGCCCGGTCGGCCACCCGCCATGACGGCCGTGTCGGCCGGTTGACCCTGACGTACCCCTACATCCCCAAGATGACCACAAGCCCCACACGTAGCACTCGAGTCGTACAGCACAACACATACGCGGACTGATTCGCCGGGCGGATTCCGCTCATAGGTTTGTGATCAAGGTACGGAGCTGATCGGGAGGCCACGGATATATGTACGGCAAGGCATTCGCCCCGGAATACCAGGGCGAGTTGGGCTCGGCGCTGGGTGTGAACTCCTCCTACGAGGAGGTGTTGGCCACGGCGAGTCGCGCACACGCCGAGGCGGACAGCGCACTGGAGCGGGCCCGGGCCGCGCTCGCGGTCGCCGAGGCCAACCGGCGGCTCGGCCGGGTGACGGAGGCGGGCGACGCCTGGCGCGAGAGCTACCGCAGCGCCCGCGCCGCCGACGACGCCGGCGCCCGGGCCTGGGCGCTGTGGAGCGGCGGCACCCTGGCCCGGCAGTGCGGATCCCTGCCGCTCGCCCGCCGGCTGCTCGCCCACGCCGTCACCCTCGCCGAGGCCGGCGGCGACCGCCTCGCCCACGGCTACGCGCTCGCCGGCCTGGCCGAAACCGGCCGTATCCAGGGCGACTACGCCGCCGTCGCCGCACTCCACGAGGAGCTGCTGGCCCAGGCCCAGAAGCACGGCGAGGCCCGGCACACGGTCTGGGCGATGTCGGGCATCGCCCAGATGCACCGCAACACCGGCGGATACGCCAAGGCCCTGGAGCTCTTCGAGGAGTCCGCCCGCATAGCCGCCGACGCCGAGGACCACCGCGGGCGCGCCTGGTCGCTGCGCGGCGTCGCCGACGTCCTGTCCGTACAGGGCGAGACGGAGCGGGCGCTGACGCTGCTGTCCGAGGCGGAGGCGATCTGCCGCACCATGGACCTGGCGAGCGCGCTGGCCTACAACCACAAGATGCGCGGCAACGTCCTCTACCGCGCGGGGCGCTACGAGTCCGCGCGCGAGACCTACACGCTCGCGCTGCGGGAGTTCCGCGCGATGCAGGAGCCGCGCGGGGTGGCCCTCTCCCGGCTCGGACTGGCCAAGTCCCGCGCCCGCCTGGGTCGCGACCGGGACGAGACGCTGGCCGAACTCTCCGTACTGGAAGGCGACTTCCGGCGCATAGGGCTGCATCACGCCCGCGACATGGTCATCGCCTTCCGTGCAGAGCTGACCGCCCGACCGGAGCAAGGAACTCCCGCTCCTCGGTCCGGTGCCACCACGCTCCGGTCTCCCGCAGTTCCCGCCACGTCGTGAAGCGGTAGCGGAAGACCCGGGCCCTGATCCGGGCCGGCGGCACCTCGGGGAACGGATTGCCGCGCAGCAGCCGCAGGGTGTCCCGGTCGTTCTCCAGCAGCCGCGCCACGAACGGCACGAACCACTCCCGCGCATAGGCGGGCGACAGCGCGGCGAACCACATCAGCCAGTCCAGGCGCAGGTGATACGGCGCGAACTGGCGGGGCAGCCGCCGCACCGCGCCCGGCTTCCCGTGGAACTCGTACGCCAGCCAGACCGTCTCCGGCCCGGTCACCGCGTCCGCCGTCCCCTCCACTACGATCTCCCGGCGCACCCGGGTGATCGAGCCGAAGGCCCCGTACGAATTGACCAGGTGCAGCGACTCGTAGGAGGTGTTCATCATCTGCCGCCGGGTCAGCAGATTGCGCGCGGGCCGGTAGCTGAGCGCCAGCACACCGGCGGTGGCGAGCAGCACCAGCACCTCGAACCACACCGGAGGCGCACCGGACGGTGCGGACGGCCCGTCCCACAGCGGGGCGGCTGCCGACATCGCGAGGGCGATGGTCACCCAGTTCAGCCAGGCGAAGTTCCCGGACAGCACCAGCCACAGCTGGGTGACGACCATCGCGACGGCGGCCCACCCGGCGATCGGCTGCGGAGTGAACAGCAGGACGGGGACGGCGAGTTGCGCGACGTGGTTGGCTGCCGTCTCGACCCGGTGCAGGGGCCGCGGCAGATGGTGGAAGAACCAGCTCAGCGGGCCGGGCATCGGCTGGGTCTCGTGGTGGTAGTACAGACAGGTCAGATCCCGCCAGCAGCGGTCGCCGCGCATCTTGATCAGCCCGGCCCCGAACTCCACCCGGAACAGCACCCACCGCAGCAGCCACATCACCGGCACCGGGGGAGCGGTATCGGCATTGCCGAGGAACACCGCCAGCGAGCCGGCCTCCAGCAGCAGCGATTCCCAGCCGAAGCCGTACCAGGTCTGCCCGACGTTCACGATGGACAGATAGAGCACCCACAGCGCGGCCCACATCAGCATGGCCGCCCACAGCGGGACGGCGTCCGCGGCCCCCGCCGCCACGGCCGCGGACAGCAGGACGCCGCCCCACGACCAGAGGGCGAAGAAGCGGTCCGAGTAGTGCCGGTGGAAGACCGAGGGCGCGGCACGGAACGGCACCCGCGCCACGAACGCGGGCACCGGCAGCATGCCGCGCGCCCCGATGAGCGCACGGAACTGGCGCACCGCCGCGAGGAACGCGACCAGATAGAGAACGGCCAGCATGCGCTGGAAGACGAGCCGCCCGAGCCAGTAACCGGAATCCGAGAACCAAGCCACCCGCCCATGGGTAGCACCGCGGCCGCGCGCTCTGCGGCATGGCGCGCGGCCTCGACGGCGGGATCCCCGCTCACTCTTCAGCGTAGGGAGCGGGGCGAATGCAGCAACCGGGGGGCCGTTGGGGTGGCCGCGGGCGGGGGAGAAGGGGGCCGTTCGGGTGAGTGATGTACATCACACAATCACCCGGATTTCCCACCACTCAAGGGGGACGGAATACGCGCCTTACCGTCCCATTACCCTCGCCCGGCAAAACGTCGAGCGCGGCGCGTGCGGCCTAGTTACTCTGAGGGACGACGGACGACCTTTCTGGGAGACGCCAACACCATTGGCCCGTCGCGGGAACGCCACAAACCTTGGCTGACCTCCCGGTTTGTGAAACACGGCGCCACCGCGTCAGACCGATACCTCGATGAAGGAGTGCGTGGTGGCTTTGCACAAGGCTCAACACAAGCAGCCCCGCTTGAAGCAGGGCGAGCGGCCAGGCCGGATCAAGGAAGTCCGCAATCTGGAAGTCTGGGACCGCTGTGCCCCGGTGCGCCTGGCCGGCTGCGAGGACGACCCCGCCGAGCCCAATATTTTCCGCGGCATCGACTGATCAGCTGACCCCTGCGCCGGTCCTGCCCCCGGGTCCCTTTCCCCGGGGAGCGGGGCCGGCGCCCGAGTGGGCACGACGGCGTCGCGGCACGAGCGGCTGGTGCGGGCGGGTCTGTCGGGGCTGCTGGGTCTGGCGGTGGCGGGCAGCACGGAATCCGGGCGATGCCCACGAGGCGATTCCGGACGGGCCGAGACCGGATGCGTCGAGATCGGACGGGTCGAGACCGGCGGGACCGGCCGCGGGAGAGCTGACCGGAAGTCGGCGTTTGGTCCGCCGGCCCGCCCTGGTCACCCTGGCGGACAGCGGGACGTGACGGTTCAATGAGCGGCCGGGTCGCACTCATTGGAGGCACCATGGAAGCCGTCGTCCCGTCCGCCGCCGGCGTCCCGGCCATCCGCTGCGCGGGCCATGAGCGCGACTATCGGGCCTTCCTCGACCGTGCGGCGCGGATCGCCACCGGCCTGCGGGACGCGGGCGTGGCACCCGGCGACCGGATCGCCGTCGTGATGCGCAACGAGCCCGCCCATCTGGAGATCACCGCCGCGGCCGCCCTGGCCGGCGTCTCCGCCGTGCCGGTGAACTGGCACTTCCGGCAGGACGAACTGCGGCATGTGCTCACCGACAGCGGCAGCAAGGCCGTCTTCGCGCACACCGATCTGCTGGCCGGGGTGAGCGCGGTGCTCCCCGACGGCGTACGGATCATCGAGGCCGCCGTCCCGGCCGGCGTCGCGGACGCCTGCGGCTTCGAGGCACCCGCCCCCACCGGCGACCATCCGTTGCTGGACCACTGGTTGGCCGGTCACCCACCGCTCGACCGGCCCGCCGCCGAGCACCCGCCCACCGTCATCTACAGCTCCGGAACCACCGGGCGCCCCAAAGGGGTGCTGCGCGAACCGGTCGCCCAGGACAGGCTCGACGAAGCGGTGCAGCGGTTCCTGGAGTACTTCGCGGTCGCTCCCGGCGGCCGCACCCTCATTCCCGCCCCGCTCTACCACGCCTCGCCCAGCCAGCACGCGGTCCTCGCCCTCGCCGCGGGGCTGGACATCACGCTGATGCCGCGGTTCGACGCCGAGGAGTTCCTGCGGCTGATCGCCCATCACCGCATCGAGCAGGTGCAGGTCGTCCCCACGATGTTCGTCCGGCTGCTGCGGCTGCCCAAGGAGGTCCGCGAGCGCCACGACCTCTCCTCGCTCACCTCGGTCGTGCACGCCGCGGCGCCCTGCCCGCCGCACGTCAAACACGCCATGATCGACTGGCTGGGTCCGGTGCTACGGGAGTACTACGGCGGCAGTGAGACCGGCGCCGTGACCTGGTGCGACAGCACGGAGTGGCTGGATCACCCCGGCACCGTCGGACGGGCCACCGGCACCTGCGCGGTCGCGGTCCTCGGCCCCGGCGGAAAACCGCTGCCGGCCGGCGACACCGGCGACATCTACCTCAAGCCCGGCGACGACTGGCCCCGGTTCACCTACCTCGGCGACCCGGACCGGCGCGCCGCCATGGAAGCGCCGGGCCTGCCCGGCTACGTCACCATCGGGGACGTCGGCCATCTCGACGAGGACGGCTACCTCTACCTCAGCGACCGCCGCAACGACATGGTCATCTCCGGTGGCGTCAACATCTACCCCGCCGAGATCGAGGGCTGCCTGCTGGCGCTCGACGGGATCAGCGACGCGGCGGTCTTCGGCATCCCCGACGAGGAGTTCGGCGAGACCCTCGCCGCGCATCTGCAGACCGAACCCGGTGTGGTGCTCAGTGCCGAAGAGGTGCGTGCCCATGTCGCCGGGCGGCTCGCCGGGTACAAGGTGCCCCGGGCGGTGGTCTTCGAGGAGCTGCTGCCACGCGACGAGTCGGGCAAGCTCTTCAAACGCCAGCTACGGGACCCGTACTGGGCGGGTCACGAGGGCGTGATCTGACCGCGGTGACCGGCCCGGGGTGACCCGCCCGTCGTGACCGCCCATCGTGACCTGCCCGGTGTTACTTCGCTGACGGGGCCGGTCTCAGCAGGCCGATCCGTCGAGGACCGGTATCAACTGCTCCTCCTCGTAGTCCAGATGCCTTTCCACCTCCCTGGTCAACCGCTCGACCTCGGCGAGCACCCGTGCCCGATCCGCGTCCTGCGCGGAAATGACCTGTTGCAATTCGCCGAGGAGGACGGCGAGTTTTTCGTGTTCCTGGCGCATCCGCTCCAGGGCCGGGGCGAGTTCGGGATGGCCCCGATCGAGCATCGGAAACATTCCGGCGCCCTCACCGGTGTGGTGGTTGCGCAGCCCCTGGCAGAGCGTCAGGCAATTGATCCGGAGCTGAGCACCGAGGCCGGGTCCCGAAGCGGCGATTTCCGCGCGGACCAGGGCGAGTTCCCGCCGGAATCCGTCGTGTACGGCCTTGAGTGCGGCGCCCACCGAGGCAGCGGCGATATTCGGCGGACCCGCGGGAATTTCCCGGAGGGCGATAACGGGGAGCAACCGCTCGGTCCGGTCCTGGTATGCCGACCATCCGGGATCCGCCTCGGCCGCGCGGGCGAAGGCGCGGTCGCGTTCGGCACCCTCCAGGACGAGGGCCTCCGCTTCGTACGTGAAGACGCCGGTCTCGACCGTGACGCGCGGGTGGGCCACCAGGTTGTGGAACCACGCCGGATGCCTCGGCGCCCCGGCGGCCGAGGCGATGACCAGGACCCGTCCGCCGCCGTCGGGAAGGTAGCCGAGCGGGGTCGTGTGCGGCGCCCCGGACCGGGCCCCGGTGGTCGTCAACAGCAACAGCCGGCCGCCCTCGAAGGGGCCACCGACCCGCCCGCCATGGGCACGGAATTCCTCGATGATCCGTCGGTTGAAATCGTTCGGCATGGAGGGAGTTTTCTCCTGTAGTGGTGAGCGCGGACGAATCCGCGGAGGTGTGCGCTTGGAGTGCGGGCAGGCTGGACCGACAGGGCATATCGCCCGCGAAAAGGCATGGCGCAGCGCACGGCGAACGGGCCATGAAATGGCGGCAGATGGCCGTGGGCGTGGGGATGGGAGGCGGGAATGGAGGAAGAGGAAAGGGGGGACGAGGCGGAAGCGGTACTCACGCAAGGTGCGCAGGCTTGCGAAAAGTGCGGCCCGTGGTTGGTTGCCCGTGGCCCGTATCGCCACACCCGACATTCCGCAGGCGAACGGCTTCGCCCACAGACGAACTTCGTTCACGGATGCAGCTGAAAAGCGCGGAACGCGCGAATTGTGGAGGAGGAGGGGAGGGGCGGGCCTCTGATCGCCCGCCTCGCGGTCACGTGGTGACCGGGAACCTCACTCGCTCATGGCACATGGCCGACCCGGTAGTCACGCCGTCAGGGTAATGCCGTAGGGGTGAGCGGGCAACGCCGGAGGGGTACGGAGGTTCGGTTCCGCTCGGTCCGTTCCCGCTGTGAACCGGTCCGGCGCGAGGCAGTCGACCCGACGACCCGGTTCGGTCCGCTCCCGTCCCCAACCCCTGCGTGTGGAGGGTCTCATGGGGCCCCGACGGTCCATCTCGACCCCAGCCCGGCGGAGTCAAGCCGCGCCCTTCTCTCCCGAACCCACTGGCGATTAACCACCCCTCGGGGTGGTTTGGCGCGTTCGGCAGCGGCTCCGAACAGGTCCGATGGCTGGGCCCACGCTTCGACAGAGAGTGCATGCGGTGACCACTCAGTCATTCGTCGTGATACTCGCAATGTCCCTCCGAACCACTCAAAAGGAGCACTCATGTCCTGTCCCCCTCCTTCCGTCGATGCCAGGAAGGCACTCGACTTCCTGAGAACCAGCGGGCTCGTCGACCTCAACGTCCCGTTGGCGCGGGTCGTCGACCAGGTCAGCCAACTCGATGAGGTGGCCGGCTATGTACTCGCCTGGGAGCGCTACGTGCTGGTGGTCGCCAACCACGTAGCGGAGTCCGACGACACCACCACCGCCGCCGGTAACTGAGGCATCGACAGCACCGACCGCCGGGAGGCATTCGATGGATACGACGCAGCCCGGTGACGGATCGGCACAGAGGCGCGCGGTGGAGTCACTGGCAGTCGCCTGGCTCGCTGCGCGCCGCGATCGGATCGACCCGGCCCAAGCAGCCCCGGACCGGGTGCTGTTCGCCCGCAAGGCCCTCCTCGAAACCGCCTTCCTCGTGGGGCTGCGGGCGCGTCTCGACCCGGCACCACTGGACGGTGACTATGCGGCCCTCCTGGACACGATCCAGGACGTCGCGGCCCGACCCTCCTACCGCGAGCTGATCGCCCGTGACGAGGCCGCCCTCCTGCTGTACGCGGGCACCTATGCGGCACTGCGGCTCTGCGGGCGGGAGGATCCGGAGTTCCGGACCCTCATCCAGCAGTCGGTGTCGGGCGGTTACGCGGCCGCCTTCGAACGGATTCCCTACCGGCAGCTCGATCTGCTGCACACCCTGGAGCTGTGCGGTATCGCGCACCCCCTGCCATCGATGGCCGAGGTGCTGCCCTTCACTCTGCTTCACAACAGCCCCAACGTCCTCAAGCTCGCCGACCGCGACATCTACGCACTGACCCACACGATCTTCTACGCCACGGACTTCGGTCTGCGCCGGCCGAGCGGACGGGGCAGCTTCGACCGGGGCGCCGCGGTGGAGCTGCTGGAGGCGCTTCTCGTCCTCACCCGCGGGCAGGGCAACGCCGACCTGGTGGGGGAGTTGCTGTGCTGTCTGCTGTGCCTGGGGGTGCGGGATTCCGAAGAGGCCCACACGGCATGGGAGTTCCTGCTGTCGGTCCAGGAGGACGACGGGCGGGTGAACGGCCCCCCGGGTGTGGTGCACCCCGGGCTCACCGACGGCGACGAGGACTACGGGCACTGGGCCACCGGCTACCACACCACCATCGTCGCCGCGTTGGCCGCGCTGCTGGACCGCAGCCCCCGGGTGCTGCGGGAGGCCCGACCCGCCGACCCGGCGTCCCGTCAGGTCGTGACGCGACCCCTACGGCGGGCCGTGGAATGGCTGGCCGCCACGGTCCGACGCCACGACCCGGCCAGGTGGCTGCCGGCCGCCGCGGCCGCCGCGCACGCGGCCGATGCCCTGGGCGAGCCCGACCTCACCCGTCCGCTGCTCCTCGACTACTCCGCACGTCTCGCGGAGGCGGACGCCGCCGTGTGGCAGGGGCACGGGATGGAAGTCGTCGGCACCTTCGCGTCCGGGCTGCGCGCGCACGGCATCACCTGTGGCTCGCTCGACGCGTTCCTGACGTCCACCGCGGCCGCCGTCGACCTCCTGGACACCGTCCCGGCCCAAGCGGCGCCCAGCGTCCGGCGCCTGGCCGACCTCGGGCTGCTGTCCCCCCGACGCGCCACCGCGCTGACCGGCGGCGCAACCACGGCGCCCCCCGCGACCCCGGAGGCGGCCACCGGAGACCTACCAGGAGCCTGGAAGCACTACCACCTGGGAAAGATCGCCGGCATCGTCCGCGACCTGGCCCGTGAGGGAAAGGCGGAGCACCGCCTCACCCGGGACGCGGTGGCATTCCTGCTCGCCCAGCAGAGCCCGTGCGGCGCCTTCGGCCGTCCGGCCTGCGACGACCCCGAGGAACGGGAACGGGCGATGCTGTCCTGGACACAGAGCACCGTCACCGCCCTGGCCACCGTGCACACCGCCGGGGCCCCGACCCCGACCACTGCCGACACGACCGCACCGACCGAAGCCGGGTCGCGCATGTCGTGACCGGCTCGCCGCCAGAGGCGTAACCACGGCGGCGCGGAGCGGCGTCGCATCCTATGAGGACACGGTGACGTCGGTGATCTCGGCTGTCACCTTTGTCGAACGGTCAGCGGTGGAAATGGAGACCGGGTCATAGGTGACCTGATCTCCGTCGGACAGCTCCAGAGTCTGGATGACGGGTCCACTCTCATCGCCGTGGATCTCGTACGTGATGGAGATGGTCTTCTCCGGGTCCAGCGACGTTGCGCTGATGTACGACAGGTGCGGATCTACTGTGATGTTGCACCCGGCACTGCCGAAGCATTGCTTCTTCGTGGTTTTCATGGACAGTGCGAAGTCCGTGGATGTGGGGCTGTCGTTATAGGTCTCCTCAGTCTCTTCGCTCGCCTCGGTCGGGTCCTCGGAGGGCGCCGCAGGCGCCGACTTGGCCGACGTTGGCTTGGGGCTCGCGGCCTCCTTGTCGGAGCCGGAGACGAGTATCGCGGTGATTGCGGAGGAGATCGCCGCGATGATCACGGTTCCTACGATCGCTACGATCACGGGACGCCTGCGCGTGGATGTGGGCGGATACGGCGGGACTGGCGGTATCTCGGCGGTCGCTTCAGTTGTTTTGTCCACGTCATGGTTCCTTTCGACTCACGAGGTGCCGTCCGGATTCGGTATTTCGCTTGGATTCGGGGTCACGCAGATAGGCGTGCCCACACTGGTAGTCCGGCTTCTGGGCGTCACACGTGGGCAGGGAGCGTGGCGGCGCGCCGCGGGGTGCACCAGCGCAGCCGCATGGGCACGTTCCTTTTGCGGCTACTTGCCGATGTGGATCTTCTCGCTGTCGAGCAAAGCGGTGTGCGTCGTGGCGACAAGCATCAGCAGTATGAGCAGCAGCCCGGTCCAGTTTTTCGGGTCGTTGCCGGATACGGCGGTGGAGAAGACGAAGATGCCGACCTCGACCACAACGTAGACGCCGGCCAGCCACGGCTTGATGACGCCCTTCACGGCGGCCACGACGAACGGCACTGCGGCGAGCAGGCTGAAACTGACCAGCGGCACGAGCGTCCATACCACCTGGGCGAGGGTCGAGCTGAACATGCGCGGCCGGGCCGGGGTGATCGGCGAGTTGAGGTACGGGTTCGGGCTATAGGCCATGGTTGCCCCCCAAGTTCTCTGCACGAGAAGGCTATTGTGAAGGAGATGTGATGGTTGAGCGGGCAACAAGATGGCATCGTGTCGGATTTGTGATGTATGCAGGTGACTCGGTCAGGTGACACGGGCCGGGAGTCGGTGTCGGCGGGACGTCGGGCCGCGCCATGGCTGCGACGCTGGCGACGGCGGCCGCCAACCTGCGGCAGCCGAATGGCGCCGGACCTGCCCTCGTCGCGGTGGTGGTCGGGGTGGGCTGTGGACGACGTGGTGGCTGTTCGTCCACAACCGGTGACCGGTTTCGTGCTCCCCCGCTAAAGTCGTATCAACAGCGCAGGTGAAGCCGCTTCCGCAGGGGTTTGCGGGTGCGGCTGCCCCGGGGGGAGGACGAAGACCAGCATGAGCCGCCGTTCCCATGGATTAATGGCTGTCTGGGCCGAGGCGCAGCGTCAGCAACAGCGCCAGCAGGAAGCCCAGCGCCGCGCGTTGGCGCAGCAGCAGCGCGACCAGGAGCGGCAGGCGCGCGACGCCGAGCGCGCGATGGCGCGTATGCACCGTGAGCGGCAGGCGGCCTACCGGCAGCAGCGCGAGGCCGACGCCCGCCGCCGTACCGAGGAGCTGGAGGCCCGGGTCGCCGCGCTCTCCGGTCTGCTTGCCGAGGGCTGCCGCGCCCCCGCCTTCACCGCCGACGCGCTGCTGCGCCCCGAGCGGGTGCAGGAGTTCGCGCCCGGCGCCCTGGCCACCCCTGTGCCGATGCCCGACCCGAACCGCTACCACACACCCACCGGTGGCTGGCAGCTCGGCGCCCGCCGCGACCGCGCCCACGAAGAGGCCCGCGCCCGCTACGAGCAGGACTGGTACGCCGCCCAGGCCGCGGAGACCCGCCGGCAGAACCAACTCGCCGCCTACCGACAGCAGTACGACCAGTGGGCCGCCGGAGCACTGCAGGACATCCGGGCACACAACTCCGGCATCGAGGAGCTGCGCCGCGGCCTGCGCGCCGGCGACGCGGACGCCGCCGTCGAGTACTTCTCCGCCGCGCTGTACTCCTCCACCGCCTGGCCGGAGGGCTTCCCCCGGCAGGTCGCCGCGGCCTACGACCCGGCCGCCCGCCAGCTCGTCCTGGACTGGGAACTCCCCGGCTACGACATCGTTCCGCAGACCCGATCCGTCCGGTACATGCCCACCGCCGACCAGGAGAAGGAGACCGCCCGGCCGGCCGCGCAGTGCCGCGCGCTCTACCGCGATGTGCTGGCCCAGAGCATGCTGCTGGTGCTGCGTGACCTCTTCGCCGCCGACACTCACGGGACGCTGGAATCGGTGGCGCTCAACGGCTTCGTGGACGACGTCGACCCGGCCACCGGCCGCCCCGCCCAGGTGTGTCTGGCGACCGTCATGGCACCCCGGGACGCCTTCACCCTGCTCCGCCTTGAACAGGTCAGCGCGGTGGAGTGCCTGACCGAGGGGCTGCGCGGCCAGCTCTCCGCGCGCCCCGACCAGCGCGCCGCGGTGCGCCCCGGACGGCTGCCCGGCGACGTCGACGGCGGGGCCACGGTCGTCTCGCACGGCACGGACAGCGAGCCGGATCTCTACGAGATGGACCCGATCGCCTTCGAGAACCTGATCGCCGAACTCTTCCGGGCCATGGGCATGCAGGCCGTGACCACCCAGCGGTCCGGTGACGGCGGGGTCGACGTGGACGCGCTGGATCCCGACCCGGTGCGCGGCGGCAAGATAGTGGTGCAGGTCAAGCGCTACCGCCACACCGTCCCGCCCACCGCCGTCCGCGACCTCTACGGCACCGTCCAGTCGGAGGGCGCGAACAAGGGCGTGCTGGTGACGACCTCCCGCTTCGGCCCCGGCGCCCACACCTTCGCCAACGGCAAGCCGCTCGGCCTGATCGCCGGACCCGAACTCGTCGATCTGCTCGGACGGTACGGGCTGCGCGGTCGGCTCGGGGCGGGGTCCACGGACGGTCCCGACTCCGCCGAGGGGCCGCCCGACCACAACATCCTCGGCATGAACTGGTCCGGCGAGGTCGCGCTCGATGTCTGTGCCCTGGTGTGCAAGGGGAGCGGGGTGCTCAGCGACGAGCAGTTCGTGTTCTACAACAACCCGCGGAACCCTGACGGTTCGGTGCGGACGCTGCCCGGTTTCGCCCCCGACCGTGCCGCGATGCAGGTGCGGTTCGAGGGGCTGCCGGCGGACGCCGACCGGCTGGTCCTGGTCGCCGCGATCGATCCACAGGTCAATCCCGACGCCGATCTCTCCGGTTTCACCGAGGCCCGGATCCGGCTGCTGGACGCCTCGGGGGAGGAGCTGGGTCAACTGGAGGTCTCGGACGGGCGGTCCGGGGAGACGGCCCTGGTCCTGGGCTCGTTCCGGCGACGGGCGGGCGGCGACTGGGACTTCGTGATCGGCGGCAAGGGCTTCGCCGGAGGCCTGGAGGAGCTGGTACAGGAGTACGGCATCGAGGTCGGGTGAGAGGGCGGGGCGTACGGTCCGCCCGACCGCCTTGCCCAACCGCCTTGCCCAACCGGCTTGCCCGACCGATCCGCCCGACCGCCTCGCCCAACCGGCTTGTCCAATCGTCCATCCAACCGGTCCACCCAACCGGTCCGCTCACCCCGCCCGATTCCACCGCCCCCGTCAGTGCTGCCACAGCCGGGTGAGTACCGCGTTGACCTGCTCCGGGCGTTCCTGGTGCGGGGTGTGGGCGGCGCCGTCCACCCGTATGTGCCGGGCGCCGATCGCCTCGGCGAGATACTCCCCGCAGGCCGCCAGCGCCTCGCCGGTGAACTCCCGGTACGCCGGGTGCGCGGTCTCCCACGTCCCGTTGATGACCGCCTTGGGCATGGTCGCCCCGGCCAGCGGGCCGAGCGGGATCTCCGCGTCCCACACCGGCCGTTCGCGCATCGCCGAGCGCACCGCACGCAGCAGCCGCGGGGTCGGCTCCGGCACCGGCAGGCCGTACGGCTCGGTGGACCGCCGCAGATGCTCGTGCGGGCCCACCTCCTCGGCGGGGCCCGCGAACGCCGCCCGGATGCGTTCCAGGGCGGCCGCCACGAGGGGATGCCCGGCCGCGGTGCGCAGCACGGACGGCTCGATGAGGGTCAGTGACTGCACGGCCTCCGGGTGGGCCGAAGCGGCCAGCATCACGGCGGCCGCACCGTAGGAATGGCCGACCAAGTGCGCTCCGCTGCCCAGTAGTTGACCGAGGTCCTCGGCGTCGATCGCGTAGTCGCTGCGCTCGGTGTCCGGGCTGTCGCCGAAGCCGCGCCGGTCGAGGAGTTCGAGGCGGAACATCTCGGCCAGCGGCCGCTGGCCCGCGAAGCACTCCGTGCCCCAGCTCATGGTGCCGTGGACCAGCAGCGCCCGCGGCGCACCGGGCGTCGCCTCGTCCCACACCGTCACATGAAGCGGTTCACGGCCCGGAGGCGGTTCACGGTTCATGTGCGTCGAGGCTAGGCGGTTCCAGGCGGCGGCGGAGGAGGGCCGGGACGGAAGGGCGTTCCGAAGGCGCCGGACGGAAGACCGGCCCGAAAGCGCCGAACGCACGCCCTGCACGGACCTGCGCCCGGCACGGACATGCCATCGGCACGGACGCGCGCCCGACACGGACATACGCTCCGCACGATGCCGCCGCGCACTCCCACGACGCTCCCGCGACGCCCGCCGAGTCGACGGAGCCCAAGGGAACGCACAGGAGCCCATGACTCCGTCCGGGGGAGCGCGCCGGACACCGGGAGGCGGGGACCATTTGTCACGATAAATATGCTGATATGAATCGAGGCATGAGCGCGTACACCCGGTCTGTCGCCGTTGCCACGCTCGCCGTGCTGGCCGTGGGCTGCGCGGGCCCGCGCGCCCTCCCGCGGCCGGCGCCGCGGCCCTCCCCGGAGCCCTCGCCGCGCGCCCACGCCGGCGCCCCCGTCGTCGTCGCCCGCCGTCCGTTCACGCTGGTCGCCGCGGGGGCCGTTCTCCCCTCCCAGCCGGCGGTCCTCGCCACGGCGCGCAAGGACGCCGGGCACGGAGGCTACGACTACCGGCCGATGCTCAAGGGGGTGCGGCCGGTGGTCTCCGCCGCCGGCCTGGCGCTGTGTCAGCTGGGCGCGCCGCTCGGGCCGCTGGACGGGCCCTTCACCGGGTATCCGGTTCTCCAGGCGCCGCCGCAGATCGCCACCGCCCT
This sequence comes from Streptomyces kronopolitis, assembly GCF_014646275.1. Taxonomy (GTDB): domain Bacteria; phylum Actinomycetota; class Actinomycetes; order Streptomycetales; family Streptomycetaceae; genus Streptomyces; species Streptomyces kronopolitis. Next base: position 76,363 of record NZ_BMND01000002.1, read on the forward strand.
GAAGGCGACCGGCTACGACTCCTGCGCCACCGCCTCCGGTCACGCCCTCGACCAGGGCGTCCCGGGCGTGTGGCGCACCCTGGACGCGCTGGACACCGTCGGGCTGCGGCATGCCGGCTCGGCGCGTGAGGCGGCCGGTCTCGGTACCCCGGCGCTGCTGCGGGCCCCCGGCGGCGCGCGGGTGGCCCACCTGTCGTACACCGACGGCACCGGGGGCTCCCGAGGCGCCGAGGGGGCGGGCGGGGCGGTCGACCGCCTCGATGAGCGGCGGATCATCGACGACGCCCGGGCGGCTCGCCGGGCCGGGGCCGATGTCGTGGTCGTCAGCCCGTATTGGGGCCCGGCGCACCGCACGGCCCCCGACGGCCGGCAGATCGCGCTCGCCCGCGCCCTCACCGCCTCCCGGTCCCACGGGCGGCCCGACATCGATCTGATCGTCGGCGTCCGGGCGCACACCCCGCAGCCCTACGAGAAGGTCAACGGCACCTGGGTCGTCTACGGCCTGGGCGACCAGGTCACCGGTGCCACGAAGAAGCCGGGCGGTATCTGGAGCAGCATCGCCCGCTTCCGGTTCGCCCCGCCGTACCCGGCCGGGGGCCGCTGGCGGGTCGTCCGGGCCGAGTATCTCCCGCAGCTCGCCGAGCAGGGGGCGCGGGTGCGGGTGCGCACTCTCGGTCGGACCACCGCGCACGGCCGCACCACCGCGCACGGCCAGGCCGCCGAGAAGATCGCCGAAGCGGTGCTGAGCCGGGGCGCGGCGGCCGACGGGCTGACGCGGGGGAGATGAGGGGAGAGCCCGGGGAGTCCCTGATCGCCCCGGGCTCTGATCCTGTTCCGTGGTGATATGTCCCCTCGTGGCCGTCATGCCGTGCCCGTTAACTGGTGACATCGGCACCGTCGACGGGTGATCGTGGTACCGGACCGGTCCGTCCGCTCCCGTACACCCCGACGACCCCCACGGAGCCCCGTCATGAAGACCACCCTCGGTGACGATCCGACTCGCGGCGCCGTCCGCCCGGTGCCCGTGCGCGAGGTGCGCGCATGACCGCCCGGCCGATAGCCGTCGTCGGCGCCTCGGCGGCCGGTCTCGCCGCGGTCGAGGCGCTGCGGCGCGGCGGCTGGCGCGGGCCGCTCACCCTCATCGGCGACGAACCCCACCTGCCGTACGACCGGCCGCCGTTGTCCAAGCAGCTGCTGCACGGCGCCTGGGAGCCGGAGAAGCTGCTGCTGCGCACCGCGGACCAGCTCGCGCCGCTCGACCTGGACCTGCGGCTCGGCACCCGCGCCACCGGCCTGGACGTGGCCACCCGCACCCTCACCCTCGACGGCGGCGCGGCGGGTGACCCGTCCGAGCAGGGCCGGGAGCCGGAGACGCTCGCCTGCGCCGGCGTGATCGTCGCGACCGGAGTCGCGGCCCGCTCGCTGCCCGGCGCCGACCGCATCGCCGGTGTGCACACCCTGCGCACCCTGGATGACGCGCTGACCCTGCGCGGCCTGCTGGCCAATGGGGGTACCCCCGGCAGTGAGGGCGTAGCCGCCGGGGGAGGCGGGCGGCGCCTGGTGATCGTCGGAAACGGCGTGCTGGGCTGTGAAGCGGCCGCGGTGGCACGGGAGTTGGGACACGAGGTCACCCTCGTGGGCATGGCGGGGACCCCGATGGCCGAGGCCGTCGGCGCGGAGGTCGGCGAACTGCTCGCCGAGGAGCACCGCGCCCGCGGCGTCGTGCTGCGCACCGGCACGGTGGACGGCTTCGAGACCGGCCCCGCGGACCCGGCGGGGACGGGCGGCGAGCGGGTCACCGCCGTCCGGCTGGCCGACCGCAGCCGGCTGCCGGCCGACCTCGTGCTGCTGGCGATCGGCTCCCGGCCCGCCGTCGGATGGCTGACCGACCCCGCGCTGGACACCACCGACGGGCTGCGCTGCGACGCGTACTGCGCCGCCGCCCCCGGCATCTACGCCGCCGGCGACGTGGCGCGCTGGGACCATCCGCTGCACGGCCGTCCGCTGCGCTTCGAGCACCGGATGAACGCCACCGAGCAGGGCATGGCCGCCGCCCGCAACCTCCTGGCCGAACTCGCTGCCGAGGCCCCCGCCGCCGCGGACGGGGAGAGCGCCCCGGCAGCGGACCGCCGCCCCTTCGCCCCCGTGCCGTACTTCTGGTCCGACCAGTACCACCTCAAGATCCAGGCCTACGGGCTCACCGCGGGCGCCGACCGCGTCGAGACCACCGTCCTGGACCGGGCGCAGCGGCACGCCGTCGCGCTCTACGGCCGGGACGGCAGCGCCGTCGGCGTGCTGGCCTCCGGGGTCCCGCCCCGCCGGCTCCGCGCCCTGCGCGCGGTCGTCGCCACCCCGCTCCCCTGGGACGAGGCCCGCGAGCGGATCCGCGCCGCCCTCGCGTCCGGCCCGGACACGCCCTGACGGTGCCCGATCATGGAGGGATGACCGACTCGTACGTACGGGTGCGCGGCGCCCGTGAGCACAACCTCCGCAGCGTCGACGTGGACATCCCGAGGGACGCGCTGGTCGCGTTCACCGGGGTGTCCGGCTCGGGCAAGTCCTCGCTCGCCTTCGGCACCCTCTACGCCGAGGCGCAGCGCCGCTACTTCGAGTCGGTGGCCCCCTACGCCCGGCGGCTGATCCACCAGGTGGGCGCGCCCAAGGTCGAGGACATCACCGGGCTGCCGCCCGCCGTCGCCCTGGAGCAGCGGCGCTCGGCGCCCACCTCCCGTTCCTCGGTCGGCACCGTCACCACCCTGTCCAACACCCTGCGCATGCTCTTCTCGCGCGCCGGCGACTACCCGCCGGGTGCGCCGCGGCTGGACTCCGACGCCTTCTCGCCCAACACCGCGGCCGGCGCCTGCCCGGAGTGCCACGGCCTGGGCACCGTGCACCGCGTCACCGAGGAGTCCCTGGTCCCCGACCCGTCGCTGTCCCTGCGCGAAGGCGCCATCGCCGCCTGGCCGGGCGCCTGGCAGGGCAAGAACCTCCGCGACATCCTCGGCGCCCTCGGATACGACCTCGACCTGCCCTGGCGGGAGCTGCCGCAGGCCGACCGCGACTGGATCCTGTTCACCGACGAGCAGCCCGTCGTCACCGTGCACCCGGTGCGCGACGTGGGCCGGATCCAGCGCCCCTACAAGGGCCAGTACATGAGCGCCCGCCGCTATGTGCTGCACACCTTCGCCGACTCCAAGAGCGAGACGCTGCGCGGGCGGGTCCAGGGGTTCATGGTCGCCGAGCCCTGCCCGGTGTGCTTCGGGCGGCGGCTGCGTCCCGAGGCCCTGGCCGTCACCTTCGAGGGGCACGACATCGCCACCCTCGCCGGACGGCCGCTGAGCGCGCTGGAGCAGCTGCTGCGGCCCACCGCCCGGCGGGCGGACGACGGCGCCGCCCCGACCCTCGCCCGCGACCTGGTGGCCCGGATCGAGGTGCTCACCGAACTCGGCCTGGGCTACCTCAGTATGGACCGGCCCGCGCCCACGCTGTCGTCCGGCGAACTCCAGCGGCTGCGGCTGGCCACCCAGCTGCGCTCCGGCCTCTTCGGCGTCGTCTACGTCCTGGACGAACCGTCCGCCGGACTGCACCCCGCCGACACCGAGTCGCTGCTCACGGTGCTGGGGCGGCTCAAGGAGGCCGGCAACTCCCTGTTCGTCGTCGAGCACGACATGGCGGTGGTGCGCCGCGCCGACTGGATCGTGGACGTCGGCCCGCGCGCCGGGGAGCACGGCGGGCAGGTGCTGCACAGCGGACCGGTCGCCGGGCTCGCGGACACCGACGCCTCCGCCACCCGCCGGTTCCTCTTCGCCACCGAACCGCCCCCCGCGCGCACCGTGCGCCGCCCCGCGGGCGCCCTGACGCTGCGCGGCATCACCCTGCACAATCTGCGCGGGCTGGACGCCACGTTCCCGCTCGGCGTCTTCACCGCCGTCACCGGCGTCTCCGGTTCGGGCAAGTCGACGCTGGTCACCCGGGTCCTCGCGGATGCCGTGCGCGAGCACCTCGGCACCGGCGACGAACGGCAGACCACGGCCGCCGGGGACGACGCCGAGGCCGCCGGCGCCGGTCCGGACGCCCGCGCGGAACTCACCGGCGCCGAGGGGCTGGAGGCGATCGACCGGCTGGTGCGCGTCGACCAGAAGCCGATCGGCCGGACGCCGCGCTCCAACCTCGCCACCTACACCGGGCTGTTCGACGCGGTCCGCAAGGTCTTCGCCGCCACCGACGAGGCCCGCGCCCGCGGCTACACCGCCGGACGCTTCTCCTTCAACGTCGCCGCCGGCCGCTGCGAGACCTGCCAGGGCGAGGGCTTCGTCGCCGTCGAACTACTCTTCCTGCCCGGCACCTACGCGCCCTGCAGCACCTGCCACGGTGCCCGCTACCGCCCCGAGACCCTCCAGATCACCTACCGGGACCGCACCGTCGCCGATGTCCTGGCGATGACCGTGGACGAGGCCGCCGGCTTCCTCGCCGACGTCCCCGCGGCCGCCCGCAGTCTGCGCACCCTCCAGGACGTGGGCCTGGGCTATCTGCGGCTCGGCCAGCCCGCGACCGAACTGTCCGGCGGCGAGGCCCAGCGCATCAAGCTCGCCTCCGAACTCCAGCGCACCCGCCGCGGCCACACCCTCTACCTGCTCGACGAGCCCACCACCGGGCTGCACCCCGCCGACACCGAGGTGCTGCTGCACCAGCTGCACGGCCTGGTCGACGCCGGCCACACCGTGGTGGTCGTCGAGCACGACATGGGGGTGGTCGCCGGCGCCGACCACGTCATCGACCTCGGCCCCGGCGGCGGCGCGGACGGCGGCCGGATCGTGGCCACGGGCACGCCGGCCGAGGTGGCGGCGGCCCCCGACAGCCGCACCGCGCCCTACCTGGCCCGGCAGAGGGCGCGGCCGGAAGCCTCTTGACGGTCCGCTAATGTACGCAGGTCAGATCACCAGGCAACAGCACCGCGCAGCACTGCGCACCATCACGAAGGGGGCACCCTCTCATGGCAAACATCGAGCAGGCCCGGGCGGCGTTCGACCGGTTCGACGCGGACGGCGACGGCCAGGTCACGCCGGACGAGTTCAAGCACGCGATGGCCGAGATGGGCGACCCCTACGTCACCGGCCCGATGGCCGAGGCCGTCATCAACTCCAAGGACGCCGACCACGACGGCAAGATGTCCTTCGACGAGTTCTGGCAGGCCCTCCAGGGCTGACGCCGAACTCGCGCGCGCTCGGCGGGGCGCGGTGCCGGCCCACGGGGGCGGGGCCGGCACCGCGCCGGTCGGGGGCGGCTCTCAGCGCCGGTCGGCGGGCCGCTGCCCGCTGGCCGGGCCGGCCACCGGCGGCGGGGCCGCATGCGGGCCGGTGCCCCAGGCGGACGGCTTCGGGCCCACGGTGAAGGACAGTTCGCGGGCCGCGCGCAGCTCACCGGTGGTGACATACGTGCGGTCGTGGTCGGCGCCGTCCAGGCGGACGGACTGCGCGTAGCGGTCGGCGGCGGACGTACCGGGCGCCGTGACGGTGAAGTGGCCGGACGGGTAGTAGCGCCGGTCCAGGGCCAGGTCCACCCGGTCGAAGACCGGAGTGCTCAGCCCCCAGGTGTCGGTGCCCGGCTGGACCGGGAACATCCCCATCGAGGACAGCACCATCCACGCCGACATCGTCCCCAGGTCGTCGTTCCCGGTCATCCCGGTGGGGGCGTCGGTGAAGAGGGTCAGCGCGGCGTGCACCACGTCGGTCGTCTTCCAGGGGCGGCCGGTGGAGAGGTACGTGTACGGCGCGATCAGGTCGGGCTCGTTCTGCGGGTTGTACTTGTCCGCGTTGTAGTAGTCGTACGGGCCGTTGACCCACACCTTGCGGGCCGTCCTCGCCGGGTCCGCCAGCAGCTGGGGATAGGCGAAGAAGGAGTCCAGGCGCGCGTCGGCCTTGTCCTTGCCGCCGATCAGCTCCAGCATCCCCGGCAGGTCCTGCGGCACCAGCCACTGGTACTGCCAGGACGTGCCCTCGTGGAAGCCCACGCTCTTGGCCGGGTCGGCGGGGCCGGCGAAGGCGCCCCGCGCGTCGCGGGCCCGGAAGAAGCCGGTCGAACCGTCGAAGAGGTTGCGGTAGTTGCGGGACCGGGCCGCATAGCGGTCGGCGTCCGCGCCGTGGCCCAGATCGCGGGCCATCCGCGCCAGCATCGCGTCCGACAGGGCGTATTCGAGGGTCGCCGAGGCGCCCTGCGCGAAGTCGGAGTCGCCGGCCTTCGGCGGCCGGTGGTCCTTGAGGTACGGCACGAAGCCGCCCCGCACGTACGGCGCGTTGGCCTCCCGCCCGACGGCCGGGGAGCCGGCCGGCGGCACCCCGTCGGCGTTCTTCTTCAGCGCCGCGTACGCCTCCTCCTCATGGCCCCGCAACAGCCCCTGCTGATAGGCGTTGGTGAGGAAGGGCGTGACCGGGTCGCCGGTCATCACGTTGGTCTCGACCGTGCCGTACCCCCACTTGGGCAGCCAGCCGCTCTCCTTGTCGATCCGCAGCACCGACAGCGCCATGTCGCGGGACTCGCCCGGCGCGAGCAGAGCCAGCAGCTGCGCCTGGGTGCGGTAGGTGTCCCACAGCGACCAGTTCTGGTAGTACGTGAACCCCTCGGCCCGGTGGACGCGCTGGTCCCAGCCGGTGTACCGGCCGTCCGCGTCGCTGCCGACGTTCGGCGCGAGGAAGGACCGGTAGAGCGAGGAGTAGAAGGTGCGGCGCAGCGGTTGGTCGCCGCCCTGGGTGCGCACCAGCGCCAGGCGGTGCTCCCAGGCGGCGTCGGCCGCGGCCCTCGTCCGGTCGAAGGAACGGCCGCCCTCGGCCCGCAGGTTGCCCGCCGCGCCCGCCGCGTCCACATAGCTGATCGCGGTGGTCGCCTCGACGGTGCGGTCCGTGCGGGTGTCGAAGCGGGCGTAGGCCCCGTGCCGGCCGGTGGCGGTGGAGTCCCGGGAGCCCGCCGTCACCTTGTCGCCGTCCCAGGTCCCGTACGAGGCGAAGGGGCGGTCGAAGCGGGTGAGCGTGTGGACCGTGTACGGCTCGGTGTCCTGGCAGAAGCCGCGGCCCGTGATCGTCGTGCGGATGGTGCGGGAGTCGAGCACCTCCACCCGCGTCGAGACCGTCCGGTGCAGGGACTGGCCCGCGTCGAGCAGTACATTGGCCCGGTCGGTGGCCGGGAAGGTGTAGCGCTGCTTGCCGGTGCGGGCGGTGGCCGTGAGTTCGGCGGTGATCCCGCCGTAGGACTTCAGACCGACGCGGTAGTAGCCGGGGCGGGCCGACTCGTCGTCATGGCCGTAGGCGGCCGCGTACTTGGCGTTGTCGGTCTCGGTGATGTCGCCCGTGGTGGGCAGCACCGGCAGATCACCGCCGATCCCGCAGCCGACACCGGACAGATGCACCGCGCTGAAGCCGCGGATGTGGTCGTCGTCCCAGCCGTAGCCGGCGTAGTGGCCGGTGTCGGGGCTGAGCTGCACCATGCCGAACGGGACGGCGGCACCCGGGTAGGTGTTGCCGTCGTTGCGGGTGCCGATGAACGGGTTGACCAGGTCGGTGAGCGGGCCGCCGGGCGGCGCGGCCTGCGCGGCGGGGGCCGTGAGCGCACACCCGAGGAGCGCGGCCGCCAGCACCGCGCCCGCGGTACGCAGCCGGGTACGTCTGAGCCATGGCATGGATTCGGACCTCCGGGGTCGGGTCGTCGTCGCACGGGAGCGCCGGGCGCGCGGGGACGGCAGGCGGCGCCCGGCGTTCGACAACGTTGTCAAGGCGCGCTCATTCTTGGTGTCGGCCCGATGTGCGTCAAGAGGGCGTGGCGGTAACTCCGGTGCTTCCGGGGCCCGGAGGCGGGGGCGGGTGTGGCCCCGGTGGCCGTGGTGAGGCAAGGGGAGGGGTGCGGTGAACCGCTGGTGGGAGCGCCGAAAATCATGCGGTACCTGCCTTGCTCTCTCTTGGGGTGCGTGTCTCAATGGGCAGCGTCATACGGGTTGGTGACTGTCCGTCAGATCATGGCGCCCGATCGGCACGGGGTCCGGCTGAGGCCCCCGCGCGGCTGCCTGCCGTTCCCTCGCGTACCCCCTCGACGGCCGGTGGCATCGACCCGCACCCCCCTCACGAAGGCGGTACCCCCATGAGACACCTCAGACCCGGCAGACTCGGCTTCGGAACGGCGCTCTGCGTCGCCCTCGCCGCCGCGGGCACGCTCGGCATGGCGCCGGCCGCCGGCGCGGTGACCCCCGGCACCGCGACCCTCTCGTTCGACTGCGGTTGGTACGGCTCCGGCTCGGCGACGCTCACCGCGACCGAGAAGGGCACCACCGGCACCATCAGCCTGGCCACCAAGGCCATCAGCTCCCCGATACCCATCGGCGCGAATTCGGTCACCTCCACCCTCACCCTCACCAAGAACGGCTCCGGGACCACCCAGTTCAAGGGCAGCGCCAACCCGGCGATCCCGGCCGGTGGCGAGGTCTCCACCGGTCCCCTCACCGGCAAGGTCGCCCCGGGGGACAGCCTGGCGGCCACCTCGCTGACGGTCGTGGTGCTGGGCATCACGGCCACCTGCAAGGCCACCACCCCGCAGTCGCCGGGGCCGTTCGTCTTCTGACCGCGCGCGGGGACCGGCGGAGAGCCTGCGCCGGTCCCCGTCGCGTGCCGCCGCCCGGGCGGCCGCCGCGGCTAACCCGCCGTGCCGCCGCCGTCCGTACCGGAGGCGGCCCCCTCCGCCCGCGCCAGGTTCGAACGGCGGTAGGAGTACGAGAAGTAGATGACCATGCCGATCAGGAACCACACCACGAACCGGACCCAGGTCTGCCACTCCAGGAACGTGATCAGCCAGAGCGAGAAGCACACCCCGATGGCCGGCACCACCGGCATCCCGGGCGTACGGAACGTCCGCGGCAGCTCGGGGCGCTTGTAGCGCAGCACGATGACCGCGACGCAGACCACCACGAACGCGAGCAGGATCCCGATGTTCGTCAGCTCGGCGGCCTCACCGATCGGCAGGAAGCCGGCGATGGCCGCGGAGGCGAAGCCCACGATCCATGTGACGCGGGTCGGCACCCGGTGCTTGGCGCTGGTCTTGGCGAACCACTTCGGCAGCAGCCCGTCCCGGCTCATCGAGAACCACACCCGGGTCACCCCGAGCATGAACGTGAACATGACGGTCAGGATGCCGATGATCGCGCCGACCGCGATGACGTCCGCCAGACCGCTCAGGCCCACCGACTTGAACGCCGAGGAGAAGCCGCTCTCCGGGTCGATCTGCCGGTAGTTCTGCATCCCCGTCAGCACCAGGCAGGCCAGGACGTACAGCACCATGGAGATGGCCAGCGAATAGAGGATCGCCTTCGGCATGTGGCGCTGGGCGTCCTTGGACTCCTCGGCCGCGGTGCTCATCGCGTCGTAGCCGAAGACCGCGAAGAAGACGGTGGCCGCCCCGGTGAAGGCGCCGCTCACCCCGAACGGGAAGAACGGGTGGTAGTTCGCGGTGTTGATGTGGAAGAAGCCGACCGCGATGACCACGATCACCACGACGACCTTCAGGCCCACCACGATCGTCTCGAAGCGCGCGGCGTTCTTGATGCCCAGGGTCAGCAGGTAGGCGATCAGCAGGCACAGCACCGCCGCGAAGAGGTCGACCCGGTGCCCAGGACCCGTGCCCGGCGCGCCCAGCATCCAGGCGGGCAGGTCGACGCCCAGCTCACCGAGGAGGAAGCCGAAGTAGCCGGAGATGCCGATCGCCACCACCGCCACGATCGCGGTGTACTCCAGCAGCAGGTCCCAGCCGATGAACCAGCCCGCCACCTCGCCGAGGACCGCGTAGCCGTAGGTGTAGGCCGACCCCGCCTTCGGGATCAGCCCGGCGAACTCGGCGTAGGAGAAGGCGGCCGCGGCGCTCGCGATGCCCGCGATGAGGAACGAGATCAGCACGGCCGGGCCGGCCTTGCCGTTCGCGACGGTGCCGGCCAGGGTGAAGATGCCCGCGCCGATGATGCCGCCGACACCGATGGCGGTCAGCTGCCAGAGGCCGAGCGCCCGGGTGAGCTGCTCGCTCGCGCTGCCTTCCGCCTCTTCGATGTGTTCGATCGGTTTGCGGCGCAATACGCCCTGTCCCGCGCGCAGCCCCATGCGTCATCCCTCCGTCGCTCCGATGTGGTCCGACGGCGGCTCATCATGGACCCTCGGGGACGACTAAGGAAGGCGACGCCACGGAGCGGTCCCCGGACGGCGGGGACTCGCCGGGAAACGTACGCGCACGGGTGTCAGTCGGTCTCCTCCAGCCGGAACCCGACCTTCAGACCGACCTGGTAGTGATCGATCTCGCCGTCGACGATATGCCCGCGGACCTGGGTCACCTCGAACCAGTCGAGGTTCCGCAGGGTCTGCGAGGCGCGCTTGATGCCGTTGCGGACCGCGGCGTCCATGCTCTGCTGGGACGTTCCGACGATCTCGGTCACGCGGTACGTGCGGTCGGTCACGGTGGTCTCCCTCGCCGGGGCGGCGCTCCGCCCGTCCACCTCCCACCGTGCCTCAGCCCGCCCGGCCCCACCAGCGGAGCGGCCGCCCCTGCGGACACGACCTAGGGGACGACGGTGACCGGCCAGCGACCGGCCTTGACCAGGCGCACGGCGACCGAGCCCATGATGCGGTGCCCGGCCGACTCCGAGGCGCCGACCACCACCGCGTCGGCCTTGAGGTCGTCGGCCATCCGCACCATGCCGTTGTACGGGTCGCCGCGCAGCGTGTGGAACTCCCAGCGCAGGGGATGCGTCCCCGAGGGCCGCTCGCTCGCCCGGCGGATCTCGGCCATCAGCTCCTCGGCCACCTCGTCCGTGGTGTCGGCGACCGGCGCCCCCATCGCCGCCCCGGCCGGCAGCACCGGCTGGACGTAGACCAGGGCGAGCTTCGAGGACTGACGCCGGGCCAGCCCCGCCGCGTAGGCGGCGGCGCGCCACGACGAGTCGGAGCCGTCGATGCCGACGACGATGACCTTCGGGCCGTCCGTCCCGCGCTCGAACCGCTCGTCCGCGTGTGCGCTGTGCCCGTCGTGCTCGCGGTGCCCGCCGGGTGCCTCGTGCTGCTCGTTGTCCTCCACACGAGGGAGGTTATCCGCACACGCGTGCTGCCGGCCCGGCGGCCCGGCGGTCTCCCCGGGCCCGCCGCCCCGGACGGTCAGGCGGGCTCCGGCGGCCAGCTGTCCGCCGCCAGCACGCCCAGTACGTACGCCCTGGCCACCAGCGCGGTACGGCCCTGGACCCGCCAGCGGCGGGCCAGTCGGGTGAGGTGGTAGTTCACCCCGTCGACGGTCAGCCCCAGCGCCGTCCCGATCGACGCCGTGGTCGCGCCGCCCGCGGCCAGCGCCAGGATCCGCGCCTCGACCGGGCTGGCCGAGCCGCGCGGCGCGGGAGGCGGGCCGCTCTCGCGCACCCGCAGCAGCGCCAGCAGCGCGGGCGGGTGCACCGAGGGGTCGCCCACCGGGTCGATCGTCAGCTCCCCTTCCCGTGCGGTGCCGTCGGGGCCGGCCGGCCACCGCACCTCGATCGGATAGCGTGACCGGCGGCCCAGCCGCAGGGCCTCGGTGAGCCGGTCGAGCTGCGCCTTCGCGCGGGGCTCGAAGAGATCCAGCAGATTGCGGCCGCGCAGTGCTCCGGCGTGCGCGCCCCACTCGGTGGCCATGGCCGGGTTGGCGATGATCACCTCGCCGTGGGCCGTGCACACCGCGATCGGTGTGGGGATGCGGTCCAGCAGGATCAGGAAGTAGTTGCGCCAGGGGCCGCCCGCGTAGGGCCCGGCCGGATCGGGCGGGGGAGGCTCGCAGGGCGGCACGGCGGGGTCACCGGCACCTGATGCCCCGTCGGCGGTCTCGTTCTCCATGGACGCTTCTCCGGTCGCTGTGCAAGGGCGGGTGGGGAAAAACCACTGCACAATCATGCAGTTGTCCGTGCCCGACCGGGGCTCCGGGCCCTGCACGCTGGAGACATGACCGACACCATTGCGCTCCACAGTGACGAACGCGCCGCCGATGACGGTATTCCGCTGGCCGACCTCACCGAGGTCGGGCTCACCGGGACGCCCATTCAGCAGGCCATGGACCTCACCCGGGTCCACGGCCCGGCCTACCGGCGCAAGTACGGCGACCACCGGTCGCTGTTCGTCTCCTCGCTCGACCTGGTCACCGAGGTCGCCGACGAATCGCGCTTCCGCAAGGGGGTGTCGGTCGTGCTGGAGAACGTCCGGGAGTTCGCCGGTGACGGTCTGTTCACCGCCTACAACGACGAGCCGAACTGGGCCAAGGCGCACGAGGTCCTGATGCCGGCCTTCGCGCTCGGCTCGATGCGCACCTACCACCCGGCGATGCTCAAGGTCGCCCGCCGGGTCATGGCGTCCTGGGACCGCCGGGTGGCCGACGGCACGCCCGTCCACGTCGCCGAGGACATGACCCGGATGACGCTGGACACCATCGGACTGGCCGGGTTCGGCTTCGACTTCGAGTCGTTCTCCCGCGGGGAGGGCGCGCACCCCTTCGTCGAGGCGATGGTGCGCTGCCTGGAGTGGAGCATGACGAAGTTCTCCCGGGACCCCGACGCCGACCACTCGGCGGCGGACGCGGCGTTCCAGGCCGACGCAGATTACCTCGCCTCCGTCGTCGACGAGGTCATCGCCGCCCGGACGGCGAGCGGGGAGAGCGGGGACGACGATCTGCTGGGCCTGATGCTCGGCGCCCGGGGCGGGGAGGGCGGCGCTGCGGACGGTCCCACCCTCGACCTCGCCAACATCCGCAACCAGGTCATCACCTTCCTGATCGCGGGCCACGAGACCACCTCGGGCGCCCTGTCCTTCGCCCTCTACCACCTGCTCAAGGACCCGGTGGCGCTGCGGATGGTGCAGCGCGAGGCGGACGAGCTGTGGGGCGACCAGGCCGATCCCGACCCGTCGTTCGAGGACATCGGCCGGCTGCCGTTCACCCGCCAGGTCCTCAACGAGGCGCTGCGGCTGTGGCCCACGGCCGCCGCCTTCAGCCGCCAGGCCCGCGAGGACACCCTGCTCGGCGGCCGGATCCCGGTGCAGGCGGGCGAGCTGGTCACCGTGCTCACCCCGATGCTGCACCGCGACCCGGCCTGGGGCGACAACCCCGAGCTGTTCGACCCCTCCCGCTTCAGCCCGGAGGCCGAGGCGGCCCGCTCCCCGCACGCGTACAAGCCGTTCGGGACCGGTGAACGCGCCTGCATCGGGCGGCAGTTCGCCCTCCACGAGGCGACCATGCTGCTGGCTCTCCTCGCCCACCGCTACCGGCTGATCGACCACGCCGGCTACCAGCTGCGCATCAAGGAGACGCTCACCCTCAAGCCCGAGGGGTTCACGCTGACCCTCGCGCCCCGCACGCCCGCCGACCGCGCGGCGGTCCGTACCGCGCTGGCCGTGCTCCCCGGGAGCGGCGAGGCCGCCGACCGGGACGCCGCCACCGACGAGGGGCTGGCGACGCGGGTGCGCCAGGGCACCGGGCTGCTGGTGCTGCACGGCAGCAACTACGGCACCTGCCGGGAGTTCGCCGAGCGGCTCGCCGACGAGGCCACCGGTCTGGGCTGCGCCGCCGAGGTGGCCGCGCTCGACGCGGCGGCCGGCGCCCTGCCGGACGACCGGCCGGTCGTCATCGTCGCCGCCTCCTACAATGGCCGGCCCACCGATGACGCCGCCGCGTTCGTCGAGTGGCTGAACACCGCGCCCGAGGGCGCCGCCGCCGATGTGCCGTTCGCCGTCCTCGGGGTCGGCGACCGCAACTGGGCCGCCACCTACCAGCACATACCGACCCTGATCGACGACCGGCTGGACGCCCTGGGCGCGCACCGGCTGCTGCCGCGCGCCGAGGCCGACGCCTCCGGCGACCTGGGCGGCACCGTCAAGGAGTTCACCGCCGCGCTGCGCACCGAACTGCTGACCCGCTACGGCGACCCGGACACCGTCGGCGCCGCCGCCCCCGCCGCGCACGACACCGGCTACACCGTCACCGAGATCACCGGCGGCCCGCTGGACGCGCTCGCCGCCCGCCACGACCTCGTCCCGATGACCGTCACCGAGGCCCGTGACCTGACCGCCGAGGGCTGGCCGCGGCCCAAGCGCTTCCTGCGGATCGCGCTGCCCGACGGCGTCAGCTACCGCACCGCCGACCACCTCGCCGTGCTCCCGGCCAACACCCCCGCCGCCGTCGAACGCGCCGCCCACGCCCTGGGCGCCGACCTCGACACCCTCCTGGCCCTGCACAGCGCCGGCCGGCCCGCCCGCGACACGCTGCCCGTCGACCGTCCCCTGACGGTGCGTGAGCTCCTCACCCACCACCTGGAGCTGGGGCAGCGGCCCACCCCCGACCAGCGCACCGTGCTGGCCGCGCACAACCCGTGCCCGCCCGAGCGGATCGCCCTGGAGAACCTCGCCGAGGACGACCCGCGCACCCTGATCGAGCTGATCGGGGCGTACCCGGCGCTGCGCGGGGCGCTGCCCTGGCCGGTGCTGCTGGAGCTGCTGCCGCCGCTGCGCATCCGCCACTACTCGCTGTCGTCCTCACCGGCCGCCGATGCCCGGCACGCCGATCTGATGGTCTCGCTGCTGCCCGGCGGCACCGGCTCGACCCATCTGCACACGCTGCGCCCCGGCGACACCGTCCTGGCCCGCGTCCAGCCCTGCCGTGAGGCCTTCCGCCTCGATCCGGCGGACGGGACGCCGGTCATCCTGGTCGCGGCGGGCACCGGCCTGGCGCCCTTCCGCGGCGCGGTCGCCGACCGGGTCGCCGCCGGGCAGACGGCGCCCGCCCGGCTCTACTTCGGCTGCGACGACCCCGAGGGCGACTTCCTGCACGCCGCGGAGTTCGCCGCCGCCGAGGCCGCCGGCGCGGTGTCCGTGCGCCCGGTCTTCAGCGCCCGCCCCGAGCACGGCCACCGCTTCGTCCAGCACCGCATCGCCGCCGAGAGCGCCGAGGTGTGGGAGCTGCTCCAGGCCGGCGCGCGGGTGTATGTCTGCGGCGACGGCAGCCGGATGGCGCCCGGCGTCCGGGACGCCTTCCGCGCCCTGCACGGCACCCACACCGGCGCCTCCCCGCAGGAGTCCGAGGCCTGGCTGCGCGAACTGACCGCCTCCGGCCGCTACATCGAGGACGTCTACGCGGCGGGCTGACCCCCGCCCCCGCACGGGGTCCGCACTGCCCGACCGAGCGGCGCCGACGAGGTCGGCGCCGCTCTCGCGGTCCCCTCGCGGCACAACTCCCGTACGCTGCTCCCCGATCGTCCGGGCGACCGACCGGACGGGCCGCCGCCGGACCGGTGCCGGACGGCCGACGACCTCCAGGAGAGCGGGGAACATGAACGGAAAGCGGAGTGTGGGAACGGTCGCCGTCGCGGCGGCGGCACTGCTCGCGGTGAGCGGACCGGCGGGCGCCGAGCCGGCCGGCACGACGTACGGCACCAGCACGTCCGTGGGCGTGCACAACGCCTACGACAAGGGGAAGTACCCGTACTTCGCGGACGCCCTGGACTCCGGCGCCGCGCTGCTCGAACTCGACCTCTGGACGAACGGCCTGGGCAGGTCCTTCCGGGTCTCGCACGCCAACCCGTTCGGCAACGACAGCAACTGCGAGGGCGCGGCCGACGCCTCGCAGCTGCGCACCAGGGCCCGCAACCAGGACTTCGCCGGCTGCCTCGCCGACATGAAGGCCTGGCACGACGCCCACCCCGGCCACCGTCCGATCCTGTTCAAGGTCGAGATGAAGGACGGCTTCAACGCCAAGGGCGGGCGCGGCCCGGCCGAGTTCGACGCGCTGGTGCGCCAGAAGCTGGGCGACGCCGTCTACGGCCCCGGAAACCTCATCGGCGGGCACGCCACCCTGGACGACGCGGTGCGGGCCGGCGGCTGGCCCGCCCGTGCCGACCTGGCCGGCAAGTTCCTCTTCGAGCTGATACCGGGCACCGTCGAGGAGAAGAACCCGTTCGACAAGCTGTGGACGGACGTGGAGTACGCCGGCCACCTCAAGGACCTCGCGGCACAGGGGAAGCTGGCGCAGTCCACGGCGTTCCCCGCGGTGCACGGCGCGGCCCCCGGCGACCCCCGCGAGCGCTACGCGGACCCGGCGCTGCGCCCCTGGTTCGTGGTCTTCGACGGGGACGCCGCGACCTATCTGAACGGCAGTATCGACACCTCCTGGTACGACACCCGCCACTACCTGCTCATCATGACCGACGCGCACAACGTGCCGCCGGCCATCGACGCCACCCACCCGACCGAGGCGCAGGCGCTGGCCCGGGTCGGCCAGCTCGCCTCGGCGCACGCGAGCTTCGCCACCGCCGACTGGTATCCGCTGCCGTCCGTCCTCAAGACCGTGGTGCCGCGCGGGGCCTGACCCCGAGCGCCGCGGTCCCCGGGGCCGGCCGGGCCGCCTTCGTGACCGGTCCCGCGGTCGCCCGCCGGTAGAGCGCGGCCACATCCGCGCCGAACCGGCTGCTGTACGACACGAGGTCGTCACCGCCCTCGTCGAGACCGCCTATCACCCCGATCAGCGAGCCGGTGCCGGTGGCCGGATCGAGGTCGGTGAGCATCGGCCCGCCGCTCGTCCCGTTCGGGAACCCCGGGCAGGCGAACCGGAGTTGGGACGGGCTCTGGACGTCCGCGGTGTGCCGGCAGCTGACCGGTCTGTCCTGGTCCTCGGGGTAGCCGGTCAGCTGCGCCGGGCGCCCGGGCGGCGCGTCGAAGCGGATCCGCTCGGCGCCGGTGACCTCCTCGATCGGCCCGCCGGCCCGCCCCGCCCGGCGCACTCGCAGGAACGCCACATCGTGGTCGGGGTCCCGGTTGCTGACCCAGCGCGGGTCGACATCGATCCGGCTGGGCACCCACAGCCCGTACGGCGCGACCCCGTCGTGCAGACCGGGTGCGAACACCAGCCGGGTGCGGAAGCCGTCGTCGTGCACGCAGTGGGCCGCGGTGACGACCAGATCGCCCGCCGGCGAGTGCACCACGCTGGCCGTGCAGTGGTGGACCGGATTGCCGTCGTCGTCGGGGGAGAAGAGCGCGCCGACCGCCGGAGCGGGCTCCGCCGGGGCCGCCATCAGCGGCCGGGACACCGATGTCGGGGTGGCCGCGGTGGTGGGGCGGCGGGTCGGGACCAGCGGCCCGGGCCGCTCCACATACGGTCCGGAGAGCACTGCCGCGGCGGCCCGGTCACCCTCGGCCGGCGGCGCGAGATACGCACCGGAGGCGGGGTCCCCGGCGGCCAGGTACGGGTCGTGCGAGGAGGAGCGCAGCGCCAGTGCCGCGCTGCCCACCACGATGGCCACCACCCCGAGCGCCAGCGAGGTCCGCAGCGGAACGCCGGGCCGGCCGCGCCCCGTGCACGGCGGCCCGCCGGGAGCCGGGCATGCGGGGGCCGCCGGTGCTCCGGCGCCCTCCTGCGTCCGCCCGGGGTCGTCCGCCGGCGCGGTACCGCGTTCGCTCGTCGTCACCAGCCGCCGCCTCCCCGCATCAGCCGGTGTCACCCCGTCGGGCGGGGGTCGGCACCGGAAGCAGACATTTCACCCAGTCTGATGCAGGGAGGCGCGTCGCGGTTGGCTCACCTGGGCATTTCCTTCGCGCCAAGGGTCAGGAGAGCGCCCGCGCGGCAGCGGAACACCCGTCACATCCGGGGTCCGGTAGGCCGGATGGCCGGGTCGTGCCGTGCGGGACGGCGGCGGGGCGCGGCGGCGGTTCCGTTAGGCCGGTCGGGTGAGCCGGACCGCCTGCCCCGCGAGGTTGTGCGCGATCAGCACCTCGGCCAGCCCGGCCTCGTTCGGGAAGTCCATCGGGACGATGCCAAGGCCCGTCCAGCGGCTGCCCTCCGGGCCCGTCAGCAACGCCTTGACCTGCGGGTTGAGGCGGTCCGCGTTGGAGCGGGGCGGGAGCCAGGCGGAGGTGCTGACGTAGTTGACGAAGAGCTTGCCCGGCTGGGTGGCGGCCTTGCGGAACTGGGCCTCGATCTTCGGGTACTTCCCGAACGGCTCCGCCATGTAGTCGTCCTGGACGTCGAAGAGCTGCGGATCGGCGTAGCGGACGCCGCCCAGGCCGTCGGAGTCCGCCAGCAGCACGACCCGGCCGCGGGCCTGCCCCAGCGTCGGCAGCCCGCCGTCCAGGCGGAACAGCGGCCGGTAGCCCTTGTCGTCCAGATAGCTGACGAAGATCCGGCGGAAGTCGTCGGCGGAGACCTCCGAGTACTCCTGCTTGACCCGCATCAGCACCGTCTCGGAGGGGTGCGCCTGGAGGAACGCCCGGCAGGCGTTGAGCACATCGCCGAACATCAGCTGCTGGTAGAACGCGCCGTGGTGGATGGCGAAGACGCCGTCGATGGCCCGGCAGCGGACGTCCAGGAAGCGGATGCCGGAGGCGAGTTGGGCGTCCACGGCGGTGTTCTGGCAGGCGACCCAGGGGCCGCCGATCCGGGCGCCGGAGTCATGGGTGCCCGGAATCGTCAGCCGCTGGACGGGGGTGGCGTCGCCGAGCGCCGACATCCAGTCCTGTACGGACACCGCGGTGCGGCGGCGCCGGGCCGCGCTCGCCGTGGACTGCCCGCTGCCGAGGCCCGTCAGCACCCCGGCGGCCGACAGTCCGACCGCGCCTCTGAGGAACCCCCGCCGATCCAGTCCCAGCCCCATGCCGCTTCCCCTGTCCGTCGAGTCTGCGTGCCCCCGCACCGGCCGCTCCGGTACGAAGCTGCGATCGGGGCATCGAACCACATCGACCGTGGACATGACACCCGGCCGGCGGGACCCCCTGGTCACACCGGCCGGGTGGCGAAGCGCTCAGACGCGGAAGGCCAGGGACAGTGCGAAACGGTCCGCGCTGTCCGTCCACCAGCTGTCCAACTCCAGTCCGGCCGCGGCGAGTTCCGCGCGCACCCCCTCCTGGCGGAACTTGGCCGAGACCTCGGTGCGCATCTCCTCGCCCGCGGCGAAGGTCACCGCGAGATCCACCCCGGGGACCTTCACCGTCAGGTCCTTGCGGGCCCGCAGCCGCATCTCGATCCACTCCTGCTCGGCGTCCCACACGGCGACGTGGTCGAAGTCCGCCGGATCGAAGTCGCCGCCCAGCTCGCGGTTGATGACCTCCAGGACGTTCTTGTTGAACGCGGCGGTCACCCGCTGCGGATCGTCATAGGCGGCCACCAGGGTGGCCTCGTCCTTGACCAGGTCCGTGCCGAGCAGCAGGGCATCGCCCGGCGACAGCATGGCGTGCACCGAGCGCAGGAAGGCCGCGCGCTCCTCCGGCAGCAGATTCCCGAGCGTGCCGCCGAGGAAGGCGAGCAGCCGCGGCCCGGGGGTGTCGGGCAGCTCGATGCCCCGCTGGAAGTCGGCGACCAGCGCGTGCACGGTCAGTCCGGGGTGCTCGGTGAGCAGCGCCTCACCCGCCGCGGCCAGCGCCGATTCGCTGACGTCGATGGGCACATAGGTGTGCAGCGAGCCGAGCGCGCCGATCAGGTGGCGGGTCTTGTCGGACGAGCCGGAGCCCAGCTCGACCAGCGTGCGGGCCTGCGTGGCCGCGGCGATGTGGTCGGCGCGGGTGAGCAGGATCTCCCGCTCGGCGCGGGTCGGGTAGTAGTCCGGCAGCTTGGTGATGTCCTCGAACAGCTCGCTGCCGCGGGCGTCGTAGAACCACTTGGGCGGCAGCTGCTTGGGACTGCGGGACAGCCCCTGCGTGACATCGGCGCGCAGCGCGGCCGCGGTGGCGTCGGCGGGGAGGGTGCGGGTGATGCTGAGGGGGCTCACGTGGCGGGCTCCTTGAGCGGGGTGAGGTGGACCTCGGTCCGGGTGGCCCGCAGCAGGGTGCGGTCCGGAACCTCCGTCCAGTGGGGGGAATCGTCGTACGGTTCGGAGGCGACGGCCGTGCCGCCCCCGGGGACGGCCAGGTGGCAGAGCGTGTCGCCCCAGGCGGTGGCGGCGATGGTGGTGCCGTCGGTGAGCAGCAGATTGAGCCGGGATCCGGGCGCGGCGGCGGCGACGGCCGTGACCGTGGCGGCCAGCGCCTCACCGGGCTCGTCGCCGCGCTCCAGGCGGTGGCGCACCAGCGCCCACAGGAACGCCGCGTCGCAGCGGGCCGGCAGCCTCAGCAGCTCGCCTGCGGGCAGCTCCGCGGCCAGCGGGGCGAGCGAGGCGGGCCAGCCGGTCACCGCGCCGTTGTGGCTGAACAGATAGCGTCCGGCGGCGAACGGCGCGGCCGCGGCCTCGGCGTCCGCACCGGCGACCGTGGCGTCCCGCACGGCGGCGAGCAGCGCGCCGGTGCGCACCACCCGCGCCAGATCGGGCAGCTGCTCGTCGGCCCAGATCGGCCCGGCCCGCCGGTAGCGGGCGGGCACCGGGTCGCCCGGCGCGTACCAGCCGACGCCGAAGCCGTCCGCGTTGACCGTGCCGTGCCGCTGGTGGCGCGGCGCCCACGACTGCCGGTAGAGGCTGTGCGGCGGGGACAGCACCAGCCGCTCGACGGGTATCTCCGGTCCCAGATAGGCGAAATGACGGCACATCAGCTATCGGCCTCCCGGGCCGGCCGGGCGGTGCGCCTCATGCGCCCGCCTCCGGGTCGGCGTCGCGGGCGGTACGGAAGCCGGCGAAGATCTGCCGCCGCACCGGCAGGTCCCAGTTGCGGAAGGTGCCCCGGCAGACGACCGGATCGACCGCGAACGACCCGCCGCGCAGCACCTTGTACTCGTCGCCGAAGAACACCTCGGAATACTCCCGGTAGGGGAAGGCGGCGAACCCCGGGTAGGGCAGGAAGTCGCTCGACGTCCACTCCCACACGTCGCCGATCAGCTGCCGGACGCCCAGCGGGGACTGCCCGTCCGGGTAGCTGCCGATCGGAGCCGGCCGCAGATGCCGCTGGCCGAGGTTGGCGTGGGCCGGTGTGGGGTCCTCGTTGCCCCAGGGGTAGCGCCTGGCCCGCCCGGACACCGGGTCGTAGCGGGCGGCCTTCTCCCACTCGGCCTCGGACGGCAGCCGCCGCCCCGCCCAGCGGGCATACGCGTCCGCCTCGTACCAGCTCACGTGCAGCACCGGCTCGTCCGGCGGCACCGGCTCGGTCACCCCGAACCGCCGGCGCAGCCATTGACCGCCGTCCCGCTTCCAGAACATCGGGGCGCGCAGCCCGTGTTCCTGTACCTGCGCCCAGCCCTCGGGGGTCCACCAGCGCGGATCGTCGTAGCCGCCGGCCTCCAGGAACCGCTGGTAGGCGCCGTTGCTGACGGGGGTGGTGTCGATGAGGAAGGCGGGGACCAGCCGGGGGTGCGCGGGCCGCTCGTTGTCCAGCGCCCAGGGCTCGGTGGAGGTGCCCATGGTGAATGGGCCGCCGGGTATCAGGACCTCGGCCGGAATGATCTCGTCCGTGACGGGCGGCGGCTCGGGCGCGGTGAGCACGGCGGGGCCGCTGCGCAGCTGGTGGGTGATGAGCATGGTCTCGTCGTGCTGCTGCTCGTGCTGGGCGATCATGCCGAAGGCGAAGCCCGAGTCCAGCAGCGGGCCGCCGTGCAGCGGGGTGCTCTGAAGGATGTCCAGCACCCGCCCGCGGACCTCGGCGACATAGCCGTGCGCCTCGTCCGGCGCCAGCAGCGGCAGCGAGGGGCGGCTGGCGCGGGGGTGCTCGAAGGCGTCGTAGACGGAGTCGATGTCGGGGCGCAGCGCGTCACGGCCGCCGACGGTGCGCAGCAGCCACTGCTCCTCCTGGTTGCCTATGTGCGCCAGGTCCCACACCAGGGGGGACATCAACGGGGAGTGCTGGGCAACGAGATCGGGATGCTCGACGCAGGTGGTCAGCAGGCGGGTGCGGTCGCGGGCGGCCAGCAGCGCCGAGGCAGCCCGCTCACGAAGGAGCTCGGGGTCGATGGTCACTGGCTGTCCTTCCCAACGATGAGGTCGCCCTCCGCGGCGTACAGGGCGTCGAGATGGTCGTCCGCGGGGCAGCGGCCGCGGGCCACATAGCGCTCGGTGAACGCCGCGACCGCCGCGCACACCTCGGGCGAGGCGCCGAGCCGCGGCAGGGCCTCCTGCGCGGCGGCGAAGCAGGCCACCGCGGCGGAGTGCAGCTCGGGGTCGGTCAGCGCCCCGCGGGCGGCGCGCCGCCACAGCGGATTGCGCGGCGCGGGCCGCGCGCCGGCGGTCTCCGCGAGGGGCTTGACGACGCGGTAGGCGCACTCCGTGGCCTCCGGGTCGTCGAACAGCGCGGCCGTGACGGCCAGCGGCACGATCCACCCGGCCTCGCCCGACTGCGCGTCGATCATGCGCAGTTCCAGATGGCCGCGGGGGCGCACCGGCGGGAAGAGCGTGGTGACGTGGTAGTCCAGATCCTCCTGGGTGGGCGGCCGGGGGACGCCGGTGCGGGCCCACTCCCGGAAGGTGAGCCCCTCCGGCGCGTCCCAGGGGCCGTCCTCGGCGCGGATGCACATCACCGGCGCGTCCATGACGTAGCGCACCCAGGCGGCGCGCGGGTCGGGCCCCTGCGGCGGGGCGAGCGTACGGGCCGGGTCGAGCTGGGACCAGACGACCTGGCGGGTGGTGCGGTAGCCGGTGGGGCAGCCCTCACTGGTCGGCGAATTCGCGAACGCCGCGGCCAGCACCGCGCCCAGCAGGTGGGCCAGCAGCCAGCGCCGGCCGTGCCCGAACGGGCCGGGCTCCTCGTACCCGGCGTCCACGCACACCTGCACGGAGGCGGTGGCGCACATCATGGACCGCCCGGCCGACCCCCAGCGGTCGAAGTACGCCTCCATGGCGTTGTAGCGGGGCTCGGTCAGCACCCGCTGCGGGCGGTGCCAGGGGTTGTGGCCGTGGCCGGCCATGCCCAGACCCATCGCCCGCATGGCGGGGCGGACCAGGGCGAGGTCGGCGGTGACGGCCTCGATGCAGCCGGTCAGGGAGGTGGCCGGGGGCGAGCTGAGCTCCAGCTGGCCACCCGGTTCGAAGGTCAGCAGGGAGTTCAGGGGAAGGGCGCGCAGGGTCGTGGCGGCGCTGCGCAGCCGGGCCGGTTCGACCGGACATCGGGGGTTGCGCGCGTCGTGGACCAGCCATTCGATCTCGACCCCGAGACGGCTCGGCGGCCCGGTCTTGAAGCATATTCCGCGCAGGTGAGCCTCAAGCTCCGCTTCCGTGACAGCAGGTCGTGCGGGCATGGAATCCCTCTCCCTCGTGGGGCGGCGGCAGGATTGCCGCCCTCCACCTAATCTCTTGCGGGCGATGCGCTCAAGGGCGCATCCGCCGCCAGGACGGCGGCGGAGGGGCTCTCCCCGGGCCGACGGGCCGTCCGGACCGGGAAGCTTCCGAAGGGTGCCGCGGCGCCTCCGGGGCGCCAGACGGCCGCTCCGCCCGCCGTGGGGCCCGGCGACCGGCCGGGTGGCCGGCGGACGGGGGCGCGCGGAGCGTACGGCTGTTCGAGTGAGTGTGCGGTGGGGCGTGCCGTGACGGTGGCTTCCCGTGCGCTTTCACGCGGCCGCGGAGGGATCCGGCCGGCCCGCCTCGTGCCGTACGGGCGCGGCCCTCGCCCCGTGACGCCACCGCGGCGAGCGGACGGATTCCCCTCCGCCGGGAAGCGGCCGCTCATACCGTGAAGTAGTCGTTCCAGGCGTCGACGAGCGCTTGGCGGACCGCCTGGTCGGCCTGCTGTGCCGCCTGATTGAAGGTCCCGGTCACGCCGTAGTAGTAATAGGCTCCGTCGTTCGTCGCCATATGGTCGTCGGCGGGGTTGTCGACGTGGCGGCTGAAATGGAGATTCGCGAACGCCGCCGCGGCGGAACAGATGTAGTACACCCAGTTCCCGGTCCGGTTCTCCATGGCATTCGTGATACGCCAGTTGTCCATGGGCATGCTGATCCCATCCCCCTCTTTCGCTGCCGGTTCCGCTCTTACCGCTTTCGCTCCTGTGCGCTTTCGCCGACGCGTCCGCGGATCAGACCGCGGACAGCGCGATGTCTCCCGTGGTGCTGACCGTCATGCGGTAGTCCTGCGGGCTGTGCTCGACCTTGGCGAGGACGACCTCGCCCCGGCCGTCGTCCCACTGCCCCTTGATCTTCCAGTCGTCGTCCCAGATGATGCACCGGCCCCGGCCGGTCTGCACGCTCAGCGGCTTGTCCTTGTGCTGCGAGATCCACGCGTAGGCGTCGCTGTACGACCGCGGGGACACCGACTCGCTGTCCCCGGCGTGCTCCTCGTTGACGAAGGACACGAACGAGTTCGACTGGTTGTCGCAGCCCTTGATTCCAGTGGTCATGCGGTATCGATTTCCTTTCGCCGGTCATCGCGAATTCGACGTGCCGGCCAGGGCGGTGGGTTCGGAATCGCCGAATGCCGCGCCTTCGGGCCGGACGTATCTGGGCACAGCACAAAAACTACCCAGGCTGCTGTCCATTCGCGGGGCAACGGAGGGAATCGGCTGGAAAGTTGATCCTGGCCGGTTGGGGGCTCTTGCGCAGAACCGGAATGGCGAATGTCATCTGCCGTGGCCGCAGAGGCTTTTGTGCCGCCGTTTTCCCGCCCGCGCGCCCTCTTCTGCCCTCTCCCGCCCTCTTCCGCGCCTTTCATGGGCCCGGGTATCGCGCCCCGTATCGCCCTCGCGTACCCTCGGCTGTCCCTCGTACGGGGAACCGATTCCGTCCGACCCGTCCGGTCCGTCCGACCCGCGGCCACCCCGGCCGAGGCATCCGGCGAAGACGACCGAAACGAAGCGACGGAACGCGGACCACGGAACGCAGACCACGCGACGAAGGCAACCGAAACGAAAGAGGACGGCAACGGCATGACGGCACGCCCCCTGGCGGTCTTTGACCTGGACGGCACGCTCGCCGACGCCACCCACCGGCAGCACCTGCTGGAGGGCACCCCGCGCGACTGGAAGGCCTTCTTCGCCGCGGCCCCCGAGGACCCGCCGCTCGCCGAGGGAGTGGCCCTGGCGCTCCGCGACGCCGAGGACTGCGAGGTGGTCTACCTCACCGGCCGTCCGGAGCGCTGCCGCCGCGACACCCTGGCCTGGCTCACCCGACACGGCCTGCCCGAGGGCCGGTTGTGGATGCGCCCCGACCACGACCGGCGCCCGGCCCGGCACACCAAGCTGGAGATCCTGCGCCGGATCGCCCGCGACCGCCAGGTCCGCCACGTGGTCGATGACGACGAACTCGTCTGCGACGCCTGCGAGAAGGCCGGCTTCCCGGTGACCCGGGTCCACTGGTCCACCCCGTCCGACACCCTGCGCGACGCCCAGCAACGGGCGGGACGCACCTAGGGGCTGGCTGCCCGGGCTGCCGTTCGGGCTGGCTTCAAAGTCCCGCACGGCGCCGGTTGAGCCTCACCCAGCTGCCGTGGGCCGCCAGGTCACCCGCCGGAGACCAGCCCGGCCAGGTGGCGCAGCGAGTTGTGCAGGTGCTCGGGGCCGAACGGCGGGAACTGGATGTACTCGCGGACGGGATCGGGCACCGCGGACCAGTCGTAGGTGAGCGTGACCTCGGTCTCGGAGGGGCCGAGCGGGGCGAGGTCGTAGCGCCAGGTCCAGCCGCCGAACTGCAGGCGGCCGTCGTCCTTCTCCGTTCCCGTCCGCCAGCCGATGGCGCGTGGCGGGTCGATTACGTGGACCTGGTTGGCCACCCGGTAGTCGCCGTCGGGATGGTTGC
Source organism: Streptomyces kronopolitis (assembly GCF_014646275.1). Classification (GTDB taxonomy): domain Bacteria; phylum Actinomycetota; class Actinomycetes; order Streptomycetales; family Streptomycetaceae; genus Streptomyces; species Streptomyces kronopolitis. The sequence continues at coordinate 102,001 of NZ_BMND01000002.1, forward strand.
GGTGGTACATGTCCATCCGGAAGACCTGCCCCACCTCGGTCAGTGGGGCCCGGTCGGCGGCCTCGCGCACCCAGCCGGTGCCGTCGATCGCGGCATGGGTCGTCGGGTCCGCCAGCACGGCGAACACCCTGGCCTCGGGCACGGCGACCGTCAGGGTGGCGCTCACGTTCTCCTGGTCCACGGCGGGCACGCTCCTCGTCCTCGTCTCTCGCCTCCCGCAGGCGCGGAAGGGGCCATTCTCCCGTGTGGACGACGCGGCGGGGCGGAACTCATCGGTCGCGGGGGGTGAAACGCGCAAGGGCGGGTGGCGGTGGGGGAGCAACCGGTATCGGCTGCCGCCCCACTGCCACCCGCCCCGCACCGGGCGTCTCGGTCCGCCGAGGTCAGACGACCGGGGCCGGGTACGTCGGGTACTCCACCCCGGAGACGTGCTGGACGACGCGGATGACCTGGCAGGAGTAGCCGAACTCGTTGTCGTACCAGAGGTAGAGGATCGCGTTGTCGCCCTCGACCTTGGTGGCGCCGGCGTCGACGATCGAGGCGTGGCGCGAGCCGATGAAGTCGTTGGAGACCGCGTCGGGCGCGCTGGTGAAGTCGATCTGGCGCTTGAGCGGCGAGGTCAGCGACACATTGCGGAGGTAGTCGAGGACCTCCTCGCGGTCGGTCTCCCGCGCGAGCTGGAGGTTGAGGATCGCGATCGAGACGTCCGGCACCGGGACGCGGATCGAGCTGCCGGTGATCTTCGCGTCCAGGTCGGGCAGCGCCTTGGCGACAGCCGAGGCGGCACCGGTCTCGGTGATGACCATGTTCAGCGGCGCCGAGCGGCCGCGGCGGTCGGAGTTGTGGTAGTTGTCCAGCAGGTTCTGGTCGTTGGTGAACGAGTGGACGGTCTCCACGTGGCCGCGCAGGACGCCGTACTCGTCCGCCATCGCCTTCAGCGGCGGGACGATCGCGTTGGTGGTGCAGGACGCGCAGGACAGGATCTGCTCGTCCGGCTTGATCGAGTCGTGGTTGACGCCGTGGACGACGTTGGGCACGTCGCCCTTGCCCGGGGCGGTCAGGACGACCTTGTCGACGCCGGGGCGCAGGTGCTTGGAGAGGCCCTCGCGGTCGCGCCACTTGCCGGTGTTGTCGATCAGGATGGCGTTCTTGATGCCGTACGCCGTGTAGTCGACCTCCGACGGGTCGCTCGCGTAGATCACCTTGATCTCGTTGCCGTTGGCGATGATCGAGCTGTTCGCCTCGTCGACGGTGATCGTGCCCTGGAACTGGCCGTGGATCGAGTCGCGGCGCAGCAGCGAGGCCCGCTTGACCAGATCCTGCTCGCCACCCTGGCGGACGACGACGGCGCGCAGCCGCAGGCCGTTGCCGGAGCCGGCCTTCTCGATGAGCAGGCGGGCGACGAGGCGGCCGATGCGGCCGAAGCCGTAGAGGACGACATCGCGCGGCTCGCGGCGCTCGATCTTGTCGGTGCCCGTGGCGCCGGCGACGGCCTCGGCGGTGAATTCCTCCACCGACAGTCCGCGGTCGTCGGTGCGGTAGGACTCGGCGAGGATCGCGATGTCGATCTGCGACGGGCCGAGGTCGAGCGTGGTGAGGGCCTGCAGGAACGGCAGCGTCTCGGTGATCGAGAGCTCCTCGCCCGCGATCTGCCGGGCGAAGCGGTGCGTCTTGAGGATGCTGACCACCGACTTGTTCACCAAGGAGCGGCTGTGCAGCAGGACCGTGACGTCCCGCTCACGGTGCAGCTTCCCGATGATCGGGATCATCGACTCCGCGATCTCTTCGCGGTTCTTCCAGTTGGTGAACGAGTCGTCATTGACAGTCACAGGTTTATCTTTCGAGCTAGGCGGTGCTCATATGCTAACCCGACGCCTGTTCGCTCCTTCAAGGGGTGCCATCGTGCGGGCCCGCCGGGAAAGGGTCCCTGGTCACCGCGGGTGCGGGCGGGGCGGCCGTGGGAGGGCGCCCGTGTCGCGCCCGGGGGCGGCCCACCATCGCGCCCGCCACTCCGCTCACCTCCCCGTTCGGCGCATCTGACGGTGCGTCAGTACCGTTGCCGGGTCACGCTCGGATCATGGAACAGGCTTCGGGCTCCCGGCTGCGCACCGGTCTTGCGCTCCTCCTGGCCGTAACGGCGCTCCTGGTGCCCTGGTCCCCGGCGGCCGCCGTGCCCAAGGAGTCGAGGGACGGCGGCCGCACCGGCTCGGCCTGGCTCCCCTACTGGGGCGACATCGACGCCGCCTACCGCGACGCGCTGCGGCACGCCTCCCAGCTGCACACGGTCAGCCCGTTCTGGTACCAGGCCTCCGCGGACACCGCCGTCGCGGGGCACGAAGGGGCGGGCCGGCGCGGGATCATCGACGGGCTGCACGACGCCGGGATCGATGTCGTCCCCACTGTGACCGAGACCCTCGGCGCCGAGCGGATGGCCGAGCTGATGCATGATCCGCAGCGGCGCGCCGACCATGTGGAGGCCCTGCTGGGGATCATGGACAGCAGGCCGTACGACGGGCTCGACCTGGACTACGAGTCGATGGCGCTCACCCACGACAAGAAGGTCCGCGCGCGGGTGCGCACGGGGTACAGCGCGCTCGTCCGGCAGCTGTGCGCGCGGCTGCACGCCCGCGACGCGCAGTGCGTCGTCACCGTGCCCGCCCGGGTCCGCGGGGCCGGCAAGGCCTTCGACTACGAGCAGCTCGGCCGGTATGCCGACCGGGTCCGGATCATGGGCTACGACCTGCACTGGTCGGGCGGCGAGGCCGGGCCGCTGTCCGCCCGGGACTGGTACGGCGAATTCCTGCGCTACGCCACCGACACCATCCCCCGGGACAAGATCGAGGTGGCCTTCCCGGGCTACGGCTGGGACTGGATCACCGGCGTCACCGGCCATGCCGCGCACCGGACCTGGAAGGAGGTCGAGGCGCTGCGCGAGCGGGAGGACGCGGACTACCTCTTCGACGAGCGCTCCGGCACCCCGCACTTCACCTACCGCAAGGACGGCGACGACCACGAGGTCTGGTACCAGGACGCGCGCGGTGTCCGGGAGCTGATGCCGCTGCTGCGGAAGTACGGGGTGCGCGGCACCGGACTGTGGGCGCTCGGCTTCGAGGACCCGGAGACCTGGGCGGCGCTGCGCGGCGAGTAGCCGTGCCGGTGGGGGAGCGTCGGGGGCCGGGGAGCATCAGGGGGCGGGCGCCCACCCCCGGCCCGCCCTCGTCCGGTGCCGTCGCCCGGGTGTCGTCGCCCGGTGTCGTCGCCGGGTGGCGGAGACTGTTCCCTCGGGGATACCGACCGCTTAGTATGCCACTGGCGAGGGGGTCGGTGTGCCCTTCGCCCCACCGCGTATCCAAGTCTGTGGAGGCACCAGGTGAAGGCATGGCGCGTACACGCGAACGGCGAGCCGCGTGAAGTGATGCGGCTGGAGGAGGTGCCGGATCCGCAGCCGGGCCCCGGACAGCTGCTGCTGCGGGTGCGGGCCGCCAACATCAACTTCCCGGACGCGCTGCTGTGCCGCGGGCTCTACCAGGTGCGGCCGCCGCTGCCGTTCACCCCGGGTGTGGAGGTCTGCGGCGAGGTCCTCGCCGTGGGGGAGGGCGCCGCCGGTGACCTCGGCGCGCGGGTGCTCGCCCAGCCGCCGCTGCCCGACGGGGGACTGGCCGAACTTGCCGTCGTCGACGCCGCGACCGTCCGGCCCGCCCCCGAGGCCCTGGACGACGCCGAGGCCGCGGCGCTGCACGTCGGCTACCAGACCGGCTGGTTCGCCCTGCACCGCCGGGCCCGTCTCCAGCCGGGCGAGACGCTGCTGGTGCACGCCGCCGCGGGCGGCGTCGGCAGCGCGGCCGTCCAGCTCGGCAAGGCCGCCGGCGCGCGGGTCATCGGCGTGGTGGGCGGAGCGGAGAAGGCCCGGGTCGCCCAAGAGCTCGGCTGCGACCTCGTGCTCGACCGGCGCCGCGACGACCTCGTGGCCGCCGTCAAGGAAGCCACCGGAGGCCGCGGCGCCGACGTCGTCTACGACCCGGTGGGCGGCGAGGCCTACGCCAAGTCCGTCAAGTGCATCGCGTTCGAGGGCCGGATCGTGGTCGTCGGCTTCGCCGGCGGCGCCATCCCCACCCCGGCCCTCAACCATGCCCTGGTGAAGAACTACGCGATCCTGGGCCTGCATTGGGGCCTGTACCAGACCAAGGAACCGGCCGCGATCGACGCCTGCCACGAGGAGCTGACCAAGCTCGCCGCGCAGGGCACCGTCAGGCCGCTCATCGGCGGGCGGGTCCCGCTCGCCGCGGCCGCCGACGCCGTCCAGCGGGTCGCCGACGGGACATCCGTCGGCCGGCTCGTGGTGCTCCCCGGAGCGGAGGAGGCACGATGACCGACGCCGCTGACCTGCGGCGGCGCACCGCCGCCCTGCTCGCCGCGCACCCGCCGGCCGGCACCGACCGACTGGACTTCCTGCGCGCCCGCTTCGACGCCGGACTCGCCTGGGTCCACTTCCCCGAGGGCCTCGGCGGACTCAGCGCGCCGCGCTCCCTGCAGTCCGTCGTGGACGCCGAACTCACCGCCGCCGGCGCCCCCGACAACGACCCGGGACGGATCGGCATCGGCCTCGGCATGGCCGCGCCGACCATCCTGCGCTTCGGCTCCGAGGAGCAGCGGCGGCGCTGGCTGCGCCCCCTGTGGACCGGCGAGGAGGTGTGGTGCCAGCTGTTCAGCGAGCCCGGCGCCGGCTCCGACCTCGCGGCGCTGGCGACCCGCGCGGTGCGCGACGAGCAGCACGCCTCCCACCCGGGTGAGGCCGGGGGAGACTGGATCGTGGACGGCCAGAAGGTCTGGACGTCCAGCGCGCATCTGGCCCGCTGGGCCATCCTGATCGCCCGCACCGACCCGGCGGTCCCCAAGCACCGCGGCATCAGCTACTTCGTGTGCGACATGACCGACGCCGGCGTCGAGGTGCGGCCGCTGCGGCAGATCACCGGCGAGGCCGAGTTCAACGAGGTCTTCCTCACCGGCGTCCGGATCCCCGACGCCCACCGCCTCGGCGAGGTCGGCGAGGGCTGGAAGGTCGCGCAGACCACGCTGATGAACGAGCGCGTCGCCATCGGCGGCGCCCGCATCCCCCGCGAGGGCGGCATGATCGGCGTCGCCGCCGAGGACTGGCGCGCCCGCCCCGAACTGCGCACCCACGACCTGCACCAGCGGCTGCTGACCCTGTGGGTCGAGGCCGAGGTCGCCCGGCTGACCGGCGAACGGCTGCGTCAGCAGATGTCCCCCACAGCCGGTTCCGGCCGGGCGGGAGCCGCCCCCGCGCCCCAGCCCGGCCCCGAGGGCAGCGGGATGAAGCTGGCGTTCGCCCGGCTCGCCCAGCAGATCAGCGGCTGGGAGGTGGAGTTCCTCGCCGAGGACGGGCTGGCCTACGACGACTGGACGATGCGCCGGCCCGACGGCGTCGACTTCACCGGCCGCGAGGCCGGCTACCGCTACCTCCGCGCCAAGGGGAACTCCATCGAAGGAGGCACCTCGGAAGTGCTGCTCAACATCGTCGCCGAACGCGTGCTGGGGCTGCCGCCCGAGCCGCGCACCGACAAGGACGTCGCGTGGAAGGACCTGCCCCGATGACCGACGCGACACCGCGCCCCGGCGCCCCGGCGCCCGACCCGGACCTGCTGTACTCCGAGGACGAGGAGGCGCTGCGCGCCGCCGTCCGCTCGCTGCTCGCCGACCGCTGCGCCCCGGCCACCGTGCTGGCCGGCCTGGAGTCCGGCTCCGCCCACGACACCGGCCTGTGGCGGGCGCTGGCCACCGACATCGGCACCGCGGGACTGCTGGTCCCCGAGAAGCTCGGCGGACACGGCGCGAGCGCCCGCGAGGCCGCCGTGGTCCTGGAGGAGCTGGGCCGCTCGGTGGCGCCCGTGCCCTATCTGACCAGCGCCGTGATCGCGGTGACCGCACTGCTCGGCTGCGGCGACGGCGCAGAGGTCACGGGGCCGCTCGCCGCGCTCGCCGCCGGCCGCACCATCGGCGTGCTGGCCCTCCCGCTGCCCACCGCTCCCGGCGCCCCGCCGGACCTCGCCGTACGGGCCGCGGCCGACGGCACCCTCACCGGCCGGGTCACCTCGGTTGCCGACGCCGCCTCGGCCGAGCTGCTGCTGGTCCCCGCCGAGGGCCCCGACGGGCCGGCGCTGTACGCGGTCGCGGCCGCGGCGGAGGGCGTGCGCACCGAGACCGTCACCCCGCTCGACCTCACCCGCCCCCTCGGCCATCTCGCCTTCGACGGCGCCCGCGGCCGACTGCTGGCCACCGGGGACCGGGCCCGGGCCGCCGTGGAGCGCGCCCTGCTCACCGGCGCCGGGCTGCTCGCCTCGGAACAGCTGGGCGTGGCCGAGTGGTGCCTGGCTGAGACCGTGCGCCACACCGCGGGGCGCACCCAGTTCGGCCGTCCCGTCGGCTCGTTCCAGGCGCTCAAGCACCGGATGGCCGCGCTCTGGCTGGAGGTCGCCTCGGCCCGTGCCGCCGCCCGCTACGCCGCCGACGCGCTGGCCGCCGACAGCCCCGACGCCCCGGTGGCGGTGGCCGTCGCCCAGGCGTACTGCGGGCCGGTGACGGTGCGCGCCGCCGAGGAGTGCGTCCAGCTGCACGGCGGCCTCGGCATGACCTGGGAGCACCCGGCCCATCTGTTCCTCAAGCGGGCCAAGAGCGATGAACTCGCCCTCGGCTCCCCGGGGCGGCACCGCAACGCCCTGGGCCCCCTGGTCGGCATCGACGCACCGTAGGGCGGGCCCGGCCCCGCCCGGCGGCGGTCACGCGGTGACGGCGAAGGTCCGGCTGACACCGCGGACCGCGCCGTCGCCGGCGGTGGCCACCTCCAGGAAGTACCGGGGGCCCGGCGGCACGTTGGGCAGCGTCACCAGCGCCTCGCCGTGGCGCCCGGCACCGGCCCGGGGCGCCACCACGGACACCCGCTCCGCGGGGCCGTTGCCGTTGTCTGCCCACAGCCAGATGTCCACCTGCTCACCCGTGGTGTTCGTCCACGCCACCGTGGTGCTGCCGTTCGCCTTGTAGTCGACGCCCGGCGCGGGGGCGGTCACCACGATCCGTCCCTTCGGGGGCGAGAAGTAGCGCCCGTCGTCGGCTTCGGCGGCGGGTGCGCCCAGGGCCGAGGTGGCGGCCCGTGCGGCCGAGCCCGCATGCCCGGACACCGCCGCCACCGCACCGTCCTCCCGCGGCCGGCTCTTCACGGCCTCGGGGTGCGACGGCGCCAGCGAGATCACCAGCATGCATCCGACGGCGGTGGTGGCGACGGCGACGGCCAGATTGGTGGCCATCGAGGTGGCCCTGCACATCGTCTCCTCGTTTCCTCGGGGGAGGGGCGAGCGGGTACATCCCCGGCACTTCGATCATCAAAAACGACGCGCTGAGCGATCACCTGGATGGACATCCCCGGCGCGACAGGCTCGCCACCGTGCAGGAAAATCCCCCGATGTGAACGCTGCCGGCCGCTACATCGGCGATGTCGGGAAAGTTCGGTTCGGGTAGCGTCGAACACATGAAGACCGCAACTCGTCGTGCTCTGACCGGACCCGTTCTGCTGCTGGTGGCCCTGCTGCTGGCGGCGGCCGGGGCGATGGCACCGCAGGCCCGTGCCGCCGGGGGGCTCGACGACGCCGCGGCCGCCCTGAAGAAGGGCCCCGTCTACGTCGATCCGCGCGCCTCGGGCCAGCTCTCCGCCGCCCAGGCCGACAGCCTGGCCAAGAAGATCAAGGACGCGGACAAGCCGGTCTTCGTCGCCGTGCTGCCGCGCACCGCCGACTTCCCGCCGCAGACCCTGCTGAAGGACCTGCGCACCAAGGTCGGCATCAGCGGCGTCTACGCCGTCGCCCTCGGTGACGGCTTCAATGCCGGCGCCGACCCGCGGGTGATGTCGCACGCCTCCGTCCAGAACCTCGTCGGCTCGGTCAAGCGCTCGGGGTACCCGACGGTCAGCGCCCGGCTGAACAGCTTCGTCGACTCCGCGGATCAGTCGGCGGGTGGGCAGGCCCCGTCCTCCTGGGGCGGCAGCGGCGGCTCCGGCCTCGGCACCGGCACCGCGATCGGGCTCGGGGTGCTGATCGTCGTCGGCGGTGGCGGCGCCTACGCCCTCGCCCGGCGCAGCCGCAAGCGGCGGGCCGAGGCCGAGCGGGCCGCGCTGGAGGACCTGCGGGTCGTCGTCGACGAGGACATCACGGCCTTCGGCGAGGAGCTGGACCGGCTCGACTTCCACCCCGCTGAGCCCGGCGCCGACGACGCGATGCGCGCGGACTACACCCGCGCCCTGGACTCGTACGAGGGCGCCAAGTCCGCGATGGCCGCGGCCCGGCACCCGGGCGAGGTGCAGGCCGTGACCCAGGCCCTGGAGGACGGCAGGTTCTCGCTGGCCACCCTCGCCGCGCGCCGGACCGGCGAGCCGCTGCCCGAGCGCCGACTGCCCTGCTTCTTCGACCCACGCCACGGCCCGTCCGTCGTCGATGCCACCTGGGCACCGGCGGGCGGCGCCCAGCGCACCGTGCCGGTCTGCGCCGCCGACAAGAGCCGCCTGGACGACGGCCGCGAGCCGCTGGCCCGCACGGTCCGCACGGAGAGCGGCGACCGCCCCTACTGGGACGCGGGACCGGCCTACGGCCCCTGGGCCGGCGGCTACTTCGGCGGCGGTCTGCTGCCCGGACTCCTCGTGGGCACGCTGCTCGGCAACGTCATGATGTCCTCGGACGCCTACGGGGCCGACTTCGGCGGCGGCGTCGACGGCGGGGACTTCTCCGGATCCGACTTCGACCCGAACGGCTTCGGCGGCGGCTTCGGTGACGGGGGCGGGTTCGGCGACGGCGGTGGCTTCGGCGACGGTGGCGGCTTCGGCGGGGGAGACGGCGGCTTCTAGCGGTCAGCGGCCCGTCGTGCGCAGCACCCGCTTGGCGCCGAGGAACCGCCGGTAGCGCGGCCGCGCCGCGAAGTCGGCGAAGCGCCAGACGGCGGGCCGGCCCACCTCCCGGCACAGATGCAGCACCTGGTCGGGCCCCCAGAGGACGCCCACATGCGCGCCGTACCCCGGGGGCCGGCCGGCGACCGGGCCGCCGTCGAACAGCACCAGGTCCAGCGGTCGCGGACGGTCGGCCCGCCGGGTCGCGCGGTCGTCCGCCCAGAGCTCCGCGGAGCGGAACGGCGGTACCGGCAGCCCGAAGTGGCCGAGCACGGCATAGGCGTAGCGCTGGCAGTTGGCGCCGCCGGCCAGGTCGGCGAAGGCGCCGGGGGCGGGCGGGCCGGCGGCACCGGCGGTCCCCTCCGGGGTGTGTGACGGGCATTCAGGTGTCCCGGCTCCCGGATGGCGGGCACCCGAGTAGGTCACCTTGCGCAGCGCCTCCGGCAGCCGGGAGAGCGCTATCGCGCCGTCGGCGGCGGGGACTTGGCGGCGGGGCTCGTCGGTCATCCGGTCATGCTGCCCGGGGTCGCCCTCGTGCCGCACGTCGTGGTGTCGCGCAGGCTCGCTCCATCGGATCCGACGTGCACCCGACACCGCGAGGAGACCCCCGATGGAACGCCGCTTTCGCCTGGCAGCCCTCTGGGGCGCGACCGTGGCCGCCGTCCTGGTGGCGGCCGGCCCGATCGGACCGGCACACGCCGGGCCCCGGCCCGACCCGTCGCCCCAGCCCGCGCCGCGCGGCATGCTCGACGCGATGCGGCGCGACCTCGGGCTGTCGGCGGCGCAGGTGCGGACCCGGCTCGCGCAGGAGGCCGAAGCGCACCGCTCGGTGGCCGCCGTGCGCCGGGCGCTGAGCGCGCCGCCCGCCGGCATGTGGTTCGATCCCGCGACGGGGCGGCTCGTGGTCGCGGTCACCGGCGCCGCCGACGCGCGGAGGGTACGGGATGTCGGCGCGGTGGCCAGGACGGTGCCGCACAGCCGGGCCGCGCTCGGCGGGCTCGTCCGCCGGATCTCCCACCGGGCCGGCCACGGCGTGCCGGGCGTCACCGGGTGGGGGGTGGACGAGCGCGCCAACGGAGTCGTGCTCCGGGTCGCGCGCACCCGGCGCGGCCCGCGGACCGACGCCTTCGAGCGGACCGTCCGCGGCCTCGGTGCGCGGACGAGGATCCCGGTCACCGTCGAGCGCAGCGACCAGACGCCGCGCCAGCAGGGCGGCTCGGTGGTGGGCGGCGAGCGCTGGATGCCCGGCAGCGAGGGCATCTGCTCCATCGGCTTCTCGGTGACCGGGCCGGGCGACTTCCAGGGCTTTCTGACGGCCGGCCACTGCACCCTCACCCCCGACCAGGCCGCCTACGGCAAGGACGGCAGCCTCCTGGGGATGTCCAACCAGGGCGGCGGGCACAGCGTCAACGGGCGCGAGGGCGACTTCGGGCTGGTCGGGGTCGACGGGCCGGGCTGGACCGTGAGCGCGAACGTGGCGGGCCAGGGCGGTACGCCGGTCGCCGTCACCGGCTACCAGGAGGGGCTGGTCGGGATGTCGATGTGCCGCTCCGGGCAGAGCAGCGGCTGGCACTGCGGGCAGATCACCCGGGTCGACCAGACCGTGGACTACGGCAACACGGTCATCGAGGGCCTGTCGTTCACCAACGCCTGCTCGGCGCCCGGCGATTCGGGCGGTTCGTACGTCACCCAGCCCAGCGCCCCGATGGCGCTCGGCGTCCACTCCGGAGGCGGCCCCGCCACCTGCGGCAACTTCGGCGGCCCCACCCTCACCATCTTCCAGCCCATCGGCGAGGCCCTCACCAAGTGGAACCTCCGCCTGAAAACGGGCAGCCCCTGACGGGCGCGGCTGGGCTCGGTTCGGCTCGTACGGGCCCGGCCGCCGGTGCCTCGTGGAAGACCGGGTCGTATCGGTTCTTGCGCGCCTCAAGAACACCACAAGGGCGTGCCGGATCTGAGCACTTCGTCCCGCTCTCCGGATGATCGTCGACATGGTGGTCGGCTCGGCCTAGGGTCGGCTCTCGGTCAGGGGACAACCTTCGGCGAGCGGAGCGATCGTGGCGGATGTGGCGGGTACGGCGGCGGGCACTGCCGATGAGGGGGCGGAGCCGTTCGCCGTGGGCATTACGGTGCGTGGCTATGAGACGGACACTCAGGGGCATCTCAACCAGAGTGTGTATCTCCAGTACGCCGAGCACGCCCGCTGGTCGCTGCTGCAGGCGAGCGGGATCCGGCAGAGCACCATGGTGGACCGGCGCATCGGCCCGGTGACCATCGAGACCACCATCCGCTACCGGCGGGAGCTGCGGGCCGGGGACGAGACCGAGGTGAGCTGCGCGTTCGTCTGGGGCGAGGGCAAGACGTTCCGGATCGAGCAGACCGTGCGCACGGCGGACGGGGTGGTGGCCGCTGAGGTGAGCGCCGTCTGCGGACTGCTCGATCTGACCACGCGCAAGCTGCTGGCCGACCCGCGGGCGGCCTTCCGTGAACTGGCCGACGACCCCTCGCTGCTGGGGCTCCCGGCGGAGTGACGGGCGTGCCGTGCGCGGCGCGCCCGGGCCGTGGGGCGCGCCGGCCGGCGCGGGTAGTGTGGGCGCGTGGACATGCTGCACCTGCGCTACTTCGTGGCGGTGGCCGAAGAGCTGAATTTCTCCCAGGCGGCACGCAGGTTGCACATGGCGGCCTCGCCTCTGAGCCAGCGGATCAAGGATCTGGAACGCGAGCTGGACCAGACGCTCTTCGACCGCACCACGCATCATGTCGAACTGACCCCGGCCGGCGCCGCGTTGCTGCCTATGGCGCGCGAGGTGCTCGAACGCGTCCATGCCATACCCTGGCGGCTGCGGGAGGCTGTTAGTCCGCAGCGCGCCACCCTGCTCATCGGCATGCCGTCCGGGGTGCATCCCGCGCTCCGCGGCCGGGTCCGGGAGCTGGCGGAGGCCTGCCGGGAGACCTGCGAACTCAAGCGCTGGCCCGGCCGCTCCGGTGGTCTGGCCGAGGCGGTCCGGGACGGACGGCTGGCTCTGGCGCTGGTCCGGCTGCCGGTCGCCGGTGCCGGGCTCGGCCTCATCGAGGTCATGCGCGAACGGCTCGGGGCGGCCGTGCCCGCCGACCGGTTCGAGGGCCGGGAGTCGGTCACCCTGGACGAACTGAAGCAGTTCCCCTGTGTGACCATCGCGTCCGAGGCCCTGCCCGCGTATTTCGACGAAATCGATACCCGGCTGCATTCCGCGGGTCTGAAGAAGAGAATTCGCCTCAACAGTTCCGATTACGCGGGGACTTCGGAACTGGTTTCCGGGGGAATCGCCTTCACGATGACGATGCTGTCGCCGGACAGTCCGATGCATCGGCACCGGCTGGACAATGTCACCGTGCTGCCGGTGGTGGACTTCCGGGCCGAGTTGGCCACCGGGCTGCTCTACCGCAAGGACCGGGCGGAGCCGGGCGGCGACCTCGAAGCGCTCGTCGGCGCGTCGCGGCGCATCTTCGCCGAGGAGCTGTTCGCCTGAGCCGGTGCGCGTCCGCACTTGCGCCCGCACCCGCACCGTCCGGACCCAGGGCTATGACCGCTAAGGGTATGACCGCTGTGGTCATGCCCTTCTTCGTTTCTTGATCGTTCTCATTCCACCGTGTCGCGCCTACTGTCGAAGTCAGAAAGATTCGCAGTACATCTACTTCTGGTGGGAGCGACATGGACGCCACGACCGAAAGCGCCGACGGCCCGTTGGACGGCGTGCGGGTGATCGATCTGTCCACGGTGGTGATGGGTCCCTACGCGGCCCAGATCCTGGGCGACCTGGGTGCCGACGTCATCAAGATCGAGTCGCCGTCGGACACCGTACGGTCGGGCCCCTACCGCATCACGCCCGGGATGACTCCGCTCAACCTGAACGTCAACCGCAACAAGCGCAGCGTCTCCTTGAACCTCAAGGACGAGACCGACCACGCGCGCGCCCTCGCCCTCATCGGCACCGCCGACGTGCTGATCACCAATATGCGCCCCGGCGCGCTGGCCCGGCTCGGCCTGACCCATGCCGATCTCGCCGAGCGCCACCCCGGACTGGTCTACGCCCACGCCCAGGGCTTCCGCGGCGACTCCGCCCGTGCGGGCCACGCCGCCTACGACGAAACGGTGCAGGCGTCCTCCGGCCTGGTGGACGTGGCCAACCGGGCGCTGGGCCGGCCCGTCTACCTGCCGACGATCATCGGTGACAAGGTCGCCGCGCTGACCATCGTCTATTCGGTGCTGGCCGCGCTGGTGCACCGCGACCGCACGGGGCGCGGCCAGCACATCGAAGTCCCCATGACGGACACCCTGCTCGCCTTCAACCTCGTGGAGCACCTGTCCGGCCATGTCTACGAGCCGGCCGAGGGCCCCACCGGTTTCTCCCTGTCGATGAAGCGCGGCCACCAGGCCGTCCCCACGGCCGACGGGCTCGCCTGCATCGTGCCGTACTCCCCGCAGAACTACCGCGACTTCTTCGCCGCCGCCGGCCGCCCCGATCTGGCCGCGGACCCCCGGGTGGCGGGCCCGGCCATCGAGGACGCCGACGTCGACCCGCTCCTGGAACTGGTGGCCCGCTCCGCACCCGCCCTGACCACCGCGCGGTGGGAGGAGGTCTGCGCCGAGCACAGCATCCCGATGGCGCCGGTGCTGGAGCTGGACCGGGCGGCCGACGACCCCTACGTCCGTGAGGGCCACCTCCTCGACCTGGTCGAGCACCCGAGCGAGGGCCCGATCCGCTCGATCGGCATCCCCGTGCGCTACTCGGCCACCCCGGGCTCCGTCCGGCGGCCGGCCCCGCTGCCCGGCCAGCACACCGATGAGGTCTTCGACGAACTGGCCGCGGTCCGCCGGTGACGGCCGTACACCCCGCCGCCCCCGCACACCCCTGACCCCGAAGGGCCCGCACATGACCGCCGCACCCGACACCACCCCCGCCCCTCGCCCCGACACCTCCCGCGTCGTCCGCACCGAGCGGATCGGCACGACGCTCCTCATCACCCTCGACCGGCCCCGCGCCCGGAACACCGTCAACGCCGCCATGGCGGCCCAACTCGCCGCCTCGGTCGATGAATTGGAGGATGATCCCGCGCTGCGGGTCGGCGTGCTGACCGGGGCCGAGGGCACGTTCAGCGCCGGGATGGACCTCAAGGCCGCGCTGTCCGGTGAATCGCCGGAGATACCGGGCCGCGGGTTCGGCGGGCTGACCGAGACCGTGACGGCCAAGCCGCTGATCGCCGCCGTCGAGGGCTGGGCCATGGGCGGCGGCTTCGAACTCGCCCTGGCCTGCGACCTGATCGTGGCCGCCGCCGATGCCCGGTTCGGCCTGCCGGAGGTCAAGCGCGGCCTCGTCGCGGCCGGCGGCGGGGCGATCCGGCTGCCCAAGCGGATCCCGTACCACCTGGCCATGGAGCTGCTGCTGACCGGGGAGCCGATGTCCGGCGAGCGGGCCGGCCAGCTGGGGATCGCGGGCCGGGTCGTCGCGGCCGGTGAGGCCGTCGCCACGGCACTCGAGTGGGCCGCGCGGCTCGCGGCGAACGCCCCGCTCGCGCTCGCCGCCGTGAAGCAGATCGTGCACGCCGCCGACGGCTCGCCCGAGCCGGCCGCCTTCGCCGCCCAGCGCCGTCGGACGGCGGCCCTCGCCGCCTCCGCCGACGTACGGGAAGGCATGACGGCCTTCGCCGAGCGCCGCGCCCCCGTCTGGCAGGGAAAGTAAGGAGAGCAGCTCATGCAGCAGCACGACGTCGTCCGGCACCACGCCACCCCGCTGGGGAACCCGGCGTATCCCCCCGTCAACCCGCGCTTCACCGACCGCGAGTACCTCAACATCGTCTACCGCACCGACTACGACGCGCTGCGCGCGGTGGTCCCCGAGCCGCTGGAGATCGACGAGCCGCTGGTCCGCTTCGAGGTGATGCGGATGGGCGATGTCTCCGGGTACGGGCCCTACACCGAGTCCGGCCAGGCCATCCCGGTCCGCTACGAGGGCGAGCGCGGCGAGTACCTGCACGCCATGTACCTCGACAACTTCCCCGCCACGGTCTCCGGGCGCGAGGCGAGCGCCTATCCGAAGACCGCCGGATCACCCGCCCTGTACGTGGACCACGGCGCGCTCGTAGGCGTCCTCGACCACGGCTCGGTCCGGGTGGCGACCGCCACCATGGGCTACAAGCACCACGAGCTGGACCCCGAGGAGGCGGCCGCGCAGATCACCGTGCCGACCTACCTGCTCAAGCTGGTGCCGGGCTACGACGGGGCGCCCCAGGTGGCCCAGTTGGTGCGCACCCGGATCACCGACGTGGTCGTCAAGGGCGCCTGGACCGGCCCCGCCCGGCTGCAGCTGTGCGCGCACGCCCTCGCCCCGATGGCCGATCTGCCGGTGCGCGAGATCGTCTCCGCCAGCCACCTCCTCACCGACCTCACCCTGGCGCCGGTCACGCCGGTGCACGACTACCTCGCCCACTGACCCGCGTACGGAAGGAAGCCCCTGCCATGAGCACGCCCTACTCCACCGTGGCGGTGGTCGGCGCCGGCACCATCGGACTCTCGTGGACCGCCCTGTTCGCCGGGCACGGACTGCGGGTGCACGTCACCGACCCGCGCCCCGATCTCGCCGAGGCCGTCGCCTCGGCACTGGCGGACGCCGCCCCGCAGCTCGCCCGGCAGGGCCTGGACACCGAAGGCCTCGCCGACCGGGTCCACCTCGCCGACGGCGTCCCCGAGGCCGTGCGCGACGCCGATGTGGTGCAGGAGAGCGGCCCGGAGGACACCGGGTTCAAGCGCGCGCTCTTCACCACCCTGATCCGCGAAGCGCCCTCCCACGCCCTCCTGTTGAGCTCCTCCTCCGCCATCCCCGCCAGCGACTTCACCGACGGCCTCGACGACGCCGCACGGATCCTGGTCGGCCACCCGTTCAACCCGCCGCACCTCGTCCCGCTGGTGGAGGTGGTGCCCGGCCGGCGCACCGGCGCCGACGCCGTCAGCCGGGCGGTGGACTTCTACCGCTCGGTCGGCCGGGTCCCGGTGGTGGAGCGCAAGGAGATCCCCGGCTTCGTCGGCAACCGCCTGCAGAACGCGCTGAGCCGCGAGGCGATCCACCTGGTCGAGCAGGGCGTGGTCAGCCCGTCGGAACTCGACGCGATCATGGTGAACTCGCTCGGTCTGCGCTGGTCGGTGGTGGGGCCCTTCCTCGGCGCCCACCTGGGCGGCGGCCCCGGTGGCTACCGGCACATGGCCGAGCACATCGGCCCGTCGATGCGGGAGATGTGGGACTCCCTCGGCCGCCCGGAGGGAGGCCCCGAGCAGACCGAACGGCTCATCGGGGCCGTCGAGGACGCCTACGGCTCGCGCTCCTACCGCGACCTCGGCCGGGAGCGGGACCGCAAGCAGCTCGCCGTCCTCGCCGCCCTCCGGGAGACCTCGGCGCCCTGACCGCCGGGGGAGCGAGGGGAAGCGGTTATCGGCCACCCCTGGGGCCGGTGGGCGATAACGGGCCGGTGGGGATCGCGGGGCCCGGGGGCGCCGGTGTGACGGCGTGTGGGCAGCGGCCTTGTGCCGCACCGCAGTGGGGAAGCGGCGGGCCGGGCGGGGAGCGGCCCTGCTCGACGGGGCGGTGCACCGGGTCCGGTGCGGCCGGACGCCCGGCGCGGCGGTGCACCTCGGAGCGCGGAAGGCGGCCGCCACGGCGGGCCGACCGGGCGCCCCGGTGACCTTGGCGGAATCAACTACCGCCTGGCGCAGATGCGTTGACAGTGCAGGGGGGTGGCCCCACGATGCAACGCGGCAAGCGGGCTACCACTCGGTAGCGCAGGTGGCAGTGGTCAGCGTGTACGCCCCCCTCCGGCAGAAGGAGCGCCCGTGGTCCCCCCGCCCCCGTTCCCCGGCACCCCCCGCCCCCGATCGTCCGCCCCCGCCGGACCTCCGCCCGAGGTCTGCGCACGGGATCTCGTCGTCGTGCTCTCGCCCTTCGAGGAGCCCGGCGAACGGATCGTCGTGGCGGCCGCCCGCGCGGGCGCGCTCGGCCTGCTGGACCTCGGCCGGGACGCCGACGCGGCGCGCACGGCGCTGGCCCGCACCGGACCGCTGCCCCACGGCGTGCGCATCCCGGTGGGCTGCCCCTGCACCCCCGGCGATCTGCCCGACACCGTCGACACCGTGCTGCTCGCCGATCCGCGGGCCTACGCCGCCCCCGCCCCGCGCGGCGGCCGGCCCGCCGAGGCCGCGGTACCCGGCCCGCGGGAGTGGGCCGACGGCGGACGCCGCCGGGTATGGGCCGAGGTCACCACCCCCGAGGAAGCCGCCGCGGCATGCGCCGCCGGCGTCACCGCGCTGGTCGCCCGCGGCCACGAGTCGGGCGGCCGGGTGGGCGAACTCACCACCTGTGTGCTGCTCCAGCGGATCCTGGCCGACCCGTCCGTGACCGTCCCCGTCGTCGCCGCCGGCGGCATCGGTGTGCACAGCGCCGCCGCGGCCGTCGCCGGCGGGGCCGCCGGGGTGCTGCTCGACTCCCAGCTCGCGCTCACCACCGAGGGCGCGGACCGGCTGCCCCGGGCGGTGGCCGCCGCGCTCCGCGCCATGGACGGCAGCGAGACCACGCTCCTGGCCGGCCACCGGGTCCTGCGGCGGCCCGACTTCGCCCCGCCCGGCGCCGACCCGGCCGATCGCGCGGGCGGCGCGCCCGATGCCGTCCAGGACATGGAACCCGCCCGCCTCACCGGTCTCCTCGGCACCCGTGATCTGTCCGTCCAGCTGCTCCCCGTCGGCCAGGACGGCGCGTTCGCCGCCCGGCTCGCCGCGCGCCACCACACCACCGCCGGCATCGTGCAGGCCGTCCGCGCCGCCCTCACCGACCACCTCACCGCGGCCGCCCGCACCCGCCCGCTGGACCGCCGCCCCGGCGCCCGCCATCTCCCCGTCGCCCAGGGGCCGATGACCCGGGTCAGCGACGGGGCCGCCTTCGCCGCCGCCGTGGCCGCCGAGGGCGGGCTGCCCTTTCTCGCCCTGGCCGTCATGGACGGCGACCAGGTGCGCCGGCTGCTGGCCGAGACCGCCGAGCGGCTGGGCGAGCGGCCCTGGGGCGTCGGCCTGCTCGGCTTCGCCCCGCCCGCGCTGCGCACCGAACAGCTCGCCGCGGTGGCCGAGTTCGCCCCCGAGTACGCGCTGATCGCCGGCGGCCGGCCCGCCCAGGCCGCGCCCCTCGAAGCGGCCGGCACCCGCACCTATCTGCACGTCCCGGCGCCCGGCCTGCTGACCCGCTACCTCGCCGAGGGCGCCCGCCGATTCGTCTTCGAAGGGCAGGAGTGCGGGGGCCACATCGGCCCCCGGGCCAGCTTCCCGCTGTGGGACGAGCAGATCGAGCGGCTGTTGGAGCACGCCCGGGCGCACGGCGGCAGCGCGGAGGAACTGGACGTGCTCTTCGCGGGCGGCATCCACGACGCCCGCTCGGCGGCCATGGCCATGGCGGCGGCCGCCCCGCTCGCCGCACGCGGCGCCACCCTCGGGGTCCTGATGGGCACCGCCTACCTCTTCACCCAGGAGGCCGTGGCCACCGGCGCCGTCGTCCCCGGCTTCCAGCAGACCGCCCTGGCCTGCGACCGGACCGTCCTGCTGCGCACCGCGCCGGGCCACGCCACCCGCTGCGCCGACACCGCCTACGCCGGCGAATTCGCGGCGGCCGCCCGCCGGCTGGCCGCGGACGGCACCGACCCGCGGGCCCGCTGGGAGGAGCTGGAGCGGCGCAACCTCGGCCGGCTGCGGCTGGCGAGCAAGGGCCTGCGGCACACCGACGGCGGGCGCCCGGCGGCGGTGGCGGAGCCGGAACAGCGCCGGGAGGGCCTGTACATGCTGGGCCAGGCCGCCACCACCCGCAGCGCCACCACCACCGTCGCCGCGCTGCACACCGATGTGACCGACGGCGCCACCGCCCTGCTCGCCGCGCGCGCCCGGCGGTTCCGGCCGCCCGCCGCGGCACCGGGCCCCGAGGCGGCGCCGCTGGACATCGCCATCGTCGGCATGGCCTGCTGCTTCCCGGGCGCCGCCGACACCGCCCGCTACTGGTCCAACGTCGTCCACGGCGTCGACTCCGTCACCGAGGTGCCCGCCGGGCGCTGGGACGCCGCCACCTACCACGACCCGGACCCCGCGCGGGCGGGCGAGCGCACCCCCTCGCGCTGGGGCGGCTTCCTGCCCCCGATCCCCTTCGACGCCCTCGCGCACGGCATCCCCCCGGCCTCCCTCACCGCCGTCGAACCGGTGCAGCTGCTCGCCCTCGACGCCGCGGCCAAGGCCCTGGCGGACGCCGGATACGCCGAGCGGGACTTCGACCGCGCCCGCACCGCCGTCGTCTTCGGCGCCGAGGCGGGCACCGAACTCGCCGGCGCCTACGGGCTGCGCGCGCTGCACCCCGGCTACCTCGGCGCACTGCCGCCCGCCCTCGACGCCGAACTGCCGCGCCTGACCGAGGACTCCTTCCCCGGCGTGCTCGCCAACGTCATCGCCGGCCGGATCGCCGGCCGACTCGACCTGGGCGGCGCCAACTGCACCGTGGACGCCGCGTGCGCCTCCTCGCTCGCCGCGCTCGACCTGGCCTGCCGGCAACTGCGCGACCACGACGCCGACATGGTCCTGTGCGGTGGCGCCGATGTGCACAACGGCATCAACGACTACCTGATGTTCGCCTCCGTCCGTGCCCTGTCGCCCACCGGCCGCTGCCGCCCCTTCGACGCCGCGGCCGACGGGATCGCGCTCGGCGAGGGCGTCGGCGCGCTGGTGCTGCGGCGCCTCGCGGACGCCGAGCGGGACGGCGACCGGATCTACGCCGTCGTCAAGGCGGTCGGCACCTCCAGCGACGGGCGCTCCCTCGGCCTCACCGCCCCCCGGCCCGAGGGGCAGCGGCGCGCCCTGGAACGTGCCTACCGGCGCGCCGGGATCAGCCCCGCGCAGGTGGGCCTGCTCGAAGCCCACGGCACCGGGACCGTCGTCGGCGACACCACCGAACTCGGCGTCCTCACCGAGGTGTTCGACGAGGCGGGCGCGGAGCCCGGCAGCTGCGCGCTGGGTTCGGTCAAATCGCAGATCGGGCACACCAAATGCGCGGCCGGCCTGGCCGGACTCATCAAGGCCGCCCGCGCCGTGCACACCGGCGTGCGGCCGCCGACCCTGCATCTGACCCGCCCGGCCGCGGACGACGCCGCGGCCGCCGGCCCCTTCCGCTTCGACACCCGCGGCGCCCGCCCCTGGCCCGTCCCCGCCGAGCGGCGCATCGCCGCCGTGAGCGCCTTCGGCTTCGGCGGCACCAACTACCACGCCGTGCTGGCCGGTTACGCGGGGGCGCCGGAGCCCGCCCACGCCCTGGAGGAGTGGCCCGCCGAACTCTTCTGCTTCCGCGGGGCCGACCGCGCCGCCGCCGTACGGGCCGTGGAGCGCCTCGCCGCGCGGCTGGCCGCCAACGACGCCGCCGGGCGGCCGTGGCCGCTGCGCGACCTGGCCGCCGAGACCGCCGCGGCGCCGGGGCCGGTGCAGCTCTGCGTGATCGCCGAGGACCTCGACGACCTCGCCGGAAAGCTGGCGGCGGCCCGCGCGTGCACCGCCGCCGACGGGGTCCACCCGCGCCCCCGCGACGCCGACCCCGGTCAGGTCGCGTTCCTCTTCCCCGGCCAGGGCAGCCAGCGCACCGGCATGCTGGCCGAGCTGTTCACCGCCTTCCCCGCGCTGCGCGCCCTCCTGGACGGTGCCGACCCGCAGTGGACCGCGGCCATGTTCCCGCCCGCCGCCTTCACCCTCGAGCAGCGGACCGCGCAGCAGGCGGCCCTCACCGACACCCGCGTCGCCCAGCCGGCCCTCGGCCTCGCCTCCGCCGCCGCGTTCCGGCTGCTCACCGCCCTCGGGGTGCGCCCCGACTGCACGGCCGGGCACTCCTACGGCGAGCTGACCGCCCTGTGGGCGGCCGGCGCCTTCGACACCGAGGCGCTGCTGCGGCTCAGTGCCCGCCGCGCCGAGGCGATCCTCACGGCCGCCGGGGACGACCCCGGGGCGATGGCCGCCGTGGTGGCCACACCGGACCGGGTGGCTGCGCTGACCGGCGTAACCGGCGCCACCGATGCCACCGGTGTCGTCGTCGCCAACCACAACGCCCCCGCCCAGAGCGTGATCTCGGGCCCCACGGACGCCGTGGACAGCGCCGTGGCGGCCCTGCGCGCGGCGGGGGTCGACGCCCGGCGGCTGCCGGTCGCCTGCGCCTTCCACAGTCCGCAGCTCGCCACCGCCCGCGAGACCCTCGCGGCCGCACTGGACGCCACCGAGGTCCGCGCGCCCGCCGTCCCCGTCTGGTCCGGCGCCACCGCCCGCCGCTACGACCGCACCCCGGCCGCGCTGCGCGGCACCCTGGCGGACCAGGTCGCCGCGCCGGTGCGCTTCGTGGACCAGATCGAGGACATGTACGCCGCCGGGGTGCGCACCTTCGTGGAGGCCGGTCCCGGGCGGGTCCTGACGGGGCTCGTCGGACAGATCCTGGGCGACCGCCCGCACACCGCCGTGCCGTTGGACGTACCGGGCGAGTCCGCGCTGGCCCGGCTGCCGCACGTCCTGGCCCGGCTCGCCGCTGCCGGGGTCCCCTTCGACCCGGAGGCCCTGTTCCACGGGCGTACCCGGATCCTGCCCGAGGCCGCGCCGCGCCGCCCGGGATGGCTGGTGGACGGGCATCTGGTCCGCACCGCCGACGGCGCCTGCCTGCCGGGCGGGCTGCGCCCGGCACGGCGGGTCGACACCGCGCAGGCCGGTCCGTCCGCGGCGCACGCGCCGGACGCGGCGGCCGGCGGCCCCGCCCCGCAGGACGCGGTGCTGGAGTACCTGCGGACCACCCGGGAGCTGGTCGCCGCCCAACGGGATGTCGTACTGCGGTACTTGGGGGAGGGCGCGGGGGCAGCATCGGCGGACGGGGTCCTTGCGCCGTACCCCGCACCGGCCCGTGAGGACTCCCGCGCCGAGGCCCCCGCCGTACCCGTGGCGGCGCCCGCCGTCCCCGCGCCCTCGCCCGCCGGGCCCGAGTGGCTGAGCCCCGAGCAACTCCTCGACACCGTACGGGAGATCATCCACACCCGGACCGGCTACCCGCGCGAGATGCTGGACGCCGGGCTCGACCTGGAGGCCGACCTCTCGGTGGACTCCATCAAGCGGGTGGAGATCATTGGTGCGCTGGCCGACCGGATCGGACTCCCGCAGGACGCCGACGGGGCCACCGAGTCGGCGGTGGAGCAACTCGCCCGGGTCAAGACCATCAGCGGCATCGTCGACTGGATCGCGGCCGCCCGCCCCGAGCCCGCACCGGCCCCCTCCGCACCGGCCCCCGCTCCCGCCGCCCCCGCACCGCTGACCCCCGGCCCGGCCGGACCGGACGAACCCGGCGGCGGCCCGGGCCCGTTGCCCCCGACCCGCTCCCTCGTCCGGGCCGTCCCCCTCGGCCCGCCCGCCGGCCGCCCGCCCGCCGAGGTCGTGGCCGGGCTCGACTTCGCCGTGGTCGAGGACGGCCAAGGGGTGGCGGTGGCGCTCACCGCCCTCCTGGAGAGCCACGGCGCACGGGTGCGCACCGTCCCCGCCGAGCGGCTGGCCGCGCTCATCGCCGACGGGGTGGACGGGGTCGTGGACCTCAGCGCGCTGCGGGCGGGCCGCGGGGCCGTGCTGCCCGGCCGGTTCGCCGCCCTGCGCGGCGCGCTGACCGGCGGCTGTGGCCGGCTGCTGCTGGCCACCGCGGCCGGCGGCACCTTCGGCCTGGACGCCGCCGGGGACCTCCCCGACCCGCTGCCCGGCGCCGGGCTGCGCGGCTTCGCCCGCACCGCCGCCCTCGAATACCCCGACACCCTGATCCGCGCCGTGGACCTCGACCCCAAGGACCGCCCCGAACGGATCGCCGCCCACCTCCTCGCCGAACTGTGCGCCCCCGGCGAGCCGGCCGTCGTCGGCCACGCCCGGGGCACGCGCACCACCCTGCGCACGGTGGCCGCACCGCTGCCCCGCGACCGCGCCGCCACCGGCCGGCCGCCGCTCGGCCCCGGCTCGGTGGTGCTGCTGACCGGCGGCGCCCGCGGGATCACCGCCCGTACGGCCCTCGCCCTGGCCCGCGCGCACGGCTGCCACATCGAACTCCTGGGCCGCACCCCCCTGGAGGCCACCCCCGAGGACCCCGCGCTCGCGCACGCCCACGACCGGATCGCGCTGCGCGCCGCGCTGATCGCCCAGGGCCTGCGCCGGCCCGCCGAGATCGAGGCAGCGGCCGGCCGGGTGCTGGCCCGCCGCGAGATCGCCGCCACCCTCGCCGCGCTGGAGCCGCTCGCCGCCTCCGTGCGCTACCACGCCGCCGATGTCACCGACGAGGGCGCCGTACGCGCCGTGGTGGACGACATCCGGGCCCGGCACGGCCGTCTCGACGGGATCGTGCACGGCGCCGGCACCCTGGAGGACAAGCTGCTGCGGGACAAGGATCCGGCGTCCTTCGCCCGGGTCTTCGCCACCAAGGTGGACGGTGCCCGGCACCTGCTGTCGGCGGCCGGCGACGACACCGGGTTCCTGGTCCTCTTCGGCAGCGTCGCCGGGGTCTTCGGCAACCGCGGCCAGGCCGACTACGCCGCCGCCAACGACGCCCTGGACACCCTCGCCGGAGCCTGGTCGGCCCGGGCGCCCGGCCGCGTCCTCGCCGTCGACTGGGGCCCCTGGGCCGCGACCGGCGGCGGCATGGTCACCGAGGAACTGGAACGCGCCTACGCCCGCCGCGGCATCGCGCTCCTGGACCCCGACGCCGCGGCCGCCGCCCTCCTGGACGAACTGGCCCGGGGCACCGCGGCCCAGGTCGTGCTGGCGGCGCAGGCCGACGGCGGGGCGGCGGACGATGAGTGAGGCGGCGGCACGGCCCGGTGGGGCAGGGCCTGCCGGGCCCCGGCCCGCGGATGCCGCGATCGTCGGCATGGGGGCGCTCTTCCCGGGCGCCGGCGACCTCGCCGCCTACTGGCGCAACCTGGTGGCCGGCACCGACTGCCTCACCGAGGTGCCGCCCGGCCGCTGGGACCCGGACGTCTACTACGACCCCCGGGGCGCCGAGGGCCCCGTCCGCAGCGACCGCTTCTACTGCCGGCGCGGCGGCTTCCTCGACGAGCACGCGTTCGTCGACCCCACCCGCTTCGGCATCATGCCCGCCGCCGTCCCGGGAGCCGAGCCCGACCAACTGCTCGCCCTGCGGGTCATCGCCGACGCCATCGCCGACGCGGGCGGCCAGGAGCGGCTGCCCGCCGACCGCTCGCGGATCGGCGTCATCCTGGGCCGCGGCGGCTACATGGGGGTCGCCACCGCCCGCCTCGACCAGCGCGTCCGCACCGCCCACCAGCTCGCCGCCACGCTGCGCGAACTCGCCCCGGAACTGGGCGAGGAGAAGATCTCGGCCGTCCGGGAGGCCTTTCAGGCGGGCCTCGGCCCCGAGGCGCCCGAGGCCTCCATCGGCCTGGTTCCCAGCTTCACCGCAGCCCGCACCGCCAACCGGCTGGACTTCCGCGGCCCCGCCTACACCCTCGACGCGGCCTGCGCCTCCTCCCTGCTGGCCGTGGGCCAGGCCGTCGACCTGCTGGCGGCCGGCCGCTGCGACCTCGTGGTCGCCGGCGCCGTGCACCACTGTCATATCGCCACCCTGTGGAGCGTCTTCACCCAGCTGCGCGCGCTCAGCCCCAGCCAGCACATCCGCCCCTTCGACCGCCGGGCCGACGGGACCCTGCTCTCCGAGGGCACCGGCGTCGTGCTCCTCAAGCGGCTGGCCGACGCCGAGCGCGACGGGGACCGGATCTACGCGGTGATCCGCGGGGTGGGCGTGGCCGGGGACGGGCGCAGCTCCAGCCTGATGAGCCCGCAGGTCGAGGGCCAGGTGCAGGCGCTCCAACAGGCGTGGCACGGCGCGGGCCTCGACCCGCTGGCCCCCGGCGCGCTCGGGCTGCTGGAGGCGCACGGCACCGGTACCCCGGTGGGCGACCGCACCGAACTCGCCACCCTGGCAAGGGTGTTCGGCGCTCCCGGGGCGGGCCGGGCGCCGGTCGGCCTGGGCTCGGTGAAGTCGACCCTCGGCCACACCATGCAGGCCGCCGGCATCGCCGGCCTGATCAAGGCCGCCCTCGCCGTCCACCACCGCACCCTGCCGCCGACACCGCACCTCGACGAGCCGCACGAGGACCTGGCGCGCACCCGGATGCGCCCGGTCGCCGCGGCCGAACCCTGGGACGCCGGACGGCAGCCGCTGCGGGCGGGCGTCAACGCCTTCGGCTTCGGCGGGATCAATGCGCACGCCGTATTGGAGGAGGCACCGGGACGGCTCCGCCCCGACGCACCGCCCGTACGCCGCGGCTCCCCGCTGCGGACCACGGAACCCGAGCGCACCTTCTGGCTCACCGCGGACACCCCCGCCGAACTCGCCGAGGAACTGCGCAAGGCGGGGGACCGGGGCGCGGACACCGGCGTGCCCGCCCACCACCGCCCCTGCCGGCTCGCCCTGCCCGACCCCACCCCGCAGCGCCGCGCCCTGGCCGCCAAGATCGTGGCGCGCGCACTGCCATGGCGCGGCCGCGGCGAGGTGTGGTTCACCCCGGCGCCGTTCTTCGGGCCGTACGCCCCGGAGCCGGGAGCGCGGCTCGCGTTCCTCTTCCCGGGGCTGGAGGCGGAGCTGCCGCCCCCGGTGGACGACATCGCCGACCTGCTGGACCTGCCCCGCCCCCACGTCACCGGCGGCGAGGGACTGGTCGAGCGGGCCGTCGACACCCTCACCACCGGGCGGCTGCTCGCCCGCGCGCTGCGCGAGTTGGGCATCGCCCCCGACCTGCTGGCCGGCCACAGCCTCGGCGAATGGACCGCGATGGTGGTCGCCGGCATGTACCCGCCGCACGCCGTCGACGCCTTCCTCGGCTCGCTGCGGCCCACCTCCCTCGCCGTGCCGGACCTGGTCTACGCGGCCCTGGGCTGCGGCGCCGCACAGGCCGCCGAGGCGCTGACCGGACTCGACCGGGTCGCGGTCAGCCATGACAACTGCCCGCACCAGTCGGTGATCTGCGGGGACTCCGGGCAACTGGCCGAGGCCGCCCGCCGCCTGGCCGCGCAGGGCGTCCGGGCCCAGGAGATGCCCTTCCGCTCCGGCTTCCACACGCCGATGTGGGCGCCCTACCTCGACCAGGTGGGCGCCGCCTTCGACGCCCTGCCGCAACGCGACCCGCAGCTGCCCGTGTGGTCGGCCACCAGCGTCGCGGCCTTTCCCGAAGAGCCCTCCGCGGTACGCCGGCTGGTGCTGCGCCACCTGCTGGAGCCGGTCCGCTTCCAGGAGCTGACCCGGCGGCTGTACGAGACGGGGGTGCGCGCCTTCGTCCAGGTCGGCGCCGGCAGCCTCACCGGGTTCGTGGCCGACACCCTCCACGGGCAGGACCACCTCGCGGTGGCGGCGGCCGGCTCCCGCGACGGCGGAACGGCCCCGCTGCGCCGGCTGGCCGCCGCCCTGTGGGCCGAGGGGCTCAGCCCGCGCTGGGACCGGCTCGCGGGCCCCGCCGGCGCCGCCCCGCCCGCGGCGTCCGCCACCCGCCCGGAGCCCGCCATCGGCTCGGCGGCCTCCGGCCCGCAGGTCCGACTCGACCTCGGCTCACCGCTCGTCCGCCTGGACGCCACCGCGGGCCTGACGGGACTCCTCGCGCCCGCGGGCCCACCCCCACCCCCGAACCCACCCCCCGCCCCCTCCCCCGAAGGGGGAGGAGGGGGAGGGGGCGGGGGAGCGCTGCCGCCCCCCGGCCCGCCCGCCGCCGCACCCGTCCAACAGGCCCTGGACGCACTCCTCGCCGAGACCCGCGCCGCCACCCGCACCGTGGCGGCAGCGGCCGCCGCATCCGCCACCCAGGCCGCGTCCGCCACCCACGCCACGTCCGCCACCCACGCCACCCCCGCGCCGCCCGCCCACCCGGCCGCGCCGCCCGGCGCCCCCCGCCGCACCGTCCGCCACCTCTCCCTCGACACCCTCCCGTACGTCCGCGACCACTGCGTCTACCTCCAGCCCGACGACTGGCCCGAGCCCGCCGACCGCTTCCCCGTCGTGCCGATGACCACCCTGCTCGAACTGGCGGCCGAGGAGGCCCGGCTCCTCGCCCCCGGGCAGACCGTCACCGGCTACTCCGACGTACGGGCCCTGCGCTGGCTGCCCGTCGCCCCGCCCGTCGACCTGCCCGTCACCGCCACCCCCGCCGGCGACGGCCGGATACGGGTCGACCTCGGCGACTACGCCACCGTCACCGTCCACCTCGCGGCACACCACCCGGCCCCGCCGCCCCCCGACCCCTCGCCGCTGACCTCCGGCGGGCCCGCGCCGGTCAGCGCGGCCGCGCTCTACCGGGACCGCTGGATGTTCCACGGCCCGGAGTTCGCCGGCGTCCACGAGGTCGCCACGCTCGCCGCCGACGGCATCCGCGGCACGCTGCGCGCCCTGCCCGCACCCGGCGCCCTCCTGGACGCCGCGGGCCAACTCCTGGGCCACTGGATGCAGTGCAAGCTCTCCGGCGACCGGCTGGTCTTCCCCGCCACCCTGGAGCGGATACGGCTGCACGGGCCCCCGCCCCCCGCGGGCGCCCTGCTGGCGGCGACCGCCCGGATCCGCGCGGTACGGCCCGGTACGGTCCGCGGCGACGTCGAACTGTGCCGCGCCGACGGCACCGTCTGGGCGCGGCTGGAGGGCTGGACGTACCGGCGCTTCGGTGCCGACGAGCGGGTGTGGCCGATGAAGTTTACCCCGGAGGTGTGCGGCATCGGCGAGGCCCGGCCGGGCGGCTGGTGCCTGGCCCGGCGCCGCTGGTCGGACCCGGCCTCGCAGGAACTGGTCATGCGCCGCTATCTGGGCGCGGCCGAACGCGCACGCTACGAGGGCCGCGCGCCGCACACCCGCACGGCGTGGCTGCTGGGCCGGATCGCGGCCAAGGACGCGGTCCGCGAACTGCTGTGGGCGGAGGGCGCCGGTCCGGTCTTCCCGGCCGAGGTCGCCGTCGTCGACGACGACCACGGCCGCCCGCGCCCCGACGGCCCGCTCACCCGCGGCATCCACCTCTCGCTCGCCCACACGGACCGGCTCGCCGTCGCCCTCGCCCACCGGACCGGCCCCGTCGGGGTCGCCGTCGAGACCGTCTCCGAGGATCCGCGCGCCCTCGAACGGATCGCCCTCACCCCGGCCGAACGCCGCCTGGCGGACGGCCTCCACGCCCGCGACGCCGACGGCGGCCGGGCCCACTGGCCCACCGCGCTGTGGTGCGCGAAACAGGCCGCGGCGAAGGCGGCGGGCACCGGCCTCGGCGACCGCCCGCAGGCCTGGGCCGTGACGCCCGCGACGGGCGGCGCCCTGTGGGTGACCGCCCCGGACGGCCACCGCCACCTCGTCCACCTCGACTCCGTGCACGACCCGTCCGCACGCCATGTCGTCGCCTGGACCGGGCCGCGGCCCGCGGACCGTACCGGCGCCGGCACCCCCACATCCCCG
Organism: Streptomyces kronopolitis; assembly: GCF_014646275.1. Lineage (GTDB taxonomy): Bacteria > Actinomycetota > Actinomycetes > Streptomycetales > Streptomycetaceae > Streptomyces > Streptomyces kronopolitis. Next base: position 130,468 of record NZ_BMND01000002.1, read on the forward strand.
GAGGTCATCCATGGCAGCTGAGCCCCTCACCGCGCGCACCCGGACGATCGTGGACGAGATCACCGACATGCTGGTGAGCGTCGTCGGCGAGGAACTCCTCGTCGTCGGCGAGATCGGCCCCGCCACCACCTTCAACGACGATCTGGCCCTGGAGAGCATCGAGTTCGTCGCCCTGGCCGAGCTGCTCCAGGAGCGCTACGGCTCCGCGGTGGACTTCCTCGGCTTCCTCGCCGAGAAGGACATCGACCAGATCCTGGCCATGTCGGTGGGTGAACTCGCCGTCCACGTCGACCGGGTCACCGCCGGCCGGGCCTGCGCGAGCTGAGCGCGCCATGGCCCACACCTCCGCAGGCGGGCTGCGCCTGCACACCCAGCGGCTGCCCGGACGCGGCGACGGCCCCACCGTGGTCTTCCTCCACGGACTGGTGATGGACAACCTGTCGAGCTTCTACTGCACCCTCGCCGGCCCCGTCTCCCGCGCCGGCCACCCGGTGCTCCTCTACGACCAGCGCGGACACGGCCGCAGCGAACGGCCCCCGGACGGCTACGACCGGGACACCGCGCTGGCCGACCTCACCGCCCTGCTCGCCGCCCTCGGACTCGACCGCCGCCCGGTCCACCTGGTCGGCAACAGCTACGGCGGCGTGCTCGCCCTGCACACCGCGCTCCGCCGCCCCGACCTGGTCGCCTCGCTGGTACTGATCGACGCCCAGCTGACCGGCGACTGGGTGGCGGACATGACCGACACCCTCTCCGTCGCGGCCCTGGGCCTGGAGGACAGCCGGCTGCCCGAACAGCTCGCCGCGCTCGGGCGCCGTAAGGAGGCCCGGCTGGCGGCCGGGGCCGACGCCCTGCTCAACCGCACCACCCTGATCGAGGACCTCGCCGCGGCCACCGCCTTCACCGCCCGCGACTTCGCCCGCCTGGAGTGCCCGGTCCTCGCCGTCTACGGCGCGCACTCCGAACTCCTGCCCGGCGCACGGGAGCTGGCGCGCACCGCACCGGACTGCGAGCTGTGCGTGCTGCCGGGGGTGGGGCACACCGTGCTCAACGAGGCCACCGAAGGGCTGTGCGCCGCGCTGCTCGCCCGGCTGGGCGCCCGGGCCGGGGCGGTGGCCGGATGAGAGTGCTCTTCGTGGTCCCGCCGCTGGCCGGGCACGTCAACCCCACCGTCGCCGTCGCCGCCGAACTCACCGCCCGCGGCCACCAGGTCGCCTGGACCGGACCCGCCGCCGCCCTGGAGCCGCTGCTCCCCGCGGGCGCCCTGCTGTACCCGGCGGGGGACCGGGGCGCGGCCGGGGGCCATGACGTCCTGCACGCGCGCTGGCGCGATCTGCGGGGCGTCGCCGCGCTGCGGTTCCTGTGGGCGGACGTCCTCATCCCGCTGGCCCGCGCCATGCTGCCCGGCGTGCACGGCGCCGTCGCCGCGTTCCGGCCCGATGTGCTGGTCGCCGACCAACAGGCCCTCGCGGGGGCCGTGGTGGCGCGCAGATACGGCCTGCCCTGGGCGACCTCGGCGACCACGTCCGCGGAGTTCACCCGGCCGTTCGCCGGGGTCCCCAAGGTGGGGGAGTGGGTGGCGCAGAGCATCGCGGCGCTGCTCGCCGACTGCGGCGCCCCCGCCGGCTGGGACCCGCGGTTCTCGCCCCACCTCGTCCTGGTCTTCTCCACCCCCGCCCTCATCGGCGCCGCCGGACCCGACCCGGCCGGCCCGGGCGCAGCGGAGGCGCCCGGATACCCGCCCCACTACGCCTTCGTCGGCCCCGCCTTCGGCGCCCGCCCGACGACCACCGGCTTTCCCTGGCACCGGCTGGATCCCGCCCGGCCGCGGGTGCTGGTCTCCCTGGGCACCCTCAACCGCGAGGCGGGCGCCCGCTTCTACCCCGCCGTGCTGCGCGCCGCGGACGCCCTCGCCGACCGGGCCCAGCTGATCCTCGCCGCCCCCGGCGACCTCGTCGGGGCCGTCCCGCCCCACCTGGTGCACCAGGAGTACGTCCCCCAGCTGCAATTACTGCCGCACTTGGACGCGGTGCTGTGCCACGGCGGCCACAACACCGTGTGCGAGGCCCTCGCATACGGGCTGCCGCTGGTGGTGGCGCCGGTCCGCGACGACCAGCCGATCGTCGCCCGCCAGGTCGCCGAGGCCGGCGCGGGCGTCCGGGTGCGCTTCGGCCGGGCCCGCGCCGACGAACTCCACCGGGCCCTGGCCGCCGTCCTCGACGACCCGGCGCACCGCCGCGCGGCCCGCCGCATCCAGGCGTCCTTCGCCGCGGCGGGCGGCGCCCCCGCCGCCGCCGACCGCCTGGAGAAACTGCCGCACGGGCAGCGCCCGCAGCTGTCCCGCCGCGGCGCCGTCCGCACCGTGACCGAGAAGGGACCGTGAGCCAGATGACGCGAGCGCACCGTTCGGGACGACGCACGCGATGGGCGGCGGCCGCCGCCTGCACCGCCCTGGGCGCGGGCACCGTACGCGCCCGCCGCCGCCTCGCCGCGCTGCCCGCCCTCGACCCCGCACCCCAGGACTCCGGGCCGGACCCCGCGCCGCCGCTGGGCTGGCGGTTGCTCACCGCGCCCGGTGTCACGGCCGACCCGGCGACCCTGCACGCCGCGGTCGCCCACGCCGTGCGCGAAGGACTCCAGGTCCTGGACCTCATCCCGGCGCGGCTGGACGCCGAGAGCGCGCTCGGGCTGCTGCGGCTGCTCGACCCCGCGGCCCACCGCACCGACCGCTGCGCCCCGGGCCACGGCGCGGGCCGTGCGCTGCTGGTGACCGACGAGGTCCTCGGACGGGCCGGGCTCGCCGCCGGGGAGCCGCCGCGCTCGCCGGCCGACCTGCTCCGCCTCGTGCGCACCCTCAAGGAGTACGCCCCGGACGCCACCGGCTGGGCCCTCGCCCCCGGCCTGACGGCGCCGCCGCCCGGCCCCGGGGAGCACGCCGAGGAGCTGCGCGCCCGCGGTCTGCCGCCGGCCCTGCTGTCCGCCGCCCGGCTCGCCGGCCTCGCCCTGCTGGTCAAGTGCTGTGTCTCGGCGCCGCGTTGGGGCACCGCCGCGGCCGCCCTGTACTGGCTGCAGCCCGTCGCCGTACTCACCCCGGGCCGCGGGCTGCGCCCCGCCGGACTGGCCCGCGACACCGCCGCCCGCCCGCTGCGCTCCCTGACCACCGCCCTGCGCACCCTGGCGACGCCCGCCGCCGAACCGCCCGAACCCGTCGACGGGGCGGACCGCCGGGCGGCCTACACCGGCGAACTCGCCGCCGGCACCGAGCGGTTCCTCGAACCCCGCCGCACCGACTGCCCCTGGTGCTCAGCGCCGGACCTCACCGTGCGGGTCCGCATGCCCGACCTGCTCCAGGGCAAGCCCGGCCGCTTCACCCTGGAGGAGTGCCGCCGCTGCGGCCACGTCTTCCAGAACCCCCGCCTCACCCCGGAAGGGCTGGACTTCTACTACCGCGACTTCTACGAGGGCCTCGGCGGCGAGGGCGCAGCCCTGGTCCTGGGCCGGATGAGCGGCACCTACCGCGACCGCGCCGCCCTGCTGCGGCCCTTCACCACCCCCCGGGCCTGGCTCGACGTCGGCACCGCCGCCGGCCACTTCTGCAACGCCGCGCGCACCGTGTGGCCCGACACCCGCTTCGACGGCCTGGACATGGGCGAGGGGGTCCACGAGGCCGCCCGCCGCGGCTGGATCACCACCGCCTACCAGGGCCAGTTCCCCGACCTGGCCGACCGGCTCGCCGGCCGCTACGACACGGTGAGCATGCACCACTACCTCGAACACACCAGGGACCCCTTCGCCGAACTCGACGCCGCCGTCAAGGTCCTGGCCCCCGGCGGCCACCTCCTGATCGAGCTGCCCGACCCCGAGTCCCGTACGGGCCGGCTGCTCGGCCCCTACTGGCTGCCCTGGTTCCAGCCCCAGCACCAGCACCTGATGCCCGTCGGCAACCTCAAACAGGCCCTGGCCGCCCGGGGCTTCACCGTCCTCGCCGAGCAGCACGGCGCCGCCCACCAGGGCAACGGCGACTTCCTCGCGGCCGTCGCCCTGCTCGCGAACCGGCTCGCCCCCGACCCGCGGGCCCCCTGGGCCACCGTCCCCGACACCCCCGCCCGCCGCGCCGCCCGCCGCACCGTCCAGGCCGCGGTGGTGCCCTGCTACGCCGCCGCCTTCGCGCTGGACGCCCTGGGCACCGTGGCGGCCCGGGCCACCGACGGCGGCAACGCCTACCGGCTGCTGGCCCGCAAAGCACTGGGGTGAGGGCGGTGGACCTGGCCCGGCGGGTGACCGCCGACCCGCTGCTGAGGCTGCTCGCCCACGGCTTCGCGACGACCTACGGGCGGCCGCCCGGCGCGGTGTGGCGGGCCCCGTACGCCTTCCGGCTCGCCGCCTCCGCCGTCGACCCCGGTCCGCCACCGGCCGCGGCGGCCCCGCGGACCGACTGGGTCGCGGCGGCCAACTGGTACGTCGCCGCGGCCGTCTCCCCGCGCGCCGACGGACTGCTCCGCTGCGGCTCGCTCAACCACCCGGCCGAGTCCGCCGAACTCCCCCTGACCGGACCGGCCGCCCCCGCCCCCGGCTGGGCGGCCCGCCCCTACGCCGTGCTGCGGGCGCTGGCCGCCGCCGGCTTCGGCCGGGGCGGCGCCGACCTGCACGTGAACGCTACCCTGCCCGACGCCGTGGGGCTGCCCGTCGCCGAACCGCTGGAGTGCGCGGTCGCCCTCGCCCTCGCCGACGTCCACGCCGCCCGGGGCGCCCGCCCGCTGTCCCGCGCCGAACTGGCGGACCTCCTCGGCGCCGCCGTACCGGGCGACCACGGGCTGCGCCGCGCGGCGCTCTTCGGCCGCGCCGGCCGGCTGCTGGCCGCCGACGGCAGCACCGACCGGCCGCTGCCGGCCCCCGACGACGGCCCCGCCCCCAGCCTGCTGCTCCTGACGGCCCGTACCGCGCCTGCCGGCGGCGATCTTGCGGACAACGGCGCCGGGGCGGCCACCGCCCTGGCCACCGCGGTCCGCGAAGCCCTCACGGCCGGGGCCCGGTCCGCCTCCTGGCCGGGCACCCGCCCGGGCCGCAGCGTCCTGCTGCTGATGCCCCCGGAGCGGCGCACCGCCGTCCGCACCGCCGTCATCGACGCCTTCCGCCGCTGCGACCTGCCCGTACCGCGTCTGCTGCGGATCCGCGTCACGTCCGCCGCCCGCCGCGAGGACTGACCCCACCCGCCCCGCTTCCCCCAGGAGGAGTGAGAGCTGATGAGACGCACACCGCGCCGCCGGCGCCGGGCGCTCGCGGCCGTGCTCGGCGCGCTGGGCCTGCTCGCGGTCGCCACCACGGCCACCACGGCCGTCGCCACCACCGCCGACGCCCGCCCCGTCCGGTCCGCGCTGCCGTCCTACGACCACGTCGTGATCGTCGTCTTCGAGAACAAGCAGTACGGCGAGATCATCGGCAACGGCGACGCGCCCTACCTCAACGAACTCGCCCGCACCGGCGCCGACCTGACCGGCATGAAGGCGCTGACCCACCCCAGCCAGCCGAACTACTTCAACCTCTTCTCCGGCGCCACCCAGGGCATCACCGACGACGGCTGCTACACCGCCCGGTCGATGACCGCGCCCAACCTCGCCCAGGAGCTGCTCGCCGCCGGCAAGACCTTCGCCAGCTACAACGAGGGCCTGCCCGCCCAGGGCTCCACCACCTGCTCCGACGGCCGCTACGTGCAGCGGCACAGCCCCTGGTTCGCCTTCCGCAACGTGCCGCCGGACACCGGCAAGACCTTCGCCCAGTTCCCCCGGGACGACTTCGCCGCGCTGCCGACCCTGTCGTTCGTCATCCCGGACATGTGCAACGACATGCACGACTGCGCCGTCGGCAGCGGAGACACCTGGCTGAAGGACAACCTCGCCGGCTACGCCCGGTGGGCCGAGGACCACAACAGCCTGCTGATGGTCACCTGGGACGAGGACAACTACTTCGGCTCCAACCGGATCGCGACCGTCTTCCACGGCGCCCACCTCACCCGCGGCAGCCTCAGCGGCGACTACAACCACTACAGCCTGCTGCGGACCTTCGAGGACATGTACGGCACCGGCCACGCGGGCAACGCGGCCACCGCCACCCCGGTCACCGGCGTCTTCGACACCGGAGGCACCGAACCGCCCGGCGGCGGCCTCACCCTGGCCGCCCCCGGCCCGCAGACCTGCCGCTTCCTCCAGGAGTGCACCGTCCACCTCACCGCCACCGGCGGCACGCCCCCGCTCACCTACCGCATCACCGGTCTGCCGCTGGGCCTGTCCGCCGACGCGGGCGGCGGCCGGATCGGCGGCCGCCCCTGGCAGACCGGCGGCTTCCCGGTCACGGCGACCGTCACCGACGCCCGGGGCGCCACCGCCACCGCCACCTTCCCGCTCACCGTCAACTGGTTCTGACCGGCGGCGGAAAAGGCCCGGGCCCGCCACCGCAGCGGTGACGGGCCCGGGCCGGATGCCGGCAGGCGGGGATGCGCTCAGCGGCGCCGCACCAGCGGGAACGGCAGCGTCTCGCGGATCGACAGACCGGTGAGGAACATGACCAGCCGGTCCACGCCGATGCCCAGACCACCGGTCGGCGGCATCGCGTACTCCAGCGCCTGGAGGAAGTCCTCGTCCACCTCCATGGCCTCCGGATCGCCGCCGGCCGCCAGCAGCGACTGCGCGGTCAGCCGCCGGCGCTGCTCCACCGGGTCGGTCAACTCCGAGTAGGCGGTGCCGAGTTCGGTGCCGAACGCGACCAGGTCCCAGCGCTCGGCGAGCCGCGGGTCCCGCCGGTGCTGACGGGTCAGCGGGGACACATCGGTCGGGAAGTCCTTGTAGAAGGTGGGGAGCGTGGTCTTCTCCTCGACCAGGCGCTCGTACATCTCCAGCACGATGTCGCCCCGGCCGCTCTCCGGCTTGACCGGCACGCCCGACGCCGCGCACAGCCGGCGCAGCACGTCCGGGTTCGTGTCCGCGTCGACCTCCTCGCCCAACGCCTCCGAGATCGCCCCGTAGACGGTCTTGACCGGCCAGATCCCCGAGATGTCGTGCTCGACCAGCCGGCCGCGCTCGTCCGCCTTGCGGGCGGTGGCGCTGCCGAACGCGGCGACGGCCGCGCCCTGGATCAGCTCCCGGGTCAGGTCGAGCATCACGTCGTAGTCGGCGAAGGCCTGGTAGGCCTCCAGCATCGTGAACTCGGGGTTGTGCTTGTAGGAGATGCCCTCGTTGCGGAACGTCCGCCCCATCTCGAAGACCTTCTCCATGCCGCCCACGCACAGCCGCTTGAGATACAGCTCCGGCGCGATCCGCAGATACAGATCGAGGTCGTAGGCGTTGATGTGGGTCTGGAAGGGGCGGGCGTTGGCGCCGCCGTGGATCTGCTGGAGCATCGGCGTCTCGACCTCCAGATAGCCCCGGTCGATCAGCCCCTGGCGCAGCGCCTGGACGGCCGTGCTGCGGGCCCGCAGATTGTCCCGCGCGTCCGTCGAGACGACCAGGTCCACATACCGCTGGCGGACCTTGGCCTCCGGGTCGGACAGCCCGCGCCGCTTGTCCGGCAGCGGCCGCAGGCACTTGGCGGTCAGCCGCCAGGAGCTGACGAACACCGTCAGCTCACCGCGGTCGCTGGCGCCGATCTCGCCCTCCACCTCGACATGGTCGCCGAGGTCGATGTCCGAGCCGAAGCGGTCCAGCAGCCCGGTGCCGCTGCCGTCGCGGGTCAGCGCGATCTGCAGATCGCCCGACCAGTCGCGCAGCACCGCGAAGAGCACCCCGCCGTGGTCGCGGGTGAGCAGCACCCGGCCCGCGACGGTGACGGACTTGCCGGTCCGCGCCCCGGCCTTGAGTTCGGAAAATTCGCCGCGGACCTCCTGCAGCGTGTGCGTCCGCTGCACGCCCACCGGATACGGGTCGGTGCCGGCCTCCCGCAGCCGCTCCAGCTTGCGGTGGCGCACCCGCACCTGCTCGGGCAGCGCGGCGAGCTCCCGCTCGTGCAGCTCCTCCTCGGTGGCCGGACCCGTCTGGACCAGGCCGAGTTCGTCCAGCGACGGCAGGCCGGCGGTGCTCGCCGGGGCCAGCAGCCGCTTCTTGTGGCCCTTGCCCCACAGCTTGCCCAGGCTCGGCACGGCGACGAAGCCCTCGGCGATACCGGAGGCCAGACCGATCCGGGCCAGCGCGCCGGCGTCCGCATAGCACAGGAACCGCGGGTACCACTCCGGGTTGTACTTCGCGTTCGAGCGGTACAGGGCCTCCAGCTGCCACCACTTGGAGAAGAACAGCAGCAGCTTGCGCCAGAACTTCAGCACCGGCCCGGCACCGATCCGGGCGCCCTCCTCGAAGGCGGACCGGAACACCGCGAAGTTCAGCGAGACCCGGCGCACACCCATCGTCCCGGCCTGCGCGCACAGCCGGGCCACCATGAACTCCATGACGCCGTTGGGCGCGGTGCGGTCGCGGCGCATGACGTCCAGCGAGATGCCGTCCTTGCCCCACGGCACGAAGGACAGCAGGGCGATCATGTTGCCGTCGCCGTCGAACGCCTCGGCCAGCAGGCAGTCCCCGTCCTCCGGGTCGCCCAGCCGGTCCAGCGCCATCGAGAAGCCGCGCTCGGTCTCGGTGTCCCGCCAGGCGTCGGCCCGGTGGATGACTTCCTGCATCTCCTCGTCGGTGAGCGCGGAGTGCCGCCGCAGCCGGAAGGTCGCGCCGGTCCGCTCGACGCGGTTGACGGCTTGGCGGGTGACCCGCATCTCCCGGCCGTCCAGGTCGAAGTCCTTGACGTGCAGGATCGCCTCGTCGCCCAGCTGGAGCGCACCGAGGCCGCAGCGCGCGAACGCCTTGGCGCCGCTCTCGCTGGCGCCCATGACGGCCGGCTGCCAGCCGTAGCGCCCGGCGACCTCCAGCCAGGCCTCGATGGCCTGCGTCCAGGCCTCGCGGTCACCGACCGGGTCACCACTGGCCAGACAGACACCGGCCTCGACGCGGTAGGTGACGGCGGCCTTGCCGCTGGGGGAGAAGACCACGGCCTTGTCGCGGCGGGAGGCGAAGTAGCCGAGCGAGTCCTGGCTGCCGTAGCGCTCCAGCAGCGCCCGGATCCGGTCCTCCTCGTCGCCGTGCAGCGCGGCTTCCATCCGCTGCGAACGGAACAGCGTGGCCGCGGCGTTCAGCAGCGCCAGCGCACCGAGCAGCCCGAGCAGGAAGGTGGTCCAGTGCGGCGGGTGGCCCTCGATCAGCCGGCCGCCGACCAGCCCGAAGCAGACGCGGTTGGCCGCCCACAGCAGCCGGTTGCCGCCACCGGCCTCCAGGGTGCCCGGCGTCAGCGTCACCAGCCCCCAGCCGATCAGCACCGCGACGACCGCCCCGGCGATCAGCACGCCGATGGCCCGCAGGAACGCACCGCGCCGGGTGATCGCGTAGAACTCACGGTGCGACAGGAGCAGCAGCACCAGCACGCCGACGCACAGCACCAGCGAGAAGGCGAACTCCCAGTAGCCCAGGGCCAGGAACAGCGCGTCCGCCACGGTGACCAGCACCATGTAGGCCACCAGGCACCACAGCGCCACCCGTTTGCGTGCGGTCAGCGCCGCGGCCAACAGGAAGAGGAGCACCGCGTAGGCGAGGTTCGGCGGCACCGGGACGGTGAGCGTGTCCAGCCAGTAGATGACCGGATGGAGTCCGCGCCGCAACGGCCCGATCACCGCGGTCAGGGCGCAGAAGAGCCCCAGCATGGTGAAGATGATGGCGAAGCCATTGGGGACCCGGCGCCGGAAGCGCCGCCACCCCGTAAGTTGATCCTGGTCCTGCACGGTGCTCATTCCGTCACATTAGGCTCTGAAAAGGGTCAGCTGCTCGGCGCGAGGGCGCTGTTCGTCCGTCGTGGGGATCAGCCGGCATGCCAGTCTCCGATCCTCGTGGTCCTGTCGTCTTTCCCTCGTACGGAGGACGCGGCGACCTCCAGGGGGTCACCCACCTGGACCTTGCCACACTCCCGCCCCGCCGCCGAGTCGGTGCAACTCCGGCCGATGGTGAAGTTCAGGTCATAGTCCTGGGTGACGCCGCCGCTTGAGCCGTCCGCGTCCAGCTCCGCCCGCAGGGCGACCGGTGCGTCGGACCGGCCGAGCCGCGCGGGCGACCAGTCCGCCCGGTCCGCGCCGCCGCGGTCCTTGGTCCAGGTCCATGATCCACTCGTCGGGCGGCCGGTGAGGACGTTCAGCCGGCGCTGCACCTCGTCCCGGTGGGCCACCGGGAAGCCGAAGGTGACCGTCAGGGACCGGTCGGTGCCGACCACCCCGCCCGGCCGCCCGGAGTCGGACGTCTGCGGGGCGACCCGGTCCGGCTTCGCGGTGGTCAGCGACTCCTTGGTCGCGGCGATGTCGCCCTGCGGGTTCCTGGTCCGGGCGACGACGGAGTATTTGGTGCCCGGCGAGGTCTTCGTCCTAGCCGTCCACACGGTCCGGTCGCCCCCGAGCCCGCCGGGCAGCTTGTGGCCGCCGGGGTCGGTGACGGTCACCTCGGTCAGTACCCCGCCCCGCGCGGTCACCGTGATCCGGTCGCCGGCCTGCACGGTTCTCGTCCCGCTCGCCGCTCCCAGCGCGACCGTCACCGGCTCGCCCTTGGGGGCCGACGAGGCGGGGCCGCCGCACGCGGTGAGCGTGCCCATGGCGATCACCGGGAGCGCGCACAGCGGGACGCGCAGTGACCGGGACGGCCAGCGGCGGGGCGAGGGGGTCTGGCTCATACGGGCTTTCCGTCTGCGAGGAGGGGTGAGGGGCAGGATGTCGGCCGCTAAGACGAACGGGCGGCACTATTCGTTGCAGGGAGTGATGTGATCCGCGCCACATTGGCTGGCGTGGCGCGACGGGTGGCCTGAACGGGCCACCGCCGCCGGGCACTTGAGGAGATATGAGCCTTATGTCTCTCATGGGGCGTGTGGCGGTGGGTGACGCGGGCGTCGGTGTGCGGCCGGTCGCGGAAGAGGGGGCGTCCCACCCCTGCGGCGGCGCTCGTGCCCGCGCGCCCCAGCCGGCCGCCCGTCTCTCGCTCCGCCGCCGGTGACCCGCAGTGATCACCCGATCGGAGCACCCGCCCGGGAACCGGACATACCCTGAAATACGCCAAACTAGCCACCCATTGCCGCTCGTTCGGGCGGCGGTCGAGGAGGGTGCGTCCCGTGGCAATTTCCATCTCGGTCGTGCTGTTGCTGGTGGTCCTGACCGTGATCTTCCTGCGCAGCGGCAAGCTCAAGTTCTCGCACGCCCTGGTGTGCGCGCTGCTCGGCTTCTACCTGGCGAACAGCAGCCTCGCCCCCGACATCCACCAGGGCCTGGCCGGCGCCGCCGACGTGGTGAGCAGCGTGCGTCCGTGAGGCGGCGGCCCGCCAGGGCCCCCTGCCCGCCGCGATCCCGCCGTCGCCCCCGGGGGTGAGCGCGGGGCGGGGGCGGCGGCACACGGATGCTCGGCCGCACACCCGCGCACCCGGCCGCTATTCGGAGAAGACCCCGATCGCGTTGGCGACCGGCCGCTCCGCACCCCCCGACGGATGGTTGCGCACCGTCTCCCCGTAGGCGTCGCCGGTGACCAGCGTGGAGGACCCGCCCCCGTCCAGATCCACCGCGTCCCGCGCCCCCAACTGCGTCATCAGGTCGGCCAGCTCACTGACCGTCAGGCCGGTCTGGCCCGGCCCGCCGTCCAGCGCCAGCAGATACAGCACCCGGCCGCCGGCCCCGGTCCCCGCGGAGGTGCGCACCGCCACCGCGCCGGTGTCCAGCCCGTCCACCGGCACCCCGTGGCGCACGAGGGGGAAACCGCCCACCGCGAACCGCAGCGGGCCCCGCCCCCGGCCCGTCAGATGGTGGCTGACCCGCACCCGCTCACCGACGTGCAGCTTGCGCAGCTGCCGGGCCCCTTCCTCCCTGCCCACGAGCACCACGCTGCCCACGGGTACCCCGCCGGCGCCCGGTACGTCGTCGAGCGCCGCCACCCGGCCGTGGCGGATCGTCACCTCCGCGGTGTCCTCGCTGCACGGCGCCGCCCGGTCGAGGTCCGTCCCGCAGGTGGCGCGCAGCCGGGAGGCCGGGCCCCACCGCTCGGTGTAGGCGCCGATCCCGTCGACGGGCAGGGCGTACTGGTTCAGCCCGCGCAGCGGCAGCGCCCCCTCGGGGGTCAGTACCGCGCCGTGCAGGGTGAGCCGGTCCAGCCGGGCCCGGCGGTCGTAGCCGACACCGATGACGTCCTCGGTGGTGGCGCCGGGCGGCATGACCGGCCCGAAGCGCTGGCCGTCGGGCACCGCGCCCTTGAGCTGCCGCCCCGAGGCCACGGCCGGGCCGACGGAGGCGCCGGTGGCCTCCACCCCGGGGTGCTGGCCCTCGCTGATGTTGAAGAAGTCGCCGTTGACCGCGCCCACCGCGCCGCGGTCCGCGGCCAGTTGGGACACCGGTGCCCGGGCGCCGACCGCCCCCGGGTACAGTAGATCCACCGCGACCCGCGGATCGGCCAGATCGACGGTCAGCAGATGCCCGTGCACCAGGCCGCGGGGCACCGTCATCCGGAACTCGTCGTAGGAGACACCGGGCGCCACCGACGCGGCGCCGTAGCGGCTGAGGCCGGCGTCCAGGGCGGTGGCCGGGGCGCCGGCCGCCAGCCCGCCGCCGGTCAGCGCACCCCATGCCACCAGCACGGTCAGCATCGCGCGCACTCGAACGAATCGCTGCTTCACGAGCCCCCCTGACGTCACGTCAACGGTCCCAGGTGCCGAAGATGTTCACTATGGCCCGGAGATGTCATGAATCCGTACACCTCGGGAACGGCCGTCGTGTCGCCGGGCGGGGTGCCCCGCGCCGGGTCACGGACGGCCGGAGAACGGTCAGAGAGCGGTCCGCCAGGAGAGGCCGTTGACCAGCTGGAGATAGCGCGGCCAGTCCCAGAACTGGCCGGGGTCCGTGTGGTCGGAGCCGGGGACCTCCACATGGCCGATGATGTGCTCGCGGTCCTTGGGGATCGAGTAGCGGTCGCAGATGGCGGCGGTGAGCCGGGCGGACCGGGCGTAGAGGGTGTCGGTGAACCACGCCGGGTCGTCGATCCAGCCCTCGTGCTCGATGCCGATGCTGCGGGTGTTGTAGTCCCAGTTCCCGGCGTGCCAGGCCACGTTCCGCTCGCTGACGCACTGGGCGAGATGGCCGTCGGCGGACCGCAGGACGTAGTGTGCGGCCGCCTTGTGCGCGGGGTTCGCGAAGAGCTTGAGGGTGTGGGCGTAGGTCTCCTGCGTCACATGGATCACGACCATCTCGACGGGGTACTGCGTCGGACGGTCGGCGGCGGTGTAGTTGGACGGACTGGCCGGGACCCACTGCCGGGCGGGATAGCCGCTGCCGAACGGGGTGTGCCGGCCCGCGGCGGCAGCGGCGCCGGAGGTGGCCGTGGCGAGCGGGGTGAGGGCGGCGGACGCGGTGAGCGCGGCCGCACCGGTGAGCAGGCGTCTGCGGGCCGGGCGACGGGGGTCGGGCTGCTCCATGGGGACTCCTGACGGTGACCGAGGGGTGGTCGCGTACATGTCACGCACAGCCGGTGCGTTCATGATGCGCAACAGACCTCGCCCTGCCAAGGGAATGGCCGTTCTGCCAATGGCTCGACCAAAGGCGGAACGGCGCAGGTCAGGAGTTCAGGAGATACCTGATCGGACGTCACCCGGGTGCCGCACCCCGGCCCCGGAGGGCGGTGGCGGGCGCGGCACCCGGAGCCCCGGCTCCCGGCGTCAGTGTCCGATCTCTACGTCCTCCAGGATGCCCAGCGCGTCCGGCACCAGCACCGCCGCGGAGTAGTAGGCGCTGACCAGGTAGTTGATGACGGCCTGGTCGTTGATGCCCATGAAGCGGACCGACAGGCCGGGGCGGTACTCATCCGGGATGCCCGTCTGGTGCAGCCCCACCACCCCCTGGTTCTCCTCGCCGACCCGCAGTGCCAGCACCGTGCTGGTCCCCTCCGGGGTGATCGGGATCTTGTTGCAGGGCAGCAGCGGAATGCCCCGCCAGGCACGGACCGCGGTGCCCTCCACCTCGGCGGTCGTGGGGTAGATGCCGCGGGCGTTCCACTCCCGCCCGATGGCCGCGATGGTGCGGGGGTGGGCCAGCAGGAACTGGGTCTTGCGGCGCCGGGAGATCAGCTCGTCGAGGTCGTCGGGGGTGGGCGGACCGCTGTGGGTGTGCAGGCGCTGCTTGAGGTCGGCGTTGTGCAGCAGCCCGAAGTCCCGGTTGTTGACCATCTCGTGCTCCTGGCGCTCCCGCAGCGCCTCGATGGTCAGCCGCAGCTGCTGGTCCAGCTGGTTCATCGGGTCGTTGTAGAGGTCGGCGACCCGGGAGTGCACCTTCAACACGGTCTGCGCCACGCTGAGTTCGTACTCCCGCGGCGTCATGTCGTAGTCCGCGAAGGTGCCCGGCAGGGCCGGCTCGCCGACATGGCCCGCGGCCAGCTCGATGGCCGACTCGCCGTGCTTGTTCTGCGCGGGCACCAGCGCCTCGCTGAACTCCTCCAGATGGGAGCGCAGCGACTCCGACCGGCCCAGCACCTCCTCGAGGTCGCTGCGGTAGAGGGTCAGCGCGGTCACCCGGGTCACCGCGCGCACGGAGTGCTCCCACTGCGCGTCCGGCGACAGCAGCGCCGCCGCCCCGAGGGAGTCCCCGTCCGCCAGCACCCCCAGCACCGTCTCGTCGCCGTACTTGCCGGTGCCGGTGCGGTCGAGCTTGCCGTGCGCGATCAGGATGACCCGGTCGGCCTGGCCGCCCTGCCGGGCCAGCACATCACCCGGCGCGAACTCCCGCTGGACGAAGCGGTCGGCCAGCGCCTCCAGCGTCGCCGCGTCGGTGTAGCCGCGCAGCGGGGCCAGCTCGCGCAGCTCCGCCGGGATGACCCGGACGTCGGATCCGGTCGAGACGAACTCCACCCGGCCGTCACCGAGGGTGTGGGTCAGCCGCCGGTTGACGCGGTAGGTGCCGCCGGAGACCTGCGTCCAGGGCAGGATCCGCAGCAGCCAGCGGGAGGAGATCCCCTGCATCTGCGGCGCGGTCTTGGTCGTGGTCGCCAGCTTGCGGGCGGCCGCGGTGTCCAGGCTGGACCGGAACTGCTCGGGCGCGGACGGCTCGGAGCCGGACGTCGGATCCACCGATGTGGTCATGAAGAAAGCTCACCTGTTCCAGTTCGCTGCGGTGCGTACGGTGCGCGCGCCGGGCGGACACACGGGGCCGCTCCCCGGGCGCGCGGTCTTCCGCGGTTCGTTCAGTGGCCGATCTGCACGTCGTCGAGCACGCCCAGGGCGTCGGGTACGAGAACGGCCGCCGAGTAGTAGGCGCTGACGAGATATTTGAGAACGGCCCGGTCGTCGAGGCCCATATAGCGCACCGAAAGGCTCGGCTCGTATTCATCGGGAATTCCGGTCTGATGCAGGCCGACCACGCCCTGCTTCTCCTCACCGGTGCGCATCAGCAGAATGGAGCTGGTCCGCTCCTTGGTCACCGGAATCTTGTTGCACGGGAAAATCGGCACACCGCGCCACGACGGCAGCGAATGCCCCATGAAATCGACCGCCGTCGGATACAGGCCGCGGGCGGAGCACTCCCGGCCGATCGCGGCGATCGTCCGCGGATGGGCGAGCAGGAAGCCCGGGTCCTTCCAGACCGTCGCGAGCAGGTCGTCGAGGTCGTCGGGGGTGGGCGGGCCGCTGCGGGTGTGGATGCGCTGCTGGAGCGCCACGTTGTGCAGCAGCCCGAACTCCCGGTTGTTGATCATCTCGTGCTCCTGGCGCTCCCGCAGCGCCTGGACCGTCAGCTTCAGCTGCTCCTCGACCTGGTTCATCGGGTCGCTGTAGAGGTCGCCGACCCGGCTGTGCGTGCGCAACACCGTCTGGGCGACGCTCAGTTCGTACTCCCGCGGCGCCAGGTCGTAGTCGACGAACGTCCCGGGGAGGGTCGGCTCGCCGTGGTGCCCGGAGGAGAGCGAGACCGCGGACTCCCCACTGGCGTTGGTGGGCCGCGCCTCGTCCTGCCCGGCCGTCGCCAGATGCTCGCGCAGGCCGGGGGAGCGGTCCATGACCTCCTGCGCGGCCAGGCGGGACAGTGCCATCACGGTCACCCGGGTCACCGCGCGATAGCTGAACCGCCAGGTCCCGTCCGGGTCGGTGAGCGGCTCGTCACCGAGGTGGTCACCGCCGGCCAGCGCCTCCAGGACGGTGTCCTCGCCGTATTTGCCGCTGCCGATCCGGTCCACCCGGCCGTGCGCGATCAGCACCAGGCGGTCGCCCGGCGCGCCCGCCTCGGCGATGAGTTCACCGGGCGCGTATTCCTGCTGGGTGAACCGCTCGCCGAGCGCGGCCAGTGCCCCGGCATCGGTGAATTCCCGCAGCGCGGGCAGCTCGCGCAACTCCTCGGGGATGATCGACACATCGCTGCCGGTGATGTCGAAATCGATGCGCCCGTCGCCGAGCGTGTGCGCCAGCCGGCGGTTCACGCGATACGTACCGCCGGAGACCTGCACCCAGGGCAGCAGCCGCAGCAGCCAGCGGGACGTGACGCCCTGCATTTGCGGTGCGGTCTTGGTGGTGGTCGCCAAATTCCGCGCTGCGGTGGTACTCAGACTGGAACTCTGGGATTCTTCCGCGTGGTCGTGCAGCGATTCGTCGGCAATCGTCATCCTGCCACCTGTCTCTTCGGAGAGTGCTCAACAGGACGCCCCGAAACCCCAGTTCAGGGCAGTTCCGCGGCAACCCGCCGCACCGAAGGTATCCGTGCGGATTTTATCGGCACAATCGCCCGATGGGGTGGCATGGAATTCCCTTTCCCTGGAAAGGTTTAGCGGGCTCAATTGCGGGGAGAGTGTGCCGGGGTAAGGGAGTTGAGGGGGTCGTCCAGCACGGTCCGCAGCGCCGCGTGCGCTGCCCCGAGCAGCGGCCCGTCCGCCCCCAGCCGGGACACCGTCACCAGCGGCCCGCCGCCCCGCCCGTCCGCCGCCGCGACCGCCGTGCGCCGCGTCAACTCCCGCTCCAGCGAGGGCAGGACCCACGGCGCCAGCTCCGCCAGCGCACCCCCGAGCACCACCGCCCGCGGGTCGAGCAGATTCACCGCCCCGGCCAGCGCGATCCCGAGCGCTGTCCCCGCCTCCCGCAGCGCACCCACCGTGGCCGCGTCCCCGTCGGCGGCCCGCCGCGCCAGCAGGCCGATGCGGGCACCCGGCCCCGCGGGCATGTCATCCGCCCCCTCCGGCGCGAGCCCGCCCGCGCGCAGCACGGCCCGTTCCCCCGCGTACTGCTCCAGGCAGCCCCGGCCGCCGCAGTCGCACACCGGCCCGTCCGGGTACACCGGCACATGCCCCAGCTCGCCCGCGAACCCCCGTGCCCCGCGCAGGAGTTGGCCATCCACGACGACCGCGGCCCCGATACCGGTCTCGGCCGAGACATGCACGAAATCCGGCGGCGGGACCGGCCGGCCCTCGCCTCCCCCCAGCCACAGCTCGGCCAGCGCACCGAGGTGGGCCTCGTTCTCCACGGTGAGCGGCAGCGCGGCCTCGCGCCCCGGGAGCCACGCCCCGGCCAGGCCCGGTGCCAGATCGGCCGCCCGCCAGCCGAGATTGGGGGCATGCACCACCGTCGTCGACCCCCGCGCCACCAGGCCGGGCACCGCGACCGTCAGCCCGGCCGGCCGCAGCCCCTCGGCCGCGAGGCCGGCCGTCACCTCCGCCAGCAGCGTGGACAGCCGCCGCAGCACGGGCCCCGGTGCGCTGTGCCGGTTCGCCGCACCGGCCGCCACCCGCGCGCGCACCCGGCCGCGCAGATCGACCGCGCACACCGCCAGATGATCGACGCCTATCTCCGCCCCGAGCCCGGCCGGACCGCGGTCGCTGACCGCCAGTTGACCGCCCGGCCGCCCCCGCCCCCCGGTCGCGGTCCGCCCCGTCTCGACCAGCAGCCCGGCCCGCAGCAGCTCCTCGACGAGCGGCGCCACCCCCGCCCGGGTCAGCCCGATCCGCGCCGCGACCGCCGGCCGGGACAGCGGCCCCCCGGCGGCCACGGTCCGCAGCACCCGGGCCACATTGCGGCGCCGGATGTCGTGCTGGGTGTCGCCGCCGGACGCGGTCACAGGGGTCTCCTCGGGGTGCCGGGCGGGAGTGGGCGTCCTGCCGGATGCGGGGTGGGGGAGCGGTCAGCTTCGCAGCAGCGCCGCACCGTCGGCGAGCGTCGCCGTCAGCCGGTCCCACGCCGCGCCGTCCCGCGGCCGCGCCTCGAACTCCGCGCCGCGCGCCGTGCCCCAGCGCCGGGCCACCGCCGCTGGATCCTCGCCCAGCAGCAGCCCGGCCGCCTGCGCCGCCGCGCCGAGCGCCACCAGCTCCTGCGCCTCGGGCACCACCACCGGGCGGCCGGACAACCGCCGCACCGTCTCCCGCCAGGCCCGCCCCCGCGCCCCGCCGCCGATCAGCAGCAGCGGCGCGTCGGACGCGGCGTCCGCGTCCAGCACCCGGTCCAGCGCCTGCAGCAGCGCGAACACCGCACCGTCGTACGCGGCCTGGAGCAACCGGCCGGGCGTGGTGTCGTGCCGCAGCCCGTGCACCAGCCCCGAGGCGCCGGGCAGATTCGGGGTCCGCTCGCCGTCCAGGAACGGCAGCATCACCACCTCGCCGCCCTCCTCCACGGCCTCCCGGTCACGCCCCAGCAGCGCCGCCACCCGGTCCACGGCGAGCGTGCAGTTCAGGGTGCAGGCCAGCGGCAGCCAGTCACCGCGGGCGTCGGCGAACCCCGCCACCGTGCCGGTCGGATCGGTGGGCCGGCGGGTGGCGACGGCGTAGACCGTCCCCGACGTCCCCAGGCTCAGCACCGGCTGCCCGGGCCGCAGGCCCAGCCCGAGCGCGGCCGCCATGTTGTCGCCGGTGCCGGCCGCCACCAACGCGCCGCGGGGCAGCGGCAGATCCTCGGCGTGCACGGTCCCCGCCGCCTCACCCGGCCGCGCCACCCGCGGCAACGCCCCGGCGGGCAGCCCGACATGGTCCAGGATCCGCTGGTCGTAGGACTCGGTGCGCGACGCCCACCAGCCGGTGCCGGAGGCGTCGCCGCGGTCGGTGACGGCCTCACCGGTCAGCCGCTCCACGAGATAGTCGTGCGGCAGCCGCACCGCGGCGGTGGACTCGGCCGCGGCCGGCTCGTGCTCTCGCAGCCAGGCCCACTTGGCCACCGTGAAGGCCGGGCCCGGCACGCTCCCCACCCGCTCCGCCCAGGCCCGCGCCCCGCCCAGCTCCGCGATCAGCCGCTCGCTCTGCGGCGCCGGACGGACGTCGTTCCACAGCAGCGCGGGGCGTACCGGTGCCCCGGCCGCGTCCAGCGTGACCAGCCCGTGCTGCTGACCGCCCACCGAGAGCGCCGAGGCCTGCCGCGCCGCCTCGCCGCACTGCGCCAGCGCCTCGCCCAGGGCCCGCCACCACTGACCCGGGTCGCTCTCCTTGCCCTCGCCGCCGCCGACCGTGTGCGGGGCCTGGCCCCGGGCGAGCACCGCACCGGTGTCGGCGTCCACGACCAGCGCCTTGGTGGACTGGGTCGAGCTGTCCACCCCGACGACGAGCGGTCCCGCTGACTGTGCGCCCATCGTGCACTCTCCCTCGGCGGCCGGTGTTCCTCGGTCTCGGTCCAGGGGGTTCCCCGGTGTGCTGCCGCATATTAGTTTGGCCGCGGCGGAATTTGTAAAGCGCGTTGATGAAATGACCGAGGGAGTCGCGCATGAGGGAACGCAGTGTGGGAATCCGCCCGGCCCGGGGCCGCTGGAGGACCACCGGAGGGCGCCCGCCGCGCGCAGGCCGGGCCGCACGGAGCGAGGTGCCGGCATGAGCCATCAGCCCGTCCCCGCGGACAAGTTCAGCTTCGGCCTGTGGACCGTCGGCTGGCAGGGCCGCGACCCCTTCGGGGAGGCCACCCGCCGCGCCCTGGACCCCGTCGAAACGGTCCACCGCCTCGCCGACCTCGGCGCGTACGGCGTCACCTTCCACGACGACGACCTGATCCCGCCCGGCTCAGGCGACCTCGCACGCGAGACGGCCGTGGCCCGCTTCCGGCAGGCCCTGGACGCCACCGGCCTGGTCGTCCCGATGGCCACCACCAACCTTTTCACCCACCCCGTCTTCAAGGACGGCGCCTTCACCGCCAACGACCGCGACGTGCGCCGCTACGCACTGCGCAAGACCCTCCGCAACATCGACCTCGCCGCCGCACTGGGCGCCCGCACCTATGTGGCATGGGGCGGCCGGGAGGGCGCCGAGTCCGGCGCCGCCAAGGACGTCCGGGCGGCGCTGGACCGGATGAAGGAGGCCTTCGACCTGCTCGGCCAGTACGTCGTCGAGCAGGGCTACGACCTGCGGTTCGCCATCGAGCCCAAGCCCAACGAGCCGCGCGGCGACATCCTGCTGCCCACCGTCGGCCACGCCCTCGCCTTCATCGAGCAGCTGGAGCGCCCCGAGCTGTACGGCGTCAACCCCGAGGTCGGCCACGAGCAGATGGCCGGGCTGAACTTCCCGCACGGCATCGCCCAGGCGCTCTGGGCCGACAAGCTCTTCCACATCGACCTCAACGGCCAGAGCGGCATCAAGTACGACCAGGACCTGCGGTTCGGCGCCGGCGATCTGCGCTCCGCGTTCTGGCTGGTCGACCTGCTGGAGACGGCCGGCTACGACGGCCCGCGGCACTTCGACTTCAAACCGCCGCGCACCGAGGACCTCGACGGCGTCTGGACCTCGGCGGCCGGCTGCATGCGCAACTACCTCCTCCTGCGGGAGCGCGCGGCCGCCTTCCGCGCCGACCCGGCCGTCCAGGACGCCCTGCACGCCGCCCGACTGGACCAGCTGCGCCGCCCCACCGCCGACGACGGCCTCGCCGGGCTGCTGGCCGACCCCACCGCGTACGAGTCCTTCGACGCCGAGGCGGCCGCCGCCCGGGGGATGGCCTTCGAGCATCTGGACCAACTGGCGCTGGAGCATCTGATGGGGGCGGTCTGAGGGGGGCGTTAGGGCGGTCCGGGGCGGTGTGCGGGCCGTGGGTGCCGGAGGGGGGCCGGGAGCCGTGCCCGCGGGCGCTCCGAGGGGCTCGGCGCGGCGCCCGGGGCTCTCCCCCGCCCCCTCCCCCTCCTCCCCCTTCGGGGGAGGGGGCGGGGGGTGGGTTCGGGGGTGGGGGGGGAGCGGCACCCCCGATTTCGGAGCCCCCGCCGAACCGCTCCCCCCTCACCCGAGCACCCGCCGCACGAACGCCAGCTCCGCCGCCCGCTGGTCGCCGCCGCCGCTCTCATGGGCGTTGAACCGCCACACCTGCAACTCCTTCTCGCCCGCGTAGTGGTGGTACGCGGCGAAGCCGGTGGACGGCGGCACCACCGCGTCGCGCAGCGCCGTGCCGAACAGGGCCGGAGTGGTGGCGCGGACGGCGAAGTTCAGGCCGTCGAAGTGGTCCAGGGTGTGCAGGGCGGTGTCGATATGGCCGCGGGCGCCGGCGAAGTAGCGGGACAGTTCGCCGTAGGGGCCCGCGTCCGTGACCTCCAGGGCCCGCCGGATGTGCGTCAGGAACGGCACATCGATCAGCGCCCCCGCCAGCCCGGGGACCAGCCCGGTCATCGCCAGGGCGAGGGCGCCGCCCTGGCTGTGGCCGGCCACCACGATCTGTTCGGGGTCCACCGCGTCATGGCCGCGCGCTGCCTCCACGGCCCGTACGGCGTCGGTGTACAGCCGCCGGTAGTAGTAGTCGTCGGGGTCGAGCAGTCCCTGGGTGAGTTTGCCGGGCACGCCCGGATTGCCCGAGCCGACCGGATCGGGGGTGTCCCCTGGGCGGTTCGGCCCGCTCTGGCCCCGGGTGTCCATGACCAGCGTGGCGTACCCGGCCGACGGCCACAGCAGCCAGTCGTGCGGCAGCAGCCGGCCGCCGCCGTAGCCGAGGTACTGCACGACGCACGGCAGCGGCCCGGTGGCCGCGCGCGGGCGCAGGAACCAGCCGCGGATGCGGTGCGCGCCGAAGCCGGCGAACTCCGCGTCGTGGCAGCGCAGGAGGGTGAGCCCGGTATCGATCTCGGTGAAGCGGGCGTCCAGGTCATGGCCGCGGGCCCCGTCGAGGGTGCGCTGCCAGAACGCGTCGAAGCCGGGCGGTTCGGGCACCGGCGGGCGGTAGGCGTGGAGTTCGTCCAGGGGCAGGTCGATGAACACGGCAAACCTCCGCGCCGTAGGGTGGCTGGCTGTTCTGTCGCCAACGGTGCCCAGGAGGCGGACATTTCAGACGTGCAATGTTCCAGGTTGGTCACCGGGCCTCTCACAACCGAGCAAAGAAGCGATCATTTCCCCCATGAGTTTTCCTCCGCCGCCGAACCAGCCGCCTCCTGACCCGTCCGGCGGCTTCGGTCCGCCGGCCGGCGGCTACGCGACCGGCGGCGCCGCTCAGGGCGGCTACGGCCCCGGTGGCTACGGGCCCCCTCCGGGCGGCAACCAGCCCCCGGCCGGCTTCGGCCCGCCCGCGGGCGGCTACGGTCCGGGCGGCCCCCAGGGGCCCGGCGGCTGGCAGCAGCCCCCCGGCCCGCCCGGCGGTGGCGGCGGCAACGGCAAGCTCATAGCGGCGATCATCGCCGGCGGCGCGCTCGTCCTGGCCGTCGTGATCACCCTCGTCGTGGTGAACACCGGCGACAGCGGCAGCAACCGCGCGCAGCCGTCCGCTGCGCAGTCCCTCGCCACCCCGTCCGGCGACGCGTCCGCGACGCCCACCTACGGGCCGGACCCCACCACGACGCCCACCTACGGACCCGACCCCTCCGGCACGCCCACCGACAGCGACTTCGCGAGCGGCTTGCCGACGCCGTCCGACGGCAAGCTCCCCTTCTACCTGCTGAAGGTCGGCGACTGCTACGACCTCCCGGCGGGCGGCGGCGGCAACAACGACGCGGCCTCCTGCAGCGGTCCGCACGACGCCGAGGTCGTCACCACGCACCGCCTGGACGCCGGTCTGACGACCGAATCCGCCATCAAGGGCAAGGCCTCTTCGCTGTGCCGCGGCGAGCTGGAGCGCAAGGCGGCCCGGCAGCCCGCGGGGACCACCCGTGGCACCTACATCCAGTACCCGAGCCTCAGCGGGTACAAGCTCGGCATCAAGTCCGTCAGCTGCAGCCTGATGGCCGACCGCACCGGCACCAAGAAGCTCACCAAGCCGCTGACCTGAGCGAACGAACGGCGGGTGCCTTGTCGCCGGAAGGCCCGCCCGGCAGCCCTCTGAGTGCCGGGCGGGGCCGCCGGTCAGCGGTCGACGCGCCTCCCTGCCGCGCCGCCGCCCGCGACCTCCCCGACCTCCGCGGCCGCCGGATCGAGCACCCGCGCCAGAAAGGTCCTGGTCCGCTCGTGCTGCGGGGCGCCCACCACCTGCTCCGGGGTGCCCTCCTCGACGATCACCCCGCCGTCCATGAACACCACCCGGTCGGCGACCTCCCGGGCGAAGCTCATCTCATGGGTGACGACGAGCATGGTCATGCCGTCCTGCGCCAGCCCGCGCATCACCGCCAGCACATCCCCGACCAGCTCCGGGTCGAGCGCCGAGGTCGGCTCGTCGAACAGCATCAGCTCCGGTTCCATGGACAGCGCCCGCGCGATGGCCACCCGTTGTTGCTGCCCGCCCGACAACTGCGCCGGATAGGCGGCCTCCTTGTCGCTGAGGCCCACCCGTTCAAGATTGGCGCGGGCGATCCGCTCCGCCTCGGCGCGGTCGCGGCCGAGCACCCGCCGCTGCGCGATCGTCAGATTCTCCAGCGCGCTCAGATGCGGGAAGAGATTGAAGGCCTGGAAGACCATCCCGATGCGCCGCCGGACCCGGTCGATGTCCACGTCCGGGTCGGTGACCTCGGTGCCGGCCACCGTCACCCGGCCCGCGCTCGGCTCCTCCAGCAGATTCACGCAGCGCAGCAGGGTCGACTTCCCCGACCCCGAGGGCCCGATGACACACACCACCTCGCCGCGCGCCACCGAGAAGTCGATCCCGCGCAGCACCTCCAGGTCACCGAACGCCTTGCGCAGCCCCCGCACCTCGATGGCGTTCACCGCCGCCGCGCCCGGTGCCGTCGTCTCCGCCGTCACGTCTCTCACCTGGCCTTCGCCGTACGGGCCTCCAGGCGCCGGACCAGCTGGCCGAGCGGGAGGGTGATCACGAGGTAGAGCAGCCCGGCGATCAGGATCGGGGTCAGGCTCTTGTGCTCATTGAGCGCGTCCCGGCCGAAGTTGGCCAGCTCGAACTGGGAGAGGGACAGCCCCAGCAGATACACCAGCGAGGAATCCTTCGTCAGCAGGATCAGTTCATTGGTCAGCGGCGGCAGCACGATGCGGAACGCCTGCGGAATGACGATGGAGACCATCGCCCGCCCGTGCGACATTCCCAGCGAACGTGCCGCCTCCGTCTGGCCCTTGGGGACCGCCTGGATTCCGGCCCGGATGGTCTCGGCCATGTACGCCGCGCCCACCAGCCCGAGCGACAGCATCACCGTGACGTTCATGTCGAGCGCGACCTCGAACGCCAGCGGCACCCCGAAGCCGAGCGCGATGAACACCAGAAGACAGGGAATGCCGCGGAAGAATTCGATATAGGTGATGGCGATCCAGCGGTAGGGCGGCACGGAGGACAGCCGCATCAGCGCGAGCACCAGCCCCAGCGCGAGTCCGAAACCGAAGCCGAGCAGGGTGTAGAGGACGGTATTGACCAGTGCCGTGGTGATGATCTCGGGGAAGAGTGCCTTGACGACCCCGACATCGAAGAACGCCATCCGCAGCTGGTGCCAGTCGGCGACCAGCGCGAAGACCACCACGGCGACGACCAGGACGCCGTACTGCACACCGCGGATGATCCGGGCGCGCTGTCGTTTGGACACAGACATGACGGCCGGCCTCAGCTCTGCGGGGTGGTGCCGAACCACTTCTTGTAGATCCGGTCGTACGTCCCGTCGGATTTCGCCTTCTTGATGACCTCGTTGATTTTCTTTCGCAGCGCGTCGTTCCCGGTGCGCACGCCGATGCCGTAGTGCTCACCGGTGTTGAATTCCGCGGTGACCGCGGTGTCGGGGTTCTGCTTCACGTAGTCGAAGAGCACGCCGTTGTCATTGATGCCGGCATCGACCTGACCGGACTTCACGGCGGTCAGCAGCAGTCCCAGGTCCTCGAACTCCACGAGTTCGACGCCCTTGCCGTGGTTCTTGGCGTAGATCCCGCCGGTGGTGGCCTTCTGATAGCCGAGCTTCTTGCCCTGGAGGTCCTCGACCTTCTTGTAGGGCTTGCCCTTCTTCGTCAACAGCGCCTGGGTGGCGTTGAAATAGGGGTCGGAGAAGTCCATCACCTTGTCGCGCTCGGGCGTGATCGTCATGCCGGCGGCGGCCAGATCGCATTTGTGGATGGTGAAGTCCTGGCCGGTCTCGATGCCTTCGAAGGGGGTGTTGACGATCTCCTGCTTGATTCCCAGGTTCTTGGCGACGAGATCGACCAGATCCACATCGAACCCGACGATCTTGCCGTTCTTCTTCACCTGGAACGGCGCGTACGGAAGGTGGGTGCAGGTCTTCAGCGTCCCGGAGGAGACCAGCTCCAGCCCGCCGGCCCCCTTCTTCCCGCCGGACGCGGTGCTGGTGCACCCCGCCACGACGGCGACGGCAGCGACCACGGCTATGACAGACGACACGGAGCGAGCGGACACGGGTCCTCCAGGGCATGATGCTGATCAACCAAGCCGCGCATGCTGCGATGTGGCTGCATCCTGCCACCGGCCCGGTGCGCTGTCCCCGCCCCGTCGGTTGCGTCTGTGTAACGCCTTCGGCCCGCGACCCGGCCCCGGCCGCCCGCCCGTTCCCCGGGCGGACCTCAGCGGCCCAGCGCGGCCGCCACCGCGGCGATGGCTTCCGGGCCCACCCGGCAGCAGCCGCCGATGAGCGCGGCGCCGTCCGCGGCCCAGGCGGCGACCCGCTCCGCGTCGAACGCCGTGCTCCCGCGCCACGCCCGGGCCCCGGCGTCCCAGCTCTCTCCGCTGTTGGGGTAGACCACCACCGGCTTCCCGGTGAGCCGCGCCGCCGACCGCACCGCGCCGTCCGCGTCCTGCGGCGCGCAGCAGTTCACCCCCACCGCGATCACCTCGTCGGCCTCCGCCGCCACCGCGAACGCCTCCGTCAGCGGTTGCCCGGCACGCGTGCTGCCACCCGCGACGCTGTACGACAGATACGCGGGCACCCCCAGCCCGCGCACCGCGCACCGCGCGCAGCAGCGCCCGGGCCTCGTCGGCGTCCGGCACCGTCTCCAGCGCCAGCACATCGGGCCGCGCCGCGGCCAGCACCTCCAGGCGCGGCCGGTGGAAGCGCTCCAGCTCCGCCACCGACAGGCCGTAGCGGCCGCGGTATTCGGAGCCGTCCGCCAGCATCGCCCCGTACGGGCCCGCCGACGCGGCCACGTACAGCGGCCCCGCGACCCCGCCGGCCCGCGCCCGCCCGGCCGCCTCACGGGCCAGCTCCACGCTCCGGCCGAGCAGTTCCGCGGCCTGCCGGGTGCCGATGCCGCGCCGCGCGAAGCCCTCGAACGTCGCCTGGTAGCTCGCGGTGATCGCGACCTGCGCCCCGGCCTCGTAGTACGCCTGGTGCGCGCGCACGACGGCCTCCGGCTCCTCGGCCAGCAGCCGGGCCGACCACAGCGCGTCGCTCAGGTTGTGCCCGGCGGCCTCCAGCTGGTTCGACAGGCCCCCGTCGAGGACGAGCGGCCCCGCGGCGAGGGCCTCGGCGAGCGACGAGGACGTGCTGACCATGGTGCGAAGCCTCCCGGTGCGGTCCTGACGCGTGCGGTGTGCGCGCCTCCTCCCGAGCGTAATGCCGACCGGTGACAGTGCCCCGGCCGGCACCGTGCGCATCCGGCGCCGGGTCAGCGCAGCGACGAGAATACGAACGAGAACCGCGCCGGGGCCGCCTCCAGCCGGTGCTGCGGCAGCACCCCCGGGCCGCACGACTGGCTGCCGATCCCGTGCTGGGCATGGTCGAGATGGAGCCACAGCCCCTCGCCGGGCCGCAGGTCCGTGGTGTGCCGGGCCGCCGTGAGTTCCTCGGCGGACCACCGGCGGGCGGAGAAGTAGAAGTCCGGGTCGCCCTCGATCCGCAGGCCCGAGCCGTCACCGCGGGTCAGCTCCGCCCAGCGCACGCCGGGCCGCGCGCCGTTCTCCTGGGGCCGCACATAAGGCGTCTGCAGTGCGTCCACCGGCATCGACCAGCGGCCCACGCGGGTGGCGGCCCGGGTGTCCGGATAGCCCTCGCCGGGCCCGCCGCCGAACCACTCGGCGCGGCCCAGACTGCCGCACACCCGCATCCGCACGCCCAGTCGCGGCAGCGGAACCGTCCAGTCACCTTCCGGTTCGACGCTCAACTCCAGCCGCAGCCGGTCCGCTTGAGCCGTCCAGTGGTAGACCGCACGCAGCGCGAGCGGCGAGCCGGCCGGGGCGAGGCGGGTCCGTACCCGCACGGCGTCCGGCCCCGTCTCGACGGCGTCCACGCGGTGCCGCATCCGGTGCAGTCCGATCCGCCGCCACTCGGTGGCCGGCCGCGGCCCCGGCTGCCAGGGCGCGGCCTCGTCGTTGTCGGTCGGCGCCCGCCAGACGTCCAGCCGGGGGGCGCCGATCCGGAAGCCGTCCAGATAGCCGAGCGCCCCCGTGGCGGCGTCGAAGGTCCCCGGGCCCAGCACGATCACATTGCCCACGCCGCGGCGCGGGGCGGCGGTGGCTGTCCAGGGGACGGCGGGGCGCGGGCCGGCCGGCAGCTGGCCCCAGGCGATCTCGTGCCCGGCCGCCGCCCAGGCGGTGTCCTCGTCCAGCACCGCCGCCACCGTCCACAGCGCCTCCCCGTCCTCGCCCGGCTCGACCGGCGGCGTCGGCAGCGGGACCGTCGCCGACCCGCCGGGCGCCAGGGGCGGGACGTCGAGGCGGCCGTGCCCGCGCAGCTCGCCGGCCACCTCGTAGATCCACCGGAAGGCGAGATGGCCGAGGCCGCTGAAGTCGTAGCCGTTGGTGAGCCGGACCGCCTCCGGGTGGTCCTGGCCGTCGCTCCCGGCCTCGATCCGCACCGGCTCGAAGACCTTCTTCAGCTCCAGCAGGCCCGGCGACGGCACCCGGTCGGGGAAGACCAGCCCGTCGCAGACGAAGTTCCCGTCGTGCAGCTCCTCGCCGAAGTCGCCGCCGTAGGCGTGGAAGAGCTCGCCGGCGGGCGTCCGCTGCCGCAGCCCGTGATCGATCCATTCCCACACGAACCCGCCCTGGCAGCGCGGGTAGCGTTCGAACAGCCGCTGGTACTCGACCAGTCCGCCCGGACCGTTGCCCATGGCATGGGCGTACTCGCACAGCAGGAACGGCAGGTGCCGCCGGCGGGCGTCCTGCTCCGGGTCGGGCAGCGGGTCCTCGGCGCGCTGCCCGATGCGCGCCACCTCGGCGTGCCCGGCGTACATCCGGGAGTAGACATCGGTGTCGGCGCAGCTGGGGTCGCCCTCGTAGTGCAGCGGGCGGGACGGGTCGCGCTCGCGCATCCAGGCGGCCATGGCGGACAGTCCGCGCCCCGTGCCGCACTCGTTGCCCAGCGACCACAGCACGACGGCGGGGTGGTTCTTGTCCCGCTCGACCATCCGCCGGGCCCGGTCGAGCAGCGCCGGCTCCCAGCGCGGGTCGTCGACGGGGTTGTCCCGCCAGTCCTGCTGGGCGAACCCGTGCGTCTCCAGATCGCACTCCTCGACGACCCACATCCCCAGCTCGTCGCACAGGCCGAGGAAGGCGGGGTCCGGCGGATAGTGGCTGGTGCGCACGGCGTTGATGTGGTGCTGCTTCATCAGCAGCAGGTCGCGGTGCATCGTTTCGGCGTCCAGGGCGCGGCCGTGACGCGGGTGGAACTCGTGCCGGTTGACGCCGCGCAGCAGAATCGGGCGGCCGTTGACCTTCAGCAGCCCGTCCTCGACGCGGACCGTGCGGAAGCCGATCCGCAGCGGGATGCGCTCCCCGCGGGTGACCAGCTCCCCGTCGTAGAGGTGCGGATCCTCGGCCGACCAGGGGCGCACCGGCACCGTCGCGCGCTCCCCGGTGGCCAGATCGAGGCCGAGCGCCGGCACGGCCACCCGGCCGGCCGGATCGCACTCCACCCGCAGGGTCCCCTCGCCGGTGCGGTGGTCGAACCCCGCGTGGACGAAGTGATCGGCGACCGAGCCCCGGGGGCGCCGGTGGAGGGAGACCTCCCGGAAGATGCCGGGCAGCCACCACTGGTCCTGGTCCTCCAGATAGCTGCCGGACGACCACTGGTGGACCCGCACCGCCAGCACGTTGCGGCGCGGCCGCAGCAGATGCCCGGCCTCGAACTCGTGCGGCAGCCGGCTGCCCTTGAAGTGGCCCAGCTCCTGCCCGTTGAGCCAGACCCGGGCGCAGGACTCCACCCCGCCGAAGTGCAGCACGGCGGGCCCCTCACCCCACCCCTCGGGCAGATCGAAGACCCGCCGGTGATCGCCCGTCGGGTTCTCGTCCGGCACCCGAGGCGGATCTACCGGGAAGGGATAGGCGGTGTTGGTGTACTGGGGCGCGCCGTTCGCCCGCGCCGCGCCGCCGCCCTCGTGGGAGCCGTCGGCGGCGGTACGTCCCTGCAGCACCCAGTGGCCCGGTACCCGCAGGTCCTGCCACTGCGCATCGTCGAAGTCCGGCCGGGCGAACGACTCGTCCTCGGTGGTGGCGCCCGCCGAGAGCCGGAAGCGCCAGGTCCCGTTCAGCGAGAGCCGGGCGGTGTCCGACTCCGCGTACCAGGCGCGTGGCGGCAGGACCCCGCTCCCCGGTGAACGGTCCTCGTAGTACGGGGAGATGGCCGGGGAGCGGTCCGGTGCGCGGTCCGTCCCGTCGGCGGTCGGGGGAGCCGGGGCGGGGGCGGGCGGCGTGTGGTGCGGCGCGTGCGGCGAAGTGCCGGTCACTGGTCCTCCTGCTGCGGGCGACGTGCCGGGCGGTGGGGGATCACTTCAGCGAAGCATGCGCGGCCGCACGGCGCAGCAGGATGAACAGGATTCGAGAGCCTCTCCGTCTTGGACGGGCCCAGGACGATCCCTCCTCCGTTGCGCGAACGGGCCCTCGGCCGTGAATCGGCGCAGGAGGTGGGCGAATTGCCCCGCCTCGCCCGGCGGCTCCCTCTGGAAAGAATGAGCGTGCGCCACGCACGCATCTGGTGCTACAGTTCAGGAGTTGCGTGCGAAGCGCACGCATCGCTTCCTCTCCCGTGCCCTTCCCTGAAAGGAACCCCCATGACCCGCACCCGTATTGAGGCCGCCCTGACCGACCTGCTCTTCCGCGGCGACCTCGCCCTGGAGGAGGCCGTGGACCGTCACTTCACCCCGGAGTACCGCCAGCGCACGGACGGCGAGTGGGCCGACCGCGCCGAGTTCATGGAGCACATGACCCATGTGCGCGGCCTCGTCGCCGACGGCCGTGTCGAGGTGCACGAGGAGCTGTACAGCGGCGGCCACTACGCCGACCGGCACACCGTCCACCTCACCAAGAAGGACGGCTCGGCCGTGAGCATGGAGGTCTACGTGTTCGCCGACCTCGCCCCGGACGGCCGGTTCAGCCGCATCGAGGAGACCACCCTGCTGCTCCAGGGCTCCGAAGCCGACCGCACCATCGGCAGCGACCGATAGGGCGTGCTTCCCGGACCGCTCCCGGGGGTGTGATGCCGCAGCCTGACCGTCGGCCCGGCTTTTGTTCCTCTCCGTTCCTCCGGGCCTGTACGAGGGCTGCCGCCGGGTGCCCCGGAAGGCGGCGGCCGGACGGGTGGCCCCGGGGCGGTACGGGCGTGCACCGGCGGGGCGGCGGCGGCCGGTGCTCACGGTGCCGTGCGGGCGCGACGGCCGGACCGGGGACGATGCCCTGGGTACCCCTGGCCGATCACGGGTGACTACGGGTGACTACTGAGAGTTCCGGAAACGTCCGGCGGCACTCGGACGGGTGCCGCCATGGTGGAACCTGTGGCGCGCGATCGGCGTTCAATGGAGTACACAGAGCGCGGCAGGCGCCGCGGAAGGGGCGTGAAGGATGTCCACACAGGCGAAGGTCGCGGTCGGCGGGGTCGCGGTGGGAGTGATCCTGCTGTGGCTGCTGCCCTTCTGGGCGGCTCTCCTGGTCATGGTCGGGGTCCCGGCCGTCGCGTATCTGACGCTCGATTCCTCCCAGCGGCGCCGGCTGCGCCGCGTCGGCCGCAAGCAGATCGGCCGCTGAGCGACCCGGCCGCCGCGCACCTCCTGTAGTGGGCCGCCGGGGGCGGTGGCGCACGGAGGACGGTGGGCCGGGGCCTGGCCGGCGTGGTGGGCACGGCGCCCGGCTGGCTTGGTGGGTGCGAGGCTCGGCCTGCCTTTTGGGCGCGGGGCCCGGGTGCCACCTGGGCCGACCCGTCGTCGCCCGGGACCGGCGTCTGCCGTGCCACGGCAGACGCGCCGGACCGGCTCAGACCGGCCGCACCGCCAGCTCGTCCAGCGACGACAGCAGGCCGGGCAGCTCCGGCCCCCGGCCCACCGGATGCACCTCGCCCGGCTCCTCGTCCAGCAGCACGAAGGCGATGTCATCGGTGCGGGCGACCATGCTCCAGCCGGGCCCGTCGACCCGCAGGGTGCGCGCCTCACCGGCGGCGAACGACGACCGCACGCGCCCGGGCGGCGGCGGCTCGGCGACATAGCCGCGCGCCTGCGCCAGCACCCTGCGCACCCCTTGGTGCGTCTCGTCGCCCGGCTCGGCAAAGCTGTCGTCGCCGTCCACCTGCTCGCGCCAGGCCGCCCACTGCATGGCGATCTCGTCCGCGCCGAGCCGCCGTTGCGCGGGGCCCCAGGCCTCGGCGTCCGGCGGCGTCAGCGGCGCGGGGTCGCCCTCCTGCGGTTCCGGATCGTGCGGTTGCGGCACCCCCGGCGCCGCGACGGCGAGCGCCAGCGGCCATCCCGGTAGTGCCCCGACGATGCTGTGCTCCCCGGGGGAGAGGTCGTACTCCATCCCGCAGTCCCAGGCCGCGATCGCACAGGCCACCAGCGTCACGTCCTCCGTCACCACCGTCCAGCGGGCGCCGTCCCCGTCCTGGCCGAGGACCAGCCCGTAACCCTCGGCGTACGGTTCGAGGCCGAGCCCCGCGCACACCTCCGGGTAGTCGTCGCCGAGCACGCTCGGGAACTGCGCGGGCGTCAGCAGCACCGCCGTCAGCACGAACAACTGGTCGTTGTCGGCGCTCTCGGTCGTGGGCACGAGGGCCTCCCCCATCCAATCCGGTGCGGAGTACGTCGGCGCACCCTAATTGGCCCGGCATGGCCTTGTCACCAGCCCTACGCTGCGCGGATGCGTTTTTGCCGGAGCGGTGCGCCCCTCGCGCGGACGCCGCGCCGTGACGCGGGTGAGGGCGGCGCAGGCCTTGCGGGAGTCCCGGTGGGCGCCCCGGCGGCGCCGCCGCACCCGGCCGAAGGGGGAGGCTCCCCGGAGCGCGACCCACCCGGGTCGACGCCCCGGCTCACCCGCCCCGGGGCCGCCCGCCACGACGGGATCCGGCCACCGTACGGCCCGATCCGGCGCCCGGCACCGCCCCTCAACTAGCCCTCACCACACTAAAATTGGCCCCGTCGGCAAGGGAAGGGACGGTCATCAGGTGCGGCGTTACGACTGGTTACGGGAGATCCGGCGGCTCGACCCGGAGCGCGATTTCCTGCGTATCTACCGCATCATCGCGACCCATGAATTCCCCTGGGACCTGACCCGCGCCCTGGAGCTGGCGCTCTACCGGACCTATGCGGTGCCGAGCATCGGCCGGCTGCTCGCCGAGACGGCGGAGCTGACGGACCGTACGCAAAAGCGCTATGACGACACCGCCCTCCTCCTGGACGCCGTCGTCGAGCACGGCTTCGACAGCACCGAAGGCCGGACGGCGATCCGCCGCATCAACCAGATGCACCACGGCTACGACATCAGCAACGAGGACATGCGCTACGTCCTGTGCACCTTCGTGGTGGTGCCCAAGCGCTGGCTCGACGCATACGGCTGGCGACGGCTGACCGCACACGAACAGCAGGCCGTCGCCGCCTACTACCGCACCCTCGGCCGGCACATGGGCATCGCCGGGATCCCGCAGACCTACCAGGACTTCGAGCGCTGCCTCGACGCCTACGAGGCCGCCCACTTCGGGTGGGACGAGGGCGGACGCCGGGTCTCGGACGCCACTCTGGACCTCATGGCGGGCTGGTACGGCCCGCTCGCGCCGGTGGTGCGCGGCGCCAGCATGGCCCTCCTGGACGACGCCCTTCTGGCGGCGTTCCGGTACGAGCCGCCCGCGCCGGCGGTACGCAAGACGGTCCGCGGCGCACTGAAGCTGCGCGCCCGGGCCGTGCGCCTGCTGCCGCCGCGCCGCACCCCGCACTACGCACGCCAGAACCCTGAGATCAAGGGCTACCCGAACGGCTTCCGGCTGGCCGCTCTCGGGACTTTTCCCGCCGCGCGCCCCACGGGCACCTGCCCGGTCCCGCACGGGGAGGAGCCCGCGGCCCCCGAATGACACGGCGGCGGCCCGTCCCGCTTCGGGCCCCGGCTCAACCGTCCGGCCCCGGCTCATCCCTGCCGGACGGCCAGCGCCAGGTAGCGGGCATCCTCGTCCTCGTACCGGATCAGCTCCCACCCGGCGGCGGTGAGCAGGGGCCGCAGATTCGGCTCGGCGCGCAGGTCGTGGGGGTGAGCGGGCGCCCCTTGCGCGCGGCGAGGGCGGCCCGCCCGAGGGGGTGGAACAGCGCCAGCTGGCCACCGGGGCAGACGACCCGGGCGAGTTCGGCCAGGCCGTCCGCCGAGTCGGGCAGATGGGACAGCAGCCCGGCGGCGAAGACGGCGTCCAGCGCGGCGTCCGGCAGCGGCAGCCGGGTCACGTCCGCGAGCAGCAGCCGGGCCGCCCGGTCCCGCCCGGCCCGCACGGCGGCCGCCAGCATCTCGGGCGTGAGATCGGCGCCCAGCACCGTCCCGCGCGGCCCCACGGCGGAGCGCAGCGCGGACAGTGCCCGCCCTGTGCCGCAGCCGGCGTCCAGGACCCGGTCGCCCTCCCGGAGGCCCAGCTCGGCGACGCCCGCGGCATAGGCCGCGCCGTCATCGGGGAACTTGGCGTCCCAGCCGGCCGCACGGGCGGCGAAGAACGCGCGGACCTCGTGCGGCCGGTCGGCGTGATGGTCGGTCATGGGGCTCCTTCGTGACGGGCGGTCAGGGGCGCGGCGCAGGCGCCGGGTGCCCCGGGACCGGTGGTGCTCCGGCCCCCGGATGGGGCCCCACGCTACGACCGGCTATCACGAAATCCGGGGCCGGGGCGCTTCTTGATCGGAAGTCGTGGTGGCTTTGGGGAATCCTCGGACATCCCGGTCAGCGGGCGGTACGGTCCTCGCCATGGATGCGGACGGCATTGTGCCGCCGAGGGCTCCTCTCGCCGAGCCGTGGATCCGTACACCCCGTGACGCGCAGGACCCTTGCACCTGGAGGAGACGGCCGATGAACGGCGCACAGGGGGCCCCGACGGGCGCAGGCCCGGGCTCCGACCCCGATGTGACCCTGAAAGTCTTAGTCGCGGGCGGCTTCGGCGCGGGCAAGACGACCCTGGTGGGCTCGGTCAGCGAAATCCACCCGCTGCGCACGGAGGAACGGCTCAGCGAGGCGGGCGAGATGGTGGACGACACCGGGGGAGTGGACCTCAAGGGCAGCACCACGGTGGCGATGGACTTCGGCCGCATCACCATCCGGCAGGGCCTGTCCCTCTACCTCTTCGGCACCCCGGGACAGGACCGCTTCTGGTTCCTGTGGGACGACCTGTCGGAGGGCGCGCTGGGCGCCGTGGTGCTGGCCGACACCCGGCGGCTGCAGGACTGCTTTCCCGCGGTCGACTACTTCGAGCGCCGCTCGATCCCGTTCCTGGTCGCCGTCAACTGCTTTGCCGAGTCGCACTCCTACGGCGCCGACGAGGTCTCCCGGGCGCTGGACCTGGACCGCGGCACCCCGGTGGTGCTCTGCGACGTGCGCGACCGCGACTCCGGCAAGGAAGTGCTGGTCCGGCTCGTCGAGCACGCGGGGCGGTGGCGCTCGGACCGGGTCCTGGACCCGGTGGGGTGACGGCGGGAAGGGGGCGGGCCCGGCGCGGACCCCGGACGGCCCGCCCCATGCGCACCCTCAGCTCGCCAGTGCCGCCACCGCGACGACCTTGTCGATCCTGACCCGTACGACCAGCTCACCCGGCACGCCGTTGCGCGCCCCGTACTCCTCCGCACGGTCCTCGCCCATGTAGCGCGCCGCGATCCGCGTCGCCCAGTGGCGCACGTCCGCCGGCTCGCTGCTGGTCTCCGCCGTCCCGTGGACGACCGCGAAGGAGAACGGCGGCGTGTCGTCGTCGACGCACAGCGCCACCCGGCCGTCACGGGCGAGATTGCGGCCCTTGACCGTGTCCTCACCGGTGTTGAACACCAACTCCTCGCCGTCCATGAGGAACCACACCGGCGCGACGTGCGGGCTGCCGTCGGCCCGTACGGTCGCCAGCTTGCCGGTACGGGTCCCCTCGGAAAGGAACCTCTGCCACTCGTCCTTGGTCATCTTGTGTGCCATGCGGACATCCTCATCCATGGGGCGCGGAGCGGCGCCGCGTGGCACGCCGGGCTGTGGGCCGCTTGCCGAGACGGCGGCGGTGGGACAGGCTGGCACAGCAGTTCGCGGACGGACCGCGGGCTGCCGTCCGGCCCGATGCGCGGCCAGGACACGGGGAGGAAGCGGCAATGGCATTGAGCAGCGGACTCGACTGGCTGCTGGACGACCTGACCAAGCGGGTGGAGAAGGTACGGCACGCGTTGGTGCTCTCCAACGACGGGCTGGTGACCGGGGCGAGCGAGCAACTGGCCCGGGAGGACGCCGAGCACCTCGCGGCCGTCGCGTCGGGACTGCACAGTCTCGCGAAGGGATCGGGGCTGCACTTCGGCATCGGCCGGGTGCGCCAGACGATGGTGGAGTTCGACGACGGGGTGCTGTTCGTGACGGCGGCGGGGGACGGCAGCGCGCTGTGCGTGCTGGCGGGCGCCGAGGCCGACATGGGCCAGATCGCCTACGAAATGACGCTGCTGGTCAATCGCGTCGGGGAGCATCTGGGGGTCGCGGTCCGCCGGCCGGAGAGTTATCCACAGATCTGAGGCGGGCATTGACCGGCTGTCATCGCCTGCGGCTATGGTCGTCACTGTCAGTGATCGACCGAGTGGCCGGGGGAAACGGCATGACAGTGATGTGCGACGGGCAGCAGACGCTCACGACGGGCCGAGCCGCCCGTGAACTGGAGCTGCGCACCGGCGAGTTCGAACTCGCCGTCCAGCTCGGAGAAGTGCGGACGGTCCCGGCCGGGAGCGAGCACCGGCCGGCGGGGACCGGATCGCCGGGCCGGCACCACCGGGTCCCGGCGGAGGAGATCGCCCGGCTACAGGCCGAACCGGGCTTTCCCGAAGCCCTCCGCGAACGGATCCGCGCGGTCAGCACGACTGAGGCCGCCGCGCTGATGGGCGTCGGGCCCGGCCGGGTGGTGCGCCTGACCCGGGCCGGCTGCCTCGGCCCCGTCCGGTTCTATGTGAACCGCTTCGGCGCGGTGGTCTGGCTGTACCTCGCCTCCGAGGTCACCCGCCTCGCCGAGCGGGAACCCGAACTCATGCGGGGCAACACCCCCGCGGCGATGCGGGTGATGCTCGACAGCGGACAGGACTGGCGGGCCCGCCAGTGGCGCAGCCGGCGCGTCGCCCAGCTCATGGGACAGACCGACGACCCCTGGGAATCGGCCGCCGTGATCGCCGCGGTACTCCCGCCGGAAGAACTGGCCTCGGTGGCCGAGGACCCGCTGGAGCGGTCCCTGCTGCGCCGGCTCCGGCCCACATTGGCCTCCGTCATCACGGTGACCCCGGCCGCCCGCGAGTCCTTTGAACGGGTGGTGACGGCCGAGGAGTTCGACGAGGTGCTGTGGTACCGCGTCAACCTCTCCCGAAGCCTGGAGCGCGCCCGCCGGAACGACCCGGGGCGGCTGCGGACACCGGCCGCCACGGCCTCCGCGGCCCGCTCGGGTCAGCCGCCCAGCTTTCTGAACAGCCCTTCCTGGACGACCGAGACCAGCAGCCTGCCCTCCCGGTCGTAGATCCTTCCCCGGGCCAGGCCGCGCCCGCCGGTGGCGATCGGCGACTCCTGGTCGTAGAGGAACCACTCGTCGGCGCGGAACGGCCGGTGGAACCACATCGCATGATCGAGCGAGGCCATGTCGAACCCGCGCGGTCCCCAGAGCGGCTCGATCGGGATGCGGACCGCGTCCAGCAGCGTCATATCGCTGGCGTAGGTCAGCGCGCAGGTGTGCACCAGCGGATCGTCGCCCAGCGGCCCGACCGCGCGCATCCACACCGCGCTGCGCGGCTCGGCACCCTCGATCTCGTCCGGGGTCCACCGCAGCCGGTCGACATACCGGATCTCGAACGGCATCCGGCGCGCCATCCGCTCCAGGGATTGGGGCAGTTCACGCAGATAGTCGCGGACCTCTTCCGCGAGCGTAGGCAGCTCCTCCGGGTCGGGCACCGCCCGGCGCAACGGCAACTGATGATCGAAGCCGGGCTCCGGCTTGTGAAAGGAGGCGGTCAGATTGAAGATCGTGCGTCCCTGCTGGACGGCGACGACCCGGCGGGTGGTGAAGGACCGCCCGTCGCGCACCCGCTCGACCTGGTACACGATCGGCAGCCCGGGCCGGCCCGGCCGCAGAAAGTACGCATGGAGCGAGTGGACCGGGCGGTCACCTTCCGTGGTCCGCCCGGCAGCCACCAGCGCCTGTCCCGCGACCTGCCCGCCGAAGACCCGCTGCAGCGATTCCTGCGGGCTGCGGCCGCGGAAGATGTTCACCTCGATCTGTTCGAGATCCAGCAGATCGACCAGCCTGTCGGCGGGATTGCTCATGACCGGTGGCCCTCCGTCGCATCCTCCGGCGGCCTCGGACGAAGCCGTCGCCTCACATCTGACCCACATCCGTGACCCGCACCACCGCGCGACCCTCCTCGTCGGAGGCGGCCAGGTCCACCTCCGCGGAGATACCCCAGTCGTGATCACCGTTCGGGTCCGCGAAAGTCTGCCGTACCTTCCACAGCCCGTGCTCGGCATCCTCCTCGATCTGCAGGAGCTTGGGGCCACGCGCGTCCGGCCCGGTGCCCAGATCCTCGTATTCATCCCAGTAGGCGTCCATCGCCTCGCCCCAGGCGTCCGCGTCCCAGCCGGACTCGGCATCCATCTCGCCGAGCTCCTCGACCTTGTCCAGCGCCGCCAGCTCCACCCGCCGGAACATCGCATTGCGCACCAGCACCCGGAACGCCCGCGCGTTCGCCGTGACCGGCCGGACCTGATCGGCCCGCTCCGCGGCCTGCTCCGCCGTCTCCACCTCCGGGTTGGCGAGCTGCTCCCACTCGTCCAGCAGGCTGGAGTCGACCTGCCGCACCATCTCGCCCAGCCAGGCGATGATGTCCTCGAAGTCCTCGGACTTCAGATCGTCCGGCACGGTGTGGTCCAGCGCCTTGAAGGCACTCGCCAGGTAGCGCAGCACGATGCCCTCGGTGCGCGCCAGCTCGTAGAAGGACGTGAACTCCGTGAAGGTCATGGCGCGCTCGTACATATCGCGGATGACCGACTTCGGCGACAGCGGGTGGTCGCCGACCCACGGGTGGCTCTTGCGGTAGAGGCCGTAGGCGTGGAAGAGCAACTCCTCCAGAGGCTTGGGGTACTCCACGTCCATGAGCCGTTCCATGCGGTCCTCGTACTCGACCCCATCGGCCTTCATCTGGGCGACCGCCTCGCCGCGGGCCTTGTTCTGCTGCGCGGCCAGGATCTGCCGCGGATCGTCCAGCGTGGACTCCACGACCGAGACCATGTCCAGCGCGTAGGACGGCGACTCGGGGTCGAGCAGGTCGAACGCGGCGAGTGCGAAGGTCGACAGCGGCTGGTTCAGCGCGAAGTCCTGCTGGAGGTCCACGGTCAGCCGGACGATCCGGCCCTCCGCGTCCGGCTCCGCCAGTCGCTCCACGATTCCGCCGTCCAGCAGCGAGCGGTAGATCGCGATGGCCCGCCGGATGTGCCGGAGCTGGTTCCGGCGCGGCTCGTGGTTGTCCTCCAGCAGCTTGCGCATCGCGTCGAACGCATTGCCCGGCCGCGCGATCACCGACAGCAGCATCGCGTGCGTCACCCGGAAGCGCGAGGTCAGCGGCTCCGGGTCGGAAGCGATCAGCTTCTCGAAGGTGTTCTCACCCCAGTTGACGAAGCCCTCCGGCGCCTTCTTGCGCACCACCTTCCGGCGCTTCTTGGGGTCGTCGCCCGCCTTGGCCAGCGCCTTCTCGTTCTCCACGACATGCTCGGGAGCCTGCGCGACCACGAAGCCCGCGGTGTCGAAGCCGGCCCGCCCGGCGCGGCCCGCGATCTGGTGGAACTCCCGCGCCCGCAGCGTCCGCACCCGCGATCCGTCGTACTTCGTCAGCGCTGTGAACAACACCGTGCGGATGGGGACGTTGACGCCCACACCGAGGGTGTCGGTACCGCAGATGACCTTCAGCAGGCCCGCCTGGGCCAGCTTCTCGACGAGCCGGCGGTACTTCGGCAGCATGCCCGCATGGTGCACGCCGATGCCATGGCGGACGTACCGGGAGAGGTTCCGGCCGAACTTCGTGGTGAACCGGAAGTTCCCGATGAGCTGCGCGATCTCGTCCTTCTCGGCCCGCGTGCACATATTGATGCTCATCAGGGCCTGCGCCCGCTCCACGGCGGCGGCCTGGGTGAAGTGCACGATATAGACGGGGGACTGGCGGGTCTCCAGCAGCTCGGTGAGCGTCTCCGTCATCGCCGTCGTGCGGTACTCGTACGACAGCGGCACCGGCCGCGTCGCCGAGCGCACCAACGACGTCGGCTTCCCCGTGCGCCGGGTCAGATCCTCTTCGAAGCGCGACATGTCGCCGAGCGTCGCCGACATCAGAATGAACTGGGCCTGCGGCAGCTCCAGCAGCGGAATCTGCCAGGCCCAGCCGCGGTCCTGCTCGGCATAGAAATGGAACTCGTCCATCACGACCTGGCCGATGTCCGCGTCCTTGCCGTCCCGCAGCGCTATCGAGGCGAGCACCTCGGCGGTGCAGCAGATGACCGGGGCATCCGCGTTGACCGACGCATCGCCGGTGAGCATGCCGACGTTCTCGGTGCCGAACATCTTGCAGAGGTCGAAGAACTTCTCCGAGACCAGTGCCTTGATGGGCGCGGTGTAGAAGGTGACCTGATCGTTTGCGAGGGCGGTGAAGTGCGCACCGGCCGCCACCAGGCTCTTCCCGGAGCCGGTGGGGGTGGACAGGATGACGTTCGCCCCCGAGACCACCTCGATCAGCGCCTCCTCCTGGGCAGGATAGAGCGAGATGCCCTGCTGCTCGGCCCAGCCCGAAAAGGCTTCGAAGAGGGCATCGGGGTCGGCGTCGTTCGGCAGATGATCGATGAGGGTCACGCCCCCATACTGCCTGCCTTCGGCCCGGATCAGGGAACCGGCGGCTCACCGGAAGATCAACTCAAGCTGCTCGCCCCCACAAGCCGACCGTCCCACCGACCCCGCCACCTCACGACTCGGGCCCCACCACCGCCCTGGCGCCCGACCGCAGCGACGCTGAGCAGCACACATGTCCACCCTTGCGGCTCGGGCCATGGGGCGGTGCGAGGGGATGGCATCGCTTTCCGTGGCGGGGTGCGTACGGATCGTTGGCGACCGGGGTTGTCAGCTGCGGCGCCGCCGGTCGGCACGTGGTGGAGATCACGCACGGTAGGCGAGGGGGAGGGGTGGCGAGGGCATCCGCCTTGATCATCGGGGTGCGCGATCAATGTCCGGCCTGATGCGTGCCCGGCTGATCAATGCCTGGCCTGAGCGGCTTCGGGCCTGAGCGGCGTCGGGATTGAGCGACGGCAGGCTTGAGCGGCGTCGGGCTGAGTGACGTCGGGTATGAGCGGTGACGACTTGATCAACGTCCGGCCTGAGTGGCGCGGAGCTGAGCGATGTCGGGCATAGGCATGCCGGCCCGATGAACCTTGGCTCTGAGCGGCGCTGACCTTATCGGTGCCTGCCCTGATGGACGTCGGCGGCCGTGGTCGAAGTCCGGGGCGGTTGTCCTCCGGCGCGGTCGACTATCGCGGCAGGCGGCAGGCGGCAGGCGGCAGGCGGCAGGCGGCAGGCGGCAGGCGGCAGGCCACCGGTGATGGCTGACGGCTGAGGGCTGCCGCTGACGGGTGACGGGCTGCCGGGAGTGGGTGGTGGGAAGCGGGCGGTGGGTGGTGGAGGAGGGGGTGGGGAGGGGGAGGGGGAGGGGCCCCGGGTTTCGTCGGGCGAGTTGGGCTTTGGTGAGGCGGTGCCGGCAGCTTGGCGGTTGATCGAGTCATCTGCCGAGGCTGCTCCCCATCAAGCCCAGCCTCGCCCACCCCCCACACCCACCCCCACCCCCAACCCCATCTCCACCCCCACCCCCAGCTCCACGCCCGCCTCACCCCACGCCTGCCTCACCCCACCAGCACGCCTGCCCCACTACCCAAGCCCCGCCCCACGCCTACCCCAGCCCCTCGGCCGAACTTTGCCCCGACGACACGCTCTCTGGTGCCCCGTCAGCCTGTGGCTTGTGGGGTTACCCCGGACCGGGGGCGAGATCATCTGACGCTACGCTGAGTGGCCGAACGGGTGTCAGAGGCGCAGCTCAGCGGCGTGCGAGGCACATGGTGCGTGCGGGAGAAGACGCGCAAGAGAACAGAGGGTGGGAGCAATCATGATGGGACCGGCGCACTCGCTGTCCGGGGCTGCGGCCTGGCTGGGGGTGGGTGCCGGGGCCGCTGCCGCCGGATATCCGATGCCTTGGCCGGTGCTCGTCTGCGGAGCCCTGATCTGTGCCGGAGCGGCGCTGGCACCGGACCTTGACCACAAGTCCGCGACCATCTCGCGGGCGTTCGGTCCACTCTCGCGGATTCTGTGCGAGGTGGTCGACGCCCTCTCGCACGCGGTCTACAAGGCGACCAAGATGCGCGGTGACTCGAACCGCAACGGTGGGCACCGCACGCTGACCCACACCTGGTTGTGGGCCGTGCTGGTCGGTGGCGGGATGTCGCTGCTGGCGATGAAGGGTGGCCACTGGGCGGTGCTCGGCATCCTCTTCGTCCATATGGTGCTGGCCATCGAAGGGTTGCTGTGGCGGGCGGCGCGGGTCTCCAGCGATGTGCTGGTGTGGCTGTTGGGCGCTGCCGCGGCCTGGATCCTGGGCGGCATACTCGATCAGCCGGGCAACGGCGCGAGTTGGCTGTTCGCCGAGCCGGGGCAGCAGTACCTCTGGCTGGGGCTGCCGGTCGTCCTGGGGGCGCTGGTCCATGACATCGGTGACGCGCTGACGGTCTCAGGCTGCCCTGTTCTGTGGCCCATCCCGATAGGCCGCAAGCGCTGGTTCCCCGTCGGCCCGCCCCAGGCCATGCGCTTCAAGGCCGGCAGCTGGGTGGAGCTGAAGGTGCTGATGCCGGCGTTCATGCTGCTGGGAGGCATCGGCGGCCTGGGCGCCCTCGGCTACATCTGACGGAGCCCGGGGGCGGGGAGGGGGCCGATTCGCCCCCAACCCTCCATCCCCAGCCCCCCAAGCCACCGGCCCGGCAACCGGCGCCCCAAGCCCCAACCTCCAGGCCACCGACCCAGGAACCGGCGCCCCGCGCCTCACCTCCAAGCCACCAGCCCAGGAACCGGGCCCCCGCAAGCCCCAAGCCCCACCCCCACCCCACCGGGCAGGAAACCGCACCCCCCTCCCCACCCCCACCCCCTCACCCGTGCCAAGACC
Organism: Streptomyces kronopolitis; assembly: GCF_014646275.1. Classification (GTDB taxonomy): domain Bacteria; phylum Actinomycetota; class Actinomycetes; order Streptomycetales; family Streptomycetaceae; genus Streptomyces; species Streptomyces kronopolitis. Next base: position 173,364 of record NZ_BMND01000002.1, read on the forward strand.
GCCAGAGTGCCGCGTAGGCGCCGTCGGCCGCGACGAGTTCGTCGTGGCTGCCCAGTTCGCTGATGCGGCCCTCCTCGACGACGGCGATCACGTCGGCGTCGTGCGCGGTGTGCAGCCGGTGGGCGATCGCCACCACCGTGCGGCCGTCCAGCACCCTGCCCAGCGAACGTTCCAGATCGCGGGCCGCCCGTGGGTCGAGCAGGGAGGTCGCCTCGTCCAGGACGAGGGTGTGCGGGTCGGCGAGGACCAGCCGGGCCAGTGCGATCTGCTGTGCCTGGGCCGGGGTCAGCGGGTGGCCGCCCGAGCCGACCTCCGTGTCCAGCTCCTGGCCCAGGGCCCGTGCCCAGCCGTCGGCGTCCACCGCGCCGAGTGCGGCCCACAGTTCGGTGTCGGCCGCCGTGGCGCGGGCCAGGCGGAGGTTGTCGCGCAGGGAGCCCACGAAGACGTGGTGCTCCTGGTTGACCAGCGCCACCTGCTCGCGGATCCGCTCGGGCGGCAGTGCGCACAGCTCGGCCCCGCCGAGGGTGACGGTCCCGGTGCGCGGGCCGTAGATGCCGGCCAGCAGCCGGCCGAGCGTCGACTTGCCGGCGCCGGAGGGCCCCACCAGCGCCAGCCGGCTGCCCGGACGGATCTGCAACGAGACCTCGCGCAGCACGTCCACGCCGGCGCGGTAGCCGAAGCTGACCCGGTCGGCGTGTACGTCGCGGCCGTCCGGGAACCGCTCCGGATCCCCGGCCTCCGGTTCGATCTCCCGGACGCCGACGAGTCGCGCGATCGACACCTGGGCCACCTGCAGCTCGTCGTACCACCGCAGGATCAGGCCGACCGGCTCGATCATCATCTGCGCCAGCAGCGCGCCGGTCGTCAGCTGCCCCGGGGTGATCCAGCCGCCGATGACGAACGCCCCGCCCAGCAGCAACACGGCGCCCAGCAGCAGCACATGTGTCAGATCGACGACGGGGAAGAGCACCGACCGGAGGTAGAGGGTGTAGCGCTCCCATTGGGTCCATTCGCGGATGCGGCGCTCCGAGAGCGCGATGCGGCGGGCGCCGAGCCGGTGGGCCTCGATCGTGCGCCCCGCGTCCACGGACTCGGTGAGCACGGCGGACACCGCGGCGTAGCCGGCCGCCTCCGAGCGATAGGCGCTCGGGGCCCGCTTGAAGTACCAGCGGCAGCCGACGATCAGCAGCGGCAGCGCGAGCAGCACGGCCAGCGCGAGCGGCGGCGCGGTCACGGTGATCCCGCCGATCAGCAGCGCCGCCCACACCACCCCGATGGCCAGTTGCGGCACCGCCTCGCGCATCGCGCTGGAGAGCCGGTCGACATCGGTGGTGATACGGGACAGCAGATCGCCGGTGCCGGCCCGTTCCAGGACGCCCGGCGGCAATGCCACGGACCGTACGAGGAAGTCCTCGCGCAGGTCCGCCAGCATTTGCTCGCCGAGCATCGCCCCGCGTAGCCGGACCATCCGGACGAACACCGTCTGGGCGGCCAGTGCGAGGGCGAACAGGACGAGGGTGCGCTCCAGCGGGATGTCCCGCTCGCCCGCGGAGAGCTTCTCCACGACGCCGCCGAGCAGGTACGGGCCGACCATGGAGGCGATCACCGCCGCGGCGTTCACGGTGACCAGGACGGTGAAGGCCGTGCGGTGACGGCGGATCAGGCCGCCGACGTAGGCGCGTACCGTCGCCGGTGAGCCGACGGGCAGGGTGGTGGCGGTCTGCGGGGCGTCCGGATCGTGGGCCGGGGGTGCCAGGCCGATCATGCGGTCCTCCCTTCTCGTTCAGGTTGGCCGGCCGACATCGCCGGCTCGGGGTCCGGTGCGCGGGTGACGACCGCGCGGTAGGCGGGGTGCAGGTGCAGCAGTTCGCGATGGGTGGCCCGGGCGGCGACGGTGCCGTCCTGGAGGAACACCACCTCGTCGGCCCGGTCCAGCAGGAGCGGGCTGGAGGTGAACACGACCGTGGTGCGGCCGCTCCTCAGCTCCCGCAGGCCGTCGGCGATCCGGGCCTCGGTGTGGGCGTCGACGGCGCTGGTCGGCTCGTCCAGCACCAGTACTTCCGGGTCGGTGACCAGCGAGCGGGCCAGCGCCAGCCGCTGCCGCTGGCCGCCGGACAGTGACCGGCCGCGCTCGGTGATGTGGGTGCGCATCGGGTCGCCCGAGTCGTCGGCGGAGGCCTGGGCCAGCGCCGTCAGCACATCGCCGCACTGCGCCGCGGCCAGTGCCCGCGCCGCGTCCACCCGCCCGGAGGCCGGTACGTCGAGCAGTTCGCCGAGGGTGCCGGAGAGCAGCATCGGGTCCTTGTCCTGGACCAGTACGGCCCGGCGGGCGGCGTCGCGTGGGAGTCGGTCCAGCGGGGTGCCGCCGAGGACGACGGACGGGGGGCCGCCGTGTGTGTCGTCGTCCGCCGACGGCGGGTGGCCGCCCAGGTGTTCGGCGAGCCGGCCCGCCGCGTCGGGGTCGCCGCAGACCACGGCGGTCAGCCGGCCGGCCGGTGCGGTCAGGCCGCTGACCGGGTCGTGCAGCTCGCCGGTGGGCGCCGCCGCGTCCTCGGGGTGTTCGCCGGCCGGACGGTGCTGGGCCAGCACGCGGGCCGTGCGGTTCGCGGACGGCCGGGCGAAGGCGTAGGCCTGGGCGATCTCTTCGAAGTGCCGGAGCGGGAAGAGCAGAAAGGCGACCGCGCTGTAGAGGGTGACCAGCTCGCCGACGCCGATCGTGCCGTCGAGGGCGAGCCGGGCGCCGTACCAGACCACCGCGAGCAGCAGCAGGCCCGGCAGCAGGACCTGGACGGCCGAGATCAGCGACCACATCCGGGCGCTGCGGACGGCTGCCCTGCGGACCTCCTGGGAGGCGCTGCGGTAGCGGCCGAGGAAGAGTTCCTCGCCGCCGATGCCGCGCAGCACGCGCAGCCCGGCGACGGTGTCGGAGGCCAGCTCGGTGGCGTGGCCGGCCTTGTCGCGCTGTGCGTCGGCACGCCGGATGGCGGGCGGCAGCAACGGCAGGGCGGCCAGCGCCATGACGGGGACGCCCAGAGCGACCAGGGCGCCCAGTGTCGGCTGGTAGCAGGCGAGTGCGACACACAGGCCGGCCGTGGTCACCGCCGAGGCGCCGAACCGGGAGAGCGCCTCGACGAACCAGCCGATCTTCTCCAGGTCGCCGGTGCTGACGGCGGCGATCTCGCCGGCCGCCACCCGGCGGGTCATGGCCGCGCCCAGTTCCGTGGTCTTGCGGGCGAGCAGCTGCTGCATCCGGGCCACGGCGGTGATCCAGTTGGTGACCGCGGCGCGGTGGAGCATCACCGCGCCGAGCGCGGTCAGCAGTCCGAGGGCCAGGACCAGCCCGCCGGACAGGAGGAGCCGGCCGCCGTCGCGGTCCACCACGGCCTGCACGGCGAGGCCCACGGCCAGCGGGGTAGCGGCGATGCCGCCGACGTCCAGCAGTCCCCAGGCGAGGGCCGCCAGCTGTCCGCGGAGTTGCCGTGCGCAGAGCCAGCGGAGGAAGGCGCCGCCCGTGCGGACGTCCGGGACGCCCGGGTCGGTATGCGGAAGGTCGCGAATGTGCATGATGTCCCAGGCGAAGTCGGGGTGGAGTGGGTGGTGGCGGGCCGTCCGGGCAGGGTGAAGTGGCCCTCACGCCGGTCGTGTCGACGGCGGAGGTTCTGGAAGGTTGGCCCGGCGGGAGGTCTGATTTCAAACGGTTTTTCCGCAGTGCCCCGCTCTTTCGGACAATCGTGTGGCGGTCCGTACGGAGCGGGCGGGCGCCCGAAGCGCGCCGTTGCGGCGGTGCGACCATGGGGGCCATGCGAACAGCGGGCAGTGCGATGCGGATGGCGGCGGTGGCCGCGGCGGGGCTGGTCCTTCTGGCGGGCTGCGGCGGCGGGAGCGGCCGGGGCGACGGCAAGGACGACGGCGCGGGAAAGAAGGGGGAGCGCCCCGGTGGTGCGGCCCGCGGGGCGTCGGCCACCACCCACCTGGAGCGCATCCCCGAGGTCGGCTCCGCGCTGCGGTCACGGATCCCGGCCGGCTCCCGGCAGGTCGTCGCGGTCTACGGGGACGGGGCGGACTCCGCCGATGCCACCGTCGTCCTCTACGACAAGGGCGCCAAGGGCTGGGACCAGAAGGGGCGTTGGGCCGCGCACAACGGCCGCCGCGGCTGGACGGTGCACCATCACGAAGGGGACAAGCGCAGCCCGGTCGGGGTGTTCGCGCTGACCGATGCGGGCGGGGTGCTCGCCGACCCCGGCGCCAAGCTGCCCTACACGCACTCCTCGGCGTTCACCCCGCCGTCGTACTGGTCGAAGAACACCCGACACGACTTCGACTATGTCGTCGCGATCAACTACAACCGCGTCAAGGGGACCTCCCCGCTGGATCCGACCCGCCCCGAGGGGCAGTCCAAGGGCGGCGGCGTCTGGCTGCACATGGACCACGGCAGCGGCACCTCCGCCTGCGTCAGCGTCCCGAAGGCCGCGATGCAGGCCCTGCTGCGTGCCCTGGATCCGGCCCGGCAGCCGGTGGTGGTCATGGGGGACAAGGCGCATCTGGCGGCCTGACGCGGTGCCTTCGGCGCGGCGAGGCAGCCGCCGTACTGGTTGACGCGCGGCCCGGCGGACGCACCGCCCGCCGGGCCCGCGCCCGCGTGCCTACTCCTCCGGCTTCGGTGAATCCATCCCCGGCCGGGCCTTCTTCCACAGTCCGCGGGTGAAGTCGGGGATCTCCTGCGGGGCGCCGTTCGCCCTGATCGAGAGGTCGCTGAGCGGCACCGGCGCGGTCCAGGTCGCCGCGTCATAGACGTCGAAGTCCGGTACGAGGCCCAGCCGCATGCACTGCATCAGCCGGAAGACCAGCAGGTAGTCCATGCCGCCGTGGCCGCCGGGCGGGTTGGCGTGCTCCTTCCACAGCCAGTGGTCCCACTGCGCGTACGCGCCGAAGTCGCCCCACTCGTCGTTGCTGTGGTCCGGCTCCAGGTAGATCCGCTCGGGGTAGTCCTCGAAGAGCCCCTTGGTGCCGCCGAGGCTGTTGATGCGGCTGTAGGGGTGCGGGGTGGAGACATCGTGCTCCAGCCGGATCACCCGCCCCTTGGCGGTCTGGACGAGGCTGATCGTCCGGTCGCTCCCGATGTACGACTCCTTCCAACTGGGGTCGCCGGCGGGCATGTGGTCCGTGCGGTAGGCGGCGAGTCCGAGGGCGGGGGTGCCCATGCTGGAGATGCGCACGGCGCGGTCCCCGCGGTTGAGGCCCATGTAGCCGGCGACCGGGCCGAACCCGTGGTTGGGGTAGAGGTCGCCGCGCAGCCGGGTGTGCCACAGCCGGCGCCACGGCCCCTCGTAGTACTTCGGGTCGAACATCAGGCCGCGCAGATCGTGGACGTAGGCGCCGGCGCCGTGCAGCAGCTCGCCGAACAGGCCCGCGTGCGCCATCCGCAGCACCCGCATCTCGTTTCTGCCGTAGCAGCAGTTCTCCAGCTGCATGCAGTGCCTGCGAGTGCGCTCGGAGAGGTCGACCAGCTCCCACAGCTGGTCCAGCCGCAGCGCGAGGGGGCATTCGACGCCCACGTGCTTGCCGTGCAGCAGCGCCGCCTTCGCCATCTCGAAGTGCCGGTCCCAGGGTGTGGCGGCGTAGACGAAGTCGAGGTCGCCGCGGGCGCAGAGGTTCTCGTAGTCGTGCTCGCCGTGGGTGTAGACGGCGGGTGCGGGCTGGCCCGCGGCGGTGACCTTCCCGGCGGCCTTGGCGGTCTTCTCCTTGACCGGGTCGCACAGGGCGACGACGCGGACGCCCGGCATCGCGAGAAAGAGGTCGATCATGCTGCCGCCGCGGTTGCCGAGGCCGATGATGCCGACGCGTACGGTGCCGCGCCGCTCGAACGGCACCCCGATCATGGTCCGGCCCGTGGCCGCGGGGGCGGCGGCGGTGCCTTCGGCCGCGGGTGCGGCCGCCGCGGCCGGAGCGGATGACAGGCCGCCGAGCCCCAGCCCGGCGCCCGCCGCACCGGCGGTCCACAGGACCGAACGGCGGCTGGGGCCCGCCTCGTTGGGGTCGTCGTGCGGGGCGTGGCGCTGCGAGGGTGCCTCGTGCATCGATCCTCCAGGGAGCGGTGGGGTACCGGGGCATGCGTGAACCTCGGTCAGGACCTTGTCGGCCGGCGGGCCGGGGCACAAGAGGGCCAAGGGGGAACCGTTCGTGGCACAGGGGGATTCTTTGCCGCATCGGCTGATCTTCTTCCGCAAGTCCGGGCGACTCACCGTCAGCTTCTTTCGCAAGAGCATGAAAAGACTTGCGGGAAGCCTTGACGTGTCCCTCGGGCGAACGGCAGGCTCCGGTACACCATCCCCCATGGCGGCCGGCGCGTGGCTGCACTCGTGGGCGCGGTGTGCCTGCCGTGCCCCATGACCAAGGAGCCGCAAGATGCAGCAACGTTCCCGTGTGCTCGGCGGGGCGCTGGCCGGCGTGCTGGCCGCGGCCGGCCTCGCCACCTTCGCGCCGTGGTCCTCCCAGGCCGCCCCGCCCGGCGAAAAGACCGTCACCGCCACGCTGTTCGAGTGGAAGTACGCGGATGTCGCCAAGGCCTGCACGGACCAGCTCGGTCCGGACGGCTACGGCTATGTCGAGGTCTCGCCCGCCACCGAGCACATCAAGGGCGACCAGTGGTGGACCTCGTACCAGCCCGTCAGCTACAAGATCGCCGGCCGGCTGGGCGACCGGAACGCCTTCGCCTCGATGGTCCGCACCTGCCACGGCGCGGGCGTCAAGGTCATCGCCGACGCCGTCATCAACCACATGGCCGCGGGAGCCGGCACCGGCACCGGCGGCACCCGGTACACCAAGTACGACTACCCCGGCTTCTACCAGGACCAGGACTTCCACGGCTGCCGCCGCAGCATCTCCGACTACGGCAACCGCACCGACGTCCAGACCTGCGAGCTGGTGGGCCTGTCCGATCTCGACACCGGCAGCGAGTACGTCCGCACCACCATCGCCAAGTACCTCGACGGCCTGTGGTCGATGGGGGTGGACGGCTTCCGGGTGGACGCCGCCAAGCACATCTCCGCCACCGACCTCGCCGCCATCAAGGGCAAGATGCGCGACCCCGGTTACTGGGCGCAGGAGGTCATCTACGGCGACGGCGAGGCGGTACGGCCCGACGAGTACACCGGCACCGGCGACGTGGACGAGTTCCGCTACGGCAGCCAGCTCAAGAACGCCTTCCAGGGCGGCGGCCTCGCCCAGCTCAAGTCCGTGGCGGACGGCAAGCTCGGCGGCGACAAGGCCCGTACCTTCGTCGACAACTGGGACACCGAACGCAACGGCTCGACGCTGACCTACAAGGACGGCGCCGTGTACACCCTCGCCAATGCCTTCATGCTCGCCTCGCCCTACGGCTCACCGAACGTCTACTCCGGCTACGAGTGGACCGACAAGGACGCCGGACCGCCGAGCGGCAGCGCCGGCTGGACCCGCGAGCACGCCAAGCGGGAGATCACCGGGATGGTCGGTTTCCGCAACGCGGTGGGCGCGGCCCCGCTGACCGACTGGTGGGACAACGGGAGCAGCGCGCTCGCCTTCGGCCGCGGCGGCAAGGGCTTCGTCGCGCTCAACAACGGTGACGGGGAGCTGAAGCAGACCTTCGCGACCTCGCTGCCCGGCGGGACCTACTGCGATGTGGTCGCCGCCGACCCGTCCTCGTGCGACGGCCACACGGTCACCGTCGGGGAGGACGGGAAGGTCCGTCTGACCGTCCCGGCGAAGCGCGCCGTGGCGCTGCTTCCCGTGCGCTGAGCGCGCCGTTCCTCACCCGCCGGACGGGCCCGGCCGCCCCGGCCCGTCCGGCCCGCCGGGGCGGGTGGCCCGCTCCAGCGCCATCAGGACCGAGTGGTAGCCGCGGCCCCCGGTGGCATGGTCCATTCCGATCTCGCACATCCGGTTCGCCGACAGATGCATGTCGAAGTGCCGCCCCGTCACCTCGGCCGCCTCCTTCGCGGTGGCCGACTCCGTCAGCTCGCGGTGCAGCATCCCGCGGTCCCCGGCGAAGGCGCAGCAGCCCGCGTCGTCGGGTACCACCACCTCCCGCGCGCACGCCCGGGCCACCTCCCGCAGCTGCTCCCCGTTGCCCAGGTGCGCCGTGGCGCAGGTGGGATGGAGCGCCGCGGACCCGGCCGTGCGCACCGGGTCCAGACGCGGCAGCAGCTCGCCTGCGGCCCAGACGACCGAGTCGACGACGGTCAGCCCGTCGTGCAGCGCCCGGTTGGCCGGCGTCAGGTACGGCACGACCTCCCGGGTCAGCCCCAGGGTGCACGAGGAGGCGTCCACCACCAGCGGCAGTTGGCCGCCCGCCGTCCATCCCCAGGCGGCCTCGACCACGCGGTTGGCCATCACCGCGGCCCCGCGCCGGTATCCCTTGGACTGCCAGATCGTCGCGCAGCAGGTCCCGGCGACATCCGGCGGGATCCACACCGGGCGGCCCGCCCGCTGCGACACCGCCACCATCGCCTCCGGCAGGGAGGGCCTGCGGTACCCGGCGGGCCCGCCGAAGATCCGGTTCACACACGCCGGGTAGTAGACCGCGGCCGCTCCCGCCCGCCGGGTCCCGGGCAGGTGGCGGGCCGCCGGGCCGGGCATCCGCGGCAGCCACTCGGGCACCAGGTCCGGGCGGACGGCCCGGCGGGCGGCGCGGGTGAGGGCGGTCAGCAGTCGGTCGTCGAGCCGGTCCGCCGCGGCCACCGCAAGCCGCGCCGCCCGCTCGACGATCCGGAAGTGCCGGGCGGCCCGGTCCGCCGCCGACTCCTCGCGGGCGGTGTGGCGCCGGTGGCGGAAGTCCTTCATCAGCGCGCCGGTGTCGATGCCCACCGGGCAGTCCAGGGCGCAGGTCGAGTCGCCGGCGCAGGTGTCCACCGCGTCATACCCGTACGCGTCCAGCAGCGCGGCGGTGACCGGGGAGCCGGCCGGCTGCCGCAGCATCTCGCGGCGCAGCACGATCCGCTGGCGCGGTGTGGTGGTCAGGTCCGCGCTGGGGCAGGTCGGTTCGCAGAAGCCGCATTCGATGCACGGGTCGGCGGCGGCCTCGATGCCGGGGAGGGTCTTCAGCCCGCGCAGATGCGCCCGGGGGTCGCGGTCGAGGAGGACGCGCGGGGCCAGCACGCCGCGCGGGTCGATCAGTTCCTTGATCCGCCACATCAACTCCGTGACCCGCGGCCCCCATTCGAGGGCGAGGAACGGCGCGATGTTCCGGCCGGTGGCGTGCTCCGCCTTCAGCGACCCGTCGAAGCGCTCCACGACCAGCCGGCAGAAGTCCGCCATGAACGCGGCGTAGCGCGCCACGTCGTCCGGCTTCGCCGCGTCGAAGGCGAGCAGGAAGTGCAGGTTGCCGTGGGCGGCGTGGCCGGCGACCGCGGTGTCGAAGCCGTGCCGTGACTGGAGTTCCAGCAGGGCCGTACAGGCGTCCGCGAGCCGGGACGGGGGCACCGCGAAGTCCTCGGTGATCAGTGTCGTCCCGGGTGGCCGGGAGCCGCCGACCGCTGTGACGAATGCCTTGCGGGCCTTCCAGTAGCCGCCGAGGACCGCCGGATCCCGGGTGAAGGCGTTGCGGACGGACGCGACCGGGGCGACCGGCTCCAGCTCTGCCAGCACCCGCCCGGCGGCCCGCTCGTACCCGTCGAGGGTGCGCTCGTCGGGCGCCCGGAACTCCACCAGCAGCGCGGTGGTCTCCTTGGGCAGCGCCGCCCAGTCCGCGGGCACCCCGGCCACCCGCACGGAGGCGCGCAGCGTGTTGCCGTCCATCAGCTCCACGGCCCGCGCGCCCGCCTCGTTGAACCGCTCCACGGCCGCGGCCGCCGCGCGCAGCGTTGGGAAGAACAGCAGCGCGCCGGCGGTGTGCCGGTCCAGCGGCACGGTGTCGAAGACGGTCTCGGCGATGAAGCCGAGGGTGCCCTGGGAGCCGACCATCAGCCCGCGCAGGATCCGCACCGGACTCGCGCCGTCGAGGAAGGCGTCCAGACGGTAGCCGTTGGTGTTCTTGATCTCGTACTTGGCGCGGATCCTGGCCACCAGCGCGGGATCCGCCTCGATCTCCGCCTTCAGCGCCAGCAGGCCCGCGCACAGCGCCGGTTCGGCCTCGGCCAGCAGCGCGTCGGCGTCCGGCCGCGCGGTGTCCACGACCGTGCCGGACGGCAGGACGAGGGTCAGCGAGGCCAGCGTCCGGTAGGAGTTGCGGGTGGTGCCGGCCGTCATCCCGGAGGCGTTGTTGGCGACCACACCGCCCAGGGTGCAGGCGAGGGCGCTGGCCGGATCGGGCCCCAGCAGCCGGCCGTGGCGGGCCAGGGCCGCGTTGGCGCGCAGCACGGTGGTGCCCGGCCGGATCCGGGCGCGGGCGCCGTCGTCCAGCACCTCGATCCCGGACCAGTGGCGGCGCACCTCGACGAGGATGTCCTCGCCCTGGGCCTGGCCGTTGAGCGAGGTCCCGGCGGCCCGGAAGACGACATGGCGGCCGTTGTCCCGGGCGTAGGAGAGGACCGCGGAGACGTCGTCGAGGTCCTCGGCCATGACCACGGCCTGCGGGACGAAGCGGTACGGGCTGGCGTCGGAGGCGTAGCGGACCAGGTCGGAGAGGGTGTGGAGCACCTTGTCCGGGCCGAGCAGGGCGACCAGGTCGTCCCGCAGCCGCTCGGGGGTGCCCGCCGCGCGCCCGGCGGCCACCCGGTCGGGCGCGGGGCCGGGGGGAGCGGTGGGCCGCAGGCTCCGGGGATCCGGCTCCAGCAGGGGCATGGCGGCACTCCTCCGGTTGACGGCAGGTCAGCTCAATGCGGTGCACCCGGCCCGTCGACCAGGGTGGACAGCAGTCCGCCGAGCACCTCGCGCTGATCGGCGGTCAGGGGTGCCAGGATCTCCTCCGCCGCGGCCCGCCGGGCGCTGCGCAACGCGCGCAGCGTGGACCGTCCGGTGTCGGTCAGCTCGATGCGCACCACCCGCCGGTTGGCCGGATCGGGCACCCGGCGCACCGCGCCGTGCGCCTCCAGGGCGTCCACCAGCGTCGTCACCGCGCGCGGGACGACCTCCAGCCGCTCGGCGAGGTCGGCCATCCGCGGCGGGGTGCCGCGGTAGTGGTCGACGATCCGCAGCAGCCGGGACTGCGCGGGGGTGAAGGCGATGTCCAGGTGCTCCAGATGGTGCTTCTGGGCGCGGTGCATCCGGCGGGTCAGCCGTACCAGCTGTTCGGCGAGGTTCGAGGTGCTGACCGTCGGCTCGGGGGAGGGCATGCCGTGAGGATAGCGGATATCAGGACCAGGTTCATTGTGAGTATAGGTAACAATGAGCTAAGCTCCACGACGCTCGTCTCCGGCCGTCCCCGGCCGGACTCTCCCGCACCCTCTCGAAGGAGCCCATGCGCAGCGACGATCCCCAGTGGACCCCACCGCCCAAGGACCCGGACACGCCGGTGCCGTTGCGGCGGATCCTCGCCCTCTTCCGCCCCTACCGCGGCCGGCTGGCCCTCGTCGGCCTGCTCGTCGGCGCCTCCTCGCTGGTGTCGGTGGCCTCTCCGTTCCTCCTCCGCGAGATCCTGGACGTGGCCATCCCCGGCCGGCGCACCGGGCTGCTGAGCCTGCTCGCCCTCGGCATGATCGCCACGGCCGTCACCACCAGCGTCTTCGGCGTGCTGCAGACCCTGGTGTCGACCACCGTCGGCCAGCGCGTCATGCACGACCTGCGCACCGCCGTCTACGCCAAGCTCCAGCGCATGCCGCTGGCCTTCTTCACCCGCACCCGCACCGGCGAGGTCCAGTCCCGGATCGCCAACGACATCGGCGGCATGCAGGCGACGGTCACCTCCACCGCCACCTCCCTGGTCTCCAACCTGACCTCCGTCCTCGCCACCGTCTGCGCCATGGTCGCCCTCGACTGGCGGCTGACCGTCGTCTCCCTGCTGCTGCTCCCGCTCTTCGTCTGGATCAGCCGCCGGGTCGGCAACGAACGCAAGAAGATCACCACCCGGCGCCAGAAGCAGATGGCCGCGATGTCCGCGATGGTCACCGAGTCCCTCTCGGTCAGCGGCATCCTCCTCGGCCGCACCATGGGCCGCGCCGACTCCCTCACCAAGGGCTTCGCCGACGAGTCCGAGCGCCTGGTCGAGCTGGAGGTCCGCGCCAACATGGCGGGCCGCTGGCGGATGGCCACCATCGGCATCGTCATGGCCGCCATGCCCGCGCTGATCTACTGGGCGGCCGGACTCGTCCTCCAGCTCGGCGGCCCCGCCTTCTCCCTGGGCACCCTGGTCGCCTTCGTCTCGCTCCAGCAGGGCCTGCTGCGGCCCACCGTCTCCCTGCTGTCCACCGGCGTGCAGATGCAGACCTCGCTCGCGCTCTTCCAGCGCATCTTCGAGTACCTCGATCTGCCGGTGGCCATCACCGAGCCCGCCGAGCCGGTCCGGATCGCCGCCCCGCGCGGCGAGATCCGCTTCGAGAACGTCACGTTCCGCTATGACGCCGACGCCGCCGCCACCCTCGACGGCATCGACCTGACCGTCCCCGCCGGCGGCAGCCTCGCCGTCGTCGGACCGACCGGCAGCGGCAAGAGCACCCTGAGCTACCTCGTGCCGCGCCTCTACGACGTGACCGGCGGCCGGGTCACCCTCGACGGCACCGACGTCCGCGACCTCGACTTCGACACCCTCGCCCGCACGGTCGGGGTGGTCTCCCAGGAGACCTACCTCTTCCACGCCTCGGTCGCCGACAACCTCCGCTTCGCCAAGCCGGACGCCACCGACGAGGAGATCGAACGCGCCGCCCGGGCCGCCCAGATCCACGACCACATCGCCGCCCTCCCCGACGGCTACGACACCCTCGTCGGCGAACGCGGCTACCGCTTCTCCGGCGGCGAGAAGCAGCGCCTCGCCCTCGCCCGGACCATCCTGCGCGACCCGCCCGTCCTCGTCCTGGACGAGGCGACCAGCGCCCTGGACACCCGCACCGAGCACGCCGTCCAGCAGGCCATCGACGAGCTGTCCGCGGGCCGCACCACCCTCACCATCGCCCACCGCCTCTCCACGGTCCGCGACGCCGACCAGATCGTGGTGCTGGACGCCGGCCGGATCGCCGAGCGCGGCACCCACGACGAGCTGCTCGCCGCCGACGGGCGCTATGCCGCGCTGGTGCGGCGTGACGCAGACCTCACCCCGGCCGGTGAGCAGATGATGGCCCCGTAAGTGACCCGCGGGTAAGGTCGGGGGCGCGGCGGCCAGTTCATTGGTCGGGGTGGCCGCCGCACCCCCTTCCCGGCCCGCCGCCCCTACGCTCCGGGAGTTCCCGTGACCGCCGACGACCGTTCCGCCCGCGCGCTGGCCCGTCTGCTCGCGGGGGCGGGCACCCTCCACTTCCTCGCGCCGAAGCCCTTCGACGCGCTGGTGCCCCGGCGGCTGCCCGGCACCCCGCGCGCCTGGACGTACGCCAGCGGCGCCGCCGAACTCGCGGTCGCCGCCGCCGTGGCCCTGCCCCGCACCCGCCGGGCCGGCGCGCTCGCCGCGGCCGGCCTGTTCGCCGCCGTCTTCCCGGCAAACGTCAAGATGGCCCGCGACTGGCGGCACCGCCCCGCCCCGCTCAAGGCCCTGGCCTACGGACGGCTGCCCGCCCAGCTCCCCCTGATCGGCTGGGCCCTGCACACCGCCCGCGCGGCTACGCCCCCGTCAGCAAAATGACCTCCAGCGTCCGCGGACCGTGCACCCCCTCCACCCGGTCGAGTTCGATGTCGCTGGTGGCGGACGGCCCGGAGATCCAGGTCAGCGGACGGTCCGGCGCCAGCCGCGGCAGCGCCTGCGGCACCGAGTCGACCACCTGCTCGGGGACGCGCACCACACACAGATGATGGTCGGGCACCAGCGTGATCCGCCGACGGCCCTGATCGGGCCCGCCGTCCAGCACCAGGGTGCCGGTCTCCGCGATGGCCACCGCGCACCCCGTCAGCACGCTGTCCACGGCATCGAGTTCACGCGCCGTGGCCGACGCCCGGTCCTCGACGCGGGTGATGTCCGACGCGGCCACCCAGGAGGCGTCCAGGCCCGGCGGCACCAGCAGCGTGCGCGCACCGCGCTCCGCCAGCAGCCGCCCGATCAGCCCCGGCAGCGCCCCGGCGGTACTGCGGTGCACCAGCGCCCGGTAGTCCGCGAGGTTCTCCGCGAGCAGCTCGACGGTCTCCTCCGCCGTACGGGACCCGTGCACCCGCCGGTAGTCACGCGCCACCGGCACCTCGTCCGGCCGCTCCTCGCGCGGCACATCCGCCAACGCCCGGCGCACCCGCGCCAGCACCACCTCCCGGCTGCTCATGCCTCGCCTCCTGCCTGCTCGGACGGTTCCCCGCGGGTGCGCCGCCACCAGTCGCGGAAGGACTCGGCGGGCACCGCGGGCAGATCGCGGGTCCGCGACCAGGCGCGCCCCGGCCCCGGCAGCCGCCGCGGATGCAGCCGCCGGGTGCGGGCCGCCAGCCGCTCCCCGGCGCGCAGCGCCCCCGGATGGTCGAAGGCCCAGGTCGCCGCGCGCATCGCGGCCCGCTCCGCGGCATGGCCCCTGGCCGGCTTGAGCACGACCCGCGACCCGCCCCGGGTGACCGGCCCGCCCTGCACCACCCGCTCCCGCAGATGCACCAGCACCTCGGGGATGTCGATGGCGACCGGACACACCTCGTAGCACGCCCCGCACAGCGAGGAGGCGTACGGCAGCGAAGCCTCCAACGACCCTTCGATGCCGCGCAGTTGGGGAGTGAGGATGGCGCCGATCGGGCCCGGGTAGGGCGAGCCGTAGGCATGGCCGCCGGCCCGCTCGTACACCGGGCAGACGTTCAGGCAGGCCGAGCAGCGGATGCAGCGCAGCGCCTGCCGCCCGACGGTGTCGGCGAGGGTATCGGTCCGCCCGTTGTCGAGCAGCACCAGATGGAAGGTCCGCGGACCGTCGCCTTCCGTCGTGCCCGTCCAGGTGGAGGTGTACGGATTCATCCGCTCCGCGGTGGAGGAGCGCGGCAGCAACTGGAGGAAGACCTCCAGGTCCCGCCAGCTCGGCACCACCTTCTCGATGCCGACGACGGAGATCAGCGTCTCCGGCAGGGTCAGGCACATCCGGCCGTTGCCCTCGGACTCCACCACGACCAGCGTGCCCGTCTCGGCCACCATGAAGTTCGCGCCGGAGACCGCGACCTTCGCCGACAGGAACTTCTCCCGCAGATGCAGCCGCGCCGCCTCGGCCAGCTCGGCGGGGGAGTCGGAGAGCCCCTCGGGCGCCGGACGCCCCCAGTCGGCCATCTCCCGCCGGAAGATGTCGCGGATCTCGGAGCGGTTGCGATGGATCGCCGGCACCAGGATGTGAGACGGCAGATCCCCGCCGAGCTGCACGATCAGCTCGGCCAGATCCGTCTCGTAGGCACGGATACCGGCCTCGGCCAGCGCCTCGTTCAGCCCGATCTCCTGCGTCGCCATCGACTTGACCTTGACGACCTCGTGCTCACCGGTCTCCCGCACCAGCCGGGTCACCAGCGCGTTGGCCTCGTCGGCGTCCGCCGCCCAGTGGACCTGCCCGCCCGCGGCCGTGACCGCGGCCTCCAACTGCTCCAGATAGTGGTCCAGATGGCGCAGCGTACGGTCCTTCACCGCGGCGCCCGCCGCCCGCAGTTGCGCCCAGTCGTCCAGCTCGGCCACGGCCGCCGCCCGCTTGTCACGGATGGTGTGGGTGGCATGGGTGAGGTTGGCGCGCAGCCGGGTGTCACGGGTGGCGGCCGCCGCGGCCCGGGGGAAGGCCGGCATGCCCAGGTAGGTACCGCTCACCACTCGTTCCCTTCCGTACTGGCCAGGATCTCGGCGATATGCACCGGGCGGACCGCCGCACCCTGCCGGCTCAGAATCCCGCCCAGGTGCAGCAGACAGGAGTTGTCGACCGTGCAGAGCGCCTCGGCGCCGGTCGCCCGCACATTGCGGACCTTGTCGGCGCCCATCGCCACCGAGACCGCCTCGTTCTTCACCGCGAAGGTGCCGCCGAAGCCGCAGCACTCCTCGGCGCCCGGCAACTCCCGCAGCTCCAGCCCCCCGACCCGCTCCAGCAGCCGCCGCGGCCGGTCACCCAGCCCCAGCATCCGCAGCCCGTGGCAGGTGGGGTGATAGGTGACGGTATGCGGGTAGTAGGCGCCCACATCCTCCACCTTCAGCACATCCACCAGGAACTCCGTCAGCTCGTACGTCTTGGCCACCGCGGCCGCCGCCGCGTCCGCCAGCTCCGGGCCGCGCCCCTCGGCGGCGGCCTTCGCCCCGATCCGCGGGTAGTTGTCCCGCACCATCGCGGCACACGAGCCGGACGGGGTGACCACATGGTCGACGTCGCGGAACACCCGGTCGAAACGGCGCACCAGCGGCTCGGTCGCCTGCCGGTAGCCGGTGTTGAACTGCGGCTGGCCACAACAGCTCTGCCCCTCCGGGAATGCGACCTCCACCCCCAGCCGTTCCAGCAGTGCCACCACCGCCTGCCCCGTCCGCGGCTGGAGCAGATCGTTGATACAGGTGACGAACAGTGCTACACGCACATTGCACTCTCCTTTCGACCGCCACGGCCCCTGGCGGCCAGCCGCTTCCGCGGTACATGATCACCTGGCAGTCCATCCTGCCCCAGCGGCAGGCCCACGAGAAGAACCCGGAGCGGAGGACCATGTCGAGCCCCGAGTACATACCCGAGGACCGGGCACCCGACGGCACCCACCCGCCGTCACACCTCCGGCAGCTGGCCGCCGCTTCCATCGGGAACGCGGTGGGGTGGTCCTCCTGCACGGTCGCGCAGGCAGCCCACTTGAGCGTCCCGTACTTGCATCTTCGCAGGTCGGAGCAATCATGTGGGTGATCATGCATCTGCGGGTGCTGCTGAGTCTCGCCGTCTCCGGCCGGGTCGAGGCTGGCTGTTCGCTGACTGACCTGACGACGAGCCAGCAGTGCTCCGAATGCCTGGGCTGAGCCTTTGCGTAGGGGTGGAGATGCTCACTCCGCATGCCAGGTGACCTCGATGGAGCGGTCGACGGTGAAGGTTCGCTTGTGGCGCGCGGCGCTACGAAATAGGGAGAGGTCGGCACGGTGTGATTGCCGTGCCCGAAGGCGGGGAGATGCGTGATCATGGGATCTTTCAACGAAGGGCCGGCGTCCGAGGGCGGGTTGGATTCCCCTGCTGAGGGCTCTCGTGCCGGCGCGATGACCCCGCCGGCGCGCCCTGTGCGGCAGCTGCTCGCCGCCTCGGTCGGCAATGCGGTGGAATGGTACGACTGGTACACATATACCTTCCTTGCCACGTATATCGCCGCGCAGATCTTCCCGATGGGCGCGGCGAATTCGCTGGTGCCGCTGCTCTCGACATTCGCGGTCTTCGCGGTGGGATTCTTCATGCGGCCCGTCGGCGGGCTGCTGATGGGCGCGGTCGCCGACCGGCGCGGGCGCCGTGCGGCGCTGACGGTGACCATTCTGCTGATGGGCGGCAGCAGCCTGCTGGTGGGGCTGACGCCGACGTACGCTGCCGCCGGGATCCTCGCACCGGTCGTCCTCGTCCTGGCCAGGCTGCTGCAAGGGCTGTCGGTGGGCGGGGAGTTCGCCGCCTCGACGACCTTCCTCGTGGAGTCGGCCGGGCCCGGGCGGCGGGGGCTCTTCTCCAGCTTCCAGTATGTGTCGACGACCATCGGCCAGCTCGTCGCTTCCGGCGTCGCGGCGGTACTCGTCGCGAATCTCGCGCCCGCCACCATGGGCAGCTGGGGCTGGCGGGTCCCGTTCGTGCTGGGCGCGCTCCTGAGCCTCGTGGGCTTCTGGGTCCGGCGCGGCGCGCGCGAGACTCTTCCCCAAGCGCTCGACTCCGTTCGAGCAGGGGAGACCCCCGTCGAGAAGCAGGCGAAGGCGTCCCGGCCAGGCCTCTTCGAGGCGTTGCGCCGCCATCCGCGCGAGTCGCTGCTGATCTGCGGAATCACGGCGGGCGGCACACTCGCGTACTACACGTGGACGTCGTACCTGCCGACGTACGCCGAGCTCAACGCCGGGGTGGGGAAAGCAGACGCGCTGCTGGCGGGCACCCTCTCGCTGACGTTCTTTGCCCTGCTCCAGCCCCTCGCGGGCATCCTGTCCGACCGGATCGGGCGCAAGCCGCTACTGCTGACGTTCGGAATCGGCTTCGCCGCGCTCATCGTGCCGCTGCTGCGCTCGCTCGACGACTCCTTCGTCACGCTGCTGCTCGTGCAGTGCGCGGGAATGATCCTGCTGAGCGGCTTCACGGCCGTCTCGGCGGCCGTGAACGCCGAGACGTTCCCGGCCAGGGTGCGCGCCGCGGGAATCGGTTTCCCCTACTCACTCACCGTTGCCCTCTTCGGCGGCACGGCACCTTATGTCGGCACCCTGTTCAAGGACATGGGCCACGCCGGCCTCTTCCCCGTGTACGTGGCCGTGCTCTGCCTGGTCTCCTCCGCCGTCTACTTTCGACTGCCCGAGACGGCTCACGGCCCGCTGGAGCGGTGAGGGTGGCGGGTGCCTGCTACCGACGGCCCTTCCGTTCCAGCCGGGAAGTGGAAGCCCTCGTCCGCCGGTCTGCGGGCGGTGCCGGGCCGATGCCGCTGCTCGTGCCGGCGACCACGGCGGTGCGCGGCCGACCCGGCGTCGCCCGTCTTTCCGGAGCGGTCGCTGTTGTCCTCTGTGTGCAGTGCGAGGGACAGGTCCAGCTCGGCCGCGTTGAAGAAGATCTCCTCCGGGGCATGTTCGATGAGGCGGTGACGGGCCCGGCCGTCCTGGAGGAAGGCCAGCAGGCGGTCGGAGGTCGTGCCGGTGGTGCCGATGGTGCGGTCCGTGTGCCGTAGCGGGACCGCCCGTGCGGGGGCGTCGGGCGAGACCGTGTGTGCCGTCATCCCCACACCACCGCCGAATTGAGCGCGTCGTCGGCGAAGCCCAAGAAGAAGCCCATGGTGAGGCGGTCGGGACCGGTGACCCGCTCGATGGAGTGGTATTGCGTGGGGTTGATCAGGTAGATGTCTCCGGCCTGCGGTGTGAACTCGTGGCAGGGATAGCCGTCGACCACGGTCTCGTCGTAGCCGAGACCGTCCTGGATCTTGTACGCCTCGTCCACGGGCTCCCAGGGCTTGCGGTACATGCGCAGCTCGCCGCCGGCGTCGCACTCCTGCAGGCAGACCACGCAGCTGAGCTGGTACGCGAGGTCGGTGAGGGCGAGGCCGGTGCCCTGGGCGTCGCGCATGATGTTGTCGTTGTGCAGCGGGTTGCGGACGCCGTCGGCGTGGATGCGGACGACGGAAGCCTCGTAGTCGCGGCCGTCCGGCTCCTGCGCGACCGAGACCGCGCTCAGGCACCTGCCCTGAGGAATTCGATGAGCGCCGCGTTCACCTCGTCCGGGCGTTCCTGCTGGGTCCAGTGCCCGCAACCGGGCAGCTTGAGGGGCTCGCGCCAGAGGCTGGGCATCAGGGCGGGGAGGCGCTCGATGAGTTCGGGTGTGCCGGGGAAGGCGGGGACGAGGTCGCGATCGCCGTAGATGTACAGAGCCGGCCGGGAGACGACGGCGCCGTGCCAGGGAGCGGTCAGTTCCCAGTTGCGGTCGAGGTTGCGGTACCAGTTGAGGGCCCCGGTGAAGCCCTCGGAGAAGCTCTCGGTGAGCGCGTCGAGATCGTCCTCGGTGAACCACTCCGGAAGGACCTCGGGGTCCGGCATGCTCGCCAGCCAGCCCTGCCCGGGTTCGATCAGCGGCTGCTTGACCTCGCCGGTCTCCGAAGCGGAGCCGGAAGCCGAGGAGAAGAACTTCCGGAGGGTGGTGCGGACGTCACGCGCGAACTCGGCATCGGCGACACCGGTGCGGTTGAAGTAGTTCCAGTAGAAACGGCCGCCGAACCTCTTGTCCATGGCGGCCAGCGGAGGCTGCGTCCCCCGGAACGGGGGCGGCACGCTCAGGCCGGCCACCCCGAGCACCATGTCCGGTCGCAGCAACGCGGTGTGCCAGGCGACCGGCGCGCCCCAGTCGTGCCCGACGACGTACGCCTTCTCCTCGCCCAAGGCCTGGATCAGCCCGACGACATCGCCGACCAGGTGGAGGATGCTGTACGCGTCGACGTCGTCGGGACGGTCGCTGCGCCCGTATCCGCGTTGGTCGGGGGCGACCACTCGGAACCCCGCCTCGGTCAGAGGTCCGAACTGGCGGTGCCAGGAGTGCCACGACTCGGGAAACCCGTGCAGCAGCACCACCAGGGGCCCGTCGCCCTGCTCGGCGATGTGCAGTCGAACGCCGTTCACGTCAACCATCCGATGCTCAACCATGGTCATGAGCGTACGCCCGGTGATCCTTGACGCGCGGGCCCAGGTCGTGTCCGCAAATAGGGGGCGCCCGGGGCGTGTGTCCCGACGGGCCGTTCAGCCGTCGACGCCGTCATGGCGGGCAGCGCCCCGCGCCGCCCTCGGATGGGTGACTCCGTGGTCTACGCCTTGTGCGCGAGGAGCTGGACCTCCTGGAACTGCCGCCGGTCGGTGGGCTTCGGCTCGCTCACCAGGCGGGCCGACTCCGCGAGCCCGTGCGCACGCAGGAGCGCGGCGAGGTGGTCGGGGGACCACCGGTAGGCCGTCGTCACCGTGTGGTCGTAGGCCTGTGTCTCGTGGTCGGGGCCGTCGGTGGCCGGGAAGCTGATCAGCAGGTGCCCGCCGGGGGCCAGGACCCGGGCGAACTCGGCCAGGAGGGCGGGCAGCTCCCGCGGCGGGGTGTGGATGACGGACCACCGCGCGAGCACCCCGCCCAGCGCCCCGTCCGCGATGTCCAGCGCGGCCATTGAACCGACCTCGAACCGCAGCCCGGGGTGGGCCGCGCGGGCGAGTTCGATCATCACCGGGGAGGCGTCGACGCCGAAGGCCTTCAGGCCCAGCCCGTCGAGGTGCGCGGTGAGGTGGCCCGGTCCGCAGCCGAGGTCCGCGACCCCGCCGTCACCGTTCGTCCGCACCAGCTCCGCGAAGGCACTCAGCAGGCCGCGCTCCAACGGACGGTCGCGCAAGGTGTCGTGGAACAGCTCGGCGTAGGTGGGGGCGATGGCGTCGTAGGCCTCGCGGGTGGCGTGCACGGTGTCGGGTTCGGTCATCCGGAGACCGTAGCGGGTGGCCGGCCTTCTCCGGGGCGGCCTCTCCCTCCTCGCCGATCGCACCTGGAGGAGAGCCCCCAAGTACGTTGCTAGGCGGTCGCCTTCGAGCTGCCCTGGCCATCCGACCCGTCCGACCTACCCGCCCCATCCGGGTCGTCCATGGTGCCCGAGCCATCGAGGATGTCCAGATCGGCCCGGGAGAGGCGCAGCGCGCCCGCGGCGATGTTCTCGGTCAGGTGGCGGGGGTCGGACGTGCCGGGGATCGCCAGGACGTGCGGCCCGCGGTGCAGCGTCCAGGCCAGCCGGATCTGCGTGGGTGTCGCGTCGTGGGCGCGGGCGATCGCGCGGAGGGCGTCGTCATGGGTGTCGACGGCGGACGCCTCGCGCCGATGGCCCGAGATCGCGAAGAACGGCACGAACGCGATGCCTCGCCGACGACAGAGGTCCAGCAGGCCGTTGGCGTCGGCGGTCCGCTGGTCCAGGCTGTAACAGTTCTGCACACAGACCACGGGCGCGATGGCCCGTGCCTCGGCGAGATGCCCGGGCGTGACACTCGACAGGCCCAGGTGGCGGATGAGCCCGGCCTCCCGCAGCTCCGCCAGCGCGCCGAAGTGCTCGGCGATCGATGTGATGCCGTTCCTGCGCAGGTTGACGACGTCGAGATGGTCCCGACCGAGCTGGCGCAGGTTCTCCTCGACCTGCCCGCGCAGTTGCTCGGGCCTGGCCATGGGCAGCCACGCGCCGGACGGATCCCGCCCGGGCCCGACCTTGGTCACCAGGACCAGATCATCGGGGTAGGGCGACAACGCCCGGTTGATCAGCTCGTTGGCGGAACGTAGCGGTGAGAAGTAGAACGCGGCGGTGTCGATGTGGTTCACCCCGCGCTCGACCGCGCTCCGCAGCAGTCCGATCGCCCGCTCCCGGTCGATCGGCGGACCGTCCGAACCGCCGCCCATCCCGTTGCCCGTCAACCGCAGCGCACCGAAACCGAGACGGTTCACCTCCAGGTCCCCGAGCTTCCAGGTACCCGCGTCCGCCGCGGCAACCGCCGCCGTGCCCGCATGCACCGCACCGGCCCTCACTGGTCCCACCGTGCCCCACCCCCATGGTTCTCGTCCCGACGCCACCGCCACCGTCACCGCCGGTTCTGTTTCCGGTTCCGTTCCGGTTCGGGAGTATGGGCCGACGGCCATCACCGTGAGAAGGCGTACCGGGCGGGCGAAAAGTCACACCAGGGACGGGAACTCCGCGGCGCGGCCCGGCCGTTGGAGAGGGTGGAGCGGGCCGGCGGGGACCCGGGGGCAGGAAGCCGCCGCACGCGAAGGCGCCGCCGCTCCAGGGACAGGGGCGGCGGCGCCTTCATGCGGGGTGGGTCAGATGAGCCACCCCACGAAGTGCAGGACGCACGCGAGAAGGTTGGTGAGGATGTTCATCGGGGGCTTCTCCTTGACGTGTGGTGTGGGATCCAACTCGTCGGCCCGTAAAGGGATATCGACCGGAGGGCGTCGGCTTACGGTCTGCAGCCCGCCGCCTGCGCCTCGTCCACAGTGACCGCCGGGGGAAGTCAATTGAAGGCCCCGTCTCTTCGATCATGCATGCCCGCGAACGCGTGTTCCCGCATCCGAGCGTGAGCAGGTGAGAAGCCTCCGCGATGCCCCCGGGGAGGCAGTGAGCTGCTCGCCCTCAGGAGGCCGGGCTCCCCGCCTCAGGAGGCGATGCTCCCTGCCAACTCCAGCTCACCCCGGCCAGGTTGACGGGGCCCGTCGAGCAGCCGCCGGATGTCGCGGACCGCGGCGCGCCCCGCCCGGTTGGCGCCGATCGTGCTCGCCGACGGTCCGTACCCGACGAGGTGCACCCGCGCATCGTGCAGGGTGCGGGTGCCGTCCATCCGGATGCCGCCGCCCGGCTCGCGCAGCCGCAGTGGGGCGAGATGGTCGAGCACCGCGCGAAAACCCGTCGCGTACAGGACGACATCGGCCTCGACCGTACGACCGTCGGCCCAGGCCACCCCGCCGGGCGTCAGGCGCTCGAAGAGCGGCTGCCGGGCCAGCACGCCGCTCGCCCGGGCCTGCCGCAGCGCCTCGGTCATCGGCAGCCCCGTCACACTCACCACACTCTGTGGCGGCAGCCCCTGCCGTACCCGCTCCGCCACGAGGGCGACCGCGGCCCGGCCCTGCTCCTCGCCGAACGGCCCCTCCCGGAACACCGGTGGCCGACGGGTCACCCAGGTCGTGGCGGCCGCGACCGGCGCGAGCTCCATCAGCTGCTGGACGGCCGACGTCCCACCGCCCACCACCACGACCCGCGCACCGCGGAAGTCCTCCGGCCCCGCGTACTGCGCGCTGTGCAGCTGACGGCCGGCAAAGACGTCCTGGCCCGGAAACCGGGGCCAGAACGGCCGGTCCCAGGTCCCGGTCGCATTGATCAGCGCCCGTGGTGCGTAGGCCCCCTCGGACGTCTCGACCAGCAGCCGCTCGCCGTCGCCCGTACGCACCGCCGACACGCTCACCGGCCGGTGCACCCGCAGCCCGAAGGTCTCCTCGTAGCGCGCGAAGTACCCGCCGATCACCTCGGACGACGGGCGCCGCGGATCGGCGCCGGTCAGCTCCATGCCCGGCAGCGCGTGCATCCCGTGCACCTTGTCGTACGTGAGCGTGGGCCACCGGAACTGCCAGGCCCCGCCGGGGCGCGGAGAGTGATCGAGCACGACGAAGTCGCGGTCCGGCGCCCAGCCGGCCCGCCGCAGATGGAAGGCCGCGGCCAGGCCGGCCTGCCCGGCACCGATCACCACGACCTCGACGTCCCGCACCCCGGAGTAGTTCATGTTTCATCCAACCGGGGAAGGGGTGGATGTCTTCCCGGACCGCGGGACGCCTTGTCGGCGCAGTGGACCCGGGCTCGGACGCCCGCGCGCCCGGAACCGGCGGGCGGGGGCCCGCGTGGGGGCGGCGCTCACCGCTACCGCCCCCACGCTGTCCCACACCACCCCGCTCAGCGGCCGCCCGCGACCAGCAAGGGCGCGCCACCCGGTGCGGACGCAGGCCGGCCGTTCGCGGCGGGCACCCCGTCCAGCGGTGGGCGTCCGGCATCCAGCAGTCCGCGGGCCGCCAGCTCCGGCCGGACGCCCTCCCCGAACCAGTACGCCTCCTCCAGATGCGGATATCCGGAGAGCACGAAGTGCTCGACGCCCAGTGCGTGGTATTCCTCGATCCGGTCGGCGACCTCGGCATGGCTGCCGACCAGCGCCGTCCCGGCACCGCCGCGCACCAGGCCGACGCCCGCCCACAGATTGGGCGAGATCTCCAGCTTGTCGCGCGACCCGCCGTGCAGCGCCAGCATCCGCTGCTGTCCCACCGACTCGCTCTTGCCCAGCGCCTGCTGCGCGGACGCGATCGTCTCCGGGGCGAGATCGTCGAGCAGCCGTCCGGCGGTCGCCCAGGCTTCCTTCGACGAATCCCGCGAGATGGTGTGCAGCCGGATGCCGAACCGGACCGTACGCCCCTCCTTCTCCGCCAGCCCGCGGATCCACTCGATCTTCTGCCGGACCTGCTCGGGCGGCTCTCCCCAGGTGAGGTAGACATCCACGTTCCGGGCGGCGACCGGTCCCGCGGCGGGCGAGGAGCCGCCGAAGAAGATCTGCGGCAGCGGATCCGGCGGCAGCGCCGTCAGACCACCCTCGATCTGGTAGTGCTCGCCCTGGAAGTCGAACGGCTTGCCGCCCCACACCCCGCGTACGACCTGCAAGAACTCATCCGTGCGGGCATAGCGCCGGTCATGGTCGAGCGAGTCCCCGAACCGCCGCTGCTCGGTCGAGTCCCCGCCGGTCACCACGTTCAGCAGCAGCCGCCCCCGCGAGATCCGCTGGTACGTCGCGGCCATCTGCGCCGCCAGCACCGGCGAGATCACCCCGGGCCGGAACGCGACGAGGAACTTCAGCCGCTCCGTCACCTGGGTCAGCGCCACCGTCGTCAGCCAGGCGTCCTCGCACCAGGTACCGGTCGGCGTGAGCACCGCCTCGAACCCCAACTGCTCTGCGGCCTTGGCTATTTGGGCGAGATACTCGATGTCCGGGGCCCGTACCCCGCTCACCGGAGTGATGCGGTCGCGCCGGATTCCTCCGTCGGTGTAGGCGTGCCGGTCGACGAGCGTCCGCCCGTCGCCGCCGGTCGGCAGAAACCAGTGCAGGTGTACGGACATCTCAGTGCGCCTTTCCGTAGGTGTGCGGTGCCGTGCTCGAAGGCGGCAGGTCACCGTTGAAACGCGGGTCGACGAAGTCCCCGAAGCGGAAGGACCGCGGAATCAGCTTCTGCGCCGCGAACGCGTCCACGATCCGCTGCTCGGAGGCGACGGCGGGCTTGTCCACGGCGACCGCGACCGCCGTGCCCCGGGTGCGCCGGACCGCGTCCAGCGCCGTCTTCCGCGGCAGCCCGGTCTCCTTCGCCCAGGCCTTCGCGAAGTCGTCGGGGTGGGTGAACACCCAGTGCTGCGCCCGCCGCAGCCGGTCGGTGTAGTCCTTCAGCGCCGCGGACTTCTTCTTGTCGTCCAGCGCGGCCGGCGCGGCGACCTGGAAGCCCAGCCCGTTGACCACGCCCTGCCCGGTGGTCAGCACCCGCGCCCCGGCCCCGTCCAGGGCCTGTGAGGTGTACGGGTCCCACACCGCCCAGGCGTCCACCTTCCCGCGGGTGAACGCGGCGAGCGCGTCGGCCGGCTGGAGATAGCTGAGCGTGACGTCCATCGGCGTCAGTCCGGCCTTCTTCAGCGAGGCGATGAGCTGGTAGTGCGCGGAACTGCCCTGGGCCACGGCGATGGTCTTGCCCTTGAGCTGCGCCGGATGCTTGAGCGGGGAGCCCCTCCGTACCAGGATCGCCTCGCCGTCCGCCCTGCTGTGCGTCGCCGCGATCACCTTGATCTTCGACTTCGCCGCGGCGGCGAACACGGGCGGCGTGTTGCCGACCGCGCCGACATCCACCGCCCCCGCGTTGACCGCCTCCAGCAGCGGCGGCCCCGAGGTGAACGTCGACCACTTGATCTTGTACGGAAGGTCATCCAGCTCCCCTGCGGCACGCAGCAGTGCCTCCGAACCCCCCTTCTGGTCACCGACGTTGAGCGTCAGCGACCCCTTGCCGTCCGTACCGCTGCCGGTGCCGCCCCCGGCCCCCTGGGCCCGCGGCGCACCCCCGCAGCCGGCCAGCGACAGGGCGAGCGGAAGCAGCAGGGCGGCCGGGCCGAGATGGCGTGCTCTCATGGTGTGTCCGTTTCGTTCTGGGGGTGGAGCGGGGTGGCGGGATCGGGACCCTGGAGGGGGTCGGGGGCGGTTGCGGGGGTGAGGCGTTGCCCGGCGTCGGCGTCGGCCTCGGTGCCGACGCGGGTGCCGGTGCCGGTACCGGTGTCAGCGGCTGCGGTTGTTCCTGTTCCTGTTCCTGTTGCTGCGGGGACGGCAGTCTGCGTACGGGTGCCGGGCACATCGCCCTCTTCCTCCGCACCCTCCACCCCCAGCCGGTCGAGCAGTTCGGCGCGCAGTGCGCCGAAGCGCGGATCGGAGACCTCGCGCGGCCGCGACAGCTCCACCCCGGCCTCGTACGCGATCCGCCCGCCCTCCATCACCAGCACCCGGTCGGCGAGCAGCAGTGCCTCCTCCACGTCATGGGTGACCAGCAGCACCGCGCAGCCGCGCTCCTGCCACAACTCCGCGACCAAGCGCTGGGCCTTGAGCCGGGTCAGTGCGTCAAGGGAGCCGAACGGCTCGTCGAGCAGCAGCAGATCCGGCTCCCGCACCAGTGCACGGGCGAGCGACGCGCGCTGTGCCTCACCACCCGAGAGCGTCTTGGGCCAGGCATCCGCCCGATGCCCGAGGCCGACCTCCGCCAACGCCCGTACGGCAGCCTCGCGTTGCGGACGCCCCGGCAGTCCCAGCACCACATTGCGCCAGACCCGCTTCCAGGGCATCAGTCGCGGTTCCTGGAACGCCACGGCCTTGCGGCGCGGCACCAGCACCTCGCCCGCGATCTCCCGGTCGAGCCCGGCCAGCACCCGCAGCAGGGTCGACTTTCCGCAGCCGCTGCGCCCGAGCAGTGCCACGAACTCACCGGGACGGACGGACAGCTCCAGGCCGTCGATGACCACCCGGTCACCGAACGCCCGCACCAGCCCGCTCACCTCCACGGCGGCACCGGGGCCCGCGGGGGGCGGCGGCTCCCGGTGGTCGATCCCGGTCACCGGCCCGTGAACGTCGGTCGCCATTGCAGCAGCAGCCTTTCGAGAGTACGGATGAGGAGGTCGGCGAGCAGCCCGAGGAGCGCGTAGACGACCAGGCACACGACGATCACGTCGGTGCGGAAGAACTCCCGGGCCTGGTTCATCAGAAAGCCCAGCCCGTCATCGGCGTTGATCTGCTCGCCGAAGACGAGCGCGAGCCACGCGGTGGCCAGCGAGTAGCGCAGTCCGGTCAGGGCGCCCGGCAGCGCACCGGGCAGCACCACATGCCGGATGAGGCCCCAGCGGCTCAGCCCGAGCGAGTTCCCCGCCTCGACCAACTGCTCGTCCACGCCACGGATCCCGGCATACACGTTCAGATACAGGTGGAAGGCCACTCCCAGCGAGATCAACGCGATCTTGGGCGCCTCACCGATGCCCAGCCAGATGATGAACAGCGGGATCACTCCCACCCACGGGATGGCCCGCAGCATCTGCACGGTGGCGTCGACCAGGTCCTCACCGAGCCGCGAAAGCCCCGACACCAGTGCCAGCACCACACCCGTCACGCCACCCAACAGCAGCCCGACAGCGACCCGTTGGACCGACACCAGCATCGCCGAGGGCAGCGTGCCGTCCGAGACCAGATCACCGGCGGTCGCCGCGATGGTGCCGGGCGATGCCAGAATGCCGGCCTCCAGCACCCCACTCGCGCTCAACACCTGCCACAGCACCAGGAGCGCCACCGGCCCGGCCGTACGCCGCAACCACCGCGGCACCGCCCACCGACGCCGCGAATCCGGCACCACACGCACCAGCTCAAGCCCGTCGCCCCGACCACCGGCAACACCCTCGGCCTCACCCCCCGCCGACTCCTCCGGCGGCTCCCTCCACTCCTCCGAACTCCCCAAGTGGACGGGCTGCGAAGAGGAATCGGCGACATCGGGCGGCACATGGCCGCGCACGGCCTGCTCAACAGTCATGAATGCTCCACGGGCGGGGGAGGGGAGGGAGAAATACAGAGAGAGGGGGCGAGGCGCGAGAGAGAAGGCGAGGTGCGAGGGAAACTCCCGCCCCGCACTGAACCGCCACGCACGCAGAAATACCCGGCATGACGACGAGACCGAAGCCATCGGGAACGAGAATCAGGCCGCAAAGAATCAACAGCGAGACGCGCACACACGAGACGCCTACACGACACACCTGCGGCGAGCCGAATACGCAGCACCACAAGATGCAACAACGCACCCGGAAGGCTGGCTTACGACACACATCCCGGTGCCGCGAACGCCCGCAGCGCCATTCCCGTGCCGGGCCAGAAGACTCGGGGTCGCAACTCCACCGGAACAGAACCCCTCACGAGCCCGAGCAGCCGTTCAGCAGCCTGACCGCATCACGAGCAACAGGCCGTGCATCCGGCCTCCCGCATCTGCTGTGGCGTCAGCAACAGCCGCCGCGGCGACACGCGGCAGAGGACACCCGCACCAGGTCGATATGACCGCGCGTGGTGAGCAGGGCTGAGGTAGGCATGCCGATGAACGTAGCTGCGCCGTCCAAGAGGGGTCAATCGTCATCTCGGCTGGTGGACCCTTATTGCCGGAGCATGTCGGCAACATTGCGAGAGGCGCCCGCGAGGCTGGCGACACGGACGCGCCGCCCATAGGAAAATGCACGCATGAGCACCGCATTCACCACCCGCACCCTGGAAATCACCACCGGCACCACCGAGACCGTCGCCGACCTCACCACCGACTGCGCCACATTCCTCCAAGAAGTGGCGGACGGCCGCGACGGCCTCCTGAACATCTTCGTCCCGCACGCCACGGCCGGTATCGCCCTACTGGAAACCGGCGCCGGCAGCGACGAAGACCTCCTGGCCGCCCTCCATGACCTCCTCCCCGCAGACAACCGGTGGCGCCACCGCCACGGCACCCCCGGCCACGGCCGCGACCACGTCCTCCCCGCCCTCGTCCCACCCCACGCCACCCTCCCGGTCATCTCGGGCCGCCTGGCACTGGGCACATGGCAGTCGATCTGCCTGGTCGACACGAACGTGGACAACCCGGAACGGACGGTGCGGCTGAGCTTCCTGGGCTGACGAAGATCGCTCAGGACGGCTTCGTCCTGGCAGGACCGGAGGGGTGAGATGAGACCAGAAGCCCGACCAGGCAGACCACATGGCGTGGGCGGTCGGAGCATCAGGTCCTCTGATGCTCCGACCGCCCATCGCTGTACAACGCCCTCCCGCGCTGGCACCGCATCACAAAGATGGCCCGGTGAGGACTTGCTGAAGGCAGAAGACCTGCTGCTCCACGATGTAGCCGGGGGCGACATCCAGGTCCAGCTCTGCACCGACCTGGAGTGCATGCTGGTGGAGGACACCACAGTGGAGTGGCCGGAGCAGCTCTCGCCGTCCGTCGCCGTGTCAGCCGCGATAGCTCTCGTGGCGGGCGAAGTCGGGTATCTCGACGGTCTCGAAGGCTTCGGTGTAGCGCAGGGGCCGGGTGGTGTCGACGTTCCATACGTAGAACGGCAGCCGACTGCGTGGGTTGGCGTGGCGGACCTGGTCGGGACCGTGGTTCATGCCGGCCGGTGTGACGCTGGCCAGCCCCGCCGGCGGACCGACCTGTTCGTCGTCGCCGGTGCCGAGGAAGACGAACAACTCGTCGTAGTCGACGTTGCGGTGGGCCGGCTGTGCCTTGTCCGCGTCGTCCGCCGTCTGGGTGGGCCGGGGGGCCATGGTGACGAACCAGTTCTGCCCGGCCTGGAAGGTGGCGTGTGCCATCGGCGGGATTTCGAGGCGTTCGCAGGCGAGCGGGCGGAGGTCCGCCAGGCGCAGCCGGAAGGGAGCCAGGGTGCCGGTCCAGCCTTCCACGTCGGCGGGGTCGAAGGCGTAGAAGATTGACGACAGTTCGCCCGCGCGTTTGACGAGCACCTCCCACTCGCCGGCCGAACTCTGCGCGCAGGGGGCGGCGATGCCGGCGTCGAGCTCGGGGACGTGGAGGACGCCGCGGTCGAAGGGCAGGAAGTGCCCCAGCAGCCCCCGCTCGGGGAGCGTGATCGGCTCCCGCGTCTCCACCACGTAGGTGACGTGCTGCTCGGCGTCGGGGTCGGGGACGATGCGGTAGTTGGTGCCCTTGGGGATCACCAGGTACTCCAGCGGCCCGTACGCAAGGGTGCCGTAGTCGGTGACGAGGGCGCCACTGCCCGACTGGACCAGCAACAGGGTGTCGCCGTCGGTGTTGCGGAAGTAGTACGGCATCGGCGCCGTCCGCTTCGACACCGAGACCGTGATGTCCTCGTTGAACAGCAGCGGCGTCGGCAGGGCACGCTCGTCGTGCTCATCGGCGGCCGGAACGTCGGTGAGCCGGATGCCCCGGGGCCGGATCGGGCCCTCCACCCGCAGCCAGTCCGTGGTCGGGTGGGCGTGGTAGAGCTGAGAGACATCGCCCTCGAACCCCTGACGGCCGTGGTGCTCCTCGAAGGTGCCCTCGGGCACTCGGGCATGTGCCTGGCGGGAGATCCGGCCCTGAACGTGCTTCGCGAACATACGGTGACTTCTCCATCGGGCGCCGGCGCGCGCCAAGCGCCCTATTTGGTGAGTGAGTTGGAGGTGGGTGTGGTGTGGTGGCCAGTCCGGCGAGAGACCCCGTCCGGCAGCAGTCGTGCCAGGCACGGTGGCGACGCAGCCCCGACCGCACCGCACCGCACCGCGCCTCGCGGAGCCGGTAGGTACGCGCGGCCACTGGCTCGCCACGTCACCCGCCTTTGACGCAGCGATCAAAGGCCGGTGGCACGTTCGGTGCGCGCCCCTCTGGCGCCTGCCACTCCATGAGTCAACAACCACAGCATGCCGCCGGTCCAACACCCTTCATCGGATACGTGACAGCCTCAGACTGTTACGGTGGGGAGTTGTGGACCTCGACCTGCGCCAGGTGCGCTATGCCGTCACCCTGGCCGACGAACTCCACTTCGGCCGGGCCGCGGACCGGCTCACCATCGCCCAGCAGACTCTCTCCGCCCAGATCAGAACCCTGGAGAAACGGCTCGGCGTCCCGCTGTTCACCCGCGATCGCCGCCACGTCGCCCTCACCCCCGCCGGCGAGATCTTCGCCGAACGCGGCCGACGCCTCCTCGTCGACGCCGGGCGTCTGGTCGACGATGTCACCCACACCTGCACACCCCTGCGCATCGACGTCGTTGCCGAGGGCCTTCCCTCCACGCTCCTGATCCCCCACCTGCGCACCCAGGCCCCCGACCTGCCGTTCGAGGTGCTCCAGAGCCACGGCATGGCCGCAGCACTGCCCCGCCTCCTCACCGGCGACCTCGACCTTGCCTTCGGCCGCCCCTTCGGCCTCGGCCGCTCCCTCGGCGCCGCCCTCGCCACCATGCCCGTGGGCCTGGACCCCATCGGCGTCATCCTCCCCACCGGCCACCCCCTCGCCGACCGGGACGAGGTCCCCCTTGCCGCCCTCGCCGATCACCCGCTCCTGATCCACTCGGCGGACGAGTCCGCCGAGTGGCACGACTGGGCCGATCAGGCCGTCGCTGCCTTCGGGCTGAAGGTGGCGACACGCGTACGCGGTCACGGCAGCACCTCCGCTCTGGCCGCCGTCCAAGCCCTCCGCCACCCGGCCTTCGGTCGCACCTCCGCACACATCCCCGACGGCCTCACCGTCCGGCCCCTGACCGACCCCGTCCCGCTCTACCCCTGGCACGCCGTCTGGAACACCACCACCGCGCACCCCGCTCTCAACCGAGCCCTGGAACTCATCCACACCTACGCCCGGACCCACCACTGGCACCGCCCCCCGGGCACCAACTGGTGGCTCCCGAAGCCCGATCGCGACACACTGCGGACCACGAACTGATCCACACCCGGGGGCCGACGAACGCGCCCCCCCAGGCATCCGTGACTAGCCGGGCTCGTCACCGCCCCCTGCGGCCGAGTGGGGTACTCGGTGCGGGGAGGTCCGGGCCGCAGGCCGCATGGCACCCGCCGTTTCTCACCGGCGTGCGGGTGAATCATGGGGCCTCGTGCTCGTGCCGACCGGAGTGGGACGGTTGTGGCCGTTATTGTCGGCTCTTGTGCCGTTGAGCTGTGCGTTTGTGAACCTCAAGCCCGGCGTCGGGAAGACGACGAGTGCTGTGTGGCTGGCCCATGCGCTGCATGAGTTGGGACTGTCGCCCCTGCTGGTCGACGGTGACCCCGCTGCTTCCGCGCTGCGCTGGAGTGAGCTGGCCGGTGGCTTTCCGTTTCCGGTGATCGCCCTGCCGGTGGGGGATGTCCACCGTCGCGTGAACGACTTCCTCGGCAACCGGCAGGCCGTCGTGCTCGATGCGCCTCAGCTGGAGGACCATCCTCGGATCGCCCGCAGCATCATGAGGTATGCCGGTGAGTGGATCGTGCCCGTGACTCCCGCCCCCATCGAACTGGACCGGATGGCACCCATCCTCGGTGAGATGGCGGACGTGCAGTCGCTGCGTGCTCAGCCGGCCCGTACAGCGGTCCTGCTCAATCGCACCAACCGGCCGGACGCCACGCGCACCGGGCCCGATGCCGACGCTCGCGACGCCCTCACCGAGCGGGGGTTCGAGGTGCTGGACACCCAGATCGCGCGGCTCGACCTGTACGCCCAGTCGTTCGGGACCTCGGTCCAGGCCAAGGGGTCGGCGTATGTGGACTTCGCGGAGGAACTGATCAAGCGTCAGGATGAGAGATGAGCCAGCGCAGGGAGAACTACCGCGCCGCATTGCGGCGCGAGCAGGACGACGTCTCCGGGCCCCGGTCCACCAAGGTCACCTCGCTGCAGAGCAGGTACATCCGGGTGACCGTCGAGGTGGATCCCGACCTGCAGGGTGATCTGACGCGATGGGTGGGGCGGCCGGTCTCCTCGGTGGTGTTCGCCGGCACGTCCGTCCTGCGGAGCCTGGCCGCCACGGTCGGCAGGGTGACTCGCCCCGGAGGCTGAGAGCTGTCCCGTAGGTGTGTGGTTGCGGAGCAGTCGTCAGTCTCGTCAGACGGTCGGAATCCTCCGCAGATGTCGTGCGTCCAGGGCCTCGCACACGGCCCCTCCACAGATGCCGCACGTCCAGGCCCCGCACACGGCCCCTCGTTCGTCCCCCCGGGATCGCCCTGCGGTCGCCCGTCACACCTCCGGGGTGCGTGGCTCGATGCGGTAGTCGAAGGCGGCGCCGCCGACGCCGACCTGGGTCACCCCGCCGTCGACGGTGAGGACGGCCCCGTTGACGTAGGACGAGGCGGGTGAGAGCAGCCAGTCGATGGCCTCGGCGACTTCCTTCGGGTCGCCCGGCCGCCTGGCGGGGTTCAGCCGGTTCGCCTCCTCGTATCCCGCCTCGGCGCCGCCCGCCAGCCCCGCCTCCGACGCGAACCGTGCCATCCGCTGGTCGGCCATCTCCGTACGCACCCAGCCCGGGCACACCACGTTGGCTCGCAGTCCCTGCGGGCCGTAGTCGACGGCGAGGGAGCGGCAGAGGTGGAGCAGACCCGCCTTGGATGTCGCATAGGCCGCGTTGCCGACGCTGTTGCGGAGGGCGGCGACGGAGGCGACCGCGACCACCGCGCCGCGTGCCGCCAGCAGATGCGGCAGCGCGGCACGCAGCAGCAGGAACGGGCCGGTGAGGTTGGTCCGGATCAGCTCTTCCCAGTCCTCGACCTCGGTGTCGCCGACCGCGCCGCCCCGCCCGATCGCGGCGTTGAGCACCACGGCGTCGAGTTTCCCGTAGGCCGCCACCGTCGCCTCGACGAGTTCGCGTACGGCCTCCGGGTCGGCGGCGTCGGAAGGGTGGGCCAGCGCGCCGGTCTCCTCGGCCACCCGGCGCAGCGGCTCGGGCCGCCGCCCGGAGATCACGACCTGGTGCCCGGCGGTGCGCAGCAGCCGGGCGGCGGCGGCCCCGATCCCCGTTCCGCCGCCCGTCACCAGGACAACACGCTGTTCCGACATGTTCGTTCGCCTCCGAAGGTGGTCAACTTCCGGTCTCTGGAACGGGAGCATACGAAGCGCCGGCATCGCCGAGCCGACCGGGTCGAGAGGTTCGGGGCTTTGCCCGCGAGACCGAGGGGTTGTTCACGCCGAGCGCCCGTCAAGCGCCACCCGAGAGCCCTCAGCCGACCAGCGCAGGTGCCTCCGGCGCCGAAAGGGGCCGGGTGCGCAGCGCCCACCGGGTGAGGGGGCGGGTGGCGAGGCCGCAGAGGGCGAGGGCGAGGCCCAGGGCCACCCAGCCGGGGCGGCCCCATTGGAGGCAGAGAGTGGTGAGGACGATCGGTGCCGCCGCGCGGACCGCGCCGTCCGCCAGGTTGAAGGCTCCCTGGTACTGGCCTTGGGCGTGTTCCGGGGCCAACGTGAAGCTGATCTCGAACGCCCCTGCCGCCAGGCCGAGTTCGCCGGAGGACAGCAGGAGGACGCCGACGAGGAGCAGGGTCGCGGCGACGGGGGCGGAGGTCCCTGTGGCGAGGGCGAGTACCGTGCAGCCGGCGAGGGCCAGGAATCCTGCGCCGCGGAGCGCGGTGGAGGCGGGCAGCGGGCCCCGTACCCATCGGGTCGCCCTGACCTGGAACAGGACGACCACCGCCGTATTCACCACCAGCAGTGCGGACAGCCACCACCGGGGTGCCGCGGTGTGCGACACCAGCCAGAGCGGCAGGACCAGGGACACCACGTCGTACTGGAAGCCGATGACGCCGCACAACAGCGACAGGGCGAGGTAGGGCCTGTCCCGCATGGCCTCCATGCGGGGTGCGCCGGGCGGGCGTGGCACCGGCGCCACGGACGGGATCTTGAGCAGCAGCCCTGCCGCGGCGAGGAAACTCAGTCCGTTCGCCAGGATGAGGAGGGTGTAGCCGGTCGTCGAGTCGAGTTGGAGCGCGATACCGGCCGCGGCGGCACCGATGCCCATTCCGAGGTTGGTGACCGCCCGGAGATGGCTGCGGACGCGGGTACGTTCCCCGGGCTCGCTGATCCGTGCGATGAGGGCGCCGCCGACCGCCTGGGCGCCGCGTTGGCCGACGGCGGCGACGGTGACCAGCGTGAGGAAGACGGCGAAGGAGTGGGTCATCGGGAACAGGAACATCGCGGTCGCCTGCACACCTTGGGTGGCGACGTACAGCCCCCGTGGGCCGACGCGATCGGCCACCGCACCGAGGGGGAGGCCCGACAGGATGCCGGCGACCGTCGCGAGGGCGAGGCCGCTGCCCACGGCCGACACACTCAGCCCGACCACGCGGGTGAAGAACAGCATGCTGCCGGCGAGGTAGAGGCCGCTGCCGACGGTGGTGACGAAGCTGGCGATCGTCAGGAAACGTACCGGGCCACGCGTGGCATCGACTCTCATATGCGCCTCTGCGGGGCGCTGTTGTTCTCCTGGTGGCACACGGCGCTTTCTCTCGGTTCTGGTGCGGATGACTGCTCTTCGGGGACGCGAGCCGCTAGTGGTGGGCCAGTTGCTCGCGCATGGCCGACAGGCATTCGGCCCGGTAGGCCGTCAGTCCCGGACCGGCCGCTCGCTTCCTGCGGTTGAACTCGCCGGTGTTCACCCAGGCCACGATCAGGTCCGCGAGGGACGCGATGCCGTCGTAGCGGGCCGTCATCCCGTCGATATGGCCGCTCAACGGATAGAAGGCGGGGAGGAGGGAGGGCAGGCCGAACCGGACCATGTCATTGACGTTGCCGGTCACACAGGTCTGGCCGCGTGTCTCGACGATGCCGTTACGGGTGAGCTGCTCGGAGACCGGAAGAATGAGGAAGTCGGATTCCGACAGCGTCCGGTCGAAGTCCTGCTGATTGACGTAACCCGGGTGATCTCGCAGCTCGACCGCGGGAGCGAGTGCCCTCCTCGCCGCTTCGACGGTGGCCTTGCTCTCCTCCGAGGAGTGCTCGCCCAGGAAGTCGACGTGCAGTCGCCTTGTCAGCCGTGGGGCGGCGAGTTCCAGTGCGGACAGCACTTCGGCGTGGTCCCTGCCGGAGTACAGCCTCCCCGGGACGCAGCACCGCACCTCGTCGCGCGTGAATGCGGTAGGCGGGTGCTGCGGGTAGGCGATGTTGAGGGCGCGGCTGCGCAGCGGGTCGCCGGCCTTACTGAGCCGGAGATCGGGGAGCAGGATCCTCGCCGCGCCGTCGAGAACGAGCTGCGCGATGGCGGCGCTCGGCCGTTTGTCGTCCGACGAGGTGAACGTGTTGAGGTTGTGCACCAGACAGTGCCAGGCGGGTTTCGTCGCGCGCGCCTCGTGGAGCGGGCCGCACAGGGCGTCGACCGGGGTGATGAGCAACAGGTGATCCTGCGCACCGATCGAGGACGCGTGCTGCTCCAGGAAGTCCGCGTACGGCAGATCCGGGGGACACACCTGCCACTCGACCGCCGGGGACGCGGCGGCCGCCGAGCCTTCGGCGCAGAACGGGTTGGTGAAGACGGTCGGGTGCGCCCCGAGGTCTATGACTTGCCGTATGAGACTGTCGAGGACCTCGCTGTGTGCGCTGAGCTCGATCAGGCCGATCTTCATCGGTGGTCTCCGTCAGTGGTGAGCGCACTGCAGTCAGCACCTCTAAAGGACTGACGTCGTGGCACGGGCCCGGGAACATGGACCGCCTGCCCGGTCGTGACGCAGGGCCTGGCAGGGATCGGTGCGGTGCTCACGCCGGCGGAGGCTGCTCCTCCAGCAGGATTCCCTCCTCGACCAGCAGCCGTAGCAGGGGGGCGATGTCCTCGTCCGGGTCGAATCCGGGGGCCCAGTCGACGGCTTCCGCCATGGTGAACGACTCGCGGCGGAAGATATTGTCGATGAGTGCTGCGGGAGCGCCGTCGAGTGTGATCTTCCGGGTGCCGAACTGGATGCGGTGCTGCTCGGCCTCGGCATCGTGATCGACCTTGACGGGGTTGAACCGAGCCTGTCGCAGACGGGTGTCGGCCTTCGTGGACAGGGCATGGAACCCGGACTGACTCGGGAGGCTGACCTCCCGGTGGCGGCTGTCCTGGGTGGTCAGATGGTTGGCGAGGTAGGTCTGCAACAGCTGGTCGTCGTCGGCAATCGCGGCGAGCCTGCCCATGAGCGCGCGGACATGTGTGGCGAGTTGGGTCGTGTCACCGTCCACGACGGGCGGGAGATTGCGCCGCCACTCTTCCTCGTCCATCAGCTCGTCGGCAAGCCACTTCAGCCAGTAGACGCCGGTGCGGCAGGTCACTCCGAGCGTCAGATGCAAAGAGGGTTCGTCGCCGGCCACCGCGTAGTGCCAGTGGCCGCGTGGAATGTAGAGCACGTCGCCCGGATGGAGCTCGGTCTCGATGTACGGGGGCCCCTTGGGCTCACCGGTGTCGACGGAGACGTTGTTGTATTTGTCGAGCGGGTACTTGTACGTCTCCTCGGAGACGACCCATCGCTTCGTCCCCTCGATCTGCAGGATGAAGACCTCATGGTCGTCGTGGTGTTGGTCGAACCCCTGCTGCGCGGGCCAGGAGCAGTACATGTTGACCTGGCTGCGGTGGCCGATCGCACGCTCGATCCCCGTCGCCAGTTCGGCGATCGCGGGCAGCCGCCGCTGCAACTGGTTGATGATCAGGGTGTAGCCGTCCTGGCAGTGCTTGATCCACTCCTCGGCCGTCTCGGGCTGGCCGGAGATCTTCTTTCCTATCGCCGCCAGGCGGATTTCTTCGCCGAACCGGAGACGATGGAAATTGAGCAGGTGGTTGAGCTGCTCCCACGAGAAGAGCGAACGGAATCGGTCCCGGTCCTGCCCGCGCAAAACGACGCCCCGGGTTGTCCAGTTTTCGCGAAGGAATTGATCGAGGGGCATCGGGTCAAGCAGGGATTCGAGAGCGAACACGCCATTCCTCACGGTTTAAGGGGAGTGCCCGGTGGCTCCAGGAGCCACCGGGCGGGTCAGGGCAGTGACTTGACCCCTGCCCTTACACGTCCTTCTGGTCGACCTCGAGGTTCGGCACGTTCTTGACCTGGGCGGTCTTCACCGTCTCCACGGAGAATCCGATCCGCTTCGGACGGGGAGCCGCGTGCGTCTCGCTCTTGGGTGCTACGGAAACCTTGGTCATCACTGTCTCCTTGCCTAGGGAACTTCCCCTCCATTCCTACTACTTGTTGTCCATAACTGCGGGAAACGTGGGAATGGTCACGGGCGTCAGATCGAGTCATAGTGTCTGCGGTGCTTGCCAATCGCTGGCAACTGTGCGCGGTGAGGGGCGGGTTACTGATCGTTTCCGGATGTGATGTGGGAGAGGTCGCAAGTAGGCGCGGGAACGGGCGAGTTCGATGTGCGCCCGGTGACCTGTCGGCGGGACTCCATACGCTGGTCAGAGCCCCGAAGATCGGCGTTCTAGGGCGCCGGCCGCCCGCCCGCCGCGGATTGTCTCCTCGTGCGTGAGGGGCGGTTGACGCACCTCGGAGCAGGCGGCTGTGTCTCGGCATGTCGCGCGGATTGTCCCGGCGAAGATTGGCGGAGACCAACATCAACAACCGGAACCGACAGATGCGGTTGTGCTTCCGGGAGGGTAATGCGCTGCTTCGACGTCCTTCCGGCACCCGATTCAATCCAGGTGCCAGACGTGCGGCGTGGTCCTACAGTGAGGCCCGATGACACTCCTACACGCTCATGACTACGGGGGCGACGGCCCTCAACTGGTTCTTCTGCACGGTTATTCGCGGTCCCTCACTGACTGGGACCCCTCGGCCGCTCTGCTCACCGCCGGGCACCGGGTGCTCGCCGTTGACCTTCCCGGGCACGGCCGTTCTCCCGACATCTCCCCCTGGACCCTTCCCGGCGTGGTGCGGGACCTCGCGGACACACTCGACGCGCACGGCGTGCCGGAGGCCGTTGTGGTGGGCCATTCCCTCGGCGGGTTGGTCGCGGTCGAGTACGCCCGGGCGAACCCGGACCGTGCCCGTGCCCGTGCGGCCGTGAATCTCGACGGCTTCTGGTGGGGACGCGAGTACCCCGGTGCTGAACGGGTGAGTGAGGGGCTGCTGGCGTCGTCCGGGGCCATCGCGTCACCCGGGTACATCGAGGAGCAGGTCGCCAATGCCGCCCGGCTGGGGATTTCCGCCGAGCGTGCGGAGGCCGCCACCCGCGCCGCCGCACGTCCGCTGCCCGACGGCAGGTGGCAGACGCTCCCGGAACGGGCGGCGGCGTGGGAGATCCTCGACGAACTCCACAGGCTCGGCGCACTCGGTGTCACCACCTGGGTCGACGGGGTCGACCGCCCGCTGCTGCTCGTACAGGCCGTCCGACGGCTCCCGCCTGCGCCCGGCCACGAGTGGTTCGACGAGTTCAACGCCCGGTTCGCAAGCGACCTCTCCGAGCAGCTGGCCACGCTCTCCCGCACCCGGCCGACCGTCAGCGTCGACCGGATCGACGCCAGCCACCCCACGATCCCGGAGACTCCGCACGCGGTGGCGGCGCTGGTCGCCGACTTCGTTCGCGGACTGCCCGGCTGAACGGTGCCGCGTAGCTGACGGACGGACGCGGATGCCGTCCGTCAGCGCGTCGGGCACATGCGGGTGGTGGGACGGAGGCGTGCCCCCGTCAGAGTCCCGGGCCGAGCAGTGCCTTCTCGTGTTGCATGCGGGTGAGGCGGTGTACGAAGAGAATGGCGAGGGCGGCGGCCGCGATGTTGCAGACGTCGCTCGCCATGAGGCCGGCGATGGCTCCCTTAATCTCGCCCGCGGTCCGGGCCCTGTTGTACTGCTGGCCGGCGAATCGTCCGAAGATGAGGTCCACGAGCCACAGCGCCCACCACCCGTTGAGCACCGCCCTGGAGCGGCCGCGCGCGCCGACGCTGGCGTTCCAGATGTCGGTGGCGATCCGGCGGGGGAACCACAGGTTGATCACGGGCACGAACCAGCCCCAGATCGCCCAGGCGCGCTTCTTCGTGTGGTACTCGGGCGCGAAGACCTCGGCGTTGACGCGGGTGCGGTAAAACCAGGTGACGAAGACCGCGGCGGTGGCGAGGGTGGCCGCGAACTGCACGACTCCGGACGCCCCGTACAGCGAGTCCGCCTGGTCGATCTCCTGCGCGGTCACGGATCCGAGGTCGTCTAGGAGCCTGCCGAGCAGTCGGTACGAGTGGTTGCCCTGCCACAGGGCGAAGAGGTCGGCGACGATGACGAGGCCGAGCATGGCCATCACCGCCTTCGAGAGCCCGACCGGCGAGCGGAGACGGGCCTGTGGGCCGGGCGGGCCGTACCAGCCGGATGACGACGGCGGTGGCGGCGGTGGCGCCATGGGCAGATGAGACATGCGAAACCCCCCACGGGTCAGGACAGCTGTGTGTGCGCATGAAGGGGGCCGCCTCTCCCCGAGGCGGCCCAAGCGCATGCGGAACATATGTTCTGCACAGCGGTCCTGTCCATCGAAATGCGGACAGGAGGGGGATTGTCGGTGGTCAGTGGGTGGTGAGGACCATGCGGAAGCGGGCGGTGCCGGAGAGCATCTTCTGGTAGGCCTCGGCGGCCTCTTCCAGCGGCACCGTCTCGACCATGGGCCGGATGCCGTTCAGCGCGCTGAACGCCATGGTGTCCTCCACGTCCTGCGAGGTGCCGGACGGATGACCGCGGACGATCCTGCCGGACAGAATCAGTTGTGCCGGGCCGATCGCCAGCGGTTCGGGGGCCGCGCCGACGACCACCAGTTCGCCGCGGTGCGTGAGTCCGTCCACGGTCGCGGTGATGGCGTCGGAGTTGGTCGCGGTGGCCAGCACCACCTTGGCGCCGCCGAGGGACTGCAAGGCGTCCGCGGTGGTGGTGTCCGCCGTGCTGTCGATGTAGTGGTGGGCGCCGAGCTGCTTGGCGAGATCGGCCTTGTCGCCCCCGCGGGCGATGGCCACGGTCTCGAAGCCCATCGCGACGGCGTACTTCACGGCCAGATGTCCGAGGCCGCCGATGCCGAGCACGGCGACCAGGTCGCCCGGCCGGGCGGAGCTGCGCCGCAGCCCGTTGTACGTGGTCACCCCCGCGCAGGCCAGGGGTCCCGCATCGACCGCCGACAGCGCGTCGGGGATCCGGGCCAGGGCGTCGACCGGTGCGATCACCGATTCGGCGAAGCCACCCTCATACGACCATCCGGGTACCTTCAGGTACTGGCACACGATGAAGTCGCCCTGTCGGCAGGCGGTGCAGTGGCCGCAGCTGCCGCCGAACCATCCGACCGCGACCCGGTCGCCCACCTGCCAGCCACGCTCCTGCGTCCCCTCGCCGAGTTCCTCGATGCGCCCGGCGATCTCATGCCCGGGGACCAGCGGAAATGTGACGCCCGGGAGCATGGCGTCCACGAACAGGGCGTCGCTGTGGCAGACCCCGCAGGCCTCCACGTCGATGCGCACATGGCCGGGGCCCGGCCGCCGGGTCTCCCGCTCGGCGCTTTCGGGCTGTCCGCCGACGGCGGTGACCTGCGCGACTCGATAGGCACTCATCCGGACCTCTCCCAAAGGCGTGTATGACAGCCCCCGGAACCAGCAGACCAGCTCCGGCATCATCG
Source organism: Streptomyces kronopolitis (assembly GCF_014646275.1). Lineage (GTDB taxonomy): Bacteria > Actinomycetota > Actinomycetes > Streptomycetales > Streptomycetaceae > Streptomyces > Streptomyces kronopolitis. The sequence goes on from NZ_BMND01000002.1 coordinate 215,147, forward strand.
CGCGCGTCGAAGGGGCGGCCTGCCGCCGCGGACGGGCAGTGGGGGAGGGCTGCCTCAGTCGAGGATGTGCCGCAGGTAGGACCGGGGGTCGTCGAGGTAGCGGCGCCAGTGGTCGACCAGCGCGAGTTCGTCCCAGGCCACTCGGCGCACACCGTGCTCGCCGATCTCGACGATGTCCGCGCCGGGCAGCGCGGTCAGCAGCGGAGAGTGGGTGGCGCAGATGACCTGGCCGCCGCTCTTCACCAACTGGTCGAGGTGGCCCAGCAGTTCGAGGCAGGAGGTGAACGACAGTGCTGCTTCCGGCTCGTCCATCACATACAGCCCGGGCTGGAGGAACTTCCGCCGAAACGCCTCCAGGAAGCCCTCGCCGTGACTGACGGCATCGGGTGCGAACCCCTCCCGCTCCAGCGCGTTCAACGCTGTTTCGGCGCGCAGGAAGAAGCCCTTGCGAGCCGACCAGTTGCTGAGCATGTGCCGGCCGCGCGGCGCCGCGTCGAAGCGGATCCGCTCCCCGAGGGCGGATTTGGCGCGGTGGCTGGCGTAGCGCCAGTCGTGGGAGCCGCCCCAGGGGTCCAGGCCGAAGCCCTCGGCGAAGGCCTCGATCAGAGTCGATTTGCCGGAGCCGTTCTCGCCGACCAGGAAGGTCACCGGTGCGCTGAAGCGCAGCCCGTCCGCCAGGAGCGCGCGTACACAGGGCACGGACCAGGGCCATTCGCCGTCGTCAGGGGCGGCCACGTATGCGTACGCGCGTTCGATAATCATCTGGCGAGTCTCGCATGCGGGACCCGTGCGGAGTGTCCTCTGATGCGAGATGTCGTTTCGGTCGGGCATCCCGTTGGGGCCTTCCTGGTCTGAGATCATCAGTAAGGCCGTACAACTGAACGCAGGGGGAAGACCATGATCAATCTGCTGCTGCTCGGCGTCGTGCTGCTCGCCGTCGGCGGGTGTGCATGCGTGCTGTGGGCGGAGCGCGGCGGACCCCGCTGGGTCTGCCGCGTGGCGACCGTGACGCTCGCCGCGAGCGAGCTGGTGCGTCGCGCCGAGAAGCGCCGACGCCGACGCGAGCGCCGGAGCATGACGGGGAACACGAGCGGTCATGACTAGAGCAGCGAGCCCAGCGGGCCGAGGTCCAGGTTGAGGTCGCTCATGGTGAGTCCGTAGCGGCCGCAGAGTTCCGACATCCGGTCCTCAAGAATCATCAGAGTCATTCCGATGCGTTCTTCCTGGTCCTCGGTGAGGTCGCCGTGGTCGGTGCGGTGCAGTGCGGTGCGCTCCATGAGCTGTCGCAGGAGCTCGACGATGGTCAGCACCAGTTTGATGAGATCGCGTTCGACGGTCTCGGGGTCGGTCGCCAGCCGCCGCGCCACCTCGCTGCCCGACGTCCGGTCGTTCGCCCCGGCCGGTACCAGATCGAAGGCCCGGGCCGCGGCCTGGGCGACCTCCGCGAAGGCGGGATCGGGGGCACGGCCGGGGGCATGGGTGTGGTCTTCCGGCACGAGCACACTCCTCCTTGGGGGCTGACTTGGGGTCTGGTTTGTGGTGCTGGCTTGTGGGGCTGAACTGACGTTCTCGGTAACGGTGTTGGGCGTGCCCCTCACCACGGTGCCGGGTCGTCGGGGGTGATCGAGTGGATGACCGCGCGCAGATTGATCCGGACCAGATCCACATCGGCGACCGACAGGACGAGGTCGCCGGTGAGCACCGCGCCACCGTTCAGCAGGCGGTCCAGGAGGTCGATCAGGGCGACCTGCCGACCGGCGAGCGACTCCTCCTCGGACAGATCGGTGATGCCGTGGTCACGGGGGACGCCGGGGATGCCGGGGAGCCCGCCGCTGTTCGTCGGAGCCGGGTCGTGTGTCATGTGCCGGCGCCCGCCGTGGGGGGTGTGGCGAAGGAGTACGGGGCCCACGGTCCGGTGATCTCCACCTGTACGCCGGGTACGTCGTCGGCCAGCCCCGCCAGGGCCTGCCGGAACTCCGCCACCCGCTCGACGGGTACCAGGTAGGCCTCGTTGGAGATGTTCTCGCCGGGGCCCGCAGCCAGCTCGCCCTGCTGCGGACGGTGCGCCACCCTGGCCCGGGCGAGCGCGGAGACCCGGTCCGGTACGGCGCCCGCGACCGCCCCCGCCGCACGGTACGCGTCGCGGTGCTGGCGCCGCTGCGCCCGGCGCTGCTGAAGGTAGGCGCGGCCGGCGCCGGCCGGCGCCGAGGCCGGTGCTGGGGCAGGGGCCGGTGGCGCCGTGGCGGCCTCGCGGGGGTCGGCGTAGACCTTGACCCCCAGCTCGATGTGCCCGTCGAGCCAGGCCAGCAGGTCGCCGAAGTCGGTACGGCGCTCGTGGAGCATCGACCGGACCCGGGCGTCGTCCAGATACACCGTGGCCAGCCGCATGGGGAGGGCAGCCGTCGTGGCGTACGCGGCTTCGATCACCGCGTGATGGGTACGGGCGACGGCCTCCAGCTCGGACAGGTCCTCCAGCCGTGCCCGCATGCCCTCCTCGCTGTATGCGCCGGCGGGTACCGAGGACACGAGGGCGGTCAGCTCGCCGCGGGTGACCGTCCGGAGCGGTCCGCCCTCCAGGCCGGTGAGGTGCGCGGCCTTCGTGTCGAGTTCCGAGCCCGCGCGGCTGATGGCGTAGACGTACGAGACCGTGGCGGCGGGGTCCGTGGTGGCGGGATGCGTGGTGCCGGGGTCCGTCGGGCTGTCCAGGCTGTTCGGGCCGTCGGGCGTCGGAGGGACGTCCGCTCCGGTGGGCCGGGAGTCGGTGGTCACCGTTCCTCCTCCTCATGATCCTGACGGTCGTGCGCCGTCTGCGGTGTTCCGTCGTTCTGGGAACTCTCGTCCTGGGAACTCTTCGGCAGGCCGACGGCGGCGCGTAGTTCGGCGAGTTCGGCGCGCAGCCGGGCGTTCTCCTCGGCCAGGCGGTCGCCGCCCGCCGGCGGAGCGGCCGCGGGCGCGACCTGCGCGGGGGAGTGGGCGCGGGACGAGAGCGAGGGGTCGTGCTCCCACCAGTCGATGCCCATCTCCTTGGCCTTGTCGACGGAGGCGACGAGCAGCCGTAGTTTGATGGTCAGCAGCTCGATGTCGAGCAGGTTGATCTGAATGTCGCCCGCGATGACGACGCCCTTGTCGAGGACGCGTTCGAGGATGTCCGCCAGGTTGGCGGACGACCCTTGCCCGTTGTACGGGGACACCCCGGAGGACGGTCCCATACGGCCGGCGAGTGAATCGGACACGTGATCAGCCTCGTCTGTGCGTCAGGGGCAGGTGGGCGGGGGAGGGGGGAGCAGGTCTATCGACGGGAGGCTGCGACGGGGCGGCGGCGTGTGCGACGGGCGGGCGGGGCGTCCTCTTCTTCGTCCTCCTCGCCCAGTTCGTCTTCCTCGTCCCACTCGCGGCCTTCCTCGGCCTCGTCGTCCGCTTCTTCTTCGTCGTCTTCGAGGCCGGGCTCGTCGTCCTCCTCTGCTTCCGGTTCGTCTTCTTCTTCGTGGTCTCCCGCGGCCTCGTCATCGGACTCGTCCCGGACGTCGTCGGGGTACTCCTCGCCCTCGTCGTCGTCCTCGTACGCCTCGTCATCCCGTACGTCGTCCGCGTCCGCATCCGTGTCATCGGAGTCGCCGTCGAACTCGTCCTCGGCGGAGGAATCGTCTTCGGTGGCGGACTCGTCCTCGCCGGCGCGCTCCTCTTCCTCCACGGCGTCGGCGTGCTCGACGACGACCTCGCCGTCGCGGATCTCGCCCCGCCAGCCGTCGGTCGCCTCGCCCCGCATCATCAGGAACTTGCGGTAGAGCTTGAGGTCGAGACGGGCGCGTCGGCCCTGGGCGCGCCAGATGTTGCCGGTCTTCTCGAAGAGGCCCTTGGGGAAGTACTCCAGCACCAGCAGCACCCGCGTCAGGTCCTCGGTGAGGGGGTGGAAGGTCACCACGCCCTTGACCGTTCCCTTGGCGCCCTCGGTGGTCCAGGTGATGCGCTCGTCGGGCACTTGCTCGGTGACGTTCGCCCGCCAACTCCGGGTGGACTTGGCGACCTTGACCTTCCAGTTGCTGGTGGTGTCGTCGGCCTTCTCGACACTGACGACACCCTTGGCGAAGGTGCTGAATTCCTGGAACTGGGTCCACTGGTCGTATGCCTCGCGGACCGGCACACCCACGTCGATGTCCTCGACGATGGTCACACTCTTGGACTTGCCGCCCCCGCCCTTGCGGCCCTTGCCGAACAAGCCCTTGACCTTGTCCTTGAGCTTGCCCTTGACGGTGTCCTTGAGGTGCGAGGCGCCGGCGGTCAGTGCGGCCTGCGCCGGTGAGCTGCCCTCGCCGAGCGCCTTGCCGCCCTTGGCGAGGCTGCTGACGAGGGAGCCCGCACCCTGGCCGGGCTCGCCGAGTCGGGCGACGCCTGCGCCCAGTCGGTGGCCGAGGTTGGTGACGGCGTGCTGGGCCCGGGCCTGGAGGTACTTCTGGAATTCCTCCTTGAGTTCCTCGGCGGCCGGGCTCTTCACCACGTCGTTCTTCACCTTGCTGAACGTGGACTCAGTCATCGCGGCCTCCGCGGGCAGCAGTGGCGCGCGCCGTCCCGGCGGCCTTCTTCCGGGTGCCGGTGCCGGCCTTTCGCGCGCCGGAGGCGGCTGTCTTGGCCGACGTGCCCGGCTTGGTCGTCTTGGCGGACTTGGCCCGCTGGGACGCCTTGGCCGCCGAGGTCTTCGCCGACGTCTTGTTCGCGGATGTCTTGCCCGCGGAGGACTTGTTCGCGGCGGGCTTGCCCGACCTCGCGGACGAGCCGGCCGTCCTCTTGCCCGAGGACGCCGACCGCTTGTCCTCGGCGTCTTCGGTGTCTTCGGTGTCTTCGGCGTCATCGTCATCCGGCAGCTCGTCGTCGGAGTCCCGGTGTGCTGCGCTCTTCGGCTCGTCCGACGGCTCCTCGCCGCGGCCGGAGTCGCCGCCCGCGTCGCTGAGTGCCAGGGTCCGCTCGTGCAGGGAGTCGGTGAGAGTGGACATGCGCTGGGTGAGCGCGGAGGTGGCCGCGGACTTCGTGGCGTCCACGAGTTCACCGCGTATCTGGTCGTTGAGGGGGCCGAGCACCGGTGAATTGGCCACCAGCTTGCCCAGTTGCCGCGGGTCCAGGTTCAGCCGCTTGCCGGCGAGGTACATCCCCAGGCCGATGGCCAGTTTGGCCTTCTTCGTGCGTCCCAGGACGTAGCCCCCGACGAGGGCCACTCCTATCTTGGCGTTGGTCATCATCTCTCGTACACCTCGTTCTCCTTGGGCTCAGGAGGGGTTGCGTAGCCGCTGCTGGTTGGCCTCCAGCCATTCCAGGCGGTCCAGAAGGTCGTCCTCACGCCGGTCGAACTCCTCGGGCGTGATGCTTTCGTCGAGCAACTGCTGTTCCAGCCGCCTCAGTTCCTGTCGGACGGGCTCCGGGTCGTAGTACTCGCGCTCCGCGGTCAGCAGCACCTGGTCGAGTACCCAGACGGTGCCCCGCACCGGGGCCAGCGGAAAGGTCAGGATGTTCGTGATGAGGCCCATGGCGTGTCTCCGCTCGGCGTGCGGCGGGGTCAGATCGGCGTGCGGCCGGGTCAGACGAAGCTGTAGGGCGGCAGCGGGCCGTTCAGGTGGAACGTGTAGGCCTCGCCGCGCTGTTCGGCCTCCTGGTGGACGGCCTCGGAGAACGCTCCGGCCTTCTCGCGCTTCACCAGGAACGACACGTTCAGGAAGTGCGTCTTGGTCGGCTCGGCGAGTGCGGTGCGTTCCGCCGCCGGCGTGAGGCGGTCCACCAGTTCGGTGCCCATGCGGTCCTGCCGGGCCTGGACCTGCTGGGAGACCAGTTCGCCGAGCGCCAGCCGGTCGTCGTGCGCGGCGGGATTGTCCCGGGTGCGCTCGTTGAGCCGCCGGATGTCGGCGGACTCCGCCATGACCTCCCGCAGCAGGTCGTCCTCGTCGCGAGCGACCTTGAGGTTGTACTCCAGGCAGCCGTCGATCTCCTTGAGGCGCTCGGCATAGGCGTCCCGCTGCTCCTCCAGGACGGATGCGACCTGGGCGTCATCGGGCCCCACCAGGCCGAACCGCATCGGCAGCGCGGGTCCGTCGGCAAGCAGGCGCTCCTGCACGTTCTGGTGGGCGAGCAGGTCCCTGCGCTTGGCCCGCAGATCCGCCGGCGCATCGCTGACCACCGCGCTGAGCTGCTTCGTCCGGACGGTGCGCAGCTCGGCCGCGGGGTCCCCGACCCCGGTGATGCCGTCCAGGCGGAGCGGATGGCCGGCGTCCGTGATGGCGTAGACGTAGGTCGGCATGCTCACTCCTCCCGGCGGTGCGCGGTCCGCCGCTTGCTGGACGCGGAGGACTTGCGCGCGGGGCGCTCCTCTTCCTCCGGCTCGGATTCCTGACCCTTCTGGAAGGAGTCGCTGAAGGCCTCGATGGCGCCGGTCAGCGCGCCTTTCGACTTGCCCTTGGCGCCGCCCTCGGTCACTTCACCGACGAGATCGGTGAGCTGGCTGGGCGCCTTGCGGCCCGATTCCAGATCCAGTCGGTTGCACGCCTCGGCGAAACGCAGATAGGTGTCCACGCTCGCGACGACGACGCGTACATCGATCTTGAGTATCTCGATACCGACGAGGGACACGCGAACGAAGGCGTCGATGACGAGCCCCCGGTCGAGTATCAGCTCAAGAACGTCGTAGAGATTTCCGGAGCCACCGCCACTGCTGCTGTTCGGTGCGTTTGATTGCTGTACTACAGACACGTTTGATCTTCCCTTCCAGTGTGCTGGAGTGGGTTGTGAAACGTTCGCTGTTCTCGGGAGCTCTTTTTCCTTGCCGGTTGCCGGTTGCCGGTTGCCGGTTGCCGGATTCCGGTTTCCTTCCTTGCCGGATACCGGCCGAGACCGGTTACCGGTCGATCTGGCCCCTGGCATATCGGCGGGTCCGCTCGTATCCCATGAGTTCACCCTGGTGATCGAGGCGTACCCGGTAGGAAGCCATGACGCTTGAGGTGTCGGGGATCCGGGGGATCTCCACTATTTCCACGTCAGCCGACCAACCGTCGTCGGTCCCTCGGAGCGCGGATACCGAGCCGGGCTCGCATTGGAGCATCTGGGCGAGTTGCGCAGCTGCGTGGCGCATCGCTGCGGGGGCGCCGATACGTTTCGGGCCACTCGTTCCTTCCGTGCTCTGCGTTGTCGCCATGATCCCGTCCGTTGTACGTCGTGTGGTCTCGTTCGTACGCCGTGTGGTTTCGTTGAAGACCCAAGTGCGATGGGCCGTTTCGGCGGTAGAACACCGCCTGCCCCTCGGTGTCGAACGTATGCGTGGCGCTGGCTCCGCCGTCTTCCGTCCGCCGGAAAACCCCGGCCTCTTGTCCGCCGGGCCCGGCTCGTCACTGGCGTCCCGAGAACATCATCGGGTCACAGTGAATGATCACCAGGACCAAGGTAATTGACGCTGAATCAGCTTCCGTCAGGTATCGGCGGTCAGCTTCCAAGGTTTCAAAGTGGAATGAGCGGCGAGACGAATGGCATGAGTGACGAACGAAAGAAGTCCGACGGTCCCTCCGGCACGGTGCAGCGCAAGACCAAAGAGGCTGCCTCGGCAGGGACGAAGTCAGCCGGAAATGCAGGTCGGGTCGCCACGAAGGAGGCGGCGGCGGCCGGTGAGCGTGCCAGGTCGAGCGTCGAAAGCGGCCGGCAGGCGGCAGTCGCCGCGACCGAGCACGTCGCTGGCGCGGCCGTCACCACCTGGAAGGTCGTCAAGAAGCGGAAGGCCATTGCCGCGAGTGTCGGGGCCGGGCTGATCGGCGCCGTCGGCGCTGCTTTCGCCGCCGGTCGTGCCACCGCGAAGCCGCGTACCGGCCCCCTGACGCGACTTGTCCACGGCCGCATCTGAGCCGGCCTCTTCCCTCACGAACCCCCTCCCGCAAGAAAACTGAGAATTTCCCGTAGCCCTGTCCGGCGTTTTCCACTGGAGGACGAACTCTCACTGCGGGAGTCGAAGTCCCCCGATTCGGAGGTTGACTCTCATGGTCCCCCTGCTCCTCGTCCTGCTTCTCGCCCTGCTGCTCTTCGGTGCCGGATTCGCCTTGAAGGCCCTGTGGATCGTCGCCGTCGTCGTGCTGGCGTTCTGGCTGCTCGGTTTCCTGATGCGGTCGACGGGTGCCGGCGGCAGTCGCGGTCGCTGGTATCGCTGGTGATGTCGCTGCCCCGTATCAACAGCTCAGGCCCCCCGCAGAGATTGCTGCGGGGGGCCTGAGCTGTTGGCAGGCGGTGGCGCGGGCGAGTCGCGGCGGGGCGTCGGAGGACAGGCCTCGGGCTGACCGGACCTCGGCGGGTGCAGCGCGGTGCCACTGTGGAGATTCTGTGAAATTCGGTCAACTCCGCTGAGAGTGGTGGGGCTTGAGGGGCCTGCGCGGCATGGGCGGACTGGTGCCTCTGAGGGCGGTGAGCAGGCAGGTCTTCCGAGGGGCTGCACCGTGCGCGGTGTGTGGAGAAGTGGCGCGGAGGCAGGGCATGCCTTGTCCGGAAATTTCTCCGTGATCTGGCCATGTCACAAGTTGCCCTGGAGGATCGCCCGACCCTGCCGGTTCCGGCGGGATCACGAGCGAAGGAGCTCACCCATGGCACGCTTCAGACGCATCTCCCGGGCGGCCAAAATCGCGGCGGTCGCCGGGATGACGGCCGCCTGCCTCACGGTTCTGCCCGGCACCTCGGCGGTCGCCGCGGCCCGGAGCTCTTCCGGTGCGGTGCTGATCGCCAACGGATTGTGGTCCGACCGCATCCTGTGTGCCAGCCCCAACGACGACTCCGTCTGGCTCCAGAGCATCACCTTCGGGAACCCGTACTGCCAGTGGATCCAGATCGGCGACAACGGGCACTTCACGCTCTTCAACCTCGCCAAGAACAAGGTCATGGCCTACGAGGGAGGGAACGAAGGCCCGCTGGTCATGGAGGGCCTGTCCTTCCCCACGCGGGTCCAGCAGCAGTTCTCCTTCGGCGGCCGCGAGAGCTGGGGCGCGAGCGCGCTCCAGTCCTCACTCGACATCGGACAGAACGTCGACGCCAAGAACTCGTACAACGACGACCCGAGAACCACGGAGCCCGTGCACACCCGCGGCTGGCGGCACGGCCATCAGATGGAACTGACGTGGAACACGGTGTCCGTCTCCTGAGAGTGACCAAGGGGGGCGCTGTGGTGGCTCGCAGAGGCAACTGCGAGCCACCACAGGGCGTTCCTGGCTCACTGATCTCCGGCACCCTGCACGGGCGGGCCGCTCGGGTCCGCGAAGACGCCCTCCAGCATCCCGGTGGCCTGGCCCACCTCGATCAGATAGCCGTCCGGGTCGCGGAGGTAGCAGCGGATCTCGGCCTTGCGGTCGATCGGCTCGGTCAGGAACTCCGCGCCCTTGGCTACGGCCTGTTCGTAGAACGACGCGATATCGGCCACGCGCACGTTGAGGAAGGACGACACCGGGTCGCCGGGTTCGTGGGCGGTGAGGGTGATATCGGGTTTGTCGGGGGTGGGTCCGCCGCCGGGGTTCATGATGATCCAGCCGTTGGCGATCTTCACGATGCAGGGGTTCTCGGCCAGCACCACTTCACCGCCGAAGACCTCCGCGTAGAAGCGGCGGGACACGGCGACGTCCCGTACGGACAGGAAATGGGTCAGCACCAGGCCCTGAGTGGGCGTCGGCCAGTCGTCGCGAGGAGTCATCGGGCCGTTCCCTTCGGTTGAGGGGCCAGGGGCCGGGCATGTCCCGGCCCCTGGCCGTGCCGCCGCCTAGTGGACGGGGTTCCAGCGTTCCGGATCGACCTCCAGCGACGCGCGGTCCCAACCGGCGCGGTCGGCGGCGGCCGCATAGGTGCTGTGCAGGAAGCGGGTGAGCGTCCGATCGGGGTCGTCGGCGGTGCGTACCGCCTCGTACGGCAGCAGGAACTGACCGTTCTGCGCGCTGTAGAACGCCTCGGCGGGGACGACCGGACTCTCGGCGAAGCCTTCCGGTTCGGGGTAGGCGTAGGCGTAGAAGGCGCCCTCCTCCCCGCCGCCGGGCCAGAATCCGCAACTGCTCAGCTCGCGTGAGTAGCCCTCCACCATGACCCAGTCGCCGCAGTTCGGTGCGCCTCCGGGGTGCCGCGGGGCGCCGCGTCCGGAGAAGCGGGTGCAGGCCAGGTCCATGGCCCCCCAGAAGAAGTGGACCGGGCTGACCTTTCCGGCGAACTCCGTACGGAAGTGCCCCAACACCCGGTTCGCCTGAAGGAGTTGGCGCCAGAAGAGCTGCGCGGCGTGCGGGTCGTAGGTGTGGTGCCGGTAGTCCTCCGCGAACGGGATCGCCGGCTCGACCTCGTTGGGATGCCCCTGGATCGTGGTGGGGACGTCCAGCTCCTCCAGGGCCCGCAGGACACGGGCGTGGAAGTCGGTCACCGGCATGGATTCCAGCGCGATGCGGCGGGTGCCGCCGTCACTGGTGCGCAGGTGCAGCACATGGTCGAGGAAGTCGAATTCGATGTCGAAGGCGCCGGTGCCGTGCGGGATGGCGGAGGTGGTCAGGCCCCGCGGGCTGACATAGAGCGTCACCTGCCACCAGTGGTTGATCAGCGGCGCGTGCGCCAGCCGTACCTTGCCGACGATCTGTGTCCACATGTGCAGCGTGTCGCGGGTGTCGGTCCAGTCGGCGACCCGCAACCGCGGCCACGCCGCCTTGGTCCGGGCGGTGTGCGTTGTCCCCATGGTTCCTCCGCTCCGTGGCGTCGGACGCTGTGCGGGCCGGACGTCGTTCCGCGGGCCGGACGCCGTTCCATGGCCCGGACGTCGCTCCGGTACGCCGCCAGGTCCGGCCGGGCGGATCGGGCGGTGGGAGACCGGTGTGCAGGAGCCTGCCGGACCTGCGCGGTGTGCCACCGCCCCGCGGCCGCGCCCGTCCGTCGGCGGCGGCCGCTGCCTCCGTCCGCTCTCCACCTTGCCCAGGGCCCGTGGCCTCCGGCAACTCGGCGCCGGCGAGGCAGCCCGGGTGCCGTTACCGGTCAGGCAGCCCGCCGGGCACCCGTTAGTCGGCCCCGCCTGGTCGGGGCGGCAGGCGTACGGGCCCGCCCGTCGGCCGGGGCCGGTGCCGGGCGGGCCCGCAGTGCTGAGCTTCGTTTCATGGCGTGAGGGTGCTCCGGGCTGTGCGCCGTCCTTGCGCGCTGCCGGGGACGGCACACCCCGGGATGGGGGTCAGGCGGCCGCGCCGGGGGCGACGGTCGTGACGCTGAACTCCTCGCCGCAGACCCGCAGTCCGGAGGCGCGTGCGGTCATCGACTCCTTCGAGCCGGGCGGGTACGCCTGGACCAGGGCGCCGGCCGGCCAGCAGCCGGAGCCCTTCGTCCCCTCGCTGACCGTGTGCAGCACCGCATGGGCGCTGCGGCCGGGGGCGAGCGTGACGGCCGCGCCCGCCGAGCCCTCCCGGGTGGCGGGCTTGCCGACCGACTGCCCGTCCTTGGCCAGCAGGGAGACTCCGGGGAAGCCGCGCAGCGTGCAGGACTGCTTGCCGCTGTTGGTGAAGGTCAGCGCGTAGTGGATGTTGCCCGCGCCCGGGTCGGGCCGCCCCAGCGTCATGCGCATCGAGGCCGCGGTGCAGCGGTGCGGCGAGTTGTCGGTGGAGGCGGCGCTCCGGGCGGCAGTGGGCTGCCGGGAGGTGCCGGCCGAACCGCCGGAGTCCTGCCCTCCGGTGCCGCCCGCGTCGGCACCGGACGCCGTGCCCGACGAGTTGCCGTCCGACGCGGCGGACGAGGGGCTCTGCGCACTGTCGGGCTTGCCGTCCTGGCAGGCGGTGAGCCCGGCCGCGGCCGTCACGGCGAGCAGTGCGGCGGCGAGGGTGCGGGCGTGGCGGAGGGGGGAGGGCTGGGGGGTCATGGTGCTCCTGATCCGATCGAGCGTGGTGACTGGGCTGCGGTGCGCTCGGGTGCCTGCTCTTGGGGTCTTGGGGCAGCAGGCGCCGCAACACCCCTGACGCCGGGGGCGGTCAGGTGGGGCCGGGGTTGCGGCGAGCGGGATCGACTCTGCCCGCTGTCACTGTCGGTCGACTAACGGAGCACTAACGTCCGGTTGTCGCTCGCGCCCCGGGAGCGCCCGCCCGGAGCCCGTCCATGACCAGGTCCAGGAGGCGGCCGGCGCGGGACTGCCAGTCGCTGTGCGGGTCGATCTGCCACAGGCCGGCGATGGCGAGGACGAAGTCGTCGGGGGTCACGCCGGGGCGGATGGCGCCGGCCTCCTCGTTGGCCCGCAGGAGCAGGGCGACGGCCGAGGTCACCGGGCCGTGGCCGAGGCCGGCCAGGCTGCCGTGTGCGCTGGTGGCCTTGCGCATGGCGTCGGCCAGGCCCGCCTTGGCCATGGCGTACTGGGCCAGCCGGTCCATCCACTCCCGCAGGGCCTCGTCGGGTGCGCGGGTTTCGAGGAGCTGGGAGGCGGTGTCCGCGACCTGCTGCACCTCGTAGCGGTAGACCTCCAGGACGAGTGACTCGCGGTTGGGGAAGTTCCGGTAGAACGTGCCCTGCCCGACGCCCGCCTTCTTCGCGATCGCGCTCAGCGGGGCGTCCGCCGTGTGCGTCAGCTCCGCCAGTGCCACTTCGAGGATGCGCTCGCGATTCCGTTGCGCGTCCGAGCGCAGGGGCGCTTCCTTCGGCTGCTGCACTCGTCCTCCTTTCGGGAATCACGCGAAATGCGGTCTTGCTAACCGGACAACTGTCCGGTAGCTTCGTTGGAGTGGACAGTTGTCCGCTTAGGTCCACCATAGCGGCAGATTCCAAGCGGTAGATACAGCCGGAACGGGGGAACTGGCGATGCCTTGGTCAGCCCTTCTCACATCGTGCTCCTCGTGCTCCTGGTCCCGGGCGACCACGAGCCGTCGCCGCCCGCAGGGAGCCCGTCGCCGCCCGATGACGCCCGCCGCGCTGACCCACGCGAAAGAAGGCTGAAGAGATGGCCCCACCGACGTCCAGCGCCATCACACTGAACATCAACGGCGAGAAGCACACGCTGCCCGTCGACCACCGCACCACCCTGCTCGACGCGCTGCGTGAGCAGCTCGATCTGACCGGCACCAAGAAGGGCTGCGACCAAGGGCAGTGCGGCGCTTGCACGGTGCTGCTCGACGGGCGCCGGGCGGTGTCCTGCCTCCAGCTCGCGGTGGCCGCCGAGGGACGCGTGATCACCACCATCGAGGGTGTGGCGGACGGCGAGCGGCTGCATCCGGTGCAGCAGGCCTTCCTCGACCTCGACGGCTATCAGTGCGGCTACTGCACTCCGGGGCAGATCTGTTCGGCCCTCGCGGTGATCGAGGAGCATGCGGCGGGCTGGCCCAGCGCCGCGACCGCCGACGTACGGCCCGAGGCGGGCGTGCCGGAGCTCAGCGCCGAGGAGATCCGGGAGCGGATGAGCGGCAACCTCTGCCGCTGCGGCGCGTATGTGTCGATAGTCCAGGCGGTCGCCCGTGCGGCCGAGGAGGCTGCCCAACCGGGCGCCTCGTCACGGCCGTGGCAGGCCGATGGCCCGGGTGAGCCAGGCGCCCCGGCGGATGGAGAGGCGGTCGCATGAGGGAATTCGGCTACCGGCGGGCCGACGACGTCCAGGGGGCGGTCGCGCTGCTCGCCGCAGACCCCGGGGCGCGCCTCCTCGGCGGCGGTACCAATCTCGTCGACCTGATGAAGACCGGGGTGGAGCGGCCCGCGCTGCTCATCGACGTCCAGGACCTCCCTCTCGACCGGATCGAGGTCACGGCGGACGGCGCCCTGCACATCGGGGCGACGGTCACCAACAGCGATCTCGCGGCCGATCCGGAGGTCCGGCGCCGCTATCCGGCGCTGGCGCAGGCCGTGCTGTCCGGCGCCTCGGGGCAGCTGCGCAACATGGCCACGGTCGGCGGCAATCTGCTGCAGCGCACCCGCTGCGGCTACTTCACCGACCCGGCCGCGCCGTGCAACAAGCGCGACCCCGGCAGCGGCTGCCCGGCCATCGGGGGCGAGCACCACAACCACGCGATCCTCGGTGCCTCCGCGCACTGCGTCGCCGTCCACCCCTCGGACATGGCGGTGGCGCTCGCCGCCTTCGACGCCGTCGTCACCTACGAAACGTCGGACGGGCCGGGGGAGTTGCCCCTGGCGGAGTTCTATCTCCCGGTGGGGCGCACCCCGCATCGGGAGACCGCGCTGCCGTCCGGCGCGTTGATCACCGGGCTCCGGCTCCCGCCGGCTCCGGTCGCCGCCGTCTCCCGCTACCGCAAGGTGCGCGAGCGCGCCTCGTTCGCCTTCGCGATCGGCTCGCTCGCCGCGGCCCTGGATGTCCGGGACGGCACGGTCCAGGAGGTCCGGCTCGCCTTCGGCGCGGTGGCGTCCCGGCCGTGGCGGGCCCGGGCAGCCGAGCGGGCGCTGATCGGGGGACCGGCGAGCGCCGAGGCGTTCGCCGCCGCGGCGGACGCGGAGCTGGCGGCCGCCGAGGTGCTGCCCCACAACGGCTACAAGGTGGCGCTGCTGCGCAACCTCGTCGTCGCCGTGCTGACCGAGCTGACCGAGGAGGCCGCCCGATGACCACCACGACCACGGGAACCCCCGCGGCGACGGGAGCCGTCGGCGCCGCCCGCACCCGCCTGGAGGGCCTGGCCAAGGTCACCGGCGCGGCCCGGTACGCGGGCGAGATCCCGTTCGCCGAACTCGCCCATGGCTGGCTGGTGTTGTCCACCATCGCCCGCGGCCGCATCCGCGCCGTGGAGTCCGCCCCCGTATTGGCGATGCCCGGCGTGCTCGCCGTGCTCCACCACGGCAACGCCCCGCGCGTCGACGGCGACTACACCGGCCCCCTGGGGGCGCCCGACCCGGTCCTCCAGGTCTTCCAGCACGACCGGGTGCCCTATGTGGGCTGGCCGGTGGCGCTGGTCGTCGCCGAGACCCCCGAACAGGCGAGGGAGGCCGCCGAGGCGCTCGTGGTCCGCTACGACCAGGAGCCGCACGAGGCCGAGTTCTCCGCCGGGCATCCGGACAGGTACACACCCCAGGGCTCCGATAGCCCGGCGGAGACGGCGAAGGGCGACCTGGCGGCCGCACTCGCCGCATCCGCAGTGGTGGTGGACGCGCGGTACACCACCCCCGAGGAGCACCACCATCCGATGGAGCCGCATGCGGCGATGGCGCGCTGGGAGGGCGGCCGGCTGGAGATCGTCGACTCCAACCAGGGCAGCGGGTTCGTCGCCCAGGAACTCGCGCACCTCTTCTCGCTGGACCCGGCCTCGGTGCGGGTGCGGTCCGAGCACGTCGGCGGCGGCTTCGGGTCCAAGGCCACCCGCCCGCACCAGGTGCTCGCCGCCATGGCGGCGACCGTGCTCCAGCGCCCGGTCAGGGTCGTCCTGACGCGCCGGCAGATGTTCTCGCTGGTCGGCTACCGCAGCCCCACCGCGCAGCGGGTCAGGCTCGGCGCCGACGCCGACGGACGGCTGCGCGCCTTCGCGCACCACGCGGAGAGCGTCACCTCGACGGTGCGGGAATTCGTCGAGCGCAGCGCCGACATGGGGCGGGTGATGTACGACGCCGACGCGCACCACACCCTCCACCAGGTCGTCCCGCTCGATGTGCCGACCCCGAGCTGGATGCGGGCGCCGGGCGAGGCGCCGGGCTCGTTCGCCCTGGAGTCCGCGCTCGACGAACTCGCCGAGAAGTGCGGAATGGACCCGATCGCGCTGCGGGCACGCAACGAGCCGGAGAGCGGACCCGTCTCCGGCCTCCCGTTCAGCAGCCGCCAGTTGCAGGCCTGCTTCCGGGAGGGCGCCCGCAGATTCGGCTGGGCGGAGCGCGACCCGCGCCCCGGCAGGCGGCGCGACGGTCGCTGGCTGCTCGGCACCGGCACCGCCGCCTCGCAGTTCGCCGCCCGCGCCGCCCCGTCCACGGCGGCCGTGACGGCGGAGGCGGACGGAGACTTCACCGTCCGGATCACCGCGGCGGACATCGGCACCGGCGCGCGCACCGCGCTGACCCTGGTGGCCGCGGACGCGCTGGGGGTGCCCCCGGAGCGCATCCGGATGCGGATCGCGGACAGCGACTTCGGCCCGGCGATGATCGCCGGCGGCTCGATGGGCACCCGTTCCTGGTCCTGGGCGGTGATGGCCGCGGCGGGCGAACTGCGGGAGCAACTCGCCCTGGGCGGCGTGATCCCGCCGCAGGGGATCACGGTCCGGTCGGACACCACCGCGGCGATCGCCGCGCTGGCGGCCACCGAACGGCACGCCTTCGGCGCGCAGTTCGCCGAGGTCGCGGTGGACGTCACCAGCGGGGAGGTCCGGGTGCGCCGGATGCTCGGCATCTTCGCCGCCGGCCGGATCGTCAATCCGCTGACCGCCCGCAGCCAGTTCATCGGCGGCATGACCTGGGGACTGTCCATGGCGCTGCACGAGGAAGCGGTCCGCGACCGGGCATCGGGCGCCACCGTCGGCGCCGACCTCGCGGGCTATCACGTCGCCGCGCACGCCGATGTGCCCGCCATCGAGGCGGACTGGGTCGACGATCCGGACGAGAGCGATCCGGTCGGCATCAAGGGGATCGGTGAGATCGGAGTCGTCGGCGGTGCGGCGGCGATCGCCAACGCGGTCTGGCATGCGACCGGGGTGCGCCACCGGGACCTGCCGATCCGCCCCGACCGCGTCCTGCGGGCGGGAGACGGGGGCCGCCCCGGCAGCTGACCCGTCCGGACGTCCGCGGGGCCGTCACCCCGCCGCCCCACGAATCACGAGGAGACCACGATGCTGGACATCGCCGACGAGCTGACCCGATGGGTCGAAGAGGGCCGGGACTTCGCCGTCGCCACCGTCGTGGCCGTCGCCGGCAGCGCCCCGCGTCGGCCCGGTGCCGCCCTCGCCGTCGACGGCCGGGGCGCGGCCGTGGGCTCGGTCTCCGGCGGCTGTGTGGAGGCGGCGGTGTACGACCTGTGTGTCCAGGCGCTCCGGGACGGCGTGACGCTGCGCGAGCGGTTCGGCTACAGCGCGGAGGACGCCTTCGCGGTGGGACTGACCTGCGGTGGCGAGATCGAGGTCCTGGTCACGCCGGTGCCGGCGGCCGCGCCGGACCGGAGCGTGTGGGCGGCGGCGCTGGCGGCCGCCGCCCGGGGCACGGCGGCGGCCCTCGCCCGGGTCGTCCGGGGCCCGGCCGGACTCCTCGGCAGACCGCTGCTGGTCCGTGCCGACGGGTCGTACGAGGGCGGCCTCGGCGGGAGTCCGGAGCTGGACCGCGCGGCGGCGGAGCAGGCCCGCGCCCTGCTGGAGGCCGGGCACACCGGTGAGTGCGAGGTCACGGAGGGCGGAGCGCGCTGCGGACCGGCCGTGACGCTGTTCGTCGAGTCCAGCGCACCACCGCCCCGCATGATCATCTTCGGCGCGGTGGACTTCGCGGCGGCGCTGGTGCGCGCCGGCAAGTTCCTCGGCTACCACGTCACGGTGTGCGACGCCCGCCCCGTCTTCACCACCCGGGCCCGCTTCCCCGAGGCCGACGACCTCGTGGTCGAGTGGCCGCACCGCTACCTCCAGCGCACCGCGACCGACGGCCGCACGGCGTTGTGTGTGCTCACCCACGACGCCAAGTTCGACATACCCCTGCTGGAGGCGGCGCTGCGGCTGCCGGTCGCGTTCGTCGGCGCGATGGGCTCACGCCGGACCCACGAGGACCGCGACCGCCGGCTCCGCGCGGCCGGCCTCACCGCCGCCGAACTCGCCCGGCTCCACTCGCCGATCGGCCTCGACCTGGGCGCCCGCACGCCCGAGGAGACCGCCCTGTCCATCGCGGCGGAGATCGTCGCGGCCCGCCGTGGCGGCACGGGCGCCCCGCTGACCGGCCTGCGGACACCCATCCACCGTGCCGCGGAGAAGACCGGAGGCACCGGTGCCGCCGGGGCGCCCGCCGCGGCCTGACCGCTGCCCGGCCGCTGTCTCGGCCGCCGGGCCGTGCGCGGGCGGCTGATACGCCCAGGCCACGGCCGGGCAGGGATGCACACATGACCGTCCTCGTCGGAACCTCCGGCTGGCAGTACAAGGACTGGCGCACGGTCCTCTACCCGCCCGACCGTCCGCAACGGCTGTGGCTGGAGGAGTACGCGCGGCACTTCGCCACCGTCGAGAGCAACGCCGCCTTCTACCGGCTGCCCGAGGAGAAGACCTTCGCCGACTGGCGGGCGCGGACCCCCGACGGGTTCCTGCTGGCCGTCAAGGCGAGCCGCTACCTCACCCACATCAAGCGGCTGCGCGACCCCGCGGAGCCGGTCGCCCGGCTGATGTCGCGGGCCGCCGCCCTCGGCCCCCGGCTCGGCCCCGTCCTGCTCCAACTGCCGCCCACACTCCTCGCGGACGCCCGCCTGCTGGACACCTGCCTCGGCTGCTTCCCGGTCGGTACCCGGGTGGCGGTCGAACCCCGCCACCCCTCGTGGTGGACCGCGGAGATCCGCACGGTGCTGGAGCGGCGGGGCGCCGCGCTGTGCTGGGCCGACCGCCGCTCCCGGCCCGTGACGCCCCTCTGGCGGACCGCCGACTGGGGGTATCTCCGCCTCCACGGCGGCCGCGCGGAACCCTCGCCGCGCTACGGTCGGCAGGCGCTCGGCAGCTGGGTGCGGCGGATCACCGACACCTGGCCGGACCGGGCGGACGTGCATGTGTACTTCAACAACGACACCCACGGCGCGGCCGTCCTGGACGCCGCACACTTCGGCCGGGCCGTCGCGGCCGCCGGACGCTCCGTCAGCCGCACACCGACCGGGCGCGGCGCCGCGCTCCGGCCGGAGGGACGGTAGCCGTCCGCGCCGTGGCCGGCGTCAGGCGAGGAAGTGAGGTGAGCGACGGATGATCCGCAGACATGTGGTGGTCTCCGGGACGGTGCAGGGGGTGTTCTTCCGCGACTCCTGCCGGCAGCTGGCGGTCGAGCACGCCGTGGCCGGCTGGGTCGCCAACCGCCCGGACGGCACGGTGGAGGCCGTGTTCGAGGGGGCGCCCGAGCGGGTGGGGCCCCTTCTGGACTGGGTGCGTGAAGGCCCGCCCCTGGCGAGCGTCGACACCGTGACCGTCCAGGAGGAGGAACCGCAGGGCCTGACGGGCTTCGAGGTGCGCTAGCGCCCGTCGTCAAAGGCAGGCGCGAGCACGGCTGGTCCTCCTGGCGGTGTGTCACGATCGTGGTGTCACACGGTGCGGAGAATCGTGGTGTCACACGGGGCGGAGAAGGGACGCGGATGGCCGACCTGGCCGGGAGGCACAGCGATCGTGCGAGGGGCGGCACGGGGCCGGTGTCGGACGGTCATGACGCCGGCCCGGAGGCCACCGTGGCCGAGCGGGTGCGGCGTGCGGAGAGTGGGCAGTCTCCCGCCGAACGGAGGAGGATGACGCGCCATGTCCACTGAACGACTCCTCGCGGAGATCGACCGGCTCCCCCTGGTGGACCACCACGTCCACGGTGCCCTCCGCCGCGACGCCGACCGCTCCGACCTGGAGCAGATGCTCACCGAGTCCGACCGCCCGGTGCCGCCGTGGATGACCCAATTCGACTCGCAGCTCGGCTTCGCCGTCCGCCGCTGGTGCGCCCCCGTGCTTGGCCTGGCACCGCACGCCGACCCCGAGACCTATGTGGCCCGGCGCGCCGAACTCGGCACCGACGAGGTCAACCGCAGACTGCTCGACGCCTCCGGCATCGGCCACTATCTGCTGGAGACCGGCTACAAGGGCGAGGACATCCTCGGCCCCCAGGGCATGGCGGCCGCCTCCGGGCGTCCCGTCGACGAGGTGGTGCGCCTGGAAACCGTGCTGGAGGACGTGGCGCGCGCCGGGGTCACCGCCGCCGAACTCCCCGACCGGTTCCGGGAAACCCTGGCCGCCCGCTCGGCCGCCGCGGTCGGCCTCAAGAGCATCGTCGCCTACCGCCACGGCTTCGACTTCGACCCCGCCCGCCCCGACGACCACGAGGTGACCGCCGCGGCGGGCGCCTGGTTCGCCGAGTGCGAGGCCACCGGCACCGTCCGCGTCAGCCACCCGGTACTGCTGCGCTTCGCCCTGTGGTGCGGCGTCGACCGCGGACTGCCGATCCAGCTGCACGCCGGCTACGGCGACCCGGATGTCGAACTCCACCGCTGCGACCCGCTGTTGCTCACCCGCTTCATCAAGAACGTGGAGCCGTACGGCGCCGACCTGCTGCTGTTGCACTGCTACCCCTTCCAGCGCAACGCGGGCTACCTCGCCCAGGTCTTCCCGCACGTGTACTTCGATGTCGGCCTCGGCATCAACTACACCGGCATGCGCTCCGACGCCGTCATCGCCGAATCACTGGAACTCGCCCCCTTCGCCAAGATCCTCTTCTCCTCCGACGCCTGGGGGCCGCCGGAACTGCACCATCTCGGTGCCCTGTTGTGGCGCCGCGGCATGGCCCGGACCCTCGCCGCCTGGACCGACAGCGGCGAATGGGACGTCGGTGACGCCCTGAAGGTGGTGCGCATGATCGGCCACGACAACGCCCGCCGCGTCTACCGGCTGGCGGACCGGGCCTGACCGTCCACCACCGGCCGGGCACGGCATCGGCCGCCGCGGCCCTCAGATCAGGTCGATCTCCGAGGTCAGCCGTACCCCGGTGCGGTGCAGGACCTGCTGGAACACGAGGTCGATCGCCTCGGTGAAGGCGGCGGCGCTCGCGCCCTCGTCCGCCACCAGCGTGTAGTGCAGCGAGGACAGCCGCACGCCCGGCACGACCGGGCTGCTCAGCGCGAACCCGGCCTCCCGGATCAGCCAGCTGGCACTCACCCGCACCGAGCCGTCCGGGAAGTGGTTCACCGGGGCGCCCTGCGCCCGCAGGCTCTCGGCCTGGGCGGGGGAGATCTCGGGGCTGAGGAACACACTGCCCACCGACCGGTCGTCGGTGCCGCTGCACCCCAGCACCATGCCCTTCCTCCGCCGCACGGCCAGCACCGCCTGCGCCACCTCCTCCAGGGGGACCCGGCTGCCCACCGGCACATCGAGTACGGCGGCGACCGGACGGTAGCCGACCGGTGCGCTCAGCTCGGAGCGGCGCAGCGCGAAGACCAGGCTCAGCAGCGTCCAGCGGCGGGAGCGCTTGAAGACGCTGGTGCGGTGGCCCAGCCCGCACGCCGAGGTGTCAAGGGTGACCATCCGGCCCGACTGCCAGTCCCACGCGGTCACTTCCACCAGGCTGTCGGCGGTCTCCTGACCGTAGGCACCGACATTCTGGACCGGCGTGGCACCGGTGGTCCCGGGGATGCCCACCAGCATCTCCATCCCGGTGAGGCCCTCGGCGATGGTCATGTCGACCAGGTCGGAGAGCAGATGACCGGCCTGCACCTCGACCAGCACCCGGCCGTCCGCCGTGCTCCCCGCCATCCGTACGCCCTTGGTGCACATCCGCAGCACGGCGCTCTCGCAGCCGGCGTCGCTGACCAGCACATTGCTGCCCTCGCCGAGGCAGACCGGCGCACCGGGCAGGGTGTCCGCCAGCGCGACGAACTCGGGGAAGTCGGCGGCGTCGTGCAGCTCCATCAGGGCCGCGGCCGGTCCTCCGACGCCCAGTGTCGTCATCGGGGCAAGCGGTACCGCGTGAGTGACTCGCATAGGGTCCTGTTTCTCCTGGATTCCGTTCCGTGTCAGAGGGGTTCCCCGGGCGGGAGGCAGCGGGGTGCCCGCGATCGGCCCGTCCCGTAAGAGCTTCGCTCCCGCGCAGGTGCACTGTATGCGGGGCCGCGGACGGCGCTCATGGCGCCAGGCCCTGGCGCGGCGGCGGTGTCCGGCCCGCGTGCAGGAGGTCGTCCGCCCGTCGCACGATGTCGCGGGCCACCGTGCTGTCGTACCGCTGAAACCTCCGGCGCAGGCTCATCAGCCGGCTGTGGGCGCGCTGCGAGGTGACGGTCTCGGTCAGCGCCAGCGCGTCCGCGGTGGCCTGTGCCGCGCCGTCGAGTTCGCAGCGCGCGAGCCGGGCCTCGGCCAGCGAGGCGCTGTGCAGCAGCAGGTTGCGCGGCTGGCTGCCCCGGAGCATGTCGATCCCGCGCGTCAGATGGGTCTCCGCCCGCTGCGGGCGCCCCAGCTCCAGCCAGGCCCGCCCGGCGTCGGCCACCATGACCGCGGGCGTGAGCCAGTACGCCCAGGGCGGCTCGCACGTGGGCCGGCCGGCCCGGCTGAGCTCGGCGGCCTCCTCCAGGGCGCGTTGGCAGCCCGCCTCGTCGCCCAGGCTCGCGTGGGCGCGGGCCTCACGGGTGGCCAGCAGCGCCTGGCCGATGCCCATGTCCTCGTGCGCCGTCCCCTTGCGGGCGATGCGGATCAGCCGCAGCGCCTCCTCCGCCCGCCCGGCCCACGCGGCGCGGTAGCTCATGCAGGAGATGATGTACGCGGCGAGCGGGCGGTCACCGGCGGCGCGTGCGGCGCCCAGCGCGGTCAGGAAGCGGGAGGTGCTCAGCGCGTCCATGCCCTGGTCGGCGGTCAGCCACGCGGTGAGCTGGCCGAGTTCGGCGATGATGCGGTGCAGTTGGAGGCCCGTCGCGGCGTCGTAGGCGTATTTGGCGGCCAGCTTCTGCGCCCACTGCAGGTCGGCGAGTGCCCAGTCCAGTACGAGTCCGCCGGCGGCGCTGTCGTCGAGCTGCCGCAGCTGCTGGATCCGGACGGTCAGCATGCCCACCGCGGCCTCGGGGACCTCCTCGCCGCGGTGGCGCGAGGGCGGCGGGGCGTCGTCGGTCACCAGCCAGTCCACCGATGCCGTCAACGGGTCCCGGTCGGCGGGCCGGGGGAGGGGCGGCACGGGCTGCCGGAGGGTGGGGCCCTGGGGGAGCGGCGGGGAGCCGGCCGGGAAGTGCTGGGGCCACAGCGCCTCGACCGCTATCGGCTCACCGAGCTGCTCGGAGAGGATCGTGGCGACGATGTGGGGGAGGCGGCGGCGGGGGCAGGCGCCCTTCAGCCAGTTGTAGGGGGCCTTGCTGCTGATGGTGCCGCTGCCGCAGCGTCTGTTGATCTCCCGGGCCAGCCGCTCCGGCGGCCAGGATAATCGCGCCAGACACGAGCCCAGGACGGAGGCCGCACTCATCGGCGCACGCCCCCGCCCGGTGCCGGCGACCACCGGGCGGGCCCCGCGACGGGCCCGTACCCGGGCCGGACCGGTCCGACGGTGTGCCTCACTGCCTTCCACGCTCCCCTGCCAGAACTACCAGACGGTACTAGGGATTCCCCCCGGGCGGGACACGGAATCTGTGACGGCAGCCACAGCTCCTGCCAGCTGGTCGCAACTGCGCATAGCAGGCAGCAGGCCCCCGCCGCGCGGCCTCAGACGTGGTCCAGCTGCCGGGCCGGCGGGGCCGCGTCCGGCACCGGGGACGGGTACAGCGCCCACCAGTAGAGCGCGACGCCGACGGCCAGGACCGCGACCGCGAGCACGAAGGGCGCGTGGAAGGATCCGGTCGCCTGCGCCAGCCAGCCGGTGAGCAGCACCCCGCCGGCGGTGGCCGCCGTGTTGAGGAAGTTCATCAGTCCGCTGACCGCCCCCACCGTTCCCGGCGGCGCGAGGAGGCCGGGCAGGCTCCAGGCGACGGGCGCGGCGACCGCCAGCCCGGCGAGGGAGGCGGACATCCAGAACACCGCGACGGCCGGGGACGCCGCGCTGCCCGCGGCGCCGATCGTCGCGCCGAGTGCCAGCCCGCACGTCAGCACGGTCCTGCGCACCCGCCACGGGTGCCGCCCCCGGCGCACCAGCCGGTCCACCAGCCAGCCGCCGAAGGCCAGTTCGGCCACCGTGGCCACCGCCCACGGAATCATCGAGTAGAGGCCGGACTGCAACAGCCGCACATGGAACTGCCGCTGGAGGAACTCGGGCATCCAGGTCAGCACGATGTTGATGGTGTAGCCGTAGCAGGCGAAGCCGCAGCACAGGATCCAGATCCGGCCGGAGCGCAGGGCCGTGCGGAACTGCCGGGCACCGCCCCGGTCGGTGTCCCGTGCCCCGCCCCGGAGGATGAAGTCCCGCTCGGCCGGGCGCAGGGAGCGCAGCGCGGACGGGTCCCGGTAGCCCCACCACCACACGGCCGTGAACAGCAGGCTGACCGCGGCGGTGAACAGGAAGCCGGCCCGCCAGCCCCACTCGCTCATCACGAACGCCAGCACCGGGAACGCCACCATGTTGGCCAGCTTGGTGGCGCCGTCGAACAGCGCGGTGGCCATCCCGCGCTCACCGACGGGGAACCAGGCGGCGGTCGCCTTGGAGGCGCCGACCATCGACGGCCCCTCGGCCACCCCGAGCAGCAACCGGGCCACGATGAGCGGCCCGACCCCGCTCGCCACCGCGGTCAGCAGACCGGCGACGGCCCACAGCGCGGAGGCGATCCGGGTGAGCCGGGAGACGCCCAGCAGGTCCACCAGCATGCCGGCGGGCAACTGGACCAGGCAGTACGACCAGGTGAAGGCGGACAGCACCACCCCGAGTTGCCCGAGGTCCAGCCCGAAGTCGGCGGCGATCGAGGAGCTCGCCACCGATATCGCCGTGCGGTCGAGGAAGTTGACGACGATGCCGCCGGCCAGCAGCCCGCCGATCGCCCACCGGGTGCGTCCACGGGGTTCCACGTGCGTGCGTCCGCCTTTCCCTGGTGCGGCCGCCGCCGGGCGCGGACCGGCCGCGGATGCCGGGCCGGGCGTCCCGCCGGCGGCCGCGGCGGTCCGGTGGGGGACGGCCGGACGGCCCGGGCCGTCCGGCGGGACGCCCGAATTTCCGGGGGCGGACGCTACACCCCGATGCGCGCCCGGCAGATCCGGGCTGTCGTGAAATGGCGGTGGCCGGCCGACGGGGCGCCGCCGCATCGCCCCGCCGAGGTGGCCGGTGCCGCTCACCGGCCGAATCGAACAATGGCCGAAAGGTGGGGCAGAGCGCCGGGGGAGGCGGGGGAAGTCCCCTGAGCCGCACGGGACTTCCCCCGCCTCGGAGCGCCCCGGACCGCCGCGCCGGAGCGCACTCAGGAGACGACGTCCCGCAGCGGCTTGCCCGCCAGATGGTCGATGACGTTCTGCACGGCGGCCAGCGCGATGCGCACCAGCGTCTCGCGGGTGACGCCCGCGACATGCGGGGAGAGGACCACGTTCGGGGCCTTGAGCAGGCGCAGCGCGGCGGTGGGCGGCTCGGGGTCGAAGACGTCGAGACCGGCGCCGGCCAGCGCACCGGCCTCCAGCGCGTCCGCGAGGGCGTCCTGGTCGACGAGGGCGCCGCGGGCGGTGTTGATGACGAACGCGGTCGGCTTGAGGAGGGCGAGGCGCTCCGCGTCGAGGAGGTGGCGGGTGTGCTCGGTGAGCGGGGCGTGCAGGCTGATGTAGTCGGCGGTGCGCAGCAGTTCGTCGACGGCCAGATGGCGGGCGCCGCCGAAGCGGGCCTCGTCCTCGGGGGCGAGCGGCCTCGGCCCGGCGTAGACGATGTCCATGTCGAACGCGACCGCGCGCCGGGCCACCTCCGCACCGATCTGGCCGAACCCGATGATGCCGAGGGTCTTGCCGGACAGCTCGGTGAGGGACTGCTGGAGGCGGGGCAGCGCCCAGTCGGCCTCCACCAGCGCGGTGTGCGCGGGGACCAGCTGCTTGGCCAGGGCGAGCATCAGAGCGAAGGTCTGCTCGGCCACGTTCTGCTTCTCGGCGCCGCTGGAGCCGATGGTGCAGACCGGGATGCCGCGCGAGCGGGCCGCGTCCAGATCGACGTAGTCGAAGCCGTGGCTGGCGCACTGGACGAGTTCCAGGTCCGGCGCCGCGGCGAGGTGGGCGGCGGTGACCGGACTCAGCCCGGTGATCAGGATCTGCGCCTCGCGCAGCGCCGCGGGGTCCTCGTCCGCCGTCTCGACGACGGTGACCCGGGCCTGGCCGGGGAACAGGCCGGTCAGCGCTGCCCCGGCGGTGCGGCCGCCGACGTGCGGGGAGACGACGGCCAGGACGTGCTTGTCGGGCTGCGGCCCGGTGGCGGCGGCCGGATCTGTCGTGGGGGTCATGCGGACTCCTCCAGGAGGTCGTCGGCGGTCAGGGAGCTGGGACGGGAGTGCCCGGACAGGGCAAGGGTCAGGTCGAACTCGGCGAGCAGGCAGCGGATCACGTGCTCCACGCCGGCCTGGCCGTCGAGGCCGAGCCCATAGGCGTAAGGGCGCCCCACCAGCACCGACTTCGCGCCCAGGGCCAGGGCCTTGACGATGTCGTCGCCGGTGCGGATCCCGCTGTCGAACAGGACGGTCAGCCGGTCCCCGGCGGCCTTCGCCACCCGGGGCAGCGCGTCGGCGGCGGCGACGGAGCCGGCGACCTGGCGGCCGCCGTGGTTGGAGACCACCACCCCGTCCATCCCGGCCTCGGCGGCCAGCAGCGCGTCCTGCGGGTGCAGGACGCCCTTGAGCACGATCGGGCCGTCCCAGTTCTCGCGCAGGAATTCCAGGTCCGGCCAGGTCTTGCCGGGGTCGGCGAACATCCCCACGAAGTGCAGCACGGCCGCGTCGGGATCCTCGTGCACCGGCTTGGCGAGCCCGGCTGTGAACGCCGGGTCGGTGAAGTAGTTGGCGGTGCCCACGCCGTGCAGGAACGGCAGGTACGCCTGGTCCAGATCGCGCGGCCGCCAGGCGAGCAGCGGGGTGTCGAGGGTGACGAACAGCGCGGTGAACCCCGCCGCCTTCGCCCGCCGCAGGAAGCTCCGGGTCACCTCCCGGTCCTTCGCCCAGTACAGCTGGAACCACCGCTCCCCGTCACCCATCGCCGCGGCGACCTCTTCCATGGGGGTGCTGGAGGCGGAGGACAGGATGTACGGCACGCCCTGTGCTGCGGCGGCCCGGGCGGCGGCGGGCTCGGCGTCCGGATGCATCAGGGACAGCACGCCCACCGGCGCCAGCGCGAGCGGCGCGGGCAGCGACCGGCCCAGCACCTCCACGGACAGATCGCGCTCGGCCACGTCCCGCAGCATCCGCGGCACGATCCGCCGGCGGTCCAGCGCGGCCCGGTTGGCCGCGGCGGTGCTGCCGGTGCCCGCGCTGCCGGCCACATAGCCGACCGGTCCGGGCCCGAGCCGCCGCTCGGTCAGCTCCTCCAGCCGCGACAGATCGGTGGGCAGCCGTGGCACCGCGCCCGTCATACCGCGGAGATAGATCTCGTACTGGAAGTCCGCCCAGTGCTTCGCCATCCGTCCGTCCCGCCTCTCGTCGCCGAAACCCCGTTCCCCGCGATCCTGGCGACAGTGACAAGACCCGTCCACCACGGTGCGCACAACACGCGGCTGACATCATCACCCTGTGATGAAGGAACGGGAGCGCATCCGGCAGCGGCTGACCGCCTCCCCGCGGGTGGCCGCCTCGATCGTCACCGCGGTGCGCGCGCAGGTCCCGGCCTACGCGGTGCTCGACGGCAGCCGGCTCCACGAGGTCCGTGCGATCGCCGCCTGGGCGCTGGAGCGGATGCTCGAACTGTGGGCCACCGATGGCGCCCTCACCCCGGCCGATCTGCGGCGGTTCCGCGGGATCGCGGCGGCGCGGGCCGCGGACGGCCGCCCGGTGCAGGCGGTCCTGCGGGCCTACCGGGTCGCGGCGACGGTCCTCACGGACGAGGTCGCGGCCGCGGCGCCCGCCCCGGACGCGGCCGATGCCTTCGCCTTCGTCCGGATGGCGCTGACCACCCTGGACCTGCTCTCCGAGGAGATGGTCACGGCGTACACCGCCGCCAGCGAGGACCTCGCCGGGGACCGCGACCGGGCGCTGCGGCTGCTCCTCGACGATCTGATCGCCGGCCGGCACGCCTCGCTCGGCGCCCTGACCGACCGGGCCGCTCAACTGGGCCGCCAACTCCCTGACCCCTACTGCCTGTTGGTGGCCGAACCGGTCGAGGCGGACGGCCCGCCGGTGACGCAGGAGGCGGCCCTCGGGCTGCTGGCCGCGCTCGACGGTCCCGGCCACGATGCCACCGCGCTGGCGACGGTGCGCGCCTCGCGCCTCGTCCTGCTGCTGCCCGCCGCGGCCGGCGCGGCCGCCGCGGAGGCGCTGCGGGAGCGCGCCCTGCGGGGGTGTGCGATCACGGGGGAGAGCCAGGACCGGATCGCCGTCGCCTACCGGCTCGCGGCTGATGCCCTGGACACGGCGCCCGCGCACGCCCACCATCCGGCGCGGGTGCTGACGGACGGGGACGCCCAGGTGCTGGCCCTGCTCGGCGGCCGTCCCGCCGCCGCCCCCGAGCGGATCAGCCGGCTGATCCTCGGCCCGCTCGTCCAGCCGGGCCGCGGCCCTCTCTTGGACACGCTGACCAGCTACCTCGACACGGGCTCCGCGAACGCCG
Organism: Streptomyces kronopolitis; assembly: GCF_014646275.1. Taxonomy (GTDB): domain Bacteria; phylum Actinomycetota; class Actinomycetes; order Streptomycetales; family Streptomycetaceae; genus Streptomyces; species Streptomyces kronopolitis. Next base: position 243,412 of record NZ_BMND01000002.1, read on the forward strand.
CCGCCCGCAGCCTGGGCCTGCACCCCCAGTCGCTGCGCTACCGGCTGCGTCGGATAGCCGACCTCACCCTGCGCGATCCGCGGGATCCCTGGCAGCGGCTCACCCTGGACATCGCCCGCACCATCGGCCACTGACTCCGCGGCGAGCCGGCCCTGCCGGTCACCCGTCCTTGTTGGCCTTCAGCTTCTTCCACACCGAGCCGAGCGCCGTCAGGTCCTCCTGGTCGAGGAGGTCGGTGAACACCGGCGCCAGGCAACTGCGGCGGGTGTCATCGGCCTCCTTGAACAGCTGGTGGCCCGCCGGCGTGAGGGACACCTCGACGGAGCGGGCGTCCCGCGCCGAAGGGGTGCGGACGACCAGCCCGCGGCCCTGGAGCGCGTCGACCACGCGGGAGACCTGGCTGCGGCTGAGCATGGTGGTGTTGCCGAGCACGGAGGCCGGGACCGGGTCCGGGCTGGAGGCGAGCCAGAGCATCACCTCGAACCAGGAGACCGGTAGGTCATGCGCCTTGCGCAGCGCGCGGTCCACGCGTTCGGTGAGCACGGTTCCGGCCCAGACCAGCCCGTAGAAGGCGTAGTCGGCCTCGGGCATCTCGGTCTGGGTGAGCTTCCTCTTCGCCATGCCGGCAAGACTACCGGTTGCGTGTACGCACACATAATGTCTATGGTGTGTGTACACGCACTCAATCTGCTCCTTGCAGCACGCGAAAGGCCCACCATGTCTGCCACCTCCTCCGCTTCCGCCGCTTCCCCCAAGGTTGTCCTGGTCACCGGCACGTCCTCCGGTATCGGCCTCGCCGCGGCGGTCGCCGCCGCACAGGCCGGCTGGCAGGTCGTGGCGACGCTGCGCGACCCCTCCCGCGCCGGGGCACTGCGCACGGCCGCCGCCGAGGCGGGGGTGGAGCTGGACGTCCGGCAGCTCGACGTCACCGACGAGGCCTCCGTGGCCACCGCCATCAGCGGGGTGCTCGCCGACCACGGCCGCCTGGACGCGGTGATCAACAACGCCGGCGCCGGGCACCTCGGCACCCTGGAGAACGAATCCGTGGACGAGGTCCGCACCGTCATGGAGGTCAACTTCTTCGGCGTGCTGCACGTCTCGAAGGCGGCGCTGCCCCACCTGCGCGCGACCGGTGGCCGTCTGATCACCGTCACCAGCGTCGGCGGAGTCGTCGGGCAGCCCTTCAACGAGGCCTACTGCGCCGCCAAGTTCGCCGTCGAGGGCTACATGGAGAGCCTGGCGCCGGTCGCGGCCGCGCTCGGGGTGTCCGTCTCCGTCGTCGAGCCGGGCGCCGTGGCGACCGAGTTCGTCAACAACATCGGGCTCGACATCCAGGCCGAGGTCGACGCCGCCGGCCCGTACGCCAAGCCGCTGCAGGCCTACCTGGAGCGCACCACCGCGCAGTTCCTCAACGGCGCGCAGACCCCGGCCGAGGCCGCCGAGGCCGTGCTGGAGGCGCTCACCGCGGACCGGCCCGCGTTCCGGCTCCAGACGTCGGACTGGGCGCGCGCCTTCACCGGCACCAAGCTCACCGACCTGGACGGCTCCGCGGTCGTCGGCCTCACGGCCGGCTGGGTGAGCTGACCCGCCACCGCGGCTCCCGCCGTAGGCCGCGCCGCCCGGCGCGGCCTACGCCCGGTCGCGGGAGAGCGCGGGGACGCGCAGCCGGCTCGCGGCGTCGTCGTCGAAGCCGGCGCAGAACGCGCCGAGCATGTCCTCCAGCTGGGCCAGCGACCGCACGGAGTACAGGACGGGCTGGTAGCCGGAGATGCGGTACGGGGTGGCCGCCGCGGCGCGGAAGTCCAGGGCCCGGACCGTGCGCCGCTCGTGGGCGGCGATCTCGCCGTAGGACGACAGCAGGGCCGCGCCGTACGCCTTGGGCGTGCCGCCCTCGGTGATCAGCCCGTATTCGAGGGTGAACCAGTACACCCGGCTGAGGATGTCGAGCGCCTCGGCGGTCTCGGTGCGGCCGGCGGCCTGCCCGATGAGCCGGTAGAGCCGGGCGAAGCGCGGGCACGAGAGATGGATGCCGTGCCCGAAGACGTCGTGCAGGACGTCGGGTTCGGGGGCGTACAGCGGGACCGCCGGGTGGCGGACGAACTGCACGGCGTGGAAGTAGCCGTGTTCCAGCGCCCCGAGGAACCGCTCGTTGGGCACCACCCCGCCGGCCGGGGTGAAGGTGAATCCCGTCCGGGCGACTAGGAGGGCACTGACCTCCGTGTGCTGCGGGATGTGCCCGGCGGGGATCGCCGCGTCCTCACCGGCCTGGACCACCGCACGGCAGGCGTGGGCGCGCAGCGCCGGGCCGAGCGCCCGCTGCATCACCCGCCAGGTGCGGTGTTCCTCGTCGGTGTAGTGGACGGCGGGCGAGGGCGCCCCGACGCGATGGCCCACCGCCCGTGCGGCGAGCGCGTCGCGGCGCCGCAGATAGGCCGGGTCGCTGCGGCCCGGGTGCTCGCCGGGGAGCCCCAGCCGGCCGTCGGCGGAGATGGGGGTCCGTCCGCACACCGTGCTCATGTCTGTCACCTGGTTCTGCGCCCGGCGGGCCCGTGGGGCGCGCCCGGTGGGCCGCGCCCGCGCCGTCCCGTGAGCCGAGTTCCGCGCCGGGAGGAAACTCTCCGGATTTCCCGGCTGTAAAAAATTAGGCTAAAGAGATTCCCAGGGATTCCCCATGGCCTCCGCCCTATTCGGTTGCGGAGCGGGAAAACTCGCCGCGACCGTCGCCGAAGCGCGAAGGGTGCTCGCTTCGCCCCCGGACCGCGCTCGCTCCGGCGCGGCGAACGCACCGGAAAGCTGTGCCCGGCACCTATTTCTCTTGTCTTCTCCTGGCTTCTCCCAGTCTGGCACGCGGCGTGCGGGGCTGCATCCGCGCCCGCGGCCGGCGTCACCCCGCGCCGGCCATTTCCCAACTCACCACCCGCACGCACCGGTTGACCTGCGTACGGCGGGTCCCGAAAGCCGCGTTCCCGCCCACTCCTCCCCTCGCCGCCCGGACCAGCTGACTCCCGCGTAACCGGAATTTATGCGCTATACGGAACGAATGGAATGTTTTCGGGACTGTCCGGAAAGCCCGTCGAATGACGGCCCTTCAGAGAGTCATCTCACAGCTCGCTTTCATCTCATTGTTGGTTCGATTCTTGACGATTGGGCCGTGAGTGACGTTCACTTCAGCCGTTCTGGGCCGGTCAGGAGGCCCCTTTGGAGGTACCGGGAAATGAATGCAATAATGCGGCGCGCCCTCACCGGCGCGATGGCGCTTTCGCTCGCAGCGCCCTTGGCGGCCTGCGGAAGCGATCATCAGGACGCCGGTGCCGGCAAGGACTCCATCGGTCTGCTGCTCCCGGAGAGCAAAGCGGCCCGCTATGAGAAGTTCGACCGCCGCATCATTTCGACGCGCCTCGCATCCCTCTGCCTCGAATGCAAAGTGGACTACCACAATGCCCAGCAGCAGGTCGATGCCCAAAAGCAGCAGTTCGAGGCGCTGGTGAAGAAGGGCGTCAAGGTCATCATTCTGGACCCGGTCGACGCCGCGGCGGCCAAGAGCTGGGTGGATTCGGCCGCCAAGAAGGGCGTCAAGGTCATCGCGTACGACCGGCTCGCCGAGGGCGATGTCACGGCCTATGTCTCCTACGACAACGAGAAGATCGGCCGGCTCCAGGGGGAGGGCATTCTCGCCGCTCTCGGTTCGCAGGCGGCCACCTCCGACCTCGTCATGATGGACGGCTCGCCGACCGACCCGAATGCGCCGTCCTACAAGAAGGGCGCCCACGAGGTCCTCGACGGCAAGGTCCGTAAGATCGTCTTCGAGAAGGACATCCCCGGCTGGTCCGAGGCGAAGGCCAAGAAGGAGATGACCGACTTCATCGACGCCCATGGCCCGGAAGGCTTTGACGCGGTCTACTCGGCCAATGACGGCATGGCGGGCGGCATCGCCGCGGCTCTCCGGTCCGCCGGAATCAAGAATGTGCCGCTCGGTGGCCAGGACGCCGAACTCCCCGCTCTCCAGCGGCTGGTCGACGGCACGCAGTCCTTCACCATTTACAAGGAAGTCCGGCCGGAGGCGGAAACCGCAGCCGAAATGGCCTTCCGGCTTCTGCGCGGCAAGAGCATCAAGTCCCTGACGTCGACCACCGCCCACAACTCGACCAAGTCCGGTATCCCCGCCCGGCTGTTCAAGGCGCAGATCGTCACCAGGAAGAACATGAAGGACACCGTTATCCGTGACGGCGCCGTGCGCACCGACCTGCTGTGCGCCGGCAGCCTCGCCGACAAGTGCAAGTCCGCCGGTCTGAACTGACCGCCCTTGCGCACCGGCACACCCCCTCGGTGGGTGCCGGACGAGGCACAGGCCTCCGCCCGACAACGGGCGGAGGCCTGTGCGGACCGGGCAGCAGCCGCCCGGAAACGAATCGCGCGATCCCTCCCTCAGCCGGCCGCGCTCCCGCGCCGTCCCAGCCAGTCGTACGCGGCCCGGGCCGTGAACTCCCCCTGGCCGCCCTTGAACAGCAGCCCGGCCTGCGCGAACGCCGGGTCGTCGGCGGTGCCGGTCACATACGGAACGGCGATGCAGCGCATGCCCGCCCGGTGCGCCGCGAGCACCCCGGGCGCGGCATCCTCCAGCACCACGCAGTCGGCCGGATCGGCACCCAGCCGCCGCGCCGCCTCCAGGAACACATCCGGCGCGGGCTTGCCGTGCGCCACCTCCTCGGCCGACACCACCGTGGGCAGCAGCGCACCGAGCCCGGTACCGGCCAGCACCGCCTCGATCGCGGCCCGCGACGAACCGGACGCCACCGCCAGTGGATGCCCGGCCGCCGAGAGCCGCTCCACCAGCGCACGCATCTCGGGGAAGACCTCGGTGTGCGCCCGCGCCAGCTCCAGATACCGGCGGTTCGTGCCGGCGAGCAGCGCCTCGACCGGCGCCTCGATGCCGTACTCCCGGCGGAGGATCTCCAGCGTCTCGCGGGTGCCGATGCCGATGAAGCGGGTGTGGTGTTCCCAGCTGAAGTCCGGTACGCCGTGGGCCGCCAGCAGCCGGCGCCCGGCCTCGTAGTAGTTCGGCTCGCTGTCCACCAGGGTGCCGTCGAGATCGAAGATCACCGGTGTCGGCGGGGCGGGCGTGACCCGGGAGGTGGGGGAGGCGCTCATGCCCCCAGCATGCCAAGCGGCCCGCTCATCGCGCCCCGGCGGTGCCGCCCACCGCCTCGACCAGCGGCAGCATCCGGTGCGGCACCCGCTCGCGCAGCGCCACCTCCGTACGGGTCCGGACCACGCCCGGCATGCTGATCAGCTGCTGGATCACGTCCTCCAGATGCGCCGCGTCCCGCGCCACCACCCGCGTCAGCAGATCGCCGCCCCCGGTCGTCGAGAACGCCTCGATGATCTGCGGCACCTCGGCCAGCGCGTCCGCCACCTCCTCCAGATGCCCCTGCGTGACCTCGATGTGGACGAAGGCGAGCACGGGGTGATCGAGCGCGGCGGGGGACAGCCGCGGACTGTACGCGGTGATCACCCCGTCCCGTTCGAGCCGGTCCAGACGGGCCTGGACGGTGCCCCGGGCGACCCCGAGGAGGCGGGCGTACTCCCGCACACTGGTACGCGGCTGCTCCAGCAGCAACCGAAGGATCTTGGCATCCAACGCATCCACGGCCATGCCCCACACCCTCCTCCCGGTCGACATCTCTCCTGCTCACGGTACCAATGGCCCAGTGGGCGGGCCGGGTGCTGTGCCAGTGGCCCGTGCTTGGTGCGCGCTCCTCGCGTCACGGTCGGCCCGACGGGCTGACGCCTGGCGACGGCCGACGAGCCCCGGCGGGCGGATCCCTGCCGCGGTCCGGCAATTCCCGCGCCGTCGCCGGGTTTCCCGTTCCTCCGGGCGAGCCGGATCGACGGTGCCGTCCGCCGTGCTCTCGCGGCGGTGCTGGCCGCCCATCCGGCCTTCACGGTGCGGTTCGAGAGCTGCCACCGCTTCCCCGGGGTCCTGTATCTGGCCCCCGAACCGGACGGGCCGTTCCGGGAGCTCACCGAGGCGGTCGCCGAACGGTGGCCGGAAGCACCGCCGTTCGGGGGCCGGTTCGACGAGGTCGTGCCGCATCTGACCGTCGCCCAGGGGCATGACGAGGCCGCGCTGGCGAACGCCGAGGCCGCACTCGCCGACAGCATGCCCGTGACCGCGTGGGTCTCCTCGGTCGCGCTCTTGGTGCACGACGGCACGAGGTGGCACGAGCACGCGTCCTTCGCGCTCGGGCAGGTCCCCTGACCCGCCGCGGACCGGGTGGAAACCATCGCCTCTCCACGCCCACGTCCTCGCGTGCGGCGCCGCCCAGCCGTGACCACTGCCCCGTCGTCCGGAATGGCCGCCCGGGGCCGCACCCCACCCATTGGCACTCCTCTGGCCTGCCGAAGCAGGCTCTTGCTGTACCAATGGCACACTGATTCCGGCCACTGTTGAGCAAGCTGTCTCAAAAATGCTCTGATGGTCCCGCGAGGGCGCTGCGGAATTCCGCGGCGCCTTTTTCATGCGGAACCACCGAAGGGGCAAAAGCCGTGCTGAAGAGGGTGTTCGTGGCGCCGGATCCGGGCCGGGTGCGGCTGCGCGGCGCGGTGCGGGCCGTCTTCGGCATCGGCCTGGCGGTCACGGTCTGCGGTCTCGCCGGCCACTCGCTCGTCGCCGCCGTCCTCGGCGGGCTGGGCGCGCTGCTGGCCCTCTTCACGGTCACCGACGCGACCGTCCGCGGCCAACTGGTCACCACGGCACTGCTGCCCGTCGTCGGCTTCCCCGTGCTCGCCGCCGCCGCGGTGCTGCACGACTACCCGGTGGCACGTGACGCGGCCTTCCTCGCCGTGGTCGGCGCCGGGGTCTACGCCCGCAGGTGGGGGCCGCGGGGCCACGCCCTGGGCGTGTTCGCGTTCATGACCTTCTTCGCCGCCCAGTTCCTGCACGCCGAACCGGCCGGGCTGCCCGAGCTGTACGCCGCCCTCGCCCTCGCCCTGCTCGCCTCCTCCACCGTCCGCTTCGGCCTGTGGTGCTACGAGCGCCGGCTGCCCCCGGCCGCCGTGCCCGCCCCGCCCGGGGGCCGTGGGCTGGCCCGGATCACCACCCGCCAGGCGATCCAGGCCACCGCCGGCGCCGGCTTCGCCCTCCTGGCCGGGCAGCTGCTCTCCGACCAGCGCTGGTACTGGGCCGTGGGCGCCACCTGGTGGATCTTCGTGAACACCACCTCGCGCGGCGAGACCCTGGTCCGGGGCTTCCGCCGGGCGCTGGGCACGGTGCTCGGCATCGCCCTCGGTCTGCTCGTCGCCGTACCGCTGCACGGAGCCGTCGTCCCCACCCTGGCGCTGCTCGCGGTCAGCGTCTTCGGGATCTTCTACACGGCCGCGGTGTCGTACACCTGGATGATGCTGGCGGTGACGCTGCTGGCCGGGCTGCTCTACGGCCTGCTGGGGGTGCTGGACCCCGCGCTGCTCGCGCTGCGTCTCGCCGAGACCGGTGTCGGGGCGCTCGGCGCCGTGCTCGCCGTGCTCCTGGTGCTGCCCGTCACCACCCACGCGACCACCGATGCCTGGATCCAGCGCGCCCTGCGCGGTGTGCACCTGTGCACGGCCGAGGCCGCCGCCCGCCTCGCGGGTTCCGCGACCGCCGACCCCGCCGCGCACGTCGCCGCGCTGGAGCCGCTGCTCGGCAGGGTCCGGCTCTCCCTGGCACCGCTGGTCCACCCCCTGAGCCCGCTGCGGGCCCGCAAGGCCCGGGCCCGTCAGGTGCTCGCGCTGCTCGACGACTGCGCCCGCGAGGTCCGCGGGCTGGCGGCCGTCGCCGCCGACCCGGAGGCCTCCCACGACGCCCGGCTCACCGCCGCCTGCCAGCGGGTGGAGGCCGCCGTCGAGGCCCTCACCAGCCCACGGCGTGCGGGCGACGCGGCCGCCGTCGCGGTGTCCGTGCCGCACCCGTCCGTCGCGGAGCCCGCGCTGCTGCATCTGCACGGCCTGGAACGGGCCCTGGCCGAACTCTCCGCACCCCTGCGCAGCTCCCCGCGCGCGCCGCTCGTCGACGCCTGACCGACGGCGGATCCCGGGCGTACCTCGGAATCGTTCACGAAGGCGGGCGGCGCGCCGGCACCGGATTGGTCGAGGCCCCGCGGCCTCCTGCGCCGCCTTTGCCCGACCGGCCCGCGGGCGTCCGCTCAGCCCCGCGGAAAGCGCCCGCCGAAGTACACCTGGGTCTCGGTGAGGCGGCCGTCCCGCACCGTCGTCACCTCGACGTTGCGATGCCGCTCGCCCGTCTTCAGCTCGTACTCGTAGCGCACGCAGACCTGCTCGCCGTCGAGGGCCACCGCGTCGAGGAGGTGCTGTTCGCGCAGCCGGTCCGCGGTGGGGAAGCAGACCTCCAGGAACGCGGCCTTGCCGATGTGGTCGTCCTGCGGGCTGGTGAAGACGTAGTCCTCGGCGAGCAGCCGGTCCATGGCCGGGCGGTCCTGGGCGAGATAGGCCGCGAAGGCGGCACGGACGACATCGATGTGCGACATGAACTTCCTTCCGTGGGCAGCCCGCTCACGCCTCACGGCGGGCGCGGCCGGTCAGTGGCCGCGCTCGCGCCGTGCACGGCTCGGGCGGAACGTATCGCGTCTCGGCCGCTCGCCCGCGGGGTCTTGCCCCGCGCGTCGCAACGGTCGTGCGTCCCGGCTCCGGCCGCCGCCCGCGGCCTGAGCGGTACGGCAGATGCCCTGCGCAGCGCTCTGGCGGACGGACGGGCCGTCGGTGCTCCGCTCCCTGGCCGCGGCGCTCCCGGGCCGTCTGGCGAGCGCCTGTCGCGCTCGGTGCGGGAGCGGAGCCGGCGACCGGGCCCGGACGGCGAAGGGCCGCCCCCGCTGTGCGGGGACGGCCCATCGACGCCGTGGTGTCCGGCGGGGAGGCGGTCCTAGCGGACCGGTACCCCCTGCGACTGCGTCGGCAGGTTGATGCCCACCGCCGCCGCGTAGTTCGACAGCACCAGTCGGCCCACCGTGCTGTAGGCGCCCAGCGCCTCGGCCGAGGCGCAGCCCGCCTCCGCCGCGGCCGCCCCCAGCAGGCCGTCGGCGATCTCCGGGCCGATCAGGTACGGGGCCAGCGCCAGTTGCTGCGAACCCGATTCGCGCAGCTGCTCGGCAGTACGGGAGATGGCGCCCTCCTCGTCGAGTGCGGCGGCCAGCACCGGCACCGCGAGCCGCGCGGAGAGCAGCATGCCGGTGATGCCGGCGGCCTGCACGGCCTCCTCGCCGCCCACGGTGGCGAGGATGATGCCGTCCGCGGCCGTGGCGACCGTGAACAGCCGGGCGCGGTCGGCGCGCGCCAGACCGGCCTCGGAGAGCCGGACGTGCAGCGCCTCGGCGAGCAGCGGATGCGGGCCGAGGACCTCGGTCAGCTCGGCGCCGGAGCCGCTGTTCATCATCGCCTGGCGTATCCGGCGCAGCAGCGCGCTGTCCGGGCCGGCCAGCAGCGGCACCACGACGGCGGCGGGGCCGGGGCCGGGCCGGCCGTCGGCGTCCACCCGCGCCTTGTGCTCCGTGGCGGCCTGCGCCAGCACGGCCTCCAGGGACGGGAACTCGTCGTCGCCGCCGTCGACATAGCCGATACGGGCGTCGAGGCCGGGGAGTTCGGAGCGGGCGATGCTGGAGATCTCGTCGGCCAGGCTGCGCGAGGCGGACGAGGGGGTGCCGGGCACGGCCAGTACCAGGGCGGGCGCGCCCTCGGGCGCGGCCAGGGGTTCCGGCTTGCGGTGGCGGCCGGACTGCCGCGCGCGCGGCATACGTACAGGCAGGCCAGGTGCGGCTCCCGGGCTCGGGGGTGCGGCGTCAAAATGGGGCGAGCCAGGTGCGGGCCCAGTGGGGGAACTCATGGCGCCGCATGCTAACGCCTCGGGGTCGACCCGCGCGGAGGGAGGGTTCGGTGACGAGGTATCCGTCCCGTTTTATCCCGCGCGTCACCGGTCATGGACCCGGCGCAGGCCGTGTGATCTGCAACAACTTCCCGTCGACCGGCAGCGTCAGACGGTCGCCGGCCAGCGCCGCGGCGATCGTCAGCGCCCCGTCGAGCGGGCTCCCGCCGGCGACGGTCGGGCGGGCCCGCGGCAGCCGCTCGGTGAGCGCCGTGCGCACCGGGGCCCACAGCGGCTCGCCCAGGCCGAACAGTCCGCCGGTGCACGCCACCGCGCTGTCCGCGGCCGACGGGCAGACCGCCGCGGCGGCATCGGCGAGATGGCCCGCGGCGGCCCGCAGGAGGCCGAGCGCCACCGGGTCGCCCGCGGTGGCGCAGCCGGCCACCTCCGGGGCGAACGAGGCGAGGACGGCGGGCCGGTCGGCGCGCGGGTAGAGCGCGCCGGGCAGTGCGCCGGGCGGCCCGAACACCGCTTCCGCACGCGCCAGCAGGGCGGTCGAACCGCCGGAGCGCCCGTCGTACGCCCGCAGCGCCGCCTCCAGTCCGGCGCGGCCTAGCCAGGCGCCGCCGCCGCAGTCGCCCAGCAGATGGCCCCAGCCGTCCGCGCGGCGCCAACCGCCCGGCGCGGCCGGATCCGTGCCCAGGGCGATCGCGCCGGTGCCGGCGACGAGCACGGCGCCGGGCCGCTGCCCCAGTGCCCCGGCGTACGCGGTGACCGCGTCCGCGGCCAGGGCGCAGTGGCGCACGCCGAGGGCGGTGGCCAGCGCGGCGGGCAGCCGGGCGCGCAGCTCGTCGCCCAGCGTGGCCGCACCGGCCGCGCCCACGCACGCCGCGGCGAACCCGTCCGCACCCGTCTCGCGCCGCAACTCCTCGGCCGCGGGCAGCAGTTGGGACAGCAGATGCCCGGCGTCGATCCCGGCGGGGCCGGTGCGCACCGGCTCGCGGGAGACGCGTACGGCCAGCGGGCGGGCGGCCTCGTCGTCCGCGCGGGCGACGGCGATCCGCAGCCCCGACCCGCCCGAGTCCACGCCGAGGACATGACCGGCCCCGGGGGCGCCCCGGCCGCGGGCGGGGGTCTCACCCAAGGCCGCGGGCGTCCTGCTTGAGGGCGGTGTCGACGGTCAGGGCCGTGGCGACGACCAGGCTCAGCAGCGGGTCGGGCAGCTGGTGGTGGATCTGCAGGACGTAGTTGTCCGCCGTCGTGAACATCGTCTTGGCCAACCCCTCCCAGGTCTTGGTGATCCGGGCGACCTCGGTGTCGGCGTGGTCGACGATGGCGAAGTTCCAGGCGCGCCAGTTCTCGGCCCGGATGGCGCCGATCTGCTGGCCGTTGACCGTCATCGCGAAGTTGATCTTCCCGATGGCGTTCTGCTGCACGATCTCGCCGACCGGCGAGCCGTCCGGACGCTGCACGATCACCTTGGACTTGAGGATCTTCGCCGGCCGGGTCAGCACCAGCTGCGGCTGGCCGTAGGCGTCGCGGATCTCCAGCTTGTGGGTCATGTACTGATCGAGGCTGGAGACGACCCGCAGGACCTTCTTGGCCGTGCTCTGGCCGACCTGGACGACCGTGCCGACGGTGTTGCCGTGCTGGTCGAAGACGCTGTACTCGTTGGTGACCTCGATCAGCTTGGCCTTCTGGTTGACCACCAGCACCGGTTCGGTGAACAGGCTGCCGCCGCCCGGCCCGCCGGGCGCCACCCCGGCCTGCTGCTGCACCTGCTGCTGCACGGCGCCCGGATTCCCGGCGTGCTGTCCCGGCACCGGCTGCTGTCCGTACGGCTGCTGCTGGCCGGGAGCCTGCTGGGGGTGGCCGTAGCCCTGCGCGCCGTACGGGGCGCCGCCCTGCTGCGGGCCCGGGTACGGGGCCTGGCCCGGCTGCTGCTGCGGCATCTGCTGCTGCGGAGCGGACTGGTGCGGCATCTGCTGCGCAGGCTGCCGGGTGGCCTGCTGCTGCGCCGCCTGCCCGGGCGCCGGCTGCTGCGGTGCCGTGTGGTGCTCCGGCTGCGGCGCCTGGTGCGGGGCCGCGGGCTGCTGTCCCGGGTGGGTGTGCTCCGTCCATCGGGACCCGTCCCACCAGCGCAGTTGGTGGGGGGTGCCCTGCGGGTCGGCGTACCAACCCGCAGGGATGTTCGCATTCGTCATGCCAGGCACACTATCGCCCGGTGTCAGGGCAGCCTCCAGTCGACGGGCTGGGCGCCCTGCCGTGCCAGCAGGTCGTTCACCCGGCTGAAGGGCCGCGAGCCGAAGAAGCCCCGGTCGGCGGACATGGGGGAGGGGTGCGAGGACTCGACGGCCGGCAGGTCGCCGAGCAGCGGCCGCAGATTGCGGGCGTCGCGTCCCCACAGCACCGACACCAGCGGGCGCCCGCGGGCCACCAGCGCGCGGATGGCCTGCTCGGTGACCTCTTCCCAGCCCTTGCCGCGGTGCGCGGCCGGCTTGCGGGGCGCCGTCGTCAGTGCCCTGTTCAGCAGGAGGACGCCCTGGCGGGTCCACGGGGTCAGATCGCCGTTCGACGGCCGGGGCAGTCCGAGGTCGGAGTGCAGCTCGCGGAAGATGTTCTCCAGGCTCGGCGGCAGCGGGCGCACCTCCGGCGCCACGGAGAAGCTGAGCCCGACCGCATGCCCCGGTGTGGGGTAGGGGTCCTGTCCGACGATGAGCACCCGCACCTCGTCGAAGGGCTGTTGGAAGGCGCGCAGCACATGGGCGCCGGCCGGCAGATAGGTCCGTCCCGCGGCGATCTCCGCCCGCAGGAAGTCGCCCATCGCGGCGATCCGGTCGGCGACGGGCTCAAGTGCCTTGGCCCAGCCTGGTTCGACAATGTCTCGGAGAGGTCGTGCAGCCACGGGATCACCCTACTGGCCCGGGCCCGCTCCCTCTCAACCGATGGCCCGGACTCCGGCGCCCCGGCGCACGCCGTCGCCAACTGCCACTCCCGCACACCTCGTTGTCCGGCCTCCGGACCGCCCCCGCCCGTCCGCCTCTTCTCAGGCCAGCGCGGCCGCCCGTACGCACAGCACATCCGGCAGATGCGAGGCGAGCTGCTGCCAGCTGTCGCCGTCGTCCGCGCTGGCGTAGACCTCGCCGTTGCGGTTGCCGAAATACACCCCGGCGGGATCGCTGTCATCGACGCACAGGGCGTCCCGGAGCACCGTGCCGTAGTGGTCCTCCGCCGGCAGGCCGTGGATCAGTGGCTCCCAGCTTCCGCCGGCGTCACCGGTGCGGTAGACCCGGCACTGGTTTCCGGCCGGCACCCGGTCGATGTCGGCGGTGATCGGGAAGAGGTAGGCGACATCTCCCGTGTGCGGATGCGCGGCCACGGCGAAGCCGAAGTCGGAGGGCAGCCCGGCGCCGATGTCCTGCCAGGTCGCGCCCGCGTCGTCGCTGCGGTAGACGCCCCAGTGGTTCTGCAGATACAGCCGGTCGGGGTCGACCGGGTCCCGAGCGATCTTGTGGACGCACTGGCCGAACTCCGGATGCTGATCCGGCAGGAAGACCGCCTTCACGCCCTTGTTCGACGGGGTCCAGCTGGCGCCCCCGTCGCGGGTGCGGAAGACCCCCGCGGTCGAGACGGCGACGGTGACCGCGTCGGCGTCCCGCGGGTCGGTGAGCACGGTGTGCACGGCGAGACCGCCGCCGCCCGGCACCCACTTCTCCCGGCTGGGGTGGTCCCACAGCTCCCGGATCAGCTCGAAGGTCTCGCCGCCGTCCTCGGAGCGGAACAGGCCGCCGGGCTCGGTGCCCGCGTAGACCACGTCGGGGGCGGCGGGCCCGGCCGGATGCAGCTGCCACACCCGCTCCAGCGAAGTCCCGGTGTGCTTCGGGTACTTCACCGCGGGGCGGGCGGGCTCCTGCCAGGTCTCGCCCAGATCGTCGGAGTGGAACACCGACGGGCCCCAGTGGGCGCTGTCGGCGCCGGCCAGCAGCCGGGGCGTCGCCCGCCGGGTGTCGATGCCGAGGGAGTACACCGCCTGGGCGGGGAAATGCGGTGCGCTCAGCTCCCAGCTGCCGTGCCGTCGACGGCCGAGGAACAGCCCCTTGCGGGTGCCCACCGCGAGGAGTACGTCAGTCATGCCGGAACACCTCCGGGACGCCGTTGTCTCAGACAGTGGCAAGTCTGCACCCGACCACTGACAATGGCGCCCCGGTGTCTGTCCCCGCAGGTCACACGGTGTGCCACCGGCTCCCGGCCCGGGCGCCGCGCACCCTTCCGCCGGGGGGATCGCACACCCTCCCGCCGCTCTCAGGCGGACCGGAGGTACTGCGGCGGCACGGCGATCGGCGCGTCCAGCTCCCGTGCCGCCTGTCGCGCGAAGCTGGGGTTGCGCAGGAGTTCCCGGCCGAGCAGCACGGCGTCGGCCTGGCCGTCCGCGAGGATCTTCTCCGCCTGCCGCGGCTCGGTGATCAGACCGACCGCGCCCACCGCCAGACCGCTCTCCTTGCGCACCCGCTCCGCGAACGGCACCTGGTAGCCGGGCCCGGTGGCGATCTTCGCGTCCGGTGCGTTGCCGCCCGTGGAGGTGTCCAGCAGATCGATGCCGCGCTCGCGCAGGTCACGGGCGAAGCGCACGGTGTCGTCGGCGGTCCAGCCCTCGCGCGGGTCGCTCTCGTCCTCGGTGAGCCAGTCGGTCGCCGAGATCCGGAAGAAGACCGGCAGTTCGTCGGGCCACACCTCGCGCACGGCGTCCACGACCTCCCGCGCGAAGCGGGTGCGGTTCTCGTACGAACCGCCGTACCCGTCGGTGCGCCGGTTGGTGAACGGCGAGAGGAACTCATTGATCAGGTAGCCGTGGGCGCCGTGGATCTCGATCACCTCGAAGCCCGCGGCCAGCGCCCGCCGCGCGGCGGCGGCGAACTGCGCGACGATCTCCCCGATCTGCGCCACGGACAGCTCCGCGGGCGCCTGGTAGCCCTCGGCGAACGGCACCGGGCTCGGTGCGACCGGCTCCCAGCCGTGGCGCTGACCGGGGAGGATCGGCCCGCCGCGGTTCACCCAGCCGCGCTCGGTGGACGCCTTCCGGCCTGCGTGGGCGATCTGGATTCCCGGAGTCGTCCCCTGCTCCTTGAGGAAGCCGGTGATGCGCCGGAACGCCTCGGTTTGGGTGTCGTTCCACAGCCCGAGGTCGTACGGGCTGATGCGGCCCTCGGGGCTCACCGCGGTCGCCTCGACGAGGATCAGGCCGGTGCCGCCCACCGCCCGCGCGGCCAGATGCTGGAAGTGCCAGTCCCCGGGCGCGCCCGTCTCCGGACCCTCGGGGGCCGCGGAGTACTGGCACATGGGTGCCATCCAGAGGCGGTTCGGGACGGTCAGCGAGCGGAGGGAGAGGGGCTCGAACAGTGCACTCACAGCAGACTCCTGTGCCTGGGAAGGAGTGGGTCCGGTCGGATCCAGCAGTCATACGATAAGCGTCGTACTACGGTGGATGTCAAACTACGACGCTTCTCGTACAATGAACCGGCGGGCGGCACACCAGCCGAGCCCCGCAGAGTGAGTCAGGAGCCGTCATGCCGACCGATACGACCTCCGCGCGCGCCCCGTCGGGCCCCCGGTCGCTGGAGCACCCGGACCGGGCGGACATCCGGCTGGCCGAGGTGCTGCACGCGCTGGCCGACCCGATGCGCCTGCGGATCGTCCGCGCGCTGGCGGCCGCCGAGGGCGAGCTGAACTGCGCGGACATCGAACTCCCGGTCAGCAAGTCGACCTGCACCCACCACTTCCGGGTGCTGCGCGAGCACGGCGTCATCCGCCAGCTCTACCGGGGCACGGCCAAGATGAACGGGCTGCGCCGGGAGGATCTGGAGGAGCTCTTCCCCGGGCTGATCGACGGCGTGCTGCGGGCGGCGGCCCTCCAGGCCGGCCGCCTCGGCGAGGAGTGAGCGGCCCGGCCCGGTGATCCCGGGCGGCCCGCCCGGCGGCTCAGCCCGTCGCCTGCGCCGCCTCCAACAGCCCCGCCCAGTCCGGCAGCTTGACCGTGCCCCGCCCCAGGTCGCGACCCCACGCGGCCTCGGCGGCCTCGATCGCCAGCCACCCCGGCCAGGGCACCGGCCGCTGCCCCGCCCGCACCAGCGCCGCCACCGGATCCCCGGCCGTGCTCCGCCCCGTCAGCTCGGCGGCGTCCGCCAGCAGCGAGGACGCGGTCTCCTTCGCGCACGGCCGGTTGGTGCCGATCACGCCCGTGGGCCCGCGCTTGATCCAGCCCGCCACGTAGACACCGGGGAGCGGCGCCCCGTCCCGCAGCACCCGGCCGGCCAGATGCGGAACCGTCCCGGTGCTCTCGTCGAACGGCAGGCCCGGCTGCGGCGTCCCCCGGTAGCCGACCGAACGCAGCACCAACTGCCCCTCGATGTCCTCGTATTCGCCGGTCCCGGCGACCCCGCCGCGGCCGTCCGGCGAGGTCCGCTCGAACCGCACCCCGCGCACCCCCGCGGCATCCCCGAGCACCTCGTCCGGCCGCAGGAAGAACCGCAGATGGATGCGGCGCCGGGCCCGGGCGGCGGATCCCGCGCCCGCCGCTCCGGCCGCCGTGCGCTCCGCCCAGCCGCGCAGTACCTCGATGTTCCGCCGCACCGCCGCGGGCAGCGCGCCCGGATCCCGGTAGGCCGGATCCAGCGCCAGCTCCCCGGGCCGGACGCACACCTCCGTGTCCGGCAGGGAGCCCAGCTCCCGCAGCTCCTTGGTGGTGAACTTGGCCTGCGAGGGGCCCCGCCTGCCGACCATCCAGACGTCCTCGACGCGGCTGTCCGCGAGCGCGCCGAGCGGGCCCTGCGGCATGTCGGTGAGGGCCAGCTCCGCGGCGCCGCGCGAGAGCATCCGCGCCACGTCCACCGCCACATTCCCCACGCCGATCACGATCGCGGACCGCGCCGCGAGGGTGAAGCGGACCGCGGCCGCGTCCGGATGCGCGCTGTACCAGGCGACGAACTCGGTCGCCGGATGGCTGCCGGGCAGCTCCTCGCCGGGGATGCCGAGCCGCCGGTCGGTGGCGGCGCCCACGCAGAAGACCACCGCGTCGAAGATCTCCCGCAGCTCCTCGACGCCCAGCCCGGGCGCCCCCGCCTCGACATTGCCCAGGAAGTGCACCCCGGGATGCTCCAGGACCGTCCGCAGGGTGCTCTGCAGCGATTTGATCTTCTCGTGGTCCGGCGCGACGCCGTAGCGGACCAGGCCGTACGGGCAGGGCAGCCGGTCCAGGACGTAGACCTCCAGGTCCGGCACCGCCTGCTGCTCGATCAGGGACTGGGCGGTGTAGACGCCGCTGGGTCCCGAACCGATCACTGCGACACGAAGCACGGGTGGCTCCTTCCGCGGGATACCCCCAGGGTCGCACCGGCGGGCACGTGGCGGGAGATGCGCTATCGGGGTTGCTCCCGGTGGGATGAGCGTGCCGCGCTACTGGGCCGGGTGAGCTGGAGGCTAGGTTTTCAATGTGTCGGAAAGTGACTTTTATACCGTTAATCACCGATATGAAGCCCAGGACGCGCCACTGGAGTGGCCCACATGGGAGGTGCGGGCACACGGCTCCGCCGCGCCCCCCGCCGAGCCCGCCACCTCGTACGATCCGGCCGGCTCCGAGGGGCCGGGGTGCTCACCGCCGCGACTCGACCCGCTGGGCCCGTGGTGCAGCGCCCGGCTGACCTTCGCCGACGGCGCCCGGATCGATGTCCTGGTGACGGTCTCCGACGAACACCTCACCGTCGAGGACGTGCGGGCCGACCCGCCGCTGACCCTGGCCGGACTGGCCGCCCTGGCCCGCTGGATCGAAGGCCCCCTGGACGACACCTTCCGGGCGGCCACCGGGCGTCCGCAGAAGGCCCGCTCCGCACCCCGCCAGCCCGGCCCGGTGGCCGTCCCGGCGGCGGGGGACACGGCCGACGGGACGCCGCTGCCGGACGGGCCGGACGCGGGGCACGCGGGCGGCACGGCGACCCGGCCGGTGTCCGACCCGCGGCCGCTGTCGCCGCAGCAACCGGCGCCCTCGCAGCAGCCGGTGGACGGCCCGCTGCCGGACCGCACGCCGGACACCGTGGGTGCCGGGGCGGGGGAGGGCCCGGCACCCACCGTCACGGAAGCGGCGCCGGTGGAGGCGCCGGCGGTGGCGCCGGCGATGGCGATCGGCACGGTGACCGGCGAGGACGCGGCCGACCCGACGGCGACGGGCACCGGCACCGGGGCATCAGCCGACACCTCCGCCGACACTCCCTCCGATGCCTCCGCAGAGACTCCCTGCGACACCACCGCCGAGCCCTCGACCGCGCCACCCGCCGGGGCACCCGCCGAGCTGTCCTCCGTGCCGGCCCGCTCCGCCCTCCTCTCCCGGTCGCGGTCCGGTGCGCGCCGCAGGATCGCCGCCGACGCCTACCGCCAGGCGCAGCGGGACGGGCACGATCCCGTACTCGCCGTCATGCAGGCCACCGGCCGCAACCGCCGGAGGTCGCTGCGGCTGATCGCCGGCGCTCGCGACGAGGGCCTGCTGGCACCACGCCACAACAAGCGCTAGCGACGCGACGCCAGGACGCTCAACCGGACTTCCCGAGAGCCGTTTTGGGCCTGCGCGGCAGCCCGTGCATCACCCGCCGGCCCGGCGCCCCACCGCCGAGCGGCCGTCCATACACCGGCCACCCAAGCGCCGACTACCCGTCCACCGGCCGTCCCTGCACCGGCTACCCGTCCACCGGCCCCCGCGCGCGTGACGCCGGCGGTGGCTCCTCGTCGGCCGGGAAGCCCAACTCCCAGCCCAGTCCGTAGCGTTGGAACAGCTCGGCCCGCAGGAAAGCGCGCGGCGTCGGTGCTCCCGGCAGCAGCATCGGCACCACCGCGCCCATCAGCAGGGCCCTCAGCAGCGGATAGTCGGTATCGGGAGCCGGTGAGCCGTACGCCACGACCGTCTCGCGCAGCAGCTGCGCCAGCCGTTGCTGCTCGGGGCACCGGATGAACCCCTCGGCCGTCAGGATGCCCGCCATGTGCGTCCGCATCAGCAACGGGCGGTCATGTGCGAGGCCGAGGACGGCGTCGACAGCCCGGGCCAACCGCTCGCGTCCGGCGTCCGGTCCGCCCGGCCGCGGCTCCCGCTCCAGCGCTTCCCGCAGGGTCAGATGCATCAGCCGGTGCACGGCCGACTGGAAGAGCTGGCGTTTTCCGGGGAAGTAATAGGAGATCAACCCCCGTGCGGTGCCCGCACGTTGGGCGATGTCGCCGAGTGTCGTGGTCTCGTAGCCGCGCTCGCCCACCAGCTCGACGGTCGCCTGGAGCAGCCGCTCGCGGGAGCGCCGCCGCAATTGTTCATTGACCGAGGCGCTGCGGGGGGACATCCTGTACTCCTGCGTTGACTGGCTGCGAGCCAATATACTCAGGACGACTTCGGATATCTGTCCAGGCAGAAATCCGGTCAAGCTGCCCGGTTCGGGCGACGCGGGGGATCGCCCGAATCGGGCGTGGGCGAGGCGAAGGCGGCCTGCTCGACCTGCGTTGTGGCAGGTAGAACAGGCCGCCCGGGCCAGGCGCCCGCGCCGGGGAGCCCGCCCCGCCGGACGGCTGCCGAGCCTTCACCGAGCGCCTGTCGCACTCTTCCTGACGTGAAACGACCGGTGGCCCGAGCCCCGGCACGGGCCCCGCCCGGTACGCCCGCCGGGCCGGACCGCTCCGGGGGCTCAGCCGACCGGCACCGCCGTGGCGTTCTGCCGCTCCATCGAGCCCGACCAGACGCGTCGCGGCGGACGGCCGACGAACCTTCCGAAGAGCAGCGCCGCCGCGGTGGCCGCGAGGACCCCGGGCACCATCTCGTAGATCCCCGACTGGAGCGGCCCGAGGAGCGGGTCGATCTGCTTCCACAGCAGGACGGTGACCGCGCCCGTCACGATGCCCGCCATCGCCCCGGCCCGCGTCATCCGCGGCCAGTAGAGCGACAGCAGGATCACCGGGCCGAAGGCGGCGCCGAACCCCGCCCAGGCGTACGCGACGATGTCCAGCACGGCGCCGCCGCTGAGCGCGATGACGTAGGCGACCACGGCGACGGCCACCACGGTCGCGCGGGCCGTCAGCACCAGCACGGCGTCCGAGGCCTGCCGTCTGACGAACGCCCGGAAGAAGTCCTCGGTGAGCGCCATCGCGGAGACCAGCAGCTGGCTGTCGGCGGTGGACTTGATGGCGGCGAGCACGCCCAGCAGCAGGAGCCCGGCGATCCAGGGGTTGACCAGCTGGGTGCAGAGCGCGATGAAGACCGTCTCGGGGTTCTCCAGCGGCTGGTCGAGCGAGGCGATCCCCACCAGGCCCACGAGCGAGGCCCCGGCCAGGCAGACGACCACCCAACTCACCCCGATCCGGCGGGCCTTGGTGATGTCGCGGGTGCTGCGGATGCTCATGAAGCGGACCAGGATGTGGGGCTGGCCGAAATAGCCCAGGCCCCAGGCGAGCAGCGAGACCACCGCCACGGTGCCGAGCGGGTGCCCGGACGTCCAACGGCTGCCGTCGAAACCGGCCTTGGCCCCCATGTCCAGCAGCGCGGCGCTCTTGTGCGTGAGCACCCCGTGCAGTGCGCCGAACCCGCCCAGCAGCCCGACGCCGATGGCCGGGAGGGCGACTGCCGCGCCGAACATCACCGTGGCCTGCACCGAGTGCGTCAGGCTCACCGCACGGAAGCCGCCCAGGACGGTGTAGACGACGATCACCACGGCGAAGACGGTGAGCGCGAACTCGAAGCCGCCGCCGAAGATGCCCTCGAACAGCACCCCGCCGGCCAGGAGTCCGCTCGCCACATAGACGGTGAAGAACACCACGGTGACGGTCGCCGAGAGCAGCCGCAGCATCCGGCTGCCGTCCTCGAACCGCTCCTCCAGGTAGGCCGACAGCGTCTTGGCGTCCCCGGCCAGCTCGGTGTACGTGCGCAGCCGCGGGGCGACCAGCAGCCAGTTGAGATACGTGCCGAGGGCCAGGCCGACCGCTATCCACGTCGCGCCGATGCCGGCCGCGTAGACGGCACCCGGCAGCCCCAGGAACAGCCAGCCGGACATGTCGCTGGCCCCCGCGGACAGCGCCGCGACGGTCGCGCTCAACCGGCGCCCGCCCAGCGCGAAATCGGAGAACGTCAAGGTGTCCTGATACGTCCAGAAGCCCACGGCCACCATGGCGAGCAGGAATATCCCAAATGTGATCATGACCGGTACGATCAGGTGTGTCACCACTGCTCCCTCGATGCAGGCGCTGCCATGTCGTGCACGGGCCCCCGATGGGGGATCCCACGAGGAAGTCCCGGGGCGGGAAGGCTCCGGCGCGAGCAGACGATACGGACCAGCCGCCGGGAGCGGCACCCTTTTGGCAGATGTCCGTGGCAATCGCCGTTTCGCCGTCCCCGCAGGCCCGGGGCGGGTGCGGGGCTCAGGACCCTACCGTGGAACGGCCCTGCGGAACGCCAACTCCTGTTGTGTGACCACTACTTGAGACGGCGGGTCGACGCGCCGGGTCCGGCCCCGGAACAGCTCGTGCCGGTTTCGGCGCCTACGGGGGAGGGGCGCGGCCGACGGGGCGGGGCGCGCCGGTACGGCGCGCGGGGGCGCGGTCGATCAGGCGGTCAAGGGGCTTTGCCGGACCGGCAAAGGGCGCGTGCGTGCCGCGCCGGGCCGGGTGGCGGCAGCCGGCGCCCGCTTCAGGAGGCAGCGTCACCCGTCCGGCCATAGCGTGAAGAGACGGGCCGAAGCGTCCGCGCGATCACAAGGGGTGATGGGCAATGACCGACTTCGCAGAGCGCCGGCCGCGGAACACCGGTGACCTGGGGCGCACGACCATCGCCGACGGCGTGGTCGAGAAGATCGCCTACCTGGCGGCCGGTGACGTGGCGGGGGTGCACGCCCTGGGCAGCGGGCTCTCGCGCTCGGTGGGTGCCCTGCGCAAACGCGTACCCGGCGGCGGGACGACCACCACGCACGGCGTCAAGGTCGAAGTGGGCGAGAAGCAGGCGGCGCTGGACCTGGACGTCGTCGTCGAGTACGGCGAGGTCATCCCCGAGGTGGCCAAGGCCGTGCGGGAGAACGTCATTTCCGCGGTGGAGCGGATGACCGGCCTCGATGTCGTGGAGGTCAACATCGCGGTCAGCGATGTGCGGCTGCCCGACGAGGAGGAGGAAGCGCCGGACCGGGTGCAGTAGCCGCCCGGTCGGCAGCCGTCCGACCGGGCCGGAACCCCGAAGGGTCCCGGCCCGGCGGTGGCGTGCTCCCGTCCGCCCCTCACCCTCCTCCCTGCGCGCCGCCGGGTACGCGGGCCACCTCGGGGGACGCGGTGTCCAGCGGCACCGACCAGGAGCTGACCAGCCCCAGCTGGACGCCCTGCCGCGGCAGCACCGCGTCCAGGAGCCAGTCGGCGGCCACCCGCACGCGGTTGTCCGGCATCGCCATCAGGTGGTAGCCGCGGGTGACCAGCCCGGCGAGCGGGCCGGAGAGCGGGATGCGCAGCGGGTTGGCCGCGGCCTGGATCCCGCCCAGGTCGACCATGAAGCCCAGATCGTGGTGCCGGTAGGCGCGGGGCGTGCCCCGGCCGCAGGACGCCGCCACATTGCGCGCGACGGCCTTCCCCTGCCGCTGGGCGTGCTGGGCCGTCATCGGCGTCACCTCACCGGGCCGGGTCAGGTCCGGAACGGCCGCGGCGTCGCCGCAGGCGAACACCTCCGGCCGGCCGGGCACGTTCAAGAACGCGTCGACGCACAGCCGCCCCTTGTCGGTGGGCAGCCCCAGCGACTCGACCAGGGGATCGGGCCGCACGCCCACGCACCACAGCAGGGAGCGGGTGGCGATGAACTCGCCGTCGTCGAGCAGCACTCCGTCCGCGGTCGCCTCCTTCACCGAGGTGCCGGTGCGGATGTCGACGCCGCGGGCGCGCAGCACCCGCTCGGCGGTGCGCGACAGCCGCTCGTCCAGCTCCGGCAGCAGGCGGTCGGCGATGTCCAGCAGCAGCCAGCGGGGGCGCGGGCCGTGCCGCAGTCCGGTGTTCTGCCGGGCCAGCGCCTCGGTGAACCGCACGCCCTGGGCGGTGACTTCGGTACCGGTGTATCCGGCGCCCACCACCACGAAGGTGGTCCTGGCGGACCGTTCTTCCGGGTCCTCGGCCGCGCCGGCCAGCTCCGTCTGCCGGGTGAGGTGGTCGCGGAGGAACAGCGCCTCGGGCATCCCGCGGAAGCCGTGGGCGTGCTCGGCGACACCGGGCACGGGCAGCAGCTTGTTGACGCTGCCGACGGTCAGCACCAGCCGGTCGTAGGACAGGCTGCCCGCGCGGCCCTCGGGGTCGGTGTAGTGCACCTGACGGGCGTCGAGGTCCAGGTCATGGGCCGTTCCCAGGACGAGGTGGACGCCCGGCAGGGTGCCGGTGAGCGACACCGAGATCCGGCGGGGCTCCAGGATCCCGGTCGCCACTTCCGGCAGCAGCGGCACATACAGAAAGTAGTCGTTCGGGTTGAGAAGCACGATCTCGGCGGCTCTGCCGGCCTGCCGGGAGAGCCTGCGGGCACATTCGTAGCCGGCGAATCCGGCTCCTATGATCACGATCCGAGGGCGACGTCGCTTCACGTGGGCTCCTGCGGTCGAGGAGGGTGCGCATGGTGCGCCGGTCGGCCGCCGGGGCCCTTGCGCGCGCGGCGCTCCGCGCGGCCGCTCCGGCGGGGTCGATGCCCTGTCGGCTGTCCCGCGAGCGGACGGTTACACATCGATGCCGCGGTCTTGTCCGTCCGGCGGCAGGGAACCCTGGCGTCCGGCTGGCCGCACACTGCCCCGCATCCGCGCGGCCCTACCGCTCGCGGTCCCCGTCGCCCGCGTCGTCCCGGGCGATGTGCACCGCGGCTTCCTCCGCCGAGGCGGCCCCGCCGTCGATGCCCACGTCGCGGGCGGCGATGTCATTGCTGCCGCCGCGCCAGAAGCCCTCGTCGGAGCCCACGAGCCGGCCGGCCCGCTCCTCGCCGCACTCCAGGTCCGTCGGTTCCCCCACCCCGCCGGGCAGGTCGCCGATCCCGTCGCCGTCCGGAGCGCACACCTCCGGCGTCTCCACCGACAGCCGGTGGTCGAGCGTCTCGCGGTCGTGCAGCTCCCGCGCGGTGGTCCCCTCGTGATTCACCACGTAGGGCCGCTCCGGGGGCGAATAGCCGGTGTCCAGGGTCGCGTCGAGATCCGGCTCGTCCAGGGCGTCTTCCATGTCGAGTTCGTTGGGGTTGTCCCGGGGATCGGACCTGGGCGGCTGGTAGACCTCGTCGCCCATCGTCTCGTCGGACATAACCGCCCTCCCTCTTCCCGTCCACGTGCCCGGCCGCGGGGTGCGGCAGGTGCGCCTACCACCGATTGTCCGCCTCCTGGCGCCGCGCGGCAGCGCCAGGAGGCGGAGCGGCGCCGGATCTCAGGAACGCTGGTGTTCCGTGTGGATCCCGACGGCCTCCGCGATGCTCTGCACATTGCCGAACCGCTCGTGCGCGGGCAGCCGCTCGGCCATCGTGACCAGGCGGTCCGGGGCGTTGTTGCGCCGGAGGGTCTCGATCACCGCGTTCCGGTCGGCCGGGTACAGGCTGCGCCCGAGGTGCCGGGCGAGTTCGGAGCGCAGTCCGACGTCCTCCTCGGTCATCCCGCTCGGTGTGCCGCCCCGGAAATCGCTCTCGGGGGACCACGCCGCCACCGGCTGGTCCTCGCCGGCCGGCTGGAGTTCGTGCTCCTCCTCCAGCCACAGGGAGCGCTCGGCCGTCAGCTGCCCCCGCAGCTGCCGCTTCATCACGTCGTCCCGGGCGGGGCCGGTCTTGTCCGTTCCGTGTTCCATGACCATGGGTGCCTCCGGCTCTACGGGTCGTACCGACCCGACGTGTTCCTCCCAGTTTCCCTGGTCCCCCAGCCCTAACAACCCGGCGGCCGCCGTTTCAAGAAGGCCACGCAAGCGGTCTGAACAGGCACGGAACGTGATCGCGAAGGCATATGCCCGCCATGCATACGCCTTTGCGGAACGGGAATTCGTAGGACGTCGGCTGCTTACCGGCACCAGTGCCTGCCGGCGGCGGCCGGGCCCGCACGGATGCCCGCCACCGCGCTCGCGACGCGCGCGCACCGCACCCCGCGGGGAACATCGCACCCACGGCATCACAGGAGAATCCGCGGAATCCGAGGAAGCCAAGGAGGCAGCGCCATGCGACTCTCGCTCCTGCAACCGGTCATCGACCGGCCCGGCCCCTGGGCGTCCGTCTACGCCGATGACGCGCACGACACCGGGGACGCCGGAAACCCACAGGAGTTGGCGGCGTCCGCCACCACGGCGCAGCTGTTCGCCCTCGGCGCGGACGAGGCCACCTGCGGTGCGGTGCACGAGGCCCTGCTCACCCCCCGCGGCGCCCCCGGCGCACACGCCGGACGGGCGCTGTTCGCCGCCCACGGGGCGATCGTCCTCGACACCCCGCTCCCCGGCCCCCCTGCCGTCCCCTTCGCGGCATGGGGGCCGGTGCCCAGAGTCACGCCACTACTGGCGGCGATCGGCGACGACCCCGTATGCCTCGTGGTCCGCCTGAGCCGGGCAGGAGCAGACTTCGCCGTACTCGGCGGACGGGCCGCGGGCACGGGCCCCGGCGCCCCCGGGGAACGGCCCGCGCGGCACTTCCGGGCCGCCGCGGAGCACGACGGCGTCCGGCGCGCCGAGGAGATCGCCGACGCGGTGCGCGGGGAGTTCGAGAGCAGCGGCGCCGAGGCCGTCGTCCTGGTCGGCGAGGAGCGCGAACGCCGGCTGGTGCACGGCGCACTGCCCGAGCCGCTGCGCGCCCTGACCTACGAGAGCGAGCACGGCGGCCGGACGCCCGACGCCGAGCGCGACCTGGTGGAACGCGACATCGCCCAGGTCAGGGCCGCCCAGGAGAGCGACCACATCGCGCAGGTCGCGGACCGCTTCCGCGCGGGTGCCGGCCCCGGCCGCAAGGACGTCCCGCACTCGGCGGCCGGTATCCCCGCCCTGATCGAGGCGGCGCGGGAGCACCGGATCGACACCCTGCTGGTCAGTCCGCACGGCGCGGACGGCGCACGGCAGGTCTGGGTGGGCTCCGACGCCGACCAACTCGCCGTCCGCGGAATGGAGTTGCCTCAACTGGGCGAGCTGCGCCCGGCCGCCGCCCGGGCGGATGACGCCCTGGTGCGCTCGGCGGCCGCACACGGCGCCGACATCGTGGTCGTCCTCGACCCCGAACGGGCACCGGCCGGGGGACTCGGCGCCATCCTGCGCTGAGCGGACCCGGCGCGGGGTCACCTCATGCGGCTGCCCGCCGACCGGACTCCGGTCGGCGGGCAGCCGCATGACGAGGAACCGACGGCCTCAGCTCTGCGCCTCGGCCGCCACCGGCTTCGGGATCAGGAAGGACGTGGCGATGGCCGCCGCCAGGATGACCACCCCCGCGATCATGCCTGCGGTGTAGCTGCCGGACGACGCCGGATCGGCCGGGGTGGCCGCCGTCTTGACCGCGTAGAGCACCGCGAAGCTCAGCCCCGCGCCGAGGTTGAACGCACCCGCGTTCAGACCGGGCAGAAAGCCCGGGTTCTCGGCGGGGGAGAGGACGATGCCCAGCCCGTTGAGGACGATGTTCGCCACGCCCGCGTAGGCGATGCCCACCAGGACGGACGTCGCCAGCAGCAGGAGCTGCGAGTGGCTGTGCATGGTGAGCAGCATCAGCACGACGGTGGCCGCCGAGCCGGCCAGTCCCAGCCGCAGCACCCGGCCGTAGCCGAAGGTGGCGGCGAGCCGCCCGGCCAGCGGGCCCATGGCCAGTCCGGCGAGCGCGTACGGGGACAGCGTCCACCAGGCGGACTGCTCCGCGCTCATCCCGAGGCCGGCCTGGGCGTCCTGGGCGAAGGCCGGGATCAGTCCGTTCATGACGGCGAAGACGCCGGTCATGGTGAGCACGGTGGTCAGCAAAGTCGCCCAGGTCGCCCGCTGCTTGAGGTGCCGGGTGGCGACCAGCGGGTGCCCGCTGCGGTTCTCGGTCCGCCAGAAGAGGGCGAACGCGGCCGCGGCGACCACGAGAAGGGCGGCGATCAGCGGCCAGTTGGCGGCGGCGAGCTTGCCCGCCTCGTTGAGCGCGATCAGCAGCGAGCCGACCGAGAGCACCAGCAGCGCGACACCGGGCCAGTCCATCCGGCCGCCGGCGTCCGCCTTGGACTCCGGGGTGAGCGTGGCGACCAGGACGGCGGCGACGCCCGCGACCACCGCCATCGCCCAGAAGACCGAGCCGAAGCCGTGCCGGTCGGCGAGGTAGCCGCCGGCCAGCGAGTCGACACCGGCGATGCCGCCGTTGACCGCGGTGATCACGCCGAGCAGGGTGCCGTAGCGCTTGGGCTCGTGCACCTCCACCCGCAGCATGATCAGACACAGCGGGACGACCGGACCGCTGACGCCCTGGATGACGCGCCCGACGAACAGCATCGGCACGCTCGTGGCGAGCGCCGCGACGACACATCCGACGACCATCAGGCCGAGCATGCCGGCCAGCACCCGGCGGCGGCCGATGACATCGCCCAGCCGCGGCAGGAACAGGGAGAACAGCGCCGCCGAGGTGAAGAACGCGGTCTGGGTCAGACCGATCTCGGCCGAGCTGGCGCCGAGCGAGTCCTCGATGTGCTTCAGCGCGGGGCTGAGCATGCTGGCGTTGAGCTGGAAGGCGAAGCAGGCCGCGAGCAGCGCGGTGACCAGCACGCCGATGCGGACGCCGGAGCCGCCGGCCGGTGCCCCGACGGGGCGCGGGGAAGTGGAGACGCTCATGCCGCGACGTCACCGATCCGCTCGAGCGCGTCCACGACGAGGTTCCAGAACCGCTCGTGGTCGAGGGTGACCGCCACCTGGGTGGTGCAGTCGGGCGGGGCGGGCGCGCGGAAGTCCGTCACCGTCATGCCGACCGTGAGCGCGCCGCGCAGCTCGATGTCCACCGGGGCCTTGCGCACGGTCATCACGTCGGGGTCGATGACATAGGCGACGGCGCACGGGTCGTGCACCGGAGGGAACTCGAAGCCCTGGTTCTCGCGGTAGGCCTCGCGGAAGAAGTCCAGGAGCTCCCCGACGAACCGGGCCGGGCCGGTGCCGACCGCGGCGATCCGTGCGTCGACCTCGGGAGTCGCCAGCGCCTGATGCGTCAGATCGAGCCCGACCATGGTCACCGGCCAGCGCTCGTTGAAGACGATGTGCGCGGCCTCGGGGTCGATGGCGATGTTGAACTCGGCGACCGCGCTCCAGTTGCCCTCGTGGTAGCCGCCGCCCATCAGCACGACCTCGCGGACCCGCTCGGCGATCCGCGGCTCCTTGCGTACGGCCAGCGCGATGTTGGTCAGTCCGGCGGTCGGCACGATGGTGATCTCGCCGGGCTCGTGGGACATCACCGTGTCGATGATCAGGTCCACCGCGTGCCGCCGGTCCAGCTCGAAGGCCGGCTCGGGCAGGTCGGGGCCGTCCAGCCCGGTCTCGCCGTGGATGTCCGGCGCCGTCTCGATGGCCCGCACCAGCGGACGCGGACAGCCGGCGGCGAAGGGCACCCCCGTGATCCCGGCGATCCGGGCCACGGACAGGGCGTTGCGGGTCACCTTCTCCAGCGTCTGGTTCCCGACCACGGTCGTCACGGCGACCAGCTCGACATCGGGATTGCCGTGCGCCAGGAGCATGGCGATCGCGTCGTCATGCCCCGGGTCGCAGTCGAGGATGATCTTTCTGGCCACGGAAGAGCCCCTTTGCTCTGCTTGCTCGGCTGCGTGGAAAGGCAGCGCGGAGTGGTGGTGTGTGCGAGCCGACGCGGGCTCCGGCGCACAGCGCGTCCGGCGGTCGCCCCATGGCGAGCCCGGGCGGGTGGTCAGCCGGCGAGCGAGCAGCATGGGAAAACGTTCTCCGGAAACTTGACCCATGGACCTGCCGGTTGTCAATGGTTCAATCTCTGGCCTTCCGGTTTATTTCGGGAGGAAAGGATGGCCGGTTGACCAGGAGATCCCGCTCTCATGGGACAACGATTGCCCGAGGGGCAAGGGGGCGTATGCTCCCACCGGTTCGGGCGGGCCGGACGAAGGGAGCCTGGAGACGGTGGCCGAAGTCACGTTGAAGGATGTCGCGCTGGCCTCGGGCTGCTCCATCGCCACGGTCTCCCGCGTCCTGACCGGCACCCGCCCGGTCGGCGCCGAGACCGCACGCACCGTCCGCGCGGCGGCCGAGCGCCTGGGCTACCGGCCCAACGAGGTGGCCCGCGCCCTGCGCAGCCGCACCACCGGCACCGTCGGGCTGGTCCTGCCGCAGATCACCAACCCCTTCTTCCCCTCCCTCGTCCGGGAGCTGGAGCACGCCCTGCACGCCGAGGGCCGGGCCGTGCTCCTCGCCGACTGCGACGACGACCCGGCCATCGAGGCGGCCCGGATCGCCACCTTCCTCGGGCGGCGGGTCGACGCGCTGCTCCTGATACCCGTCGACGAGCGGCGCAGCCGGGAGGCGGTGGCGGCCGCGGCCGCCCGGGTGCCCCTGGTGCTGCTCGACCGCGGTTGCGGCACCGGCGTCGCCGACTCGGTGGCCGTCGACAACGCGGCCGGCATGGCGCTGGTGCTCGAACATCTGGCGGCCACCGGGCGCCGCCGCCCCTGCTTCGTCGGGGCGGCCGGGACCGCGTCGGCGGCGGTCGAACGGCGCGCGGCCTACGAGGCGGGAGCCGCGGCCCTGGACCCGGCGGCACCCGGGCGGGTCGCACTCGGCGACTTCTCGGTGGCGTGGGGCCGGGCCGCCGCCGACCGCGTGTGGCCCTCCCGGCCGGACGCCCTGATCTGCGCCAACGACCTGATCGCGGCCGGCGCGCTGCAACGGCTGCGGCAGCTGGGCGCGGACGTCCCCGGGGAGATCGCCGTCACCGGCTTCGACGACATCCCGCTCGCGGGCCTCGCCGACCCGGCGCTGACCACCGTGCGCCAGCCGGTCGGCGAACTGGCCGCCGAGGCCGCCCGCCTGCTGAGCCGCCGCCCGTCCGACGGCGAGCCGGGTCCGCGGCACACGGTGCGGCTCGCCCCGCAGCTGGTCGTCCGGGGCTCCAGCGTCCCGGACGACGTCGTCGCGGGGGTGTGACGACCTGATTCCTCATCAAACTCGTTACAGCTGCGATGAGTTGAGGATCTATGTCCCCAGCCTCCCGCATCAACACACCCCTTGACCGCGCCCCTTGACCGCGCCTGGCCAAGCGGTAAAGTCTAGACCAATTGCTGCACCCTCGCGTCATCCATCCCCCCTCAACGAGGCCCCCCGTGGCGGGTGTTCGGCGTCGTCGGCGTCGCCGGGTCCGCAGCTCTCGCGTGGGCGGCCTCCCCCGCGAAAGGGTTGACATGCACAAGAAAAGAAGGCTGGCCCTCGCCCTCGGAGCGGGCATCGCCCCGCTGCTCGTCGTCACCGTGCCGGCCGCCCCCGCGAACGCGCACGGCTATGTGTCCGCACCCCCCAGCCGGCAGGCGCAGTGCGCGGCCGGCACCGTCGACTGCGGCCCGATCAAGTGGGAGCCGCAGAGCGTCGAAGGGCCCAAGGGGCTGACTAGCTGCAGTGGGGGCGACAGCCGGTTCGCCGAACTCGACAACGACGCCAAGGGCTGGCGGGTCACCCCGATCGGCCACTCCCAGACCTTCAGCTGGCGGCTGACCGCGCGTCATGCCACCAGCACCTGGCAGTACTTCGTCGGCGGACGGAAGGTCGCCGAGTTCAACGACGGTGGCGCGCGGCCGCCCGAGACGGTCTCGCACACCGTCGACTTCGGGAGCCTCACCGGACGGCAGAAGATCCTCGCGGTGTGGAACATCGCCGACACCGCGAACGCCTTCTACGCCTGTATCGACGTCACCATCGGCGGCTGACCCCCGCCGCCCCTTCCCTCCCGGTTCCCCCTCCCGTCCCCGACACCTCGTCTCCCCGCGCCGGTCACAGCGGTGCACAGCACCGGCGGCGGGGCGACGGGGCCGGCGCCGCACCCGTTACGATCGGCCCATTCATGGCCGTCGTGCGTGGCCGCTGCCGGGAGGAAGAGATGCGCCTGTTCCGCCGAGGACCGAAGCGGGATTCCCGCGACCTGGCACGCGACGGGGAGTTCAGCTTCTTCTCCGAGCGGGAGGGCGGCCTGTTCCGCTCGCAGGTCCGCCAGGCCTTCGCGGAAGCGGGCCTCGAAGTCACCGCGTACGCGGGCGTGGTCACCGACTCCGCCGGCCGGCAGTTCGGTCTCGGCAACCTCGCCGCCGTGTGCCACCGCGACCGCCGCGGGGAGCGCAGCTGGCCCGCGCTGATCCGGGACCACGTCGGCAAGGTGCTGCGGACGATGGACGGCCCGCAGCCCCTGGAGATCCTCAGCGAGGACGAGATCCGGGCCTGCCTCTACCCCCGTGTCGTCGCTCAGGAGACGTTGCCCGCCTCGGACTCCTTCCGGTACGGGCGCGCGCCGGCGCCGGGGCTGCGGGAGGTGCTCGCCCTCGATCTGCCGGAGGCCGTGCAGATGCTGAGCGAGGACTCCCTGACGGACCTGGGGGAGGTGGCCGAACTCCGGATCCGGGCGATGAACAATCTGCGGGCGCTGCCGGTCGAGGGGCACGAGACCGTGCGGCGCGGCGACGGCTCCGCGTTCGAGGTGCTGCTCGGCGACTCCTTCTTCACCGCGAGCCGGGTGCTGGTCCTGGACGAGTTGGTGCAGCGGCTCGTGGGCACCGGGCTCACCGCGGACGGGGCGCTGGTCGCCATGCCCTTCAGGCACCAGCTGGCCTTCCACCGCATCCACGACGCCCGGGTCATTCCGGCCCTCCAGTCCATGGCGCAGTTCGCGGCGGCCGGTCACGAGGACGCGGCGGGTGCCATCAGCCCCAGGGTGTTCTGGTGGCGCCGGGGGGTGATGACGCCGCTGAGCGAGCCGGACGGCGACGGGCTGCGGGTGGTGGCGGACGCGGACTTCCACGCGATGCTGGAACGTCTGGTCCAGCGGGACGGCTGACCGCCGGGCGCCGCACACCGGCACCGCACACCGGCACCGCCGACCGGGCCTCCGCACCGCGCCCGGAAATTTTTTCGCGTATTCCGCACCGTGCGGGAACCTGAACCCGCTTCTGCCCGTTTATCCATGTGAGGCCCCACGCTCTCCCCCGTGCGTGGGGCCTCACTCCGTCTTCCACTCCGGCCGGCCGGCCCACCGCTCCGGGCGGACCGCCCGCCGGCCGTCGGCCCGTACGGACCGCCCTCAGTCGTCGAGAAGCGCCCGCTCCTCCTCGGTGAACAGCCGCGAGCGGATCAGGAAGCGCACCCCCTCGGGGGCCTCCAGGGAGAAGCCGCTGCCCCGCCCCGGGACGACGTCCACCGTCAGATGGGTGTGCCGCCAGCGCGCGAACTGGTCACCCGACATCCAGAATTCCACCGGCTCCGGCACGCCCTCCACGGACAGCAGGCCCAGCAGCACATCCGACGAGCCCGTACGGAATTCCCCGGCCGGGTAGCACATGGGGGCGCTGCCGTCGCAGCAGCCGCCGGACTGGTGGAACATCAGCGGGCCGTGCTGGGCGTGCAGCAGCCGCAGCAGTTCCGTCGCGGCCGCGGAGAGCGCGATCCGCGCGGCACCCGCGTCGGCCGGGGCGTCCGGAGCGGTCATCTCCCGCTCGTCGCCGCTCATCAGAAGCGCCCCGAGGTCATGGTCAGGCCGCTGACCAGCGGATTCTTGCGCCGAGTTCGGTACATGTACGGTCCCTCTCTGCCCGGCCCTATGGCGGTCAGTGCCCTGAACGGCGGCGGTCCGGCCCGGAGCTGGCCCGGACCATGCGTCCGGGCCGCCACGGGGCACCACTGCATTTAACGCCCTGCGAGGTTGCGCGGTGGTTGCACACACGGCCCCGGTGGCCGCCTTCTCGCCGCAGTCACGGCCGTCACGGCACCAGATACGGCGGCGCGGGATGCTTGAGGGGATCGGGCAGTTGGATCACGGGGATCGGCTTGTTGTGGGGCCAGCCCTGGGAGGCGTCGTCGAAGCTCAGCTCCCCGCTCGCCGCGGGAACGGTGCTCGCGTCGTGCAGGTTGGTGATTTCGTTGTACACATCCTGGACGTCGGGCGCCACCTTGCCCGTCTGGCCGGTGACGTTGCGGGTGGCCCACACCGCGGTCAGCACGGCGTCGTGATGCATGATCGCGTACCCGTCGTCCATCACCGCGTCGGAGAACTTCAGGTCCCGCAGGGCCTGGAGGAACGGCTTGAACCCGGACGGGGCGTGGACGCCGCTGATCCACTGCGCGGGACTGGTCGCCGAGACGTCGAGGACGGTGATCTTGTTGGCCCTGAGCAGCCCCCGCACCGCCGATCCCTGGGTGAACGCGCCGGTGGCCCCCGTCATGATCGTGATCTGCTTGTCGTGACCGCACTGGCTGCGGGTGGACAGGGCACGGACGAGGTCGGCGAGATCGCGGTCCCGGCCGGCGTAGAAGACCACCTGCGCCTTGGTCAGGCAGATGTTGTTGACGGCGTTGTAGAACAGTTTCGGGATGCCCGCGGGCTTGTGGCCCGTCGTGCCCACGAACGAGGCGCGCCGCCGGCCGATGTAGTCGCCGAACTCCGCGTCGAACGCCTGGCGCATCGTCTTGACGTAGTTGTCGTCCCGGCTGTCGAAGACGAGGTAGCCGCGCTGCTTGGCCAGCGGGGAGCCGGTCAGGTAGCGGCGGAGCGCCTTGGCGTAGTCGACGTTGGACGGGGAGACCTTGAACAGGCGTGGCGCGTTGAGGTCGGTGGCCGTCAGCACCGCGCCGATCGAGGGGATCTTCAACCGGCTCAGTTCCTCCGCCGCCGCCCGGGTCTCCGGGATGCTGACCCCCATTCCCGTGACCGCGACCAGCGGATGGTCGCCCGTGACCAGCGCGGCGAGCTGCTTCACCACCGGCTGCCAATGGGTTTCGCTGCGGCCCTCGTTGGCCAGGACGAGTTCGATCTGCGGGGTCTTGCCCTGGATGCCGGTGGAGCCGGCCGGGGACAGCTGCGGGCAGCCGTTCGCCCGGCACTGTGCGATGTAGGCGCCTTCCAGGCTGGTGAGGATCTCCTCCATGGGCAGCGCGCTGGTGTCGCTGTCCGTCATGGGCGTCAGCACGGCGACCTTCACGTACGGGATGCGGCTCCGGCCCTTGCCGGGCTTGTCCCACTGCTGACGGACCCTGCGGTTCTCCTGCACGATCCGGTCGGTGATCCCCTTGAGCCGCGGATCGAAGGAGTACGCCGTCTCGTCCATCAGGCCGACGCATTCGCGCTGCGCGCCCCGGCCCGCCCAGTGCAGCCCCGGAACGCCCTTCGCGCACCCGGTGTCCTCCTTCGCGGGCCAGAAGTACCAGAGGCCGCCGGCTATGAGGAGGAGGGCGAGCGCCAGGGCGGCGACGCCCTGCCACCCCTTCCACCAGGGGGGAAGCGCGTCGGCGGGCGGCGGGGTCAGATGCATGGTGCCAGCTCCTAGGGGAGGGGTGCGCCGGTGCGCTCAGGCGTACTTCGCGGCCTCGTGCAGCAGCCCGACCCGGGTGGGCGCCGAGCGCATGGCCAGGTACTGGAACATCGCGTTGATCGTGCGGTTCAGCTCCGGTTGCGCCCCGGGCAGCCGGTTGCGCGGATCGGACGCCAGCCACAGCGACAGCACCAGCAGGGTCAGCGGGGTGTGCGCCGCGAACGCGCGCGGCGCCAGCTCCGCGGCCAGCTGCTCGGCCCGCAGCGTCGCGGACTGCTCCGGCAGCACCGGCTCCCGCAAGGGTGCGGCGGTGACGGCGTACAGCTCGTACAGCCAGACCTCGGTGTCGGAGAGTTCGGCCAGCCGCCGGGCGAGATGCTCGACGACCTCGTCCACCTCGTGCAGCGCCAGCGAGTGGTACAGCACGTCCAGCGGGTGGCCGTGCTCGGTGTGCCAGGTCCGCAGCCTGCCGTGGACGGCCGTCCAGCGGTCCGGGACGGCGGCCAGTTCCCGCAACAGCAGCAGGCGCGGCCACGGGTGCAGCACGCTGCCGCCCCGCAACGGGTGCGGGTGGACCCGCTCCAGATACCCCGAGCCGCGGCCGCCACGGGTCTCGGCGTCCTGCGGGACCGGGTCGGTCAGCAGTAATCGGGTCGCGACCACCCGGGCCAGCGAATCGCGGGTGTGCAGCGGGAAGCGGTCGAGGAGCCCCGCGTCGCACGCCGCGTCGAACTCGCGGGCGGCACAGCACTCGACGAGCGCCCGGCGCTGGTCGTCGGTCAGATCCCGGAGCAGGTACTCCCGCGCCGCGGCCTCCAGCGGCGGCCCCTCGTCGGCGTCCGCCGTGGCCGGTGTGGTGCGCGAGAGCACCCCGCGCAGCAGCGCCTCCGGTCCCTCGCGGCCCACGATGCGGGCCGAGGCGGTCAGCAGCTGCCGGACGCCCCACGGATGCCCGTCGGTCAACCGGTGCGCCAGCAGCGGCGCGTCCGGCAGCCGGGTGGCGATGTTCGTGCCGAGCTGCGCGGTCTCGCCGGCCGTCAGCCCGCGCAGCCGGACGCAGTACCAGCGCCAGGAGCGGTTGGGCGGCGGGTCCGGGATGGACCGCTCCCAGTCGGCGTAGCCGGCCTGCTCGGGGGAGCGGAGCCGCACGCCCGCCGGTCCGGTCGCGAACATCCCCGGCACCCGGCCGACGTTCGCGGCCCCGGCCACGGCCAGCAGCGGATCGGGCGCACCGGCGGCGTCCCGCAGCTCCATCAGCAGGTCGAGGAACTCCCGCCCGCCGGGGGCGTCGATGTTGTCCAGCAGCACCACGCAGTTGCGGTCGCGCTGCCGCCGGGCGTACTCGCCGCGCAGATCGGCCAGGAACGCCTCGCACAGCCGCCGGTCGACCGCGGCCCGGTCCGCGGGGTCCTCGCTCCTGCTGAGCTGGTTGAGTTCGACCAGCGCGTCCATCGCGGCCAGCGGGCCGGAATACCAGGCGAATCCGGTGTGCCGGGTCACCCGCAGCGGCATGCTGGGCGGCTGCCGGATGAGGCTGGCCAGCAGGCTGATGCCCGGGATCCGGACGAGGTTGATGTCCTGGAGCAGCCCGGCGACCGCGACCACCCGCTCGGCCGCGGGATGCGGGTCGCGGGGCCCGCGCAGCGCCCGCCGCAGCTGCTTCTTGGCCCGCTCGGGATCCGTCGCGTCCAGGAACAGCTCGGGGTCCACCACGAACAGGCCCAGGGTCAGCCGCGGGAAGAGCAGCGGGGTCTGCCGGGGGAGGCGGTGGGAGAGCCCGTAGGCGAGGCGGCCGGCGACCTCGTGGGGGCGGCGGGGCGCGGCGGAGTCGAAGTCGAAGTACGCGTGGGGACGCCGCGAGCCGAGGTGGCCGAGCCATTTCAGGGCGGCGGTCTTGCCGCTGCCGCGCGGTCCGACGAGGACGATCGCGGGGAGCCCGTGCCCCGCCGGCGCGGCCTTGTGGTCCGGTACCCGAGTGCGGCACTCCTCGTACAGGGCCTCGATCCCCTGTATGCCCAACGGACGCTCCGTCACGGCCCATCCCCCTGTCCCGGCCGGCGACATGACCGCCGGCTGATTACAGAAGGTTGGCACGCGCATGCGCAACGTGCCAGCGGTTCACGCAAGGTGCTGACGATGTCTCACGGGCCGCAGTGGCGGGGTGCGGTCACGGGCCGTCGGCCGGTCGCGCGGGCCCGGGCACCCCGGTGAACTCCCATGTCGCGAGCCCCCGGGTCGGGCCGCCGAGCAGCACCACCGAGGCGGCCTCCGCCACGCAGGGGGGGACGGGCAGCGGCGCGCGGTCCGCGGCGGCCCCGCCGTCGGCCGCCCGGGACAGTCGGCCGAGGAGTCGGTCCAGACCGCGGTGGTGCCGCGCGAACGCGCGTCGCGGCGCCCGCCGCCCGCGGGACTTCTGGCCGGACAGGGCCTCGGCCCGGCCGACGTCCAGCAGCACCAGATGCAGGGGGCGGCCGCGGCGCGCCGCCGCCCGGGCCATCCAGCGGCGCACCCAGGGGCGGCTGCCGCAGTCGTGCACCAACAGCGGTCCCCCGCCCCGCAGTTCGCGGTGGAGCCAGCGGATGTGCTTCCACCGCGCCCAGGGCCGGTAGAGGCCGTACGGCAGCCAGTCGGGCATCACCGCCTCGCAGGCGACATGGACGGCCCGCGGGTCTATGACGGTGGCCTGCGCGGGGGCGCGGCGCAGCAGCGTGCTCTTGCCGCTGCCCGGCAGGCCGGAGACCACCACCACCGCGTTCGCCGGGTAGACCAGCGTGAACGGGGACGACGGGACCGGCCGGGCGCCGGCCCGTCCGCGCAGGTCGTACAGTCCGCCGTGCACCGCGAGTACCGGTGGCCGCGGTGGCCCCGACGGTGGGGCACCCACGTCCGGCACACCCGAAACTCCGCCTTGCACCGCTGCCTCCCCCGATTCCCCGTCGGCGTCATCGTCCCACGGCGCGGCGGGCGGCGGTGCCGCGCAGGGGAGGCGCGCGGAAGCGGTGGGTGCGGGGTGAGCCGTGTCTCACCCGCACGGCGCCCCTTGTTTATGCAACTCGTTGCATAGAAGGATCGGGGCATGGCGCTCGACCACGCGATCCTCGTCTCCCTGCTGGAGCAACCGGGCTCCGGCTATGAGCTGGCCCGGCGGTTCGAGCGGTCCATCGGCTACTTCTGGACCGCCACCCACCAGCAGATCTACCGCGTTCTCAAGCGCATGGAGAGCGACGGCTGGATCGATGTCCGGGAGGTGCCGCAGCAGGCCCGGCCGGACAAGAAGGAGTACTCCGTCGCCGCGCCCGGCCGGGCCGCCCTCGCCGCGTGGCTGCACGAGCCGATCGAGCCGGAGAGCGTCCGGCACGACCTCGCGGTGAAGATCCGCGGCGCCGCCTTCGACGACCCGGCCGCGCTGATCCACGAGGTCGAGCGGCACCACCGCAAGCACACCGACCGGCTCGCCCACTATCTCGCGGGCGAGCGGCGGGACTTCACCGGACCCGATGCCCCCGGCGAGCCCGACGCCGGGCAGGAGCTCCAGCACGTCGTGCTGCGCGGCGGCATCGCGTACGAGCGGATGACGATCGCCTGGCTGGAGGACGTGCTCGCCACCCTCCGCCGGCTCGCCGCCGCGCACGGAACCCGGTCCCGGTGAGCCGCCCGCCTGCCCGGGCCGCTCACCGGCACCGCCCGCACGTCTCCTGACCCTCATCTCCCGACGAACCGGAAAGGCGAACACCATGGCCGACCCGCTGCTGTTCAACCCGCGCACCTACGACCCCGCGCACTTCGACCCCGAGACCCGCCGGCTGCTGCGCGCCACCGTCGACTGGTTCGAGGACCGTGGCAAGCGCCGGCTGATCGAGGACTACCGCTCCCGCGCCTGGCTGTCGGAGTTCCTCGCCTTCTCCGCGAAGGAGGGGCTGTTCGCGACGTTCCTCACCCCGGCCTCCGCGGCCGACGGAGCGCAGGACAAGCGCTGGGACACTGCCCGGATCGCCGCCCTCAACGAGATCTTCGGCTTCTACGGGCTCGACTACTGGTACGCCTGGCAGGTCACCATCCTGGGCCTCGGCCCGATCTGGCAGAGCGACAACGAGACCGTCCGCGCCCGCGCGGCCGCACTCCTCGACCAGGGCGAGGTGTTCGCCTTCGGCCTCTCCGAGAAGTCGCACGGCGCCGACATCTACTCCACCGACATGCTGCTGGAGCCGGACGGCAACGGCGGCTTCCGCGCCAGCGGCTCCAAGTACTACATCGGCAACGGCAACGCCGCCGGGCTCGTCTCCGTCTTCGGCCGCCGCACCGACATCGAGGGCCCCGAGGGCTACGTCTTCTTCGCCGCCGACAGCCGCCACCCGGAC
The DNA here is from genome assembly GCF_014646275.1 of Streptomyces kronopolitis. Taxonomy (GTDB): domain Bacteria; phylum Actinomycetota; class Actinomycetes; order Streptomycetales; family Streptomycetaceae; genus Streptomyces; species Streptomyces kronopolitis. The sequence continues at coordinate 282,099 of NZ_BMND01000002.1, forward strand.
TACCACCTGGTGAAGAACGTCGTCGACTCCTCGAAGTACGTCAGCGAGTTCCGGCTCGACAACTACCCGGTCGGCGCCGACGACATCCTGCACACCGGCAGCGCGGCCTTCGACGCCGCTCTCAACACCGTCAACGTCGGCAAGTTCAACCTGTGCACGGGCGCGATCGGCATCTGCGAGCACGCCATGTACGAGGCCGTCACCCACGCGCAGAACCGCATCCTCTACGGTCGTCCCGTCACCGCCTTCCCGCACGTGCGCCGCGAGCTGACCGACGCCTACGTCCGCCTCGTCGGGATGAAGCTGTTCAGCGACCGCGCCGTCGACTACTTCCGCTCCGCGGGCCCCGACGACCGCCGCTACCTCCTCTTCAACCCGATGACGAAGATGAAGGTGACCACCGAGGGCGAGAAGGTCATCGACCTGATGTGGGACGTCATCGCGGCCAAGGGCTTTGAGAAGGACACCTACTTCTCCCAGGCCGCCACCGAGATCCGCGGCCTGCCGAAGCTGGAGGGCACGGTCCACGTCAACCTCGCCCTGATCCTCAAGTTCATGGGCAACCACCTGCTGAACCCGGCCGAGTACGAGCCGGTGCCCACCCGCCTCGACGCGGCCGACGACGCGTTCCTCTTCCGGCAGGGACCGGCCCGCGGCCTGAGCGGCATCCGCTTCCACGACTGGCGCGCCGCCTACGACGCCTACGCGGCCGTCCCCAACGTCGCCCGCCTGCGCGAACAGGCCGACGCACTCTGCGAGTTCATCACCACCGCCGCCCCCGACAAGGAGCAGAGCCGCGACCTCGACCTCCTCCTGGCCATCGGCCAGCTGTTCGCGCTGGTCGTCCACGGCCAGCTGATCCTGGAGCAGGCGCGGCTGACCGGGCTCGACGAGGAGGTGCTCGACGAGCTGTTCGCCGTCCTCGTCCGGGACTTCTCCGCGCACGCCGTCGAGCTGCACGGCAAGGACTCCGCCACCCCGGAGCAGCAGAACTGGGCGCTGGGCGCGGTCCGCCGCCCGGTCGTCGACGAGGCCCGCTCGGCCCGCGTCTGGGAGCGCGTCGCCGCGCTCGCCGGCGCGTACGAGATGGCCCCGTAGCCAGCCGGCGCCCGGTCCGTCCGGCGCCGCACCCACCGACTCGGCCGGTCCCCGCACGGGGCCGGCCGAGCGCTGTGGTCACGGGCCCCGCCGGGCCCGGCGCCGCCGGAGCGGATACGCCGTCCCGTCCCACCCCCGCGTACCCGAACCGGACTCCCTACCCGCCCGCGCCCGCCCCGCACCCTCCCTCGGGGCGCCGGTCGGAGCAGCGCCCCCCGACGCCGCCGACGGCGCGCCGGACCGTGCCCGTGGCATGGGCCACCGGATACCGGGCGGGCTCTGCGATGCGCCCTCTTCACCACCCCGCGTTCACCACGAACGCGCTGTTCACCACCGTTCTCCGCGGGCGCCGAGGGCCAGGGGTTCGCTTGCCGTTCCGGGCCTTCACACCTTCTGCTGAAGGCCCGTGGAGCCGGTCGTGACGCCGGACGGAATCAGCGGATCCTTCTCCGGACCGGGCGCAGCGGGCGCCCGCGACGGAAGGACACGGCCATGCGACGCACCCTCCTCGGTACCTGCGCCGCCCTCGCGGCTCTGGGGATCGGACCGGCCGCCCCGGCCCTCGCCGCCCCCGTTCCGGTGACCGCGCTCAGCTGCGATGGCGACACCTACAAGTGCACGGCCGACCTGCGCTTCGGTGACGGCAATTGGAAGGCCAGGTGGGACGCGACCATCTTCCACCAGGCGGCGACCCGGTCCGCCTCGCGCGCTCCCGTACCGGTGACGAACCTCTCCTGCGACGGCGACAACGGCTCCTGCGTGGCCGAGCTGATGTTCGGCGACGGGCGCTGGCGGGCCCGCTGGCCCGCGACCGTGTTCCACCCGGCGCTGCGGTCCGCCGCCCGGCGGATGGCGCCCGTGCCGGCGAGCAGCCTGAACTGCGACGGCGACAACGGCAGGTGCACCGTCAACCTCCGCTTCGGCGACGGAGGCTGGAAGGCCGGCTGGAGCGCCACCATCTACCACCAGCCGTAGAGCGGGGCCGTGACGCCCGCCCGGCCGGCGACGCCTGGCGGGGGTCCGCCCTCGCGGACAGGCTCGGATGACGGCTCCGCGGAACAACGGCGCGCGCCGTTGCTGTCCGCGGGGGCGACGCTCATCTGCCTATTGTCATTTTGATCGCCGAACGCACCATTGCTGTCACGTACGCGCCTTTTTTCGCCTCTGCCGGAAACCCTACTGTCGCAGGCATCCACCACTCGACGGCAGCACCATCCGCCTCGGACGCCTCCGCGCACGAATCGGTTCGTGCACGGAAACGGCGCGGACGCTGCCCAGGGAGATGCCATGTCCGCAGTCGTACAGCAGGCAGCAATCGCGCAGCCCACGGACTCCTGGCCCGGCGGGGACTGGGGCGGGGGCGGGGGCGGGTCCAGATATCCCAGACTCTTCAACGTCACACCCAGCCAGGGGCCGACCACCGGAGGGAACACGGTTCAGCTCAACGGGGCCAATCTGCAGGGCGCGACCCTCGTGACCTTCGGCGGTACCCCCGCCACCATCGTCTCCATCGACCCCTACGGCAACTCGATCACCGTGCTCGCACCGGCGCACGCGGCGGGCGCCGTCCAGGTCGTCGTCACCACGCCCTGGGGGACCACCAACCCCGTGTACTACACCTACGTGGTCGTCCCGCCGCCCGGCCCGACCGTCACCGCCCTGGTGCCCAACACCGGGCCCACCACCGGCGGTACCGCGTTCGCCATCACCGGCACCGGTCTCACCGGCGCGACGGTCACCTTCAACGGGGTGCCGGCCACGGGGGTGTCCGTCAACGCGGCCGGCACCCTGCTCACCGGCATCACCCCGCCCGGCACGGCCGGCAATGTGCCCGTCGTGGTCACCACACCGGCCGGGAGCGCCACCGTCCCCGGCGGGTTCACCTACACCGCGCCCCCGCCCGTGGCCACATCGATCACCCCGCCCTCGGGAAGCGCGACGGGCGGTACGGCGTTCGTGATCTCGGGGAGTTCGCTGACCGGGGCGTCGGTGACGTTCAACGGGGTGGCGGCGACGGGGGTTTCGGTGAATGCCGCGGGGACGTCCCTGGTGGGCTTCACCCCGGCCGGAGTCGTCGGCAACGTGCCGGTCGTGGTCACCACGCCGACGGGTTCCACCTCGGTCCCCGGCGGCTACACCTACACCGCGCCGCCCCCGCCGGTGGCCACGTCGATCACCCCGGCCACCGGGAGCACGGCGGGCGGTACGGCGTTCGTGATCTCGGGGAGTTCGCTGACCGGGGCGTCGGTGACGTTCAACGGGGTGCCGGCGACCGGGGTCTCGGTAAACGCCGCGGGGACATCCCTGGTGGGCTTCACCCCGGCCGGGGCCGCCGGCAACGTGCCGGTCTCGGTCACCACGCCGGGCGGCAGCACCCTCGTCCCCGGCGGCTACACCTACGTGTGAGCGGCGCCCGCGCGGTCGTCCCGCGAGGACCGGCGGCGGCCTCGTAGGGCCGGCGCCTGAGCCCCGGGTGGGCGGACGGGTCGGTCCGCCCACCCGGCCGGGGGCATCCCCCGGACAGCTGCGGCCCGTCAGACGGCGGGCCGCAGCCGTACCGGCAGATGCCGGTGCCCGTAGGTGATGAGCGACGGAACCGGCTCCAACTCACTTGTGGGCACGGCGAGTTCGATGTCGGGGAAGCGTGCGAAGAGCGCCCGCAGGGCGGTGACGGCCTCCAGGCGGGCGAGCGGCGCCCCCAGGCAGTAGTGGGCACCGTGGCCGAACGCCAGATGCTCCGGTCCCGGTGCGGTGCGGGTGAGGTCGAAGACGCCGGTGCGCTCGCCGTGCCGGCCGGGATGGCGGTTGGCCGCGGCGTACGAGGCCAGGATCGCCTCGCCCGCGGCGATCACCTGTCCGTCGGGCAGCGGGATGTCACGGACCGCGAAGCGCAGCGGGAGGTGCTTGATGGCCGGCCTCAGACGCAGGGTCTCCTCGACGACATCCGCCCAGCCGGCCCGGCCTGTGCGTACCAGGGCGAGCTGGTCGGGATGGGTCAGCAGCGCCGTGACGGCCTGGTCGATCAGGTTGACGGTGGTCTCGTAGCCCGCCGAGACCATCAGCAGCAGCGTGTCGCGCAACTCCTCGTCGGACAGCGCCGATTCCCCGCCCTCCTCGTCCCGCGCGGCGATGAGCAGGGAGGTCATGTCCTCCCCGGGAGCGGCCCGCCTGGCCGCGATGAGCCGGTCGAGGACGGCGTACAGGCGCGCCGTGTTCGCGGCCGCCTCCTCGGGGGTGAGCGTGGTGGCGAACACCCCGTCGACGACGCCGCGGAAGCCCTCGCGCTGGTCCGCGGGCAGCCCCATGAGATGGCTGATGACCTGGATCGGCAGCGGGTAGGCGAAGCGCTCGCGCAGGTCGACGGTCTCGCCGGGCGCGGTGGCCGCCAGGCCGTCGAGCAGACCGGAGACCAGGGCCTCGACGGTCCCGGTGAGCGCGGCCACCCGGCGCGGGGCGAAGGCGGGCGCCACCAGGCGGCGCAGCCTGCGGTGCTCGCCGCCGTAGGCCGTGAACATGTTCTTCACCGAGACCCACAGGGCGAGGGGCCAGCTGCCGCTCACCTCCGCGAAGCGCGGCCAGTGCTGCCGGGCGTCCTTGGACACGTCCGGGCTGCTCAGCAGCCGCTTCAGCAGGGTGGGTTCGCTGACTGACCACGCCGTCACGCCGAGGATGTCCACGCGCGACGCGGGCCCCCGGGCGTGCAGCGCGCGGATCTCGGCGTCCGGGTCGGCGCCGCGGGCGTCGAGGACGAGGAGTTCGGGCTCATCGGGCATGACGGGACTTCCTTGTCCTCGGCGGTGCGGTGGGTGCGCGTGCCCGGCGGCGGCGCCGCAGCCTCGGCGGTGCGACGGCCACGACGGGCCGGGCGGCGGCCGTCTCCCTCACCACGCGTTGATAGCGCCGCGGCACGGCCCGCCGTGCGGGGAACGGGAGGGCGCTCACCCCGGAGGGTGGCAAGTCATACCGGCGGCGGCACCCCGCGGGCGCCCGGCAGGCGTCGGCGCCTTCCCCGCCCCGCCGGATGCCACCGGGGCCCGCGGACGCCGCTTCCGCGCTGCGCCATCCGGATGAAGAAGGCAAGTGCGCCCTCGCCCGGTGAAAGCGGCCCTGCCTAACTGGTGAGTGACAGGCAGGGCACGGGTGTTGCCGGGGAAGGTGGCGAGAACATGCCGATCAGTCCGAACCAGGGATCCACCGGCGGCGGCGCGGACGTGACCCTGACCGGCACCCATCTCGCCAACGCCACCGCGGTGCTCTTCGGCGCCAAGTCGGCCACCATCACGGCCAATACGGCCACCTCCGTCTCGGTGGTGGCCCCCTCGGGGGCCGGCGTGGTCGACACCACGGTCAGCACGGCCGCGGGCACCAGCGACCCGGAGCCCTTCTACTACATCCCTCCGCCCGTCATCGTCGGCGTGTCGCCGACGTCCGGTCCCGTGGCGGGCGGCGCCACCATCACGGTCACCGGGCGCGGGCTCGCCACCACCACGTCCGTGGCGTTCGGCGCGACGGTCGTGACGCCGACGGTGGTGTCCGACAGCCAGCTCACCGTCGTGAGTCCGGCCCACGCGGCGGGCGTGGTGGCCCTGGTCGTCACCGCCCGCGGCGGCACCGCCACCGCCTCGGTGACCTTCACCGTCGTGGGCGCGCCGACCGTCTCGGGCTTCACCCCGCTCACCGGCCTCCCGGCGGGCGGCACCCTGGTCGACATCACCGGGACGGGGCTGTCGACGGCCACCGGCGTCACCTTCGGAGGCGTCCAGGCCGTATTCGCCGCGCTCTCCAGCACCCGGGTCGCGGCCATCGCGCCCACCCACTCCCTGGGCGCCGTCTCCATCGTGGTCACCACCACGGGCGGCAGCGTCACCGCGCCCGGGACGTTCCTCTACCTGCTCGGCTGACGCGGCGGACGCCACCCCGCCCCGCCGCCGTCGAGGACCGGCCATTCGGCGGGAGGCGCGGTGAGCGGCCCCTGCGCCGGGAAGGGATGCCCCGTACGCGGCCGCACCGAGACCAGGCAGGACGGGGAGGAGGCCGGATGGCGACGCAACCGGTGGAGACACTCGATCTGACGGCGATGGGGGAGGACTTCGTCCGCGATCCGTACGAGGTGTACGCGTCGCTGCGCGCGCGGGGCCCGGTCCACCGGGTGCGCCTCCCGGAGGGGCCGGTCGTCTGGCTGGTCGTCGGATACGACGAGGTGCGCGCGGCGCTCAGCGACCCGCGGCTGTCCAAGGAGTGGGAGCACGCCACGTCCGCGCAGCCGCTCCAGCAGGTGACCCTGGGCGTGACGATGCTGCGCTCCGACGCGCCGCACCACACCCGGCTGCGCGGCCTGGTCGCCCGGGCCTTCACGGCGCGCCGGATGGCGTCCCTCGCGCCACGCGTCCAGGAGCTGACCGACGGGCTGCTGGAGTCGATGCTCGCCGCGCCCGACGGCCGCGCCGACCTCGTCGACGCGCTGTCCTTCCCGCTGCCGATCACCGTCATCTGCGAGCTGCTGGGCGTGCCGTCCCTGGACCGCGAGGCCTTCCGCGCCTGGACCGAGGTCCTGCTCCTCGGCGCCGCTTCGCCGGAGGCCGGGCAAGCCCTGGTGGCCATGACCGACTACCTCGACGGACTGGTGAAGGAGAAGCGGGTCCGCCCCGGCGACGATCTGCTGAGCGCCCTGATCGGGGTGAGCGACGAGGATGGCGACCGGCTCAGCGCGTCCGAACTCCTGGGCATGGCACAGCTGTTGCTGATCGCGGGCTATGAGACCACCGCCAATCTCATCTCCAACGGAGTCCTCGCGCTGCTCACCCACCCGGCGCAACTCGCCGCGCTGCGCGCCGATCTGTCCCTGATCGACAACGCGGTCGAGGAGATGCTGCGCTACGAGGGGCCGATCGAGACCTCCACCTTCCGCTTCACCACCGAGGACACCGAGATCGCGGGCACGGTGATCCCGGGCGGCGGCGAGGTCGTGCTCCCCGTGATCGCGGACGCCGGCCGGGACCCCGTCCGCTTCGGTGACCCCGGGCGCTTCGACATCACCCGCGACGCCCGGGGGCATGTGGCCTTCGGCCATGGCATCCACTTCTGCCTCGGCGCCCCGCTGGCCCGCATCGAGGCGCGGATCGCGGTGCGCACACTCCTGGAACGCTGCCCGGACCTGGAGTTGGACGCCCACCCGGCCGATCTGCGCTGGCGCCTGGGCGCGTTGCTCCGCGGGCCCCGGCACCTTCCGGTCCGCTGGTCGCCGTCACCGTCACCGTCGACGGCGTGACGGCCGACCGGGTCCACGGAGAGCCGCGGGCGAGGAGTGGCCCCGGGGGCGATATCGATCCGCGGACACCCGGGCACACTCCGTAGTCGCACCGGACGCTTCGTATGCGCGGTTTCGCAGCTGGAGCCGCCGCCGGGGCGCGGGCCCGCCGCACCACCAGGCATCCGGCTACCGCGCCGGCAGCCCCTAGATCGCCACGGTCACCGCGTAGGCGATGAAGAAGGCCGCGCAGAGCACGACGATGATGCCGAGGATGATGATCGGGCCCTTGGCCCATCCGCGTGCCTGCTGGTCGCGGGGGCCGGTCTCGGCGCCCGTGCTGCCCTCGCCCGCGGGGGTTTCGCCGGGCGGCACTCCGCCTACGGGGCCGGGGCGGCCACGGGGGCCGGGATCCTGCGTCTGTTCGTCCATGCCGGAGAGCTCCTCCTTGTGTGCGAGGCGCGCGAGCCGGTGCGGACGGCGCTACCAGTAGTGCCGTCGGCCGAAGACCGCGTGCCCCAGTGAGCCGAGGATCCAGCAGATCGCGCCGAGGACGGCGAGCACGATCCCGATCGTCCACAGGATCGCGATGCCGGTCACGAAACCGATGATGAGCAAGATGACACCCAGAATGATCATGCTGCTCTCCGATCTCGTACATGTCTCCTCTCTCACTGTGATCCGGCCCGGCCGCAAGGGCAACCGCTGACCTGCACGGTCGTGGCCGGTGTCCGGGCCGGGCGGGAATCGCCGGATACGGTCGCGCACGGCGTCCCCGTGAACCGCCCTCCTCGCCGCCGTCGCCAACTCCAGTCATGGCCGGACCTCTTGACGCCCGGCGAGTCGATTGGTTGAGTGGCTCATCCACTGAGCCACTGCGACCGATCCACGTCGACGAGGAGCTGTCGGATGCAGAGCACCCCCACGCGGAAAGGCGCCCGATGACGAAGCGCCGCACCCGCTTCACCGAGACCATGACCGGCACCGTGACGCTGACCGGGGAGCGGGAGGCCCGGCCGGTCCGCCTGGACCTGGAGGTCCGCACCGACACCGTGCTGCTGCCGTGGCGCACCACCCGCGCACAGGCCCGCGGCCGGCTGCGGGTGGACGGCTGGGAGGGCGCCACCCCGGTGGCGGGCGAAATGGAGATCTCGCCGCTCGCCCGGCGCCGGATCCGCTACCGCCTCACCTTCCGCAGGGACGGGCGCACCTACCTGCTGGACGGCTGGAAGTCCCCCTCGCCGCGCCACCCGCTGACCTCCATGACCGTCCTGCCCTTCACCGTCCACGACGAGGAGCGGCGGGAGGCCGGGCGCGGCACCGTGCGCTTCTCGCTGTCGGGCGCCCTGCTGCCGTTCCTCGCCAGCTTCCGCTTCCCGGCCGAGGACCCCGGCCCGGCGCAGCTCGCCCCGCGGTGGAACGGCCGGCCCGGCCGGACGGAGGTCTGGTACACCACCCTCACGGATCCGTCGACCGGCACCGGGGTCTGGCTGCACCACGAGATCACCGCCCCCGAGGACGGCAGCCGCGCCTACGCGCACGGGTGGGTGGCCGTGTGCCCGCCCGGCGGCCCGGTCGACCACGCCCGCTTCGGACCCGAACCGGTCACGCCGGATGCCGCCGGGTTCCGGGCCACGGACGCCCTGGCCGGGCCCGGCCGGCTGCGCGGCAGCTGCGGCCCGTACACCTGGGACCTGACGGAGCATCAAGAAGGCGCCACCCTGCACACCTTCCCCGCCTGGGCCTGGCGCCGCCCCCTGCTGCCGGCCGCGCAGATCGTCCCGGGCGGCCGGGCCCGCTACACCGGGACGGTCCGCGGCCCCGGCACCGACCTCACCCTCTCCGACGCGCCCGGCGCCACCGGACGGATCTACGGCCACGGCAACGCCCGCCGCTGGACCTGGCTGCACGCCGACCTCGGCGGCGGTGACGTGCTGGAGGTGGTGGCCGCGGTGGCCCGCCGCCCGGGGCTGGACCGACTGCCGCCGCTGGTGTTCCTGCGGCTGCGCCGGGCGGGCCGCGACTGGCCCCGGCGCGGCACCCGCACCGCGCTGGGCTGGGGCGGGCTCGGCCGCTTCCGCGCGGAGGTCGGGCTGCCCTCCTGGACCGTCACCGGACGGGCCGGCCCGCGCCGCATCCGGGTCACGGTCGACCAGCCCGAAGAGCGCACCCTGGCGCTGGAGTACACCGATCCGGACGGCAGCCGTGCGGTGTGCCGCAACAGCGTCACCGCCGATGCCCGGATCGTCCTGGAGCGCTGGTGGGGCGGCTGGCGCCCGGAGGCCGCCTGGACCCTGCGCGGCACCGCGCACGCGGAGGTGGGCGAGCGATGAACACCGCGACCGAGGGGCTGTTGGCCGCGCTGCTGGCCGAGGAGGATCCGGCGGCGGTGCGCGCGGTGGCCGCCCGCCTCGACGGGGCCCTCGCCGCCATGCCGCGGACCGCCCGTGCCGCGATGGCCGCGGCGGCGCGCGCCGTCGACGTCTGCGCCCGGGCCCGGCACGGCCGGCCGCTGGCCCGCCTCACCCCGCAGGAGCGGGAGCGCACCGTCACCGCACTGGCGAGCCGGCCGGGCACGGCGCACCTCATGGACCTGGTCAAGGTCCCGGTGCTGCTCGCGGCCGGTACGGAGTACCACGCGCGCCGCGCCACCCCGGCGGCCCGCCCGGTGGCGCCCGCCGACCCGCCGCTGGACTGCACGCCCTCGGCACAGTGGCCCGACCGGCAGGGCGCCGACGCGGTCGTCGTCGGCTCCGGTGCCGGTGGCGCCATCGCCGCCCGCACCCTGGCCCGGGCCGGACTGCGGGTGCTGGTGCTGGAGGAGGGGCGGCACCACCCCACCGCCGAGTTCGCCCGCCGGACCCCGCTCGACCGGTTCGGGGCGCTCTACCGTGACGGCGGCGCGAGCGTCATGCTGGGCGCGCCCGGCGTGCTGCTGCCGACCGGCCGGGCGGTGGGCGGCACCACGATCGTCAACTCCGGTACCTGCTACCGCACTCCGGACCGGGTGCTGGCGCGCTGGCGGGACTCCTTCGGCCTGCCGCTCGCCGACGCCCCGCGCTTCGCCCGGCAGCTGGACGAGGTCGAGCGCACCCTGACCGTGGCCCGGCAGCCCGCCGACGTGCTGGGGGCCAACGGCCGCCTCACCCTGCTCGGCGCCGAGCGGCTGGGCTGGCGGGCGGACACCCTGCGCCGCAACGCCCCCGGGTGCCGGGGCTCTTGCGAGTGCGTCGTGGGCTGCCCGACGGGGGCCAAGCAGAGCGTGCAGCTGTCGGTGCTGCCCGACGCCTGCGCGCACGGCGCCCGCCTCGTCACCTCGGCCCGGGTGGACCGCCTCCTCGTCGAGCGGGACCGCCCGGGCGGCCCGCGGGTGGCCGGGGTCGCGGCCCGGCGGCCGGACGGCACCGCCTTCGAGATCCTCGCCCCGCTGGTGGTGGTGGCCGCCGGCGCGCTCCAGTCGCCGCTGCTGCTGCGCCGGTCGGGCCTCGGCGGCCATCCGATGACCGGCCGCAATCTCGCGGTCCACCCGGCCACCAGCGTCGCGGGCCGCTTCGCCGAGCCGGTCGCCGGGACGCCGTCGGTGCTGCAGAGCGCCGGCGTGGAGGAACTGCACGACCGCGGCATCCTGTTGGAGGCCACCGCCCCGCCGCCGGGACTGAGCTCCTTCGTGCTGCCTGGTGCGGGCCGGGCGCTGCGCTCCGGCCTGGAGGGTGCCGGGCATCTCGCCACCCTCGGCGCCATGATCGCCGACCGGCCCGGCGGCGGGGTGACGGGCCGGGAGCGGGCGGTCTCCTGGTACCGCCTCGATCCGCGCGACGGCCGGCGGCTGCTGGACGCCGTACGGGCCATGGGCGAGCTGCTGCTGGCGGCCGGCGCCGAGGAGGTGTTCACGGGGGTGCCGGGCGCCCCGTCCGTCCGCAGCACCCGCGAGCTGGACGCCGCCCTGGAGACGGTCACCCCGCGGCAGCTCCATCTGTCGGCGTTCCATCCGACCGGCACCGTCGCCCTGGGCGCCGACGCCCGGCGGGCACCCGCGGATCCCCTCGGCCGGCTGCGCGGTGTGCGCGGCGTACTGATCGCGGACGGCTCCGCGCTGCCCAGCTGCCCCGAGGTCAATCCGCAGGTCACCATCATGGCGTTGGCCCTCGCCGTGTCGGAGGCCGCCTGCGGCGCGGAGGGCGGCTGAGGCCCGGGCGGCGGATCCCGCGTCCGGCCGTGCGCCCTTGTACGGTGGGGCGCGCACGACAACGTCGGACGGCCGCCGGGCCGCGTGGGGGTGGGGGAGCGGTGGTGGCGCCGATGGACGATCCGATCACTCGTGACACGACGGTCGACGCCCTGGAGCGCCGGCTGCGGGACGCGATCATCGACGGCCGGCACCCGGTGGGCGCCCTGCTGCCGCCCGAGCGCGAGCTGGCCGCCTCCTACGGGGTCAACCGCACCACCCTCAAGCACGCCTTCGTCCGGCTGATGCAGGCGGGCCTGGTCGAGACCCGGCACGGGGTGGGCACGCGGGTCCGGGACTTCTGGCGGCTGGGGACGGCGGAGCTGCTGCCGTCGCTGGTGCGGCGGGACGCGGCCTGGCTGGGCGAGATCTTCGAGGTGCGCCGCCAAGTGGGCACCCTGATCGGGGGGTTGGCCGCGCGCCGGGCCACCGCCCGGGATGTCGCGGCGCTGCGGCAGCAGGTCGCCGCCGTACGGGCCGGCGGCGTCGGCGACCAGGTGCAGCTCGCCGACGCGGAGTTCCACCGCGCCCTGGCCCGCGCCACCGGCAACCGCGTCTATCTGCTGATGACCAACACCCTGCTCGGCGGCTACCTCCCGGTGCGCCAGGCGCTCGCCGGTCCGTTCCAGGACGCCGCTGCCGCCGCGGACCGCCTCCACCCGGTGGCGGAGGCGGTGGCCGCGGGCGACGAGGACGCCGCCCGCCGGGCCGTCGAGGCCTATATGACGGGTACCGAAGCCCTCATGCGCGCCCCGGACGGGCGGGTGTCCTGACCCGGCGGGGTGACTCAGGAGACGGCGGCCCCGTTGCCGCCGGGCCCGGTGTCCTGGGCCGGGATGCGGGTACCGGCCCACCCCTGCACCGTCGGCTCAGCCAGTGAGTCGACCCACCAGTCGGCCAGCTCCTGCTCCTTCTCGCCGGGCTGGGCGCCCACCCCGAGCACCCGCATGCCGGCGGCCGCCGCGGCCTGCACGCCGCAGTGGGAGTCCTCGACGGCCAGCGTGTCCCCCGGGTCGACCCCGCAGAGCCGGGCGGCGGTGACGTACACGTCGGGGTGCGGCTTGGGCCTGATGGCGGCGTCGGGCACCACGATGTGGCGGAAGCACTCCCGCAGCCCGGCCATGTCCAGGCAGGACTCGACGACCTCCAGCGGGCAGTTGCTGGCCACCGCCAGCGGGGCGAACTGCACGGCGGAGTGCACCAGTTCCGGCGCGCCGGGCATGGTGGTGGGGTTGGCGGCCACGAGCTCGCGGAAGCGGTCGAGCAGGGTGTCCGTCATGGTCTTGGTCAGGTCGGGGCGGTCGGCCGCCTCGGCCATCAGGCGCCCGCATTCGGTGTAGTGCACACCGCGGGCCTGTTCGGAGAATTCGGCCGAGGGGGTGCAGCCGTATTCGCGCAGCACCAGGTCGCGGGCGTCCACCCAGTGGCGTTCGGTGTCCATGAGGGTGCCGTCGCAGTCGAAGACGACGGCGGCGGGTGTCCAGGAGAAAAGGCGATGTGCGGTCATCCGGGTTTCCGTTCCGACAGGCCCGGGGCGGCGAATGACCGGTCGCGTGCGGGGCGAGGCAGCGTCGGATGACGGCCGCCGGGCACCGGGCTGGGGGTTTCCGGCAGAGGTCGGCCACCGCGAAAGGGGGCCTGGTGGGCTCTGCATCGGAAAATAACGATCGTTACGTTACGGACGGCAACTCGCCCCGGTCAATAGGCTCCTAATTGTCCATATTGTATGTTTCTATTGATAACTGAGGGTTCCGTAGGCCGTCCGTGTACCGCCCTGGGTGACCCGGAAGACGCAGAGGGAGTCGTACTGCGTGCACAGCACCCGGGCGGGCGGGGCGAGTTCGGTGAACCGGACAGCCTTCATCCGGCCGGCGCGCGGGCGGCGCAGGGTGCCGCCGCTGCCGTACGAGGCGGCCTGCCGCGCGGCCTCCAGAAGCGCCATCCCCGGCACATGGTCGGTCGGGTGGTCGAAGAGGAACGGGTGCAGCGGGTCGGCGGGCGCGAGGAGCAGCCCGTCCCCGGCGACGGCGAGCACCGCGTCCTGCGGGTGGTTCACGGCCAGCGCCGCGGCCGGCGGCCGGTGGGCCCCGTCCGGGGACGGGACGGCCACCGCGACCCGGGCGGCCCGGCCGCGCAACGCCCGGTACTGCGCCTCGCTCAGGAACCGCACACCGCCGCCGCCCTGCCCGAAGGCCAGCCCGCGGACGGTGAAGACGGCGTCCAGGCGCAGCGCGCACACGCGGTGGTCCGCGGTGCGCCGTACGGCGCTCACCCGCGCGCGGCAGGTGACCTCGGTCGCGCCGGAGTGAGCGGGCGGCGCACTGCCGGCCGCGAGGCGGAAGTAGAGGTCGGTGATGACCGCGTGGCACGCCGCGGGAACGGCGTAGAACCGCAGCGGGATGTACAGGCCCAGCTGGCGCAGCGTCTCCACCATGATCAACGGGCTGTGCCGCTGTGACCCGTCGCGGGGGAACGTCGCATGGGCCCGCGGCCAGGACGCGGCCGCGGCGAAGACGTCGGGTGTACGGGTCCGCCGTACGTCCGTGAGGAGGACCTCCGCCACGGAGGTGCGGTGCACCAGCTCCCGCTCGACGGTGCGGGACCGGCTGAGCGGCTCACTCTTTCCGGCAGTGCCAGCAGTTGAGGAACTCATACGACCAGGGAATATCGAAATTCGAACATCCGCACCTGTTCATTCCGGGTGGCGCAGCGCGATAGATTGCGGGCCGCCGGCACGAGAACGACGTCTGAGGTGTACGTGCAGATCCGCGCGAAGACGACCCGCAGGTTCCTTCTGGAGGCGGCGGCAGCCCTGTTCGACGAGCGGGGCTACGCCGGTACCAGCATCAGCGATATCAGCGCACATTCCGGCCGTACCAGCGGAGCCATCTATTTTCATTTCGCCAGCAAGGAGAAACTCGCGCTGGCCATCGTCGAGGAGCATTTCGCCACCTGGCCGCAATTGATCACCCGCAACCGGAAGCCCGGCCTGCCCGCCCTGGAGCAGCTCGTCGGCCTCAGCTTCGACGTGGCCCGCTCGTTCCGTGACGACATCGTCGTACGCGCCGGGTCCCGCCTCTGGGCCGAGCGCAAGGCCATCGAGACCGAGCTGCCCGCCCCGTTCCTCGGCTGGATCGAGGCGGTCACCCAGCTCCTCGAAGAGGCCGGGGACAGCGGCGAACTCGCCGCCGGGGTGTCGCCCGCCGCGACCGCCCACAGCGTCGTCTGCGCCTTCTTCGGGCTGCACACCGTCTCCGACGCGCTGGAGGGGCGCCGGCACATCGAGGCCCATCTGCACGACATGTGGCTGCTGCTGCTCCGCGCCCTCCAGGCCGAACCGGACCCCGCGGGCCTGCTGGAGCGGGTCCGCCGCCGGACCCCTGCCGGTACGCAGGAACCCGAGCCGGCGTAGGGGGACGGTGCAGTTTATTGCATGACACCGGCAGTTAGTTGCACCATGCTGCGCTTGTGTCTATCGTCTCGAAGCGGAGCCTTCGAGAGATGGCCAAAGGGGGACGACCAGTGACCGTCATAGCTTCTGCGGCCCAGCCGGACACGGCTGTTGCCGCCTGCCGAACCGCGACGGGAGACCCGCATGGCGGCTGAGCGCAGCAGTTCTCTCTCCGGCAGCCGCCGAGGACGCATTCCCTTCCTCGCCGACCGCGAGAATCCGGCGGGCGACGCGGTATTGCACACGCTTCTTCCCGCCGCCGCGCACAAAGGCGCAACGGCCGCTCAGGAGGCGCCGTTCGGTATCGGCGCGGCCTGGCAGCTCGGGGAAAGCCTCTACACGCAGGTCCAGGACAATTCCACCGGGCGGCTGGCCGTATTCGCCACGCGCGGCTCGGGACACATAGAACGCGTCACCGGCTACAGCTGGCACATCAACCCCGTCTGGTGCCTGCTCACCGGACCGGCCGCCCCGCGTGACCTGTGGTCCCAACTGCACCACGAACACCTCCTGCGGCACTCGCCCGTGGTGGGCCCCGTCCCGGAGTGCACACAGCACCGCCGCGCCGAGGGCGGTGCGCCCGCCGCGGTCACCGCGGACGACTCTCCGTGCGAGGAGGCGCCCGCGCCGCCCTTCACCCGGGACGACGATCCGCTCGAAGAGCTCTGGGAGGTCTCGTGCCCGAAGGGCTCGGCGCCCCAGCCGCTCAAGGACGGCGCCCAGTTGCTCCTCCGGCGGGTGGCGCACCTGCTGGAGGACTGCCCGGTACCGCCGCCGCACGAGCGTCCGCACGCCCTTCATCGCGACGCCGAGCTGTCCGGCCAACTCCTGTGCGCCTACGACGCGTTGCGGGGCGCCCTGGCGCTGCACTGCCCGCGGCAGAGCGGCTGGCTCGGCTCCTGGGCCTACGGCATCGCCGAGGAGCTGATCTGGCGGGACCGCCTGGGCCCGGGCCGCGGGGAGGCCGAACGGGCCGCCCGGGAGTCGATGGCGGCGGAGTCCGCGCTGCCGCCCTCGTGGCCGCTGCCGGCCCCGCACC
Source organism: Streptomyces kronopolitis (assembly GCF_014646275.1). Classification (GTDB taxonomy): domain Bacteria; phylum Actinomycetota; class Actinomycetes; order Streptomycetales; family Streptomycetaceae; genus Streptomyces; species Streptomyces kronopolitis. The sequence goes on from NZ_BMND01000002.1 coordinate 298,159, forward strand.
TCTGCCCCGGACTGCACCTCGTCCACGACGCGACCGCGGGCGGCTGACCGGCCACTCGATCCGGCCAGGGGCCGCGTCGTTTCGGCCACACCGCACTCCGCCCGGGATGCCGGCCGCCGCTGGGGGCCGGCATCCCTCCCTCCGTACGCAGGTCAGCGGCGCCGCGTACCCTGCACCGGGGGCATCGTGCCGCGTGCGATCCTGTAGTGCACACGCCATGGAGGGACAAGGGTGGACCGTCACGAACTCGCCAAGGGGGCAGGCATGTCCGCCGGTCCGGACGAGGCCGCGCACGCCGCCAAGACCGCCATCGCCCGCCGGCTCCGCCATCTCCGCCAGCACCACCCCGAAGGCCCCGTCACCCTGGCCCGGCTCGCGGAACTCGCCGGGGTCTCGAAGCGCACCCTGGCCGCCGCCGAATCCGCGGACGGCACCAACCTGACCGTGGAGACGCTCGTCAAGGTGGCCCACAGCCTGGGCATCTCCCGCGTCGCCTACTTCCTCGACGAGCAGGTCTTCAACGACGTCAACTCCGAGCTGGAGCTGCTCAGCAAGTTGCGCAGCCATCGCGTGGAGAGCGTGGCACTGCGCCAGACCGGACCCGCCGCGCCCGCCTCCTCGCTGACCGAACTGAGCCATCTCATCACCCGGTTGGTCACCACCGCCGAAGCCGCCCGGGCGACCCTCGAGGACCTTCCGGGGCAGGGCGGCGACGACGCCACCGCGCAGTGATGGTGATGCGCTGGCGGCACCGGCACGTGGACCCGCAGGCGGCGCGGCTGCGCGAGGCGTGCGAGCGACGGGTCGACGAGCTGGAGCTGCCCGCCCGCACCGAGCTGTCCGTCGACGACCTGTGCGCCCACCTCAGCCGGCGCTCCGGACGGCCCATCCAGCTGCTGCCCTGCCCCCTGCCGCTGGGCAGCCCCGACGGCCTCTGGGTCTCCACGGCCGGCGCGGAGTACGTCGTCTACGAGGAGCGGCTCGCCCCCGTGCACCAGCAGCAGGTCATCCTGCACGAGCTGGGCCACCTCATCTGCGACCACGAGGCGAGCCCGGTCCTCACCCCCGAGGCCTCCCGGCTGCTGCTGCCCTCGCTCGACCCCACGCTGATCCGCCGGACCCTGGGCCGCGAACACGCCCGGTCCTGGGCGGAGACCGAAGCCGAGTACGTCGGCTCCCTGATCGGACGACGGATCGGCAGCTGGACCACCGGCCGGCCCCGGCCCGTCCCACCCGCCATGCAGGAGCTGGTCGCCCGGCTCGGTGCGCTGGACAATCCCGCCTTCCGAGGAAGTCATGAATAGCGTTCTCTACCCCTTGTGCGCCGTCGTCGCCGGCCTGGCGCTGCTGTACAAACTGCGCGTGCTGCGCACCGACCGGTCCGTGACGCAGCTCGCGCTGCTCGGCAACTTCTTCTTCCTGTTCGTCACCTACACCGTCTCCACCCCCGCGGTCTGGGCGGCCCTCAGCAGCGCCGTCGGCATCGTCAACTTCTCCGGGCTGCTGTCGCAGAGCTGCGTCGTCCTGCTGACGGCCTGCCAGCAGGTCGTGCTGCTCCACCTCACCCATGAAGCCCCCCTCGCCTGGCGCAAGGCGCGGCCCCGGCTGATCGGGCTCGGGCTCGTCCTCGCCGCCATGGTCGCGCTGTTCGCCGCGGCCACCAGCCGCGGTGAGAAGCCCGACGACTTCGCCCTCGACAGCGCCCAGTACTACCCCGCCTACCTCACCCTCTATCTGCTCGCCTACGCCGCGAACCAGATCGACGTGGGCGTCCTCGGCTGGCGCTACGCCCGGATCGCACCGCACCCCTGGATGCGCCGCGGGCTGTACCTCATCGCCGCCACCCTGCCGTTCGCCCTCGTCTACACCGGCTGCCGGGCCGCCGACATCGTCGCTGCCCAGTTCGGCGTCGGCGGGCAGGCCTGGGAGCCCGTGGCGCAGGTCGCCGTCACCATCGCCACCCTCAGCAAGACCCTGGGCTGGATCCTGCCCGACTGGGGCCGCCATCTCAGCGCGCTGTGGGGGCGGTTCACCGACTACCGCGCCTTCCGGGAGCTCGGCCCGCTGCACCGCGAGGTCACCTCCCAGATCCCCGAACCGGTGCTGCACCTCGAACCCGACACGGATCTGCGCACCCGCCTCTACCGCAGGCTCGTGGAGATCCGCGACGCCCAGTGGGCACTGCGGGTGTGGACCCCGGCCGCGGTGGCCGGCGCCGCCGAGGAGCGCGCCCTCGCGGCCGGTCTGGCCGGCACCGACCTGGCGGCCACCGTCGAGGCGGCACAGCTCAGGGCCGCCCTGGAGGCGCGCGCCGCCCAGCGCCGGCCCGCCGTCCACCCGCAGACCCCCCGGATGGCGGAGCCCCAGGACCTCGCCGCCGAACTCGCCTTCCAGCGCAAGCTGGCGCGCGCCTTCACCACGTCCCCGATCGCCCGGGCCGCGGCCGCGCACCCCGCGGCCGTCCCGGCACCCCAGGAACGCCCATGACGCAGCCGACCACCGCCCTCAGCCGGCCCTTCGACCACGAGTTCTTCCAGGACCCGTACCCCACCTACGCCCGGCTGCGCGACGCGGGGTCCGTGCACCGGATCGCACTGCCCGACGGGTCCCCCGTCTGGCTCGTCACCCGCGAGCGCGACGTCAGGGCCGGACTCACCGACACCCGGCTGTCGGTGAACAAGGCGCATTCCACGAACGGTTACCGGGGCTTCTCCCTGCCGCCCGCGCTGGACGCCAACCTCCTCAACATCGACCCCGACGACCATCTGCGGCTGCGCCGGCTGGTCTCGAAGGGCTTCACGCCGCGGCACGTCGAGCAACTCCGCACGCGGGTGGCCACGGTGGCCGCGCAGCTCGCCGACCGGCTGGCCGAGGCCGGGGAGGCCGACCTGGTCACGACGTTCGCCAACCCCCTGCCGCTGGCCGTCATCGGCGACCTGCTGGCCGTGCCCGAGGCGGACAGCCGCACGTTCTCCGGCTGGGTCGCCGCGATGTTCGCCCCCGAGTACCCGGGACACACCGCCGAGGCGATCGGACACATCCACCGCTACCTCGTGGACCTCATCGCCGACCGCCGGGCCCGGCCCGCGGACGACCTGCTGTCCTCCCTGATCGCCACCCGCGACGAGGGCACCCGGCTCAGCGAGGACGAACTGGTCTCGCTGGCCTTCCTGATCCTCATGGCGGGCAGCGAGAACACCCAGCACCTGATCAGCGGCGGGCTGCTCGCCCTGCTCCGCCACCCCGACCAGCTGCGCACCCTGCGGGCGCGGCCCGAGCTGATGCCCGAGGCCGTGGAGGAGCTGTTCCGCTTCGCCCACCCCAACCAGATGGCCATCCGGCGCTTCCCCACCGAGCCCGTCGACATCGGCGGCGTACGGATTCCGGCCGGCGACACCGTGCTGCTCGGCCTCGCCGCCGCCCACCGCGACCCGGCCCGCTACCCCGAACCGGACCGCTTCGACCTCCACCGCGCCGACAAGGTGCACCTCGCACTCGGCCACGGCGTCCACTACTGCCTGGGCGCCGCCCTGGCCCGGCTGGAGATCCGCACCGCCCTTTCCACCCTCCTCGACCGCTTCCCGCGGCTGCGGCTCGCCGTCCCCGACGAACAGCTGCAGTGGCGCGCGTCGTTCCGGTCGCACGCCCTCAAGCGGCTGCCTGTCGCGGTCGGGTGAGCGCCCCGGAGGGCCCGCTGAGCGCCCCGGACGGCCCGCGGGGTCAGAGGCGGCGTGCGAAGAGTTCCAGCAGGTTGCGCCAGTGCCGCTCGTCCGCCTCGGCGTCGTACGCGGCGGTGTCGGCCTGGGTGTAGCCGTGGGAGGCGCCCTCGTACCGTTCGCTGCGGTACGTCACGCCCGCCGCGTCCGCGGCCTGCTCCAGGGCCTCGATCCGGTCGGCCGGCATCGACTGGTCCTGGTCGGCGTGGCCGAAGTACAGCTCCGCCGTGACGCGGCCGAGGAGCCGGTGCGGGCTGTCCTCGGCCTCGGTGACCAGGCGGCCGGCGTGGAAGGAGGCCACCGCCCCGAAACGGTCGGGGTGGGCCGCGGCGGTGCGCAGCGCGAGGACGCCACCCATGCAGTAGCCGGCGGTGCCCATCGGCCCGTCGGCGACCAGCGGGGAGGCGTCCAGCCAGTCGAGGTAGGCGCCGACGTCCCGCAGCGCCAGGTCGGGAGTGAGCGACTGGACCAGGCCGAAGAGCGGCTTGAAGATCTCCGGCCGCTGGGCGGGATCGATGAAGTCCGGCAGCTCCACCACGGGGGCGCGCCCGGCCCGGTACAGGACATTGGGCACCAGCACCGTGTAGCCGTGCCCGGCCAGCCGGCGGGCGATGTCCTCCAGTGCGGGGCGCAGCCCGAAGGCGTCCATGTAGAGCAGGACGCCGGGGTGCGCCGCGCCGTCGCCGGGGTGCGCGAGGTAGGCGTCGGCGGTCCCGTCCGGGGTGCGGATGTCCAGGGAGGTTCCTTGCACGTTTGTCATGCTCGCTTTCCTTTCCTCCGGCTGCCGGCCATCAGGCCGCCGGCGAGGGTGCTGTCGGTCACGGTGGTGTCGGTCACGGTGCCACCTGTGACGGTGTGATCCGTCACGGGGCCGGCCGCCACGGGGCTCCGGGCGGCGCGCGGAGGGGGCGGCGGCCCGCCGCCGGTCACCACGCCGGCGGATCGTCCCACAGTAGCGACGGTCCGCAGCACCTCGGCTGCGGACCGTGCCCGCGCCCGCCCGCGCCGAAGGGCATTTCTTGACCAGGGAAAAAGGATGCGATTGCCTTGGGCCGAGGGAAGTTGATCCGGAACGCGTCCGGATCGCGGTCCGCTCCCGGGGCGGTGGGGGAGGACCGCGGCAGCCGTGCGGGACCCAGACCCCCACACCACCGCTCACCCCCCACAAAGGATGCAGCCCGACGATGACGAAGCACACCTCACAGCCCGCCGTGCGCGGGAGCCGCACTCGGATACCGGCCGCCATGGCGGCGGCGACGGCCGCGGCACTCGCGGCGTCGCTGCTCGCCGGCTGCTCGTCCGGCGACCCGGACCCCGCCAAGACCCCCGGGCCGGCGACGCCCCCGCCGCACAAGAGCACGCCCCCCGCGACCAAGGCGCCCTCCCCGCACGCCCCCTCCAGGCCCTCCGGCGCCTTCGCCCCGTACGTCGACACCTCGCTCACGCCCTCCTACGACCTCCTCAAGGGCGCCCGGGAGACCGGCGTGAAGGACTACACCCTGGCGTTTGTCTCCCCGGGCGGCGGCTGCGAGCCCAAGTGGGGCGGACGGCAGGAACTGGCCGACAACCCGGTGGCGGAGCAGGCGGAGCAACTGCGCGCCCAGGGCGGCGAGGTGCGGATCTCCTTCGGCGGCCAGAGCGGCAACGAGCTGGCGCGGTCCTGCGGTTCGGTGGACAAGCTGGTGGACGCCTACCGCAAGGTCATCGACGCCTACCATCTGACCGGGGCCGACTTCGACATCGAGGCCGCCGCCCTGACCGACACCAAGGCCAACGACAGGCGCGCCCGGGCGATCGCCAAGCTCCAGCAGAGCCGGAAGCTGGACGTCTCCTTCACCCTGCCGGTGATGCCCTCGGGCCTGAACCGGAACTCCGTCGCCCTCCTGAGGAGCGCGAAGAAGAACGGCGTCCGGATCTCCACCGTGAACATCATGGCCATGGACTACGGCACCTCCTACACCGGCGACATGGGCAAATACGCCATCGCCGCCGCTACTGCCACCCAGCGGCAGGTCAAGTCCGCGCTGGGCCTGAGCGGTGAGGCCGCGGCGTGGAAGGCGGTCGGCGTCACGCCGATGATCGGGGTGAACGACGTCAAGGGCGAGATCTTCACGCCCGGCGACGCGGCCGAACTCAAGGCCTTCGCCCGGCAGAAGGGGCTCGGCCGGCTGTCGATGTGGTCCGCCACCCGCGACAAGCCGTGCCCGGAGGGCGCCAACATCCAGGCGCAGGCAACGTGTTCCAGCACCGGGAAGAACACCAACGAGTTCATGCGGGCCTTCACGGGCCGCGGCTGACGGCCATCGGCGCCCTGCGTGGCAGGGCCCGCCGCCCGGCCGGAACCCCCGGCCGGGCGAACGACGAGCGGCCGAACGACGGCCCCGATACGTTTCGTTCGCGCCCTTCGGAACTTTTCGCCCCCGCGAGGCATCTCCTCCTTCGTACGGATGGTGCCCGTTGAGAGGAGCTGTTCCGGATGGTGCGTCGCGTGCGTGTGCTGCTGTTGACCGCGTTACTGCTGCTGACCGGTGTGGTGATGTCGTCCGCGCCGGCCTCCGCCGTCATCGGCGGCTCGAAGAGTACCTACGGCCCGTGGGCGGTGCGCATGCTCATCGACGGCAAGCCGACGTGCACCGGCACCGCCGTCACCGACCGGTGGATCATCAGCGCCTCGCACTGCTTCTACGAGCAGGCGCAGCCGGTCGCCGACAAGCGGATCTCGTTCCGGGTCGGCAACCTCGACATGCGGAAGGGCACCACGGTCCGCCCGCTCCCCGGCAAGCGCGCGGGAAGCGCGCACTCCGACATGATGCTCATCAAGGTCCAGCCGATGAACATCCGCACGGCGCCCCTGGCCACGGCCGGCGTGCACCTCGGCCAGGTGGTGCGGCAGTACGGGTGGGGCGCCACCTGCACCGGGGACGAGAACACCTGCCAGTCTCCCGTGCTCAAGCAGTCCGACCTGCGCGTCGTACGGCCGGACGATCCCCGCTGCGCGGGCTTCACCGCCCCGGGCGGCCCGGACTTCTGCATGGAAAAGGTGTCCGGGATTCCCGCCGGCGGCGATTCCGGCGGCCCGGTGATGAGCATCGGCCCGCACGGCACCGAAACCCTCCTCGGCGTCTTCAACGGCTCCGACCGGGAGACGACCGCCCAGGCCGGTGAGGTCTCCCAGCAGCTCGCCTGGATCCGCTCCGTCACCCGCCACTAGGGCGCGTCGGCCAGGCCCCGTCGGCAAGGCCCCATCGGCACCGAGGAGACACCACCCACCATGCCCAAGACCCCAACTTCCTTGCTGCTGCGCCTTCGTGGCCGGGCCATGGCACTCGCCGTGGCCGGTACGGCCCTCGCCCTCGCCGTCCCCCTCCCGGCGACGGCAACGGCCAAGGCCGGTTCGATGCCCCGAGCCGCCGCGGCCGACCCGGTCTCCGTCCTGGCGTACACGGCCAAGGAACGCCGGGAATCACTCGCCTACTGGACGCCCGCCCGTATCAAGGCCGTCGGGAAGTCCGTCGACCTCGGGCCGACCGGGCCGAGGGCCAAGCCGTGGCAGGGCACCGCGTTGAAGACGATCGGGCGGCTCTTCTTCGTCAACGCGAACGGCGCCGACACCTGGTGCACGGCGACGGCGGTGAAGAGCGCCAACCGCTCCGCCGTGATGACCGCCGCACACTGTGTCCGCCGGGGTTCCTCTCCCGGCAACACCCACATCCTGATGGTGTTCGCCCCCGGCTACAGCAAGGGCAAGCTGCCCTACGGCGCGTTCGCGGTCCGCACCGCGATGACCCCGCGCGCCTGGGAGAACGACTCCACCGACGACCTGGCCACGCTGGTGGTCGACACCGACGGGAGCGGCCGCAAGCTCACCGATGTCGTGGGCGGCCAGGACATCGCCTTCAACCGCCCCGTCGGCGGCACCATTTCCTCCTTCGGCTACTCCGCCACCCGCCCGCAGCTCGGCGAGGAACTCCTGCGCTGCGTCGGTACGGCGAAGAAGCAGAGCGCCCAGCAGGCCATCCCCTGCGACATGAGCGGCGGCTCCAGCGGCGGCCCGTGGCTGGCCGACTTCCACACCCCCACCGGCAAGGGCACCCTGGTCTCGGTCAACAGCTCACTGGACTCGCTGACACCGACCCAGATGCAGGGAGAAGTACTGGGAACCACCGCCGAGAAGGTGTACGACCGGGCCCAGCACGGCTGATGCGGGGTGTGGGTGCTCCGCCGCGTGGCATCTGGAGGTACCCCTAGAGGTGCCAGCTGACCGTTCCGCCGGACGAGGTCAGGACGAAGAGCAGGACGAGGTCGAGGACGCCGAAGGCGATGCCCAGCCAGGCGCGCAGGCGGCGGATCGTGCCGCGGGCCAGTGCCAGGATGCCGAACAGGACGGCGCAGGGGCCGAAGAAGACGTTGAAGACCACGGTCCCCACCAGGCCGCAGACGAACGCGGCGACGGCCATCCGGTCGGCCTGCGGGCGGGGCCCGGTCTTCAGCGGAATCCAGGTCGAGGTCATCGCGAGGCTCCCTTCATGCCGCTCTTGCGGCGTTCCCGCCAGAAGAACACCGCGAGCCAGGCCGTGATGGCGATCCCGCCCAGCACCGTGACGGGCACCGGGACATGACCCGCCGTCCCGAGCAACGCACCGAAGAGGAAGAGGGAGACGACCAAAAAGAGCATGCTGTGCCTTTCATGCGAAGGCCGGCCGATACCGCAACCGGCCCGGGCGGGCACCTGCCGCTCCGTTGCGGCGGCTTGCGTGAACCGGGTACCCGGTTCACGCCCACCTATGGGCGCCGGTGTCATACCGTGCGCGTCATCAACGGATCAGGCGTGGCGGTGGCGTCATGGCGACTCCTGGGGGACGGCCGCCCCGGTCGTGGCCCGGTAGTGGGCGAGTTGGGTGATGCCGTTGTAGCCGTAGCTTTCGGGGTGGAGTTCGTAGAGGGCTACGCCGGCGACCGGGGGGAGGATGCCCAGGGTTTCCCGTAGCAGGGCGTAGGCGCCGGTGAGGAAGTGGGCTTTTTCCTCGGCGCTGTTGGTGCCCGCGGTGATGCTCGCTTCCACGTGTGCGCCGGTGGCTTCGTGGACCGGGCGGCCGGCGACGAAGAAGTGGTCGGCGGGGACCGGGTGGACATGGACCGTGGTGCGGGCCGCGGACTTTCCGAGGGCGGAGACGGCCAGGTCCGTGAGGCCCTCGGCGAGAGCGTGGCGGCGGGCGGGGGGCAGGTCAGGGTCGGAGACGGTGACTCGGATGTAGGGCATGGGGCGGTGCCTTTCCGGGAGTGGAGTGAATGCTCATGAGCTTCTCCGGTCAGGGACGATGGGTCCAACGAGGAGCGTCGATGGGGGCATGAGAGGGCCTCATGGGCATCCGTGGGAGGGAGGGTGTGGGAGGGGCTCGGTGTCCTGTCGAGAGTGGCTTCATGTGCTCTCATGGCGGGGCACGAGAGGGAGGGAGCGGGGGCGTGGGGTTGAATCTGACGCAGTTGCGGGCGTTCGTCGGGGTGGTCGACGCGGGGGGTTTTGGAGCGGCGGCGGTGGAATTGGGGGTTAGTCAGTCGGCGGTTTCGCATGCGGTGGCTGCGCTCGAGCGGGCGCTTGGTGATGTGCTGCTGGTGCGTTCAACTCCTGTACGTAGCACGGTGCTTGGGGAGGCGGTGTTGTCCCATGCCCGGGCGGCGCTCGCGGGGGCGGACGCGGTGGTTGACGTCGCGGCGCGGCACCGGGCGACGTCGGGCGGCACGGTGCGGCTCGCCGCCACCCCCACGGTCTGCCAGGGACTGCTGCCCGCACTGCTGCGTGAGTGGTCCGAGCGGCTGCCCGCGCTCCAGGTCAGGGTGTTCGAGGGGAGCGGCGAGGAGACCGAGGCCTGGCTCGCCGGGGCGGCGGCGGACGCCGCCATCGTGGCCGATCCGCCGCCGGACACCGTGCGCGGGGACGGCCGCGGCGGCGCGCTGCTGGTGACCGACCCCTTCCATGCCCTGCTCCCGCAGGACCACCCCTTGGCGGGGGAGGAGAGCGTCCATGTCGCGGACCTCGCGGACGACCCGCTGGTCCTCTCGCCGAACGGCTGCGAGCGGCACATCCGCACCATCCACCGGCTGGCGGGGGAGGAGTACACCCCGGCCCACCGCGTGCGGGACCTCGGCACGCTGCTCAGCATGGTCCAGGCCGGGCTCGGCGTCTCGATCCTGCCCGAGGTCTCCCGTTCGGTCGTCCCTGATGATCTGGTCCTGGTGCCGGTCACCCCGCACCACAGCAGGGAGCTGGTGCTGTGCGGACCGCGGGACCGCCCCTGGCTGCCGGCGGTGCGCGCCCTCGTCGACTCCGTGGCGCGCGAGCACCCGGGCCCGCCGCGCTGACGCCCGGCTCCCCAGGACGGTGCGAGAGGCGGCTCACCTCCCCCAGATCCGCAGGTACGCCGCGCGGTAGCCCGGCGGGTCCCAGGTCGTGGCGCCCTTGCTGTTGGCGGCCGTGGCGATGTGCACGGGGGCGACATAGCCGCTGGCGGGTCGGCCGGAGAAGGCACGGTTGAACTCGTCGAGGATCTGCCAGCCCTGCTGGGCGAAGGGTTCGGGAACGGTGGCGGCCTGGAACTGGCCGCCGTTGATGCGCTGGAAGGCGGACGGGTCGCCGTCGCCGGCGCCGATGTTGAAGGGGGTGCCGCGGCCCTTCCTGCGTGCGGCGCGCAGTGCCGGGGCGGCATCGGCGAAGTACACGTCGTTGATGGCGGCGGAGTGGGTCCAGCCGTCCCGGAAGCGGGAGAGCAGCGAGGAGACCTCCTGGGGGGTGCGGCTGCTGGTGTCCGCGAGCGGGATGTTCTCCTCGGCCAGCAACCGCACGCCGGAGCAGGTGGCCAGCTCCTTCTCGATCAGCTCGGACTTGTGCCTGGCGAACGGGATCGAGTCGTCGGTGAACACCACCACCCCGGCGTGGCCGTGCGAGTGCACGATGATCCAGTCCGCGCTGCTCCGCGCGACGTCCTGGACCCGGGTGGTGACGTTGCTGAAGAGCGCGGGGTTCCGGCTCGGGCCGGGGGCGTCGACGGCGTGCCAGCCGACGAGCGGGATGTGCGCGGCGCCCGCCTTCGCCACCTGCTGCGACGTCAGATGCGGGTCGAAGCCGCCGATGACGATGCCCGAGGGCCGCAGGGCGAGGGCCTGGCTGAAGGCCGCCTGGATGCCCGCGGGGGTGCCCTGGCCGTCGATCACCCTGACCTGCCAGCCGATGGCCCGCGCGGCCTGCTGCACGCCGTCGGCGGCGCCCGCGACACCGGGGTTGTTCATGGTCTGCGCGACATAGACGATCCGCTTGTCGGGCACCGCCCGGGGGCCGGTGGTGGGGCCGTCCCAGGTGGAGCCGGTCGTCATGGCCCGCTCCACGGTCGCCCGGGCCCTGGCCAGGACGGCGGGGCAGCCCGTCCGCACCGGTCCGGGCGCGTACGATCCGGCGCCGGCCGAGGTGCCGCGCTCGCAGCCGGTGAGGACCGCGGCGGCCACGGCCACGGCCAGGACGGCGGCGGCGCCGAGGGCGGTGGCGCGGTGCGCGGACACGGGCGCTCCTTGCGGAGGGGAGGCACGGGTGGCGGTCACGGGGTGGCCTGCGGCGCGTCGTGGCGGGGCCGGACGGGTTCCGCGCGGCCCCGGCGCAGCTGACGGCGCGCGGCGTACCCGGCCATGCCGACGGCGAGCAGCAGCGTGGCGCCGTTGAACAGCGGGGTGACCCAGAACTGGGCGCCGAGCTGACCGATGCCGGCCAGGCCGACGGCGAGGATCACGACGGCGACCAGGGTGCCCAGGGCGTTGGCGCGGCCGGGTCTGATCGCGGTGGAGCCGAGCAGCGCGCCGACGAAGGCGGGCAGCAGGTAGTCCAGTCCGACGCTCGGGTTGCCGATCCGCTGCTGCGCGGCCAGCAGGACTCCGGCGACGCCCACGACCAGGCCCGATCCGGTGAACGCGTAGATGACATAGCGCCGGACGGGGATGCCCACGAGTTCGGCGGCGCGGGGGTTGGAGCCGATGACGTACAGGTACCGGCCGAGGGGCAGCCGCTCCAGGAGGAGCCACAGGACGGCGGTGAGGGCCAGGACGTAGAACGCGGAGACCGGCAGGCCGAGGAACCGGGAGTCGTAGAGGTCGGTGAAGCCGGCCGGCAGGCCCTGCGGGCCGGGGACGATCCGGGACCCGTTGGTGAGCCAGCCGGTGACGGCGTAGAGGATGCTGCCGGTGCCGAGGGTGGCGATGAAGGAGTCGATCCGCGCGAATTCGACGACGACCCCGTTGAAGACGCCGACGACCGCCCCGCCGAGCACCACCACGAGGCAGGCGAGCGGCCAGGGCCACCCTTCCTCCGCGATCAGCCGCATCGTCATGACGTGCGCGAGGCCCAGTCCGTAGCCGATGGACAGGTCGAACTTCGCGGTGACGATGGGGATCATCGCGCCGAGCGCGAGGACGGCGGGGATCGACTCGTTGGACAGCACCTCGGAGATGTTGTCCAGGGTGGGAAAGGTGTCCGGCAGCGCCAGCGAGAAGGCGAGGAACAGCAGCACGGTGAGGGCCAGCAGGCCGTAGGCGCCGAGGAGGTGACCCCACCGGCGGCCCAGCGGGGGACGGGGCGAGCGCGTCATTGTCTCCTCGTCCCGGTGAGCGCGGTCATGGCCGAGGAGGCGCGGGCGAGTGCGGCGGCGGTCAGCGCCTCGCCGCTCAGCTGCACGGTCACGTCCCCGCGGACGAAGACCAGGGCCCGGTGGCACACCTGGGCGACCTCCTCGAAGTCGGTGGACAGCAGCAGGACCGCGAGGCCGTCGGCCAGCGCCTCCTGGAGCAGGCGGTAGAGCGCGGCCTTGGCGCCGACATCGACCCCGGCGGTCGGCTCCTCCAGGATCAGCAGCCGCCGCTCGCGCCCGAGCCACCGGCCGATCATGACCTTCTGCTGGTTCCCTCCGGAGAGGGTGGCGATCGGCGCCTCGGTGTCCCCGGGCGACACCGAGAACCGCTCGATCAGGGCGGCCGCCGCGGCGCGCTCGCGGCGGGGGCGGATCCAGTGGACGGCCGGGCCGCCGCCCGCCCGGGGGTTGGCCAGGAAGTTCTCCCGCACCGTCAGTTCGGCGGCGCAGCCCTCCTCCTGGCGGTTGCTGGTCACCAGGCCGACGCCGGCGGCGACCGCGGCGGCGACCGTGTCGGGCGCGTAGGGCCGCCCGTCGAGCAGGGCCCGCCCGCCGAGGAGGCGGCCGGCGCCGGCGAGGGCACGGCCCAGTTCCCTGTGCCCGGCGCCGGTGAGGCCCACCATGCCGAGGATTTCCCCCGCGCGCAGTTCCAGGCTGACCGGTGCGGTGTTCGCGGTCCCCACCCCGTCGAGGCGCAGGACGGCCGGGCCCGCGGCGGGTGCGATCCGGTGGCCGCCCGGGGGACGGCCGACGATGTCGTGCACGAGGCGGGCCGGGTCGTAGCCGCGCAGCGGGCCCTCGCTGATCAGACGGCCGTCGCGCAGCACGGCGAAGTCGTCGGCGACCCGGTACACCTCGTCGATGCGGTGGGTGACGTGCACGAGGGCGTGGCCCTGGTCGCGCAGGGTGCGCAGCACGTCGAAGAGCCGGGCGCAGTCCGCCGCCGGGAGGCTGGCGGTCGGCTCGTCGAGGACGAGGAGCGCGGCCCGGCTGGACAGCGCGCGGGCGAGGGCCACCAGGGAGCGTTCGGCGCGCGGCAGGTCGGCCAGCGGCGTGTCCGGGTCCAGATGCGCGGCGACGATGCCCAGCGCGGCGGTGGCCTGCCGGCGGGTGCGGCGCCATGACACCAGGCCGGCGCGGCGCGGGTATCCGGCGCCCAGGGCGATGTTCTCGGCGACCGTCATCCACTCGACCAGCCCCAGGTCCTGATGGATGAACGACATGGCGCGGGAGGCCGCTTCGGTGCCGAGCGGGTGCCCGGCGACCGTCACCGTGCCCGCGTCGGCGTGATGGACGCCCGCGAGCACCTTGATGAGGGTGGATTTCCCCGCGCCGTTGGGCCCGAGCAGGGCCAGGACGCGGCCGGGCCGGATGTCGAGGTCGACGGCGTCCAGGGCGAGCGTGCCGCCGAACCGCTTGCCGACGCCGCGGATGCGGACGAGCGGCTCGGGGCCGGGGCGCGGGGGAGGGCTGCGGTCGGGAGCGTCGTGCACGGACTTCTCCGGGGGTCGGCCTCGTGGTTCTTCCTGGGGCCCGACGGGCCGGGCCGCACTGCACCCTTCATGACGCTCTGTGGGATTCCGTCATGGTACGGCCCGTTGTGGCGTGGGCGCCGCAGCCGCCGTCAGAGGGCCGGGATGTCGTCGAAAAACCGCTCGGCGGCGCCCTTTCCGCCGGGGGCCTCCAGCGCGCACTCGGCCCAGATGACCTTGCCGCCGGGGGTGTAGCGGGTGCCCCACGCCTGGGCGAGCTGGGCGACGAGGAACAGCCCGCGGCCGCCCTCGTCGGTGCTGGCCGCATGGCGCAGGTGCGGGGCGGTGCTGCTGGCGTCGGACACCTCGCAGATCAGGTTGCGGTCGTGGAGCAGGCGGACCTGGAGGGGGGCGGTGCCGTAGCGGACGGCGTTGGTGACCAGCTCGCTGAGCAGGAGTTCGGTGATGAAGACGGCCTCCTCCAGCCCCCATGCGGCCAGTTGGCGGGTGACCGCGGCACGGATGCCGGAGACCAGCGACGGGTCGGCGGGCAGGTCCCAGGTGGCGATCCGCCGGCGGTCCAGCGCGCGGGTGCGGGCGACGAGCAGCGCGATGTCGTCGTCGGGATGCGGCGGCACCACCGTGCGGACCACCTCCTCACAGGTGTCCTCGGGGGAGCGGGCCGGGTGGGACAGGGCACGGCGGAGCCGGTCCAGGGACATGTCGACATCGCGGTGGCGGTCGGCGAGCAGCCCGTCGGTGTAGAGCACGAGCTGCGAGCCCTCGGGGAGCGGGAAGGCGGCGGTCTCGAAGGGCAGGCCGCCCAGGCCCAGCGGCGGGCCGGCGGGCAGGTCGGGGATGCTGACGGTGCCGTCGGGGTGGACGAGCGCGGGCGGCGGGTGGCCGGAGCGGGCCGTCACGCACATCTGCGAGGTGGGGTCGTAGATGGCGTACAGGCAGCTGGCGCCGATGATGCCGGGGCTGTCGGCGGCGGGGTCCTCGGTGCCCTCGTCCCGGTCGAGGCGCGCCACGAGCTTGTCGAGCTGGGTGAGGACCTCGTCCGGGGGCAGGTCGAGTTCGGCGAAGTTGCGCGCGGCGGTGCGCAGCCGGCCCATGGTGGCGGCGGCGTGCAGTCCGTGGCCGACGACGTCGCCGACGACGAGGGCGACGCGGGTGCCCGAGAGGGGGATCACGTCGAACCAGTCGCCGCCGACCCCGGAGGCGGCCGGCAGGTAGCGGTGGGCGACCTCGACGGCGCTCTGCTCGGGGAAGCGCTGCGGCAGCAGGCTGTGCTGCAGGGCGAGGACCATGGTGTGTTCGCGGGTGAAACGGCGGGCGTTGTCGATGCAGATGGCGGCGCGGGTGGCGAGCTCCTGGGCCAGCGAACGGTCGTCGTCGCCGAACGGGGCGGGGTCCTGCGCGCGGTAGAAGCTGGCGATGCCCAGCGCGATGCCGCGGGCGAGGAGCGGGACGGCGATCAGGGAGTGGATGCCGTGGCCGAGGATGTGCCGGGCGTGCGGGGCGTCCTGGGCGATCCAGTCCGTGGCGGCCGTCAGGTCGGCTTCGAGGACGGGCTGACGGTTGGTCAGGCAGCGGATCTGCGGCGTCGTCGGCAGGAGGGCTACCGGTTCACCGGCCGGGTAGAAGGGGTGGTCCGAGTGGATGCCGTGCACGACGGTGCGGTGCAGGCCGGTCCGCAGGTCGGTCGGCTCCTCGCCGCGCAGCACCGCCTCGGGGAGGTCGATGGTGACGTAGTCGGCCAGCCGCGGGACGGCCATCTCGGCGAGTTCCCGGGCGGTGCGGCTCACATCCAGGGCGGTGCCGATCCGGGTGCTGGCCTCGGACAGCAGCTCCAGCCGGCGCCGGGCGGCCACGGCGTACGAACCCACCCCCGGCTCACCGATCAGCACCACCGGGCCGGCCGCGGCGCCGGGAGCCGGTCCGGTGGATCCGGCGGTGCTCGGCGCGCCGGCCGTCGCGACCGGGCGGCCGGGGGCGGCGCCGGCACCGTGTCCGGGCGGCGGCGGGGTGAGGGGGCGGGCCTCCGCCGCCGGGCCACCGGGCGGGGTGCCCACGTCGGTGAGGACGGCGAGGTGCGCGTGCGGCCCGGGCAGCACCGCCTCGATGACGAAGCCCGCCACCCCGGAGGGGCTGGTCACCGGGCGGCTCAGCAGGGTGATCCGGCGGCCGCCGGGGAGCGTGACCTCGACGGCGGCGCGCTGGCCCGAGGCGATCAGATCGGCGGCCCGCTCCTTGAGCATCAACTCGTCCCGCCAGTCCAGCCCGGTCCCGGCCGGCTCGCCGTTGTCCGTCGCCGCACCGGCCGCCGCGCGGCCGCGGGCGTCCAAGTAGGCCTGGAGCAGGGCCCGTTCGCGCAGTGAACTCTGGGTCAGCAGCCGTTGTTCGATGGCGCCGGCCGCCCGGCTGATCACGGTGTTCAGGTCCGCGTCCGCGTCGGCGGGCGGATAGCCGAAGCACAGCACGCCCTCGATGCGCCCGCTGAGCGGGTCCCGGACGGGAATGGCCGCGCAGGCGTTGGCCTGCGAGCGTTCGGCGAAGTGCTCGGCGCCGTAGACGTTGATCAGCTGCCGCTCCGCCAGCGCCAGGCCGATGCCGTTGGTCCCGGCGAACTGCTCGGCGAACACGAAGCCCGGCACGCTCTGGATCGCGGCCAGCCGCCTGACCAGCGAGGCCTCACCGAAGCGGCGTTGCAGCACCGCCCCGTGCCCGTCGGCGAGGCACACATTCATGTTCCGGCCCGCGAACCTGGCCTGGAGCCGGTCCAGCACCGGGCCGGCGGCGCGGACCAGCCGGCCGTCCAGATCGATGTCCTGGCGGTAGGGAAGCTCGCAGCCGTCCGGCGAGAGCCCCAGGGACCGGGAGCGCTGCCAGGAATCGAGGATCGGGCCGCGCACGCCCTCCGGGACCGGACCGCCGTGCAGGAACCGCTCACGGGCGCGTGCGGGGCCGAGGTCGCCTGCCACCAGCCCCATCCCGATCACCTGCCCGATCGATACGTGCTGCCATGGCCGCCCGTACGTGGGGGCGGCGGCACCACGCCCCCAATTGTAGAGCTTTGTACATTTATCGGTCGTGACGGAGAGCGGGGGCCAGAAGGGGCAGCGGGGCCGTCACAGCACCGCGAGGGGGGTGACGGGCGAGCCCGTGCCGCCGGGGATGTGCAGCGGGGCCACCATGAAGAGGAACGCGTAGCGCCCCTCCGCGGCGCAGGCGGCGGCGAGCGCTTCGAGGTCGAGGTTGTCCAGGAGCGGCACTCCCATCGCGGCGAGGGCGAGCGCGTGCACCGGCGAGTGCAGGCCGTCGACGGGCGAGGGCCGCACATCGCTGTCGCCGTCGCCGCCCAGCAGCGCGATCCCGCGCTCGGCAAGCAGCGGCATGGCGTCCACATGCAGCCCCGCGCTCGCCGCATCGAGGTCCCAGGCGCCCTCCTCGCGGCGGCGGCGCAGGCCGCCGGACCGCAGCAGCACCGCGTCGCCCTCGCCGAGGGTCACGCCCAGTGCCCGCTCGGCGGCCGCCAGGTCCTCGGCGTGCACCGCCTGCCCCGGCGCCAGCCAGCGGCAGCCCAGTACGGCGGGCAGGTCGAGCAGCACACCCCGGGTCACCAGGGCGCCCAGCGCCGACACCGCGCCGAAGCGGGCACCCGCCGCGTCGACACACTCCCGTGCCGGGCGGCCGTCGAAGAGCTGCCCGCGGTAGGCGACGTGGCACAGCGCGTCCAGGTGGCTGACCGCCTTGCCGTGGTAGTCGGCGCCGATGAAGTCCTTGTGGACGGCGGGCTCGCCGGGCTCCGCGTCGCCGGGGTCGGACATGTGGTGCAGGGCGGGCCGGGCGTTGTCCGGGCCGGGGGAGGTGTCCCACGGGCGCGCCATCGGGACCACCGTTCCGGAGCGGACGAGCGCGGTGGCCCGCCGTACCCGCTCCGGGGTCACCCGGTTCCAGGCGCCGCGGTCGGCGGCGGACCAGCGGCCCCAGGAGCGGACCGCCGCGAACAGCGCGTCGAACTCCGCGCGCGAGACGGCGGGCCCGTTGTCCGCACCGCCCGGCGGGGGCGTCGGCGCATCGCTGAGGTGGCGGGTCATCTGATCGGCGCCTCCAAGGGGGACGGGCCGCCCGGCCGCGCTACGCGCCGGGGTCGAAGGGCCGGACGCGGGCGATGAGCAGCGCCACGTCATCGGGGTCGTCCGGCCGCCGCAGCGCGGCCAGCAGCCGGTCGCAGGTCTCCTCCAGGGGGCGGTCGGGCGCGTCCAGCAGGCCGCGCAGGGTCTCCAGGCGTTCGTCGATGGGGTGGTGGCGGGTCTCGACCAGCCCGTCGGTGTACAGCACCAGCTGGTCGCCGGGGGCGAGGCCGAAGGTGACGGTCTCGAAGGGGACGCCGCCGACGCCGAGCGGGGTGCCGGTGGGGAGGTCCAGGAGGACGGGGTGGCCGCCATGGCGTACCAGGACCGGGGGCAGATGGCCGGCGGTGGCGATGTGGCACTCGCCGCGGTGCGGGTCGTAGACCGCGTGGACGCAGGTGGCGATGTAGTGCTCCAGCCCCGAGGTGATCTTGTCGAGGTGCTGGAGGACATCGGCCGGGTCGAGATCCAGATCGGAGAAGGCGCTGGTGGCGGTGCGCAGCCGGCCCATCGTGGCGGCCGCGTCGATACCGCTGCCCATCACGTCACCCACCACGAGCGCCGTCTTGTCGCCCTCCAGCGGGAGGACGTCGTACCAGTCGCCGCCGATCTCGTAGGTGGCCTGCGCGGGCCGGTACCGGGAGGCGATCTCCAGGCCGGGGAGGTGCGGCGGGTGGTCGGGGAGCAGGCTGCGCTGGAGGGTCTCGGCGGCGTTGCGCACGCTCTGGTGCGAGCGGGCGTTGTCGATGCACACGGCGGCGCGGGAGGCCAGCTCGGCGGCGAGGGCCAGGTCGTCCGCGTCGAAGGGCTGCGGGTTGCCGGCGCGGCTGAGTCCCAGGCAGCCGAGGATGTGGCCGCGGGCGATGAGCGGGGCCAGCAGGTAGGAGTGCACTCCGGCGCCGGCCAGCAGGGCCGCGGCGCGGTCGCTGCGGGCGATACGGGCCAGGTCGTCGCGGTCCGCGTGGGAGACCAGGATCGGGCGGCCGGTGCGCACGCACTCGGTGGCCAGCCGGCCGGCCTCGTAGGCGGCGGTCCGGCCGGGCGGGTCGACCGCCTGGAGGGCCTCGGTGGGGTAGGCGGCCTTCACCGCCAGGGCGCGGAAGAGCGCAGGGCCCTCGCCGCGGCTGGGGCGGTGCTCGCCCAGGACGGAGTCCAGCACATCGACCGTGCCCAGGTCCGCCAGCTCGGGCACGGTGACCTCGACCAGCTCCCGGGCGGTCTGCCCGACCTCCAGGGTGGTGCCGATGCGTGCCGAGCCGTCCGCGATCAGGGCCAGCCGCCGCCGGGCCTCGGCGGCCTCCATGGCCGCCTGGTAGCGGTCGGTCACATCCACCACCAGGTCGGCCACCCCGAGCACCCGCCCCTGGGGGTCCTCCAGCCGGTACAACGAGATCGACCAGGCGTGCTTGTGCTCCGGGTCGGAGGGCGTCCGGCCGACGACGGTGGCCTGGTCGACCATGGGGACGCCGGTCTCCAGGACCTGCTGCATCGCGGCCTCGGGCACCTCGAACTTCGCGGCGGTCATGATCTCGCGGTAGTGCCGGCCGAGGTGGTCCTTCGCGGGGATGCCGTGCATCCGCTCCATGGCGGGGTTGACGGCGACATAGCGCAGCTCGGTGTCGAGGATCGCCAGGCCGATGGGGGACTGGGAGATCAGCCGGGTGGACAGCGCGACATCGCGCTCCACCTCGCGGAGCGTCGGGGAGTCGGTGGCGAGCCCGAGTGCGTAGAACTCGCCGTGGTCGTCCGTCAGCCGCATGGTGCGCAGCTCCACCAGCCGTGCGGCGCCGTCCTTGTGCCGGACGGGGAAGGTGCCGCCCCAGCTCCTGCCGGTCTCCATGACGTCGGCGAACTTCTTGATCACCAGGTCCCAGTGCTCCTGGTGGATGAGCAGCGGCGCCGCGTACTCCCCGAGCGCCTCCTCCGGGGAGTAGCCGTACAGCTCCTCGGCCTGCGGGCTCCACAGCACGATCCGGCCCTCGTCGTCCACCAGCACCGCGGCGACGGCGAGGAGGTCCATCAGCCCGCTCGGCTGCGACGACCCGGCCTCCGGTCCGCCGGCGGCAGCGGAAGGCACCTCGGCTGCGCTCACCCCGGCACTCCTTCCGTCCGCCGGACCACGGGGCCCTTCCCGTCCACCCGACCACGGGGCCTGCCGTTCCGCCTGATGACGGGCCTTCCCCGCTCCGTTCGGCGGCCGGTCCGCGGAGCCGGCTCGTGCCCGCTCCGGCCCGGCGGCTGCCCCGGCTTCCATGGTCCCCTGGATCGTCCGACCGCACCTCCGTCCGGCCGGGACCAGCGCTTTCGCCCCCGGCGAGGGGTCCCGGTCGCGGTGCGCGGGCGCTCCCGCACGGGTTGGCTGCTGTGCACCACGCCGCCCCCCCCGCGCAGCGTGCTCCCGTGCCCTCCGGCACGGAGCCCGGTGCCACAATCGCGGGAGATGCCCCGCGCGGTGCGTCCGCCGCATCCGGCGCATGCCGTACCTCCGGTGCGTGGGGCCGCTGACGGAGAGGCGCTGAGGCATGGCGACATTCGTCCTCGTGCACGGAGCGATGCACGGCGGCTGGGCCTGGCGCGAGGTGCGTGCGCGGCTCCAGCGGGCGGGGCACCTGGTGTTCACCCCGACCCTCACCGGGCAGGGAGAGCGCCGCGGGTCGCTCACCCCTGACGTCGGGGTCGAGACGCATGTCGCCGATCTCACCGAGCTGCTCTGGTTCGAGGATCTGCGCGAGGTGCATCTGGTGCTGCACAGCTACGCCGGGATCCTCGCCGGACCACTGGCGCAGCGGGCCGGCGAACGGCTGGCCGGTGTGGTGTTCCTCGGCTCCTTCCTCGCCGGCCCCGGGCAGTCGCTGCTGGACGTCGAACCCGCCGCGACCGCCGCCCGCTACCGCCGGGAGGTGGCCGCCGGGGACGGCTGGCGGCTCCCGGCGAGCCCGGCGTTCCTCGACCTGTGGGGTGTCACCGACCCCGGCCTGCGGGCCTGGGCCGGGCCGCGCCTGACCGACTTCCCGTTCCGTTGTCAGACGGACCCGGTCGCCTACGACCCCGGGGCCCTCGACCGGATCCGCACGGTCTATGTGCGGCACACCGACCCGCCCCTGGAGAGCCTGACGCGCTTTCACGAGCAGGCGCTGGCCGCCGGCTGGGAGACCTACGACCTGCACTGCGGCCACGACATGATGCTCGCCGACCCGCAGGCCACGGCGGACCTCCTGGTGCGCATCGCCGAGGGCCCGCCGGCCGGGCCGCACCGGGACGGGCATCCGTCCGCGTAGGGGAAAACCCGTGGGGGACAGGGCCGGGAGTTGCGAGCACCTCTCGGGGACGGGACGAAGTGCCCCGGGGAGGGGTACATCGTCCCGGCCCGCGACCGGGTCCGCCCGCCCCCGGGGTCGGGCCGATCGGACGTGGTTAGGGGCGGCCTGGTGCGCTCTACTGAAAGTGACGAGGAGCACAGTGGCGGCGCGGAACAGCGGCGAGACCGTGCACCGCGCAGCCCGGCCCGCGAGGCAGCGGACCGCCTCCTCGCCCCTTTCAGGCCGTCGTTTCTCGGCGTGCGGGCGCACCGCGCTCCGCCCCTTCACGGGTCGGCGCGCGGAGCCCTCCGGCTCCGGTGCACCGGGCGCTCACCACCCCTGGGCGCCGACACCCCCGGGCACGTCCGAGGAGGGGAGAGAGGCAGCACGGCCGACACACCGGCGAGCCGGGAGAACCCTCCGGGCGCGCCCTGATGCGGAGGTGACCATGAACGGCAGGACCGAAGGGAACGAGTGCATCGTCGTCGGGGTCGACGGCTCGGAATCGTCCAAGGAAGCCCTGCACTGGGCGGTGCGCCAGGCGGAGCGGGAACACACCACGGTCAACGCGGTGATGGCCTGGGAGTACCCGCCGATGTACGGCTCGATCGGCTGGATCGACGCACCGCAGCACCTCGCGACCGACATGAAGGTGTGGGCGGGGGAGACGCTGGACGGCGCGGTCAGCGAGGTCGTGGGCGCGTACGACGCCCCGCCGGTCGCCGCCACGGTGGCGTACGGCACGCCGTCCGGGGTGCTCCAAGAGGCCGCGCGGGACGCTTCGTTGCTGGTGGTGGGCAGCCGCCGGCGCGGGGTCCTCGGCGGGCTGCGCAGCTCCCTGAGCCGTCGCTTCGCCCGGCACGCACCGTGTCCGGTCGTCGTGGTGAGCGAGGAGAGCCGGCGCGGATAGGGCGGCGGCGGGTGGCCGGCGCGCACCGCCGGCGGCAACCACCGCTGACGGACCGTGAGATTCCGGGTGGCTGGACAGCAGGGCGATAATCCCCGATATGTCTTTCTCGTACCTCTCCACCGCGCTGTTCGATGTCGGCAGCGGGCAGGGCCTGCGCCAGTTCAGCGAACTGGCCCTGGCCCTGCTGCTGTCCTCCCTGATCGGTCTGGAGCGCCAGGCCCGGCAGCAGAGCGCGGGACTGCGGACCCATACCCTCGTCGGCGTGGGCAGCGCGCTGTTCATGGAGGTGTCGATCCACGGCTTCGGGTCGGTGCTGGGCATGGACGGGGTGGTGCTCGACCCGTCCCGGGTGGCCGCGCAGGTCGTCTCGGGCATCGGCTTCATCGGCGGCGGCCTGATCTTCGTCAGGAAGGACGCGGTCCGCGGCCTGACGACGGCCGCCACCGTCTGGCTGACCTGCGCCATCGGCATGGCCTGCGGAGGCAGCCTGCCCCTGCTGGCGATCGGCGCGACGGCCGTGCACTTCCTCGTCATCCGCGGCTTCCCCAAGCTCACGGCGCGGACCTCCGCACGGCCGTCCTTCGCCCGCGTCGAGCTGCGCATCAGCTACCTCTCGCGGCACGGAGCACTCGGGCGGGTGCTGGAGACCTGCACCGGCAGCGGCTTCCGGGTCACCACCGTCCAGGTGACGGGCGGCACGGACGCGACGGAGGCCCCGGCCGAGGTGCTGCTCCGCCTGGAGGGGACCTCCTCCCCGTACCTCCTGGTCGAGAGGGTGTCCGAGCTGTCGGGGGTGCAGGGGGTGGCGCTGGGACGGCAGGGCGACAGCCCGGAATGAGTATGCCGACGTGCCGGTGGCCCGTTGGCGGCTATCGACATCAGGCTTCAACTACAGTTGCTGGCACGGAAGTTCAGCTTCCGGCCCGCGCGACGGCCGCCGCGCGGGCCGCTGTCAGTGGGCCCGCCTACAGTGCTCGCATGGCCCCCGAAACACCGCCGGAGAACGCCCCGCACGCCCACCCCGACCACTCCCCGCGGCAGCTGCTGGAGAAGTGGACCGGCGAACTGCCGTACCACCTGCTGCTCCTGGAGAAGGTGCTCCTTCCCGAGAGCTTCCCCTTCGACTTCACCCCCGAGTCGCTGCCGGCTCTGGAGGCGTGCCTGCTGGAGCGCGCCGAGGCGGGCCGGGACCCCGCGCGGCGCACGGAGTTCCTGGACGGCGCGGCGGCCTATCTCGGCGAGGTCCTGCTCGGCACCGCCGGTGGCGCCTGGGCCTGGCACACCCGGCCGCTCGGCGACCGCCCGGGGCAGCCGGTCGTCCGGCCGGACCCGGAGCTGGCGCTCTCGCCCGTCGCACCGATGCTGCTGATCTCGTATGCGCTGCGCGTCCGCACCGGGACCGCGTTCGCCGAGGAGATCGCCCGCCTGCGGCAGGCCGTGACGGCGCGCCGGCATACGGCCGCGGAGTGGGAGCCGGTCAAGGAGCACACCCCGCATGTCGACCCCGGCGCACCGCTGCCGGAGCATCCGGTGCTGACGGCGTGGCTGGCCGAGCGGGAGGCGGCGCTCCCCGAGTGGGCCCGGGAGGCGTTCGAGGGGGCGTGGCGGTGGAATTTCCACCCGGACACCTTGGACGGGCTGGAAGCCGCGGTGCGGCGGCGGTTCGCCACCGTCGAGGAGTTCGACGCCGCCCGCGCCGAGCCGTTCGTGCAAGGTGCCTGCTGGTATCTGGGCGAGGTGATCCGGCGGAACAAGGGGGCCGTGTGGCAGTACGTCCCCTTCGAGCCGGACGCCGGGCCCGGGCGCCCGGGGTCGCGGGAGAGCGCGTGGACCGGCGTACCGTTCGTGGACCAGCCGGACAAGCGGCTCGGTGGCGCCGCGGTCCCCCTGGGGTGCCTGCGCGAGCTGTACCTCCCGGAGGAGGCGGACGGAGCGCCTGCGGCACCCGACGGAGCGCCCACGGCGCACCAGGAGAGCCTGCGGGACGTGCTGTTCTGGTTCCGGTCGTCCTCGTACGCGCACGTGGGGGCGCTCCTCCAGCGGATGGGCATGGTCTCTCCGCAGAAGGCCGCGCGCGTCCTCGCGGAGTACGCCGACTTCGCCCATGTACAGCTGCCGCCCCATGAAGTGCCCGACGCCCTCGCAGCGTTCGGGGTGGCGATATCGGCCCACGGCGACGACGTCGACGATCTGGAGGAGAGCTATGCGGCCCTGCTGAGCGAGGCCGCGGCGCTCACCGGCGGCGCGGTCAGCTTCACCGATGTCCGGCTGCGGGCGGACGAGGAGCACGGCGAGGTCCTGGAGTTCGCCCGCAACGGCGTCCAGGTGACCCAGCCGACCGAGCACGCGTCGGAGGACTACCTCGACCACCTGGCGATCATGGAACTCATCGGCCACGCCGACCCCGACCCCGGCCCCGGCGACGACGGACGCCGCTTCCACCACGTCCGGTTCGTGCGCCTCAAGTACAGCTCCTACGACAGCTACTTCGCGTTCGCCACCCCCGAGCAGGCCGCCGTGCTGCACAAGGAACTCGGCCTGGAACTGCGCTGAAGCAACGGGCCGGGCGCCACGACCACCACCGCGGCGACGGGGCGTCCGCACGCCCGGCCGTCAGGACTCCTCGTCCTCCTTCTCGTCCTCCTCCGCGCTCTCCTCCGTGCTCTCCTCGGCGGCCACCCGCTTGAGGGTGCGTCCGCTGCGGACCGACCGGGCCCGCCAGGGGTCGGGGGTGCCGCCGCGCCCGGCCCGTTCGTCCTTCTCCTTCACCAGTAGCCAGGCCTCCCGTTCCCCGGAGTCCTTGCCGCCGCGGAACCGGGTGAGGGCGTAGCCGCCACGGAGCTTGCGACCGTCCAGCCAGAAGGAGGCGTAGCCTTCTTCCGGGGACTGGAGGAAGGAGAGGGTGCGGCCCTTCTTCTTCCTCGGCAGCGGCCGATAGGTGCCCTGGTCCCAGACGATGACGGTGCCCCCGCCGTATTCGCCCCGCGGGATGACGCCCTCGAAGGTGCGGTACTCGAGCGGATGGTCCTCCGTCGGCATCGCGAGCCGCTTGTCGTGCGGATCGGCGGACGGCCCCTTGGGGACGGACCAGGACTTCAGCACCCCGTCGACCTCCAGCCGGAAGTCGAAGTGCAGGGTGCTCGCCTCATGGATCTGCACGACGAAGCAGGGGGCGTCGCCGGCGGCCGCCTGCTCGCCCCGCGGCTCGGCAGTGCGGTCGAAACGCCGCTTGCCGCGGTACCCTGTCAGCCCGTCGTCGCCCATGCGCCCGCCCGCCTTCCGTTCCGTGCCCACCCTTCTCACTGTGGCCCGCGACGGGCGCCGCCGCATGCGCACCGGCCTCCTGGAGGCGCGCCGCGCCCATGCGCACGGGCCCCCTCGCGGCGCGCCCCGCCGCGCCACCACGGGACCCGCTTCGGTGGCAGCCGCTGCCACCCGTAGGCGTAGCGGAGATCGTTCGCCGGGTGCACCGAGACGCCACGAGGATCAGCCGACGGGCTGATGGCAGCCGCCTCCCGCACTCGTAGTGTCTTGTGCACGGCACTGACCGGATCCTCGTCCGCAGCGGGCCTCTGCCGCTTCCCTCGTGGACCGTGCAAGAAGTCCCGCCCGCGGCGGCGTTGCCGACGGGCCGGGGCATGCGCCGTTCCGCGCCGGGAGGAAGGACCGTGGCGGCGCAGAGCGGAGCGAGGACCGTGGCAAAGCGGGGGAGAGCACATGCGGTTGTGGACGGCGCAGCACCAGGACGTCGTCGGGGTGCTGGAGCGGACCGGGCGGCTGGTCGGTGACTGGGACCTCGTGCCCGCGGCATGGCGCCCCGCCTACCGGGTGATGGCCGCCGAGATGGCGCGCCGGGGGGTCGACTGTGCGGGCCGGCCCCCGGTGTGGGCGTGGCCCGAACCGGACACCCAGGACAGCCGGGTGGCGGTGACCGCCCGCCTGCTGCTCAGCGACGTGCAGTTCGCCGCGGGCGTCGTCGTCCTGGATCTGGAGGTGCCGGACGCGCAGGTGCTGCGCAGCTCGTACTCCGCCTGGAACGACCTGTTGTGCGGGTACCTCGACGGGGAGCGGTCACCGGTCATGGACTGGGCCATAACGCCGGAGGAGGAGAACGACCCGGAGCAGGTCCGGGTGCAGGCGTGCCTGCCGCTGCTGCACCGCTCCTGGGTGCGCGGCAGCCGCCCGATCGAACCGCTGTGGCCTCCCGACGAATGAACCGGCCGCACGTCCCCCGAGGCGGCCCGGAGGACCCGCGCCCTACGCGCTGCACCCGCCCCGGGCGCTCCACCCGCCCTACGCGCCCGCGCGCCGCCCCGTGCCCGCCGCCCGGAGGGCGTCGACGGCGATGCGGGCCGCGGTGCCGATGACCGCGTCGGCCGCGGGGAGGGTGGCGGCGGTGTTGGCCGCCCGGGTGAAGACGGCGACCGCGTAGCGCCCGCCGTCGGGGTATTCGACGACACCGACTTCGTTGCGCAGGGTGGGAAGGCTGCCGGTCTTGCCCGCGACGTGCACATCGTCGAACGGGAAGCCGGAGGCGAGGCGGTGCGGCCAGACCTGGAGGCCGAGCAGCCGGCGGATGGCCGCGCCGTGGTCGGGGGTGCCGGCCTCGTCCCGCCAGATGTGCGCCAGCAGCCGGGTCATGTCCCGCGGGGTGCTGCGGTTGGTGCGGGCGGGGTCGAGCGCGGTGAGCCGGGTGAGGGTGTGTGGATCGTTCAGCGCCCGGGGGCCGTTGGGCCCGGCGTCCTTCTTGAGGGTGTCGAGGAGCTGGCGGAAGGTGTGGATGGCCAGGGTGTGGGAGAGGCCGAGCTGCGCGGTGGTGCGGTTGACGGCGTCGAGGCCGACGCGTTCCAGCAGCAGGTCGGCGGCGATGTTGTCGCTGACGCTCATCATCAGATAGGCGGCGTCGCGCAGGGACATCCGCACGGGATCGAGCATGGCCCCCAGGCCCGTGAGTCCGAAGGTGCGGCCGGTGGGCGGCACCTCGATCTGCTCGGTGAGGTCGAAGTCGCCCTGTGCGGCGCGCTGGTGGAGGGCGACGAGCAGGCAGAGCTTGTGGACGCTGGCCGTGACCACCGGACGGTCCGGATGCAGACCGACCTCCGCGCCGGAGTCGATGTCGCAGGCGTGCAGCCAGCCCGTGACGGCTGCGTCCGCGAAGGCGGTCCGGATCTGCTGCTGGGTGCGGGTCATAGCCAGTACTCCGCTGTGGGGCGTAGGTGGAGAGGGGGCAGGGGCTGGTCCGGGCCCACTGTGCCAGTGCCGCCCAGGGCCCGGGCGACCGCTTCGGCGAAGGCGTCGACCGCGGCGTCACGCTGCCCCTGGCGCCAGGCGACCGAGTGCCGCCAGGCCAGCGGGGCGTCGGCCAGATGACGCCAGATGATCTGCGGGTGCGGCGGCGCGGGCTGGGTGTCCCACGGGCTGAAGGAGACGGCCTGGGAGGAGAGGATCAGGCCGCGGATGAAGCTGGGGCTCCGGCCGTGGCGGACGGTGGGCGGGGTGTAGCCGTTGCGGGCGCAGGTGGTCAGCAGCTCGTCGTGCAGCGCGGGGGCGTCGCCGCGCGGGAAGAGGACCAGGTCGTGGCCGGCCAGGGCGGCCAGCGGCACGTCGGTCAGCCGGGCGGCGGGGTGGTCGTGCCGCAGCAGCACGCCGAGTTCGCGCCGCAGCAGGGGGCCGATCTCCAGCCCGGACACATCGCAGGGATGGTGCACGAGTCCCACGTCGAGCCGCCCCGCCCCGAAGCGTTCGAGCTGCTGGGCGGTGGTCAGCTCGTGCAGCTCCAGCTCCGTGCCGGCCTGGCGCTCCCCGAAGTCCGCCAGCAGCGCGGCGATGGTCTCGCCGGAGATGTCGGGCGGGAGCGCGGCGCGCAGCAGCCCGCTCTCCCCGTCGCGGATCCGCCGGGCGGTGGCCAGGAGCGTTTCGGAGCGGCTGAGGATCTCGCGGGCCTCCGCCAGCAGCAGGGCGCCGCCATGGGTGATCGTCACCTGCCGGCTGGAGCGCTCGAAGAGCCGGATGCCCAGTTCGCGCTCCAGCCGCTGGATGCGCTGCGACAGCGGCGGCTGGCCCATGCCCAGGCGGGCTGCCGCACGGCCGAAATGTGATTCTTCCGCAACAGCCACAAAGCACCGGAGATGCCCGAGGAGGTCCATGAGCAGCAAGAATATCAAAAGCTAATGAATACGTGCACGATCTGCATCTTGGACATGAACGGCTCTTCGGTGCTGTTCTCGGGGCATGTCCGCATCTTCCGATTCGCCCCGGGACCCGGCCGCGGCGCGGCCCTCGCCGCCCCGGCGGCCGTGGTCCCGGCGCAGACGAGGCGCACGACGGCAGCGGCCCACGGCGCCCAAGCCGCGCGCCGGCATGAACAAGCCGCTGCGCCGGGTCGCGGTCTGCTTCCTGGCGCTGGTCCTCGCCGTGATGGGGCGGGCCACCTGGATCCAGTTCTTCCGGGCGGACACCTACGCGTCCGACCCGCACAACCCGCGCGTGGCCCTCGCCCGCTACTCCCAGCCGCTGGGCAACATCCTCGTCGACGGCGCCCCGGTGACCGGCTCCGCGAAGACCGGCAGGAACCTGGCGTACAAGCGCACCTACACCGACGGACCGCTCTACGCACCGATCACCGGCTTCTCCTCCCAGATCTACGGGAGCACCCAGCTGGAGGGCGTCTACAGCAAGGTCCTGGACGGCAGCGACCCCCGGCTGGCCAAGCCCGCGGACACCCTCATGAAGAAGCGGCCCAAGGCGGGGGACGTCAGCACCACCGTCGACGCCCGGGTGCAGAAGGCCGGATACGCCGCGCTGAAGGGGAAGTCCGGCGCCGCCGTCGCCCTCGACCCCGACACCGGCAAGGTCCTCTCCGTGGTCTCGACCCCGTCCTACGACCCGGGGGCGTTCGCCGGCTCGGCCCCCGCCGACCAGGCCGCCTGGGAAAAGCTGGAGAAGGACAAGAACAAGCCCAACGTCAACCGCGCCATGCGGCAGTCCCTGGCCCCCGGCTCCCCGTTCAAGCTCGTGGTGGCAGCCGCGGCCCTGACCGACGCGCCCGGCACCTACCCCGACATCGACACCCGCACGGACGCGGACAGCCCCTACCCGCTGCCCGGCACCAGCATCTCGCTGCCGAACGAGGACCCCAACGCCCCCTGCAAGGACGCCACCCTGCGCGTGGCGCTCCAGTACTCCTGCAACAACGTCTTCGGGAAGGTCGCCAACACCGTCGGCCAGGACAAGATCCAGCAGATGGCGGAGAAGTTCGGCTTCAACACCGACAAGCTGGACATCCCCGTGCGCGCCGGGAAGAGCGTCTACCCGACCGGCATGGACCGGGCCAGCGAAGCCATGTCGGGCATCGGGCAGTACGACGACCTGGCCACCCCGCTGCAGATGGCGATGGTCACCTCCGCCATCGCCAACGACGGGACCCTGATGAAGCCGATGACGGTCGACAAGCTGACCGACGGCAGCGGCAACAGCATCCAGGACTTCCCACCCACGGAATACAGCAAGCCCGTCACCCCCGCCGTCGCCCGCTCGCTCCAGTCCGCCATGCAGACCGTCGTCAAGTCCGGAACGGGCACCGGCGCGCAGATACCCGGGCTCACGGTCGGCGCGAAGACCGGCACCGCGCAGAACGGCGTGAACAACAGCGGCACCCCCTACGCCTGGTTCGTCTCCTACGCGAAGAACTCCCAGGGCCACAAGGTCGCCGTCGCCTCCATCGTCCAGCAGGCCGACGCGGCGCGCGCCGAGGTCTCCGGCAGCAGCCTGGCCGGCCCCGTCGCCACCGCGATGATGAAGGCGGCGCTCCAGTGACCCACCACCGGCGGAGGTGCCGGGGCCCACCCGCACTCCCCGGAACAGCCCGCCGGCACCGCCCCGTTCCGCGGGCAACACCGGCCGGCCACCCCGTTCAGGCAGGTTTGTGAACCGAAGTACCTTGATTTCAGGAGGACATGACTGTGCTCGCCACAGGATCGAACACCTCTCGGCGTACCGTGCTCACCCTGGGTGCCGGAGCCGTACTGGCCGTCGCCACGCCCCTGAGCGCCGGCGCCCAGGCGGCGACGCCGCGGACGGACCAGCTCTCGCGCCGCCTCGCGGACCTCGAACGGCAGCACTCCGCCCGCCTGGGGGTGTTCGCCCACGACACCGCCACCGGCCGCAGCGTGCGCTATCGCGCCGACGAACGCTTCCCCATGTGCTCACTCTTCAAGACGCTCGCCGCCGCGGCCGTCCTGCGCGATCTCGACCGGCACGGCGAGTTCCTGGCCAAGCGCCTGCGGTACACCGCGAAGGACGTCGGCGACGCGGGCTACACACCGATCACCGGCAAGCCCGAGAACCTCGCGCACGGCATGACGGTCGCGGCCCTGTGCTCCGCCGCGGTCTCCTACAGCGACAACGCGGCCGGCAACCTCCTCCTGCGCGAACTGGGCGGACCGCACGCGATCACCCGCTTCTGCCGCTCGACCGGGGACCGCGTCACCCGGCTCGACCGCTACGAGCCCGACCTCAACTCCGCCGAACCCTCGCGCGTCACCGACACCACCAGCCCCCGCGCCATCGGGCAGACCTACCAGCGCCTCACCCTCGGCACCGCGCTGGCCCCCCGCGACCGCAAGCAGCTCACCGAGTGGATGCTGGCCACGACCACCGGCGGGGAGAAGTTCCGGGCCGGCCTGCCGTCCGACTGGACCGTCGCGGACAAGACGGCGGGCGGCGAGTACGGCACCAACCACGACGCGGGCCTGGTCCGCCGGCCCGCCCGCGCACCGATCGTCCTGGCCGTCCTGACGGCGAAGCGCACGCGCGACGCGGCCGCCGACAACCCGCTGGTCGCCAAGACGGCCGCACTCCTGGCCTCGGCACTGTCCTGACCCGGAGGGCGCGCCGCCCCCAACACCAGCTCATCGGCGGCGTGTTGGCGAAAACGCGCCCTCCACCCGCTTCGCCGCCGCCCTGTCCCTACGATGCCGTATGGATCCGGCCGGGCCCCCTCCGCACCTCTGCGAGGGGGCCCGGCCTCCCCGTAATCGACCAGGACGGCGGCACTCCATGGCAGATCACGACCTGACCGGGTTCGACCGCGGCACCTTCACCCATGACGGCACCACCCGCCGCCTCCTGCGTCGCGGCACCGGACCCGCCGTGATCGTGATGGCGGAGATACCGGGGATCACCCCCAAGGTGCTGGAGTTCGCGGCGCGCGTGGCCGACCTCGGCTGCACCGCGGTCCTCCCGGTGCTCTTCGGCACCCCCGGCCGCGACGCCCACCCCACGGCCCACGGCCGGCTGAACTCCGCGCTCTACACGGCCGCGTCGATGGCAAAGGTGTGCGTCAGCCGGGAGTTCACCGTCCTGGCCACCGGACGGACCTCTCCCGTGGTGACCTGGCTGCGGGCCCTGGCCGCGGACGAGCACGAGCGCTGCGGCGGTCCCGGCGTCGGCGCCGTCGGCATGTGCCTGACCGGCGGCTTCGCCCTGGCCATGGCGGCCGACGAGCGCCTGCTCGCCCCCGTCCTGTCCCAGCCGTCCCTGCCGCTGGCCCTCACCCGGCGCCGGTCCGCCGTCATCGACATCTCCGCCGCGGACCTCGCCGCCGTCCGGGGCCGCTGCGAGCGGGAGGGGCTCCAGGTCATGGGGCTGCGGTTCCGCGGCGACCGGTTGGTGCCGGGCGACCGCTTCGCCTTTCTGCGCCGCACACTCGGCGCGGCGTTCACCGCCGTCGAACTGGACGACGCCGCCGCGCACCCCGATGCCGTCCTGCCACCGCACTCCGTGCTGACCGAGCACCTCATCGACGCACCCGGCCAGCCGACCCGCGCGGCCCTGGACGGGGTGCTCGACCTCCTCCGCACCCGGCTGCTCGACCGTCAGGACGAGACGGCGGTGGCGGGGGAGGCCTGAGACGGGGGAGGCCTGAGAGGGGAAGGGCACGTGACGTCGGGCGCCCCGCGGCCCCGTCCTGGACACCCGGCGCCGGGGGCCGCCCCACACGCACAACGGACCAATCGGACTGTTCCGGGGCAGGTGATCCTAGAGTGGCGTGGTGAACGACGTCCGGAGAGTGCGGGACGACGAGGGGAGCGCGCCCCGGCTCCTCGCGTTGTCCGACGGCGTGTTCGCCATCGCGATGACGCTGCTGGCGCTGGACATCACCGTGCCCGACGGGCTGGACTCCGCCGGTTTCGCGCACGCGCTGGGCGAGGTGATGCCCAAGGTGTGGGCGTACGCCCTCAGCCTGGTGGTCATCGCGGCGTTCTGGCGCGGCCAGTACCAGCTCTTCCACTCCGTCCGGGACGTCGACGGCACGGTCATCAGACTCGTGCTGCTGAGCCTGGGACTGGTCGCACTGATGCCGTTCCCCACCACCTTGCTGGCCGAGTACCCGGACCTGCCGCAGGCCGTGGCCATCTACTCCGGAGCCGTCGCGGCCATGGGAGCCGTGCAGCTCACCCTGGCCGTGGTGGTGTGGAAACGCCCCTGGTTGGGGACCTCGCCCCTGCCCGACGCCATCGCCCGCAACGACGTGGCCGACCTCGGCGCGACGGTGCTGGTCTTCGCCGCCGCCGTACCGCTCGCCTTCGTCTCGCCCACCGGCGCGAAGCTGTGGTGGCTGGTACTGGTCCCGGTCAGATTCGTGACCGGCAAACGCGGCAAGCGCCTGCGCGAGGCCGCCCAGCGATTCCGAGCCTGAGCGCCGCCCGCGAAACCGCCCCCGCGCACGCCGCCACCCGGCACGGCGGGACGCGCCGTTCGGGCGAACGGCGGGTGTCGGACCGAGGGGCCCGGGTCCGCGGCTCGTACGTTCGGTCGCTATGACCTACGCATCGGGTGATCCCGCGTCAGGCCCCACTCGCCGCAGTACGCTCGCCGGGCTCATCGGCGGGGCGGGGGCCGTGCTGGCCACCGGGTGCACCGCGGCCGGCGGCTCGCCCGCGCCGGATCCCACCCCCACGAGCCGGGCGTGGGCCTCCGCGGCGATGGGCAACCCCACGCCCGGCGCGATGACGCTCTTCAAGGACCCCGGATTCAACTTCAACGGGCTCCTCGCGCTCGGCTCGGCCGGGTACGGCGCCGGCGAGGTGGGCGAGGTGCTCACCGCCGTGAACACGATCAACAAGGCCGGCCTCTCCGCGCAGACCTACACCGAGACCTTCAAGAACCTCGGCGAGCAGCTGAGCGGACCGCCCGGCAACGGCAAGCCCGGGAACCAGACCACACGCTTCCGTGCGCTGCGGGCCGCCCAGTACTACGCCCAGGCCCTGTTCTTCGTCCTCGGCTCCGACACCCCTGGCAGCGAGCAGCAGCTGTATCAGGCGGGGCGCGACGCCTGGGACACGTTCTGCGGCCTGTGCGACCCGCCACCGGTCACCGCCCATGTCCCCTACGGCGGGCGGACCCCGCTACCCGTCTGGTTCTTCCGCCCGGACACCTCCGGCAAGCGCCGCCCCACCGTGATCCTCACCAACGGCAGCGACGGGCAGAACGTCGACATGTGGACCTACGGCGTCCCGGCCGCCCTCCAACGCGGCTGGAACGCCCTGGTCTACGACGGACCCGGCCAGGGCCAGCTGCTCTTCGTCGACCAGACGGTCTTCACCCCGCGCTGGGAAACCGTCGTCACCCCGCTCGTCGACTGGCTCTCCGCCCGCCCGGACGTGGACACCGGCAAGATCGCCCTGACCGGCCTGAGCATGGCCGGCGATCTGGCCCCCCGGGCCGCCGCCTTCGAGACCCGGATCGCCGCTCTGGTGGCGATGCCCGGCGTGCTCTCCCCCTGGCTGGGCTTTCCCCCGGAGATCCGGAAGATCCTCACCCCGGACAAGCAGCAGACCAACGCCATCTGGAACAACGACGTCGTCCCGCAACTGCCGCCGCCCGCGGCCGCGACCATGAAGAAGCGCTTCGAGCCCTTCTCCATCCCGGCGATGCTCGCCGCCCGCCAGGGCAAGATGTTCACCGACTTCTACACCCCCGCGATGCTCATCAAGTCGCTGGACATCACCGACGTCGTACCCCGGATCAAGATGCCCACCCTGGTCCTCGACTACGAGGACGAACAGTTCTACCCGGGCCAGCCACGCCAGATGTACGACCGACTCACCTGCCCCAAGGACTACGTAAAACTCACCGCCGCCACCGGCGCCCAACTCCACTGCTCCCCGATGGCCCCCCAACAACACTGCGAGGTCGTCTTCGACTGGCTCCAACAGAAACTGCCGACGGGGTGATCGCTCGGAGGGTAAGCGGCCTTTCTGCGCACTGCGGCTCACTGCCCTCGCTCGCAGCGCGATACTGCACGTGAACCGGATTCCACACTCGGGAAGGTGACCGTGCATGCGTGTGCCGAGTCTGCTGGCGGTCTTCGCTCACCCGGATGACGAGTCGCTGTCGGCGGGCGGTGTGCTCGCCCGCCACGCGGCCGCGGGCGCCCGCACCGCGGTGATCACGGCGACCTGGGCCCCGGACACTCCCCGTGCCGCGGAGTTGGCCGAGGCGTTGCGGATCCTCGGGGCCGGCAAACCGAGGATGCTCGGCTACGGGGACGCGGGCGCCGGACACTCGGCCCCCGGCCGGGAGCGGTTCTGCCAGGCGCCGCTCGACGGGGCGGTGCGGCGAGTGGTGGCACATATCCGGGAGTTCCGCCCGGAGGTCGTGGTCACGCACGATGCCTACGGTGGACTGACCGGCCATCCGGAACACGTGCACACGCATCGGGTCACCTTGCTCGCGTTCCAGGCGGCGGGGTTGGAGCGGTTCGCCCCGGAGGCCAGTGAGCCGTGGCAGCCCCGTGCCCTGTATCTGGCCGCGCACCCGCACTCGGCCATGCGGGTGTGGGGCGCACACCTGGCCTCCACCGGCAGGGCCATGCTCAGCGTTCCCGACGCGCGGATCACCGCGACCGTCGACGTCGGTCCGTGGCTGGAGCAGAAGGTATCCGCCGTGCTCGCGCACCGCACCGAAGTGGCGCGGGGAGCCGCTCCGGGGCTGATCGCGGGTCTCCCGGAGTCCGACCGGGAGCAGCTGCTCTCCACCGAGTGGTACATCCGCCACGACGCCCTCTCCGCGGCAGGGGCACAAACGGAATTGACCGTCTGACCGCAGACCGGCCCGGCCTTGCGCCAGTGTCCCGTCCCTGTCGGCAACAACCCCTCAGATATGTCCCTCCCGCAGTGCGTACGCGACGGCGTGGGCGCGGTTGCGGAGGTGGAGGCGGGTGGTCATGCCGTGCAGGACGTTTTTGACGGTGCGTTCGGAGTACGAGAGTTTGGCGGCGATCTCGGCGGTGTCCAGGCCTTCGGCGACCAGGCGGATGACGTCGATCTCGCGGGGAGCCAGTCCGGCCGGTGTGCCGGGCCGGTCGTCGGCGGTGCGCTGGAGTTGGCCGACCTGGTGGAGCAGCCGGGCGAGCAGGTCGGCGGGCAGGTCGCCTTCGCCGCGGTAGGCCGCCTGTACGGCCTGGTACAGCCGGTGGGGGGTGGCCTGGCGGCGCCAGAGGATCGCGCCGACGCCGCACTCGATGACGGCGAGGAGTTCGGCCTCCCGGATCCGGTCCGCGATCAGCACGACTCGCGCCCGGTCGATCCGGACGAGGCGGCGCAGCTCCGGGATCAGGGACTCGTCCGTCGCCGCGGCGACCACCACGGTCACCGCGGCCGGGCGTCCGCCGCCGCTCTCCGTCAGCCGCACGCCCCGGTGCTGGTTGAGCTGGCTGGTCACGCCCGCCAGGGAGATCGGGTCCGGTGCGCGGACCACGACGGGTATCTGCGGCTCGGTGGTCTGAACCTCGGTGGTGTGCATAGGGGTTTCCTCGTCTTCTGCAGTCCGTGACTCCGGCCCGGGTCCGCCGAGCGGTCAGTGCTGCTGCCGGTCACAGGGGGCGGCGGCAGCCGACGGCCGGGCGGACCGGAACGCGTCGGTCCGGCCGGGGAGGTCACCGAAGGTCCCGCGAGGAGAGGGGTGGTGGCGGCCCGGGTGTGGGCAGGGGGCGGTGCGGTTGCGGTGCATGGCGGTGCGTCTTCCCGTGGGGCATGGTGGCGGTGGAGCAGGCGGCGGGCGGGTCGGCACCGCGGGTGGCCCGAGGGCGGACGGTGACCGTCCGGGCGCGAACGCGGCCGCTGCGGAAGCGGGTACGGCGTGCGCAGTGCTGTGTGCTCCGGCCCGGCTCTGTCGACAGCTTGCGGTGCGGGAGGGCCGGACGGCAACGAATCCGGGCCAGAGAAGAACGCGGGAATGCCGGGAGGGGTGTTGACCTGCGGAAATGCCGTTGCCTGGAATGCCTGCCTGGAATGGCTCCCGGCCGGGGAGCACCGCTCGGCCCGGCCGGCGGAGGATCCGTCCGCCTGTCGTTGACGAACCGGAAGCCGTCCTTCAGGGACCGACCACCGCCTGCGCGCCGATCTCGACCAGCATGCCGGGGAGCGCCAGTCCGACCATGACGGTGGTGCGAGGTCTTCAAGCGGTACTGGACGCCCCGCCCCTGAGCCGGTGCGCGGCTCTCCCGCGGGTGTCCCTCCGCGGGAAGCGCGCTGAACCCGCCGTTCGCGCCCGGCGGAAGCCGTTCACGCCGGGGGCGTACGCGGGCAGCAGCAGCCGGAATCGTTCAAATTTTGACATCCTGCTCGCCGGTGACTCGTGCCTTCTACGGTTTCGGCCATGGAAGAACCCGGTCGTCTCACGCTGGCGGTACGCACCGTCGGCCCCGCGGGCCGCCCCCCGTCCGATCCCGCCGTATGGCTCGCCGCCCTCCATGGCGCGACCTCGAAGGCGGCGCGCTCCCGCACCGCCCGGGAGCTGCTCGCCGGTGTCCTCGACGCGGCCGCGCCGCTGCTGGGCGACCTGGGTGGCGCGATCCTGCTGCTGGACGCCTCCG
Organism: Streptomyces kronopolitis; assembly: GCF_014646275.1. Taxonomy (GTDB): domain Bacteria; phylum Actinomycetota; class Actinomycetes; order Streptomycetales; family Streptomycetaceae; genus Streptomyces; species Streptomyces kronopolitis. Next base: position 335,236 of record NZ_BMND01000002.1, read on the forward strand.
GCCGCTACCTGTTCCTGGTGGCCTCCCAGGGCCTCCCGGCCGAAGTGGCCCTCCCCATGGAGGCCATCGGCATCGATGAGGAGCTTTCGGCCACCGACGCGGTGCGCAAGGCGCAGCCGATCTGGCTGAATACCTTCGCCCAGCGGCAGACGCGCTACCCGGGCCTGATCGAGCGACTGCCGGTCGACCTGGTGACGGGCTCCCTGCCGCTGATCGACAACGACACCGTCATCGGCGTGCTGACCGTCCTGCGGCAGCACGAGAGCGGCTTCTCCCCCGTGGAGCGGGCCTTCCTCCAGTGCCTGGCCGACCACGCCGGGCCGGCCCTGGCCGCCCTGACGGGACGTCAACTCGACCACGGCGGACCGGAGGACGGCGATGTGGCCGCGGACGCCAGCGGCACCATGGAGCTGGGCACGTTCGTCTGGCACCTGGACACCGGTGTCGTCGAGGGCGACGACGCGCTGGCCCGCCTCCACGGCCTGGCGCCGCGGTCCGATCCGCCGCTGAACCTGGACGACTTCCTGTCCCAGGTGCCCGCCACCGACCTGCCCGCGCTCCGGCAGAGCCTTGGGCACATCGCCCAGCGGTGCGCGGACTACCAGGTCCGCTACCGCGCGTACGACGCCACCGGCCGGCTGCGCATCCTGGAGGCCCGCGGCCGGGCCCACCCGGATGCCGACGGTCACCCGATGATGATGGACGGCCTGGTCGCCGACATCACCGTGGCCTGCGACCGCCAGCAGCTCAACCAGCGCCTGCTGTCGTCCCAGGCCGAGCAGTCGGGACGGCTGCGGGATCTGGCGACGCATCTGGTGAGCGCGGCCAGCCTCGACGAGGTCGTCGGCGCGACCGGCACCGCCCTGCAGGCGTTCGGCGCCGACGGGCTGCTCGTGGTGGACACCGAACGCGACCGGCTGCGGGTCATCGCCTCCTGGGGGTACGGCCCGGCGGAGGAGGCGGCCGCGGAGGGCTTCCCGCTGCACGCCCCGACGCCCTTCCGCGACGCGCTGCTCGGGGGCACCCCCACCTTCGCCGGCTCCCTGCGCGACGGCCTGGCCACCTACCCCTCGCTGGTCGACTTCGCCCACGCCACCAAGCGCCAGTCCTGGGCGGTCCTGCCCCTGCCCACCGCCCAGGACGGCACCGCCGCCTGTCTGATCGGCTTCTCCGCGCCGCACGAATTCGCCCCCGCCGAACGGTCGTTGCTCACCGTCGTGGCGGCCCTGCTGGCCCAGGCCATGGAACGGGCACGCATCCATGACCGGGAGCACCGGCGGGCCGTCGAACTCCAGCAGGGCATGCTTCCGCAGGCTCTCCCGGAGCTGCCCCACACCACGGTGCACACCCACTACCGGCCCGCGGCCGAGGGTGCCGCCGTCGGCGGGGACTGGTACGACGCCTGGTACACGCCCTCGGGCGAACTCGCCCTGGTCGTGGGCGATGTGCAGGGCCACAGCACCGCGGCCGCGGCCCTGATGGGGCGGCTGCGGACGGCCGTGCGCGCCTACAGCGCCGAGGGCCACTCACCCGCCGACGTCCTGCACCGCACCAACACGCTGCTCACCCAGTTCTCCACCGATCCGGACTCCGACCTCTTCGCCACCTGCGTCATAGCCCACCTCGACACCTCCACCGGGCACCTCTCGCTGTGCCGCGCCGGCCACCCGCAGCCCCTGCACGCCGCCCCGGGGAAGCAGCCTGAGATCCTCCCCGTCGAGGGCGGACTGCCGCTCGGCATCGACCCGGACGCGGAGTTCCCCACCACGACGCTGACCCTCACCCCGGGCTCGCACCTGCTGCTCTACACCGACGGACTCGTCGAGCGCCCCGGGCGCGACCTGGACGCCGGTACCCGCCAACTCCTCTCCGTCTTCGGCTCCGGACTGCGCTCGGTCCCGGAGGGCGAGCTCCTGGCCCATATCGAGCAGGTCTGCCTCCCGGCGCCCGTCCCCGCCGACGCCGACGACATCGCCGCCCTGTACCTGCGCTGGCAGGGCCCCTGACGAGCCCGTACGGCAGCCGTCTCCCCGCCCCGGCGCCGTACGCGTGCACCGGAAGCGGACCCTGACACTCCCGGACACTCCGGGACGAATTCCGGCCATTGGACGGCAGGCCCGTCCCGCACGACCATGAACGCGCGGTAGGAAAGGGGCCCGTTCCGCGGAACTTCCCCAACGGGCACCGGAGGGAGTGGAGGGCGCGCGGCACCGGTACGCGTGCGTGCACGAATCCCGGCCGGCCACGGCGGCAGCGCGAGGGGAGCGCGCCCCCGCCACTGCGCCGAGCACCGAACCGCGGTCCGCACGGCACCGGCCGGGCCCTTCCCCGGCTTCTCGGCTTCCTCGGCCTCCCCGGCTTCCTGAGCCTCGCAGAGCCTCCCGGACGAGGCCCGGAAAGCCCGCGCAGACACCAACAACGTCCATGAAGTCCTGCGCAGATCAGCGGAGTTACGGGCATCGCCCATCTCATCCCGACGCCGACGCGGCCTTCCCGCGTCGTTCGGAAACGGAGAACACCATGCGAAGACACATCCGTGCCGCAGTGACGGTTGTCGCGACCGTCCTGTTCGCGCCCCTGCTGACGGCGAGCCCCGCGCCCGCCTCCCCGGCCCGGCCCGCCGGCGACGTGCACAAGCCCGCCGACTGCCGGCCCGCCCTCCAGGTCCTGGCCTCCCTCCCCGGCTCAGGAGACAGCCAGGTCAAGGGACTTGGGCCGAATGGCCTGGCGGTGGGAGGGTCGCACGGCTGGCCCGTCTACTGGACCGGAACCCGGGTGCACCCCGTCCCGCTGCCCGCCGGATTCACCGGCGGCGAGGTCGCGGCGGTCAACGCGAAGGGGCTGATGGTCGGATCCCTGAACGGCGCGGGCCGGACCGCCGCCTTCAGCTTCCGCGTCGGGGCCCGCAGGGTGACCCTGCTGCCGCAGGGGGCGCACGCGGCGGACGTCAACGACCGGGGCCTGATCGTCGGAGACGGGAGGGCACCGGACGCCCTCGTCGGTCTCGAATGGGACGGGGCCCGGATCGTTCGCCGGCTCAAGCCGCCGCCCGGCTACTCGCTCAGGTCGGTGACCGCCCTCAACAACGCCGGGCAGATCGCCGGTTCCGGCGAGGCCGTCAAGGGCGACGAATCGTGGTCGGCGGGCCTGACCTGGCCCGCCGGAGGCGCCGCGGCCATCCCGCTGCAGCGCTTCTGGCCGGCGGGAGTGCCCTACGACTACTGGTACCCCCGGGACATCGACCGCGCCGGGCGGATCGTGGGCACCTATGACTACGTCCGCCTGGACACCCTGACCCCCACCCAGTGGCTCCCGCCGTACACCACCGAGAACCAGGTCGGACACCTCGGCGAGCGCACCAGCGGCACCTTCGAGGCGATCAGCCCCACCACCAACGTCAGCGTGGGCACCGCCCGGGACAGCTACATGGACGGCCCGTTCCCGCCGGAGACCGCGCCCCCGATCCAGGCCCAGATCTGGCCCGGCACCGGCCCGCTCCTGGCCCTGCCCCGGCTCTCCCCGGAAGGCCCCTCCCAGGCCTTCGCGGTCAGTGACGACCAGCGCGTCGGCGGCACCGCGGCCGACGCCACCGCGACATCCCGCGCCGTCATCTGGACCTGCGCCCTCCGCCAGGCCTACCGGCCCTGACTCCGGCGCGCCCGGGCGGGCGAACCTGTGCCCGCCCGGGCGCCCCGTTGCCCCCGGCCGCCGAGCCGGTCCGATACGGCCTGACCACGAACATCGACACCCACAATCCGGTCAAGGCCAACTACCACGAGTTCACCGGAATGCTCCGCGACATCCGCCACGCCCGCACCTGGCACGGCCGGGCCGGCTACCTCTTTGGTCCACCGGGCTGGCACGAGCCCGCCGCCGCACCCCGACCGCACCGAACCCCCGCCCCGACAGCCGAAGCCGCCCTCCCGGCATCGGCCTCCGGGCCCGACGGTGCGACCAATGAAGCCACGCCACCCGACCACGAGATCAAGGAAGCAGTACCGGTCTGACGTCGAACCGCCCATTCCACCCGGACTCCGCAAAGGGGCCCGGGTGGAGTCATCGCACGGCACTGCACCGCACCGCTCATCCGCCGGGCCGACCGTGAAACCGGCCTGTACGACGTGACCGACGACGCCCAGCGGTTTCGGTCCACCTCCCTCACGTGCCGCGCTCGTCCTCCCGGTCCTGCGCCGACGGGACAACCGTCGCATGGTGGAAGTGGATCGCCGAACGTGTCTCGCGTGCCGCCGGTGGGAGGCCACGCGGGTAAGGAGCCAAGATGAGGGCCCTGACCTGGCAAGGCAAGCGTGATGTGCGGGTGGAGACGGTGCCCGACCCTGAGATCGTCGATGCGACCGACATCATCGTGCGGATCACCTCCACCGGAATCTGCGGATCGGACCTGCATTTGTACGAGGTCCTCGGACCCTTTCTCGATCCCGGGGACATCCTCGGCCACGAGCCGATGGGCATCGTCGAGGAGACCGGTGCGGAGGTCACGGAGCTAGCGGTCGGAGACAGAGTCGTCGTTCCCTTCAACATCTCCTGCGGCACCTGTTGGATGTGCCGTCAGGGCCTGCAGTCGCAGTGTGAAACGACCCAGGTCACGGACCGTGGGATGGGAGCGGCGCTCTTCGGCTTCTCCAAGCTCTACGGTCAAGTTCCGGGTGGGCAGGCGGAGTTGCTGCGCGTCCCGTTCGGCAACACGTTGCCCGTCAAGGTGGCACACGGCCCGCCCGACCAACGGTTCGTCTACCTGTCCGACGTGCTGCCCACCGCCTGGCAGTCCGTTGCCTACGCGGGCATACCGCCGGGTGGCAGCGTCACGGTGCTGGGACTCGGCCCCATCGGTGACATGGCGGCGCGGATCGCCCTGCATCGTGGTGCGGCCGAGGTGTTCGGTGTCGACCTTGTCCCGGAGCGACTCGCCAGGGCCCGTGCCCGCGGGGTACACACCCTGGACCTGAACGAGTACGGGAAGGGCGTCGGCGACGAGATCCGCCGTCTCACCGAGGGGCGCGGCAGTGATGCGGTCATCGAGGCCGTGGGCATGGAGGCGCACGGGGCTCCGCTGAGCAGAGCCGCCCAGAATCTCGCCGGACGGCTGCCGGACGCGTGGGGTGAGAAGGTGATGGGCCGGGCCGGTGTGGACAGTATGGCGGCCTTCAACACGGCCGTTGACGCCGTCCGCCGGGGCGGCACGATCTCCCTCATCGGCGTCTATGGCGGGTCCGTCGACCCGGTTCCGATGCGCACCCTGTTCGACAAGCAGATTCAGTTGCGCATGGGCCAGGCCAACGTCAAACACTGGGTCGACGTCATCCTTCCGCTCCTGAACGACGAGGACGTGCTGGGCGTCGACGACTTCGCGACCCACACTCTGCCCCTCGAACAGGGGCCGCAGGCGTATCAGAGCCTCCAGGAAAAGCGGGACGGCATGATCAAAACCATTCTGACCCCATGAGGAGCGCCCTCGGTACCCGTCGCCCCCGTCCAGCCGCTGTCGTCAGGAGTACACGATGACTCACTCACCGCGACCGCTCTCCTTGCGCGGCCGTACCGCAGTGGTGACCGGGGCGGCCCGCGGGGTGGGGGAAGCGCTCGCCCGGGAACTGGCCCGACGCGGGGCCCGGGTGGCCCTGCTCGGACGGGAGGAGGCGACACTCCGCCGAGTGGCGTCCTCCCTTCCGACGGAGGCGCTCTGTCGGAGCGTCGATGTCACCGACGACGACGCCATGGCCCGGGTGGCCGCTGACGTACGGGAACGGCTGGGGGAGGTGTCCATCGTGGTGGCGAACGCGGGGATCGCCGAAGGCGGGCCCTTTGCCGATTCCGACCCCGCGATATGGCGCAGAGTGATCGAGGTCAACCTGGTCGGAAGTTCGATCACCGCCCGCTCCTACCTGCCGGACCTGCTGGCGAGTCGCGGGTACTACCTGCAGATCGCCTCGCTGGCCTCCATCGGAGCCGCCCCCATGATGAGCTCCTACTGCGCTTCCAAAGCAGGCGTGGAGTCATTCGCCCACTCGCTGCGTGCCGAACTCGCCCCGCACCACGTCGCCGTGGGAATCGCCTATCTCAACTGGACCGATACCGACATGATCGCGGGTGTCGACCAGCACCCTGTGCTGCGCGAACTGCGTGCTCACATGCCTCCGCCCGCACGGAAGGTCCACCCCGTCGGCTGGGTGGCCGCCCGGTTGGCCGTTGCCGTGGAACGCCGCTCGAGTGCGGTGTATGTCCCCACCTGGCTCCGTGCGGCCCAACTGGTACGTGCCGCTCTGCCGGCCGTGGTCACCCAGCTCTCACGGAGAGAACTCCCCAGGCTCGCGGCCCGCACGCCCTTCGAGGCAACCGGACTCCTGGGAGCCGGCGGGCGGGCTGACGAAGGGCGCCCACCGTAGGCCGTCGCACGGGGACAGGGCGCCGACGTGCGGGCTCTCGCCTTGCCGGGGAGGCACCGAAGAGGCGGGTGCCCCGTGGTCGCTCCAAGGGGAGGGGCAGCCAGGGCTTCGGGCGGCCGAGTACGAGTAGCCGCTTTAGGCTGATAGTGACCGCTGGCGACCGGCTCCATCGAGATGTCGGAGGACACGTGCATGGCTGTGCGGAATCAGCTGATCAAGAGGGCTCCGGAGGCGGTCTGGGCGGTCCTCGCCGACGGCACCCGCTACGCGGAGTGGGTCGTCGGTACCGACGAGTCGCGGCCCGACCAGGGCAGCTGGCCCGAAGTGGGCTCCACCATCGCGTACACCGTCCGACTGGGACCGTGGACCTTGCACGGTCACACCACCGTCCGTCGCTGCGACCCGCCCCGTGAGCTGGAACTGGAAGTGGACAGCGGTTCGCTGGGCACCGCCCGGATCGCCATCGACGTCCGACCGTGGGGAGCGGACAGCCTCGTCGTCGTCGACGAGCACCCCCTGACCGGGCCCGGCGGAGCACTGCACAACGCGGCCCTGGACGTCCTCCTCCAGCTGCGCCACCGCAGCATGCTGAGCCGGCTCGCCAAGGTGATCGAGGACCTGCCACGGGACCTCAGCGACATGCACTGACTCCGAGAGCCGGCACCCTCCGACCTGGGTCGGCGCCGCCATGGGGAACAGGAGGCAGCGATGCCCGACGCGGTGGTGATCGGCGCCGGTCCCAATGGACTGATCGCTGCGAACTTGCTGGCGGACGGCGGGTGGACGGTCGAAGTGCTGGAGGCCCAGCCGGAGCCGGGCGGGGCGGTCCGCAGCGACCGCGGCGTCCACCCCGACTACGTCAGCGACCTGTGCAGCTCCTTCTATCCGCTGGCCGCCGCCTCGCCGGTGGTGAGCGCGCTCCGCCTGGAGGAGGTGGGCCTGAGCTGGAGCCACGCCCCACGGGTCCTCGCGCACCCGTTGCGGGACGGCCGGTGCGCGCTCCTGGAGCGGCACGCGGCCGACACCGCACGGGGCCTGGACGGCTTCGCCGCCGGCGACGGCGCGGCCTGGCACGATCTGTGTGCGGTCTGGGACCGCGTGGGGCACGACCTCATCGGCGCCCTGTTCACGCCCTTCCCGCCGGTGCGCGCCGGGGCCCGGCTCCTTGCCAGGCTGCGTGGAGCGGGTGGGCTGCGCCTGGCACGCACGATGCTGCTGCCCGTACGACGGCTGGGCGAGGAGGAGTTCCGGGGCGACGGGGGCCGATTGCTGCTCGCCGGCAACGCCCTGCACGCCGACCTCGCCCCGGAAGCCGCGGGGAGCGGCGGCTTCGGCTGGCTGATGTCCATGCTCGGCCAGTCCTACGGCTTTCCCGTGCCGGTCGGGGGAGCCGGCGCCCTCACCGACGCCCTGGTACGGCGGCTGGAGCGGCGCGGCGGCGTGGTGCGGTGCAATGAACGCGTCGTCGAGATCGTGGTGCGTGCCGGCCGTGCCGTGGGGGTGCGTACGGCCGGTGGCGAGGCGGTGCCGGCCGGCCGGGCCGTCCTGGCGGACGTCTCCGTACCGGCCCTCTACGGTGACCTGCTCGACGCGCGGCACGTGCCCGGCCGGGTCCTCGCGGACCTGCGCCGCTTCCAGTGGGACTTCGCCACCTTCAAGGTCGACTGGGCCTTGGACGGCGCAGTGCCCTGGACCGCGGAAAAGGCCGCCACGGCGGGCACCGTGCACCTGGCCGAGGGTGTGGACGACTTGACCCGGTTCGCGGCACAACTCTTCACGGGGCAGGTCCCGGACCGGCCGTTCGCCCTGTTCGGGCAGATGACCACCGCGGACGCCTCGCGCTCGCCGGCCGGCACGGAATCCGCCTGGGCCTATACGCATGTGCCGCACCGGGTCCGCGGCGACGCGGGCGACGACGGCCTCACGGGGGAGTGGGACCAGGCGGAGCAGGAGGCCATGGCTGACCGCGTGGAGCACCAGGTGGAGCGCTACGCGCCAGGATTCCGCTCCCGGATCCGGGCCCGCCGGATCCTCACGCCGCCCGCGCTGGAGGCCATGAACGCCAACCTGCACGGTGGGGCGATCAATGGCGGCACCACCGCCGTCCACCAGCAGCTCGTCTTCCGGCCGCTCCCCGGCACCGGACGCCCCGAGACCCCCGTCAAGGGGCTCTACCTGGCCTCGGCCGGTGCCCACCCGGGCGGCGGTGTGCACGGCGCGCCTGGTGCCAACGCCGCCCACGCAGCGCTGCGCACCTGGTCGGCGAGCGGATTGCTCAGCCGGACCCAGCGCGCCCTCGCCCGCCGTGACCGCCGGGGCGTTCGTACCGACCGTTCATGAGGTGGCGCAGCTCAAGTCCGCAGCTCCGCCCCAGTTGTCACGGAGCATGCCCGCCGAACGTGGATACTGCCGCTCGTCGATGGCAGCAGCAGACTGTGCAAGGACATGTTCCTCGGCTTCTCCGCACCCGTCGGCCCCATGCGCCGTATCGCGGCGGAACTCCCCTTCCTGCAGAGGAATTCCTTCCCTTCTCGCACACGCGAAGGGAGCACCCGATAACGCTGAGGTGACACGCCATCTGGCGAAAGTCTTCGGCCACGCCGCCCCGGCCCGGCCGGCTCGTCGGCCTCGGTGCCGAGTGCCACGCCGACCTCGGATGTCTCTCGCGGTGGCTTTGTGAACACCTGGAATTCTACGAGCCCCTCGGGCCCACGCGAGTTGTATCGCCGATATGCGCTCCGGTACCGAGGGTGATACCCGGGGAGATGCGGGCCCGAGGATCTGGGGCCAAGGTGGGAAGAGAGAAGCCTCCGCCTCCCAAGAGGCGCTGCGGGGCATCAGGAGAGTCCCGCGCAGGGGCTGCACGGTGCCTGAGCGGCGCGATCCCACGAACGTGACATGAGGCCATTCATGGAAACCGATAAAAAAGTCACGCTGGCTGCCGCGCTCGCGGCTGGATATGTACTGGGCCGGACCAAGAAGGGCAAGCTCGCCATCGGGGTCGCCTCGATGGTGATTGGTCAGCAGCTGAGTCCACGAGAGTTGATCGGCCAGGCGCTGCGCAAGCTGGCTGCCACTCCCCAGGCCGCACAACTCATCGAACAGGTCCGCGGTGAACTCTTGGATTCCGGTCGCGCCGCGTTGTCGGCGACAGCCGACCGCAGCCTCGGGAATCTCGCCGGCGCCCTGCAGAAGCGCACCAGTGCCCTTCAGGAATCCCCGGAAGACGAGGAGCCGGACGAGGACGAAGAGCCGGCCGAGGATGAGGACGAAGAGCTCGCCGAGGACGAGGAAGAGCCGAGCGACGAAGAGGACGAGGGCGAAGAGGACGAAGGCGAAGAAGACGAGGGCGAAGAGGACGAGGACGAAGAGGAGCAGCCCTCGCGGCGGCGAACGGGGAAGTCTTCGGCGAACCGTGACCGCACAAAGAAGTCCCCAGGGAAGAAACCTCCGGCGAAGAAGGCTCCGGCCAAGAAGGCTGCGTCCGGTAAGCCGGCGGCGAAGAAGCCAGCCACCAAGAAGCCAGCTGCGAAGAAGCCAGCCACCAAGAAGCCAGCTGCGAAGAAGACGGCTGCCAAGAAGACGGCTGCGAAGAAGACATCGAGCCGCACCAGTCGCAGGAGGTAAGCCATGGCCAAGCAGGAGGGCGACGCCACTCCGAAGGCCTCCGGCCTTGACATGCTCAAGGAGCAGCTGGCCGGATTCGCCGAAGCGCAGGGGCAGAAGCTGGTGGACAAGGCCGGAGAGAAGATCAGCGGCCTTGCACAGGGGCTGGGCGACGTGGGTGACGGCAACAGCACCCTGCTCAACGTGGGGAAGCGGGTGCTCGGCGGAGGAGAGTCACCCATCAAGGCCTTCCTCGGCGAGAAGGCCGGTGACCTCAAGGACAAGGCAGTCGACACCGTGAAGGGATTCTTCGGCGGTGGCGGAAAGGCCGGGGACAAGAAGGTCACCAACATCGTCGAGGTGATCGACATCGGTATGCCCCTGCGTACCGTGTATGACCGATGGACCGAGCTTGAGGAGTTCAGCAACTTCACCAAGGGCGTCAAGAGCGTCTCGCAGTCGGACGAGATCGAGAGCGACTGGAAGCTGAAGGTGGCTTTCTCCAACCGCAGTTGGAAGGCGACCGTACAAGAGCAGATTCCCGATGAGCGGATCGTGTGGAACTCCGAAGGCGGCAAGGGCACCACCCGCGGCGCCATCAGCTTCCATGAACTGACCCCGGAACTCACACGCATTGTCGCTGTGGTCGAGTACTACCCCTCCGGCTTCTTCGAGAAGACCGGCAACATCTGGCGCGCTCAGGGCCGGCGCCTCCGTCTGGACCTCAAGCACTTCCAGCGGTACGTCACGCTCACCGACAACGAGGACCTCGAAGGCTGGCGCGGCGAGATCCGAGATGGCGAAGTCGTCCGCACCCACGAAGAGGGACTTGAGGACGACGAGGATCAGGACGCCGAAGGCGAAGAGGACCAAGAGGGCGAAGAAGACTCCGAAGACCTGGAGGGCGAGCCCGAAGAGGGCGAGCCCGAAGAAGACGAGGCCGAGGAGTACGACGAAGACGCCGAATACGAAGACGAAGGCGAGGAAGGCGAGGAAGGGGAGGAGGGCGAGGAGGATGAAGAATAGGGGGCGTCGAGAGAAAACGCACGCCGATGCAGTTGCGGGTGCAAGTTCATTACGCGTGAAATACGTCTGAAAGTCTCGGCGATTTCACTACTCTGAGGCGTGAACTATCCTGGCAGTGACGCCACGCCCGCTCACTCGCGGTGCGGCGTACACGAGAGGCGGATCCGCTCATGACCAACCATGGAAAAACACCCGACTCTTCCCACGGTGAAGGGCCGAGCCGCCACAAGGGAACCAAACAGCACGGATGGTCTCCTGATGTCGACGAGACCAGGCAACAAGACAACCCGAGCGCGCACCGGTCGTTCCATCCTGGCCAGTACGCACCCAAGCCCGGACCTCGCAAGGAAACCTCTCAGGAAGAGAAAGAGGGCGTCACGGGCGACACCGTCAAGAGTTCCTCCCGTCGCGGAGAGGAGCAGGGCGGCAGGTCCAAGGCGAAGGGAATGCACGACGAGGGCCGACGAGGCCGCTCGCAGCGTCCCAGCGGCAGCAGGGATGCCGAGGCATCCTCCGGTGTCGACCCGCAGGAACCGCGCTCCAAGTCGGACTGAGTTGTCCGGCTGACGCACCACGACCGCAGGGCGGTCAGCAGCACCTCGCCCGCCGCGGTCGAGGAAATCCTTGGAGGCTCGTCATGCTCACAGCCATCGCAGACGTACTCAGGTCCATCGGCGGCGCCATCGCCACCGTCGTCACCCTCCCGTTTCGTGCCGTCGCCCGACTGTTCGGCGGAGCTTCCGACAGCGCCCACGGTCACCACTGACCCGCTGGTTCGCTGCTGCTCTGCCTGACGTGATGGCATGCGAAAAACGGGACGTGATGTCATTCGACGCGGTGCGGTCTGTGGCGGGCGACGCTCAGGGCGACATGCGTGGGGAGGCTGTCCCAGCCGGCGGATCGGCGTGCCCGTTCGACGGCACCGTGCAGCCCCGCCACGATCTGCTCAGGACCGGTGCCGGTGCCGAGTTCGAGTCTGATGCGCGTCCGTGGATGTGTGGACGGGCCGTAGAAACGTACCTTCCCGCTCCGGACGCCCGGCAGCACGGTGAGATCGGCGGTGACCGCATCGCTCAACGCGTGGTTGCTGACGGTCACGGCCTCCTCGGATGAGTCTGCGGATGAGTCCGCGACGGTCAGTCGGCGGGGAGGGCGCCGACACTGGGCACACAGCCACGCCAGGGCGAGCAGCAGCAACAGGGCCAGTGCCGCGATGGCGGCCGGCCACCACCAGCCCATGTCCGTCCACCGGGTCTGATCGGACGGGACCAGGACGTCGCGCGAAGCGGTGAGCGGCCACCCGGCCGGCGGTGTGAGGTTCCAGCGCCGATAGATGTCGGTGCCGCCGGCGAACACCAAGAGTCCGCCGCCCAGCAGCACGAGTCCGAGCAGGGCAAGCACGGTTCGGTTGGTCTTGGTGTGGTCCCTCATCACATTCTCCCAGGGGTCTCTGCGTACGTACCGGGCCGGTGCTTGCTACTTCCTGCTCCGGCGCACGCGGACCCTCAGCCGAGGCGGGCGTGCCAGAGCGAGCTGGTCGCGTTCCGCACGGCGGAGGGCGTCAGTGAGGTCGTCCTTGACGTCGGCGGTGTCGCGAAAGCCCACGCCCGCACGGACGGTGGCGCGGTGGCGGCGTACCCGCACGCGCGCCGTGCTGACTCCGGGGACACGCATGGCCGCGTCGCGCAGAAGCAGTGCCGCGCCCTTGCGCTCGAGTACGGCACGTGTCTGCCCGTGGCCGTCGGCGGGCACACGCAACGGCAGTTGGCGCCGCAGGCCCGGGGTGAGCGCCAGGATCACGAGCCACAGGCCCAGGGCCGCGGCGACAGCGGCACCGGCGAGGATCCAGAGGTTGCCGAGCGGGCGGGCGGCGAGTTCGGCGGCCAGGGTTGCCCACCACGCGGTGGCCCGGTGCCCGGTGCGTACCCAGACCACCTCGAAGAGCAGCGCCCCTGCTGCGAGCACGACCAGGGCGGCGGCCAGGCAGGCGGGAATCCGACGCGCCGACCAAGGACGGCGGGGGCGGTCTTCCGTCGGCCCGCTGCGCTGAGCCGGTCCAGGGACCCGGGCATGTGTGGTGGCCGGCCGCGAGGGCGGGGGACCGCCGTCATGGCCGGGGAGGGCGTGTGGAGTGGAGTAAGTCATGAGGTTCCTGTCGTGGCGCGGGCCGTTCGTGGCGCGGCCGTCAGGTCACTCGGCCCGGCCTCGCCGCAGGCTCTCGTCGGAGACGAGCCGCTGGACGAAGAGGGTGAGGCCGTCGAGGCGCAGGCCCGTCAGGTAGGACACCCGGTTGTCGACGTAGCGCCGGATCTCGCCGCAGGCGCGGGCGATATCGACGGGGTAGGGCAGGTCCAAGGAGACCTTGAGGCGGGCCGAGCCGTCGTGCACGGCGGCCGTGGAATGGGCAGGACCCAGGCCGAGACGGGAGGTTGACCGGCCGGCGTGCCGGATGAGGGCTTCGTGTGCCGCCCGGACCGCGATGCGGGCCACCACGGTCTCGGGGATCAGCGTCGCGCCGCGCCGGGCGGGTGGCGGAAGCGAGGGCTTACGCGTGCTCTCGGCTTCCGGGCCGCCGCCCAGGGCAGGCGGCGGGAGTTCGACTGTCACCGGACTCGCCCGGCATGCCCGGCGCGGGGCGGCCCGGGGCTGTATGTGCTGCGGGGCCGGTCGAAGGTCTCGCGGCGCCCGTCGTCCTCGCGCTTGCGTACGTAGTCGCTGACGTGCACGTCACCGCGCGCCAGGTGGCCGACGATCAGACCCACCAGGCCCATGGCGGCGACCACGAGGAAAGCCCCGAAGCCGCCGAAGTAGCCCGCGAAGCCCAGGGTCAGACCCGTCAGGAGCCCCACCACGGTTGCGTTCATCGTTCCTTCACCCGTCTTAGGTTGCCGTCTCCTCCCGCGCCCCGTGCGGGCGCGACCGGGAAGAGAGCGGAGGTCACTCCACCCGCTCGCTGTCGTCGTCCTCGTCGCCCGGTATGTCGACGTCATTGACGGAGATGTTCACCTCGACGACCTCCAGGCCGGTCATCCGCTCCAACGCTGCGATGACATTGGTGCGGACCTCTGCGGCGACCTCGGTGATGGGGTATCCGTAGTCGACGACCACATCCAGGTCCACCGCCGCCTGCCGCTCGCCCACCTCGACGCTGACACCACGGCTGGCGCTGGGCTGACCGCCGGGCATCCGCTCACGGACGCCGCCGATGGCCCGGGCCATTCCGGAGCCCAGGTTGTGGATGCCGGGTACCTCGCGGGCCGCCACCCCGGCGATCTTCGCCGCGACGGTGTCCGCGATCGTGGTCCGGCCACGGCTCTCCGGCGAGAGGGCGCCTCGCTTCGGATCGTGCTGTGCCGTGGTCTCGTCGGAGGGCCTGTGGCCTTCCGCGGCTGGGCGGAACGTTGCGTTCGTCAGGTTCGTCATGGCGTTCTCCTGGGCGAGTGGCACGGGCGTCGGTTCAGTGCCCGTCACAAGATTGGACACGTATGGGGAGGAAACGTCACACTTATCTGTGATCTGGATCACGTAGGCTGGTTCGTGGGCGTCTGACGGAAGCTGCGCCATCAGGGAGCCCGGCCGGGGGACGGCGGGCCCGCGGTCCGCGAGACGCCTCACGTGGGAAGCGAACAGTGGATGTGGAGCACGAGGGATTCTCGTCACCCCGGGGCGCGGAGCCGCCTCCCTTCACCGGGGCGGCGCGTCCCGGCGAGCCTGGGGCCGGCCTCGGGGACGTGGCGGACCGGATCCTGGTCGCCCGCGCCGCCGAGGGCGATGACGACGCCTTCGCCGTGCTCGTGCACCGCCACAGCGGACGGCTGCTGGCCCTGGCGTTTCACATGCTCGGCAACGTCCCGGATGCCGAGGAGGCCGTGCAGGACGCCTTCCTCAGCGCATGGCGGCGCCTTCCCCAGTTCCGTGGGGACGCGGCGTTCCGCACATGGATGTACCGCATCGTCACCAACCGGTGCCTCAATGTCCGCCGCGCGCAAACCCCTTCCCTCGCCCTCGACGCCGTTGCCGAGCCCGCGGCCCACGACGCCGGCGGCGAACCGGCCCGCGCTGCCGAAAGCACGGCAGCCACCGCCGCGTTGGCCCAAGCGCTCACACACCTGCGGCCCGGACAACGCGCCTGCTGGATCCTGCGGGAGCTGCACGGACTGCCGTACGGAGAGATCGCGCAAGTGGTGGGGGAGAGCGAACAGACCGTACGCGGCAGGCTCTTTCGCGCACGACGCACACTGATGAAGGAGATGGCCTCATGGCGCTAGAAGATCCCCGTGCCACCTCCCCGCCCGACGAGGTGCCCACACCGCACCGGGACACCGACCCGGCACGGCTGGTCGGCGACGAACGGCTGCCCTGCGGACGCCTGGTCAGCCACGTCTGGGAACAGGCCCGCGCCGGAAGCCATCGGCCCGACCCCCACACTGCCGACTGCACCTACTGCCGGCAGGCAACCGAGGGACTGACCGTCCTGGACGCCACCACCCGCACCCTGCGGGCGCAGCGCCCCAGTGCCCGCACGGTCGCCGACCGCGTCGTGAGCGCCGTACGCGCGGAGGCACGCCTCGGCCGGATGCTGCCGCTGGACGACCCCACCCAAGAACTGCGCATCGCGGAGGCCACCGTGGCGAAGGCCCTGCGCCGCGCCGCCGACCGCGTCCCCGGAGTACGCGCCGCCAGCTGCCGCCTGACCCCTGGCGAGGCCGGCACCCACGTGACGATCACGATGACCCTCGCCGTCACCCTCGACCAGCCCCTGCCCGGCCGAGCCACCCAGGTGCGCCGGGCCGTCGCCGATGCCTCGGCTCGGGAGATCGGCCTCGCCGTCAGCGGCATCGACCTGCACATCGAGTCCGAACTGGAGCCCCTGACGTCCGTCGGTCCCACCTCACGGAACGGAACCGGACCATGACCACCGTCGACCCGGCCGGTATCGAGCAGACCGCGGCGCGGGCCGCACTGGCAGTCCCCGGCGTGCAGGAACTGCACCCCAGCCTGCGCCACTCCCTGGCCGACGCCGCGACCTGCCTCCGGCGGACCTTCGGCTCTCACCCACCGTCCCCTGAAGCCGGCGTCCACGCCACCCACACACCCGAAGCCGACGCCTGGCACCTCGAAGTCCGCTGCGTACTCACCGACCACCGCCGCGCCCTCGACACCGCGCGCGACGTCCGCGAGAGCGTCCGAGCAGCCGTCAGCTCACAGTTGAATGCCCGCGGCAGAACAGGAAACGTCACCATCGTCGTCACCGTGACCCGCATCAACGGAGACCGAACACCACTCCGCCTGCACGCAGCCCCGCAATTCGAGAATTTCTCACCTGAGTGAAGTACCGACACGGGGGGACTACCGTCCAGCCAAGCCGCGGCCCACGGTCAGGTTCCGTCCGGTGATGCGGCCGATGCCTGGCTCGTTGCCTTGCCCAAGGGCCGGGGTGACGTGAACGGATGGCGAGTGGGGCAGGTTCCGGCCGCCCCTGCCGGTGAGCAACGGGCGGTGTGATCAGTGGCGAAACCACCGGCAGAAATCGACGGCGGGAGCTGACGCCATGGGTCCGGAGCCGCTGGCCGCCCCGTTCCGCGTCGTGCGATGCGGGGCGAGACTGCCGAGGGTGTCGGTTGCGCAGATGCCGACTGCGACCGGTGGGCCGTTGCGGCGCATGACCGGGTGGACCATCGATCCGTTCTTGCGGCGGCGCCCGCCAGGAGCAGCTCGAGGCGACCACGAGAATGATCGCTGCCAGGCACTCCGTCTGCGGCACCACCCGTCGAAGAAGCTCCCATAACTCCTCAGGCGCCATCCATCCGCTCGACAAGGCGCGTCATGTCCAGCACAGCGACTCGCAACGCCAAAGGAGACCGGCGGCCGAGCGCATTGCCGGATACACCCCCGAAGTCAACGTGTAGGCACACTGACCTCGTGGGAGTCGGTCGATAGGGCGGGTCTGGAACGCCCCGGGCTCGGGGCTCGAGATTGCTCCTGGTGCGGCTGATGCACACGCGCTCTCCCCCGCTCGACAGTACGACCGAAGTGAAGGTGGAGTCGGACATGGCGGCGATGGCGAAAATCCGTGGGCAGTTACTCGCCACCTGTTCCGACTGCCGCAGCACTGTGGTCGGCTGCCGGGTCCCACGCCTTTCGACGGATAGTAGCTATCCGACCGACCGGCACCCATGCTGTCAGCCGCCCCTCCCTCTCGCGGGCAGCCCGAAAATGCCCGCCGGCCGCCGGAACTTGATCGCCTAATAAATGATTCTGCGCCATGTCTCTCCAGTACGGTACTGCGTAAATCTGACCCGAAATCATTCTCTTCCCATCGGCAGGCCGGCGTACCGTGGATGCGCCCATCATGTCATTGGCGGAGAAGGTAACTACGGACGCAGGGGGAAGCCGTGCAGGAATCCAAGAGATCCAGCCGTCGAAAGAATTCTCGGCGTGCACTATGTACCCCTCGCCGAGTCCTTGCGATGACGGTGATAGCCGCGCTACTGCCGGTATATCTGGCGGCATCGTCAGTCAATTCATCAGCGGCGCAGACCAGTTCTGACCGCATCCAGGGGAAGCCCACGGCAGTCGTGTCACTCGGAGACAGTTTCATCTCGGGCGAGGGGGGACGGTGGCAAGGCAACGTAGACATGGCGTACAGCCATACGGACAGCATGTACGGAACAGACCGAGCCACCGTATGTGATCCCAGCGGATGCCGGAAAGATCCGACCCGGGTGTACGACGGTTCGTACACGGATCCGACGAACGGCAAGGAGAACGGCTGCCACAGATCGGATGTCGCGGAGCTCACGGAGTCGCACATCCCCGTGGATCGTAAATTCAACCTGGCCTGCTCAGGCGCAGTGACCGACAACGTCCTGCCTTTGGCGGCGGGCGGCAGGCTCTTCAAGGGGGAGTGGCCCCAGGCGGACCAACTGGAAGACCTCGCACGCACCTACGACATCAAACTGGTTCAGCTCTCCATCGGCGGGAACGACCTCGGCTTCAGCGACATCATCAGGAGCTGCATCACGAGATTTCTTGCCAGTCCGGTCGGGCAGTACTGCTGGAAAGTCTTCGACTGGGATCTCAAGGAGAAATTGAAGCGAGAAGTTCCGAACAAGATAAAAAACGTGATTGATCAGGTTCGCAGAGTAATGCGGGAAACGGGGCACCCGGACGGCTCCTACGCATTCGCGATCCAGTCGTATCCGTCGCCGGTTCCACTGTCCCCCAACTATCGCTACTCCCAGGGCATCGGCTTCTCTTCCAGCCGCTACAGCCCAGGCGGATGCCCCTTCTACAACGAGGACACCAATTGGGCACGCATGGACGTGGTGAAGGGCATCGCCGATATGCTGGAGGGAGTTGCGGCGGAGAAGAACGTCCACTATCTGGACCTCCAGTGGGCCTTTGACGGCCACGAGGTCTGCGCCAAGACGGCTCGTCAGGCCAGGGCCGGCGACACGCTGACCCACCCCATCCCCAGCAGGGAAGCCGAGTGGATGCGCTTCCTGTCCGCGGGGATTTCTCATGGACAGGGCCAGGTCGAGGAGTCCTTCCACCCCAACTCCTATGGCCAAAAGGTGCTTGGAAGGTGTCTGAAGGGTCTCTATGACCTCGCACGCTCCGCGGGACGCCGCGTCGAGTACACGTGCCTGAATAGCCGGCACCAAGGGGTGGAAGGCGTGCACCTGGAGCCTCTCGGTCGTCCTTGATCCATCGTTGTGACGGTCTGCCGGTAAACCGGCAGACCGTTTCTCAACTGCGCACCAAGGTAGGGGATTTCGCTGCTCGATCGAGATGATCGCAGGAGCGAAACCACAGCTGGTCTACCCCAGGGTGACCCTGGCGTACTGGTAGAAGGTCTGACCGTTCTCGTCCCCGTTGTGCTGTCGGCCGACCATGACTTCTTCCGGGCCTGCCTTCGAATAGCTGGAACTCTCCCTCTGACCCGCGGTCCAGCGGTACGAGGTCAGGTGCACATCTCGTCCCTGCCAGGTCATCGAGGCAGTGGCATACCTCGTCGGGCCGTTCTCGTCCCCGCTGTGCTCTCTACCGGACAGGGCCCTTGGTGGCGGAGCGGCGAAGAACGATCCACTCTCCCTTTGGGAACTGCTCCAGGTCGGCCCGCTCACCTGGACGAGCTCGTCGTGGATGAGGATGAACCCGCAGTAGTACGTGGTGTTACCGTTCTCGTCCCCGCTGTGGGACCGGCCGATAAGGACTTGATAAGCCGGGCACTCCACAGGTACCCCAGCCGACTCTTTCACTGTTTTGGTGAAGCCATCGATGATGACGACGTCCGCCATCGGAGCGGCGCTGGCTTCGGTGGCCCCTACAGTGCCGAGCCCCACGGACAGGAGGCCGGCGCTCGCAAGCACCAAGGCACGTCTGCTGATTCGCGAAAACTGACTCACGGGTTTCCCTTCACGCGATGTCGTTCACGACATGTGCCGGGGCAGGCTATTTCCTCGGAGGGGGAACAGTCAGGAGACAGATTCCAGCCATGGCTCCCCATATGGTCCTACCTTTGGCTGCGCCAGCAACATGCCATTGGAACGCCTGGCACGGCAGAGTGGGCTCGGCCGGACTCGGGGAGCCAGCCACCGGAGCCAGGGAAAGGGCTGCGGCCGAGCGAGAGGGAAGTGCCCGGCGAGATGTCGCTCGTACGGAGACAACACGCCCTCATCCAGGCGAAGTCACCACGGAAGACGGCCGGAACCACTCGCGTCGGTCAGTCAGGCGAAGACACGCCCCTTGCCCGTAGCCACACCACTCACGCGCCGCTTCAGCCGGCTCCCGCACCTCATCCTTCATGCTCTTCGCCATACCACCGCCCGATCCGCCGGCGTATGCGGTGTCACGACTACCGGGCCGGCAAAACGACTCCCGAGCCATCCACCCCACTGCCCGAACCGTTGAACAGCCTCTGCACAAACTTGTGGAGCAGTTGGTTGCCTGCAATCGCTGACCAAATCTGCTGCGCCGGTGTCTCGGCGGCGACACTTCCATCGATCACCAGGCCGCATTCATCCCACACGGGTTCCACGTGCTCTTCGTGGGCGGCGCACCGGTGTGGGAGGTAGTTGCGCAGGGGGCGTCGAGGGGAAAGCCATCCCGCACGCACTTGCGCTGGATCTTCCGAGCCGGCCGAAGGTCGGCGGGTACGTCGACGAAGACATCGAAGCGCCCGTACGACACTTGTGGGGCGACCCGGCGTGCGAACAGGCCGCCGACGATGACAACGGAGGCTGTGGCCAGCGCGACCTGGGAGGCGGTACGCCGCTGTGGGCTCACGCGGCCAGGTCCGGGGGTGGGCGCGTTCAGCGGCCTACGACCTGCACACCCACCCGGACGACCCGGCGGCTCGTCTGGCGAAGACCCGCCAAGTCATCCGCTTCCCGCCCTCCCTGGCCCACGCAGCCCGTCCAGCGTCGTGAGCCACTGCGTGACCGCCGTGTCGATGAAGTCGTCGGACACGTGACTGCGGTCGAGGAAGAGCCGGGCGAGGACGGGGCCGTAGAGGAGGGTGAATTCGGGGCCGTCGATCTGGGTGCCCGAGGGGGCCAGCAGGATGTTGAGGGCCGCGAGGCGGTCCTGGCCGATGCGGGCCAGAGCCTGGGCGCTGTCGGGGTCGTGGTCCGCTTGGGCGGTGACGGCCAGGACGGCGGTGCGGATGGCCGGTTCGCTGATGCCGGCGCGCAGGCTCTTGAGCCACTCGGTGGCAACGGTGCGGACGTCGCTGCCCGGCTCGGGGTAATTGCCGAAGTCGGGGCCCTCCAGAATCAGGTCGACGAGCAGCGCGGCCCGGCTGGGCCAGTGGCGGTAGAGGGTCTGGCGGGTGACGTCGGCGCGCTCCGCCAGCAGTGCGTACGTGAGCCCGGTGGGTCCGACCTGGGGCAGCAGTTCGCGGGCGACGGTCAGGACGCGGCTGCGGGTGCGCTGGACGCGGGGGTTGCTCGCGGTCGGCGGGCGGCGATGAAGGGGCTGCTGCATGGGTTCACCCTACCGTTGAATCATACGAGACGTGTGATTAGGGCCACACTCATTGAATCATACGTGGCGTGTGATAGAAAGAATCACACGCACTGGATGATTTGCGTCCGTGCGGTCAGCCCGTCTCTGCCGTCCCTCCCGTCAGGAGTGTCTGATGTCCACTGCCATGTCGTTCTCCGGGTACGGCGGGCCCGAGGTCCTCACCGTGTCCCGGGTCGCCACCCCCGAACCCGGCCCGGGCCAGGTGCGTATCCGCGTGCGGGCGACCGCCGTCAACCCGGTCGACGTGCGGATCCGCGCCGGGGCGATGCAGGGCGTCTTCCCCGTCGAGTTCCCGATGGTCCCCGGCTGGGACGTGGCCGGTGTCGTCGACGAGGCGGGTGAGGGCGCCGCGGCCTCCGACCTCGACGCTCATCGCAATCAGGGCAAGGTCGCCCTCATCCCATGACGCGAACTGCCGCCCTGCACAAGCCCGTTGTGCGGTAGCCCGAGCACGCGACACCGTACGGCGGTCGCCCCCAACCGGCCCGCCGATGAGCACATCATGAAGGAGAAATCACAATGAAGGCCGCTCAGATCACCAGCTACGGCACACCGGATGTCCTGCGCGTCAACGAGGTTGACCGCCCCGCTCCCGGTGCGGGGGAGGTCCTGGTCTCCGTCGAGGCGTCGAGCGTGAATGGACTCGACACCATCGTTCGCTCAGGGGGATTGCGGATCGTGACCGGACGCCGGTTCCCGATCGGTGTGGGACTGGACTTCGCCGGTGTCGTCGCCGCGGCCGGCGACGCTGTGCATCGGTACAGGGTCGGCGACCGCGTATGGGGCACGGTGCACCCGCTCAAGCGGCACACGCTCGGTGGCGCGTCCGAATACGTCGTGGTCCCCGCGGACCGTGTCGGGCCCGCACCCGCAGACCTGTCGCCGGTCGAGGCGGCCTCCCTGGTCGTCGCCGGAACGACAGCGCTCAGCGCACTGCGGGACACGCTGCACCTCACGAGCGGCGAACGCGTCCTGATACGTGGCGCCGCCGGCGGAGTCGGCACGGCCGCCGTGCAACTCGCCCACGCGACGGGCGGGCACGTCACCGCGCTGTCCCGCGACCGCCACGCCGCGGCGCTGCGCGAGCTGGGGGCGGACGAGGTCTTCGACTACGGCTCCACGGCGGCCGATCAGATCGGACCGTTCGATGTCATCCTGGACACGGTCGGTTCGGATCTCCACCGCTTCCGGGGGCGGCTGACCCGCGAAGGCCGGATGGCCACCATCTCCCTGTCGGCCTCGTCCGTGGCGGCGATCGCCGCGTCGAGCGTGCACGGCTCCCGCCGCATCCGCACCTTGAGTTCCAACCCGGACACCGGCACGCTGCGTGGCCTGGCGGACTGTGTGACGTCCGGCCGGCTGCGCCCCGTGGTGGACAGCGTGTACCCGGTGGCAGACATCGCCTCGGCGCATCAGGCATTCGAGCGAGGCGGCGTGGTGGGCAAGCAGGTGGTGGAGGTGGCGGAAGCGGGTTCCGGGGGGTAACTTCCCACGCTCCGGCGTGTGTTGTGTCGTCGTCACCGCGGCAGCGGAACTACCGCCCCCGCTCGACGCCTTCCCAGATCCGGCGGGACCGCTCCAGCGGGTACGGGACATCGGCGGCGGGGAGGTCCCACAACCGGGTGGTCCGGTTGGCGAGGTCGAAGCGCGGCCAGCCGGGGTCGCCGTCGGTGGCGAAGGACGTCCAGGCCGCGCGCATGTTCTCCGACAGGGTGAGGAAGTCCGCGGGTGGCGGAGTGCCGAGAAAACGGGTGGCCAGTGGGCTCGTGGCGTTGCCGAAGACGAGTGGCACGTCGAGGATGTGGCCGGCGCCGAGGCGGGGGCTCGGCCAGGTGAGGTCGTACAGCCAGGTGCGGCCGCCCGCCCGGGCGTGGGCCTCGGCGACCCGGGTCGTCGGCATCCGGAACAGGGCGTCGGAGAGCAGCACCGTGACCAGTTCGGCGTCGGTGCTGCCGGGATGGGCGGAGCGGTAGTCGGCGACCACGCTCACAGGGAGTCGGAGGGAGTCGGCCACGGCGAGGAGGGGGAGGGCGTCGACGTCCATGCCGGTGGTGAACCACCGGGCCTCGTCGTGGGTGAATCCGCAGATCAGGTCCACCTCGCTACCCGCGCCGCGGCGGATCGTCTCCCAGGGCGGGCCGGTGACCAGCTCCCCGTCGATGACCGGGCCGAAGGCGCTGAAGCCCGCCTGGGGTCCCTGGAGCGGGGTGTCCTGGACCCGCAGGATCGCCTCGGGCGGCAGGGCGGCGAAGCCCTCCCACGTCGCCGCCACCCCGGCTTCCGTGGCCAGGACGGCGGTCACCCGCTCGGCCTGTGCGGTGGGGAGGAAGGCGTCCGGGACGCTCTGTGCGATCGCTCGGCGGAACAGGCCCCGCGCGGCGGGGGAGGCCAGGAGCAGGGCGGCCGAGGCCGCGCCCGCCGACTGGCCGAAGACCGTCACCTCGGCGGGGTCGCCACCGAAGGCGCCGATGTTGCGTTGCACCCACTCCAGTGCGGCGATCTGGTCGCGCAGCCCGCGGTTGTCCGGGACTCCGGCGAGATGGCCGAACCCCTCGAAACCGAAACGGTAGTTGAAGGTGACCACCACCACGCCGGCGGCCGCCAGCTGCGTGGCGTCGAAGTCGGGCCTGCCGGCGGAACCGTGCTTGAACCCGCCACCGTAGATCCACACCATGACCGGCAGCCCGGCCCCGCCGAGGTCCGGGGTCCAGACGTTCACCGTCAGGCAGTCCAGCCCGTCACCGGCGCGCCAGGCCGCGGCGGCCCCCGGCGCCGGTGGCACCTGCGGTGGCGCGGTACCGAACGCGGTGGCGTCCCGCACCCCGTCCCAACCGGCCGGGGGCGCGGGTGGCCGGAAGCGCAGCGGTCCCTCCGGCGCCGCGGCGAACGGAATGCCGCGGAAACAGGCGATGCCGGATGCGGACGCGCCCCGGACCGCCCCCTCCGACACCACTGCCACCGCATCCATCTGCTTCCCGCTTCCCGCCTCGGCACCCCGCACGGTCGGCTTCGAGCCTACGACCCGGCCACCACCGCGCGGGGAGCGCCACCCTGCGACGTCCGTACGGGAGGAAGCCGTCAGGCGTCTTCCACGGGGCGGCGGCCCCACGCAGAGAAGGTGATCTGCGGGATGTCGATGAACGCGGGGTCCTTGAGCAGGATGGCGAACTCCGCCAGGTCGGCTTCCGACACGAGACCCTCGGCGACCAGCGTGGGTGCCGCCTGGGTGAGGAGGGGAAGCCAGCGGTCCTTGTCGAGTCCGCCCATGAGGCCGGGGTTCCCGGCGAAGGCCACGTCCTTCAGTGACTGGCGGGCCAGCAGCGCCGGCAGCCCGCGGGCCCAGGTCATGTCTGCGCCGTGCTGCCGGTACATGCGCTGGTACCCGTCGAGGATGCGCCGGATCACGGGGAAGGGGGAGGTCTCGGCCGGCAGGTGGTAGGGCTCTTCGACGAGGAGCCAGCCGCCGGGGGAGAGCCAGCGGGCGGCCCGCGCGATCATCTCGTCGCGTTCGGCGAGGTGGCAGAAGAGATAGCGGGCGTGGATGAGGTCGAAGCTGCCGGGGGCGTAGTCGTCGCGGGTGATGTCGGCTTCCTGGACCTCCAGGTTCGCCGCGCGGCCCGCGTCGAGGTGGCGGGTGTCGAGGTCGACGGCGACCACGCGCCCGTCGGGGCAGCGTTCCGCGAGCCAGTAGGCGATGGAGCCGGCGCCGGCGCCCAACTCCAGGCAGTTCCAGGAGGGTTGGAGGGGGAGGCCGTCGAGGAGGCCGGTGGTGAACGCGTCGACATTGCGCTGGATGGACTCCAGGCGGGCGCTCTCGTCGGCGGTGTCATTGCTCAGCATGCCGCTGTTGTACGGGGTGGTGGTGGCGTGTTGCGTCATGGATGCGCCTATCTCGTGTGGGGGGCCGGGGTGTTCCGGTCGTCCCGGTCCGGGGTGGCTGGGCGGGAGGCTTCCGGCAGGTAGGTGAAGGAGCGCACGGTGGGGAGCGTGCGGGCCCGGCGCACCGCGAGCAGGAACTCGGTCTCGCTGCGGAGGCCGTCGTGGGTGGGGCTTCCGGGGGCGAGCTGGTTCGGTTGGGGGGTGGCCGTGCTCTTCTCGGCCTGGAGCGCGACGCGCAACCAGCACGCGGTGATCGCCGGCTCGATCTGCTCGTCGGGCAGGTTCCCCGTCGCGACGTGGTGGCGGGCGGCCTCCGTCGCCTCGGGAGTCACATAGTCCTGGAGGACGAGCAGGACATCGCGGACCTCGATGACCTGGCGGTAGAGCCGGAGGTGGATCGCGCGCGGGCCGCCGAGCACCGCGCGGAACCGGCCGAGCGGCTTGTCCAGCGTGACATGCGGAACGGCTTCGGTGAGGTCGCGCCACAGCGGGTGCAGGCGCCACAGCGCGAGCATGTCCCGGGCCGTGTGGCGCGCGGCGAGCGCGAGCGGCAGACACACCCCGGCGGTCATCAGCCAGGCCGTGACGGCGATGTTGAGGGGGAACAGCGCGCCCAGCCAGGCGGGACGGGCCAGCAGGAAGCCCAGGACGACGCACCAGAAGAGCGAGGACGAGGTGAAGCCGGCGGCGAGCAGCAGGAGCCCGGTACGCAGCGGGCGGTCGTCGTGGGCCCGGCGGCCGTAGCGCACACACAGCACGGCGCACGGGACGGTGCCGATGAGGTGGGCCGCGACCAGCAGCCACCAGAACGGGCTGTACCAGGGCACGACTTCCGAGGTGACGCAGCCGGCGTGCGGCGCGATCGTGTAGTTCAGCACGATCAGGGCCGCGATCGTGACGACCATCGGGCCGTAGACGAGCCAGGGGCGGCGCCGGGACATGGCGGCCAGGACGAAATCGAGGATGAGGGCCGAGCTGAGCACGCCCCAGGTGTTCATGAACAGGCCGCAGCTCTGGGCGAAGGTGAAGGTCTGATTCAGCGCCGCGGTGACGGGGTCGAGATAGACCGTGATCGACCCGGCGATCCCGACGACGGCGATCAGCAGCATCTTCTGCTGGCGGGACCGCCGGGCCGACGGCAGCCGGAGGAAAATCACCACCCACAGCGCCAGCGCGCCCAGGAGTTCGGCATTGCTGCCCAGTTCGTACAGTGCACGCATGCTCATGGCTTCTACCTGCGGATTCCGAGCGCGATTTCGAGTGCGCCGCGCACCCCGGTGGACGACGAGGGAGGAAGCATCCCGGCGGCGGAGTGGATGAGACTGGCGACGAGTTCGGCTTCCTGCTCCTGCTCGGTGGTGTAGTTGTTGCGGGCCAGCAGCCGACTGATCATATGGGGGCTGATGCTCGGCAGCAGCGTGGTGAGCGCGTGGTGGGTCTCCTCATCGGAGATGCCGTGATCCCACAGGATGTGCCCGATCTCGTGGAGAACGATGTGCTCCTGATGGAACTTGGTGGTCTTCTCCTCGACATAGATGTGGTCGACGGTGTCGGTGGCGATCCACAGCCCGCAGGCGTTGAGGGCGGAGCCGATGGGCAAGGTGTGGATCCGGATCGGCCGGCCCCGCCGCACCGACACCTCGTGCACCAGCGCGTCGACGGAGAAGGGGCTGGGGAGATCGAGCTCGCTGACGAGCGCCTGGCACCGTTTGCGGACCTGCCGTGTGGTCATGGTGTCACCTTGCTGGTCGGTCGGACACCGGTAGAAGCCGACGTCGTGTGCGTAGCGCATCGCCCCACCGCCGGCCGGGTGCTGGACCGTTCCGGGGCGCGGCTGCTGCTGTACGCCGCCCGGCCGTCGCGTGCCCGGGCGCGGCCAAGGATGCGGCATCGGTGTCACTCGCCGGAGGCGGGGGGTCGGAGACCGGAAGCGCGCTGTACCTCACGGGCCGTCGGCGGCGCACCGCGCGGCAGGTCGCGCGCCCGCACCGCGGCATGGACTTCCCGCCCAAGACTGTGCCGCCACATCGGGCCGTCAGACGCCTCGAGTTGGCCGGACATCGCTCCCCACCTTCCTGGTGCCATACGGTGCCCCATCGGCGCACCATGGTGCAACGAAGTGTGACGGGGGCCATCGTCCTCGGTATACAGAGGGACCTCAAGGGGCGCTCTGGCGCGGTGGATTGAGGCCGGGCCGGCTGCGCGGGGGCAGCGCTTCGCCAACTTCCCGACGCTGCCGGGGGGCGGGCGCTGCCCGGGCGGTGTGGAGACCGGGCGGTGCGGAGTCCGGGCGGTGCGGAGATCGGGCGGTGCGGAGTCCGGCCTCCCACACGAAGCACGACCCCCGACAAGGCCGCGGCCCCCCCCGGGAGGCGGTTCTGACCCGACCGGCCCGCCCCGCGCCCGTCCGGCCCGCCCCGCGCCCGTCTGCCAGAATCGGCGGATGGCTGAAGACGAGAGCGACCGCGGCTACCTGCTGGACAACCAACAGTCGGAGGCGGGCATCCGCTTCGGCGCCCTCGCCGAGTTGTTCAACCCGGTGACGTTCCGGCACGTCGACGACCTCGGCATCGGCCCCGGCATGCGGTGCTGGGAGGTCGGCGCCGGCGGTCCCTCCGTGCCCCTCGGCCTGGCCGAACGGGTCGCCCCGACGGGCACGGTGCTCGCCACCGACATCGATGCCTCCTGGACCCGGGACATCGCCGGCGGCACGATCGAGGTGCTCTCCCACGACGTGGCGGCCGATCCGCCGCCGCCCGGTGGTTTCGACCTCGTGCACGCCCGGCTGGTCCTGGTGCATGTCGCGGACCGGGCCGAGGCCCTGCGCCGGATGGTGCAGGCACTGCGGCCGGGCGGCTGGCTGCTCCTGGAGGACGCCGACCCCATGCTGCAGCCGCTGCCGTGCCCGGACGAGTCGGGCCCCGAGCAGCGGCTCGCCAACCGGCTGCGGTCCGGCTTCCGGACGCTGATGGAGGGGCGCGGCGCGGACCTCGCCTACGGGCGGACCCTGCCCAGGGTGCTGCGCGAAGCCGGACTGGAGGACGTGCAGGCCGACGCGTACTTCCCGATCACCTCGCCGGCCTGTGATGTGCTGGAGGCCGCGACGGTGCGGCAGGTCCGGCACCTCCTGACCGCGCAGGGGATCGCCACCGACGAGGACATCGACCGCCACCTGGCGAACGTCGCCACCGGCCGGCTCGACGTGGGCACCGCGCCGATGATCTCCGCGTGGGGGCGCCGCCCGTAGCCCCGCCCCGACCGCCCGCGGGGCGGCTCCGACTCGATACCGGCGCCGGCCCCGCCCCCGGGCTGCGACGGGGGTGTCCTGGATCACAGCCCGGTTGCCCGGAGGGACGGAATGCCGTCGGCGCCGAGGAGCGTTGACGCCATCACGCATTCAGTGCGCGTACACATACCGTCTGGTACCTCCGAGGAGCACCCCCGTGACCGTCACCGCGTCCGCCGCCTCCCGCGCGGCCGAGATCCTCTCCCGGCCCGTCGAGCTGAACGGCCTGACCGTCCCGAACCGCATCGCGATGGCGCCGATGACGCGCATGTTCTCCCCGGGCGGTGTCCCCGGCGAGGACGTGCGGTCGTACTACGCACGCCGCGCCGCCGCGGGGGTGGGCCTGATCGTCACGGAGGGCACCTACGTCGGCCACGACTCGGCCGGACAGAGTGACCGGGTGCCGCGCTTCCACGGCGAGGAGCAGCTGGCGGGCTGGGCGAAGGTCGCCGAGGCCGTGCACGAGGCGGGCGGCACGATCGTCCCGCAGCTGTGGCACATCGGCATGGTGCGCAAGCAGGGCGAGCCGCCCTTCGCCGACGCCCCCGCCGTCGGCCCCTCCGGTATCCGCGTCGACGGCACCGAGGGCGCCGGCAAGGCGATGACCCGGCGCGACCTGGACGATGTCATCGGCGCCTTCGCCGAGGCCGCCGCGGCCGCCGAGCGCATCGGCTTCGACGGCGTCGAGCTGCACGGCGCCCACGGCTACCTCCTCGACCAGTTCCTCTGGGCGGGGACGAACCGCCGCACCGACGCCTACGGCGGCGACGCCGTGGCCCGGGTGACGTTCGCCGCCGAGATCGTGGCCGCGGTCCGCGAGGCCGTCTCGCCCGACTTCCCGGTGATCTTCCGCTACTCGCAGTGGAAGCAGGAGGCCTACGACGCCCGGCTCGCCGAGACCCCGGAGGAGCTGGACGCGATCCTGGCCCCGCTGACCGCGGCCGGTGTCGACGCCTTCCACGCCTCCACCCGCCGCTACTGGCTCCCGGAATTCGAGGGCTCGGACCTGAACCTGGCGGGCTGGACCAAGAAGCTCACCGGCAAGCCCACCATCACCGTCGGCTCCGTCGGCCTCGACGGCGACTTCATCCGCGGCTTCATGGGCGAGGGCGCCCCGGTCCGCGGCATCGACAACCTCCTCGACCGCCTGGAGCGCGACGAGTTCGACATGGTCGCCGTCGGCCGTGCCCTGCTCCAGGACCCGGAGTGGGCGTCCAAGGTCCTCGGGGACCGGTTCACGGAGCTGACGCCGTACGACGCGGCCGCGCTGAAGACGCTGCACTAGGAAGATCCCGCATCAGGGAGATTCTGCTCGCTCGGCCGTTCATCGGCGCGAGCCCCCTCCGGGCGCCGGCGCGTACTCCGCCGGCGCCCGGCTTTCGTGACCGGCCGTCGCGCCCGGCTTTCGTGACCGGCCGTCGGCGCGGCCATCCCCGCCCGGCCGCTCCCCGAAGCACCCTGACGCCGCACCTCACCTCACCCGGTGAGCGCGCACAGGTGAGGTAGAACTATGGGCGACATGACCGTTTCGTCCCTGCGGATGGGTATCGCCTCATGTGTACGCGGATTCTCTGGAACACCAACGGCCTCGCGGTGCTGGTAGGCCGGACGATGGACTGGCCGGAATCGACCGACCCCGTGCTGACCGTTTTCCCGCAAGGGCTGAAGCGTGACGGCGGAAAACTCGTAGGCCATACCGTGGCCGGCGACAATCCCCTCAAGTGGACGAGCCGGTTCGGCAGTCTCGTGACGACCATCTACGGCGGCGGCACGGTGGACGGACTCAACGAGCGCGGCCTCGGGGCGCACATGCTGTATCTGGACGAGACCGACCTCGGCCCCGGCGACCCGAACAAGCCGGCGCTGCAGATCGCCCTGTGGATCCAGTATCTGCTGGACAGCGCCGAGACCGTGGCGGAAGCCCTGGATCTCCTCGACACCTTCCAGCTGATGATGGTCGAGATGCGCGGCTTCCGGGCCACCGTGCATGTGGCGCTGGAGGACGCCTCCGGAGACTCGGCGATCATCGAATACGTCGACGGCGAACGACGCGTGCATCACGACCGCAAGTACACGGTCATGACGAACGAACCGGCCTTTGACGAGCAACTCCGCCTGCTGGAGCAGCAGGTGCAGAAAGTGCGGAGCCTGGGTCATGACCAGCCCAGCGGCGAGGTTCCGCTGCCGGGGAACGTCAATGCGGTCGACCGCTTCCAGCGTGCCGCCTACTTCAGTGCGCTGTTGCCGAAGCCGGCGAACGAACGGCAGGCCGTCGCCGGAATCCTGGCCGTCACCCGAAATGCCTCCGTGCCCTTCGGTGCTCCCTATCGCACGGGCAGGTTCGACGTCTACAACACGGAATACCGCACCGTCTGCGACCTCACCGACAAGCGGTACTTCTTCGAGCTGGCCACCAGCCCGAATCTCCTGTGGACCGAGCTGGACCGCTTCGACCTGTCACCCGGCGCCTCGGTCATGGCCCTGAACCCCGACTCGCTCGATCTGGCCGGCGACGTCTCCGGGCAGTTCGCCCAGGTCGACGCGCCCTTCTGACCTGCTCCTCGGCGGCCGCCGGACCCTGCCGTCGGTGCTGCCGGTGCCCGCGCTCGGCCCCTTGGCCCCTTGACAAAGGGGCCACCTCGGTAGTTTCCTGACTGACTAGTTAGTCAGGGTCTCAAGGGTGCGAGGCGCCTTGTCGTGCACGGGTCGCCGGGAGTGGAGAGTCCAAGTGAATGCGTTGCCGGCAACTTTGCCTGGTCCCGACTATCACGACCCCGCGGTCTACGCGCTCGACCGGGAGGCGATATTTTTCCGGTCCTGGATATGCGTCGGACGTACCGAAGATGTACGAGAGGCGGGGCAATGGATCACCGCCGACGTCGCGGGGGAGAGCATTCTGGTCACACGCGACCAAGAGGATTCACTGCGCGCCTTCTACAACGTGTGCCGGCACCGGGGATCGAGGCTGTGTGACGGAGATTCCGGCCAGGTGAAATCCGCTTTCAGGTGCCCCTATCACGCCTGGACCTACACGCTTGACGGCAAGCTCCGCGGCACTCCGCACGTCGGCCGGGAGGAAGTCTCCCGTGAAGACCACGGACTCTGGACCGTTGCCGTCGACGAATGGCAGGGGTTCGTCTTCGTCAATCTCCGGCGCGATGATCCGCCCGCCCTGCGCGACGCTCTGGCGGAGAGCGAAGGCGTTCTGGACCTCGAACGATTCGACCTCAGCGGGCTGCGGCGCGGCTTCCGTTCCGTTCACGAGGTACAGGCGAACTGGAAGATCATCGTCGCCAACTACAACGAATGCCTCCACTGCCCGACAGTGCATCCCGAACTCGTCGATATCGTGCCGGCGTTCCGCTCGGGCGTGGTGTTCGAGGACGGCAGGTCCGACGGGGGAGTGTCCCTGGCCGAGGGGCGAAGGAGCGTCGCCGGCGACCACGAATCGCGCCACCTCCTCCTACCGGGAATGACGGAGGAGGAGGCAAGCTCCTACTTCGGCTCCCTACTCTTCCCCGCCATGTTCCTCGACATCAGCGGCTGCGAGGCAATCGCCACCCTGGTACAACCCACCGGCCCGACCAGCTGCCGACTCATCACCGACTACCTCTTCCACCCCGACAGCGTCGCCCGTGCCGACTTCGACCCCAGCGCGGTCGTCGAATTCAACGAACGGGTCGCCGAGCAGGACAACGCGGTGTGCGAGCGCGCCCAGAAGGGCGTGATGTCGCGAGCGTTCACACACGGCGTCTACCCGGAAAAGGACGCCGAGGTCTACAAGTTCGACCTCCACTACAAGAGCCTGCGCGACGCATACCGCTCCCGCTCACAGGAAGCCGCCGAGTCTCGTTGCAGCGGGTGAAGACCCCGCGCGGAACGCCTCCTTCGCCCCGCCGCAATCCCTCAGACCGAAGCCATCCGGCGGTCATCGTCGGAGGCGGTGGGCGGCGTTGCGGCCGACCCGTCCAGGGAGGGGTCGCCGGTCAGGCCGTGTTGGTGGGCGCGTATGCCGGAGCGTACTGCCCAGAAGTAGAAGGCCGGGGCGGTGACCGCGATCAGGGCCGTGCCCAGTTCGCCGGGGAGCAGGCCGTGGCCGCCGAACTCCTCGCCGCCCAGTGCGGATACCAGGGCCGTCCACAGCAGGAAGGCGATCATCCACCAGGCCGGGGCGAACTGCCGCAGCAGGCGCCGCTCGCCGCGGCGCCACAGCACCAGCGCCGCGATCGGTACGGCCACCAGGGTCAGCATGGTGATCTTTCCGGTCTCCGGCCACTTCGACCAGTACAGGGCGCAGGCGGCGAAGGCGAAGGTGACCGGGCACAGCACGCCGGCGGCCGGCAGTCGGAAGGGGCGGGGCAGTTCCGGGCGGGTCTTCCGCAGCACCCCCACCGCGATCGGGCCGATCAGATACGAGATGACCATGGCCGCCGACACGACACCGGCCAGCGCCTGCCAGCTGCGGCCGACGGTGAGCAGCAGCACCACGGAGAAGCCGAGGTTGAGCCACATCGCGGGGCGGGCGGTGCCGTAGCGGGGGTGCACGGCGGCCAGCTTGCGGGGGAAGAACCCGGTCTCGGCGAGGTTGGTGACCATGTACGCGGCCGAGGCGACATTGGCGATGTTGGAGCCGGCCGGCGAGATGAACGCGCCGAACTGCAGCATGGTGACGACCCAGTGCAGCATCAGCAGCCCCGCCAGATCGGCGAACGGCGAGTTGAGGTTCACGCCCTGCCAACCGCCGGACCGTGCCAGCAGCTCGGGCGGCACCGACCCCAGGTAGGCGGCTTGCAGCGCCAGGTAGATCACCAGGCCCAGGGCGAGCGCGCCGACCAGGGCGATCGGGATGGCCCGGCCGGGGTTCTTCGCCGCTCCGCCGAGGTTGACCACGGCCTGGAAGCCGTTGAAGGCGAAGACCACACCGCAGGTGGTGACGGCGGTGAGCACGGCCGGCCAGCCGTACGGGGCGAAGCCGCCGTGCGCGGTGAAGTTCGAGGGGTGGAAGCCGGACCCGACCAGGGCGAGCACCGCCAGCACCGGTATGGCGAACTTGACCAGGGTGAGCACGGTGTTGGCACGGGCCAGCAGCTGCACCGACCAGAAGCAGGTCAGCCAGAGCGCGAGGGTCAGGGCCAGCGCCATCAGCGTGCCGGAGAGGGTCAGCTGGTGGGTGGCCGGGTCGACCAGCCCTGTCGCCCAGTCGAAGCTCCAGGACGTCATGTACTGGGTGGCGGCGATCGACTCGATCGGCACCAGCGAGGCGGTGGCGATCCACACCGCCCAGCCGGTGAGGAAGCCGAGCACCGGACCGTGCGAGAGGTGCCCGTAGCGGGCCATGCCGCCGGGTATCGGATAGGCCGAACCGACCTCGGCGTACGACATCGCGATCAGGCCGATGAAGACGACACCGATCACCCAGGCGACCAGCGCCGCGGGGCCCGCCACCTGGGCGGCGGAGCCGGCCCCGAAGAGCCATCCGGAGCCGAAGATCGAACCGATGCCGATCATGATGAGGGCGAAGAGGCTGAGCCCCTTGCGCTCGCCGGCGCTCATATCCATGGGAAGTGTCGTCCGTCCTGGTATCGCGCACCCCGCACTGCCGGAGGGGCCGCTGCCATCTGCCGGCGACCACCCTATTTCCGGCCACCTGCCGGGAATGCCGCCGCCCTGCCGCGACACCGCGCGGACCAGCCCCGTCATGCTGTGGATCCGACGCCAACAGCCCCGGAGGCGTGGCCTGTTCGCACCTCTCCCGCGTCGCTCGGCCGACGGTTCGGGAGATCACCGCATGAGACACGTCACAGCGGCGGGCTGATCGGGCGCTTTTCCGCGCGGGCGGAGAGGCGTCCGTACGGGGAGGGTGTGAACGGGCGGGAGCGGTGGTCGGGAAGGCGTGGATCGCGGTGCGGCGACCACTATGGGGCCACCGGCCGGGTCATCTGCGTACGAACCGGGCATCGTTCGAGGTGGTGCCGTGCGGCACGCTGCGGGCGGGGGTGTCGGCCGGGCCTCGGGACGTGCGGCGGCCGTGCAGCCAGGCGGCGACGGCGACGAGGGCGGCCAGGGCGATCAGGGCGCACACGGCACCCCAGCCCAGCTGGGCGTAGGCCCGGGTGCCGAGCCAGGAGCCGGCGCCGGCGCCGAGGAAGCCGCATGTCATGTAGCCGGTGTTCAGGCGGCTGCGGATCTCGGGGCGCAGGGCGAAGATGCGGGCCTGGTTGGCGACCTGGCCGCACTGCACCGCCACGTCGAGCAGCAGCAGTCCGATCGCGAGGCCGACGAGTCCCACCGCGCCGCCGATCAGACCCGTCAGCAGCACCGCGCCGGAGGCGAGGCCGAGCAGGATGCACCACACGTTGAGGCGGTCCGCGCCGTAGTGGTCGACCCGGCGTCCGGCGGCGGGAGCCAGGAACACGCTGGCCGCGCCGATCAGCGCGAGCAGGCCGACGGCCTGGGTGCCCATGCCGTAGCGCGGGCCGGTGACCAGCAGGGTGACGGCGGTCCAGGCCGCGCCGAAGCCGCCGAACAGGGTGACCTGGAAGTAGACCGAGCGGCGCAGCGGCCTCTGGTCGCGCAGCAGCCGCAGGGTGTCGGCCAGCAGCGTGGGGTAGCCGGTGCGGACCGCCGGGACGCTGCGCGGCAGGGTGAGGCCCAGGACCACGGCCAGCAGTGCGGTCAACGCGGCGGCGACGAGATAGGGGGCGCGCCACCCCAGCTGTTCGCCGAGCACGCCGCCGAAGGTGCGGGCCAGCAGAATGCCGCCGACGAGCCCGGCCTGGAGGGTGCCGGTGACGGCGCCCTGCCGCTCGGGGGCGACCATGCCGGCGGCCATCGGCAGCATGATCTGCGGGACGACGGTGGCCAGGCCGACCACGACCGCCGCGGCGAGCAGCGGGCCGGTGGCCGGGGCGAGGCCGGCGGCGAGCAGGGCCAGCGCGGCGACGCCCAGCAGCACGGTGATCAGCGGACGGCGGGACAGCCGGTCGCCGAGCGGGACGAGGAGGAAGAGCCCGGCGGCGTAGCCGAGCTGGGTGACGGTCGCCAGAGTGGCCGCGGTCGCCTCGCCGATATGGAACCCGTGGGCGATCAGCGGTGTGATCGCCTGCGGAAAGTAGGCATTGGCCACGGCGACACCGCAGGCCAGCGCCATGATCGGCAGCAGACCGCGGGGCACTCT
Organism: Streptomyces kronopolitis; assembly: GCF_014646275.1. Classification (GTDB taxonomy): domain Bacteria; phylum Actinomycetota; class Actinomycetes; order Streptomycetales; family Streptomycetaceae; genus Streptomyces; species Streptomyces kronopolitis. The sequence goes on from NZ_BMND01000002.1 coordinate 370,646, forward strand.
CGCCGGGGCCGCCGAGAGGGAGGGGTCGGTGGTGGACATGGTCGCATCCAATCGAACGAACTATATGGTTCGCTTTTTACGATGGCATGCGCCGCTACCGGCGTCAAACGAACTGGTTAGTTACCCTGTGGCCATGGCATACGACTCCGCAGCGACCAGGGAACGCATCCTCGCGGCGGCGACCGAGGAGTTCGCGGCGCACGGCGTATCGGGCGCCCGTGTGGACCGCATCGCCGCTTCCGCCAGCGCCAACAAGCGAGCGATCTATGACTACTTCGGCGACAAGGGCAAGCTGTTCGCCGTCGTCCTGGAGCAGGCCATGGCCGACCTCGCCCGGGCCGTCCCGCCCTCCGAGGACCTGCCTGACTACGCCGAGCGCCTCTTCGACTACCACCGGGAGCACCCGGAAGCCCTGCGCCTGGTGATGTGGGAGGCGCTGGAGGTGGGCGACGGTCCTGTCCCCGGCGAGGTGGAGCGCACCCGGCACTACGGCGACAAGGTCCTCGCCGCACAGGCCGGCGGCGCCCCGGGTGACAGTGCCCGCACCCAGGTGTTCTTCGCCCTCGCCCTGGCCAGCTGGAGCGCCGGCATGCCCCAGCTGCGGCGGATGGTGCTCGGCGAGGACTGCGACCTCGACCGGCTGCGGGGTGACATCGGCCGGACGGTCAGCGCGATCCGGTCGGGCGACGGGGACTGAGGCGCTACGGGAACTGAGGCGCGCCGGGGGCTGAGGCGGGGCAGGGGCTGAGAAGCGACGAGGCGAGCCCGACGCCATCCCCGGCCGGCCCCGCCTCCGCTCTCACCTATCTCGCATCGCGATCGATGTCATGAAATCTATGTGTTGGACTCATGGTCCAAGCGGAGGAATGCTTCAGTAAGAGTCTTATTCATCAGGTTTTGGAGAGTTCCATGCCATTCGCATCCATTTATTCCGCTGAGGTGGAGTACGCGGTCGCAGGAGAAGGACCGGGACTGATGCTGGTCCATGGCACGGGCGGCAGCGCCGACTCGCTCTTCGGTGAGTTCGTGCCGTACTTCAGCGGGGAGCGGACCGTGATCCGGCCGAACTTCAGCGGGAGCGGCCGCACCACCGACGGAGGCGACAGGCTGACCACGCAGATGGTCGTCGAACAGCTCGCCACGGTCGCCCGGGAGGCTGCCGACGGCCCGGTGGACCTGCTCGGATTCTCCCTAGGCGCGGCCGTGGCCACCGCGTTCGCCGCCACCCACCCGGAGCTGGTGCGCCGGCTGGTCCTCGTCGGCGGCTGGGTGCACTCCACCGGGGCGCGGGACCAGTTCTACTTCTCGACGCTTGCCAAGCTGTTCTCCGGTGACCGCGATCTCTTCAAGCGGTTCGCGCAGCTGACCGCCTACAGCCCGGCCGCGGTGGAGAGCGCCGGCCCGCAGGGCCTGGCGGACTATCTGCGGCAGGATCAGTGGCCGCCGCTGGGAATGGGCCGGCAGATCGACCTGTGCGCACGGGTAGACAACCGGTCCCTTCTTGCCGACGTCACCGCGCCGACGCTCGTGATCGGGATGGCCGAGGATCAGATGGTGCCGGTCGACGGATCCCTGCAACTGCATGCCGGAATCACCGGCAGCCAACTGATCGAACTCCCCGGCCAGGGCCACATGGACTGGGTCGCGGCACCCACTCCCGTCATGGAACTCACCCGCGCCTTCATCAATGCCAAGTAGGCGTAAGAAAAACGGACGTTGCCCCATTCAGGGTCTCGCTCTTGAGCGTCCCTTTCCCAGGATATTTCTTCCGCTTGCTTCGGGTCTCCGGACCTAGATCCAACGCCCGATACCGGCGCGGATCTTGAGAACGTAGCTTTTCTCCTGGTTCCCGAGAAGAGGAACCGGCCGCGGGTGAAAGGTGCTGGGCCCACGCGCATTCCGACGGCTTCTCATGCCTGTCGACGGCGCGCCACTCCCTCTCGATACGCACCGCACCTTGTTCACCCCTGCTTTTATTTACCGATTCGAGGTATGGGTATGACCACGCAAGTCCCTGCCAGTGCGCCCGCCGACGGCGGGAGATCTTCCGGGGCCGGTGCAGCAAAATTCCCGTTGGCGGCGCTGCTCGCGCTGGCCACGGCGGTGTTCATCACCAGCCTGACCGAGACCTTGCCGGCAGGTGTGCTGCCCGCGATGAGTTCTTCGCTCGAGGTCAGCGAGTCCGCGATGGGGCAGTCGGTGACCATCTACGCGGTCGGGACCTTCCTCACGGCGATCCCGCTGGCAGCGGCCACCGCGAAATGGTCACGTAAACGGCTGCTGCTGACGTCGATGGTCGTCTTCGTCGTGGCGAATACCGTCACCGCGGTGTCACCGGACTACACGCTGACCCTTGTCGCCCGGTTCGTCGCCGGGGTGGCGGCCGGACTGGCCTGGGCCACGCTGTCCGGATACGCGCGCCGCATGGTCGCGGTGCACCTTCAGGGCAAGGCCATGGCGGTCGCGATGGCCGGCATCCCGGTGGCGCTGGCACTCGGGGTGCCCGCGGGGACCTTCGTCGGCAGGGTGCTCGGCTGGGGAGCGGCGTTCCTGGCCATGTCCGTCCTCGCCGTCATCGTGATCGTGTGGATCGTCGCGACGGTCCCGGACTACCCGGGGCAGCAGGAGCGCCGCAGCCCGATCCTGCGCGCCCTGTTGGTCCCGGGCGTGCGCCCCGTCCTGTTCGTCACCTTGGTGTTCGTGCTGGCCCACACCATCCTCTACGCCTATGTCGCCACCTTCCTCGCCGATCTCGGCATGGGGGGCGCCACCGATGTGGTGCTGCTGGTCTTCGGTGTGGCCTCGCTGGTGAGCATCTGGTTCGTGGGGGCGCAGGTGCACCGCCGGCTGAGGGTCATGATGGTCGCCTGCACCCTCCTGGTCGCCGTGGCGGCAGCCGCTCTGGCCACGTTGTCCGAGGTCACCGCGCTCGTCTATGTCGCGGCGGCGCTGTGGGGCCTGGGCTGGGGAGGCGTCCCCACTCTCCTGCAGACCGCCGTGGGCGATGCGGGAGGCGACCAGGCGGACGCGGCGCAGGTCATGCTGGTCACGTTGTGGAACGTGGCCATGGCCGGCGGGGGCGTCGTCGGCGGGGTGCTCCTCGACCTGCTCGGTCCGTCCTCCTTGCCGTGGAGCATCCTGCTGCTGATGGCCCCGGTGCTCCTCGTCGTCATGGCCGCACGGGGGCACGGCTTCCCCGCCACGCGCCGGACGTGAGGGCCCGCGCCCGGGCCCCTCGGGATCGCCGTGGGGCCGGGGCGGGTCAGGCCATCCAGAAGAAGACCGCCGTCATCCGCTTCTCCTCCATGGTGGTGCCCCAGTAGGCGGTGGCCGTGTGGATCAGGTTCGCGGAGTAGAGCAGCAGGCGGTTGGCGCGGTGCGGGACGCGGATGTCCTCGACGAAGGAGTCCGGTGCGACGAAGCGGGTGCCGAGGGCGTCGACGAGGTTGTTGTGCGGGGCGGCCACCTGGTTGCCGCCGAGCGCGCCGCCGGGCAGCCGCTGCCGGTAGAAGCTGGTGCCGAAGTCCTTGGGGACCAGGGGGTTGAGGTACAGCACGGCGGCGTAGCGGCAGAGGGTGCGGGAGTCGGTGTGCGGGCGGGGCTCGCACTCGCCCTTGCCGACGATCTGGACGCAGTTGTGGTTGACGGTGCCGCCGCCCGTGGGGCGTCCCGCCCAGATCTTCGGCGCACCGGTCGCCTTGCGCACCAGCCTCTCGACGCGGGCCAGTTCGCCGGGCTCCAGCGCCGGCATGGTGCGCAGACCCGGCCAGCTCTCGGGTTTGTGGGGGTAGCCCTCGGTCCAGTCGTCCCGTGCCAGGCAGCGTTCCCGTACGGCGGCCGGGTCCGGCAATACGTCGTCGAGTACCCAGTAGTCCCGGCCACGGGTCGGTTTGCGGTAGGGGAGGACTGGGAGAGTGGCAGGGTGAAGGGGCATGACAGGGAACGTAGTTCGGCCTTTTCGCGAGATCGCCACTCAAGCGGTCAACCTTCAGTCAAGGGTTGTCCATTCCTCCCTGTGAATTTGCTGTGCATTTGCCGTGCCTCCCGAATCATGACCTCTTCTTTCTCAGTACTTGACGGTGGGGCGGTCCGCGGTGAGTGCGCCGGAGTCGGCGGCGTCGGGGTGCTGGAGGTCAAAGGCCGGGGATTCACTGCGAATGCGGGGCAGCGAAGTGAAGTTGTGGCGCGGCGGCGGGCAGGAGGTGGCCCATTCCAGGGAGCGGCCATAGGCCCAGGGGTCGTCGCAGCCGACCTCGGTGCCGTATCGGGCGGTCTTCCAGACGTTGTAGAAGAACGGCAGAAAGGAGAGGCCGAGGAGGAAGGAGCCGATCGTGGAAAGGGCGTTGAGGCGGTGAAGCCGTCGGCGGCGAGATAGTCCGCGTACCGGCGGCGCCGAGCCAGTGCTGTACGAGAAAGGTGAGGTGGAAGCCGATCGTGAGGGTCCAGAAGGTGATTCTCCCCAGTCGTTCGTCGAGCATCTTCCCGGTGAACTTGGGCCACCAGAAAGGGAATCCGGCGAACATCGCGTAGACCACCGTGCCGAAGAGCGTGTCGCACGATAGCGAGCCGCGCCACATCGTGCCGATCCAGTTGAAGAACTTCACCCCGGTGGGGACGGCGATCAGGAACGTCATGAAGGCGACGAACGGCAGCAGGACGCCCCCGGTGACGTACATGTGGTGTGCCCAGACCGTCACCGACAGGCCGGCGATCGAGATCGTCGCGGCGATCAGGCCGAGGTAGCCGAACATCGGCTTGCGGGCGAAGACCGGGAGCACCTCGGAGACGATGCCGAAGAACGGCAGGGCGAGGACGGGCGGCATGGGTGCGGATGCTGCGGATCCGCCCGCACGAGCCGTACCCGTACCGGGCCGGGCAGTTCGCGGCGGTCGAGTCCCCGCTGCTGCCCCAGGCGTGGCGGCACTACTCCCCGGCGTCGGCACCGGCGCCGGACGGCGAGGTGACGTTCCACATCCGGCGCACCGGCCCCGGCGGGGTCAGCGACGCCCTGGCGCGGCACCGGCCCGGCGACACCCTGCGCCTGGGCCCGGCGCACGGCACGATGACACTCCGCGATGAGGACCACTCCCACGATCTGCTGATGGTCGCGGGCGGCACGGGCTGGGCGCCGATCAAGGCGCTGCTGGAGGACTGGGCGGCCCGCCGCCGCGCCACCGGCGGCCCTCCGACACGCCCGACCGGCCGCCTCCACCTCTTCGTCGGCGCCCGCAGCCACGCCGACCTGTACGACGCCGAGGCGCTGTCCGAATGGGCGGCACGCCACGACCGGTTACGGGTGGTCCGGGTGCTGGACGACGAGGAGATCCCGGAGCACGGCGACCCGTCGGCCGGCTACGGTCCGCTGGCCGAGGCGGTGGCCCGGGCCGGCCGGTGGTCGCGGCACCTCGCCTTCGTCAGCGGCCCGGCGGCCATGGTCGGCGCCACCGTCGCGCGACTGACCGCGGCCGGCCTGCCCGCCGACCACATCCGCCACGACCCGCTTCCGGACGCACTGACCCCACCGGCCGTCCGCTGCCCGACGCATCCGGCCACGAGCCGGTGACCGGAGCGGGACCGGCGACGCGCACCCCCGAACGCCCCCCGGGACGGGCCGAACGGCCCTTGGCGACCCGCCACCCGCCCCCTTTACTGGCCGCACCTCACCACAACAGCAGCGGAAAGGGAGCAGCCCGCCGTGAACGACTTCCCGGCCCGGCCCACCGCCCGGCCCACCGCCCAGGCCGCCACCGACTCCGTACTGGCGGCCTGGGCCGACCGCGAGGCGTCCCGCCACCGCACCGAACTGGACCGCGCCGAGTCCCTGCGCCTGTTGGGCAGCGTCTCGCTGGGCCGCATCGTCTTCACCCAGGACGCGCTGCCGGCCATCCGCCCGGTCAACCACCTCCTCCACCACGGCGAGGTGATCATCCGCACCCACGAGGGCGCCGCACTGGCCGGCCTGACCGCACACACGGAGGCCGACGGCGTGGTCGTCGCCTACGAGGCCGACGCCATCGACCCGGCCACCCACTGCGGCTGGAGCGTGGTCGTCACCGGCTACTGCCACCTGGTGACCGCCCCCGCCGACCTGGCCCACTACGAAGCGCTGCTCCACCCATGGACCGATCACCGGATGACCCACGCACTACGGATCAGCCCGCACCTGGTCACAGGGGTGCGGTTGTCCCCGAGCCGCGTCGCCGCGGAACGGCACTGAGACACTCGCCCCATGCAGACGCGCTCGGCGAGATCGTGTACTCCCCTTGGCCGGACACGAGCGAGCGGCTCACCGCGATCACTCGGAAGCACGAGGGAAACCGTCGGCGAGGAGCTTCTCGGCACACTGCCCGATGATGCGCTCCACCGCGAACGTCGTCCGGCGGGAACGTGCCTGGTCGAGCGTGAGCCAGACGGGCGCCTCACCCTCCTCCTTCACGGCCACCTCCCCACCGGCGGCCGCTTCCCGGTAGTCATCGACCGCCAGCAGATAGGCGTGCCAACGATGCGCGTCGGAGCCCCTTCTGCACACGTCCCCTCGCAAGTATTCATCCGCGACGAGCCGGAGACTCCCCTCCGCGGCACGGATTCCCACTTCCTCCCACAGCTCCCGCGTGGCCGCGCACTCGGCGTCCTCCCCGCGTTCGACATGGCCCGCGGGCACGGTCAGCGAATAGGGAAAGGCGGTCCGCTGGAAGAAGAGAAACCTCGCTCGCCGGTCGCGTACGAAGACGCCGGCGCTCTCGTGCCAGTACTCGCCGTCCGCACCGGTCCACCAGGAGACGCGGGGGTCCACGACGACGGCCCGTTCCGCCTCGCGGCCGCACGCGGCGCAGGAGCAGCGTTTCCGTCCGTCCACGACCATCCATGTGACCGCCTCGGCGTGGCAGTACAGGCAGAACTCGCCATGAGGGTCGTCCCGCAACCGAAGGAAGTCGATGTTCATCCTGCCCTCTCCGAGGTGAAGGACTGCCGTCAGCTCGTACAGCAGCCGGGAACGCCGTACTCCGTGGCGCGTGGGTCACGGTCCCGTGCAGTGGGGCTGCTGACGTCCGTCGCCGTCCCCCAGGAGCTCCGGTCCTCCCGCCGGCTCCCCGCTCTCCGGCGCGTCGAACGTCCGGAGCACGGCGGCCGCCCGAGCCCTCGCGGACGTGCGCGCGGTCGTCAGCAGCAGGATCGTGCCCACTCCGCCGAAGAACAGAGTGGCGGCTGCGACGGCGCCGAATCCCGCGGTGGCGATGAGCAGTCCGAAAACCGGTGGTCCCAGCAGCGTCCCCACACTGCCGATCTGGTTGAGAATCCCATTGGCGACATCGATCTGCTCCGGACGGCTCACCGAGGTGGGAAGGGCGGCGAAGACAGCGGAGATCAGCAGTCCGTCGACGACCAGCACCAAAGTGGCCGCGCCACCGCTGACCGCGAGTGGAAATGCGGCCGAGAACGCGGGAAGGCAGGCCACCGGCATCACGATGCCCAGCGGGGCCAGTGCGGCGACGGCCAGACCGCGCCGCAACAGCCAACTGGCGGCGAGCCCGCCGAACGCGCTCCCCAGACAGACGACGGCCATCACGGTCCCGGCCACCGCCGGCGTGGCCTGCCGGAACTCGGTGAGGAACGGCGGAAGCACCATCACCACGGCGACGCCGACCAGGCACAGGCATCCGTATGCCACACCGAGCCGCAGCGCCCCGTTCCAGTCGCCGGCCGCCCGCCGCGCACACGGGACCACCGTCCTCGGCAGCCGGGGCAGTACGGCGATGAGTACGCCGGCCATGACCAGCGGACCAAGGGCAGTGACGGTCAGCCATTGATGCCACGAGCACCAGGACGCCAGGGCCCCGCCCACGGCCGCGGCGACGGCGAGCCCCGTCGGGACGCAGGTGCCCCACAACGCGAGCGCCGCCGATCGAAAGCCGCCTTCCGTCACGCGGGTGAGAACGACCGGACCCGCCACGAACACCAGCAGATAGCCGACCCCTTCCGCGAGTCGCGAACCCAGCAGCAGCCCCCATGATCCGGCGGCCGCGTTGCCGGCCGCTGCCACCGACATCACCAACAGCCCGCAGGACAGCGCCCGTTCGGCGCCGAAGCGGCTGACCCACCATCCGGCCGGGATACTCAGCAGGGCACCCACGGCCGTGATACTCGATGTGGCCCAGGCGAGCGCACCGGCCGACAGGCCCAGTGACAAGCGCAGGGCGGAACCCGCCGCTGAGACGGCACCCAGACCGACCGCCGCCAGCACGCCGGCGAGCCATGTGACCAGCACGTACTTCCAGGGCGACGTGGATGTACGACCGTGTCTGCCTCTCTTCCTCTCGCCCACGGAGTCTCCGTCAGTTATCGGGCGGCCCGATCGAGCCGCACAGGGTTGATGAGTCGTTCGAGAAGGGCTGCGCGACGGGACGGCGCGAGGGCTGCGCGCACGGTCGGTCCGTCACGGGTAGGGCGCGTGGCGGGAGGGTCGATGACTGAACCCACCTCCCGCCACGCGAGTCCGGATCAGTCGTCCAAGCCGAACCTGGCCATCAGCTCCTGATCGCCCGCCACATAAGAGGTGTCGGTGGTCACGGTCTGGTCGGAGGGGCCACGGCTGCACATGCACAGGTGGCGGCTACGGGAGGTGACCCGCACGGCCTGTGCGCCGCCGGAGGACATGATCTCTTCGGCGATGTCCTTGACGAGGTACTCCTGGATCTGGAAGCGCCGGCTGAACGCCTGTACCAGACGAGGGAATTTCCCGAGCCCCAGAATGCGGTCGCCCGGCACGTAGGAGATGTTGACCTTCCCGAAAAACGGAAGGAAGTGATGGGCGCAGATCGAGAAGAAGTTGTTCTCCTGGATACGCACCACGCCGGTGTGCTCGCCATTCACCGGACAGGTGGTCTTGAGGATCTTCGAGGTGTCGATCTCATAGCCGCTCAGCAGTTCGCGATAGGCCCGGACGATGCGATCCTCGCACTCCGGGCCGCTATACCACCCGAGCGCTCTCGTGTCGGTGGTGACATTGGTCTTGAGCCATTCTGCAATGGTCACTTGTTGCCTCCATTCCTGCTCGCACCAAAGGATCCGAAACCCGGTGGAGGGTTGTCACTATCCACCCGCTCACGGGCGTTGAGAATATGCATTCATTACCCCGCACCCGATCAGAGCAATGTGCAGGTGATGCGCTAATGGCGAATTATTCAAATACGCACGGGAAATCGCCGTTCCTCTGATGATTGAACCGACCGGGAGCCGGGAATACGGGGCTCGAACCGGAGGGCCCAACGTGCCATCTGAGCGCCGGAGCACACCCGCTCACTCGCCACCTCGCGCCAGGCAAGGCGATGCGCCCCCAACGGGTGGGGCTGAATGTGCCCGTCGTGCTGGGCGGCATATCCGGGTCCCTTTGCGTCGCCGCGCCAGGAATTCCGGAAACGTTCGGGCAGGGTTCGGGAATCGGCGGTAAGCCCGTCCGTATCGTCAAGAAGATCCGTCCGGAGAAGAGCCCCGAGGTATACATCTGGTGCGGCTGGGCTTGACGAGATAGTTCCCCTCCGGGGCTCGCGTCGGCCAGGAATACTGGCCGACGCGAGCCGTCTACCCCGCGGAGTTCACGAATTGTCTTTGCATCGCGTCGGGGGAAGCGGTCAGGTCATCGAGTTCACGCCGAGAATCGGCGAACCGCGTGAGGCCGCCATCGTGGTGTGCCGCTGTTCCGTCTGGCGTCCGACACCATCGGAATACCACGCCGGGGACCTAGGCCGTTTCTTCTGGATCAGCCTGCTGACCAGATGAAGATGGCTGCGACGTGGAGTGCGGCGAGGTAGATGGTGGCGGTCTTGTCGTAGCGGGTAGCCAGGCCGCGCCATTGCTTGAGCTTGTTGATGCAGCGCTCGACTGTGTTTCGCTGCCTGTAGGCGGTGCGGTCGAAGGCCGGAGGTCGTCCTCCGCGGTTGCCGAGCCGCTTGCGGTTCGCGGCCTGGTCGGCTGGCTGCGGGATCACCGCCCGGATCCCGCGCCGACGCAGATGGGTGCGGATCGCGCGGGACGAGTACGCCTTGTCGGCCAGGACCACGTCCGGTGTCGTTCGTGGTCTGCCGAGTGGTCTGGGCACCCGGATGCCTGCCATGACGTGCTCAAACGCGGGTGCGTCACCGGACTGGCCCGGGGTGAGGACGAAAGCCAAGGGCCGGCAGCGGCTGTCGGCGGCGAGGTGGATTTTGGTTGTCAGGCCACCGCGCGAGCGTCCGAGGGCATGGCGGTCAGGCTCGCCGGCCAAGGCCCCTTTTGGCGTGCCCCGGCCGCGTGCTGGTGGGCGCGGACGATGGTGGAATCGACGGCGACGACCCAGTCGAGGTCGCCGTCAGTGTCGGCCTGGGCGAGCAGGGTGGTGCATACCTTCTCCCAGGTGCCGTCGGCGGCCCAATTCCGCAGCCGGTTGTAGACGCCCTTCCACGAACCGAAGCGTTCGGGAAGGTCCGTCCATGGGGTCCCGGTGCGGTACTTGAATGCGATCGCGTCGATCACCTGCCGGTGATCGCGCCACCGCCCGCCCCGCCGAGGTGTCCGGTCCGGCAGCAACGGCTCGATGCGTGCCCACTGGGCGTCAGTCAACGACACACTCGGACCAACGATCAGATGATCGGAAGGCTACTGCTCAACTGCCGTGGCGCTGTTCACGCTCTCGAAGCCGTCGCACATGCCTGGCGTGCTGCCCGGCCCGCGACCTCTGAGCGCGATCGATCGAAAGCACTTGGGGATCCGCCGTGCGCTCGTACAACTCGACTTCGAAGGGGTCCGCGTCCACCTCGACAAGCCATGCCAACGCGTCCCGATCCTGCTCAGCCGTCGGACGCACGCGAACTTCGTCCCTCCACATCTGACCGCTCGCTTCGGCTTCGTCCACCTCGCCAATATATGTGCGGGCAGGCGGCGAACGGGCCCCTTCGTTCCAAGATCCAAAAGACGGCCTAGTCGTCGGCCAGCAGGAAGCCGCCGCTTATGGCACGCCGTCAGCCCGCACTCCCCGCCTGCCACTGGGACCACGACATGTTCCAGCCGTTGAGGCCGTTGTCCGGCTTGATGGTCTTCTCGTTCGAGTTCTTCACGATGACGACGTCGCCGATCAGGGACTCGTTGAAGAACCACTTGCCCGGAGTGTCGCCCCCGCCGCCCTTCTGGTCGCGCAGGCCGATGCAGCCGTGGCTGGTGCCGGCCTGGCCGAAGACGGACGGGGCGCTCCAGTAGTTGCCGTGGATGAAGGTGCCGGAGGTCGACAGGCGCATGGCGTGCGGCACGTCAGGGATCTTGTACGTATCCGACTTGTTCGTGAAGCCGACCGTGGAGCCGTCCATCTGGGTCTGTTCGAGCTTTTCCGAGATGACCATCTGGCCGTTGTAGGTCGGGTGCTCGGGGCTGCCGGCCGAGACCGGGAGGGACTTGAGGGTCTTGCCGTCGCGCTTGACCGTCATCTGCTGGGTGTTCATGTCGATCGTGGAGACCTGGGAGCGGCCGATGGTGAAGGACACCGTCTTGGACTGGACACCCGTGATGCCCTGGCCGCCCTTGACGCCGTCCAGGTCGATCTTCATGGTGATCTTGGAGCCGGCCTTCCAGTAGTCCTCGGGCCGGAAGTCCAGGCGCTGGGCGCCGAACCAGTGGCCGACGACCTTCTGGCCGCTGCTGGAGGTCACCGTGATGTGGGACTGGACGTCCTTCTTGTTGGTGATCGCCTTGTCGAAATTGAAGGACACCGGCATGCCGACGCCGACGGTCTTGCCGTCGTCGGGCGTGTAGGAGCCGATAAAGCTGTTGGCCGGGGAGACCGTCGTGAAGGACGAGTTCTTGGTGGCGGTGCGGCCCTTGGAGTCCTTGGCCTTCGCCGCGATCCGGTACTTGGTGCCGCGCTCCAGCTGGGCATCCGGCTTCCAGGAGGAGCCGTCGGAGGATATGGCACCGGCGATCTCCTTCCCGGAGTTCGCTGCGGTGAGCTTCACCTCGGTCAGCTTGCCGTCGGTGACCTTCACCCCGGTGTCCGAGATGCTGGCGTCGGTGGCGCCGTCCTTCGCCGAGACCTTGATCTTGGCAACCGAGGCGTTCTCCACAGCCGCCTTGGCACCCGCGTCGGCCTGGCCGTCGTCGCCGCAGGCGGACAGCGCCAGAAGCGCCAACGCGACCCCTGCGGTCACTGCCGACACTCGGCGCGCCCCCGGGCCCCGGCGGCGCGGGGGCGTACCGGGGCTTGCCTGCGGGGTCTGATGGAGCAGGTGAGGCGGCCTGTGGGACCGAGCGGGCTCGGGCTTGTCCAACGTCGTCACGGGCTGCTCCATACGGGGTGTGGTGGTTCCGTGCCCGCAGTAGGCACGAGCAGACGGTATGAGGGAAGGCGCCGGCCAAGGAGTCGGCCGCCCTGTGACCGAAGGCTCCGCCGCCTCCAGGTATCGGTCTGCCTCCAGTCCACCCGGAAGTCTTAAGAGCCGGACTTATGAGCCGTGCCGTGCTGGCTGACGCGGCGGCCGCCGCACGTTGACGGGGCCCTGCTCGGCCCGCGGAGCCGACGCGAGTGCGGGGCGGCTCCGCAGGCCACGGTCAGAGCTTCGCCGTCAGGGCTCTGCCTTCAGAGCATCGCCTTCAGAGCTTTGCCTTCATGGCTTTGTCGACCTCCGCGTTGAAGGCGCCCGGGGAGAACGGGGCGGCCTTGCCGTTCGGTGTGTCGGTGCCCAGCACCTTGCCGTCCAGCTTGACCGTCGGGGTGGGCACCTTGAAGGAGTCGAAGCGCTTCGACACCTCCAGCACCCAGCGGCGATAGGTACCGGACTTCACGGCGTCCCGGAACTTGGCGTTGCCCTTCAGGGCAGGGACCGTATCGGCGACCTTGAGCAGATACTCGTTGTCGGCGAACTTGTCCGGGCCGGCCTCCTCGGGGTGGTACTCCTTGGAGAACAGGGCTGACTTGTACGAGAGGAACGCGTCGGTGCCGACATCGAGCGCGGCGCCCATCGCGCTGAGTGCGTTCTTCGACCCGGTGCCTCGGGTGCCGTCGTCCAGGAAGGTGCCCAGGCGGAAGGACACCTTGTACTTGCCGGTGCTGACGTCCTTCTGGATCGTCTCGTTCAGATTCTGGTCGAGCGTGGCGCAGAAGGGGCAGCGCGGGTCCGCGAAGAGCGTCAGCGTGTGCGTGGCGTCCTTCTTCCCGATGACGAGGTCCGTGCCGTTCCTGCCGGTGGTGTGGGCCGGCCGCACCAGCTCGGCGTTCGACGCCTTGGCCCAGGGGTCACCGCCGGCACTCTCGCCGCCCGAGGTGGCGACGGCGACACCTATGGCCCCCGCGACGGCCAGTACGGCGACGAGCGCGCCGCCGGCGATCAGTTGCCAACGGACGCTCTCCTTCTTCTTCTGCCGCTCGCGCTCGGCTCGCAGCCGCGTACGGGCTGCCTGCTTGTTGCTCTGAGTATTGCGGTTGCTCATGACTGCACTGCTCTCGGGAAAGGTGTGGAAGCTGCCTGTCCAGGGCCGCGGGCCGGGGCCTACGCGGCGAGGGAACAGGGCGGTCCACGCCGCACCACACAGTGCACGAGCAGGGGGACGGCCCGGGCGACCGGCTCGGTCCACACGGGCCGGAACTCCGGGCGCCGCGGCACGAGCAGCGCCCGGACGACCGCCACCGCCAGCAGCAGCGGCCGGAACGCGAACGCCGCCACGGCGCCCGCCAATCGAGCCACCGCCGCCTCGCCCCGCCGCAGCCACAGCGCCGCGAGCAGCCCCACGGCGATGTGCGCGAGGAGCAGCAGCCAGGTCGCGGCGGGCGCCTGGGGCTGCCCGGGCGCGGGTGCAAGGGAAGTGCCCACGTTGCCGGTGTTGCACAGCACTTCCACGCCCAGGGACCGCAGCGGGCCGGTGACCGGCCCGCCGGCCGGCCCGTAACAGGCCAGCTGGCCCGCGTCGAAGACCGCGTCAGCGGCCAGCTCCAGCGGGACGAGCAACGCGGCGACGCACCCGAAGCCACGCTCCCGGCCGGCCAGCACGTACGCCACCGCGAACACACCGACCGAGAGCGCGGCGACCAGAGGCAGCGGCAACGGCACCCGGGACAGCAGCACATGACCCGTGGCGGACAGCGTCACGCACAGCGCCGTGAAGAGCGCCGCGCGCAGTGCCCGCAGAGGTGCCGCCGATATGTCCATTGCGACGAGTCTGCCACGGTCCGGCAGAAGTACCGACTTAAGGGACATCTCTCGGCGCACCCTGGGCCGGCAGGCCGACCTCGCCCGTCAGTCGGCGGGGGAGAAGGTCTTCAGCCAGGTGCCGTCGCCCTGTTTGCTGGCGTCGGAGTAGCCGCAGCCGTCGGCCTGGGCGGCCGTGCCCGGGTAGGCCACCTCGACTTCGACCTTCGGGAAGTCCTTGAGGAACGCCGCCACTGCCGTCCGGCCGTCCCCGCTGGGCCCCCGCTCGCAGTCGAGCCGGACGGCGCCCTCGATGTTCCCGATCCACTGCCGGAAGGCCTGCGGCCGCATCAACTGGCCAGGCGCCATCTTGGTGCTGATGCCCCGTGCGATCCCGTCCACGACTGCGGCCACCTCGTCCAGCGGTGCCGCTGTGGCCTTCGGCGCCGGGTACAGATACGAGCTGTGGGGCTGCTGGTCGATCGCGCTCACCGTGCCGGCGAAGGCCTGCCCGCCCGGCCCGGCGACCTTGACGTCGTACGCCGCGGTGGCCGCGGCCACGGGAGTACCCGGGTAGACCTTGGCCCACAGCTCGTCCGCGCGCTGCGTGGCGTCACCGATGCCGTAACTCCCGAACAGGCCCTCACCGGCCGGGATCAGAGCCGCGGAGCCGCCGCCGCGCAGCGCGTTGCGGTAGCGGATGTCCAGGGTCAGGGCCGGGAAGTCCCGGCGGAAGTCCTTGATCACCGACCGGCAGGAGTGGCACGGCCCCATGTCGGAATAGAGGACCACGGTGCCCTTGCGGACCGCGCCGATGCGCGAGGTGTACTGGGTGTCGCTCCGGCATCCCAGGTGGCTGTAGATCGCGTCGGCGAGGAGGTTGACCACCTGCCGCTCGGAGTCCTTCTGGTGCTGGATGCCCTTGAGGGCGCCGTTCCAGTCCTTCGGTTCGGGCAGGTCCTGGTAGTAGTTGCCTCCGCGCAGGTCCTGGTGCGAGACGCTCTCGACCTCTCCTTCGAGGTCCGCGTATCCGATGAAGGCGATCGAGTACGTCAGCGTCGCCCGGTTCTTGAATGCGGCGGTGGTCATGTGCTGCTTCCCCCACTCCGTCGTGGTGTACGGCGTGACCGACCGCCCCACACGGTCGATTCCGCTCGCCGTACCCCCGCACTCTTACCGTGGCGCGTGACGGTAAACGAACGCTCAACGCGCACGCGGGGGCGTGCGGGGGCAGTGACGCGGCCGCCCGTTCACCTCGCGCCGCGGCCGGCCGCCCCGGCCCCGCGGTCCAGGTGTCCGCACCGGGACGCCGCGCTTCGACAGGGGCCCGCGACAGCGTGGCCCGGCTCTACGTGAAGGTGTAGCGCCAGGCCTGGTTGGACGCTCCCGTGCACGGCATGAGGCCGACCTCGCGCCGGTTCCCGTCAGGGCGGCCGATGTCTTCGAGGCACTTACCGCTCACCAGATGCCGAAGCACCACGACGTGGTCGTGCAGGGTGTCCATGCGCCACTGCTGCGCGAAGCTGTTGTTGCAGGTCCACTGCTGGACACCCGCGCCGTCGTACGTGCCGTCACGCGGTTCGACGCACTTGTACGAGCGGCGCGTGTACAACGCCGTGCCACCCGCGTCAGTCGAGCCGATCCCGAACACCTGGTTCTGCCCGTCCTTGCACTTGAACTGCTGCACGACCGCGGCCTCGTCATACGACTCGTCCCGCACATCAAGGCACTTCTCCGTCGCCAGGTTCTTGAAGCGCGCAGTCATCAACGCCTGCCCACCAGCAGGCGCGGCCTGCGCGACACCCTGATACGGGAATCGGACATTCCCCGTGGAACGCCACAGAGGCCGTCACGAGGGCGCGGCGTGGTGACCTGTCGTGGCCTCAGCATCCCGCCTCTACTGCACGCGAATCGAAGGGGCATGGCGAATGGGGAAGTTCACCGAGCGGGCGATGAAGCACACCGACTGCACTTCGTCGTGCAGCGCCTGCGCCTTCTCCGCCATCGAGGCATCGGCGACGGTCACCTCGGGACGCAGCGTGACCTCGGTGATCTGGCCTCCGCCACCGCTCGCGTCCATGGTCATGACTCCGTGCGCCCGGTCCTCGTAGTCGACCACGTTCACTCCGCCGACCGCGCACAGGTGGAGATACCAGAGCATGTGGCACTGAGCCACGGACGCCACAAGCAATTCCTCGGGGTTCCAGCGGGCCGGGTCGCCGCGAAAGGCCGGATCGGCGGAGGCGGCGATGGGAGGCTTTCCCGCCGCCAGGACTTCATGGGCGCGGCTGAAGGAACGGTAACTATCCGTTCCCGAGCCGTAGTTGCCGGTCCATTCGATCACCACGTCATAGCCGTGCGTCTCACTCATGCGGCCAGAATAGGGAGCGTCCAACCCCTTCGGCACCAGAGATACGAGCTGCCCCCAGGGACACGGGCGCCGACGAGCGCGCCGGGCACTGCGCCTCTCCGCCGGGCGCTTCGCCTCCCCTCGGAAGACGTCGATATGCCGTTCCGGACCGCAGCGCGCACCTTCCGAAGATCGTCCAGCGTGCTCGCGTAAGCCCGGACCGGAATACCCCGAACCGGGCACCTTGCCAGATATCTGGCGACCTACCCTCTTGTCCGGAAATGTGTTATTGCGTGTACTCTCTCAGAGGCAGTTCCGGTCCATGAGGGAACTGGGAGAAATGATGAAGAAGATCCTCGCCATAGCGTTCGTCACCGCACTGTTCGCCGCCGAAGGCGCCGGTATCGCCTGCGCGGCCCCCGCGGCGCCCGAGCCCCCGCCGAGTCGTGGCCTTGTCACCACGACGTTCCACTGTCCCGCCCCGCGCGGCACCTTCACGATCACGGCGGATCCGTGGGTGATGGGCCAGTACGAGCAGCATTACGGCGAGCAAGGCTGCACTTACACCTCGTAGTCATCGGGTCCGCCCCGCCGGCGTTCGTTCGTCGGATTCCCGGTCGCCGCCGGGCCCACCCGGCTGGTAGGCGGGGGCGCCGAGCGAGACGGCGCCACAGCGGACGCGACCTCTCGACCGGACCCAGCGTGGCCATGGCGCGACCCAAGCCCCGGCATCAGGACGACCGCGGCCGCTCCAGCCCCCGAAGGAGCAACTCCACCAATCTGCGCGGGTCATAGCGGGGGTCGCTGTCCCGGCCGATGCAGAGATTGCCGATGCCGCGCATCAACTCGTAGGCGTGCGTACCCGGCCGGATCTCGTCGGCGTCGACCGCGGCGTCCAGCAGCTGCGCGCAGACGGGTACCAAGCGGTCGAGGAAGTAGGCGTGCAGCGCGTCGAAGCCGCTGCTGTCCGACTGCATGGCGTTGGCGAGCCCGTGCTTCGTGACCAGGAAGTCAACGAAGAGGTCGACCCACTGACGGAGTGCCGCGAGCGGGGAGTCGGCGTCGGCCAGCAGGCTCGGGCCGGCCTCGGCGCAGGTGTCGACCTGGTGGCGGTAGACGGCGACGACGAGATCCGCCCGGGTCGGGAAGTGGCGGTAGATCGTCCCCATCCCGACGCCGGCTCTGGCCGCGATCGCACGGATCGGCGCATCGACGCCGGAGGTGACGAACACCGCGGCGGCGGCGTCGAGCAGGGTCTGCCGGTTGCGCAGCGCGTCGGCCCGCTTGCTGCGGGCGGCCCCCTCCCCGGACTGGCTCGTATTGGGCACCACGTTCCCCTTCTGCCGTCGTTGACGAAACGGAACAGCGCTCCGTATATTAATCGGAACAGCGCTCCGCTTTCAGTCTAGTCAAAGCCGGACGCTCCCGACCGCCTCGCCCACCGCCGGCCGTATGAGGCCGCCGTCCGAGGCTCTTGAAGGGAATTCGCTTCATGAGTGCATCGACGTACCCAGCCGACACCCTCAGCCTGCCCACTCCCGTCCTCTCGGTCAGTCCCGTGGTGCTGTCGGCTCCCGGCCGGGCCGTGGACCTGGAGGTGCGGGTCTCCGCCCCCGTGACCGGGAGCGACCTGCCGGTCATCCTCCTGTCGCACGGCCAGGGCCACTCGCACCACCTCTCCTCGCTGAACGGCTACGCGCCGCTCGCCAACTTCTGGGCGGCGCACGGCTTCGTCGTGCTCCAGCCCACCCATCTCAGCTCCTCGACACTGAGCCGGACCCTGGATCCGGATACCCCCGGCGCGCCCATGTACTGGCGCTCGCGGGCCGAGGACATGCAGCGCATTCTCGACCGGCTCGACGTGATCGAGGCCGCCGTCCCGCAGCTCCTCGGACGTCTGGACCCGAGCAGGGTCGCCGTGGTCGGGCACTCGATGGGCGGGCACACCGCGAGCCTGCTGCTGGGCGCCCGGCTCACCGATCCGCACGACGGAACGGAAGCCGACCTGGCCGATCCCCGGATCAAGGCGGGTGTGCTGCTGGCCGCGCCCGGCGCAGGCGGCGACGCCCTCACCGAGCCCGTGGCCGAGAGCCTGCCGTTCCTGCGGACCACGGACTTCTCCAAGATGCTGACGCCCGCGCTCGTGGTCGTCGGCGACCAGGACGCCTCTGCCCACCTGACGGTCCGCGGCCCGGCCTGGCACGCCGACCCGTACGCCCTCTCCCCGGGCCCCAAGTCCCTGCTCACCCTCTTCGGCGCCGAGCACGGGCTCGGCGGGATCTCGGGGTACGACGTCGCCGAGACCACGGACGGCAACCCGGAGCGCGTGGCCGCGGTCCAACGACTCACCTGGTCCTACCTCCGCACCCAGCTCTACCCCGGCGACCCCGCCTGGCAGTCGGCCTGTGACGCACTGACCACGGCCGCCGAACCGCTCGGCCGGGTCGAATCCAAGTAATCGCCGCACCCCATCGAGGCTCGGTTCACCGCCCCGCGCTGCCCCTTGTGGTCGGCAACGGCCATGCGCCACAAGGAGCAGGGCGGTGAACGTCGCCCGATGCGATACCGGCGGTACTAGAAGAACCCCAACTTCTTCGCCGAGTAGCTCACCAGCAAGTTCTTCGTCTGCTGGTAATGGTCCAGCATCATCTTGTGGGTTTCCCGGCCGATGCCGGATTGCTTGTAGCCGCCGAAGGCCGCGTGGGCCGGGTAGGCGTGGTAGCAGTTGGTCCATACGCGGCCGGCCTGGATGGCGCGGCCGGCGCGGTAGGCGGTGGAGCCGTCGCGGGTCCAGACGCCCGCGCCGAGGCCGTAGAGGGTGTCGTTGGCGATGCCGATGGCGTCGTCGAAGTCGGAGAACGGGGCCACGGCGACCACCGGGCCGAAGATCTCCTCCTGGAAGACCCGCATGCCGTTGTTGCCCTCGAAGATGGTCGGCCGGACGTAGTAGCCGCCCTCCAACTCGCCGCCCAGTTCGGCCCGGGAGCCGCCGGTCAGGATGCGGGCGCCTTCCTTCTGGCCGATGTCCAGGTAGGAGAGGATCTTCTCCAGCTGGTCGTTGGAGGCCTGGGCGCCGATCATGGTGTCGGTGTCCAGGGGGTGGCCCTGGACGATCTTCTCCGTGCGGGCCACTCCGGCCGCCAGGAAGTCGTCGTAGTGCCCGCGCTGGATCAGCGCCCGGGACGGGCAGGTGCACACCTCGCCCTGGTTGAGGGCGAACATGGTGAAGCCTTCCAGCGCCTTGTCCTGGAAGTCGTCGGCCGTCGACGAGACGTCGTCGAAGAAGATGTTGGGGCTCTTGCCGCCCAGTTCGAGCGTCACCGGCCGCAGGTGCTCGGACGCGTACTGCATGATCAGGCGGCCGGTGGTGGTCTCGCCGGTGAACGCGACCTTGGCGACCCGGGGGCTGGAGGCCAGCGGCTTGCCGGCCTCCGCGCCGAAGCCGTTGACGATGTTGACCACGCCCGGCGGCAGCAGATCGGCGATCAGGCTCATCCAGAAGTGCACCGAGACGGGGGTCTGTTCGGCCGGCTTGAGGACCACGGCGTTGCCGGCGGCCAGTGCCGGGGCGAGCTTCCAGGTCGCCATCAGGATCGGGAAGTTCCAGGGGATGATCTGGGCGACCACCCCTAGGGGCTCGTGGAAGTGGTAGGCGACGGTGTCCTCGTCGATCTCCGAGAGGGACCCCTCCTGGGCGCGGATCGCCCCCGCGAAGTAGCGGAAGTGGTCGATGGCGAGCGGAATGTCGGCCGCCAGGGTCTCCCGTACGGGTTTGCCGTTCTCCCAGCTCTCCGCGACCGCCAGCTTCTCCAGGTTCTGCTCCATCCGGTCGGCGATCTTGTGGAGGATGCCGGCGCGTTCGGCGGCGGAGGTGCGGCCCCAGCCGGGCGCGGCCGCGTGGGCGGCGTCCAGGGCGCGCTCGACGTCCTCGGCCGTGCCCCGCGCGACCTCGGTGAACGGCTGTCCGCTGACCGGCGTCGGATTCTCGAAGTACCGGCCCAGCGCCGGCGCGACGAACTCGCCGCCGATCCAGTGGTCGTAGCGGGGCAGATAGCTCATGACGGCGTCGGCGGAACCCGGGCTGGCGTAACGGGCCATGGGGCGGCCTCCCAATCGCTCTCGGCGCGGTGCCCGCCACTCCCGTGCGACGGGCGATGCGCGCAGGCTACGGCCGCGGAGGTTGCGGGAAGGTTGCGACGCGCGAGGGGGCGGGGGCGGGCGCCGTACCGGCCCGGGAGGCGCCCGTCAGGCCGTAGGCGGCGCGCAGCCGGTCGGCGGTGGCCATCGGCGCGGTGCGGGCGGGGGAGCGCTCCGGCAGGGCGTCCACCAGGGCCTCCCAGATCACCAGGTCGTCCTCGCCCCAGGGCGTGCGCGACCATTCGCGGAGCAGCGCGGGGTCGTGCGCGCCGAGGAGCGCGCACCGGGTGCGGTCCTCCAGGGCGCCGCGCAGCCGCTGGACGCCCGGTGCCTCCGACAGCGGCAGCAGCGGACCGCGGTAGGCGGCCAGCGCGGCGTGCGGATCGCCGGCCGCCAGCGCCTCCTCGACCGTGCGCACATCGGTCTCCACGGGCCGGCTGAGCCGGTACGGACGGGAGTGGAGCAGGGTGCCGACGAGCTGCCGCAGCCGGGACAGCTCGGCCCGCAGCGTCACCGGGCGCCGCTCGCGCTCGCCGTAGAGCAGCACCGAGAGCTGATCACCCGTGAGCCCCTCGGGGTGCCCGGCCAGCAGCACCATGATTTCGCTGTGCCGCCGCCCGAGCCGGCAGCGCTCACCGTCGACGACCAGCAGCGCCTCGTCCCGGCCGAGCGCCGACAGGCACACCCCCCACTCCGGTACGCCCGCGGCGAGATGGGCCTCCGCGGCGCGCGCGGTGGCCTGCACCAGGGCCAGGCTGTGCGGGCTCGCCAGATGGTCGCCGCCGGTGATGTCCACGGCGCCCAGCAGCCGCCCGGTACGCGGATCGTGCAGCGGGGCGGCGGCACACGTCCAGCGCTGCACCTGCCGGTTGTAGTGCTCGGCGGCGAAGATCTGCACGGCGTGATCGGCGGCGAGGGCGGTGCCCGGGGCGTTGGTGCCGGCATGCCGCTCGTCCCAGCGGGCGCCGACGACGAAGTTCATCCGCTCGGCGCTGCGCCGTACCCCGCGGTGCCCCTCCACCCACAGCAGCCGCCCCTGCGGATCGCAGACGGCCAGCAGATGGGCGCCGTCCTGCGCGAAGCTGCCCAGCAGCTCGCGGAAGACGGGCATGGCGCGGGCGAGCGGATGCCCGTCCCGGTAGGCGCCGAGCGCGGACTCGTCCAGCTCGATGGGTGCGGTGCCGTCCGCCGCGGCCCGGGCGTCGGCCGAGCGGCGCCAGGAGTCGGCGACCACTTGGCGTACCGGCGGTGCGACGGTCCCGTCGGCCAGGAAGGCCGCATGGGCCCGGCGCACCGTGCGGGTGCGCTCCACCGGGTCGGCACCGGCCTCCATCGCAAGCCAGGGGTTGACCACGTGACACCTCTTCGCTACGGCTCCGGCCCTTGGGGCGATGGTGCTCGTACCGGGCGGAGCCGTAAACCCCGCGGGGGCGCACGACGGGCTCCCGCGCCGCCCCATCGGGGGATTGCCATACGGCGAACGGGCGGGAGAGGCCGCCTCCCGCCCGTCCGCCGCGTTCCCGCGCTAGCTGATCGACTTGATCAGCTCGCCGTTCGCGGTGTCGCCGCTCAGTTCCCAGAAGAAGGTGCCGCCCAGCCCCTGTGCGTTCTTGAAGGCCATCTTGCTGCCGATGGTCTGCGGGGTGTCATAACTCCACCACTGGTCACCGCACTTGGCGTAGGCGGTGCCGCCCACCGTGCCGGTGGCCGGACAGCGGGTCTTGAGCACCTTGTAGTCCTCGATGCCGGCCTCGTACTTCCCCGGCGCCGCGCCGGTCGCCGTGCCGCCCGGCGCGGCCTGGGTGACGCCCGACCAGCCGCGGCCGTAGAAGCCGATGCCCAGCAGCAGCTTGCTCGCCGGCACGCCCAGGCCCTTGAGTTTGGTGAGGGTGTCGGTGGTGTTGAAGCCGGCCCTCGGGATCCCGCTGTACGCGGTGAGCGGGGAGTGCGGGGCGGTGGGGCCCTTGGCGTCCCAGGCGCCGAAGTAGTCGTAGGTCATCGGGTTGTACCAGTCGACGTACTGGGCCGCGCCCGCGTAGTCGGCGGCGTCCATCTTCCCGCCGGCCGAGGCGTCCGCGGTGATCGCGGCGGTCACCAGGGCGTTCGAGCCGAACTTCGAGCGCAGCGCCCGCATGACCCCGGTGAAGGCGTCCCGGCCGCTGGTGTCGCAGGTCAGGCCGCAGGCGTTGGGATACTCCCAGTCGATGTCGATGCCGTCGAAGACATCGGCCCAGCGCTTGTCCTCGACCAGGTCCCGGCAGGACTGGGCGAACGCGTCGGGATTCCGGGCGGCCTCGGCGAAGCCGCCCGACCAGGTCCAGCCGCCGAACGACCAGATCACCTTCAGGCCCGGGTGCAGCTTCTTGAGCTCGCGCAGCTGGTGGAAGTTGCCGCGCAGGGCGCCGTTGTCCCAGGTGTCGGCCGTGCCGTCGACGCTCTGATCGGCGGGGTACGCCTTGTCGTAGTCGGCGTAGGAGTCGCCGATGGCGCACTTGCCGCCCTGCACGTTGCCGAAGGCGTAGTTGATGTGGGTCAGCTTGGCCGCCGACCCCGATGTCTCGATGTTCTTGACGTGGTAATTGCGGTCGTAGACACCCCAGTTGGTGAAGTATCCGACGACCTTGTTCCCGGCGGCCTTGCTGCCTGCGGCCCTGTCTACGGCGGCGGGCGCCGCGGCGGCGGTGATGGCCGGGTGGTGCGCAGCGGGCGCGGTGCCGGTGGGGGCGGCGGAGGCGGGTCCGGCGAGCAGGGTGCCGGCCAGCGCCGCGGTGCACAGAGCGGTGGCGGCGGCGATCAGCCTGCGGGGGGTGCGTATCCGGTGCGGTCCGAGCATGTCGTGTCTCCTCGAGGGGCGAGGGATGGTGCCTGACCTGACCTGCGTTCCGAATTGGCATGAACGCGTAGAACGTTGCAGCAGAAGGTAGAAGGACTAGACCACTGCGTCAATGGTTCGGACCAATTTCCCGCCCGGTGGAGGCCGGGGCCTGATCTCCACGGTCCGTGATGATCAACCCGTGACGCGGGGCCGCCGATCGGGCATACTCCTAGCGCCACCGTCGCAGGTCATCGCCTTCCGAGACCCGGAAAGCGATCATCGGACCGGCATTATGGAAACCGGCGCCGCCGCCCACCCCGCGCAGCGTGCCGCCGCAGCGCCCGACAGGGAGGAGAGCGCCGCCATGACCGAGTACGGCCCCCAGCCGGTGGACCGCAGGTTGCCCACGGAGGAAGCCCGCGATCTGCTGACGCTCGTACGCGAGCTCGCCGAGCGCGAGATCAGGCCCACGGCGGGCGAGGAAGAGGAGGCCGGGCGCTTCCCGCGCGAGACCTTCACCCTGCTGTCCCGATCCGGTCTGCTCTCGCTCCCCTACGACGAGGAATTCGGCGGCGGCGGCCAGCCCTACGAGGTCTACCTCCAGGTCGTGGAGGAACTCGCCGCCGCCCGGCTCACCGTCGGCCTCGGCGTCAGCGTGCACACCCTCGCCTGCCACGCGCTCGCCGGATTCGGCACCAAGGAGCAGCGCGCCGAACACCTTCCGGACATGCTCGGCGGCGGCCTCCTCGGCGCGTACTGCCTCTCCGAGCCTTCCTCGGGCTCCGACGCCGCGTCCCTGACCACCCGGGCCACCCGTGACGGCGACGCCTGGACGCTGGAGGGCACCAAGGCCTGGACCACCCACGGCGGCGTGGCCGACTTCTACACCGTCCTGGCCCGCACCGGCGGCAGCGGCGCCCACGGCATCACCGCCTTCCTGGTACCCGGCGACGCCGAGGGCCTGAGTGCCGCCGCCCCCGAGCGCAAGATGGGCATGAAGGGCTCCCCGACGGCCCAGCTGCACTTCGACGCCGTCCGGATCCCCGACGCCCGCCGCCTCGGGGACGAGGGCCAGGGCTTCGCCATCGCGCTGTCCGCCCTGGACTCGGGGCGCCTGGGCATCGCGGCCTGCGCCGTCGGCGTCGCCCAGGCGGCGCTGGACGAGGCGCTCGCCTACACCGCCGAACGGCAGCAATTCGGCCGCCCGATCCTGGACTTCCAGGGCCTGCGGTTCATGCTCGCCGACATGGCCACCCAGATCGAGGCCGGCCGCGCGCTCTACCTCACCGCCGCCCGGCTGCGCGACGCCGGCCTGCCGTTCTCCAAGGAGGCGGCGATGGCCAAGCTGTTCTGCACGGACACCGCGATGCGGGTGACCACCGACGCCGTCCAGCTCCTCGGCGGCTACGGCTACACCCTCGACTTCCCGGCCGAACGCTATATGCGCGAGGCCAAGGTCCTGCAGATCGTCGAGGGCACCAACCAGATCCAGCGCATGGTCATCGCCCGCCATCTCGCGGGCCCCGAAACGCGCTGAGCGGCAGCGGTAGAGCGGGCCGGGGCGAGATGCCCCCGGCCCGCTCCGCCGCGTTCTGGTCCCCGGCTCTCCCCGCGACCGGCCGACGGCGGCGAGCCGTGCAAACGGCCCCTCGCCGCCCTGTAGGGGCCTGGCCGTCCGGCGGAAGCTGACGTACCGTCAACTCCCGCCGTAGGGGCGGCTCTTCCTGCGGCGCAACGCCGACCGCGCGCCCAGGAGGAGACCGTGCCCGACCGCCCGATCGCGCTCGACGAGTACCCGATCCACCAGGTCCCGCTGTCCATGCGGCATGTCGCCACCGGTGACCGCAACGCCTACGACCGCTGCATCTTCCACGTCATGGACCACTCCGGCCGCGCCCTGCTGATCGCCGGCCTCGGGGTCTATCCCAACACCGGTGTCATCGACGCCTACGCCACCCTCCGCCTCGGCGACCGGCTGCACGCCGTCCGCGCCTCCGACGCGCTCACCGACGACCGCATGGCCCTCACCGTCGGCCCGCTCACCGTCACCGTCGAGGAGCCCCTCAGCCGGCTGCGGCTGACCTGCGCCGCGGACCCCGGCGACCCGGACGGCCTGGCGTACGACCTGACCTGGCACGCGGCGTTCCCGGCCAGCTGGGAGCCGCACCACACCCAGTACCGCGGCGACCGGCTGACGCTCGAAGGTCGGCGGTTCGTCCAGGCCGGCACCTGTACCGGGCGCATCCGCGCCGCGGGTCGGGAACTCGCCGTCACGGCGGGGGAGTGGACCGGCACCCGTGACCGCAGCTGGGGCGTCCGCCCGATACCGGGCGAGGACGCCGGGCGGGCCGCCGAGGAGCTGCGGCCCGAGGGCTTCCACTGGCTCTGGTGCCCGGTGCGCTTCGACGACCGCTTCGTGATGGTCATCGTCCAGGAGGACGCCGACGGCCACCGCACCCTGAACGAGGCCGTCTCGGTCCGCCGCGACGGCGCCCACGACGTCCAACTCGGCTGGCCGCACACGGACATCACCTACCGCCCCGGCACCCGCCACCCCGAACGCGCAGTCCTCCACCTCACCGCCCCCGACCGCACGCCCCTCGACCTCACCGCCGAGATCCTCACCTACTCGCCCCTCGCGGTGGGCGCGGGCTACCCTCCCGCCGACGACTGGCAGCACGGCACCTGGCGCGGCCGCGGCTGGACCGACCGCCGCAGCTACGACCTCTCCGACCCGGCGGCCCACCCGCTCGCCGCCTACGGCGTCACCGACCACGCGGCCCGCTTCACCCTGGACGGCCGGACCGGGTACGGCATCTTCGAGCACGGCAGCTTCGGCCGCCACGACCCGAGCGGATTCACCGGTCTTGACTCCGTCGCGGGGGAGGACGGCCGATGACGGACCACCCGCGCCCCGGAGACCGCACAGCGGACGCCCGGCGCCCCCGCACCACCACCCGCGACCCCGAGCTGCTCGCCCGCCGCCTCACCGCCTGGCTCGGCACCCGGCTCCCCGGGGCCCGCGCCCACGGCGCGACCGTCCCGGACGCCAACGGGATGTCCAGCGAAACCCTGCTCTTCGACATCGACCACCCCGACCCGCCGGAGGCCGCCTGCGCGCTGCGGCTGGCCGCCGACCCCGCCGCGTACTGCGTCTTCCCCCGGTACGACATGGCGCGGCAGTACCGCACCATGCGGCTGGTCGCCGCCCGCACCGACGTCCCGGTGCCCCGCACCCTGTGGCTGGAGGAGGATCCGGCGCACCTCGGCGCCCCGTTCTTCGTCATGTCGCGCGCCGCCGGCCGCGTCCCGCCGGACGTCATGCCCTATACGTACGAGGGGAATTGGCTGCACGGCGCCACCGACGCCGAGCGCGACCGACTGGAAGCCGACAGCGTCGCGGTCCTCGCCCGGCTGCACGGGCAAGTCCCTCTCGCCGAGGCCGAGTTCCTCGCTATCCCTGGCACGGGAAGCGCCCTGAGCCGCCATGTCGAGGCCCAACGCGCCTACTACTCCTGGGTGGTGGACGGCCGCCCGCGCTCCCCGCTGATCGAGCGCGGCTTCGCCTGGCTCGCCGACCACTGGCCGCCGGATCCCGGTGAGACCGTACTGAGCTGGGGAGATGCCCGGATCGGCAATATCGTCTACGACGGCTTCGCGCCGGCCGCCGTCCTCGACTGGGAAATGGCCGCGCTGGGCCCCCGCGAACTCGACCTGGGCTGGATGGTCTACCTCCACCGCTTCTTCCAGGACCTGGCCGAGGGGAGCGGTCAGCCAGGACTGCCCGGCTTCCTGCGCCGGGACCGCGTCGAGAGCCGCTACGCCCGGCTCACCGGGCACCCGCCCCGTGACATGGAGTTCCACACCCTCTACGCGGCCCTGCGGCACGCCATCGTCATGCTGCGCGTGGCCTACCGCCGGATCCACTTCGGCGAGGCGCCGGCCCCGGCCGACGCCGATGCGCTGATCCTCCACCGGGACACCCTGGAGGCGATGCTCGCGGGCCGCTACTGGTGAGGCCGGAGCGCCCGTGCGCACGGGCGCGGAGCGGCCCTCAGCCGCGCGGACGCATCCGCGGCACCCGGGCCGGCCGGGTGCCGGGCCCGCCGACGTGCGAGAACGGCTGGCGGCGCCAGTCCAGGCCGGCCGGCAGGGTCAGCAGCACGGCCGCGTCCTGCTCCTGGGTGTCGAGGGCGTCCTCGGTCTCCGGGGCCTCGGACACCGCCCGGCCGGAGCCCTGGCACACCGTCAGGCCGAACGGGTTCCACGGCGAGGGGCACCGGGCGTGCTCCGGGAGGACGTCCTCGTCCGCCAGCAGCGCGATCGGCTGCCGGCAGTCGGGGCAGGTCACGCGGTAGATCTCATAGGTGTCGAACGGGTCGTCCACGCCACCGGTGCCGGGACTGTCGTCCTCCTGGGCGCCGGTGTTCGCGGCAGCGGAGTCCTGCTGAAGACGTCGCATGCTGTCCATCCCCCTCGGGTGGGCCGATCGGATCGCTGACTTCCTGTGACGGGCGGTCCTGGCCACCACCAGCAATTCCCTCCATGCCCCGCGCATAATCGCGGGCGTCCGGCGGACACCGGTTCACCCGTGTGGCATTGGTCACACAACCGGGCGCACGGGTGCTCACGAGCCGGCGCGCAGTGCGCATTCGCGCCCGCGCACAGTAGGTTGAACGGGTGGAGGAGTTGGACCGACAAATCGTGGATCTGCTCGTCAAGGACGGGCGGATGAGCTACACCGACCTGGGCAAGGCCACCGGCCTGTCCACCTCGGCGGTGCACCAGCGGGTGCGCCGCCTGGAACAGCGCGGTGTCATCCGGGGCTATGCCGCCATCGTGGACCCCGAAGCCGTGGGCCTGCCGCTCACCGCCTTCATCTCGGTCAAGCCCTTCGACCCCAGCGCGCCGGACGACATCGCCGACCGCCTCGCCGAGGTCCCCGAGCTGGAGGCCTGCCACAGCGTCGCCGGCGACGAGAACTACATCCTCAAGGTCCGGGTGGCCACCCCGCTGGAGCTGGAGCACCTGCTCACCCGCATCCGCACCCTGGCCGGCGTCTCCACCCGCACCACCGTCGTGCTCTCCACCCCCTACGAGGCCCGCCCGCCGCGCATCTGACCGTTGATCGCCCCCCGCGTGCGATCCGGTCCCGCGCAGGGGCCAAACTGTCCGGTATGAGCGCGCACGTTCCCGAACCGGCCCGGCAGCATCCCTCCCGCACCGTCCTGCTGCGCGGTGGCGAGGTGCACAGCCCCGCGGACCCCTTCGCCACCGCCATGGTCGTGGAGGGGGACCGCATCGCCTGGGTCGGCGAGGAGGGCGCGGCCGACTCCTTCGCCGACGGTGTCGACGAGGTCGTGCAGCTCGACGGCGCGCTGGTCACCCCGGCGTTCACGGACGCACATGTGCACACCACCTCGACCGGGCTGGCGCTCACCGGCCTCGACCTGTCCGGCGCCGGCGACCTGCCCGAGGCGCTGGCCCGGGTCCGCGCCTACGCCACCGCCCGCCCCGCCGACCGGGTCCTGCTCGGCCACGGCTGGGACGCCGCGCTCTGGCCGGCGGGCCGCGCGCCCTCCCGCGCGGAGCTGGACGAGGCCACCGGCGGCCGCCCGCTCTACCTCACCCGGGTCGACGTGCACTCCGCGGTCGTGACGACGGCGCTGCTGGACCTGGTCCCCGGCGTGCGCGAACGCACCGGATTCCACGCCGACGCCCCGCTGACCGGCGACGCCCACCACGCGGTGCGCAAGGCCGCGTACGCCACCCTCACCCCCGCCCAGCGCAGGGAGGCCCAGGCCGCCGCCCTGGCGCGGGCCGCCGCGCTCGGCATCGGCACCGTCCACGAGTGCGCGGGCCCGGACATCTCCGGCGAGGACGACTTCACCGGACTGCTCGCCCTCGCCCGGCAGGGGACCGGCCCGCGGGTGGTCGGCTACTGGGCCGAGACGGTCGCATCCGCAAAGGACGCGCAGCGGATCCGCGAACTCGGCGCGATCGGCGCCGCGGGCGACCTGTTCGCCGACGGGTCGCTGGGGTCGCACACCGCCCACCTCCACGCCCCGTACGCGGACGCCGCCCACACCGGCGTCGCCCAGCTGGCCGCCGAGGACATCGCCGCCCATGTCGCCGCCTGCACCGAGGCCGGACTCCAGGCCGGTTTCCACGCCATCGGCGACGCCGCGCTCAGCCACGTCGTCGACGGCGTACGGGCCGCCGCCGAGCGCGTCGGCCTGGACCGGATCCGGGCCGCCCGGCACCGCGTCGAACACGCCGAGATGCTCACCGAGCGCACCATCGCCGGCTTCGCCGAGCTGGCCCTGACCGCCTCCGTCCAGCCCGCCTTCGACGCGGCCTGGGGTGGTGCGGAGGGCATGTACGCCGCCCGCCTGGGCGCCGAGCGGGCCCGCACCCTCAACCCGTACGCCGCGCTGCTGAAGGCCGGTGTCCCGCTCGCCCTGGGGTCCGACAGCCCGGTCACCCCGCTCGACCCCTGGGGCACCGTGCGCGCCGCCGTCTTCCACCGCACCCGCAGCCACGGCATCTCCGCCCGCGCCGCGTTCACCGCCCACACCCGCGGCGGCTGGCGCGCCGTCGGCCGGGACGACGCCGGCGTCCTGGTGCCCGGCGCGCCCGCCGACTACGCGGTCTGGCGCACCGGCGAGCTGCTCGTCCAGGCGCCCGACGAACGGGTGGAACGCTGGTCGACCGACCCCCGCTCCGGCACCCCCGGCCTGCCCGATCTCACCCCCGGCAACGACCTCCCGGTGTGCCTGACCACGGTCGTCGGCGGGCGAACGGTCTTCGGGCCGCCGAACGAGTGACATCGCGCGGGCAGGTGCCGTCGCGGACCGTGCTTGCCGCTCCTTGGCTCTCCTGGGGCCGCTCGGGGCTGACCTGGGGCGACGCGAAACGACGCAGGCGGAGCACCTGTTGACAGCAGGCGGTCGGCGGCCGGTAGGTTCGGCCGAGTCCACCACAGGACGTCCGACCGGCAGACCTCCGCGCAGTCGTCGAACGCAGCTGGGCCATGGGGCGGCGTGCCACTGGGCACGCCACCACTGGGAGCCAGGTCCAGCACCAGCGGCACGGGGCGACGGAACGTCTGGCCCGATCGGCAGGTGCGACCCGGGTGGGGCCCGGACGCTCAGTAGACAACGGCTCTCGGTCGACCCGCAGCCAGCGGGTCCCAGGTCGGCCCGAAGGGCGCCGGGCCCCTATCCGCACCGCGCCGCGGCCCGCCCGCGGCCTCCCGCGGCGTTCTTCACCTTTCGTGCACCCCGCATCCGCAACCCCGCCCTTCCGATGTACGGTCAGCTCACCACCGCCACGACCTGCAGGAAGGCCCGCGACCGTGCCATCGGGTTCCGATACCACCGAAGAAGCCGTCAGCGGCACCTCGCCCGACGGCCCGGTGCCCCCCGACGGGCAGGGCGCCACCGCCCTGACCACGCGGCCCCGGCGCGCCCGTCGGCTGGCCGCGCTCGCCCGCCGTGAGGCGCCGCGCACCGGCCTCGCGGTGGTCTTCGGCCTGGCGCTCGCCCTCGCCTTCCCGCCGTACGACCTGTGGCCGCTGTCCCTGGTGGCCGTCGCCGCGCTGTCGCTGCTCACCCGCGGCCGCGGCACGCGCCAGGGGGCGTGGACCGGCTTCGTCTTCGGGCTCCCGTTCTTCCTGCTCCTGCTGAAGTGGCTGCATGTCGTCGGCTGGGACGCGGTGGTGGGTCTCTCGGTCGCCGAGGCGCTCTTCGTGGCGCTGCTGGGCGCCGGGCTCGCCGTCACCTCCCGGCTGCCGCTCTGGCCGCTGTGGACCGCCTGCCTGTGGGTCGCCGAGGAGTGGGCCCGCGACCGGCTCCCGTTCGGCGGCTTCCCCTGGGGCCGGCTGGCGTTCGCCCACACCGGCACGCCGTTCACCCCGCTCGCCGCGCTCGGCGGCGCCCCGCTGGTGACCTTCGCCGTCGCGCTGGCCGGCGCCCTGCTCGCCGCCTGCGCCGCCACGCTCTGGGGGCTGCGCGGCAACGGCGGCCTGCGCCGGGCCGTGCCGGCCTTCGAGGCGTTCGGGCTGGCCGCCGCCGTCACCCTGGCCGGTCTGGCCGTCCCCGTCCCCACGAAGGCCGACGACAGCGTGGACATCGCGGTCGTCCAGGGCAACGTCCAGCAGGCCGGCATGGACTTCCTGGGCCGCCCGATGAAGATCCTCGACAACCACGCCGCGGCCACCGAGAAGCTCGCCGCGGACGTCCGGGCCGGCCGGGTCAAGAAGCCGGACCTGGTCATCTGGCCGGAGAACTCCTCCGACCTCGACCCCTTCCAGTACCCGCAGGCCTACGACCGGATCGACCGGGCCGTGAAGTCCATCGGGGTGCCCGTCCTGGTCGGCGCCCTGGTCGACCACCCCTCCAAGGCGGGCTACGTCTTCAACGAGGGCATCGTCTGGGACCCGAAGAAGGGCCCGGGCGCCTCCTACACCAAGCAGCACCCGGTGCCGTTCGGCGAGTACGTCCCGTTCCGGGAGCAGCTCAGCAAGATCATCACGCGCTTCCAGCGGGTGCCCCGCGACTTCTACCCCGGCAACCACACCGGGGTGCTCCAGCTCGGCCCCGCCCGGCTCGGCGACGTCATCTGCTTCGAGGTCGCCTACGACGAGATCGTGCACGACACGGTCGACGCCGGCGCCCGCGCCCTGGTCATCCAGACCAACAACGCCACCTACGGCCGCACCGGTCAGCCCGAGCAGCAGCTGGCGATGTCCAAGCTGCGCGCCGTCGAACACGGCCGGGCCGTGGTCACCGCCGCCACCAGCGGCATCAGCGCGGTGGTCGCCCCGGACGGCACGGTTACCCACCAGATCCCCGAGTTCACCCGGGGCGTGGTCTCCGCGCGCATTCCGCTGCGTGACGAAACGACGCTCGCCGACCGCGTCGGTGCCGCTCCCGAGTGGCTGCTCGCTATCGTGGGCCTTCTGTCCTGTGCCGCCGCGGTGGTCAGCGGCAGGCGCGGGCGCACGAAGGACGAGAAGGGGCAGCAGTGACAGACGGTCAGCGGCAATACGGTCCGCTCGGCACCACGTTGGTGATCATTCCGACCTACAACGAGGCGGAGAACATCAAGCCGATCGTCTCGCGGGTGCGCGCGGCCGTCCCCGAGGCGCACGTCCTGGTCGCGGACGACAACAGCCCCGACGGCACCGGCAAGTTCGCCGACGAGCTGGCCGCCGACGACGCGCACGTCCACGTCCTGCACCGCAAGGGCAAGGACGGCCTCGGCGCCGCCTACCTCGCGGGCTTCCGGTGGGGCATCGAGCACGGCTACGGCGTGCTGGTCGAGATGGACGCCGACGGCTCGCACCAGCCCGAGGAGCTCCCGCGGCTGCTGACCGCCCTCAAGGGCGCCGACCTCGTCCTCGGCTCGCGCTGGGTGCCCGGTGGCCGCACCGTGAACTGGCCCAAGTACCGCCAGTTGATCTCCCGCGGCGGCAGCACGTACTCCCGGCTGGTGCTGGACCTGCCGCTGCACGACATCACCGGCGGCTTCCGGGCCTTCCGCGCGGAGGCGCTGACGGGTCTGGGCCTGGACGACGTGGCCTCGCAGGGCTACTGCTTCCAGGTCGACCTCGCCCGCCGCGCGGTGCAGGCCGGCTACCACGTCGTCGAGGTCCCGATCACCTTCGTCGAGCGGGAGCTGGGCGACAGCAAGATGAGCCGGGACATCGTCGTCGAGGCGCTGTGGCGGGTCACGGCCTGGGGCATCGGCTCGCGGGTGGACAAGATCCGCGGCCGCTGACGCCGCGCACCCCGAGCGGTTCTCGCGCCCCCGGACGGACCTTTGCCGGGGGCAGCGGCGCGGGCCAGGCACACTTGAGGCATGACGTCAGGAGCCACGCCCCCGCCGAATCCCCGCCCCTCCCGGCCCTCGCGCGCCCGCCGGTACGTGCCTTTGGGCGTCGCCGCCTGGATGGTGCTGGAGATCTGGCTGCTGACGGTGGTCGCCGAGGCCACCAGCGGGTGGACGGTGGCGCTGCTGCTGATCGCCGGGGTGCTGGTCGGCGGCTATGTGATCAAGCGGGCCGGCCGCCGTGCCTGGCAGCGGCTCGCCGAGAGCATGCAGGGCGGCGGCGACCCGGCGGCCCCCGGCGGCCGCGCCCCGTCCGGCAACGGCGCGTCGGGCAGCGGCAATACGCTCCCGATGGCGGGCGGACTGCTGCTGATGCTGCCGGGGCTGGCGTCCGACGCGCTGGGGCTGCTCTGCCTCTTCCCGCCGACCGGCAAGCTGATCCAGCGCCGCACCGAGAAGCTGCTGTCCCGCAGGAAGCGGCCCGCCGCGGGCTCGTTCGGTGACGCCTTCCAGCAGGCCAGGATGCACCGGCCGGACGGGAAGGTCGTCCAGGGCGAGGTCATCCGGGAGGACGGGCCGACGCCGCCGCGCCGCCAGGACCCGCCGCTGACCGGCTGAGCGCCCCCGCCGCACCCCCGGGCCCGCGCCCGGGGGAGTCCCGGACAGCGACAAGGGCCGGGTCACCGCGCAGTGCGGTGACCCGGCCCTTGGGTATTGCTCGGTGCAATCCCGCCGTCAGGCGGACTTGCGGTTGGTGTCGCGCGGATGCACGGCAATGTTCATGGTGCCGGAGCGCAGGACGGCCAGCCGTTCGGCCAGCACCTCCTCGAGCTCCTCGCGGGTGCGCCGCTCCATGAGCATGTCCCAGTGCGTACGCGCGGGCTTACCCTTCTTTTCCTCAGGGCCATCGCCATCCACCAGAAGCGAGGGTGCACCGCATACCTTGCACTCCCACTCCGGCGGAATCTCGGCCTCAACCGAGAACGGCATCTCGAATCGATGTCCGTTCTCGCATGCGTACTCCACCGCCTGGCGCGGGGCCAGGTCGATGCCGCGGTCGGTCTCGTAGCTGGTCACCACGAGTCGCGTGCCGCGGAGAGCTCGCTCACTCATGAATCGTGCCTCCCGGGCTTGTCGCCCACAGGACAGGTGTCGCTGTCGTCGTCATCCGGTCAACGTCCGGTCGGCGGTGAAGATTCCCGCATTCGGGAGATGCGCCCACCCGTCGCCCACCACCGCCCACTGATGGAGGCGCTGTGCGCCGCTGCCTTCCTTCGTGCCGCCCCTTGTTGTACCCACCATTGCCCGGTTTGTCACATCTGGCAGCAGATGTCACCCAGCGCCATATATGGTTGAGCGCGCAGTAACGGTCCGCCTGGTGAGCCAAAGGCGTACACTACCGCTCCGCAGCCCCTGGGCCTAAATCCGGTCAGGCACAGGATTTCCGGCCGCCGCGATCGCCCGGCCCACCGGCACCCTCGCCAGCAGGACAAAACCGATCAAAAAGAAGGCCACCAGGGACACGATGGCGTCCCGATAGCTCCCGGTGAGCTGGTAGGTCACCCCGAACACCAGCGGCCCCAGCCAGCTCACGCCCCGGTCGCTGATCTCGTACGCGGAGAAGTACTCCGCCTCCCTGCCGCGCGGCACCAGCTGCGAGAACAGCGAGCGCGACAGCGCCTGGCTGCCGCCCAGGACCAGGCCGATGCCGGCGGCCAGCGCGAAGAACCACACGGGTGCCCGGGCCGGCAGGACGTAGCCGGCCGCGACCGTCAGCGTCCAGGCGGCCAGCGAGGCCAGGATCGTCCGCTGCGCGCCGTACCGCCGGGCGAGCCGGCCCATCAGCAGGGCGCCGGCCGCCGCCAGCACCTGCACCAGCAGGACGGCGACGATCAGCGTGCTCTGGTCCAGCCCCAGTTCCTCCGAGCCGTACACCGACGCCTGGGTGATCACCGTCTGCACCCCGTCGTTGTAGACGAGATAGGCCAGCAGGAAGGAGAGGGTGAGCGGGTGGCGGCGCATCCCGCGCAAGGTCTCGGCCAGCTGCCGCCAGCCCTGGGCGAGCGAGGCGCCGCCCGCCGCACCGGGCGCCCCGGCGGCCGCCGTCCGGCGGTCGCGCAGCCGGCGCAGCGGGATCACGGAGAACACGCCCCACCACAGCCCCGCCGAGGCCAGGCAGATGCGGACCGCGGCGCCGGCGGAGAGGCCGAAGGAGTCGTGCGCGCCGTAGAGCGCCAGGTTGGCCAGCAGGACCAGCGCCCCGGCCGCGTAGCCGAAGGCCCAGCCCCGGGACGAGACCGCGTCCCGCTCCTCGGGGGTCGCGATCTGCGGCAGGAAGGAGTTGTAGAGCATCGTCGACACCACGAACGACACGTTCGCGAGGATCAGCAGCGCGCCGCCCAGCAGATAGCGGTCGCCGCCGAGGAAGAACATCCCCGCCGTCGCGGCCGCGCCCGTATACGCGCAGCACCCCAGCAGCGGCTTCTTCCGGCCGGTCCGGTCGGCCACGGCCCCGGCGAGCGGCATCGCCAATACGGACAGCAGCAGCGAGAGGGACACCGTGTACGGGTAGAAGGAGCCGGCGCGCACCGGGATGCCCAGCGGGTGCACCAGGCCGTGCGCGTCCGCCGCGGCCGTCGTCACCGAGGTCAGGTACGGCCCCAGGAAGACGGTCAGCACGGTCGTCGAATAGACGCTGTTGGCCCAGTCGTACCAGTACCAGCCGCGTTGCTCGCGGCGCCGGGCGGCCGCCTCGTCCACGGCCCCGCCCACGGCTTGTGTGCCCTCCACGCCCGCCCCCGTCATCCCGTCCCCCTTCACCGCGGCGGACCGCCGGCGGGGCCGCGGCGGGCGGACGCGCAGTTCCCGCGCGGGCCCGGCACCCCGTTCAGACCCAGCACCCGCGCTCGGTCAGTACCGTCCGCAGCGTCTCGATGTGGTCGGTCATGATGCCATCCACGCCCAGGTCGAGCAGGGCGGTCATCCGCTCCGCGTCATTGACCGTCCAGACATGCACCTGCATGCCCAGGGCGTGCGCGGCGCGCAGGAACAGCGGATCGACGACCGGGATGCCCCACTGCCGCTCGGGGACCTGGACGCACACCGCGCTGCGGCGCACCGCCGCGCCCAGCAGCCGGTCCAGCGGCAGCCGGCCGCGGCCGTAGGAGCGCAGCCGCAGGCCGGCCACGCCGCGGGTGCCCAGCGAGCTGGCCAGCGGGCGGCCGGCCAGCCGCTGCGCCCGGGCGACCCGGGCCTCCGAGAACGAGCCGACGCACACCCGGTCCCAGGCGCCGGTGCGGCGCAGCAGGCCGAGCAGCGGCTCCAGCGCGGACTCCGCCTTGAGGTCGACGTTCCAGCGCGCGTCGGGGAACTCCTCCAAAAGCTCCTCGAACAGCGGCAGCGGCTCCCGGCCGGCGACCCGGGCCCGGCGCACCGCCTGCCAGGGGAGCGAGGCGATGGCGCCCCGGGAGTCGGTGACGCGGTCGAGGGTGGCGTCGTGGAAGGCGACGAGGTGTCCGTCCGATGTGGTGTGCACATCGGTCTCCAGATAGCGGTAGCCGAGGGCGACCGCGCGCCGGAAGGCGGCGGCGGTGTTCTCCAGGCCGTCGGCCGCCCCGCCGCGGTGGGCGAAGGGCAGCGGCGCGGGGTGGTCGAGATAGGCGTGGCGGGGGCGTATCGCTGAGGTCACTCGGGCAGTATCGCGCGCTCGGGTGACGTCCTTGAGCGGGCCACCACCGGGGACGGCTCCCCGGGCAGGCCGCTGATCGCGAAGCGGCGGAGGAAGAACTGCGCCAGCGGCCCGATGGCCAGCGCGTAGACCACCGTGCCGACCCCGAGGGACCCGCCGAGCAGAAAGCCGACCGCGAGCACCGTGATCTCGATGCAGGTCCGCACCAGCCGCACCGGGCGGCCGGTGCGCTGATGCAGCCCGGTCATCAGGCCGTCGCGCGGTCCCGCGCCGTAGCGGGCCGAGATGTAGAGGCCGGTCGCGGCGCCGTTGAGGACGACGGCGAACGCCAGGAGCGGGATGCGCGCCCCCAACGCCGACAGCTCCGGCGTCACGGCCAGCGTCGCGTCCATCACCAGCCCGAGGATCACCACGTTGGACACCGTGCCCAGCCCGGGGCGCTGCCGCAGCGGGATCCACAGCAGCAGGATCAGCACGCCGGACACGATGGTGACGGTGCCGATCGACAGCCCCGTATGCCGGGATATGCCCTGGTTCAGTACGCTCCATGGCTCCAGGCCCAGGTCCGCGCGGACCATCAGTCCCATGCTCACGCCGTACAGCGGCAGCCCCGTGTACAGCTGGACGAGGCGGCGCGTCACCGGCGCCCTCCCCGGACCGGACCCTCTGGGCGTGGACATGACTTTTCCCCCTCCTGGCAGGATTGGACCGACGCATGACACCATGTGGCGTGTCCGGGCTCGGGAAGTAGAGCCAATTCGGGGAAGGTGGACTGATCTTCGTGGCTCAGTGGACTTCAGCGGTAGGCGCGCCCCAACTCGCCCGGCTGCTCCGGTCGCAGGACCCGTGCGACACGCAACTCGCGGCCGGCGGGCGCCGGTTGCCCGCCTACCGCAGCCTCGCCGACCGGGTGCGCCTGCTCGTACTGGAAGGCCGGATACCGGTCGCCGCCCGGCTGCCCGCCGAGCGCGAGCTGGCCGCGGCCTTCGGCGTCAGCCGCACCACCGTCGCCGCCGCCTACGAGGCGCTGCGGGCCGAGGGCTTCCTGGAGTCCCGGCGCGGCTCGGGCAGTTGGACGGCCGTCCCGGCGGGCAACCCGCTGCCCACCCGGGGCCTGGAACCGCTGCCCCCGGAGGCCGCCGGATCCATGATCGACCTCGGCTGTGCCGCCCTCCCGGCCCCCGAGCCCTGGCTCACCCGCGCCGTCCAGGGCGCGATGGCCGACCTCCCGCTCTACGCCCACACCCACGGCGACTACCCGGCCGGCCTGCCGGTCCTGCGCCAGGCCCTCGCCGACCGCTACACCGCCCGCGGCATCCCCACCATGCCCGAACAGATCATGGTGACCACGGGCGCGATGGGCGCGGTGGCCGCGATCTGCCGGCTGTGTACGAGCCCCGGCGAGCGGGTGGCCGTCGACTCCCCGTCGTACGCCAACATCCTCCAGCTGATGCGGGACGCCGGCGCCCGGCTCGTCCCGGTCGCCCTCGGTGAGCGGCTGGCCGGCTGGGACCTGCCCGTCTGGCGTCAGGTGATGCGCGACGCCGCGCCCCGGATGGCCTATGTCGTCGCCGACTTCCACAACCCCACCGGCACCCTCGCCACCGACGACCAGCGCCGCCGCCTGGTCGACGCCGCCAAGTCGGCCGGCACGCTGCTCGTCGTCGACGAGACCATGACCGAACTCCAGCTGGACGAGGACCCCGAGCCGCCGCGCCCGGTCTGCTCCTTCGACCCCGCGGGCAGCGCGGTGATCACCGTCGGCTCGGCGAGCAAGGCGTTCTGGGCCGGGATGCGGATCGGCTGGGTGCGGGCCGCGCCCGATGTCATCCGCAGTCTGGTCGCCGCCCGCGCCTACTCCGACCTGGGCTCACCCGTCCTCGAACAGCTCGCCATCGCCTCGCTCCTGAAGGGCGGCGGCTGGGAGCAGGCCGTCGAGATCCGTCGTGCGCAGGCCCGGGAGAACCGCGACGCGATCGTCGGGGCCCTCCAACGGCACCTGCCCGACTGGGAGTTCAGCGTGCCGCGGGGCGGGCTCACGCTCTGGGCGCGGACCGGCGGACTCTCCGGTTCCAGGATCGCCGAGGCGGGGGAGCGGCTCGGGGTGCGGGTGCCCTCCGGTCCACGGTTCGGTGTCGACGGGGCCTTCGAGGGCTTCGTACGCCTGCCGTTCACGGTCAGCGGGGCCGTCGCGGACGAGGCCGCGGTCCGGCTGGCCGGCGCCGCGCGACTGGTCGCGACGGGTGCGCCGCTGGGCACCGAGGCCCGGCACGCCTTCGTGGCCTGACCGCCGGGCCCCTCCGGGCCTTCGCCGGGCGATCCTCAGCTCTCCGCCCGGGACGCGTCCGCCGACCCGTTGACCACCCGGGGCTCGCCGCCCTTGCCGTGGGCCGCGCGCACGGCCGCGCCGACCGGTTCGCCGGCACCCCCGCTCTCCCCGTCCCGCGGCGTCCCCTCGGCCCCGGCGGTCCCGCCCGCCGACTCCGCACCGGCGCCGCCCGCGGACGTGCGGGGGTCCACCTTGCGGAAGTCCACCGGCTTGCGGCCCGCTCCCACCGTGCGGTCGCCGCCCGCCGGGCGGACGTCCTCGGACCGCTTGCCGCCCGCCGGCTCGGCCGGGCCCGCCCCATCGGCCGGAACCGTCCGCTCCGGCAGCAGCGCCAGGACGGCCTCCCGGTGCGCCTGGCCGGTGGCATCGTCGAGCGGGTCGGGGGTGGCCGGCACCTGGAGCCGCAGCACGGCGGCGGTGCCCAGGCGTGCGTAGCCGCGCCCCGGCGGCACCTGCGCGACCGGAGTGGTGTGCGGCGGCGCCCCGAGCACCGCCTGCACCTCCTCCGCCGTGGCCGGGCCGAGCACCACCCGGGCCTTGGTGTGCGCCCGCACCGGCTCGCTCAGCAGCTCGGCGCTCTCGAAGTGCTCGGCCACGACCACCGTGACCTGGGCGGCCCGGCCGTGCCGCAGCGGCACCTGGAGCCACTGCTGCGGATCGTCCCGGCCCTCCGCGGCCGCGATATGGGTCAGCGCGGTGGGACGGTCCGCGATGATCCACAGCGGCCGGCGGGTGTCCTCCGGCGCGGGCCGGCCGGCCTGCCGGGCCCGGTTCGCCGCGACCAGCCGCCGCTCGGTCTCGTGGGCGGCCCACTCCAGCGTCGCCAGCGCCCCCGCCAGCCCGCTCTCCACTCCCAGCACACCGCGCCGCCCGGTCAGACACCCGTACTCGCCGGCGCCGCCGCCGTCGATGACCAGCACATCGCCGTGCGCCAACGCCTGGAGCGCGAGCGAGCGCAGCAACGTGGTGCCGCCCGTCCCCGGCTGCCCCAGGGCGAGCAGATGCGGTTCGGTGGAGCGCGGCCCGGTACGCCAGACGACCGGCGGCGCGTCCCGGATCTCCTCGCCGGCGGTGACCGGCAGGGTCCGCTGGACGAAGTCCGGGTCGGTGAACCCGAGCACCAGCTCGCCCGGCGAGGTGACGAAGCGCTGGGCGGCGATATCGGTGGGCAGCGGGCCCAGGGCGGTCAGGGTGAGCTGATTGGCCAGCTCGTCCCAGGCGAAGTGGTACTCCCGGCCGCGGCCGGCCTTGGCGTACAGCACCTGCTCGATGCGGGTCCGGGCCCCGTCCTCGCCGTCGGTGAAGTACGCCGGGTACTTCAGCTGGAGCCGTTCGAGCCGCCCGCCGTCGTCGAAGGCGTACTCGGGGAAGGCCCGCTCCCAGTCGCCGTCGGGCGCGTAGAGGGGACTGGGGTCACCGTCCACGCAGAGGTACGGCACCAGCGCCTCGTACAGTGCCCGCAGCCGCTCGGTCGCGGCCTCGCCGGGGCCGGTCTCGACGGGCGTGCGCTCCCGCCCCGCCCAGGCGCCCGCGGCCATCAGCGTGATCACGGCGAGCAGCGGCCCGTACGGCACCAGGCACAGGACCAACACGCACGCCCCGATGAAGAAGGCCGTCGGGCCGCGGTGCTCCCGCGGCGTGGCGACCCAGCGCCCGCGCCCGGCCGCGCCCAGCCGGCGCAGCCCGCGGGCGATGACGATCAGCGGGTGGAACACGTCGGAGGCGCTCTCGGCGGCGGTGCGCGCCAGTTCGCGGCTGCGGGCGAGCGAGGCGCTGTTGGCCATGCGGGTCAGGGGCTGGCCGCTGGTCAGGATGCGGGGCAGGGGGCGCCGGGCCACGTCTTCTCCTGTTGCTCGTGCGGTGGTCGTCGGGGGCTCGGCGTGGGCGGCGAGCCGGGGAACGTGCGGCACGCGGGGCCGCCCGGACGGGAGCGGGCGCGGCCCGTCCGGGCGGGGACCGGTGGGTGGCGCCGGACGGGGACTCCGGGCGGGAATCCCGGGTGGGAGAGCCGGGCGGCAGCCCCTAGATCTTGATCCCCCCGAGGAGGTTGGCCAGGCTCGCGCCGCCGGCCTTGATGCTGGGCGCGATGGCGGAGCTGGCGAGGTAGAACCCGAAGAGCGCGGAGACCAGTGCGTGGGACAGCTTCAGGCCGTCTTTGCGGAAGAAGAGGAAGACGATGACACCGAGCAGGACGACGCCGGAAATGGACAGAATCATGGGGGTTCTCTCCTGGGTGGTGGGGACGGTCACCATGAGTTCTTCCAGCCTCACAGCACGTATCAAGCCACGAAAAGCTGCAAATGGGTGATTTATCGTTGAAATTCCCTAAATGGGCGCAGCTTTCGCGTGGGCCGCTTCGGCGGCCGCCCGGCGTGTCGCGGACCGCCCCCGCCGACCCGGCACAATCGGGGGGTGCCGAAACCGAAGAACACGCCCCGCCGCCCGGCTCCCGTCACCCCCGCCGCACCCTGCCCCTGCGGGCGCGCCGCGACCTACGGCGACTGCTGCGCCGCCTTCCACCAGGGGCGCGCCACCGCCCCGACGCCTGAGCGCCTGATGCGCTCGCGGTACAGCGCCTTCGCGGTCGGCGACACCGGATATCTGCTGCGCACCTGGCACCCGACGACCCGCCCGGCCGGACTGGACCTCGACCCGGCACAGCGGTGGACCGGACTGGAGATCCTCGGCACCAGCGGCGGCAGCGCCTTCCACACCGAAGGCGCCGTCGAATTCCGCGCGCACTACACCCTGCACGGCCACGCCGACAGCCAGTACGAGCACAGCCGCTTCGTCCGCGAGGACGGCCGGTGGGTCTATCTGGACGCCATGCCGCCCGGCTAGGAACGGGGCCGGTCCGGCGGCCCCGGGTGCCCTTTCAGCGGCCGCGCAGCTCGTCGATCTCGCGGCGCTCGCGCTTGGTGGGGCGTCCGGCGCCGCGGTCGCGGTGCGCGACCACCGCGACCTGCTCGCGCGGCGGCTCCGGCGGCGAGTTGTCGACGTAGCACTCCGCGGCGACGGCCGCGCCCACCCGCTTGCGCACCTGCCGCGCGACCACCACGATCCGCTCCCGGCCCGCGTGCCGCAGCCGCACCTCGTCGCCGTTGTGCACACCGTGCGCCGGCTTCACCCGTTCCCCGTTGACCCGGACGTGCCCGGCGCGGCAGGCCGCCGCGGCCAGCGAGCGCGTCTTGGTGAACCGTACGGACCAGATCCAGCTGTCGATGCGGGTGGTCCCCTCGTCTGAAGCCATATCCAGACTCTAGAACGCGCGCCAGCGGGAGAGACGGCCCGAGGCCGCTCCCGCCCGCGAGTTCCGGCCTCAGACGCGATCGACGGCGGCTCG
Organism: Streptomyces kronopolitis; assembly: GCF_014646275.1. Classification (GTDB taxonomy): domain Bacteria; phylum Actinomycetota; class Actinomycetes; order Streptomycetales; family Streptomycetaceae; genus Streptomyces; species Streptomyces kronopolitis. The sequence continues at coordinate 413,286 of NZ_BMND01000002.1, forward strand.
GACCCCGGTCCCGGTGGGCTCGTCCCGGGACGTGTTCGCGCGGCGCGGGAGCAGCAGCGGGGTGGCCAGGAGGAGGACGCCGGCGGCGGCGATCGCGGTGCGGGGGCCGGTGGCGGCGGCCAGCAGACCCCACAGGGCGGTCACGGCGGCGATGGCGGCACTGCTGCTGATCGACCAGGCGGCCAGGGTGCGCGCGACCCGGTCGGGGGCGGTGTGGTCGAGCCGGGACGTCGCCAGCAGCGGGTTGAACACGCCGCAGCCGGTCACCACGCCGAGTTGGACGACGAGCACGATGGCGAGCCCGGGGACGCCGGGCTGTACGAACGCCAGGCCCAGCGGCCAGCAGGAGCGCAGCGCCCCGGAGGCGCGCAGCACCCGGTGCGGGCCGAACCGCGCCGCGAGGGGGTGCGCCAGGCGTGAGCCGAGCAGCCCGCCGACGCAGGGGGCCGCGAACGCGAGGCCGTACTGCCAGGGCGCGAACCCCAGGCGGCCCAGCATCAGTACGGCGAGCAGCGGCTGGGACGCCATGATCAGTCCGTTGACCACGATCGAGTTCAGGAACAGCGGGCGCAGCGCGGCGTGACCGAGGATGTGGCGCCAGCCCGCCAGCAGGTCGCCCGCGCGCAGCCGTGCCGCACCGGAGCGCTCGGGGACCGGTTCCGTCCCGCCGATGGCGCGGATGCCCAGCGCCGAGAGCAGATAGCTGACCGCGTCGGCCACCACGGTCGTCACCGGGCCGAAGAGTCCGATCGCGGCCCCGCCGAGCGGCGGTCCGACCATGGTCGAGGTCCAGGTCGTGGACTCGAACCGGCTGTTCGCGACGAGCAGGTCCGCCGGCGGCACCAGCGCCTTCAGATACGCGCCACTGGCCGCCTTGAACGCGATGTCGGCCGCGGCCGTGACCACCGAGACCAGCAGGAGCTGGGCGAAGCCGAGCCGGCCGAGCGCGAACGCGGCGGCGACACTCAGCAGCGCCGCGCAGCGGATCAGATCCATCGCCACCATGACCGGCCGCTTGCGACGGAACTCCACCCAGGGGCCGAGCGGCACCGCGACCAGCGCTCCCACGGCCCGCCCCGTGGCGGCCAGCGCCGCCACCTGGGCCGGTCCGCAGTGCAGTACCAGCACCGCGAGCAGCGGCAACGCCCCGAAGCCGAGCCCCGTGCCGTACGAGCTGACCGCGAACGCCGCCCACAGCCATCCGAATCGACGCCCCAGCGCCCGCCTGCCCGCCATACCCACCGCCCCCTCGCCGCACCGGACCGTCGGCGACGACCACCCGCATCTAAGCGAGGGGGAGAGGTCGAGGGCAAACCGGATCGGCGGGCTCGTCCGCGAGCGGACGGGCGCTCAGGCGGACGAGCGCCGGTCCGTCTTCTTGGCGGCGGTCTTCCGGGCCGCGGTCTTCTTGGCGGTGGCCGTCTTGGCGGTGGACTTCGCCCCGGTGGGCTTCTCGGTGGCGGATTTCGCGGTGGATTTCTTCGTGGTGCTCTTCGACGCGGCCTTCGTCCGCCCCGTGGCGTCCTGCGACGCGGTCGAGGTCTTCTTCGCCGCCGCTGTCTTCTGTGCCGCGGTCTTCTTCGCGGGGGCCTTCTTCGTGGCGGTGCTGCCGGATCCGCGGCCCGCGGCCTGCTCCGCCGCCCCGCTCTTCCTGGCGGTGCCCGAGCCCGCCGTGCTCTTCTTCGCGGCCTTCCGCCCCCGCAGGGATGTCACGGAGGCCGGCGCCGACGCCGTGTCGCCGCCCCCGCCCCGTGCCGCCTGCACGCTCTTCTCCAGGGCCGCCGTCAGATCGATGACCTGGGCACCGGACGTGTCGGACGCCGGGGCGGCCGGTTCCGTGCCCTCCAGCTTGGCGGCCACCAGCTCCTCGACGGCCTCGCGGTAGTCGTCATGGAGTTCCGCGGGATCCAGCTCGCCCAGGGAGTCCATCAGGGTCTCGGCCAGCGTCATCTCGTTCTCGCGGATCTCGACGTCGTCGGGCACCACATCGGTGGCGGGCCGGATCTGATCCGGCCACAGCAGCTGATGCATCACCAGCGCCCCGGCGTGCGCCCGCAGCATCGCCAGCGACTCCCGCCCGCGCATCGCCACCTTGCCGATCGCGACCTTCCGGTGGTGCTCCAGCGCCTCCCGCAGCAGCGTGTACGGCTTGGCGGCGGCCGCCCCGTTGGGCGCCAGGTAGTAGGACTTGTCCATCTGGAGCGGGTCGATCCCGGTGGGGTCGACGAACGACAGGATCGACAGCGTCTTGGCGGTCGGCATCGGCAGCCGGGACAGGTCGTCGTCGGTGATCGGCACGATGGTGTCGTCGCCGGGCGGCTGGTAGCCCTTGCCGACCTCCTCGTTCGGCACCTCCTCGCCGTCCAGCTCGCAGATCTTGCGGTACTGGACCGGCGCGCCGTCCTTCTCGTGAATGCGCACGAAGGAGACCGACGAGGTGCGGTCGGTGGCGCTGTAGGTCTTCACCGGGATGGTGACCAGGCCAAACGATATCGACCCATTCCAGATAGAACGCATCTTTCATCCCTTGTGTGGGATTCTCATGGTATGTCGCCGATCACGGTCGTGGAGGGGCGGCGCCTCTCGCTGACCAACCTGGACAAGGTCCTCTATCCGGGGACCGGCACCACCAAGGGTGAGGTGCTGCACTACTGCACCACCACCGCAGAACCGCTGCTCAGCCACCTCCGCGACCGGCCGCTGTCCTTCCTGCGCTACCCCGACGGGCCGGACGGCCAGCGGTTTTTCACCAAGAACGTGCCGCCCGGCACACCCTCCTGGGTGAAGACGTGCGAGGTCCCCCATTCGACGTCCGGACCCACTCGCCAGGTCCTGCTGCAGGACCTCCCCTCGCTGGTCTGGGCCGCGAACCTGGTCGTCGAGCTGCACACCCCGCAGTGGACGTCCCGGGCGCCGGGCATCGCCGACCGGCTCGTCCTCGACCTCGATCCCGGCGCCCCGGCCACCATCGTGGAGTGCTGTGTCGCGGCGCAGTGGCTGCGCGACCGGCTGGCGGCCGACGGTCTGGACGTCCACGCCAAGACCAGCGGGGCCAAGGGCCTGCACCTCCTCGTGCCCGTCGAGCCCACCTCGTCCGAGCGGACCACCGAGTACGCCAGGGCGCTCGCCGTCGAGGCGGCGGCGGCCCTCCCGGACCTGGTCGTGGACAAGATGACCAAGACGCTGCGCCCCGGCAAGGTCTTCCTCGACTTCTCCCAGAACGCCGCCGCCAAGACCACCGCGGCCGCCTACACCCTGCGGGCCCGCGAGACCCCCACCGTCTCCACCCCGGTCACCTGGGACGAGATCGCGGACTGCACCGACCCCCGCCAACTCACCTTCCTCTTCGAGGAGATCGGCCCCCGCCTCGACCGCCACGGCGACCTGTTCGCCCCGCTCCTCGATCCGGACCGGGCCCGTCCGCTGCCCGCCGCGACACCGTCCCGTGCGCGATCCGCGCCCCGGCGGCCCGGCCCCGCGCGCGAATCCCCGTAGATTGACGGCATGTTGGACGGGACATCACACACACCGCACACACCACATCCACCGCACGACACACTGCGGCTGCGTCTGCCGGACCGACCGGGCCGTTCGGCGGACGAGGAGATACCCGGCGGCGGAACGGTGCCCGGCGGGGCCGAGGACGCCGATACCAGGGCGTACGCGGCGACCGGAACGGACGGCGACCCGGGTGCGGGGCTGCGGCGCTCCTCGCTCCTGATGGCGCTGGGGACCGTCGTCTCCCGGGCCACCGGGCTGATCCGCGTGATGCTCCAGGCCGGCGCGCTCGGTACCGGACTGCTCGCCACCACGTACAACATGGCCAACACCATCCCGATGAGCGTCTACACGCTGATGATCGGCGGCGCGCTGAACTCGGTGCTGGTGCCGCAGCTGGTCCGGGCCAGGACCGAGCATCCGGACGGCGGCCGCGCGTTTGAACAGCGGCTGGTCACCCTGGTCCTGAGCGTCCTCGCGGTCGGCACCGTGCTGTCGGTCTGGGCCGCCCCGCAGATCGTCGCCGTCTACACGAGCGACACCCCCGGGAACCACGCCGCCTTCGCGCTCACCGTGGTCTTCGCCCGCTTCCTGCTGCCGCAGATCTTCTTCTACGGACTGTTCTTCATCCTCGGCCAAGTCCTCAACGCCCGGAACAAGTTCGGCGCGATGATGTGGACACCGGTGCTCAACAACGTCGTGCTGGTCACGATGTTCGGCCTCTACTTCGGCCTGCTGGCGGGCCCCGACCGGATCGAGGACATCACCCCGGGCCAGGTCGACTTCCTGGGCATCGCCACCACGGGCGGCATCGCCGTACAGGCACTGGCCCTGATCCCCTTCGTCCGCGCCGCCGGCTTCCGCTTCCGGCCGCGCTTCGACTGGCGCGGCAGCGGTCTGCGCAAGAGCATCGGGGCCGCCCGGTGGACGCTGCTGCTGGTGCTCGCCAACCTCGCCGCGATGACCGTCGTCACCCGCTTCGCCGGCGCCGCCGACCAGCAAAGCCCCACCGGTGGCGTCGGCTACACCGCCTACAGCTTCGCGCAGACCATCTGGATGCTGCCGCAGTCGATCGTCACCGTCTCGCTGGTGACCGCGCTGCTGCCCCGGATGAGCCGGGCGGTCGCCGAACGCCGCCTGGACGACATGCGCGCCGACCTCTCCCGCGGGCTGCGGATCAGCGGGGTCGTCATCGTCCCGGCCGCCTTCGCCTTCGTCGCGCTCGGCCCGCAGACCGCCCAACTCCTCTTCGCACACGGTGCCGTGGACGCGGCGTCGGCCGCGCCCGCCGGGCAGATGCTCCAGGCCTTCGGGCTCGGCCTGATCCCGTTCTCCGCCCAGTACCTGCTGCTGCGCGGCTTCTACGCGTTCGAGGACACCCGTACGCCGTTCCGGGCGGCGCTGTGCATCGCCGTCGTCAACATCGGCCTGGCCGCGGCCTGCCACCTGTGGCTGCCCACCCGCTGGGCGGTCATCGGGATGGCCGCGGCCTATGCCGTCGCCTACGGGGTGGGGCTGCTGTTCACCGCGGTGCTGCTGCGCCGCCGGCTCGCCGGTCGCCTCGACGGCCGGCGGCTGTGCCGCACCTACGGCAAGCTGGCGCTCGCCGCGGCCGCGGCCGGCGTGCTGGGCCGGCTCGTGGCCCGGGCGAGCTCCGGTGTGCCCGTCCCGGCGGGCTGGACCGCCGTGCCGGCCCTGGCCGCCGGCGCCCTCACCATGGCGCTGGCCTTCGTGCTCCTGGCCCGCGTGCTGAAGATCGCCGAGCTGCGCGGTCTGCCCGGGCTGCGCTGACCGGGCAGGCCGCCGTCACACCGCCCGGGGCCGCGGCCAGGACGCCCGGGCGGCGGCCCCGAGCCAGTCGATGACGGCGGCGACCGTGGTGTCACCGAGGCTCGCGATCTCCGCCAGGGCCGCCAGGTCGGCGTCCGCCGGAGTGATGCCCGCGGCGCTCAGCGCGGCCTGGAGCTCCTGCCGCCGCCGGTCGGGCATGGCCACCGGACCCTGCCGCTGCGCTCCGGGGAACGGGGGAGCCGGCGGCCGGTCCTGCGGGAGCAGCGGCCCGAAGTGCAGCCGGTCCTCCGGGCGGGGCGGCGGCAGAACGGGCTCAGCGGAGTACCCGGACGGGCGCTGCTGCGCGCTCGCCGGCGCACCGAGACGCTCCTCGGGGCGCGGGGGAGCGAGCACATAGCCCGGCGTGGCACCGTACGGCGGGGGAGTGGGGCAGAACTGCGACATAAGGGCCTCCACAACTCACGGTCCGAAGGGTTCGAAGGATTCAGGGGTCCGAAGGATTCGAGGGGTTCGAAGGTTCGGCGGGATCAGGTGAATCCGGGGAGTTTCCGGGATTCGGGGCATTCGGTGAACAACGTGTCAGTTCTTCGGAAGCCGGGCCGGGCCCGTCCGGTTGCAGGCCGGGTGCGAGTTCACCCGATAAGGCCAAAGTGCGCCGGTTGCCTCGCTACCGTGGCCGCATGCCGCGCACTCCGGAAGAACTCCCGAACCCGTACTGGAATCACAATGTGCACTATCACCGGCTGGTGCTCGGTGCCGTGCCGGACGGCTGTGCCCGAGCGCTGGACATCGGATGCGGCGACGGCTTGCTGGCCCGCAAACTCGCGCGGCGGATTCCCGAGGTGACCGGCGTGGACCGCTCGTCGGCGATGATCCGGCTGGCCCGCGAGGCCGGCGCCCGGTCCCCGAACGCCACCTTTGTCGAGGCGGATTTCCTGGCGGCGGACGAGTCCCTTCCGGGCGGGTACGACTTCCTCTGCGCCGTGGCCGTCCTCCATCACCTGGATTTCACGACCGCGGTCCGCCGTATGACCGCCCTGCTCGCACCCGGCGGACGCCTCGTCGTCATCGGCCTGGCCCGCACCCGGACACCGCTGGACTGGCTCATCAGCGGCGCGGGCGTGCCCGCCGCCCGGCTCCTCGCCCGGCGCCACGGCGGCATGTCCGCACCGTCGGGCATGCCGATCCAGGACGCGGACATGACCTGGGGTGAGATCCGGCGCGCGGCACGGGACATGCTGCCGGGCAGCCGATTCCGCCGCCATCTCCTGTGGCGCTATGCCCTGATGTGGGACAAGCCGCGTTCCTGAAGACGACTCAAAAGCAGACGCCAACTTGCCCGCCCAGCAACCCATTTCGTTCCCACGCGTGGATTTCCATGAGCGGTGCCCGTGTGCCCGCCGCTTCCCTCCCCGGGCAGCGGTGCGAACCCCTCCGCACCGAACATCTCCTGCCTCCGCCCCACCTGACGGGGTATCGGCAACAGTGCTGCGTTTCCGGGGTTTCGGGGGAATTCCGTGACTGTCACGGAGTGGGCACATAACCCTCTCCCCCTGTTCACGCCGTGATGATTCCGGTGATGGAAAGCTGCCTGCGGCTGTGTTTCCCCACGGCCGGCCCGGGTCGCGCCCCCACATTTCGCGACTCGACGCCACAATCAGGGGAGAGGACACACTTCGTGGACACCACATGCGTGACCCGTCGCGCCCGTATAGGACTGGCTCTCGCCATCGGTACGGTGCTGACGGCGGTGGTCGCACAGATCCCGGCCAACGCGACGGCCACCGAGTCCGTACACCGGCCCGCCGCCGCGCCCTTCGCTTCGCACCCCTCCCACGCCCTGCGTGCGGGCGACCACACGTCGTACGACGACACGTACTACAAGGACGCCGTCGGCAAGACCGGCCAGGCGCTCAAGGATTCACTGCACCGGATCATCAGCACCACCCAGACCGGGAAGCTGACGTATGACGAGGTCTGGGACGCCCTCAAGGACACCGACCAGGACCCGGACAAGAGCGGGAACGTGATCCTGCTGTACTCCGGCCGCTCCGCGAGCAAGGACGCCCACGGCGGCGGCGAGGACGACTGGAACCGCGAACACGTCTGGGCGAAGTCCCACGGCGACTTCGGTACCGACACCGGCCCGGGCACCGACCTGCACCATCTGCGCCCGGCCGAGGTCTCCGTCAACGGCGCCCGCGGCGACAAGGACTTCGACAACGGCGGGGAGGCGGTCCCCGGAGCCCCGGGCAGCCGCACCGACGACGACTCCTTCGAGCCCCGTGACGCGGTCAAGGGCGATGTCGCCCGCATGATCCTCTACATGGCCGTCCGCTACGACGGCGGCGACGGATTCCCGGACCTGGAACCCAACGACAAGGTCGACAACGGCACCGCGCCGCACATCGGCAAGCTCTCCGTCCTGAAGCAGTGGAGCAAGCAGGACCCGCCGGACTCCTTCGAGAAGCACCGCAACCAGGTGATATTCGACAAGTACCAGCACAACCGGAACCCGTTCGTCGACCACCCGGAGTGGGTCGACGCGATCTGGTAACCGGGACGCGGCCGCGTGGGCCGGGCCCGGCGGGACGACCGCCGGGCCCGGCCCACCGGTCTTGAGCCCACCGGTACCGGCCGCCGCGCCCGCCGCTGGAGCCCCCGCACATCGGATGGCGTATGCCAGGCAGCGACACGCCCGGGTCGTTTTTAGCGTGGGCGACATGTCTAGCGTGAGTTGGGCCCCCGTCAGAGTCGCCACCGCCGCCACTCTTTGTGCCGCCGGCCTGTGGGCCGTGCCCGGTCAGGCAGTCGCCGATGGCCCGAACGGCATCGACGACCTGCGGCCCGGAACGCACCTCGCCGATCCGGCCGCCGCCGACTACCGGCTGGACCGGCACGGAGTGCAGTTCCTGCCCAGGGCGGAGGCACCCGAGCCACCGGACCTCTCCGCCCTGTCCTGGATGGTGACGGACATGGCGAGCGGCAAGGTCCTCGCGGCCAAGAACGCCCACCGGCCGCTGCCGCCCGCCAGCACCCTCAAGACGCTGTTCGCCGTGACGGTGCTGCCGAAGTTCTCCCAGGGGGAGGTGCACACGGTCTCGCTGGAGGACCTGTCCGGTATCGAGTCCGGGAGTTCGCTCGCGGGTCTCAAGGAGGACATGCCGTACCACGTCGACGATCTGTGGCGCGCCGTCTTCCTGCGCTCCGGCAGCGACGCCGTCCACACCCTGGCGGCCATGAACGGCGGCTGGAACAAGACCATCGACGACATGCAGGAGACCGCGCACCGCCTCGGCGCCCGCGACACGCGAGTGGAGTCGGCCGACGGGTTCGACACGCCGGGCCAGGTCTCCTCCGCCTACGACCTGACGCTCTTCGGCCGGGCCGGTCTGCACAACCCGGACTTCGCCCACTTCGCCGCGACCAAGGAGGCCCAGCTTCCGCAGGACGGCGGCCCGGACTCGTTCGGCATCCAGAACACCAACCGGCTGCTGGTCGGCTCACACGGCGTCAGGCCGTACGACGGGCTGATCGGCGTGAAGAACGGCTACACCACGCACGCCGGCAACACGCTGATCGCCGCCGCCCGGCGCGGCGGCCGGACGCTGCTGGTCACCGTCATGAACCCGCAGTCCGGCGCCCCGAACGCGGTCTACGAGGAGACCCGCACCCTGCTGGACTGGGGATTCGAGGCGGCACCGCACACCGCGGCGGTCGGCGCGCTCCCCGCCTGGAACGCCGGCGACGCCGACGGCGGCGCGCTGAACGCCGCCCATCGGCAGGGGTCCGGAACGGCCCTGCACAAGGCGGCGATCGGTCCGGCGGACGCCGGATGGCAGGGGCGGTACTGGTGGCTGCTGTCGGCCGTCGGCGTCATCGCCCTCGCCGGGCTCGGCACCGGTGCGTGGTTCCGTCGCCGCAAGCTGCGCGAGAGCGAGCGGGAGCGCGCGGCCGAGCGTGCGGTCGAGCCCGAGGCCGAGAGCGTGGAGACCGGCTGAGACCGCAGCCCGCAGCATCGGGACCTGTCGCACACCCGTCCGATCGGTCAGGAATACGGAGGACGTGCGCTGGCCTTGGCCGGTGAACGGCGACGCGTCCGTCATGGTTGTACGGCCCGCCGGGCGTTGCTCGGTGTAGCGTCCTGATCAGCTGTCGTGGTTCCGAAGTGCCGGACGCCCGTGTCGCATTCACGGGCGTCCTTGCTGTGTAGCGCGTCTCCGGACCAGGGCGATCACCTCCGGATTCCGCAGCACGCGGAAGCCGACGCAAGCCCATTGAACGAAGGAGACGGACATGGCTTCCGGCACGGTCAAGTGGTTCAACTCGGAGAAGGGCTTCGGCTTCATCGCCCAGGATGGCGGCGGCGCCGATGTCTTCGCGCACTACTCCAACATCGACGCCACGGGCTTCCGAGAGCTGCAGGAGGGCCAGAAGGTGACCTTCGAGGTCACCCAGGGGCACAAGGGCCCCCAGGCCGAGAAGATCCGGCTGGCGTAGCCACCGCGGACTCACCTCTCGGTGCCCGCTCCCGATCCCGGGGGCGGGCACCGTCGCGCGAGGGGGCGGTGCCGCCTCACCCCATCGGCCCCGTCCCCGGCCTCCTGGGGGCACCGGGCGCGACCGGCCGGATGGCGCGGTGCTCATCCGTGCGGCGTACGACGGCGCGGCGGGAATGCGCCGCCGCCGGGCGGGCCGCTCAGGTGGTCAGGTCTGTGGTGGTCAGGGCTGCGGTGGCCGGTCCTGGCCCGGTCCGCTGCCGAACTGGTCCCTGAGCTTGTCCTGGCCCGTGTCGACCTGGCCCTTGTACTTGCCCTGGGTCTTGTCGTCGACCATGTCGCCGGACTTGTCGATGCCCTTGTCCGTCTGGCTTTCGTGGCCCTTCAGCATGCTCTTGATCTTGTCCATCATGGACATGATTCGTCCTCCTCACCACGGTCCCCCACGCCTCCAGCATCGTCCTGTCCCAGGGGATCTGCATCAGGGAGCCCGGCAGGCCGTCCACGGCCGGGGTATGGCACCGGCGCGGGGGCGGATTCCCGGGGGCCGGATGCCGTCGGCGGCCGGTGACCCGCGCTCCGGTGGCGCGGCGCGGCACCGCCACGGGGAACGGACGCCCCCTCCCGGGCACACGGCGGCGGGGGAGGCCCGCACCGTTCCCGGCCCGGAAGCGCGCCCGCCCACCCGAGTGGAGCAGTTGCCCGGCGGAAATTGCCATCAGCCGCCGTCGGCCCGCTCGACGGGCACGGCGCCGCGGTCCGGCTGAGAATGCAGCGGTGAGCGATGAACACCGCAGTGCCGAGGATCCCGCGCCGCGCGCCGTGTCGTGTGAAGAGGAACGACGGCTCGCCAGACAGGCGCTGGCCGGCCATGCCCGGAGCGCGGGCGACCTGTCGATGCTGATGGACATGCTGGGCCTGGACCCGAGCCGCGACCAGGACGCCGACGCGCCCTGCTGCCAGGAGACGGGCCACGGCCACGAGTGCGACGGCGGCGCGGCCGCCCGGACCGCCGGCCGCGCACGCGAACGCCGCCCCGAGCCGCGCCGGGACACCTGCCGCGACGCCCGGTCACCCTCGGGCGGCCCCCGGGGGTAGGCGGCACTCAAGGCCGGGTGCCACTTGCCCGACCGCCCCTGGCCCGCCCGCTCCCGTACCGACCTGACCGCACGTCACCCACGCACGTGCTCCACCCGAGGAGGCCGCGCAGATGTCCGGCACAGGCGACGCCCCCGCGCGGCCCGGGACCCGCCCACTCGCCCTGGTCACCGGCGCCACCGGCTACATCGGCGGCCGGCTGATCCCCGAGCTGCTCACGGCCGGGTTCGCCGTCCGCGCGCTGGCCAGGACCCCGGAGAAGCTGCGCGACCACCCCCGGGCGGCGGACATGGAGGTGCTGCGCGGCGATGTCACCGACGCCGAATCGGTGGCCACCGCGATGGACGGCGTCGACGTCGCGTACTACCTGGTGCACGCCCTGGGCAGCGGCCGGCGGTTCGAGGACACCGACCGCCGGGCCGCGCAGATCTTCGCCCGGCAGGCCCGCGCCGCCGGCGTGCGCCGGATCGTCTACCTCGGCGGTCTCACCCCCGAGGGCGTCCCCGAACAGCAGCTCTCCCCCCATCTGCGCTCCCGCGCCGAGGTCGCGGACATCCTGCTGGCGTCCGGTGTCCCCACCGCCGTCCTGCGCGCCGCGGTCATCATCGGCTCCGGCTCGGCCTCGTTCGAGATGCTGCGCTACCTCACCGAACGGCTGCCGGTCATGGTCACCCCCAGCTGGGTGCGCACCCGCATCCAGCCGGTCGCCGTCCGCGATGTCCTGCGCTACCTGGTGGGCTGCGCCCGCCTGCCCCACGACGTCAGCCGGGCCTTCGACATCGGCGGGCCTGACGTGCTCAGCTACCGCGACATGATGCAGCGCTACGCCCGCGTCGCCGAACTGCCCGAACGGCTGATCCTCCCGGTGCCGATGCTCACCCCGCGGCTGTCCAGCCTCTGGATCGGCCTGGTCACGCCGGTCCCGCCGGGCCTCGCCCGGCCGCTGGCCGAATCGCTGCGCCACGAGGTCGTCTGCCGCGAGCACGACATCGCCCGGTACGTGCCCGACCCGGACCCGCCGGGCCACCCGATCGCCTTCGACCAGGCGCTGCAGCTCGCGCTGCGCCGGGTACGGGACGCCGAGGTGGCCACCCGCTGGTCGAACGCCGCGGTGCCCGGCGCGCCGAGCGATCCCCTGCCCACCGACCCCGACTGGGCCGGCGGCAGCCTCTACACCGATCTGCGCGAGCGGACCGTGGACGCGCCCCCCGACGCGCTGTGGCGGGTGGTCGAGGGCATCGGCGGCGACAACGGCTGGTACTCCTTCCCGCTCGCCTGGGCGGTGCGCGGCTGGCTGGACCGGCTGGTCGGCGGGGTGGGGCTGCGCCGCGGCAGGCGGGATGCCCGCCGGCTGCGGGTCGGCGACTCGCTCGACTTCTGGCGCGTCGAAGAGGTCGCCCCCGGGCGGCTGCTGCGGCTGCGCGCCGAGATGCGGCTGCCCGGACTGGCCTGGCTGGAACTGACGGTCGGCCGCGACGACCGGGGCCGGACCCGCTACGGCCAGCGGGCCCTCTTCCACCCGCACGGACTGACCGGCCATGCCTACTGGTGGTGCGTCTCGCCCTTCCACGCCGCCGTGTTCGGCGGCATGGCCCGCAACATCGCCGCGGCCGCGGAGGCCGAACACCGCGCCCACGGCGAGTGATCCGGCCGCGCGGCCACGGCATGCCGAGAGCGGGCCCCCGGGAGCCGACGCCCCTGGAAGCCCGCCCTGGTGGGTTGCCCCGGTGAACTCAGTGACCGCGGTGGTGCGTCACCACACCGGCCGCGAACCGGCCGCAGTTGGAGCCGGAGACATTGACGCTGACGGACTCGATCGAGCCGCCCCAGTCCACGCAGATGCCCTTCCCGGGCAGGTAGACGGGACCGGCGTACGAGGTGTACTTGCCGCTGTCGTAGACCCACGGCGAACTGCCGTCGGTGGCCGTGAGATAGGCGTACATCTGCACGGGCTTTCCGGTGGCGTTGCGCACCGTCACGACGCAGTTCTTTCCGGTCTTCGCGTTGTACGTCAGGAACACGGTCCCCTTTCCGGTGACCGGCACGGAATTCACCACGCTGTAGCCGCTTCCGCAGGCTCCGTTGTACGCGGCGGCCTTCGGCGCGGCGGTCGCGGTGGTGGCCGTCGCCATCGTGGCGATTCCCGCGACGGCCAGGATTGCGGATCCCGCGATGGCATGTGAACGCTTCATCTGAATACCCCCGTTGGGTGCGGTGCCTTGCGTGGTCGTTGCGCAGTGTTGGACACCGGCCCGCCGTGGATGGTTGCACGGCATCGTGAATTCCCGTTATTTCCGGCCGATTTGCGATCAGGATTTCCGTGAATTCTGTGACGCCAGGGGCAAATGAGGTAGGAGAAAGGCCGGTCCCCGGCGCCGCGGAGGGCGCCGGGGACCGGCCTGGGTGGTGGGGTATCCGGGGTCAGCTGCCGTTGGCGAGGACCTTGAGGCGGCTGTACGTCCCGTTGAAGCGGTTGCGGTCGCCCACCGTGTGACCGGAGGAGGTGTGCTGCCAGATGCTGTGGAAGTGCCAGCCGGCGGGCAGTGCGCCGACGGAGGAGCCGTAGCGCGGGATCCACAGCGGAGTCGTCCGGCCGAACTTTCCGGAGTTGCCGGTGCAGCGCTTCCACCAGTTGGTGGAGGTGTAGACGACCGGATAGCGGCCGGTCTCCTCCCGGTAGGTCAGCACGAAGTCGCGGATCCAGCTGACCATCGCCTTGTGGCTCTTGCCGTAGCAGGTCGCACCGTAGGGGTTGTACTCCATGTCGAGCGCGCCGGGCAGCGTCCGGCCGTCCCGCGACCAGTCGCCACCGTGGTCGGCGAAGTACTCGGCCTGGGAGCTGCCGCTGGAGTGGTCGGGCAGCGCGAAGTGGTACGCGCCGTGGATCATGCCGGCCTTGAACGAGCCCTTGTACTGCTGCGCGAAGTACGGGTTCGTGTAGCTGGTCCCCTCGGTGGCCTTGACATAGGCGAATCGCACACCGGACCTGCGCAGCCCCGACCAGCCGACCTTGCGGTTGTGGCTGGAGACGTCGACGCCGGCCACCGACCTTCTGGACGACATCCGCGGCGCCAGGCCGCCGGCCCGGAGGGTGCCGAGACCTTCGTGGGCCACGATGGTGGACCCCATCCAGTCCTGGTCGGGGTGGGCGGGTCTCTTCCCGGCGTCCTGCGCGGTGGCGGCACCAGGCAGCGCGAGGGGCAGCACGGAGAGAAGAGAAGCAAGAGTTCCGGCCGCAATAGGGACAGTACGGCGGGCCGGACCGGATCTGCGCAAGGGCATCGCATGCCTCCGAAGGCCTTCGGTTGAGTCAGGTTCGGCAGCTTTTGAGCAGAATCCTGCCGATAAGAGACTTATACGCAGAACTGCCTGACGCTATGACCCAACAGGCCGTCAGTCCGCCGACCGGCCCCGCATCTCACTCGTCTGGCGGCCGCCGACGGCCGCCCGCGGCCGGGTCCGCGCACCTCTCCGGGACAGAGCGAAGCGGGCCCCGGCTGTGCCGGGACCCGCTTCACCGCGCAGCGGCGAACGCGCCATTTCGCCGCTTCGCAAGCTGCCATGTGCAGAGCCTGTCGGCTCGTTGTGGGTCCGTCATTCCCGTTGCCTCATCCGGCAGGGCCGGTCGGGGCGGGTGGGTGACGGCGCATCGGCTCGCTCGGCTCAGTAGGCCGAGTTGACGTTGTCGATCGAGCCGTAGCGGTCGGCCGCGTAGTTGGCCGCGGCGGTGATGTTGGCGACCGGGTCGGTGAGCTTGTCGGCGGTTCCGGCCACGTGGTACTGGTCGAACGTGGGCTGGATCACCTGGAGCAGACCCTTGGACGGTATGCCGTTGACGGCGTTGACGTCCCAGCCGTTCACGGCGTTCGGGTTGCCGCTGGACTCCCGCATGATGTTGCGGTGCAGGCCCTCGTAGGAGCCGGGGATGCCCTTGGCCTTCATGATGTCCAGGGACTGGCGGATCCAGCCGTCCAGGTTGTTCGGGTAGTCCTTGACGGCCTTGCGCTCGGTGGAGCGGTTCGCGGCCTGCTGGGCGCTGTGCTGCTTCGCGACGGCGGTGACCTTGACGTGGTCGGCGACCGAGGCGGTCACCGGGCGGCCGGTCTTCGCGTCGTCGGCCTTCGCCGGCTGACCCTTCGCATCGACGGGCTTGACCGCGGCCGGAGCGTGCTCAGAAGCGGCCTGAGCGGTGTCCGGGGCCGAGGTGAGGGCCAGGCCGGAGGTGGCACCCGCGGCGGCCAGGACGGCCACGGCGATCTTGTGGGTGCGGGTGATGCGGGTGATACGGGCAGCGCGGGGCAGGGTGAAGCTGGGCATGCAGAGTGACCTCTTCCAGGTACTGGGGACGGGGAGGCGGCCTTCTTTGGCGGCGCGAGACGAACCGGAGGTCTTTGCTGCGTCCGCCGTGCGGCGTGAATCGCAAACTCGCTCTCAGTGCGTCGGAATCCATGGTTAACGCCCGTCCCGAATTGAGGCAATGGTGCTCTGTACTACTCAACTTCGTGAGAGAAATATGCATCCCGGAAGTAATGAGTGTGTGCGGCTCCGTTGACCCGGAATGGCCGCAGGATATCGACTAGGCGGGCTCGTAAGTGACGTACGTCGCGTGCCTCGGGTCACCTGGAAGGGGCGGTAAAGCCCACTGCGGACGGGGCTATAAGTTGCCTGGCTCACACCGGAATTAGCTTTCGCCGGGGCCGATTTACCCGCCGACCGCGGCCCATTTATCCGGATGGCGGCCGGGCGTGGCGTATCGGGACCCCTCAAATGCGGTGGCAGGTGCGGTGACAGGCACCGCGTCCGGGCCCGCGAGGGCGGCGATTGTGCCCTGGTTCACGCACGCGGCACGTCCGGCCCACGGCGGCGGTCGCCCGGGCACCCGGAACGAGGGCGGCGGCGCCCGCTCCGCCGTTGGTGAGCGCGCGCTACGGCGATACGGCGGTGGTGCTGGGCCGTTCGCAGCAGCGTCCGGGGCTGTCGCATGACGGGGGCCCGTCCGCTCCCGGAGGGTGGCAGCGCACACCGTCCACACTCAGCGTAGGGAAGTGCTCATGCTCCGTCGTCTTGCCGTCGTGCTCACCGGTCTCCTCGTCACGGGCTTCCTCGCCGCCGGCCCCGCCGTCGCCTCGCCGGCCGACGGCCACCGCCTCACCGCCAAGGAACGGGAGGGACTTCGGGCGGCCGGCGAGGTGCTCGACGCGCTCTTCGGCGGCCCGGGCCCCTCGGACCGCTACTGACGCGCGGTGGCCCCACACCACGACAACGGCAGTGGCCCCACCCGCGAGTTGCGGGCAGGGCCACTGCCGTTGCCGAGTCGGGTGCCGCCGCCGCGGCACCCGGGTTCAGTCTGTTCCGACCGTCCGCACGGTCGGGTCTTCCCGGCTCAGTAGGCCGAGTTGACGTTGTCGATCGAGCCGTAGCGGTGCGCCGCGTAGTTGGCGGCGGCGGTGATGTTGGCGACCGGGTCGGTGAGCTTATGGGGCGTACCCGCGACGTGGTACGTGTTGAAGGTGGGCTGGATCACCTGGAGCAGGCCCTTGGACGGGATGCCGTTGATGGCATTGATGTCCCAGTTGTTGACGGCGTTCGGGTTGCCGCTGGACTCCCGCATGATGTTGCGGTGCAGGCCCTCGTAGGAGCCCGGTATCCGCTTGGCCTTCATGATGTCGAGCGACTCACGGATCCAGCCGTCGAGGTTGTCGGCGTAGCGCTTGGGGGCGGCCTTCGGCGCGGCCTTGGGGGCGGCGGCCTTCGGCGCAGCGATGATCTTGCGGTCGGCGGACCGGTCGGCCGCCTGCTTGGCCGTGTGGCCCTGCTTCGCGACGGCGGTGACCTTGAGGCCGGCGGTCAGCGACGAGGCGACCTGGCGGTCCTTCGCGCCGTCGTCGGCCCGGTCCTGCGCGGTGAGCGGCAGACCGTTGGCGCTGACCGGCTTGACCCCGGCCGGCGCCTGCGCGGCGGTGGTCTCGGCATTGCCGGGCGCCGCGGTGAGCGCCAGGGCGGCGGCACAGCTCGCGGACGCCACCACCGCAGCGGAGATCTTGTGGGTGCGGGTGATGCGGGTCGTGCGGAGGGTGCGGGGCAGAGTGAAACCAGGCATGCGGATATGACCTCTTCCAGGGCTGGGTAGCGGGGGGAGACGGCCTTCGGTTGGCGCGTGAGAACCGAGGGTCATGGCCGCGTTTCGCCGTTCTGGCTGAGGCCGCAGGCTCGTTCTCGGTGCTGTGCGGAACATGGTTAACGCGAGCCCTGGATGGTGGCAAAGGTGCCTTGTACTACCTATCTTCGTGAGATAGAGCGAGATGTCCGTTGTAAAGATGGCGCTCTGCGGTAAACGCCGGGAAGGGCATCGACTAGCGGTGCTCGTACGTGACGTACGTCGCGTGCCATGCATCACCCGGAGCGGACGCCGAAGCCTTCTCCGGAGCCTTGCGAAGTTGCCTGGCTCACACATCGGAGAGGCTTTTCCGCGGGGGTGGCGGCGGTGCCGGAGCTGCCTAGTGCACGCGCCCCCTGCGGAATCCGCAGGGGGCGCGAAGAAGCGGGGCGGGGGAAATGCGGAAGGTCAGTCGCCGAGCAGCCGTGCCGCGAGGTGCTCGATCCGGTCGTGCCAGGCGTCCAGCGCGGCGGCGGTGTCGAAACCGCGCGGGCCGGTCTGGGTGAGGACGAGCCGGGCGCCATGGCCGGTGCCCCGGCCCAGCTCCCAGCGGACTGTGCCCAGCGGATGCCAGCGGTAGACGAGCACCGACGGAGCGTGCACCTCGGTGACGGGCCCGGCCGCCTCCCCGGCGGTGAAGCCCTCTGGCGCCGGCGCGTCCACCGCGGGCTCCGCGCCCGAGGTCAGCGCGGCCCAGACGGTCCTGGCGGGCTTGACCAGCTGGCGCTCGAAGCGGATCCGCGGACCGTCCGCGGTGTCCTCGACCACGCCGTGCCCGAGGTCGAACTGCTCGACGTAGGCCTCGTGGAGTTCACCGGCGTCGCGCGCCACGGCGGGCGGGGCGCCGTCGAGCAGCTGCGAGAGCGCGGTGAGGCACAGGTGCCAGCCGGACGCGAAGCTGGCGCCGCCGAAGCGGTCGCCGAAGGTGTGCACCAAGGTCAGCAGCGAGCCCTCGCCGTCCGGGGCGATCTCCCAGCGCAGATGGTCCTCACCCCAGGTGAAGGCGAACAGCCGCGGCTCCTCGGCGTCGGTGACCGTCCCGGTCAGGGCGACCCCGCTGACGCCCGGCATGGTGAAGGTCATCGCCCCGCCGGGCCGCAGCTCCACGGTGACCTCGGCGGGGAACCACTGCCCGATGTGCGCCGGGTCGGTGATCGCCGACCAGACCTTCGCGGGCGGGTGCGCGAGGCGGCGCTCCATGCGCAGGGCGGTGCGGCCGTCGGAGGTGGTGAGGGTGTCGGAGTGCGGATTCATCGGGGGTCGTCCTCCATGGCGTCGAGATGCCGTTCCAGCGCGTCCAGGGTCCCGGTCCACAGATGGCGGTAGTGGGCGAGCCAGGCGTCCAGCTCCGCCAGCGGCTCGGGCCGCAGCTCGTACCAGCGGCGCTGGGCGTCCTGCCGGACCCGGACCAGCCCGGCCTCGCGCAGCACCCGCAGATGCTTGGAGGTGCCGGGCTGGCTCAGTCCGAGCCGCTCCGTCAGCTCGCCGACCAGGCGCGGCCGCTCCAGGAGCAGGTCGAGGATCTCGCGCCGGCGCGGCTCGGCGAGTACGTCGAACGGTATGGGCATGCCGCCAGCATGCCGCTCCGGCTATATAACCGCAAGGGAATGTACCGGGCGTGGTGCCTCAGACACACGCCGGATCGGCCGGCGACGACTCCCTGCCCGCCGCCGGTGCGAGACAGGGCGCCGAGCTGAGCGGGCCGTCGGTGAAGAACCGGGCCGCCAAGTCCGCGACGTCCTGCGGGCGTTCGAGCACCACCCAGTGGTCGGCGTCCGGAATCGTCAGGAAGCGGCTGCCCGGGATGGTGGCCGCGAACGCCCGCTGGCGGGCGGGGGAGGTCACCGTGTCGTGCTCCCCGCTGAAGACGAGGGTGGGGATCCCGGTCAGGCCGCCGGAGAAGTCCGGACGGTCCTGGAGCCCGCGGCTGAGCGCGGCGGCGGCGTCCCCGGAGTGGCGGGCCGCGTGCAGTATCGAGCGCCGGACGTAGCGGTAGGCCAGCTTGCGGTGGGTGACGTGCCGGCCCGCGTCCAGGCACATCAGCCCCTCGGTCACCAGGGTGGCGAAGGTCTCGTCGTCACCGCGCAGCAGATGATCGGCGGCCCGCTGCCACAGCTCCCGCTGCGCCTCGCTGATGTGGGCCGGGACCCCGCCGAGGGCGAGCCGTGCGATGCGTCCGGGGAAGCGCCGGGCGCAGCCGAAGGCCACGCCCGCGCCGTAGGAGAAGCCGAAGAGATTGATCCGGGGGACGCCCAGATCGTCGATGATCCGCTCGATCGCCGCGCACACCACGTCGATGCTCGGCCCCGGGGGCAGCGGATCGGCGCTGCCCATGCCGGGCAGGTCGGCGGTCACCACATCCGCCACCGGCCCCAGGTGGTCCTCCATCTGCGGCCAGCCGAACATCCCCTGGAGCGCGCCCCCCAGCACCAGCACGGGCTCGGTGGTCCACCGCGGCTGCCGCAGCCGCCGGTAGGAGTAGGACAGCCCGCCCACCGACAGGGCGCGGATCGTTTCCTCGGACATGGCAGTTTCCTTCTCGCGGCACCGGCGGGGCGTGCGCGCCGACCGGGTGTGCGGTGGTGGTCCAGGCGGGACTGTGAAGACAGCCCCTAGCGGGTCAGTACCAGCGCGGCGTTGTGCCCGCCGAAGCCGAGCGACGTCTTGACCGCGCAGTCGAAGGACGCCGGGCGGGCCTCCTTGCGCACGATGTCGATCGGGATCCGCGGATCGGGCACCTCTAGATTGGCGGTCGGCGGCACCAGCTGCTGTTCCAGCGCGAGCACGGTGAGCGCCGCCTCGATGCCGCCGGCGGCACCCAGTGCGTGCCCGGTCATCGCCTTGGTGGAGGTGACCAGGGGGTGATCGCCGAGCACCCGCCGCAGCACGGTGGCCTCGACCCGGTCGTTGACCACCGTCGAGGTGCCGTGCGCATTGACATGCCCGACGTCGCCGGGCTGCACCCCCGCGTCCGCCAGCGCGGTCCGCAGCGCCCGCTCGATGCCGTTGCCGTCGGGGTCCGGGGCCACCGCGGAGTGGGCGTCGCTGGAGGCGCCGTAGCCGCGCAGCCGGGCGCGGACCGGTGCCCGGCGCGCCCGGGCGTGCTCGGGGCGCTCCAGCACCAGGAGCCCGGCGCCCTCGCCGACCACGAAGCCGTCCCGGCCCGCGTCGAAGGGGCGGCAGGCGGTGGCCGGGTCGTCCCGGCGGGTGGAGACCGCCTTCATCTGGCAGGCGCTGGCGATCAGCAGCCGGGACAGCACCGACTCCGCACCGCCGGCGATGGCGATGTCGCAGACCCCGGCGCGCAGCAGCTGGTGGGCGGTGCCCAGGGCGACGGTGCCGGAGGAGCAGGCCGTCGCCACCCCCAGGCTGGGGCCGTGCGCGCCGAGATCGGTGCAGACGCTGCTGGCGGCGCTGTTGACGACGGTCAGCGGGGCGAGCTTGGGCGAGACCCGCCGGGCGCCGCGCCCGGCCATCGCCACGTGCTGCTGGTCGTAGAAGGGCAGCCCGCCGTGCGCGGAGCCGATCACCACCGCGACGCGCTCGCTGTCCCAGGACTCCGTGTCGAGCCCGGCGTCGGCGACGGCCTCCCGGGCGGCGATCACCGCCAGCTGCGAGAAGCGGTCCATCAGCCGCTGGGTGGCCACACCGAGCAGCCCGAGGGTGTCCAGATCGGGGACCGTGTACATGAAGTCGCAGGGCAGATCGGCGAGTTCGTCGTGCCGCGCCACTCCGGAAGGCACCGTGTCCTGGGTGACGGAATGCCAGGTGGCCTTCGCGCCGACGCCCGCGGCGGTGACCAGTCCCAGTCCTGTGACGGCCGCGGAGAACGGCTCCTGGCGGCCTGTCATGCCGGGACTTTGCCGTCGACGGCCGCGACCAGCTGGCCCACGGTGTTCCGCGGGGTCAGCGACACCTCGTCCAGGTCGATGTCCAGCCGTTCCTCGATGAGCACGCGGAGCTCTTCCAGTGCCAGGGAGTCCAACCGCAGGCTGCGCAGCGCGGCCCCGTCGGTGATGTCGCCCGAGGAGACCCCGAACCGTTGGACCAGCATGGTGGTGACAACTTCTGCCGCTTTCACGTGGAGCTCCTCCTTGCCGTAGGCGATGCTGCCGACCGCGTCGTGGGCGGGATCTCACCGGCGGCTCCGGCTGGTTTGACCACCCTTTATACGCCTTTGCCCTGATGACTCCCCAACTTTGGTAGCTCAATGGGGTGATGAGTGCACCAGGGTGGACAGGGCGTGCGTGCCCCGCCTTGCGGACGGCGCGGAAAGCACCTACGTACGTAACGCCGCGGACCCGCGAGAGGTACGGGCCGCGGGGCTGCGGACTCGGGGGAGCGGTGGGGTCAGGCCTCGTCGAGGGCGCTGGTCACCCGCCCCAACAGGCCCTGGAGCGTGCGCAGTTCCTCGATCGTCAGACCGGTCGCGGCCAGCATCCGGCGCGGCACCGGCAGCGCCCGGGCGCGCAGCTCGTCGCCGGCGGGCGTGAGCTGGACGGTGACCGAGCGCTCGTCCTCACTGCTCCGTTCGCGCCGTACCAGCCCGGCCGTCTCCAATCGCTTGAGAAGCGGGGAGAGGGTGCCGGAGTCCAGCCGCAGCCGCTCGCCGATGGTCTTGACCGGCTGGGGCCCGTGCTCCCACAGGACCAGCATGACCAGGTACTGGGGATAGGTCAGGCCCAGGTCCTTCAGGGCGTCCCGGTAGACGCCGCCGAAGGCGCGCGAGGCGGCGTGCAGGGAGAAGCAGACCTGGTGGTCGAGGCGGAGCAGTTCGGCGTCGGGCACCGGTGGCCTGGTCGTAGGGGTCATGGGTCCAGGTTAGCTCGCCCGGCCATTTAATTGCGCACAACTTAGTTGCGTACAATTTAAATGTGTGCGACTGTAGTGCTCATCGGACGGCCGGGAAACGGCCGCCGCGCCACGAAGGGAACCGTGATGGACGCGCTGTACACCGCTGTCGCCACCGCCAACGGACGCGAGGGACGGGCCGTCAGCTCCGACGGCCGGATCGACCTCGCCCTGGCCATGCCCCCCGAGCTCGGCGGCAACGGCGCGGGCACCAACCCGGAGCAGCTCTTCGCCGCCGGCTACGCGGCCTGCTTCGCCAGCGCGATGAGCAATGTCGCCCGCCAGATGAAGATCGACACCAAGGACGTCTCGGTCACCGCCGAGGTCTCGATCGGCAAGGACGGCACGGGCTTCGGCCTCGGCGTCGTCATGCGCGTCGAGCTGCCGGAGACCCTCGCGGGCGAGACCGGCCGCAAGCTGGTCGAGGCCACGCACGAGTTCTGCCCGTACTCCAAGGCCACCCGCGGCAACATCGACGTCGAGCTGGTCATCGAGTAGCCGCGCGGGCCGGCCCCGCGGTCTCGCGAGGGCCGGTCCGGTGGGCACGCGGCGCGGCCGGGGCGTGGGGGCTCCGGCCGCGCCGTTCTGCTCAGGCGTCGTCGGCCGCGTACACCCGGCTCCCGCCGACGAAGGTCTGGAGCACCCGGGTCGCGGCGATCTCCTCGTCGGGGCCGTCGAACGGGTCGCGGTCGAGGACGGCCAGGTCGGCCAGCATCCCGGGGCGGATGGTGCCGGTGTCGTCGAGGTGGTTGGCGTAGGCGCTGCCGGCCGTGTACGCGGCCAGCGCCGCACCCAGGTCGATGCGCTGCTCGGGCAGGAAGGCCGGTGCCGCGTCCGGGCCGTCCGGCGTCCGCCGGTTGACCGCGACATGCAGGGCGGCGAGCGGGTCCGGGGAGCTGACCGGCCAGTCGCTGCCCGCCGCGAGGGTGGCGCCCGAGCGCAGCAGATCCCCGAACGGGTACTGCCAGGCGGCCCGTTGGGCGCCCAGGAAGGGGATGGTCAGCTCGTCCATCTGCGGTTCGTGGGCCGCCCAGAGCGCCTGGATGTTGGCGGTCGCGCCGAGCCGGCGGAAGCGCGGGATGTCCTCGGGGTGGACCACCTGGAGATGGGCGAGGTGGGGCCGGGTGTCGGTCCGGCCATTGGTCCGCCGCGCCGCCTCGACCGCGTCCAGTGCCTCGCGTACCGCCCGGTCGCCCAGGGCGTGGAAGTGCACCTGGAAGCCTTCCGCGTCCAGCCGGGTGACATAGGTGCACAGGTCCTGGGGGTCGATGAACGAGATGCCGCTGTTGTCGGAGGTGCAGCCGCAGGACGTGAGGTAGGGGCTGAGCATGGCGGCGGTGTGGTTCTCTGCGATGCCGTCCTGCATGATCTTGACGCTGGTCGCCTGGAGCCGCCCACCCGTCAACTCCTCGCGCCGCGCCAGCAGTTCGGGGATCTGCTCCGCGCCGCGGTCCCGCTCCCACCACAGCGCCCCCCGCACCCGCGCGGTGAGCTTGCCCTCGCTGCGGGCGGCCACGTAGGCGGGGGTGGCGTCGGGCGCCCCCGGGGCGCGGCCCAGCATCGCGTCCTGCCAGGCGGTCACCCCGTAGCCGTGCAGCAGCTCCTGCGCCCTGAGCAGCCCCGCGGTCCGCTCGGCGAGCGTCGGCTCCGGCACCAGATCACCCACCAGCCGCATGGCCCCCTCCTGGAGCATGCCGGTCGGATTGCCGTCGGCGTCCCGCTCGATGCGCCCGTCGGCCGGGTCCGGCGTGGCGGCGGTCACCCCGGCGCGTTCCAGCGCGCGGGTGTTGGCCCAGCCGCCGTGGTGATCGCGGTTGACGAGGAACACCGGGCGGTCGGGGACGAGTTCGTCCAGGAACTCGCGGGTCGGCATCCCGCCGGGGAACGCCTCCAGGGACCAGCCGCCGCCCGTGATCCACGGAACCCGCGGATGCGCCGCCGCGTACGCGCTGATCAGCTCGCGGTACGCGGGGGCGGTCTCGGCCGCGCTCAGATCGCACAGCGCCAGCTCCAGCCCGCCGCCGACCGGATGGATATGGGCGTCCTGGAAGCCGGGGATCAGCAGCTTGCCGCCCAGATCGACGACCTCCGTGCGCGGCCCGATCAGCTCGCGCACCGCCGCGTCGTGCCCGACGGCGATGATCCGCTCCCCGCGGACCGCCACCGCGCTCGCCCGGGTCCGCGCGGGGTCGACGGTGTGGACGGGGCCGGAGAGGAAGACGAGGTCCGCGTGGTGGTCGCCGGCGGATCCGGAAGCGGCGGCGGTCGGGCCGGTCTGCGCGGTGGTGCGGAGATCCATGAGTGTGTGGCTCCAGTGGCGTCGGGTGGGTGGTGCGGTCGGGAGTGAGGGGACGGCGGTCAGCTCTCCACGGGGCGGGGCAGTGGCTCGCCGGCGTCCCCGTCCATCGGCAGGGTGAGCGCGTCGGCGTCGGTGCCCCGGCCGGTGCGGAAGTAGGGGGAGCGGCGGACCCACTTGGCCCAGGCGGCGGTGGCCAGGCCGAGCAGGAGGAACAGCGCGGGGAGCAGCAGCATGAACCAGCCGTTGTCCGGGCTCGCCTCGAAGTGGTCGCTCATGGTCGCGTAGTCCCAGACGAGGTAGCCGCCGAGCCCGAACAGCGCCAGGGCGCTCGCCGCCGGGACGACCACGTCCCGCACCGCGCGCACCGCGCCGTCCCGCAGGCTGCCGCGGAAGCGCACCGCGCAGGCGAGTGCGGTCAGGCCGTAGTAGAGGGCCACGGTCAGGCCGATGGAGTTGACCGCGGTCAGGATCATGTCGTTGAGCTTGGGGATGCCGACCGCGAGCACGGCCAGCAGCGCGGCCATGGCCATGATCACGAGGGTGCCCACGGCCGGCGAGCCGTAGCGCGGATGCAGGCGCTGCCAGACCGGGCCCAGCGTCCGATCGCGGGCCATCGCCAGCGCGCCCCGGGCGGTGGGGATCACGCTCGACTGGAGCGAGGCGAAGGCGGAGCACATCAGGGCGGCCAGCGGAAGCGAGGCCCAGGGTTCCGGCGCCAGGCTGCTGCCGAGGAAGGTGAGCGCCTGCGGCCCGTTGTGGATGAGTTCGCCGGTGCTCATCACCCGCTGGAACGCGATCGCGCCGATCAGGAACAGCCCCAGCATCGCCACCAGCGCGATCAGCCCGCCGCGGGCCGCGTCGGAGGCGTTGCGGGTCTCCTCGTTGACGCTGAACGCGGCGTCCCAGCCCCAGTAGATGAACACCGCGATCACCATCCCCTGGGCGAGCGCCTGCGGGGAGCCGATCTCGAAGGGGTTGAGCCAGGACAGCGAGAACGGCTGGTCACCGATGTACAGCGCGTAGCCGCAGAAGACCACCAGCACCGCGTACTCGAAGATCAGCAGCCACATCTGGAGGCGGGTCGCGGACCGCACGCCGGTGATGGCGGTGACCGTCACGAGGACCAGTGCGATCAGGCCGACGGCGGTGCTGATGCCCGTCGAGGACGGATCCAGCCGGAGGCCCAACAGGCTGTGCAGACCCAGCTTGTTGAGGAACTGGAGCACCACGGAGCCGGTGACCGCCCCCGTGTACGCCATGAAGATCACGCTGCCGATCAGCACCACCCACCCGGTCAGAAACCCCGACCAGGGGCCGATGGACCGGCCCACCCAGGTGTAGCCGCTGCCGCAGTTCGGCTCAGTGCGGTTGAGCCGGGCGTACGACAGGGCGATGCCGAACACGGGCAGGAACGCGAGCAGCAGCAGGGCGGGCGTCTGGCGCCCGGCGTACGCCGCCAGCGAGCCCATGCCGATGCCGAGGCTGGTGGTGGCGGCGGTGCTCGACGCGGCGATGGCCACACCGTCCTTCACCCCCAGCGAGCGGTGCATTCTCGGCGGCCGGCCGGGTTCCTGCGGCACGGGGGAAGGCATGGCACTCACTCCTTGAACGGCTGCCCGGGCCGGACTCTCGCCGGGCCGGGGGAGGTGCGGAAGGGGTGGCAGGGCGGCACGGGCCCGGCCCGGGATCGGGGCCGGCCGCGTCGTGCGAATGGGGTGCGGAGCGGGGTACGGCACCGCGGCGGTCCGTGTGTGTCGCCGATGAAACCGCCCGCCCCAGCTTGTGTCAACGGTGTTGACGTAACCTGGTGATTAACTTGCCCGCACAGGGCCCGAGGGGCCGGGAACGGAGCGGTACGGAGGTCCGGCGTGACGGAGAGTGAGCGCGTTCCGGCCGAGCGCAAGCGGCGCCGGCCGACCAGCTCAGGGGTGGTGCTGTCGGCCGATCTCATCGTGGACGCGGCCCGTGACCTGATCGACTCCCAGGGCGCGCAGGCCTTCACCGTCCGCAAACTCGGTGCGGCGCTCGGCGCCGACCCCTCCGCCGTCTACCGCTATTTCCGCAACACCGAGGACCTGCTCCTGGCGCTCGCCGACCGGCTCATCGGCGAGTCCATGGCCGGCTTCGGACCCAGCGGCGACTGGGGCGCCGATCTGCGCGAACTGGGCCTGCGCGCCTACCGTTCCGCGCTGCGCCATCCACAGATCGCCGCGTTCAGCACGATCCGGGTCACGGGCCGCCCCCATGAGCAGCGCGTGGTCGACACCGGCGTCGGCCTGCTGCTCGGAGCCGGCTTCGACGAGGCCACGGCCGTCCGCCACTACCACGCGCTCGTGGACACCGCCCTCGGCCACGCGGCCCTGGACGCCGGTGTGCTGCGGCTTGCTCCCGCCCAGCGCGCGGCGGACGAGCAGGCCTGGCAGGACCGGTACGGCAGCCTGCCCGCCGACGAGTACCCCAACCTGCACCGCGTACGGGAGCAGCTGCCGCTCATGGCGGCTTCGGCCGTCGAGCGCGCCCTCGATCTGCTGGTCGCGGCGATGCGACGGGAGGCGGTGGATCGGGGGGCGGCCGAGAGTGGAGCGACCGAGCGGGAGGCGGCGGATCGGGTTGCGGGGGAAGGCGCGGAGCGGGCGGGGTGAGGTGCCGGCCGGGGTGAGGCGCCTCCGCAGTGCGGCGTCTCCGGGATGAGGCACCTCCGGAATGAGGCGGCTCCGGAGTGAGGTGCCTCTGGAACGGCGCGCCTCCGGAATGGGTGGCTCCGGAGGCGACCCGGCGGGATGATCCGGGCATTTCGCCCTTCTGGGTGCCACGATGAGGCATGCCCTTGCGACGGCTGCCTTGGCTCTCGGAACGACGGGAACTCAGTCACGTCCTGGTGCTGATCCCGATCGGGCTCATCGTGGCGGTCTGCACGATCGATGTCCTCTCGCCGCCCGACATCCACCTCGGGCCCCTGCTGGTCGCCGCCCCCACCCTCACCGCGGCCTTCGCCGGGCCCGCGCTGACGGCGGCGATCGGGGCGCTGGCGGTGATCGCGCAGGTGAACATCGGACTCGCGCGCCGGGCGCTGTTCACGGAGAACCTCGAGGTCCAGATCGCCGCGCTGATCGTCGTCTCCGCGCTGGTCGTGCTCTACACCGTCGTACGCGACCGCGGCGAGCGGCGGCTCACCAAGAGCCGCTCGGTGGCCGCCGTCGCCCAGCACGTGCTGCTCAGGCCGCTGCCCGCGCGCAGCGGCTTCCTGGAGATCGCGTCCTTCTACCTGCCGGCCGAGGAGGAGGCGGCGATGGGCGGCGACCTCTTCGCGGCGGCCCGCACCACCACCAGCACCCGGCTGATCATCGGCGACGTACGGGGCAAGGGCCTGCCCGCCTACAGCAATGCGGCCCTGCTCCTCGGGGCCTTCCGGGCCGCCGCCCACCGCCAGGCCACCCTGCCCAAGCTGGCCATCCACCTGGACGGCGCGGTGCGCTGGGACAGCAGCCAGTGGGTCAACGCTTCCAAGGTCGCGAGGGGAGCCGGGGAAGGGGGCGGGCCAGGGGGTGCGACGGGAGTTCCGACGGAAGCCTCGTCGGGGGCCTCGGTGGATGTGGGTGACGGCTATCGGGCGGACGGGTGGTCTGTCCCGGCCGCCGGTGCGGATCCCGGCCCCGGGGCCGGGTCCGGTACCGGGCGCGAGCCTGCCACCGGCCCGAAGCCGGACCCGGGCCCCGACACCGCCGCCAACCACGACGCGGAGACCGGCGTCGACACCGACAGTGACACGGACACCGACGAGACCTTCGCGACCGTCTCGCTCCTGGACATCCCCGACCACTGGCCCGTGCTGCGCACCATCACCTGCGGCCATCCGCCCGCGCTGCTGCTGCGCGACGGGTGGGCCCTCACCCTGCGCCCGGAGCGGACCGCGCTGCCGATCGGGCTCGGGCGGCTGGCGGGTGAGCCCGACTACGAGGTCGAGACGTTCCCCTTCGAGCCTGGGGATCTGCTGCTGCTCTACACGGACGGGGTGACCGAGGCCCGCGACGGCAAGGGCGTGTTCTACCCGCTGGCCGAGCGCGCGGGCGCCTGGAGCGGCCACAGCCCGGAGCAGGTCCTGCGGCTGCTGCGAGCGGATCTGCTGGCGCACACCGACGGCCGACTGGGCGACGACGCCGCCGCGGTCGCGGTGCGACGCCTGCCCGCGGAACCGCCCGCACCGTGATGGATTCCGTCACACCCCGCATTGAGGGGCATCTCCGGCGTAAAGCAGGCAATGCCCCGCACGGGATCAGCGATTTGCCCGCTTCTATGCGCTTTCGTGGGTGCACGCTGTGCGACCGGCCGTTCCGTATTCCGGACCTCTCCGGGGCCCTCCCCGCCTGACGCTTCCTCAGTGCCGCCCGGCTTGATAGACACGTCCGAATCATCCGCACGTGGCATGGGACGCGCACCATGATCGACCGCAACACCTCGGACCACCACATAGTCGAGTTCGACCTCACTGCAGACGAGGCCCGGCGGCGCACCGAAGTCGTCGCGGCGCTGGGCGACACCTGGGACCCCCTCGCGGTGCTGGAGGGGGAGGCCGACGCCTACCGCCTCCTCTACTCGAACCTGGACGCGGAGCAGCAGGCCACGTACGACATGCTGGTCTCCGCCGGGGTGTTGCCCGCCTCCGGACAGGCCTGAGCATGCTGCCGCTCGACCCCACCGCCGACATTGGCCGCCGGGCCTGGGTGCCGTGCCCTGGCTGCCAGGACCACCGGGACTGCGGCACCTGCCTCGACGGCCGCACCTGCGCGGACCACTGGCGCTACCTCCTGTCGAACAAGGGCAGCGTTCTGCACTTGCAGTGCCCCAACTGCACCCATCTGTGGGCCTGGCAGTCCGGATTCGGCGCGGGCGGCCGCACCGACGCCTGACGCCCACCGCCGCGCCTAGGCCGGCCTTTCCAGCGCCTCCTTGTACGCCACCTCGAATGCCGTGTCTGCCGGTACGTCGCGGTCCGGCCGCACTCCGACGCCCTCCCAGTTGCTGCCCGTGACGGCGTTGATCGTCCGGGCCGTGGGCACGGCGACCGTGATGTGTTCCGTCACCGCGTGCCGCTTCGTCGGGTGCGCCCCGCCGCGGGTGGTCTCCCCGATCACCTCCGCGCGCTCGTACGCCTGCAGGGTGTACGCCACGTCCTCCCCGCCGGAGAAGGTCGTCGTGCTGGTGAGGACGTACACCGGACGGTAGAGATAGCGCGGCGCCGGCAGATGCGACAGGGTCCAGTACTGCCGGGTGGAGTCGGTGGCGCGCTCGTAGAAGTCGTTGAGGTGCACCTGATCGTCGGGGAAGAAGTAGCTGCACCACATCGCGGCGCCCGCGGGGGAGCCGCCCCGGCACTCCCGCAGATCGAGCAGCAGCGCCCGGGTGTGCGCGACCAGCTCCATGGCCGCGCCGATCGCCCGCGCGCCTTCGCCGGCGTCGGCCATCCACCGGATGTCCAGGTAGCCGATGTTGCCGTCGAGCTGCTCGCAGCGGCGGATGCCCTGGTTCTCGGTCCGCATCAGCGCGAGGAAGGCCGCCCGCCCCCCGTCCCCCTCCTCGGACTCGGCGGGCTCGGCGGCCCTGGGCTCGTCCTCCCACAGCAGCCGGAGGTGCTTGTCCGGGCAGACCTCCTGGAGGTGTGTGGTCACCGCCGCGCAGAACGCGGCACCGCTCAGTGCGTCATACGCTCCCGATGCCAACCGGGCCCTGATCGCCTGGTCGATCTCCACGGCGCGCTGGGGGAAGACATAGCCGGTCACTATGCGATCCAGTGCGCGGTCGATGATCTCTGCGTGGCTGGGCATTGCTGCTGATCCTCTCTGCGATGCGGGTGGGTTCTCCCTGCCGGCCGCGGCTCGCGGGGCGGGCTCGCCGGAGGGGGCCGTACGGGGGGTGCACGCGGTGCGCCGGTTGTCCGCCGGCGGTAGCGTGCCGGGCATGGAGCTGCACGCACGATCGCTTTGGCTGCTGACCGAGCCGGTGCACGCGGTCTGCTACTTCGACGACCACTGCCGTGACCTGGGCAAGGACCTCGGTCTCAAGGGCTTCTGGATGGGGTACTTCGCGGCCCGCACTGCTCCCCTGGGAGCGGTGGAACCCTCCGCGGCCACCGCCGTTCTCGGGGTGTTCGCGCCGGGGATGGTCGCCCGGGCGCTGCCCGAGGCCTGGAGCATCGTCAGCCCGGCGCATGTCCTCGACGAACGCGGCAGCCGTGCGGCCCGGGCGCTGCGCGCGATCGACCCCGAACTGGAGCGCCGCGCCACCGAGCTGCTGCCCCCGCTCCAGACGATCGTCGAGGACGCACCGGCCACCGCCCGCCCGCTGTTCGCCGCCAACCGCGCGCTGTGCGACCACGCCGACCCCGTCGAGCGGCTGTGGCAACTGGTCACCACCATCAGGGAGTTCAGAGGCGACGCGCACCACGCCGTCCTCGCCGACGAGGGGCTCGACGGCTGCGAGGCCGTGGTCCTGGCCGCCGCGTCCGGTCGCGTCCCCGGCGAGGCCATGCGGCAGGACCGCGGCTGGAGCGAGGAGGACTGGGCAGCGGCGGTGGACCGGCTGCGGGCCCGTGACTTCGTGGACGCCTACGGCGAGGCGACCGGGCACGGCAGGCGGGAACGTGAGCGCATCGAGGCAGCAACCGACCGGCTGGCCGGCCGGCTGCTGCACCCGCTGCCCGAGACACGGGCCGAGGAGATGCTGCACGCGCTGGAGCCCGTGGTCCGCCGCATCCTCGCGGCGGAGGTGCTCCCCTTCCCCAACCCGATCGGTCTGCCGCACCTCGACGCGCCCGTGCCGCACTGAGGCGCCCGTCAGGACGTACGCGGCGGTATGCCGCTCTCCTTCAGCTTCTGCGCCAGATCCACCGTGTCCGAGGCCGGCGGCGCCTGGACCGTGACCGGCTTGTTGACGCCGAAGAACCGTATGGTCAGGTCCAGCGGGCCCTGGGCGGCCTGCGCACGCTCCCGGAACTTCACGGTCCGGTCATCGGGTCCGATCCACATGTCGAGCCGCAGCTTGCGCACCCCGAGCTGCCCGTACTGCTCGATCGCCTTCTTGCGGCGCGCGGCGTCCATCGCGCTCTTGGGCGCCTGCCGCCCGAGCAGCTCCGCCACGTCCACCGTGCCGGCGTAGTGCGTCGTCCGCACGCCGTCGACGGTCTCCGTGCCGACCTTCTTGATGTCCTTCGACTGCGGAAGCAACGACGCCTGGGCCGCCGGGTCCTGGTCGGCCTGCTGCTGCATACCCCCGAGTGCGTCGGTCCCCTTGGTCTTCATGGCGAACCTGATCCAGTGCTTGCCGTCCATCCCGGCCGCCGTCACCGAGCTCCCACCCAGATACATCGAGCCCCCGACGAGCCGCACCGAGAACTCCTGCGCCTTACCGCCCACGGACGCCTTCATCCGCATGTCGGCGACGCGCGGACGGAGGCTGAACGACACCTTGCCCTCGACGCTTCCCTGCCCCGGGACCTTGCCGGAGAGGCGATACGAAGCGGAGTTGAGCCGGGCGCCCTTGTTGACGGCCTTCTGGACCGCGGCGACCGGCGCGGCGTGGAAGCCCTCCGGCCCCGAGCCGTCCGCAGCGGTCCCCTTGGACGCCGTGCATGCCGCCGTGCCGCACAGCACCGCGCCGGTCAGCAACGCCCCCGCGACGCGGAACGAAGTACGGGAAATACGAGTCATGGCCCCCCCATGAACACACGGACATATGGAAATGTGACTGATCGAGACAGTAACGCACGGCACTGACAATCCGCCGTGTGGCGGGACTTGACCGCGTGGCCTGGGGGTATGGCCCCCGGCGGGGCCGAGGACGGGCGGGAGCCATGGGGCCGGAGTGATTTTCATCTGGTGGTTCGATGGGTGCTTTGGGGTGTTTTATTTAGCCAGATCGGGACACCAGCGCGCGCGAGGCGTTGAATAAGTATGGATCCGAGAGAGTTGTGGGACCGCAACGCCGTTCTGGCAGAAGCGTTTTGTCTGGGCGACGAGCGGGTGCGTGAGGCGCAGGCCAGGCTCGACGAGGCGCAGGCCGACCGGTCACGGGTGCTGGCGGCGTTCGCGGTCACGGTGGGCAGCACCGGCGCGGTGGCGGGTCTGTTCGGTTTGAACGAGCGGGAAGTGCGGATCGCCCGGCGCACGGTCGGCAAGGACGATGCCCGTGCCGTCGCCGAGGAACTGCTGGCGGCCTCCACTCCCGTCGCGGCCCCGCAGCCCGAGGAAACTCCGCTGGCTCCCGAGCCCGCCGCCGAATATCCCCACCACCAGAACTCCTCGGCCGGAACCCGTCCCACCGCCCCGGTCCGCGAGAACGTCGGCGCCCCGGGGGCGGCGGAACAGAGCTGGTCACCGGCCATGGACGCGGTACTGATCGGCAGTTGGCAGACCGGAGTGGATCTGCGTGAACTCGCCGCCGAATTCGGGCTCGATCTCACCCGCCTGGTGACCCGGGCCCAACAGCTCTCCGCCCAGGGGCGGTTCTACCCGGGCCCGGTCGAGACCCACGCCGGACGCCATCGGCGCGGACCCGGCGATGTCCATGAATCCGAGTACTCCATTCCCGCCCAGCAGACGGCCGCCTGGAACGCCGCTCCCTCGGGCCACCACATGGCATCCGCCTGGCACACGGGAGCGATGCCGACCGCGGAGTCCGTCCCGGACAACATGGCCGCCCTCGCCTCCGAATGGGACAGCGCCCTCGCCCCGTGGGGCACCCTCACACCCCCGCACGAGGAGCCCGTCTCCTCCCATCAGCCCTGGGCCCAGTACCACCTCAGCTCCTGACCGCCGGCTGGGGGCGCGATACGTACGCACACGGCCGCAGAGTCCCGCCCCAGGCCCCCAACTCCCCTCGCCGCAGCAGAAATACGGGACGGTCGATGTAACCATTTGTGTGGCTCATGAGTCTGATGCGTGAAAGAGCATCACTTCCCCGGACAAATGGAGAGGGAAGACCCTCATGCGCAAGACTCTCGCGGTGGCCGCCGCGATATCGGTGTGCACGCTCACCACGGCGCCCGCGGAGGCGGCGACGCTCACCACCAAGGGCACCGGGTGGAACCTGACCTCCCGGCTCGGTGTCACCAGCCTCAGCCCGTCCCGCTCGTACACGGTCACGTTCGCCACGGCCGCCATGAAGGCCCGCTACACCCCCTATCTGACGGCCGCCGTCGACCAGGCCAAGGCCGTCGGCGTGAAGCTGGCCCTCGGCGGCGTCGAGACCGTCAATCCCGCGAAGTGCGGGCCCGTCGGCCACGTCCAGATCACCGAGATGTACCGGCCCCTGCGAAAGCCCGGCTATTCCCAGGGGATGCCCTGCCCCCACCCGCCGAAGGGGGTCGGGATCGGGGGAATCGCGGCGATCGACAGCGAGTATTTCGACGGCTCGTACCGGATCGACACCTACGTCGTGCGGAACACCGTCGTCCACGAGATGCTGCACGCGCTCGGTCTCGATCACCCGAACGTCGACCTGGACAAGGACGGTGTCGTGGAGAACTTCGAGTGCGTCGCCACGTCCTACGGCAACAAGCCGATCATGTGCGACCCCAACGGCGGCTACCGGACCACCGTCGACATGGGCAAGCTGACGGGCTTCGACCTCAACGGCCTGAAGGCCCTGCTGGCCAACGCCCGTGTGCAGGGCGTCAGATAGTCACGGGGAGGGGGCCGGGGCGGAGTCCGGTACAGGGGAGCCGAGTTCACGGGCTCGCGTGCGGAAATGCGGCGACCGGGTGGCCGGTCGCGTGCGAGCATGCGCCCATGCCGTCGCGACTGCCCTTCGGGGACGCATTACAGGCCGAGTTGGGGCCGCCCCGACACGCCCGTCGACTGGACAGCAGCCCGCGCTCGCGTGTGTGGCGAGTGGAGCTGGCCTATCTCCGCGTCGGGTTTCCCACCTGCTGGTGTGCCACGGCCGCCTCGGAAGCGCTGCTGCACCGGGCCGAGGGCGCCTACCCGCACGGCATGGCGTGCCGAGACCGGCGCCGTGCTCCCCGCCGATCTCACCGATGTCTGCGCGGGCTGGCTGATCCGGGGCGACGCGCTGGTGCCCCGCGCGCGGCGCGGCGACACCGACCACCTGGCCCGCGTCCCCCGGCGGGACTGGACCTGGGGCACCGCAAGCGCTCGGCAGCGGCTGCTGCACCGCCTCGCCGTCGTCAGCCGGATGAGCGCCGGCCACGCGGAGTTGAAGCGTTTCGGCACGCTCTGCACTGCCCTGCACGACCGGATGGCCACCCGATGGCCCGCGCTCCCGCCGCTTCCGTCCCGACGCCCGTAACCAGGCATCGGCGCTCAACGGACCGTCCTGCCCACCTCCCCGGGTACGGGCTCCTCACCCCGCCGTTTCCCCCGCATGGGGTGTCAGCACGCCGGCCGCGACCAGGGCGAACAGGGCTATGCCCAGCAGGATGCGGTAGATCACGAACGGCATGAAGCTCTTGTGGGAGATGAAGCGCATGAACCATGCGATGACGGCGTAGCCGACGACGAAGGCGATGAGCGTGGCGAAGACGGTGGGGCCCCAGGCGACATGGCCCTCGCCGGCGTCCTTGAGTTCGAAGACGCCGGAGGCCAGTACGGCGGGAATGGCGAGCAGGAAGGAGTAGCGGGCCGCGGATTCACGGGTGTAGCCCATCAGCAGGCCGCCGCTGATCGTCGCGCCGGAGCGGGAGACGCCGGGGATCAGGGCCATTGCCTGGCAGGCGCCGTACAGCAGGCCGTCCTTGACGTTGAGGTCGGTGAGGCTCTTGCGCTGCTTGGCGGCGCGGTGCCGGCCGCCGGTCTCGTCGCGGGCGGCCAGCCGGTCGGCGATGCCCAGGACGACGCCCATCACGATGAGGGTGGTGGCGATCAGCCGCAGGTCCCGGAACGGGCCCTCGATCGCGTCCTTGAGCGTGATGCCCAGCACGCCGATCGGGATCGAGCCGACGATGACCAGCCAGCCCATCTGGGCGTCGTGATCGTGTCGCAGCTCGCGCCGGAAGAGGGACCGGGCCCAGGTCGAGATGATCCGCCCGATGTCCTTGCGGAAGTAGATGATGACGGCCGCTTCGGTGCCGATCTGGGTGATGGCGGTGAACGCCGCCCCGGGGTCCTGCCAGCCGGCGAACGCCGCGGTCAGCCGGAGATGGGCACTGGACGAGATCGGAAGAAACTCGGTCAACCCTTGGACGAGTCCGAGCACGAATGATTCAAACCAAGTCATGGAAAATACGCTATCCAAGGGTGATCAGGCGCTGACCTGCGCGAGATGTGAAAAAGCGGACACGGGTGGCGGATGTGGATCATCGCCGGTCGGGGCAGCGTAACGTCCGAAGATGTCCGGATGGCCAAGGGGTCCTGGACCCGTCACACCTGGCGCGTGGCGGCTCCCGCGGCAGGTGCCGCCGGCCTCGCTGCGGTCAGCTGCCGCGCAGCGCCTTGCGCTTGCACCAGGCCACCACCAGTGCCCCCAACGCGCTGACGACGACGAAGCCCGTGGCGAGGAGGAACGCCGGTGAGGTGGGTGTCGAGGCTTGCGCGCCGGCGAGGGCGTAGGCCGCGGTGTTCGGGATGCTGCCCAGGGCCGTCGCGAGGAGGAAGGGCAGCCAGCCCATCCGGGAGACCGCGGCGCAGTGGTTCGTGGCCCAGAACGGCAGGCCGGGGAAGAGCCGGATCGCCAGCATCGAACGGAAGCCGTGCTCGCTCAACTGCCGGTCGGCGGCCGTCAGCCAGCGGGCGCGCAACAACGGACGCAGGGCGTCCTGCCCGAGCAGCCGGCCCAGCCCGAAGGACAGTCCGGCGCTCAGGACCGTGCCGGCGAGCGCGGCGGCCAGTCCGGCCGGACAGCCGAAGAGGGCGCCCGCCGCGAGGTTGAGCACCGGGCGCGGGACGAAAGCCGTGGCGCACGCGCCGTACGTCAGGGCGAAGACCACCGGGGCGGTCGGGCCGGACAGCTGCGCGGGCCAGCCGCCGGTCAGCAGTTCCTGCGGCCGCCACAGCAGCACGACGGTCGCCGCGGCCGCCAGCAGGGCGAGCAGCACGCCCAGCCGGGTCCACGGGGAGAGCAGCACACGCGTGGCGCGCGCGGCGGGGCCGGCGGGCGCTGCGGCGGGTGGGAGCATCCCGGGAGCGTAACCGACCGGGGTGAGAGGGAGGGGAAGGAGCGGCTTTCCCGTCCCGCGGTCGGCGCGTTTCGGGGCGGACGGAAACGCGCGCAATGTTGTCCTGTTGTGTTCGCATGAGTCCGCGCTCGGCCGGGGAAGCGGCGGGTAAATCGCTCGACGGCGCGGCGGACACCGGGAACCATGAGGCGCATGCCCCGGCGCGTCTTCCTCCCGCCCCCGTCCGCAGTCGTGGACGGGCCGAAGGCTGCCGTCGCGCCGCCCGTCGCCGAGGTCGCCGCGGCGGATGTCGCCACCGGCACCGGCACCGTCCCTGCCCTCGCGGCTGTTGTGCGGGCCGTCGGCGGGTGTGGCTGACCCTCTCCGGATCGTCCGGCGGACCCCGCAGGGGGAGGGTCGGCCGTCCCCAGGGGTCCCACGGCGCCAAGTCGCCGTCCTCACCGCATTGTTGCGAGGCAGAACAACGTGCCCGATACGGCATATGTGCGCGCCAAGCCCCATCTGAACATCGGCACCCTGGGTCATTCCGAACACGGCAAGACCACGTTGACCGCGGCCCTCACCAAGGTGCTGAGCGACCGGGGGAGCGGCCCCCTCGTGCCGTTCGGCCGGATCGACCGGAGGCCCGAGGAGACGCCCCGCGGTCGCACCGTCACCGGCTCGTACGTCGAGTACGAGACCGACACCCGGCACGTCGCCCATGCCGACCTGCCCGGTCACGCCGACTTCGGCACCAACATGATCACCGGCCTGGCGCAGCTCGACGGGGCGATCCTGGCCGTCTCCGCGCTCGACGGGATCATGCCGCGGACCGCCGAACATGTGCTGCTCGCCCGGGGGATGGGCGTCCGGTACCTCGTCGTGGCCCTGACCAAGGCCGACGCCGGCGACCCCGAGTTCACCGGTTCCGTGGACCGGGAGGTGCGCCAGTTGTTGAGCGCGCACGGCTACGACGGGGCGCATGTGCCCGTCGTACGGGTCTCGGGGCTGCGTGCCCTGGCGGGTGACCCGCGCTGGACGGCGACGATCGACGCGCTGCTGGACGCCGTGGACGTGGGTGTCCCGGTGCCCGAGCGGCATCCGGCCGCCCCGTTCCTGCTGCCGGTGCAGCACGTCTTCACCGGGCGCGGCACGGTCGTCACCGGAACCGTCGAGCGCGGCACGGTGCGGATCGGCGACCGGCTGGCGGTGACCGGTGCGGGGGCCGAGGCGACCGTCGCCGGGCTGGAGACGTTCGGCAAGCGCATGGCGTCGGCCGAGGCCGGGGACCACGTCGGACTGCTGCTGCGCGGACTCCACCGCGACCGGGTGCGCCGCGGGCAGGCCATCGCGGCGCCCGGCAGCCTC
The DNA here is from genome assembly GCF_014646275.1 of Streptomyces kronopolitis. GTDB lineage: Bacteria > Actinomycetota > Actinomycetes > Streptomycetales > Streptomycetaceae > Streptomyces > Streptomyces kronopolitis. The sequence continues at coordinate 450,953 of NZ_BMND01000002.1, forward strand.
ACCCCGCGCCGCCGTTTCACCGCCGTCCTTCAGGTGCTCGCCACCGAGGAGGGCGGCCGCCGGACGCCGCTGTCCACCGGCTACCGGCCGCAGTTCCACCTGCGCACCGCGGCCGTCACCGGCCGCCTCGACCTCGGCGGGCGGAACCTCGCCCACCCCGGCGAGACGGTGACGGTGCAGGTCGCACTGGACCGCCCGGTGCTGCTGGAGACGGGCCTGGGCTTCGTCGTCCGGGAGGGCGGCCGGACCGTCGGAGTGGGCACGGTGCGCACCGTCGGGGAGTGAGGCGGCGCAGGTCAGTGGCGGTGTCCGGCCCGGTCGCCGAGGCGGGGCGCGGCCGCCGGTGTCCCGGGAGCACGCGGGGTGCGACACTGCTCGCCCGGAGGAACGGCCGCGCACACACGGATGATCGAGGTGACCTGATGGCGGGTACGGCGCTGGTCCTGGGCGGCGGAGGGCTCACCGGCATCGGCTGGGAGATCGGTGTGCTGGCCGGTCTGGCCGAGGCGGGCGTCGGTCTGGCCGACGCCGATGTCGTCATCGGCACCTCCGCGGGATCGATCGTCGGCGCGCATCTCACCTCCCGGCAGCTCCCCCTGGACGAGATCTACGAGCGCCAGCTCGCCGTGCCCGAGTCCCGCGCGACGGAGCGGATGGGCCCGGCCGCGCTCGCCCGGTTCGCGACCATCGCACTGCGCTCGCGGGACACCGTGTCCTTCGGCGTGCGGATGGGGAAGCTGGCCCTGGCGGCCCGCACCGTTCCCGAAGAGACCCAGCGCACGGTCATCGCCCGGACCCTGGAGCTGGCCGACTGGCCGGCCCGCCGGCTGGTGATCACGGCGGTGAACGCGGCCACGGGGGAGCGGACCGCCTTCGACGACACCAGCGGGGTGCGGCTGCTCGACGCGGTCGGCGCGAGCTGCGCGGTCCCCGGTGTCTATCCGCCGGTCACCATCGACGGCACCCGCTGGATCGACGGCGGGGTGCACTCCAGCGCCAACGCGGATCTGGCCGCCGGCTGCGACCGGGTGGTGATCGTCGCGCCGATGGCCGCCTCCGGCGGGCCGATCGCCGGCCCCCGGGCACAGGGCACCCAACTGGCGCGCCAGGGTGCGCAGGTGTGCGTGATCACCCCGGACCGCGCGGCCCGGTCGGCGTTCGGCCGCAATGTGCTGGACCCCGCCCAGCGTGCGGACGCGGCCCGCGCCGGACGCCGGCAGGCCGCGTCCCACCTGGCGGAGATCCGGCAGGTCTGGCCGAACTGACCGGACTGGCCGGACTGGCCGGACTGGCCGGACTGAACCGCCCGCCCCGGGGCCGGCGGCCGGGCGGCGCGGCCCGCACCGGGCCAAGGGCCGTGATCCGCACCGGCGCCGGCGACCCGGCCCGGACCGGCACAATGGGACGGTGGACCCAGCACCTGAGCCGATACCCGTCACCCGGACCGTGGACTGCGGCACCGCCAAGCTGCTGCCCGATGTCGACCGGCCCCGGGCCTGGCTGCTCACGGTCGACGGGGCGCCCCAGTCGTACGTGGACCTCGACGCGCCGCTGCACCTGGAATTCGAGTATGTGCGCCGGCTGGCCTTCGTCCTGGACGAGATGGCCGCTCCGGGGGAGCCGCTGGACGCGCTGCACCTCGGTGGCGGGGCGCTGACCCTGCCCCGCTATCTGGCGGCCACCCGGCCGCACTCCCGGCAGGACGTCATCGAGGCCGATCGCGCCCTGCTCGCCCTGGTGGCGGAGCATCTGCCGCTGCCCGCCGACCGCGGTGTCACGCTGCACGCCCAGGACGCCCGCACGGCGCTGGAGGCGGCGCCGGAGCACAGCGCCGATGTGATCGTGGCGGATGTCTTCGGCGGCTCGCGGGTGCCGGCGCAGCTCACCTCGGTCGAGTACGCACGGGCCGCCGCCCGGGTGCTGCGGGAGGACGGCTGCTATGCCGCGAACCTCGCGGACAGCGCGCCGTTCGGCTTCCTGCGCGGCCAACTCGCCAACTTCGCCACGGTCTTCGAGCACCTGGCGCTGATCGCGGAGCCCTCGGTGCTGCGCGGCCGCCGCTTCGGCAACGCCGTGCTGCTCGCCTCGCGCGCGCCGCTCCCGCTCGCGGCGCTGGCCCGGCGGGCGGCCGGCGACGCGTTCCCGGCCCGGGTGGAGCACGGTGCGCGCCTGCGGCGGCTGATCGCGGACGCGGCACCCGTACGCGACGCCGAGGCGGTGGCCTCGCCGGTGCCCCCGGACGGTGCGTTCAGCGTCGGCTGAGCACGGACCCGTCGCGGCCGCGGCTCACGGCGTCCCCGACGCCTGCGGCTCCGGAGCACCGGCCGCCGGGGAGTCCGCCGATCCGGCCGTCGGCTCCGGCTCCGTGCGCCGGGTCAGCCGCCGTACACCGGGAACGCACAGCACCGCCGCCGTCAGCAGCACGATCAGCGCCGAACAGCCCCACAGCGCGGCCCTGGTGCCGATGAGGTCCTGCACGGGGCCGGCCAGCGCGGTGGCCGCCGGGACCACGGCCAGCGAGCCCAGCCAGTCGTAGGACGAGACCCGGGAGAACTTGTCCTCGGGGATCTCCTGGTGCAGTGCCACCATCCACGTCACCGCGAAGACCTCGATCGCGACGCCGGTACCGAACATGATCACGGCGAGCCCGGCCGTGGGGAGCGGCACGGCGAGCGCGGCGGACGGGAGGGCGAGCGGGAACACGCACAGCGCACCGGTCAGCAGGAGGCGGCGCGGCCGCAGGCGGGTCATCAGCAGGGCGCCGCCCGCGGTCCCCGCGCCGAAGGCGGCCAGCGCCAGCCCCCATGGGCCGGGGCCGCCCAGATACCGTGCGGCGATCACCGGCCCGTAGACCGCCTCGGCGGCCGCGACCATGGCGTTGACGAGGGAGAACTGCAGGATCACCGCCCACAGCCAGGACCGCGAGACGACCTCCCGCCAGCCCTCCCGCAGGTCGTGCAGCATCCCGCCGCCGGCCGCCCGCCGGGGAACTCCGCTGACGTCGAGGAACGCACGCAGCGCCGCCGCGAGTGCGAACGCCGCGGAGTCGATGGCCAGCACCCAGCCCGGGCCGACGGCGGCGACCAGGGCCCCGCCGAGCGCGGCCCCGCCGATGTTCGCGCCGTTCATGCCCATCCGGTACACCGCGAAGGCGCGGCCGGAGTGCTCACCGGAGACCCCGGCGAGCACCATGCCCTCGGAGGCCGGCGCGAAGAACGCCTGCCCGGTACCGCCGAGGGCGGCCAGCAGCGCCATCTGCCACAGCCGCGGCTCCCCGGTCAGCACGAGCAGCGCGAACAGGCCCTGGGAGACGCAGTTGAGGGTGTTCGCGGCGACCATCACACGGTGCCGGGGGAGCCGGTCGGCGACCGCGCCGCCGATCAGCAGGAAGAGGAGCAGCGGGACGGTGCGGGCGGCCGCGACCAGGCCGACCTCGGTGGCGGTGCCACCGGCGGCGAGCACCGCGAAGGCGGTCGCGATCAGCGCACCGGAGCTGCCGAGGCTGGTGATCACCGTGGCGCCGGTGAGCAGCAGATAGTTGCGTCCGGCCCAGGCGGGACGGGCTCTCACCACGGCAGCGAGCCCGGGCCGGTGGCGGAGGGACGGCGGCACGGGGAACCCGGCGCACCGTGCACCTCGTGCGCCGGGTGGCTCACCCGAGCGTCTGCGCTGTGTTGTTGACCTGGCCGCACGGGCGTCCACGATAGGCGGCGCGGGCAGCGGCGCGCACCGGGATCGGCGCGGGGCGGAACACCCGGACCCCGCCGCCCTTCCCAGCTAAGCTACCGCTAGGTAACATGACCTCATGTCCTCCGAGACCCTGCCGTCGATCGGCGAAATGATGGCGGCCTCCGTGCCGATGGTCCGCACCCTGAACCTCGAGTTCACCGAGACCACCGCCGAGCGCGCCGTGGTCCGCATGCCCGACCAGTCCGACTTCCACAATCACGTCGGCGGCCCGCACGCCGGCGCGATGTTCACCCTCGCCGAGTCCGCGAGCGGGGCGATCGTGATGACCGCCTTCGGCGACCAGCTCGGCCGCGCGGTGCCGCTGGCGGTGCGCGCCGAGATCGGCTACAAGAAGCTCGCCATGGGGGCGGTCGCCGCCACCGCGGAGCTGGGCCGGCCGGTGGCCGAGGTGGTCGCCGAGCTCGACGCCGGCGAGCGCCCGGAATTCCCGGTGAACGTCTCCCTCACCCGCGAGGACGGCGCGGTGACCGGCGAGATGACCATCGTGTGGACCCTGCGCCCCAACAAGTGAGCCGCTTCACCGGGTGAATCGCTTCACAGCCGAGTTCTCCCACCGGCCCGCTGCGCCACCGCGCGGCGGGCCGTCGCCGTCCCGGGAGGGCCCCGTCGGCCGCGGCGGCGGAGGTCGCCCACCGCGGGACGAATCGGCTCATGGGCGACCCGATCGAGTACGCTTCCCGGGCGCGCCCAGGCGTGCCAAGGGGATCGAGCGGCCGCGGTGCCAGGGGCATCGGGCCCGGCCCACGGGGGCCCTACTTCAGCGGAGGAACCGGTTTTGCACATCCAGGAGTGGCTCGAGACGGTACCGGCCGTGAGCGTCTACCTCCTGGTGGGGGTGGTCATCGGACTGGAGAGCCTCGGCATTCCGCTGCCCGGTGAGATCGTCCTCGTCAGCGCGGCGATCCTCGCCGCGACCCAGGACCACATCAACCCGTACGTGCTCGGCGCCTGCGCGTCGATCGGCGCGATCCTCGGGGACTCCGTCGGCTATCTGATCGGACGCAAGGGCGGCCAGCCGCTGCTGCACTGGGCCGGTCGGAGGTTCCCCAGGCACTTCGGTCCCGACCATGTCGCCATGGCCGAGGCGCAGTTCGACAAGTGGGGGATGTGGGCGGTCTTCTTCGGCCGCTTCATCGCGCTGCTGCGCATCTTCGCCGGCCCGCTCGCCGGCGTGCTGCGGATGCCGTACTGGAAGTTCCTGATCGCCAACGTCCTCGGCGGCATCATCTGGGCGGGCGGGACGACCGCGCTCATCTACAGCGTGGGCATCGTCGCCGAGCCCTGGCTCAAGCGCTTCTCGTCGTGGGGCTTGGGTGCCGCGGTGCTGTTCGGCATCGGCTCGTTCCTCCTGATGAAGCACCGCGCGAAGAAGGCGGCCGCCGCCCGCGCGGCGAAGGAAGCCAAGGTCGCCGCGACGGTCGACTGACCGGTGCGCCGGGCCGGAGCGACTCCGCTGCCCGCCCGGCCGCCCGACCGATCCTCCACGGCGCCGCCTCGGCGGCTCAGGGCATCAGCCACACGTCCGGCCCGCCGTCGCGCCATTCGAAGACGCCGGTGTCGTCCCAGACGAACCGCGCGGTACCGAAACCGGCCCGGCGCAGTATGGCGGCCACATCGCCGGGGCGCAGTGCCCGCCCCAGATCCTGTCCGTAGAGCGTCACACGGCGACCGCCCGTACAGGGCGGATGCACGATCACGGGGGCACGCTTCATGCCCTCAGCATGCGACCGGCCCGGCGCACCCGCATCCCGGACGTGACCGGTGTGTCACAGGGAGTGACCCCATTCGTGGCGCCGTACGTCGGCGCAGATCAGGGCCGCACCGGCCGCCGTGAGGCGAAGGACCGGGACCGGACGCCGGAGCCGCGGGTGCCTTCCCGGCCGGGTGCCATCGAGCAGTACGGACGGCCGCTCGTGCTCCGCTGCCCGCGCGCCACCGCCCGTGTTCCACGGCCCGTCCCGCCATTCCGGGCAGCGGGTGGCCCGGCGAGCGGCCCAGGCGGTCATCGGTCATCCCCCCGCGGCACAACCCCGCACCCTCGCGGAACGGGAATCCGCCGGGTCAGAACCGACCGTCCGGTGAACGAGCAAACAAGCCGCAGGTCTATCGAACGGGGGAAATCCCGGTCGGCCCAATTGACGTGCCGGAGCGCCCTTTTGTGGCCGGAAAACCGCGGAGCGCCAGCTCACGCGGCCGGGGGCGGTGCCGGGCGGGCTCCGGGCGATCTCTGGGTGGTGTCTTCGGACCGGCGCCGTGATGGCAGCGTGGTGTCCGCGGCCGGACCGAGCATCCAAGGAGAGCGTCCCGATGAAGTGCCTGCGTGTCCGAGCTGCGGTGAGCGTGCTGGCTCTGGTGCTGCTGGCCGGCTGCGGTACCGGCCGTGATGCCGTCGACGCCTCCGGTGTGCCGCGGTTGCGGGCCCGTCCCGCGGACGCCAACAACGGCCGGCCGCGGATGGTGCCGCCGCGCGGACCGCGCTCCTCCTTCACCCCGTTCCGGACGACCGGCGACGACGGCACCCAGGTCGTACGGACGACCTGGCACGGCCGTAAGTCCGGCTTCACCGGCGACATCTGGACCTGGCTGCCGCCCGAGTACCACCGCCCCCGGTACGCCCGGAGCGCCTTCCCGGTGCTGATCGCGCTGCCCGGCGCCTACGGCTATCCGTTCAACTACTGGGCGGGGGAGCCCTTTTCGCTGGAGGAGCGGCTCGCGGAGTGGTCCCGGCAGGGCAAGACGCTGCCGTTCATCCTGGTGATGCCGGTGCTCAACCCCGGCAAGAGGTATTACGACGGCAGCGACATCCCGGGGCAGCCGAAGATGGGCAGCTGGCTCACCGAGGACGTGCCGGACTTCGCGCGGGCCAATTTCCGCACTTACGACAGCCGGGACGGCTGGGCCTTCATGGGGTCCTCGTCCGGTGGCTTCGCCGCCCTGAAGGCCGTCCTCAAGGAGCCGCAGCAGTTCAAGGCGGCGATCGTCAACGGCCCTGACACGGCGCCGGATTCACCGCTGTGGCAGGGGCACCCGGCGGAGATGCGGGCCAACGACCCGCGTCACCTCGCACGGGAGCTGGACCGGCGCAAGGGCCCGGAGGTCTATCTGGCGTTCGAGCTCGGCAGCCGGGAGGTCGCGGTGCCCGATGTGAAGCGCTTCATCGCCGACTACACCGGCGGACCGATCCACTCCACGCTCTTCGACATACCGAACGGTGTGCACAGCGGCCACACCTACATCCAGCGGATGCCCGAGTCGCTGCACTGGATCAGCGAACAGATGCAGGGACCGGTGCCGTCCCCCTGACGCAGCGTCGCCTGGGTGGCGGCACCACGGCGGGCTCGTGTTGCCGACGCCGGGCATCCGGCAAGAATTGTCCGTGATCCGGCCGCGCCGCGGCCCGGGGAACGGCGGATACCCGCGGGAAGGAGAGTCGTGCGCACACTGCGAGCTGTCGGTCTGACGCTGGTCGGTACGGCTCTGCTGGCGGGAAGCCTCACGGCCGGCAGCCAATGGCTGCGGGACCGGAACGCCACCAGCGCGGTGCACCGGACGACCGACACCGTCCCGCGCCGCGAGGTCGCGCGGTCGATCTCGGACCATCTGTCGTTGCCGGTGATCCCCAGGGGACCGCGATCGGTCGACTGCACGCACGACCTGCGCGCCGTCAAGGGCGCCCGGACCCGGTGCACGGCCCACTACCTGCGGGGCACCGACCGCGACATGACCGTGCGCGTCGTCCGGGTCCGCGATGGCGAGATCACGTACGTGCACGACGCCCCGCATCGCTGAGTCGGCCGACCCGTCCACCGCCCCGCGCGAGGACCGCGTCGCCGCACGTCAACGGATCGTCAGGATCCGGACGAGAGGGCTGCCGCCGATCCCGGCGCAAGAGTCCAATGGCCCCAAAGGGGGCCTTTGTTGAATCCCCTTCAGATGAGGAACTGTTCAGATCGCGGTTGGACGATGGCCGTTGTCGTGATGCTAAGATCATCGCACTTGCCAACGGGCTAGTCACCTGCTAAGGCAAGAAAGTAATTCCGCGCATTGGCCTTTGAAAACTGCCACCCCGGGAGCACTATGCCATTAGCCGGCCCTTTGATGGCTTTCTGGCAGGCGACTGCGCGCGGCCGTTCACGTATGTCCGGAACCGCGAATGAGCAGATACGTCGCAGCCAGGCGAACGACACCTGGTGGCTCCGTCGTCCGAAGAGAGTCTTATGACGCAATACTTCCAGGATCCAGCGCTCTGGGGATTGATCGCTGGCACACCTGTAGCCGCAACCGCGATTATTCGCGGTCGAAAGAAAATATCGGAGCTTCGAGCAGAGAAGGCTGATCTCAAGCAGCACTACGCCAATCTGGAAGACCGCTACACCGAGGCGGTGGAGGAGGCCAAAGACCGCGCGGAAGAGGCCACCAAGACCACTCTGAAGTCCGCCATGCGCACCCTCCAGGGGCTGGCGAGCGAGCAGCAGCTGGCGATTTCCAAGCTGCAGGAAACCTATGGCGAGCACAAGATCCTTCAGGATCTGCTCGACATCGACCACATGAACTCGCAGTTCGCGCGGCGGGCCCAGTCCATCGCCGTCCTCTGCGACGGCTGGCTCGGCCGGCGGCGGCACAATGCCTCGCTCTACGATGTGGTCCGCAGTGCGAAGGGGCGAATCCGTCACTTCACGCGCGTCGAAATCCGGTCGCAGAGCAACTTCGCCATCGTGAGCCGTGCGGTGGAACCGGTCGCGCTGGTTCTTGCCGAACTGCTGGACAACGCCACCAGTTACTCGGCGCCGGAAACGATGATCGAGATCAATATCCGTCCGGTACCCAAGGGCGTATGCATCGTCGTCGATGACGCCGGTGTCGGTATGAACGAGGAGGAGAAGGCGCGCGCCGCCCGGCTGTTGTCGAGCGAGAATTCCGCCAGCGTCTCCAGCCTCGGAAATCCGCCGCAGTTCGGTTTCACGGTCATGGGTGTGCTCGCCGCCCGCTACGGATTCAGCGTATCGGTGGATTCCACCTCTCCCTACGGTGGCGTGCGCGCGGTCGTCCTGCTCCCCGACGATCTACTGACGTCCCTGCACGAGCCCGAGGAGAGCCCTGCCGTGGCCGCGTCCGCTCCGTTGCCGCCCGAGAACCCTCCTGGTCACCCGGCTTCCGGCGGTGCCGTTCCGGCCCAGCGGCGCCCCTCCTACCAGGCTCCGGGACCGGTGCCGACCGCGCAGCCGCCGGCTCCCTCGGCGCCGGTCGGTGAGACGACCGCCGGCGGGCTGCCCAAGCGCCGCCGCCGTGGTGCGATTTCCATCGTGCCGACCCAGAACGAGACCACGGAAACCCCGGCCCGCGACAGTGCACGGGCCGCGTCCGTCATGGGCGCATTCCAGCGCGGCACGCAGTCCGGCCGGCGTTCCACTAATGCAAGCGATGAAGGGCATGAGGTTCAGTGAACTACGATCTGTCATGGATGCTTGACAGTGCTCTGGAACTGCCCGAAGCGCAGCATGCCATTCTCGTTTCCGCCGACGGTCTGCTCATGGCCCGCTCGAAGGACGTCGGCCGGGACCACGCCGATACCGTCGCCGCGGCAATGAGCGGAATGCAGTCGCTGAGCCGTACGGTGGCCGACTTCTGCCATGGCGGTGCGTCCGCCAACCGCCCGCAGTGGCGGCAGACGCTGGTGGAATTCGACCATGGCTGGGTCTTTCTCATCTCGGCCGGTGAAGGCGCGTATCTCGCCGTTTCGGCATCGCCCGATGTCGACATGGCGGAGATCACCTTCCGTATGCAGCAGCTGGTCGGGCAGCTCGGTAAGGCATTGACCAGCCCGCCTCGTGAGAGGGCAGATATTCAGTCATGACACATGACGACGAGCCGGAGCTGGAACACGAAGCAGCGGATTTAGTGCGGCCGTACGTCATCACCAACGGTCGCGATCTTCTTGACGGCGATGAGTTCTCGCTGATCACCCTGGTCACCGTGCATGCGGAGCCCCCTCGGACGAAACCGCTCGATCCGGAGAAGCTCCGCCTGCTGGAGCTGTGTTCGGGAGGCTTTCTCTCGATCGCCGAGATCGCCGGGCACACCCGGCTCCCGGTGGGCGTCGTCAAGATTCTGGTGTCCGACCTCGCGCGGGAGGGGTATCTCTACTCCCGCGCGCCCATACCTAGCGCTCAGCTTGTCGACCGGAAAATCCTTGAGGAGGTGCTGAATGGACTCCAGGCCCGCTTTGGATGACGGCGTGTACCTGCGTGATTCAGTGCAGACCGCGGCGAAGATCCTCGTGGTAGGTCATTTCGCCGTGGGGAAGACGACATTCATCGGCACCATGTCCGAGATTCCTCCGCTGCGGACCGAAGAGGTAATGACCCAGGCGGGCGCGGGAATTGACGATCCGAAGGGCGCGCCGGACAAGACCACGACCACGGTCGCCATGGATTTCGGCCGACTCACCCTCAGTGAGCAGCTGGTCCTCTATCTGTTCGGAACGCCCGGGCAGCAGCGGTTCGTTCAGGTGTGGGAAGACATGACGCGGGGGGCGCTCGGTGCGCTGGTCCTGGTCGACCCGCAGCGTCTTGACGAGTCGTTCCCTGTCATGGACCTGGTGGAACACTACGGAATCCCGTACGCCATCGCCGTGAACCGGTTCGACGGGACCCCCTCCCATTCGCTCGACGAGATCCGGGAGGCGCTGGACCTTCTCCCGGAGACGCCCGTCGTCCACTGTGACGCACGGGACCAGCGTTCCTCGGCAGATTCCCTGATCGCACTCGTCCGATATCTACAGTCCCGCGTCAACTAGGAGCTCAGCCATGCAATCTCACTCGGAATTCCAGTCTCCGCCGCCAGGCTGCCCCGCGCACGCCGGCGGCGAAAGGGTGCCCCTGCACGGGCCGGAATTCGCCGCCGCACCGGACGCTTTCTACGACACGATGCGGCAGTACGGCCCCAGCGCCCCCGTCGAGCTGGCTCCTGGTGTGGAGGCCGAACTCGTCACGGACTACGCCACCGCGCTGCACGTCCTGCAGAACCCGGACACCTTCGCGCGGGATTCCCGCCGTTGGCGCGCGCTGAACGAGGGGCGTGTCCCGCAGGACAGCCCCGTGCTGCCGATGATGATGTACCGGCCGAATTGCATGTTCTCCGACGGCGCCGAGCACCTTCGGCTGCGCCAGGCGGTGACGGAGAGCCTCGCGCGCCTGGACATGCACCGGGTGAGCCGGCATGTCGACCGCGTCGCGGCGTACCTCATCGACCAGTTCGGCCTGCGGGGCAAGGCCGACCTGATAAGTGACTACGCGCAGCTGCTGCCGCTGCTGGTCTTCAACGACCTCTTCGGCTGCCCGGCCGAGATCGGCGACCGGCTGATCAGCGCCATCTCCAACCTCTTCGACGGCGTGGATGTGGAGCGGGCCAACGAGGTCATGGCCGGTGCCCTGTTCGAGCTGGTCACGCTGAAGCGCAGCACGCCGGGCGAGGACGTCACCTCCTGGCTGATGCAGCACCAGTCCCGCCTGACCGACGAGGAGATGGTCCACCAGCTGGCCCTGCTCATCGGCGCGGGCACCGAGCCGGTGCAGAACATCATCGCCAACGCGCTGCGGCAGCTGCTGTCCGAGGAGGAGTTCGCCGGCGGCCCGCAGGGCGGCGGTGACGTCCTGGTCGAGGACGCGATCAACGAGGTGCTGTGGAACAGCCCGCCGATCGCCAACTACGCCACGCACTACCCGGTGCACGAGGTGGAACTCTCCGGGACCAAGCTGGCGGCCGGGACGCCGGTGCTGATCAGCTTCGCGGCGGCCAACGCCGACCCGAGCCTGTCCGCGAGCCGGCAGACGTTCAGCAAGCGGGCCCATCTGGCCTGGGGCGCCGGCCCGCACGCCTGCCCGGCGAAGGACCCCGCGCTGCTGATCTCCATACGGGCGATCGAGAAGTTGCTGAACACGTTGCCCGACATCGAACTGGGCGTGCCCGCACAGACGTTGACCTGGCGGCCCGGCCCGTTCCACCGCGCGCTCAACGCGCTGCCCGCCCGTTTCACCCCGGTACGCAGCGAGCGGCGGCGCCCGCTGCCCGCCGCGGCCGAGGGGGGAGCCGCCCGGGCCCAGGAGCAGCAGGGCAAGCCCCAGAAGGGCAGCTGGTGGAGTGGATTCCTCAGCTGGTGGCGGGTGTGAGCTTTACTACAGCTTGAATGTTCGTTTGTCGCATGAACGTTCGGCGGCAGGGGTATGCAGGGTTGGCGATCCGTGAGTGATCTTCTGAAAGAAGGTGCCGCTTTGCCTCCCGCTCTGGCCACTGCCGCCGTCGACCGGCGCAGTGTGGTTTCGCTTTTTTCCCGTCTGCGCACGGTCGACGGCCAGTCGAATCCGCTGCCGCTGTACGCGAAACTCAGGACCATGGGAGAGGTCGTTCCGGCGCCCTGGGGCGGATATCTGGCCACGTCATACGGGCTGTGCCACCAGCTTTTGCGAAGCAGAAACTGGCGGGTCCCGGACAGTGCCTGGCGGGCCCGTCAGGGGGACGCGGCCCGCTGGAGCGCGGATGCCTCCCGGCAGATGGGCGGCACCCTGCCGATGCTCAACCCGCCGCACCACACCCGGGTGCGGCGGTCGTTGGGCAACGTTTTCGACCGCAACTGCGTGGCCGGAATGCGACCGTCGATCCAGCGGACGACGCGGCGGCTGCTCGACCGGTTCGAGGAACAACTCGCGACCGGCCCGGCGGATTTCTGCGCCCTGGTCAGCGAGGAACTTCCGGTGATCACCATCGGGGAATGGCTGCGGATTCCGCCGTCCGACTATGCCCTTCTGCGTGCGCTCACCCATGATCAGGTGTACACCCAGGAATTGTTTCCGACGCCGAGCCAGCTCATGCTCTCGGACGGATCAAGCCATCAATTGCGCCAGTATTTCACCGCGTTGGTGAGCGAACGGCGAAGAAATCCGGGCGATGACCCGGTCTCCTCCTGGCTCCGCGTCTGGGACGCGCAGGAGCCCGACCGCGAAGCCGTCGACGAGGCCGTCTTCTCCCTCGCGCTCTTCATGGTGCTGGCCGCGCTGGAGACCACCTCACACGTCCTGTCCAGCATGATCCGGCTGCTCCTGGAGCACCCCCGGCAGCTGAACTGGCTGCGGGTGCACCCCGAGCAGATACCGGACGCGATCGACGAGGTGCTGCGCTACGACGCCCCGATCCACATGATCAGCCGGATCGCCCCCGAGGACACCGAGCTGGCCGGCGTGACCGTCCGCAAGAACGAGATGGTGCAGCTCATGGTCGGCGCCGCCCATCACGACCCGGACCACTTCGCCGCCCCCGAGGAGTTCGACGTCAGCCGGCGCGCCTCCCACCTGAGCTTCGGCGGGGGAATCCACTACTGCCTCGGCAACGCGCTGGCGCGCATGGAGGCGGACTGCCTGCTCACCGCGATGCTCGACCGGCTGCCCGGGCTGCGGATCGGCGCACCGCCCGTCTGGGAGTCACGGGTGGCCTTCCGCCGCCTGGTCACTCTTCCCGTCGTCCGCGTCTGACCGCCCCGGCGCACAGGCCTCCCGCACAGCGGCACAACGAAACAAGGAACGCCCATGATGCACGACTTCAAGTCCCTCCTCGTGAGACGGGAAGGCGCCGTTCTCACCGTCCAGTTGAACCGTCCCGAGACGGGCAACGCCATCTCGGGGGAGATCCTCGACGAGCTGCTCGCCGTACTGGGGGCCCTGGACGACGAGTCCGGTATCCGGGTCCTGGTCCTCTCCGGCGCGGGCGCGGACTTCTGCCTGGGCGGTGACCGCTCGGAGTTCCCGGCTCTGCTCGCCGAGGAGCCCGGCGGGGTGGGGCTGCGCGCGCTCGGCAACAAGGCGCGGCGGGTGTGCGAGGCCCTCGCGAGCACGGACGTGGTGACCATCGCGCGGCTGCACGGCGGGGTGGTCGGCGCCGGTGTGGGGCTCGCGGTCTTCTGCGATCTGCGGGCCGGCGCGGACACCTGCCGCTTCCGGCTGCCGGAGCTGGGCCTGGGGGTGCCGCCCGCCTGGGGCGGGATCATGCCGCGGCTGCTGCACGAGGCGGGCGCCTCGCGGATCCGTGAGCTGATACTGACCGCCGACAACTTCGACGCCGCCACCGCGCAGGAGCTGTCCATCCTGCACAAGGCCGTCCCCGAGGAGCAGCTCGACAGCACCGTCGCACGCTGGATCAAGCCGCTGGTGCGCCGTTCCCCCTCGGCCCTGCGGACCGCCAAGCTGATGCTGAACGCCTACGCCAACGCCAACCGCCTGGCGGACGCCACCCTGTTCGACGCCGAGCTGCTGTCCTCCGCGCTGACCGTCGCCACCGCCGGACGCTGAGGCTAACCGCAGGACGGCCGAGCGGGAGCGCCGAGCCGATCCGCGGCGGCCGGGCGCGGGCGCGTCCCCGGTCCGTGCCGCCGCGGCCGCCCGGCCCGCTCACTCCCCGTCGGCCGTGACCGTCTCCCGGTGCTGCGCCGCCAGCTCCCCGTACATCGTGGCGTTGACGGTGAGGAGTTCGCGCTCCTCGGCGGTCAGCTCGCGCTTGACCTTCGCCGGCACCCCGGCGACCAGGGAGCCGGGCGGGACCCGCATGCCCTGGGGGACCAGCGCCTGCGCGGCGACCAGCGAACCCGCCCCGATGTGGGCCCCGTTGAGCACCGTGGCGCCCATGCCGATCAGCACGTCGTCCTCGACGGTGCAGCCGTGCAGCACCGCGTTGTGGCCGACCGAGACCCGCTCCCCGACGGTCACCGGGAAGCCGGGGTCGACATGGACCGTGCAGTTGTCCTGGATGTTGCTGTCGGCGCCGAGCACGATCGGGCCGCAGTCGGCCCGCAGCACCGCGTGGTACCAGACGCTGGAGCCGGCCGCCATGGAGACCTCGCCGAGCACGACGGACGTCGCGGCGGTGAACGCCGAGGGATCGATGGCCGGCTCCTTGCCGTTCACCGCTGAGATCAAGGCCCGTGCCGTCATTCTTCGCTCTCCTTTGCCGTGCTGCGCCGCGACTCCAGCACCGTAGACGACCTCCGCGGCGCCCGGCGGGGACGGCCGCGGGTGGGGCGAAGATCACAGCACGCCGCACGGTCGCTACGGCGGCGGGCCGATTACCGTGTGCGGGTGCCGATGAACAAGAACGTGTTCTCATCCGTCGCGGCCTGGCGGCGCCGGGCCGTGTCGCGTGCCGTGCACCGCGGCGCGCGCTGGGTGAGGGAGTCCGCGGCCGTGACGGCACAGCGCCCCGGCCCGTACCGCTTCCGCCGGATCGGCACCGGCACCCGGCTCGCCTTCCCGCAGGGCACGGTCTTCGGCGACCCGTGGATCGAGCTGGGCGACCACTGCATCATCGCCCAGGACGTGACGCTCACGGCGGGCATGATGCCGGACCTCGATCTCGGCCCGGACCCGATCCTCACGCTGGGCAACGGCGTGGTGCTCGGGCGGGGCAGCCATGTGATCGCCGATGTCCGGCTGACGATCGGCGACGACTGCTTCTTCGGCCCCGGGGTGTACGTCACCACCACCAACCACAGCTACGACGACCCCGAGGTGCCGATCGGCAAGCAGTGGCCGCGCAGCGACCCGGTCGCCATCGGCTCCGGCAGCTGGATCGGCACCGGCGCGGTGATCCTGCCCGGCGCGCGGCTGGGCCGGAACGTGGTCGTCGCGGCCGGCGCCGTGGTGCGCGGCGAGGTCCCCGACCACGCGGTGGTCGCCGGCGCGCCCGCCAAGGTCGTCCGCCGCTGGGACCCCCGGGAGGGCTGGCAGCCGCCGCTGCGCACGCCGGCGCCGGTGCCGATCCCCGAGGGCGTCACCCCCGAGCAGCTGCGCGCGGTGCAGGAATGGCACGCCGCGGAGGCCGGGGAGGCGTACGAGGCGTCCTGACCAGCCGTCAGGCGCGCCTGCCCCGGAGTCAGCTGCCCGAGGCGAGCAGCACCGTGCCGACCAGCGCGAGCGAGGCGCCGGCCGCTTGGACGGCCTGGAGCCGCTCCTTGAGGACGCCGAGCGCCGCGAGCGAGGTGACGACCGGGTAGAGGGAGGCGAGCACCGCCGCCATGGTGACCGGGCCGTGCTGGGCGGCGATCGCGTACGTGCCGTTGGCGGCGACATCGGCGATCCCGACGAAGGCGAGTGCGGGCAGCGCGCCGCGAAGGGCCGGCAGTCCGCCCTCGGGCAGTGCCGGGGTGCCGCGCCGCACCGAGGCGTACAGGGCGGCGCCGCCGACGGCGACATTGCACACCCGCTGGACGAACAGGGCGAGGAAGAGCCCGGTGACGGTCGTGGACGCCTCGGAGATCAGCGCCATCACCGCGCCGAAGCCGAGCGCCGAGACCAGCGTCAGCGCGATCGTCTGGCGGGCCACCGACGCGCCGTTGAGCCGCGGGCCGCCGGCCAGCAGCACGCCGACCACGGCCACCACCATGCCGGCGGACTGCAGCAGCCCCGGCCGCTCGCCCGCCACGATCCCGACGCCGAGCGGTACCAGGACGGTGCCGATCGAGGCGAGCGGGGAGACCACGCCCATCGGGCCGAGCGCCAGGGCGCGGTAGAAGCAGAGCATGGCGGCGGGTCCCACGACTCCCGCGCCGACCGCGCACCACAGCTGCGGTCCGGCCTCCCGCCAGCCGCCGGTGGCCAGCACGATGGCGCCCAGTGCCACGGCGGCCAGGGTCTGCGAGACCACCACGACGGTCAGCGCCTGCAGCCGTCGGGTGAGCAGTCCGCCGCCGAAGTCGGCGAGCCCCCACAGCAGGCTGGTGGCCAGGGCGAAGACCGCTGTCATGGTGAAACCTCGCAGTACAGTGAACCGGACGCTGAAGTACACCACACCGTAGTGCAAGAAACTGAACTGCGGAATCGAATATATTCGCCCCCGACCTGGACGGACCCGTGACGGATCTCGATCAGCTCACGCAGTCGCTCGCCCGCAACCTCAAGCACTGGCGCGGTGAGCGCGGCTTCACCCTCGATGCGCTGGCGGCCCGGGCCGGGGTCAGCCGCGGCATGATCATCCAGATCGAGCAGGCCCGTACGAACCCGAGCGTGGGCACCACCGTCAAGATCGCCGACGCGCTCGGCGTCAGCATCACCACGCTGCTCGACTACGAGCAGGGCCCGCAGGTGCGCATCGTGGCCGCCGACGAGGCGGTCCGGCTCTGGTCCACCGAGGCCGGCAGCTTCACCATGCTCCTGGTGGGCGCCGAGGCCCCCGGGCCCTTCGAACTGTGGGACTGGCGGCTGATGCCCGGCGACCGCAGCGCCTCCGATCCGCACCCGCCCGGCACCGTCGAACTGCTGCATGTCCGCACCGGCACCCTGACGCTGGTGGTCGACGGCGCGGAGCACCAAGTGCCCGCCGGCGCCTCCGCGACGTTCGAGGCCAAGGTCCCCCACGCCTACCGCAACGACGGCGCGGAGCCGGTCGAGATGACCATGTCGGTGATCATCCCGCTCGCCCGCTGAGCGGGTCCGCCGCCGGGCGGGCACGACTGTTAACTTGGCGCGTATGCCCGTCCCGATGGATGCCTTTGACGATGTCCGCCCCGCCGTCGAGTGCCTGGACCTGCTGGTCCCTCCGGTGGCCGGCGCGCTGCGTGACTGGCAGGGGCCGGTGGCGGTCGAGGAGCTGCGCTACGTCGACACCGACCCGGCCATCGCGGACACCGCCCTGCTCGTCGAACACTACGGGCCCTGGCTGCTGGAGCAGTCGGCGAACTGCGTGGTGGTGGCCGGCAAGCGCGGCGGGCAGACCACCCTGGCCGCCTGCGTCGTCCTCTCGCACACCCGCGTGGACGTCAACGGGGCGGTGCGCCGCCAACTGGGCGCCCGCAAGGCGTCGTTCGCGCCGATGGACCAGGCGGTCGACGACAGCGGGATGGAATACGGCGGCATCACCCCGATCGGCCTGCCCGCCGACTGGCCGCTGCTGGTGGACACCGCCGTCGCCGAGACCCCCTACGCCCTGATCGGCAGCGGCAGCCGCCGCGGCAAACTCATCGTGCCCGGCACGGCACTGGCCGAACTGCCCGGCGCCACACTCCTGGACGGCCTGGGCACCGCCTGACGAGCGCCGCCCCCTTCAGCCCAACCGGGGCAGCTCGATCGCCGGACAGCGATCCATCACCATATCGAGCCCGGAGTCGCGCACCCGGTCCCAGGCCGCCTCGTCGACCACCCCGAGCTGGAACCAGACGGCCCGCGCGCCCAGCGCCACCGCCTCGTCGGCTATGCCGCCCGCCAGCTCGCTGTTGACGAAGACATCGACCACATCGACCGGGAACGGGATCGCGGCGAGCGAGGGATACCCCTGCTCACCATGGACCGTCTCGGCCTTCGGATGCACCGGCACGATCCGCTTGCCGTGCCGCTGCAGCACCTCCGCGACGCCGTGCGCCGCCCGCTGTTCGTTGCTCGACAGGCCCACGATCGCCCAGGTGTCGCCGAGCTCGGTGAGGATCCTGCGGATCGTGGTGGGGTCGCCGTACACGCACTGCCTCCTGTGGAAGGTTCCTGTGCGCTCAACGGACGGCGCCGCCAGGAGATTCCCGTCGTGGGACGACCGGTGCGCGGACCGCGAGGACCCCGCGGCGGTACGGCAGACGCCCCGCCCGAAGGGGAAGACGGGCGGGGCGGGTCCTGTGCGCCGGCGGATCAGTTCCGGCCGCGGGCCACTCCACTACTGGCCATCCCGGCGCCGACGGTGCTGCCGTTCGCCGCACGGGCCGGCTTGCCGATCGCCCGGCCGCCGCTCACCGGCTCGGCGCCGCCGGCCCCGGTGCCCGGGCGCGCCGCCACGGCCGGCTTGCCCGCCTCGTCCGTCGTGCCGGACGCCGCGGCCACCGCGGCGCGCAGCTCCTCGGTGTCCACCAGCATGCTCACCGGGCCGGTCGGGTTGAGATACAGCGCGTGCCCCGGCGGCAGCTGCTCGACGAGCGCGGACACCGGCCGGCGGTCGAAGAGCAGCCGGCCCACCGATTCGAGATAGCTCTGCGAGGTGTAGACCGGGATCACCGGGGTGCCCTCGGGGGAGGCGGCGGCCAGCGGTGAGCCGGTCGCGGTGACCAGTACGGACACCTCCGCGCGCGCCAGCGCCTCGGACACGTCCTGGCCCGGCCCGTAGCCGGTCGCGGCGAGCTGCACCGCGCAGTCGACCGCGTCGGCCGGCTCCGGCCAGTCCAGCATCTGCGGCGACGGCCGGTACTCCGGATTGTCCCGCCACTCCTCGATCTCGCCCGTCGGACCCGAGCGCCACTGCCCGATCAGCGCCCACAGGGGCGGTGGCCCCTCGCCCTGCCAGGTCAGATCCACCATGGCCAACCAGTGATCGGGCGCAGTGCGTGCCGCCTCGATGACCTCGGGCGGGGGTTCGGGCATCTCGTCACCCGTCACGGGCACGCCCGCCGTCATCGCCGCCTGTGTGCTCTCTTCCATGCCGCCCTCCGCAAACCCGCCGTTCCTACGTGTACGAGCGGGGCCCCGGAACACGAGGCTCTCGCACTGGCCTCACAGTGCCCACGGGCGGCGCGGACGTCTCCCCGACGCACCGTGCGGACGGGGCGGGTACGCCGCCTGGCCGTGCGGACTGCGCCCGTCCGGCCGACACCCGGGCCCGTACGGCGGACACCCCCGCGCGGCGCGGGCCGCCGCCGGCCGCCGCTTCGCAGGTCACCGGGGCCGCATAGGCTGGCCCGATGCAGGAGCAGTACCGCACGCTCGCGCGCGAGGGCGTCCACGAGATCGAGATCAACAAGTCCCGCTTCCTGTGCGCGCTCGCGCCCGTGGCGACCGAGGCCGAGGCCCAGGACTTCATCGCGCGCATCCGCAGGGAACACCCCACGGCCCGCCACCACTGCTTCGCCTACGTCCTCGGTGCCGACGGCGGCGTTCAGAAGGCCAGCGACGACGGGGAGCCCGGCGGCACCGCGGGCGTACCGATGCTCCAGATGCTGGTGCGCCGCGAGGTCCGCTTCGTGGTCGCCGTGGTCACCCGCTACTTCGGCGGCGTCAAGCTCGGCGCCGGGGGCCTGATCCGCGCCTACGGCGGTGTCGTCGGCGAGGCGCTGGACGTGCTGGGAACGGTCACCCGCCGGCGCTTCCGGCTGGTGACGGTGACCGTCGACCACCAGCGCGCGGGCCGGGTGGAGAACGATCTGCGTACGACGGGCCGGACGGTGCGCGAGGTGACGTACGGCGCGGAGGTCCGCATCGAGGTCGGGCTGCCGGAGTCCGATCTAAAGGCCTTCCGCGGCTGGCTCGCGGACACCACCGCCGGGACGGCGCGGCTGGAACTCGGCGGCGAGGCGTACGGGGACGCCTGACCGGCCGGCCCGGCGCCGTGCGCGGGAGTGCGCGGGCCGCGCCTAAATGGCCGGTCCGCGCCGATGTGCCGGTGCGGCGACCGTGCCAGCATGAGGCGCGGCGAGAAGGACCGGCGTCCGGCGTGCGCGCCGACCGGAGAAGGGTCTGCCGGATGGCTGAACTCCCCGATGAGCGCGTGGGATTCGTCCGGCGCATCGGCCTGTTCCAGGCCACCGCCCTCAACATGAGCCAGATGTGCGGAATCGGTCCGTTCGTGACGATCCCGCTGATGGTCGCGGCCTTCGGCGGGCCGCAGGCCGTGATCGGGTTCTTCGCGGGCGCGGTCCTGGCGCTCGCCGACGGGCTGATCTGGGCCGAACTCGGGGCGTCGCTGCCCGGCGCCGGCGGCAGTTACGTCTATCTGCGGCAGGCCTTCCAGTACCGCACCGGCAAGCTGATGCCGTTCCTGTTCGTCTGGACGGCCATGCTCTTCATCCCGCTCGGGATGTCCACCGGCGTGCTCGGCTTCGTGCAGTACCTGGCCTATCTGTGGCCGGACTTGAGCCCGGGGCAGGGCGACCTCGTCGGTCTCGCCGTCACCGCCGGCATCGTCGTCCTGCTGTGGCGGCGGGTGGAGAACATCGCCCGGCTCACCGTCGTCCTGTGGACGGTGATGATCGCCTCGGTCGTGCTGGTCATCGCCGCCGCCTTCACCCACTTCAGCCCGGAGCGGGCCTTCACCTACCCCGCGCACGCCGTCGAGCTGACGGCCGGCCACTTCTGGACCGGCTTCGCGGCGGGCCTGACGATCGGCATCTACGACTACCTCGGCTACAACACCGTCGCGTACCTGGGCGCCGAGATCAGAGCGCCCGGCCGCACCATCCCGCGCGCCGTCATCCGGTCGATCCTCGGCATCATGACGATCTATCTGCTGCTGGAGATCGGCACGCTCGGGGTCGTCGACTGGCGGGAGATGCTCGACCCGCACAGCCCGGCGTCTTCCTCCGTCGCCTCCGTCGTGCTGGAGAAGGCCTGGGGCAGGGGCGCCGCCGACACCGTCACGGTGCTCATCCTGCTCACCGCCGCCGCCTCCGTCCTCACCGGACTCCTCGGCGGCTCCAGGATCCCCTACGACGCCGCCCGCGACCGGGTCTTCTTCCGCCCCTACGGCACGCTCCACCCCCGTCACCGCTTTCCCACGCTGGGCCTGCTCACCATGGGCGCGGTGACGGCGGCGGGCTTCCTGCTCGGCCGGCACACCGACCTGGCCACCCTCATCCAGCTGCTGACCACCGTCATGGTGCTCGTCCAGGCGCTGGCCCAGGTGGCCGCGGTGAGCGTGCTGCGCCGCCGCCAGCCGGGGCTGCGCCGGCCCTACCGGATGTGGCTCCATCCTCTGCCGAGCATCGTCGCCCTGCTCGGCTGGCTGGTCATCTACGGCTACGCGGATCGCAACTCGCCCGGCCGGTACCCCGTCGAATGGTCGCTGGCCTGGGTCGGCGCGGGGGTGGTGGCGTTCCTGGTCTGGGCCCGGCGCGAGAAGGAGTGGCCGTTCGGCCCGAAGCGGATCCGCGAGGAGTACCTGCACAGCACAAACCCGGGGCCGGGCCGTCTGCGCCGATGAAGGTGGAAGGGCTCTCGGTGCAAACGGGCCCGGCCCCGGGCCGGGTGGTGCGAGCGTCAGCGGGTGCCCCGGGCGGTGCCGTGATGACCGGCAGCGCCCGGGACGGGTCCCGTCTTAGGACATGCCGCCGCCGCCGGTGTGGATTCCACCGATGGGACGGTGGTGGCGCTTCTTGTGGTGGCGCTTCTTGTGGTGCGGCATGATGTGGCGGACGTGGTGGTGGTGAACAATCACCCGGCGGCGCTCGATGGAGCCGTTGAGGCAGGTGTTCCCGAAGGCCGGGTTCAGCAGGCCCACGACGTTCAGGGTGTTGCCGCACACGTTGACCGGAATGTGAATCGGGACCTGAACCGCATTGCCTGACAACACTCCCGGCGAATTGGCCGCGCCGCCGGACGCACCGCTGTCTGCGAACGCTGCCGACATGCCACCCAGGGCGGTACTGGCCGCAAGAGCGGCGATAGCCGTCACCCGTGTGATCCGTGACATAACAATCTCCCGATCGATCCAAAGCGACTAGCTGCCGCTTCCTGTTACTTGTTTTCGGCGCCCACAGCCGCACCTTGAGAGAGTTTGCGAGCATTTCACTCTTTCAGGGAGTAAATGTGGTTTAGTGCAAATGGCTTGCGTATAGCGGCTATTGGGACGAACGTTCTATGGCTTCGTGTGCGGTGAAACGGGCTCGGCGGGCGTGGGTCCGGTCGGGCCCGGCCGGAGCCCCGGCGCGGGACCTCCGCGGTCACCCGGCCCCGTGCGCGGGTGCGAGAATGGCGCCAAGGAATCGCGTCGGCCGGGACGCTGACCGGTCGCCTCGGAGGGGGAGAAACATGCAGGTCGGAGCCCTTTCGTGAGAGTGCTGCACACCTCTGACTGGCATTTGGGGCGGTCCTTTCACCGGGTGGGTCTGCTCTCCGCGCAGCGGACCTTCCTCGACCATCTCGTCGAGACGGTGCGCGCCCGCGAGGTCGACGCCGTGCTGGTCGCCGGCGACATCTACGACCGGGCGGTGCCGCCGCTCGCCGCCGTCGAGCTGTTCGACGAGGCGCTGCACCGGCTCGCCGCGCTCGGCGTCCCGACGGTGATGATCTCCGGCAACCACGACTCCGCCCGCCGGCTGGGCGTCGGCTCCGGGCTGATGGAGCGGGCCGGCATCCACCTGCGGACCGACCCGGCGGGCTGCGGCACGCCCGTGCTGCTCGACGACGCACACGGCCCGGTGGCGCTGTACGGGCTGCCCTACCTCGAACCCGCGATGGTGCGGGACACCCTCGGCGCCCGGCGGGCCGACCACGCGGAGGTGCTGCGCGCGGCGATGGAGCGGGTGCGGGCCGACCTCGCCGGCCGGCCCGCGGGGACCCGGTCGGTGGTGCTGGCGCACGCCTTCGTCACCGGCGGCGCGGTCAGTGACAGCGAGCGCGATATCACCGTCGGCGGGGTCGCGTCCGTCCCGGCGTCCGTGTTCGACGGGGTCGACTACGCCGCACTGGGCCATCTGCACGGCTGCCAGACCCTCACCGAGCGCGTCCGCTACTCCGGATCGCCGCTCGCCTACTCCTTTTCCGAGGCCGGACACCGCAAATCCTCCTGGCTCGTCGACCTGGACGGGGACGGCGCCGTGCGCGCGGAGCGGGTGGACTGCCCGGTGCCGCGACCGCTGGCCCGCCTGCGGGGCACGCTGGAAGAGCTGCTGGCCGACCCCGCGCACGCCCGGCACGAGGACTCCTGGGTCGAGGCGACACTGACCGACACCGCCCGCCCGCACGAGCCCATGGCCCGGCTCGCCAAGCGCTTCCCGCACCTCGTCAGCCTCGTCTTCGACCCCGACGAGGTCGCCGCCGACGGGTCGGCCTCGTACGCCCAGCGGCTGCGCGGCCGCAGCGACCAGGAGATCGCCGAGGACTTCGTGGTGCACGTACGGGCCGGCCGCGCCGCCGACGCGCAGGAGCGGGCCGCACTGCGGTCGGCCATCGACGAGGTGCGCACCGCCGAGACGGCGGCGGAGGGGGCCCGATGAGGCTGCACCGGCTCGCGCTCACCGCCTTCGGGCCGTTCGGCGCCACCCAGACCGTCGACTTCGACCGGCTCACCCGCGAGGGCCTCTTCCTGCTGCACGGGCCCACCGGCGCGGGCAAGACCTCGGTCCTGGACGCGGTGTGCTTCGCGCTCTACGGCTCGGTGCCCGGGGCGCGGCAGAGCGGCCAGGCGCTGCGCAGCGATCTGGCGGACCCGATGACGCCCACCGAGGTGGTCCTCGAACTGACCGTGGCCGGACGGCGGTTGGAGATCACCCGGCTGCCCGAGCAGCCCCGCCCCAAGAAGCGGGGCAGCGGCACGACAAAGGAGAAGGCGCAGAGCAGGCTGCGGGAGTTCGTGCCGGCCGGGCCCGGTGCGGCTCCCGCCCCGGAGGGTGCCGGCCCGGACGGCCGCTGGAAGGCGCTGAGCCGCTCCCACCAGGAGATCGGTGAGGAGATCGGCCAGCTGCTCGGGATGAGCAAGGAGCAGTTCTGCCAGGTGGTGCTGCTGCCGCAGGGCGACTTCGCGCGCTTTCTGCGTGCCGACGCGGAGGCCCGCTCGCGGCTGCTGGGGCGGCTCTTCGACACCCGGCGGTTCGCGGCGCTCGAAGAGCAGTTGAACGCGCGCCGCAAGACCGCCGGCGAAACGGTGCTGGCCGGCGACGAACGGCTGCTGGCGCTGGCCCACCGGATGGCACAGGCGGCCGGTGAGAGCGCCGACCTCACCGACCCGTCGGTCCCGGCGCCGGACCGCGAGGGGCGGGCGGCGGGGCGCGCACCGGCCCGTGGCCGTGCCTCAGCGGGCGGCCGCGGCCGGGCGACGGCGGCGGTCCTGACGCAGGCGGCGACGGTGCCGGGGCAGGGCGGAGCGGTGGAGCCCGGCGGGCGCGGGGTGGCACGTACGGGGGAGGAGCCGGACGTACCGGGCCCGGGCGAGCCGGGGTTCGTCGAGACGGTGCTGGTGCGGGCGGCCGTCGCCCGGGTGAGCGCACGGGAGCGGCTGGCCGTCGCGCACAGCGCGGTGACGGCCGCCGAGACCGCGGAGCACACCGCGGCCGAGCGGTGGACGGCGGCCCGCGAGCGGGACCGGCTCCAGCAGCGGTACGCCGACGCCCGGCAGCGGGCCGCCCGGCTCGACGAGCGTGCCGAGGAGCGGGAGCGCACCCGCGACCGGCTGGAGCGGGCGCGCGCGGCCGCGGAGGTCGCCCCGGCGCTCGCCCTGCGCGACGCCGCCCGGCGCGAACTCGACACCGCCCGGCACGCCGAGCGGCAGGCCCGGGGGCCGCTGCCCGACCGGTTCGCCGCCGCGGCGGGCGAGCAACTCGCGGCACAGGAGAGGGCGGTGCGGGAGGACCTGGGATCGCTCGCCGCGGCCCGGCGGGCCGAGCGGCGCGCCGCGGACCTCGCGGGGGAGCGGGCCGCCCTCGACCGCGAGGCGCGCGCCGACGAGCAGACCCTGCTGGACGCCGCCGAGTGGCTCGCCGCATGGGACGAGGCCCGGACGGCACACGAGCAGCGCATCGAGGCGGCACGGGAGGCCGCCACCCGCGCCGAACAGCTCGGCACCCGGATCGCACCGGCCCGCGAACGGGCCGAGGCGGCCCGTCGCCGCGACCGCCTCCGGGGCGAGGTGCGCGCGGCCGAGGAGGATTTGCTCGCCGCCAGGGAGCGCGCCACGGCGGCCCATGAGCAGTGGCTGACGCTCAAGGAGGAGCGGCTGCGCGGGATCGCCGCCGAACTCGCGGACCAGCTGCGCGACGGCGAGGCCTGCGCGGTGTGCGGGGCGACCGACCACCCCGACCCGGCGCGGGCCGGCGCCGGCCATGTCGACCGGGCGGCCGAGGAGGCCGCGCAGGAGGCCCACCGGCAGGCCGAGCAGGACCGTGCGCGCACGGAGACCGCGTGCCAGTCGGCCAAGGAGGCGCTGGCCGCCGCGACCGCCGCGGCCGGGGACGCCGCCACCGCCGAACTCGCCGCGCAGATCGCGGACTGGGAGGCCGAGCACGCCCGCGCCCATGCGCAGGGCGCCGGCCTGCACGCCGCCCGCGAGGCGCTCGGGCACGCCGAGCGCGAGGCCGAACGGCGGCGCGGCGACCAGCAGCAGGCCGAACGCCGGGCCGCCGCCCGCACCTCCCACCGCGAGGCGCTGGATCGTGAACAGGACGCTCTGGAAAAGGAGTTGGCGCGGTCCCGGGGCGACAGCCCCAGCGTCGCCGACCGCGCCGCCCGGCTGGAGCGGCAGGTGGTGCTGCTGGCCGCCGCGGCGGAGGCGTCCCGTACGGCACAAGCCTGCGCCCGGCGGCTCGACGAGGCCGAAGCAGGACTGGCCGAGGCCGCCTCCGGTGCCGGATTCGACACCGCCGAGGCCGCCGCGCAGGCGCTGCTGCGCGAGGGCGAATGGCGGACACTGCAACAGCGGCTCGACGACTGGCAGGCCGAATCCGCCGCGGTGGAGGCCGAGTTGGCCGATCCGCAGGCTCGCGCCGCCGCGGCGCTGCCGCCCGCAGATCCAGCCGCCGCACAGGGCGCGCACCAGGCCGCGGCGGCCCGGCTGCGCACCGCCTCGGCCACCCTCGCCGCGGCCGAGGAACGCTGCGCCGCGCTCGACCGGCTCTCCGCCCGTGCCGAGGCCGACGCCCGCGAACTCGCCCCGCTGCGCGCCGACCACGACCGCATCGCCCGTCTCGCCGCGCTCGCCTCCGGCACCTCCGCCGAGAACGCCCGCCGGATGCGCCTGGAGTCGTATGTCCTGGCCGCCCGGCTCGAACAGGTCGCGGCCGCCGCCAGCGCCCGCCTCCAGCGGATGTCCGCCGGCCGCTACACCCTCGTCCACTCCGACGAGCGGGCCGGCGGCGCCCGGCGCTCCGGCCTGGGGCTGCACGTCATCGACTCCTGGACCGGCCACGAACGGGACACCTCCAGCCTCTCCGGCGGCGAGACCTTCTTCGCCTCGCTCGCGCTGGCGCTGGGCCTCGCGGACGTCGTCACCGACGAGGCGGGCGGCGTCCGGCTGGACACCCTCTTCATCGACGAGGGGTTCGGCAGCCTGGACGAACAGACCCTGGACGAGGTGCTGGACGTACTGGACTCGCTGCGCGAACGCGACCGCAGCGTCGGCATCGTCAGCCATGTCGCCGATCTCAGGGCGCGCATCCCGGCCCAGCTGGAGGTCGTCAAGGCCCGGTCGGGGTCCACGGTCCGGCACCGGGTACGTGGCTGAGCGGACGGGGACGGGCCGACCGACGCCGAAGAGCCGCATCACCGGCCAGGTCATCAACTCCGGGGGTGGCTACCGGCATTGAGCCGCTCCCCGGCCACGGCCCCGCCCGCGTCCGGCACCGCGCGGACCTCGTAGGCACGCAGCCCCTCGCGCTCCCCGGCGAAGCGGAAGCCGGCCCGTTCCAGGACGCGCTGCGAGGCGACGTTTTCCGGCTCGGTCAGGGCGCACACGATCCGGACCTCGGGGCGGTCCGTCGCCCACCCGGTCAGCAGCCGGACCGCCTCGGTCGCCCATCCGGCGCCGCGTGCGGACGGGGACAGGTCGTAGCCGATCTCCACGAAGCCCTCGTCGTCCGGTGGGCCGTGGAAGCCGATGCTGCCGAGCGCCGTGCCGGTGGCCGCGTCGGTCAGGACGAAGACGCCCCAGCCGGGGCGGCAGGGGCCCGCCGCGGCGGCCCGGACCGCGATGCCGGCGGCGCCGGACGTGGTCGCGGCCGGTGCGCCGTCGATCCAGTCGAAGCCGGCGGCCTCGCCGTCCGCGACCCGGGCGGCGGTGGCCGGGAGCAGGGCGCGCAGCGCGACCCGGCCGGCCGCGAGGGTCAGCGGATGGCCGGCGCCCGCGGTGACCAGGGCCTCGAACAACGGGCGGTGGTCCACCCCCGGGGGCAGCGCGGCCACTTGACCGTCGCCGACCTCCAGCACCCGCCAGACCCCGTCCGTGCGCCGCGCCAGATCCGTGGTGACGAAGCGCGCGCCCAGTGCCCGGACCGCGGGCGCCACGGCGGTCAGATCCGGAAGCGGCCGCAGCTCGGGAGCGCCGGGGTGCGGGCCGGTCAGCACCGGTTCACCGTCCACCCACCACACCCGGGCCACACCCACCGGATCGAGGGGCTCGACGGCCCGCAGCGCCACACCCCCGGTCAGGCGCTCGCCCCGCAGGGCCAGGTAGCGGCCGACGGTCGAGACCAGCCGGTCGGTGTCGGCCCCGTCGGGGAGGCGGCAAGTGTCCTCCGCTTCGTGCCCGCCGGATGCGCCCCAGTCCGTGACGAGCAGCGGGCACGGGCGGCCCGGTGCGCCCAGCCCGGCGGCGAGACGGGCCAGCGCGGACGGCTCGGGGACCCGGCCGGGGGCGCACGCCAGCCAGCCGCTGGGCGGTGTCAGGGCGCGGAACGTGGCGTACCAGCGCGGGAGTTCCCGGGCGGTGCGGTAGGCGGCGGGGGAGGTCAGGGGCCGGCCGCCGTGCGCGGTGAGGGCCGCGGCGAGCGCGGCATGGTGCGCGGCGGGCAGCGGCCGACCGCGGTACCAGACCGGTCCGGCGCCCCGCGGCACCCGGGCCAGCGCCCCCTCGGCGTCCCCGGCGAGCAGCGCCTCGTGGTCCAGGACCGCACACCCGGCACCGGCCGAGTGCGCGGTGGCGGCCTCGGCCGCGAAGTGCGGATCGGGACGCCGCGGGCGGAGCGGGTCGCCCGGGAACAGAAGGAGCGGCGGGCCGCCCGTAGGGTCCACTGTCATGTCAGCGGACCCTACGGACGGACGGCGGCCGGGCACCGCACCGGACGGGTCGGCCGGCCGCCGTGTCCCGGGGCCGGTGTCAGAGCGCCGACAGCTCGCTCAGCAGATCGTCCAGGCCCAGCGAGCCCTGGGACAGCGCGGCCATGTGCCAGGCCTTGAGGTCGAAGTCCGCGCCGTGCCGGGCGCGGGCCGCCTCCCGGCCCCGCAGCCACACCCGCTCGCCGAGCTTGTAGCCGATCGCCTGGCCGGCCATGCCCTGGTAGCGGACGATCTCGCTCTCGACGAAGTCGGCCGGCCGGCTGCAGTGGCTCGCCATGAACTCGTGCGCCAACTGCGGCGTCCAGCGCTCACCGGGGTGGAAGGGGGAGTCCGCCGGGATCTCCAGCTCCAGATGCATGCCGATGTCGATGATGACCCGGATGGCCCGCATCATCTGTGCGTCCAGATAGCCCAGGCGCCGCTCGGCGGTGGTCAGGAAGCCCAGCTCGTCCATGAGCCGCTCGGCGTACAGCGCCCAGCCCTCCGCGTTGGCGCTGACGATGCCCACGGTCGTCTGGTAGCGCGAGAGCCGGTCGGCGACATGGACCCACTGCGCCAGCTGGAGGTGATGGCCGGGCACCCCCTCGTGGTACCAGGTGGAGACCAGGTCGTACGCCGGGAAGCGGGTCTCGCCCATGGGCGGCAGCCAGGTCCGGCCGGGACGGGAGAAGTCCAGCGACGGCGGGGTGTAATACGGGGCGGCGGCGCTGCCGGCCGGGGCGATCCGCGACTCCACCCGGCGTACCCGCTCGGCCAGTTCGAAGTGGGTGCCGTCGAGCGCCTCGATGGCCTCGTCCATCAGCGACTGGAGCCACTGCCGGGTCTCCTCGACCCCCTCGATCGCCTCGCCGTGCTCATCGCACCAGGCCAGCGCCTCCCACGGGGTCTTCGCGCCGGGCAGCACCTGCTCCGCCTCGGTCTCCATCTCGGCCAGCAGCCGGTGGAATTCGGACCAGCCGTAGACATAGGCCTCGTCCGCGTCGATGTCGGCGCCGTTGTAGTGGCGGGCGAGGCGGGCGTAGCGCTCCCGGCCCACCACGTCCGGGGCGTCCGCGACGGCCGGGAGGTAGCTGTCACGGAACCAGTCGCGCAGCTCCACCAGGGCGCCGGTCGCCAGGGCGGCGGCCTCGGTCAGCTCGCCGCGCAGCGCGTGCGGCCCCGGGGCGGTGAACTCGGCGAACCAGCTGCGGTCCGTGCCGATCCACTCGTCCAACTGGCCGATGACCGTGGTGACCTGGAGCGGGCCGGCGGGGAGGTTCCGCTTGCGGCCGGCGTCCAGCGCGGCGCGGTAGCCCTCCAGCGCGGCGGGCACGGCCCGCAGCCGCCGGGCGATCGCCGCCCAGTCCTCGTCGGTCTCGGCGGGGGTGACCGTGAAAACCTCGCGGACGCTGTGCAGGGGCGAGCTGAGGTTGCTGACGGTGCGCAGGCCCTCGCCCGCCTCGTGGACCGCCAGTTGGGCGGTCAGCCGCTCGTGCAGCAGCCGCGCGCAGACCTGCTCGGCGGGCAGCTCCGCGCCCGGCCGGGCCTCGGCCTCGGCGAGCCGCTCCAGCGTCGTACGGGCGAGCTGGGCCAGCGCTTCCTGGCCGGTCGGTGAGAAGTCGGGGAGCCGGCCGGAACTCCCGGGGATCCCGAGGAAGGTACCGGCGATCGGGTCCAGTTCCACGAAGGCGTCGACATAGGCGTCGGCGACCTGGCGGGGCAGCGGACCGCTCTGGGGGGTTGTGGTGTGGGGCATGGGGCCATCCTCGTACGGATGGCCCGCCGCGTCACCAGCAATCGGCCAATGGCTCGTGACGAGGGCGGCCCGGCGCCGCACGAGGGAGTCGGCCGGGCGCCGCGACGCCCGGCAGGCTCCCTCGCACTTGGACCGCGGGGCCGCGGAGAGCGGGTGCTCAGCGGCGCCCCGAGGCGTCCTGGATCTGCTGGATCTCCTCGATCCGTACGGTCTCGCGGGGCGCGCGGCGCGGGGACAGGCTCGCCGGGCGGGCGGTGATCACCAGCGTGCCCTCCTCGATCTGGTAGTCGAGGGGCAGGCCGAGTCCGCGCATCGCCGCCACCATGCCGGTGTTGGAGGCCTGGGTGATCGCGTACACGCTGGTGCAGCCGGTCTCGGCCGCCATCGTCGCCAGCCGGCGCAGCAGTTCGGCGCCGATGCCGCGCTGCTGCCAGGCGTCCTCGACCAGCAGGGCGATCTCGGTCTCGTCGCCGTCCCACAGCAGATGGCCGAGCGCCACCAGCCGGCCGGACGCGGTCTCCACCGCCAGGGTGCGCCCGTACCGCGGGCTGAGCAGATGGTCGAGATAGCGGTCCGCGTCGCCGACCGGGCCGTGGTAGCGCAGCGCGAGGGTCTGCGGGGAGCAGCGCTCGTGCATCTCGCGGGCCGCGGTCAGATCGGAGGTGTCGGCGCGGCGGATCGTGATCTCGTTGCCCTCGGGCAGCGTCAGCACATCACGCCGCGGCGGCACCCGCTGGCCGAGCCGGGCGTCCAGTTCGACCAGCGCGCGCACCCGTGCGAACTCGGTGGGCGTGAACGGCAACTGCGGCCTTTCGATGGTGAGCGAGCCCCCGGAGGAGTCGCGGAACTTCATACGGTGCTCCTCCAGCACGCCCTCGGTGGGCACCTGCTCGGCGAGCGGCCGGCCGTGCAGCGAGCGCGCGGGCACCGAGTGGATCGTGCAGCGGCCCAGCAACTGGCGCAACGCCAGCGGGAGTTCGGCGGAGTCCAGAGCCGTACGGGTCGCCATGCCCAGCATCCGGGTCGGGGCGTCGACGAGGTCGTGGGTGTCGGCCCGCTCCAGCCAGCAGTGCGTGCCGCCCGCGCCGGACACCGTGCCGGTCAGCTCCGCGGACTGCAGCGCGGCGGGCGCGCGCAGCAGGAACTCGTCGACCGTGCCGTCGGACAGCGGGTGGGTCTGCAGGCTGAGGATGTCCACCCGCTCCCCGGCCAGCGCCGTGCACAGCACGGCCAGGCTGCCCGGCTCGTCCCGGACCGTGGTCCGCATCCGCCACAGCGTCGTCTCCTGGCCGGCGGCCCGGGGGGCCGGACCGGCGGGGGACGGCGCCGTGGCGCCGGTATCGGTCGGCGGCGGGGCGTTTTCGTGGCGCCGTGAGCGCCAGGCGTAGTAGCCCGTCGTGGCCAGCAGCGCCACCGCGGCGCAGCACAGCAGGACGGGGCCCGCCGGGGCGAGGGTGCCGGCCATGGCCACGGCGGTGAACAGGGCGGCCAGCCCGATGAGGTCCCGGCGCCGGTGCGGGCGGCGGGCGGAATGCGCAGAAGATGCTTCAGTCATGCACACCAGCCTGGCGGACAGGTGTTGCCTGATCGCCAACACATTGTGTCCGACGGGTAAAAGACGCAATCGACGCATTGGCCTCTACTGTCCTGCCCGTCCCGGTTGAAGCACCTTGGTGAACAGCACCGTTCCGCCTTCCTGCCGCAGCCTGACCGTCAGCTCCCCGCTCGCGCCGTCGATGTCGATCTCCCCGAAATTCTGCGGTGTCTCCGCGGGGGAGGTGTTGGCGCGGTCCGGCGCCTTGAGGAACGGCTGAGTGGGCCCGAAGGTTCCGTCCAGCTTCACCGCCTGGAAACCTCCCGCGTTCAGCGGCCCGGACACGAACTCCCAGAAGGGCTCGAAATCCTTGAACGCGGCCCGTTCCGGCGCGTAGTGCTGCGCCGAGGTGTAGTGGACGTCCGTGGTGAGCCAGACGGTGCCGGTGATCCTGTCGTGCTTGATGTGCCGCAGCAGCTCGGCGAGCTGCAACTCGCGTCCCAGGGGTGCGCCCGGATCGCCCTGCGCCACCGCCTCGAAGTCGGTCTTGCCGTCCGGGACGACCAGGCCCAGCGGCATGTCGGAGGCGATCACCTTCCACACCGCCCGCGAGCGGGACAGCTCCCGCTTGAGCCAGCGCAGCTGCGCTGCCCCGAGGATGCCCTGGCGGTCGTCGGTCTGCCGGCCCGGCGAGTTCGCGTCGCGGTAACGGCGCATGTCCAGCACGAAGACATCGAGCAGCGGACCGTGGTGCACCACCCGGTAGACCCGGCCGTGCCCGTCGGGCCGCAGCGTACGGATCGGGAAATACTCACTGAAGGCACGCAGCGACCGCGCCGAGAGCACATCGGCGTCCTTCTCGGTGTACCGGTCGTCGTCGAGCAGCTGACCCGGGTACCAGTTGTTGTGCACCTCGTGGTCGTCCCACTGCGTGATCGTCGGCACCTGCGCGTTGAAGCGGCGCAGATTGTCGTCGAGCAGGTTGTAGCGGAAGGCGCCGCGGAACTCCGCGAGGGTCTCGGCGACCTTAGCCTTCTCCTCGGTCGTCACGTTCCGCCAGATCCGGCCGTCCGGCAGGGTCACCTTCTCGGTGATCGGGTTGTCCGCGTAGATGTTGTCGCCGCTGCACAGGAAGAAGTCCGGGTTCCGGCGGCGCATGTCCTCGTAGATGCGGTATCCGCCGCGGTCCGGGTTGATGCCCCAGCCCTGCCCGGCGAGGTCGCCCGACCAGTGGAAGCGGACGTCCGCGCGACGTCCCGCGGGTGCGGTGCGGAAGGTGCCGGCGACCGGCTCGCCGGTGCGCCGCGGGTCGTCCGGGTCGGCGAGCAGCACCCGGTAGTGGATCTGCTCCCCCGGGGGCAGGCCGTGCAGCGAGGTGACGCCGGTGAAGTCCGTGCCCGCCCCGAGCAGCGGACCGGTCCAGGACCGGGCATGGCGGAACGACTCGGTGGCCGCGGTCTGCACCACCATCCGGGCCGGCCGGTCCGACCGCACCCAGATGAGCCCCGATGACGTCGTCACATCGCCCGCCTGTACGCCCCAGCCGGCGGCCGGCCGGCCACTGCGGGCCTGCGCCGGCGCGGCGGAGGAGAGCGCGGGCAGGGCCAGTGCCGCCGACCCCACCGCGGCGCCCCGCAGCAGTGCGCGCCGCCCGAAGCCGCCGCCGGATTCCTGCGCCATACCGAACCTCCATGCCTCGACCGGTTTCACTGCCGCCCCGTTGGTATCGCTGTCCGGTGCCCCACAGTCGAACGGACGGTGAACAGCGGCCCGTTCACGGTGCGTGCCCCGTTAGCCCGAACGGGTCCCGGGCCCTGCGACCCGCCGGACCCGGGCCATGGTCGCAAGACCAACGGCCGATCGCCAGGATGCCGCCACGGCCCTTACGTTTCTGCTACGCGCCGCCGTGGGGCGGCCGGGAGAAAGGTGACCCCGTATGCCGGCCAACGGCTCAGCCCATGTCCGCATCGCCCGCCCGTCCCGCGATCTGGCCGCGGCCGGCCGCTTCTGGAAGCAGGGCCTGGGCCTCACCGAGCTGTACCGCCACGACGGCGAGCCAGGTGAGCACGCCCTGCTGATGCTCGGCTGGCCGGACGCCCACTGGCACCTGGAGCTGACCGTCGACCCCTCGGGCACGCTCGCACCGTCCCCCACGGCGGATGATCTGCTGGTGGTCTACCTGGGCGAGGCGGTGCCGGCCGACCTCGTGGCCCGCCTGGAGCGCAACGGGGGCAGGCGGGTGGCCGCCCACAACCCCTACTGGGACGAGTGGGGCGTCACCCTGGAGGACCCGGACGGCTACCGGCTGGTGCTGTCGCCGCGGGATTGGTCCAACGCGTAGGTACGGGCGAGGAGTTCGGGTGCTCCGCAGGGGCCGTCGGT
The DNA here is from genome assembly GCF_014646275.1 of Streptomyces kronopolitis. Taxonomy (GTDB): domain Bacteria; phylum Actinomycetota; class Actinomycetes; order Streptomycetales; family Streptomycetaceae; genus Streptomyces; species Streptomyces kronopolitis. Next base: position 485,061 of record NZ_BMND01000002.1, read on the forward strand.
GAACAGAGCTTCCCGGTAGAGCCGCGGCCCGGCCGCACCCCCTGACCGCCCCTGCTGACCGGCCCGGCGTTCTGCTGCCAGGCCCCGTCCGCCCTACCGCACCGTGTCGAGGACCACCCGCGCCACCAGCGCCGGGTCGTCGTTCATCGGTACGTGTCCGCAGCCCGGCAGCCGGACCAGCCGTGCGCCGGGAATCGTGTGCTTGGCGCGGACGCCCTGACGGGGCAGCAGCAGCCGGTCGCGGCTGCCCCATCCGATGGTCACCGGCACGTGCGGGACATCGTCGGTGAACCGCACGCCCCGCCCGGCGGCCAGGGTCCGAGCGAAGCCGGTCGCGTCCCGCAGCGCCCGGGTCTCCGCGACCACGGCATCGGCCGAACGGCGGCCCGGGTGGGCGTAGATGGTGCCGGTCAGCGAGGCGCGGCCGAGCGGGGAGCGGGCCAGCGTCTCCAGCATCGGCTCCGGCAGCACCTGCGCGCCCGCGTACATGCCGCGCAGCACACCGAAGGCGTACCGCCGCTCGGCCGTCGTCCAGAAGCCCGCGGGCGACAGCGCGGTGACCGAGCGGACGGCCCGCCGGCGGCCCAGCTCCAGCGCCAGCAGCCCGCCCAGCGAGTTGCCCACCACATGCGGACGCTCGGCCCCCAGCTCGGCGAACGCGGCGGTGAGCAGCGGGAGGACGGTGTCCAGGTCGTAGGAGGCGTCGCCGGGCAGCGCGGGGGAGGCGCCGAAGCCCGGCAGGTCCAGCGAGATGACCTCGTGGGACGCGGCCAGGATGTCGGTCACCGGGTGCCAGGCCTGGAGGTGGTGGCCGATGCCGTGCAGCAGCACGATCGGTTCGCCCGCGCCCTTGCGTTCGTACGCGACCGTGAACGGCGGCCGGTCCTCGGGCGTGACATGGGCGAAGGAGACCGGGGCGGCCATGGGAACTCCTCGGGGGTGCGGTGCGTGTGCGGTGGCGCGGGGTGTGCACTGACACGATGCCAGCTGAGGCTACTGAGCGGTATGGGGCAGCCGGGACCGGCAACGGGTGATCCCGCGGGGTGGCGGAGCGGCGTACCGGAGTCCGTTGGACCGGTCGGAAGCGGAGCGGCAGGGTCCGGGCGGTGGCCCGGGATTGGTCTTGACCAAGGGTGGGGGCGCCCATATCGTCGGGATACTGCAACAACCTTTCATAAAGCAGCGCCCCGACCGGGCGCGCGGAACGGGCCCCGGCGTAGGGCATGGGTGCGGGCCCGCGGTCCATCGGGGCAACGCCCCGCGGGGTGACGGCCGGTGCGGAGGACAACGGTGGGGACCAGGCAACTCGAAACGGTGCCGGAGCCGAAGTACTGGCAACTCAGGACGGTGCTGAGCGAGGCGCTGGACTCGGAGTTCGCGGTCGGCGAGATCCTGCCCAACGAGCGGGATCTGGCGGCCCGTTTCGGCGTCGCCCGCGCCACGCTGCGGCAGGCCCTCGAACAGCTGGAGCTGGAGGGGCGACTGCAACGCCGCCGCGGTGTCGGGACCATGGTCGCCCCGCCCCGGGTCGGCGTCGCCGTCGAATCCGCCCACCACACCTGGCCCGGCGTCGGCGAGGACGACTGGCTGCCGGTCGACGCCGTCGAGACGGACCAGGTGCCCGCCGCGGTGGCCCGTCTGCTGGAGACGGCCCCCGGCGACCGGGTGCACCTCGTGCGCCGCAGCCGGGTCACGCACGATCAGCCCGTCGCCGCCGAACTGCTCTACGTCCCGTCCGCCGTGGTTCCCGGCTGCGCGGCCGCCGTCCCACCGGGCGCCCAGGCCCGCGCGCGTACGGTCCTGCGCGCGTTGCAGACGCTGGAGCTCACCGGCCGCGAACGCACCGTCGAACTCGGTTCGGCCCGTGCGGAGGACGCCAAGCAGCTGGACCGGCTGCCGGGCGCGCCCGTCCTGGTCGTCACCACCCGCTATGTCTCGGCGGGGCGCACGATGGCCGTCGCGGTCGCCACCTACCGTGCGGACACCTGCCGCCTGACCTTCGGCGAGAGCGACCCGATCGCCCTGCTCGCGGGCTGAGCCGCCGGCGGGGCGGGGCGGTGGTCGCGCACCGGGCAGGGCGGACACCGGCCTCCGAACACTCACTGACGGCTCGTCACTGCACCCTGTACGTCGAAGAGTTCACCCTCCACATGGTCGAGCGCGAGCCGCAGCGCCCCCGTGGCGATGGCCGCCTCGCCCAGCTGTGACAGGACGACCCGGGGCGGGCGCAGGCAGTAGCGCGTCAGTTCCGTGCGCAGTGGCTCCAGTACACCGGCCGGACCCGCCGCCCGGCCGCCGATCACCACCAGTTCCGGGTCGAGCGCCAGCACCAGGGCCGCGACATCGTGCACCAGCCGCCGCAGGAAGCGGTCCACCGCTGCCCGGGCCTGCGCCGCGCCCTCCCGCGCCGCCGCGAAGACCGCCCCTACCTGCTCCTCGTCGAGGGGGTGCAGCGGCGTTCCGGTCGTCGACAGCAGCTTCTCCGGACGCGCCTCACGGCCGAGCAGATGCAGTGCGCCGATCTCCCCCGCGGCGCCGCCGAAGCCGCGGTGCAGCCGTCCGCCGATCAGCGAACCGGCCCCCGGGCTGAGCCCCGCCAGCACGAAGACGATGTCATCGGAGCCGGTGGCCGCGCCCTGCCAGTGCTCGGCCACCGCGGCGGCGTTGGCGTCGTTCTCGACCAGCACCGGGCAGCGGAAGGACCGCCGCAGCCGCTCGCCCAGCCGCAGGCCCGTCCAGCCCGGCAGGGCGGTGCTCAGACGTACCGTGCCGTCCGCCTCCACGATGCCGGGGCCGGCGACCCCTACGGCGCGCAGCGCACTTCGCGGCACGCCGGAGTGGCGCAGCAGCTCGGTGACCAGGGCGCGCACCTGCTCCAGTCGCTCCTCGGCCGGTGCGGTCTCCGCCACGGGCCGTTGTGCGCTGTCGCGTACCCGGCCGCCCAGGTCGGAGAGCAGTGCCGCGACACGGTGCGGGCCGATCTCGATGCCCAGCAGATGGCCGGCCTCGGTGCGGAACCGGAACCGGCGGGCGGGCCGTCCCTGTCGGCGCGTCGCACCCGCCCCGGCGGCGGCCTCGGCCACCAGACCGGCCTCGATGAGCCCTTCGACGACGCCCTCGACCGTGGGCCGGGACAGGCCGGTGGCGCGCACGAGATCGGTGAGTGTGGGGGAGTCGGCGGCGCGCAGCGCGTGCAGCACCACCGTGGAGTTGATCCGTCGCAGCAGGGACGGGTCCCCGCCGGTGAGCCGCCCCAACGTCCGCTCCCTCGCTCGCCGTGTGGGCGGATCGTAACCGGACGTGCGGTGCGCGGCGAGTGCCGCGAGCGCGGTCCGTCCGCGGGGAGTCAATTGTCAGACCCGGACGGTTTACTGAGGGCATGACGCTGGATGAGCAGCTGACGGCCATCGACCTGTGGCGCGCGCGGGACTTCCCGGCCGGGCGGGTCCGTTCCGCCATGGCCGAGAGCGGGCCGGGCTTCCATATAGCCGCGCTGCGGACCGGCCCGGATCTGTGGGACGTGGACCCGGCCGAGGCGGCGGAGGTCGAGGAGGAGTTCGCGGACGGGCTGACGGCGCTGGTGCAGGCCTTGTCCTTACGGTGGGGGCCGGCCGAAGTGGTCGATCTCACCGCTCATTTGGAGCGGCAGGCACAGGGCCTGCCGGTCCGTCCGCCGCTGGACACGCTCTGCGGCTATGTCCCGCGGATGCACGGCTGGCGGGTGCGGGGCCGGTGGATAGGCGTGGGGGTGGGGCAGGGCGGTCCGGAACTGCCCTGCCAACTGCTGGTGGCGGTCGGGGAGGAGCGGGTGGCGTAGGAGGGGGGCGGGGCGGGTGCGAAGGAAGCACGGCTTCGGCCGTCACGGGGGAGTGGCGGGAGCCGGGGCCGGGGTGGCGTGGTGCAGCAGGCGGGCGCTCAGGGCCGCGGCGAGGGCGAGGCCGAGGGCGGCGGCCAGTACGGCGGTGCGGTCGCCCCACGCGGTCCAGGCGGCGCCGAAGGCGAGCGAGCAGACGAAGCGGGCGGCGGTCTGGCTGGTCTGCACCAGGGCCAGACCGCTGCCCCGGACCTCCTCGGGCACCGCGTCGGCGGTCGCGGCCGCCAGCACTCCGTCGGTCGCCGCGTAGAAGGCACCGTGCAGCACCAGCACGGCACAGACCAGCGGCGGGCCGCCGGCGAGCGGGGCCGTCAGCAAGCCGTAGGCGCACAGCAGCGCCAGATGCCCGGCCAGGAACAGCCGCCGGCGGCCGAGCCGGTCGGCGACCGCCCCCAGCGGCACGGCCAGCAGCAGGAACGCCGCGGCCGTGCCCAGCGGGAGCAGCGGGAACCACCCGGCCGGCAGGTCCAGCCGTCGTTGCAGGGCCAGATAGAGGAAGGAATCGCTGACGGTGGTCAGCCCCAGCAGCACCGCACACGCCGTCAGCCGGCGCACCTCCGACCGGCCCAGGAGGGCGCGCACCGGCATCCGCGGCCGGACCGGGGCCCGTTCACCGGTGCGCCGGGCGGTGTCCCGGGCGCGGCCGGGGACGAACAGCACGAGCACCAGCACGCCCAGTACGGCCACGCAGAAGCTGACCGTGAACACCGCGTCGTAGCCGTCCGTGGCCGCCCGCAGCAGCAGGAACGCGACCAGCGGTCCGCCCAGCGCGCCGGCCGTGTCCATCGCCCGGTGCACCCCGAAGGCCCGCCCGCGCACGGCCGGTTCGGCCGCCAGCGAGATCATCGCGTCCCGTGGGGCGGTCCGCAGTCCCTTGCCGGTGCGGTCCACCGCCAGCACCGCACCGATCAGCGGCAGCGAGTGCACCATCAGCAGCAGCGGCTTGCACAGGGCGGACAGCCCGTACCCCACCGCGGCCACCGCCTTGTGAACGCCGCCCCCGTCCCGGTCCGACACCCGCCCGCCCACCAGCCGGACCAGCGCGCTCACCCCGTTGTAGACCCCGTCCAGCACCCCGAACCCCAAAGGGGACAGCCCGAGTTCGGCGACCAGATAGAGCGGGAGAACGGCCGTGATCATCTCCGAGGAGACGTCGGTGATCAGGCTCACCGTGCCCAGGATGAGCACCGTGGAGGGCAGCGCGGCCACGGAGCGCCGCACCCGGGAGGGCCGCCCGACCTCCGCCGGAGTGGCGGCGGCCGGGCGGTCTGCGAGATACACCTCAGCTCGCCCAGATGCCGCTGATGTCCTTGGCGTCGGCGGCCTTGCCCGCGTGCGCGGTGCCGTACATGTCCTCCAGGGTGCGCAGCACGTCGTAGTGGTTGTAGGTGGTGGGGGAGGTGGCGCCGGGCTTCACCGGCTGGCCGTACAGCACGGTGGGGATGCGGTTGCCGCTGAGCCGGTTGTCCTCGTCGAAGGTGAGCAGCAGCAGGCTGTTGTGGGTCCGGGCCCAGTCGGCATAGCTCTTGAGGTGGTTCTTGAGCCAGGTGTCACCGCTGGACACCGAGCAGTCGTGCATGTCGCCGCACAGGTTCGGCACCACGAACGACACCGTGGGAAGCTGCGAGAAGTCGCCGGGGAACGCGTCGAAGGTGTGCGCCGAGCCGGTGGGGACGTTGCTGAAGCCGAACCACGGGTTGTGCTTCTGCGCGTAGCGGCCGCTCTTGCAGGTGGTGGAGCCGTCGGACGGCAGCGATTCGTTGTAGCTCGCCCAGGACTTGCCGGCCGCGGTCAGCTCGGCGGCGAGGTTGGGGGCGTCGCTGAACCCCGGGTCGACGCAGCTGTCGTCGGTGACGCCCTGGGTGTCCCCGGAGAAGAGGGCGTAGTAGTTGGGCTGGCTGGGGTGGGTCTCGGCGTAGGAAGCGGTGAGGCTGGCGCCCCCGGCGGCCAGGGAGTTGATGTACGGGGCGCTGGAGCTGCCGATGACCTGGCCGTAGGCGTGGTTCTCGAAGACCACCACGACCACATGGTCGGGGGTGGGCACGGCGGCCGCGGCCGGCTCGGCGCCGAAGCCGGTGCCGGCCCGGAGGGCGAGGCCGGCCGCGGCGAGCCCGAACGCCGCGGCGAGCGCACCGGCCCGGTGGCGGCGTGAGCGGCGGAGAAGAGAGGTGGAGGGGGAAGCCGTGGGGGAAGCCGAGGAGGACGGAGCAGGCACGGGAGCCTCCGTACGGGGGAGGTGGGGGGTGCGGGCGGCGACAGCGTAGAGCTGACGCCGTGACATGTACACGCCTGTCGAATGACGCGCGGGGGAACAGCGGACGAGCGGCCGATGCCGCCGCGCACCGTCGGCCCCGGGAGTCTCAGCCGTCGTCCTCCGTCGCGAACGCCGCGGCGCGCAGCCGTCCGTACTCCTCCGCCAGCGCCTGCGGGGTCCAATGGGCGTTCAGCCCGCTCGGGTTGGGCAGGGCCCAGATACGGGTCTCGCCCAGCGTGCGCTGCTGCGGTCCGATCGCGGCGCGCTTGTCGTCGAAGGCGAGGCGATAGGCGGTGACACCGGCGACCGCGAGCCAGTGCGGCCGCAGCCGGGCCACCTTCTCGGCGAGCAGCCGGCCGCCCTCGCGGTACTCCTCCGCGCTCAGCTCGTCGGCCCTGGCGGTCGCCCGGGCCACGATATTGGTGATGCCCAGGCCGTGCGCGAGCAGTTCCTCCTGCTCGTCGGGCCGCAGCCGGCGCGGGGTGAAGCCGGCGGCGTGCAGGGCCGGCCAGAAGCGGTTGCCGGGCCGCGCGAAGTGGTGGCCGGTGGCCGCCGTCATCAACCCCGGGTTGATCCCGCAGAAGAGCACGCGCAAGCCGCTCGCGGCCACGTCGGGGACGAGGCGGTCGCGAGCGGCTGCCAGCTCTTCGGGAGTGAAACGCATGGCGGTCGCGTCAGAGGATGGCGCCCGGCGTGTACGCGGCGGCCTGCGGGTGCTGCTTGGTGATCTCCTCGATCCGGGCGACGACGGACGCCACCTGGCCGGCCGCGGCACCGGTGAACGAGAGCTTGTCCGCCATCAGCGCGTCCAACTGGGCCTTGTCCAGCGGGATCCGCGCGTCCGCGGCCAGCTTGTCCAGCAGCTCGTTGCGCTCCGCGCCCTGCTCGCGCATGGCCAGCGCCGACGCGACCGCGTTCTCCTTGATCGCCTCGTGCGCCTCCTCGCGGCCCACGCCGGCCCGCACGGACGCCATCAGCACCTTCGTCGTGGCGAGGAAGGGCAGGTAGCGGTCCAGCTCGCGGGCGATGACGGCGGGGAAGGCGCCGAACTCGTCGAGCACGGTCAGGAAGGTCTCCAGCAGGCCGTCGAGCGCGAAGAACGCGTCCGGCAGCGCGACCCGGCGCACCACGGAGCAGGACACATCGCCCTCGTTCCACTGGTCGCCGGACAGCTCACCGGCCATCGAGGCGTAGCCGCGCAGGATGACCATCAGGCCGTTGACGCGCTCGCAGGAGCGGGTGTTCATCTTGTGCGGCATCGCCGAGGAGCCGACCTGGCCGGGCTTGAAGCCCTCGGTGACCAGCTCGTGCCCGGCCATCAGCCGGATGGTCTTGGCGATCGACGACGGGGCGGCGGCCAGCTGCACCAGCGAGGTCACCACGTCGTAGTCCAGCGACCGCGGGTAGACCTGCCCGACGGAGGTGAAGGCCTGGCCGAAGCCGAGGTGCCCGGCGATCCGCTGCTCCAGCTCGGCGAGCCTGGCCGCGCCGTCCGGGCCGCCGCCCAGCAGGTCGAGCATGTCCTGGGCGGTGCCGACCGGGCCCTTGATGCCGCGCAGCGGGTAGCGCGTGAGCAGGTCCTCCAGCCGGGCGTAGGCCACCAGCAGTTCGTCCGCCGCGGTCGCGAAGCGCTTGCCGAGCGTCGTGGTCTGGGCGGCGACGTTGTGCGAGCGGCCGGCCATCACCAGCTCGGCGTGCTGCGCGGCCAGCGAGCCCAGGCGCGCCAGCACGGCCACCGTGCGGTCGCGCATCAGCTCCAGCGACAGTCGCACCTGGAGCTGCTCGACGTTCTCGGTCAGGTCGCGGGAGGTCATGCCCTTGTGGACCTGCTCATGGCCGGCGAGGGCGTTGAACTCCTCGATGCGGGCCTTGACGTCGTGCCGGGTGACCTTCTCGCGCTCGGCGATGGAGGCCAGGTCGACGTTCTCCAGGACCCGCTCGTAGTCGGCCGGCGCCTGCTCGGGGACCTCCACCCCCAGGTCCTGCTGCGCACGCAGCACGGCGAGCCACAGCTTCCGCTCCAGCTTGACCTTGTACTCGGGGGACCACAGCACGGCCAGCTCCGCGGAGGCGTAGCGGCCGGCCAGGACATTGGGGATGCGAGGCTTCGCAGACACAGCAGTCACGTGGTCAGAGTCTACTGGCGCTTTACGCAGGCCAGCGCCCCGGTCCCGGCTGTAGTTTCCTCCAAGCCGAGCGCGGCCGCGGCGGCCCTCCCGTCAGACCTCGTACGGCAGCAGCTCGGGCCGCTTGGCCGGGCGGCCGTCCCCCGAGGACCGGCCGGTGAGCCGGCGGCCCATCCACGGCACGAGATGCTCGCGGGCGAACCGCAGATCCGCGGTGCGCCGGGCGCCCCAGCCGGGCGGTGCGGCGCTGGGCAGCGGGGCGTCCCAGTCGTCCCCGGCCGGCAGCCCGAGCGCCTGCCACACGGCCTCCGCCACCCGGCGGTGCCCCTCGGCGTTCAGATGCAGCCGGTCGTCGGCCCACAGCCGCGGATCGGACAGCGCCCGCGACCCGTAGAGGTCCACGACCACCGCCCCGTGCCGCGCGGCCACCTCGTCGAGGTGTGCGAACAGCCGCTCCATCCGCGGCCGGAAGCGCTCCAGCACCGGACCCTGCCGGCCCGGACTGCGCATCAGCACCAGCTGTCCACCGCCCCTGGCCAGCAGGGCCGCGCCCTCCTCGAACCGCGCGCAGACCTGCGCCACGTCGCAGCGCGGCCGCAGGACGTCGTTGAGCCCGCCCACCAGGGTCACCAGATCGGCGCCCATGGAAGCGGCCGGGCCGCACTGCTCGTCGGCGATCTGGCCGATGAGCTTGCCGCGCACCGCGAGATTGGCGTAGCGGAATCCGGGTGAGGAGGCCGCCAGCCGGGCGGCGAGCAGATCGGCCCAGCCGCGGTACGAGCCGTCCGGCAGGCCGTCCGACATGCCTTCGGTGAAGCTGTCGCCGACCGCGACGAAACTGGTGTAGCGGGCATTCATCTCCATGGCGCGGTGATCCTACCGCCCGGCCGTACCGCGCGGTATGGCCGGGCCCCCGGGAGCCGCCCGGTGCCAAGAGCGCACGGCGGGAAAAGGAACGGGAGGGGCACCCGTCGGCGCCCCTCCCGCTCCCGCCCGTCAGGCCGCGGGCTGTTGCAGCACCAGCTCCCGCAGCACGTCCTCCATCGTCACCAGCCCGGCCAGCCGCCCGTCCTCGCCGATCACCGCGGCCAGATGGGTACGGGAGCCGCGCATCGCCGTCAGCACGTCGTCCAGCAGCGTCGCCGCCTTGACCCGGGCGATCGGCCGCAGCGCCGACACCGGGAACGGCTGCCGGCGGGGGGCGGCGTCCAGGGCGTCCTTGACGTGCAGATAGCCGAGGATGCGCTCGGTGTCGTCGACGACGGGGAAGCGGGAGAAGCCGGAATCGGCGGCCAGCTGCTCCAGCCCCTCGGGGGTGATCCCCATCCGTGCGGAGACGACCCGCTCGACCGGCAGCACCACGTCCCGGACCGGGCGGCGGCCCAGCTCCAGGGCGTCCCGCAGCCGCTCCTGGGCCCGTTCGTCGAGCAGCCCGGCGGCCCGGGAGTCCTCGACCATCTTCGCGAGCTGGGCGTCCGAGAACGTCGCGGCCACCTCGTCCCTGGTCTCCACCCGCAGCAGCGCGAGCAGCCCGTTGGCCAGCGCGTTGATCGCGAAGATCGCCGGGCGCAGCGCCCTGGTCAGCGCGACCAGCGGCGGCCCCAGCAGCAGCGCGCTGCGTACCGGTTCGGCCAGCGCGACGTTCTTCGGCACCATCTCGCCGAAGAGCATGTGCAGATAGGTGGCCAGCGACAGCGCGATCACGAACGAGATCGGCTGGTTCAGCGCGGACGGGATCCCCACCGCGTGGAACACCGGCTCCAGGAGATGGGCGATGGCCGGCTCGGCCACCACACCCAGCACCAGCGTGCACAGCGTGATGCCCAGCTGGGCGGCCGCCAGCAGGGCCGAGACGTGCTGCAGACCCCACAGCACGCTGGCGGCCCGCCGGTCACCGCGCTCGGCGAACGGCTGGATCTGACTGCGGCGCACCGAGATCAGCGCGAACTCGGCGCCCACGAAGAAGGCGTTGACGACCAGCGTCAGCAGGCCCACGAACAGCTGTAGCGCGGTCATCGGCCGGCCTCCGTCTCCCGCTCGTCGGTGCTTCCGGGCAGCGGCGCGTGCAGCAGCACCCGCGCGGCGCGGTGACCGGTGGCGTCGAGCACATCCATGGACCAGCCGGCCACCTCCAGGCTGTCGCCGGCCACGGGTATCCGGCCCAGCGCACTGGCGATCAGACCGGCGAGGGTCTCGTACGGGCCCTCCGGCAGTCGCAGGCCGATCCGTTCCAGCTGGTCGGTGCGGGCGGCGCCGTCGGCCTGGTAGAGCGCGCGGCCCTCGGCGTCCGCCCCGGCCGGTGCCAGATCGGGGGTCTCCATCGGGTCGTGCTCGTCACGGACCTCGCCGACGACCTCCTCGACGATGTCCTCCAGGGTCACCACGCCGGCCGTTCCGCCGTATTCGTCGATGACCACGGCCATCGTGCGCTTGCCGGAGAGCCGGTCCAGCAGCCGGTCCACGGTCAGCGTCGTGGGGACCAGCAGCGGCTCGCGCACCAGCTCGGAGACCGGATGGCGGGGGCGGCGTTCGGCCGGGACGGTCAGCACGTCCTTGATGTGCGCCACCCCGACGACGCTGTCCAGGCTGCCGCGGTAGACCGGGAAGCGGGACAGTCCGGAGGCCCGGGTCGCATTGGCCACGTCCTCCGCGGTGGACTGCACCTCCAGCGCCATCACCTGCACCCGCGGGGTCATCACGTTCTCCGCGGTCAGATCGGCGAGGCTGAGGGTACGGACGAACAGCTCGGCGGTGTCGGCCTCCAGCGCGCCCTCATCGGCGGAGTGCCGGGCCAGCGCCACCAGCTCCTGCGGGCCGCGGGCCGAGACCAGCTCCTCGGTGGGCTCCAGGCCCATCCGGCGGACCATGCGGTTCGCGGCGTTGTTGAGATGGCGGATCAGCGGCCGGAAGAAGGCGCTGAAGCCGCGCTGCGCGGTGGCCACCCGCTTGGCGATGGCCAGCGGGCTGGAGATGGCCCAGTTCTTCGGGACCAGCTCGCCGACGACCATCAGGACGACGGTGGAGATCGCCGTGCCGAGGACCAGGGCCAGCGAGTCCGCCGCCGAGCGGGGCAGGCCCATCGCGTCCAGCGGTCCGGCCAGCAGGGTGGCGATGGCCTTCTTGGACAGCATGCCGATGACCAGCCCGGTGACGGTGATCCCGAGCTGGGCCCCGGAGAGCTGGAAGGTGAGGCTGCGGACGGCCTTGAGGGCGCTGTCCGCGCCCCGCTCGCCGCGCTCGACAGCGCGTTCGAGGTCGCTGCGCTCGACGGTCGTCAGCGAGAACTCGGCCGCGACGAAGACTCCGCAGGCCAGGGTCAGGAGGAGCGCCACGCCCAGAAAGAGCAGGTCGGTCATCGAGTCACCTCCGTCCCATGATCGAGCAGGATCGGGAGGTTCGCGCTATGTCGCCAGGAAGCTCGACAACTGGGAGGTTCGCCCATGGCTGGACGCTCACACACCTTTCGCCGGGGTCGGTGGAGCCTCCATGGTAAAGGATCAGCAAAGTGCGAGCGGGGCTCGTCCGTACCCCGGATGGGCCCCGCTCGCGCGCCGACGGGTGGGCTCAGTCGTCGAGGTGCTTGACCCAGCGGCTCCACTGCGGCTCGGGGGCGTACCCCGCCGCCCGCCAGGCATGGTGCGCCGACTCGTTGCGGTCCAGCACCATCGCGTCACCGCGCCGCCCGCCCAGCGCACGGAACCGCTCCTCGGCGGCCGCCAGCAGCGTGCCGCCGATGCCCTGGCGGCGATGCCCGGGGTGCACGGCCAGCCGGTAGAGGTGGCAGCGCCAGCCGTCGAAGCCGGCGATCACGGTGCCCACCAGTGCGCCATCCAGTTCGGCCAGCAGCAGCGACGCGGGATCGCGCGCCACCAGCCGCGCCACGCCGTCGGTGTCATCGCTGATGCTGGTGCCCTCCGCGGAGTCCTTCCAGAAGGCGAGCACGGCATCGAGGTCGGCCGGTGTTCCGGCCCGGACGTGAAGATCATTCATGCTCGGATCCCATCACCGGCGGGAGCGCGGTGTCGAAGCCTTTCCGCGATGTGGGCGCCGGGGGCCCGACCCGGCCCGACGTCCCGGCCGGCGCCCCGATTTCCGCGCTGGGCCCGCCGCCCGGCGGTCGCACATTTTCTGTGGCTGGGCCGTAAATAACTTCCCTGGTGCGGAACGGAAACCCGAAGGGCGGCCCGCATATTTCTGCGAAAAGGGGGCGTCGGGCCATGGATATCCGGTTTCGGTGCGCGTGTGGTGGCGGTTTTCCGGCCCTCTTGCTGACGGAATTTCCAGCAAGTCGGGGCTTTGCGTGCTCGCCTCGCTCAACCCGCCTGAAAGAAGGCACAGTTGGGTTTCTGGCCTACCTGGTTCGATCCAGATAACGGAAGGATCATGCTTTCAAAGGTCGGCGAAAGCGGGCATGTTGCTTATTGCGGCCACGCCGGGCAATTTCCGATGCCCGGATCCGCGAAGATCGAGTGGCTGAATGTTTTGTTACGGTAACCCTGTTCTCGGAAAGGGGAGTTCGGTTCGCCGGGCTGCCCGTGGGAGACGCGTGGGCGCCTTTGGGTCGCCCCTTTCCCTTCCGGTTATCCCCCCATGGAGACGATTTAGTTGAACGTGAAATTCTCTTCGTCGAAGCGCGAGGCGCGCGGCACCCACCGGCGCAGGGCCAGGATCATCCCGATCGGCCTCGTGGCCTCGGTGGGCGTCGTCGCCGGATCGCTGGTGGTGTTCAACTCCCAGGACAACGCGAAGGCCGGCGAGGCCTTCCCGCCGGCCGCCCACACCGGCGGTCCCACCGCCGGGCCGAGCGCCCGGCCGTCCGCGCCCGCCACCCCGTCCGCCGCGCCGACGGCTTCCGCGCGGGCCGCCGGCAAGGTCGCGCGCTACGAGGCGGAGATCAACCGGCTGGTCAACAAGGCCCGGACCGAGCACGGTTGCGCGCCCCTGCACCGTGACCCCCGCCTGGACCGGGCGGCCCGTCTGCACAGCCAGGACATGGCCGCCCACGGCTTCTACGCGCACACCGCCCCCAACGGCAAGGGTCCCAAGGAGCGCATGGAGGCACAGGGCTACGACGACGCCTCGGCGGAGAACATCGACGCCTGGCCGACCACGCCCAAGAACGCCTTCGACGCCTGGATGCACAGCCCCGGCCACCGGGCCAACATCCTCGCCTGCCACTCCAAGGCCACCGGCATAGGTGTCGCCCTGGGCGGCAAGCTCCGGGCGTACTGGACTCAGGACTTCGGTTACAAGTAGAGGACGGCCGTGCGGGGTGCCGCACACCGCACGGGTGCCGCCCCGCACGGCATCCCGCGCCGGGCCTGCCCGAAGCCGCTGTTGCTTGCCGCTGCTAGCACCCCCGCGCTAGCTTGGAGGGGTGGCGAAGACACAGCTGAACGTCCGGGTGGACGAGGCCACTGCCGAAGCGGCGCGGGCGCGCGCTCTGCAGCGGGGGGTGAGCATGAACCGCTACATCGAGGAACTCGTCCTGAAGGACGCCGGAGAGATCGGCCAGACCTTCGTCGAGGCCGCCTCCGACTTCATGAAGCAGTACGAGCGGGTCTTCGCCGAGGAATTCGGCAGGGAACGACGCGAGGCGCCGGACGCGGCGCCCACCCCGCACGAAGGACTGCCGGGCACGACGTGACACTGCGGATCGATCTCGCCTGGCTCCTTCTGATCGCCGAACGGCACACCCCCGGAGACCCCCAGGTCACCGACTGGGGCGCCCTGGTGGCCGCCGTCAGCCGCCACGAGGCCGAGATACTCGGCGTGCCGGTCTACGCCGACCCCCAGGAGCGTGCCGCGTCCCTGCTCCACCTCCTGCTCCGGGTACCGGCGTTGGAGGGCTCGAACGCGATGTTCGCGACCGCGGTCGCCTACGGCTATCTCGTCGCCAGCGGGCTGAAGATCGCCACCTCCCCGGAGCAGGTCCGCGACCTCGCCCGCCTCGTCAAGGACGGCACGGCCGACGTCTGCGCCATCGCGGACGCGCTGCGCACCTGGACCGTCTGAAAGCCTCGCGGCCGTTCGGTCCTCCACCCGGTCCGTTCAGCCCTCGGTCCGTTCAGCCCTCGGTCCGTTCAACCCGTCGGCCGCCGCGCCAGGCCCAGTACGGCCGGCGAGGTCGGCAGCGTCGGCCCGCGCTCCGGCACCTTCAGCCGGCGCACCCGCACCACCTCGAACCCGGCCGCCCGCACCTCGCCCAGCGGATCGCGGCCGGTGTGGCAGCCGCCCATCAGAAGCGGCCAGACCGTCCGGTCCAGGGCCCGCTGCACCATCGCAAGCCCGCGCCCCGCGGCCCGCCCGTGCTCGAAGAACCGCAGCTCACCGCCCGGGCGCAGCACCCGCATCAGCTCCGCCAGCGCCCGCGGCACCTCGTGCACCGAACACAGCACCAGCGATGCCACCGCCGTGTCGAACGCCTCGCTCTTCACCGGCAGGGCCTCCGCCACCCCCGGCACCAGGTCCACCGGCACCTCCGCACGGGCCGCCGCCGACCGGGCCGCCTCCCGCAGCGTGGACTCCGGCTCGATCGCCACCACCTCCGAGACCGTCCCCGGATAGTGCGCGAAGTTCAGGCCCGTGCCGGCGCCGACCTCGATGACCCGGCCGGTGGCGCCCGCCAGCAACTCCCTGCGGAGCGCGGCCACCCCCGCCCGCGCGTCCGCCGCCGGACCGCAGCAGTTCGCGTAGAAACGGGCGAACACCGGGTGGTGGACGGTGCCCTGCGGCACTCTTCTGCGCTGCAACATGACGGACCCCTTCGCCGGCGATGCCCGCTCCTGCCGTCAGTCTCCCCACTGGGCGCCCGAGGACTCCCCGCGAGTCACCCGGTCCGCGGTGCGCACATCCGTACGGGCCGGGGGTGCCGTGCCCGGTCGGGCGGCAACGCCCGGCTCCTCCGCCGAGGCCGTCAGCGGCTCACACCGGGATCCGGAACGCGTCCGAGCCGCCGAGCGCCGGCGCCAGCCAACCGGCCGCCGCGGCACGGAAGGCGTCCGGGGCGAGGGCGCCGGACTGCTCCGGGACCAGGCCCAGGAGCGGGGCGCCGGCCGCTTCCGGGAGGTCGGCCAGGTTGCAGCGCGCGGCCAGATCGGGCGCGGCCGGCCAGCTGCCGATGACGACGCCCGGGGAGCCGAGGCCGTACGAGCGCAGCGCGAGCGCGGTCAGCGCGGTGGCGTTCAGGGTGCCCAGACCCGCCTGGGCGACCACCAGCACCGGGGCCTTCGCCAGCCGCGCGGCGTCGGCGAGGGTGTGGCCGTCCGCGTCGAAGCGGACGAGCAGCCCGCCCGCGCCCTCGACCAGCACCAGGTCGTGCGAGGCGTCCAGTTTCGCGGCGGCCTCGGCGATGTCCTGGGGGAGCACCGGCGGCAGACCGGCCCGTAGCGCGGCCGTGGCGGGCGCCAACGGGTCGGGGAAGCGGGCGAGTTCCAGGGTGGTGACCGGGCCGGCCAGCCGCTCGACCTCCGCCGCGTCGCCCGTCTCGTGCGCCGTGACACCGGTCTGGGCCGGTTTGAGCACGGCCACCGAACGACCCCGGGCGAGCGCCGCCGCGGCGATCGCGGCGGTGGTCACGGTCTTGCCGATCTCCGTGCCGGTACCCGTCACGAACAGCACTGACATGGTGTGTCTCCGACTCTGCGCGGGCCGCCCCGGGGCGGCCGGATGGTTCCTGGTGAAGAGTGCCGGTGCGCGGCGGAGCGGGCCGGATGCCCGGGCCCGCTCCCCCGCACGCGGGGTCAGCCCTCGCGGGCCGCCGCGCACACCGCGGCGCAGATGCGCGCCAGATCGTCGTCGCCGGTGATGTACGGCGGCATGGTGTAGATCAGGTCCCGGAACGGGCGCAGCCACACGCCCTCGCGGACCGCCGCCCGGGTCGCGGCCGCCATGTCCACCTCGTGGTCCAGCTGCACGACGCCGATCGCGCCGAGCACCCGTACCTCGCGGACCCCGGCGTGCTCCGCGGCCGGCGCCAGCCCCTCCCGCAGCCCGGTCTCGATCCGCTTGACCTCCTGCGCCCAGTCCTGGGACAGCAGCAGCTCGATCGAGGCCTCGGCGACGGCCGCGGCGAGCGGATTGCCCATGAAGGTCGGGCCGTGCGCCAGCACCGGCAGGGCGCCGCGGGAGATGCCGTCCGCGACGTCCGCCGTGCACAGCGTCGCCGCCAGCGTCAGATAACCGCCGGTCAGCGCCTTGCCCAGGCACATCACATCGGGGGTGACCCCGGCGTGCCCGGCGGCGAAGAGCGAGCCCGTGCGGCCGAAGCCGGTCGCGATCTCATCGAAGACGAGCAGCACGCCGTGTGCGTCGCAGGCCTCCCGCAGCACCCGCAGATAGCCGGGGGAGTGGAACGACATCCCGCCCGCGCCCTGGACCACCGGCTCGACGATCACCGCCGCCAGCTCCTCGGCGTGCCGGCCGATCAGCTCGCGCAGCTGCGCCGCGTACGCCTCGTCCGGTGCGGCGTCGAAGCCGGCCGGCGGCGCGTCCGCGAAGATCTGCCGCGGCAGCACCCCCTGCCACAGCTCGTGCATCCCGCCGTCCGGATCGCACACCGACATCGGCTGCCAGGTGTCGCCGTGGTAGCCGCCCCGCCAGGTCAACAGCCGCTGCTTGCGCGGCTTGCCGAGCGAGCGCCAGTACTGCAGGCACATCTTCACGGCGACCTCGACCGACACCGAACCGGAGTCGGCGAGGAAGACGTGCTCCAGCGGCTCCGGGGTGATGTCGACCAGCCGCTTCGCCAGCCGTACAGCGGGCTCGTGGGTGAGCCCGCCGAACATCACATGGCTCATCCGCTCCAGCTGGCCGTGCGCGGCCTCGTTGAGCACCGGGTGGTTGTAGCCGTGCACCGCCGACCACCACGACGACATGCCGTCCACCAACTCGTCCCGGCCCTCGACCGGTTCGGCCAGCCGGAGCCGGACCCCGGAGGCCGACTCGACCAGCAGCGGTGCGGTCCGGCCGGGCATCGGCCCGTACGGATGCCACACGTGCTGCCGGTCGAGGTCCAGCAGTTCACCGGGGGAGAGCGGCTCAGGCATTGGGCGGCAGCTCGGTGCCGGCACCCCGGCGGCGTACCGAGACCAGGTCGCGGCGGCTCTCCTCGGGCGGCGCGGGGATGGTGGCGGCCGGCGCCGCGTCCTTGCCCGCGCAGGCGGAACCGGTGGACTCCGCATCGCCGCAGTCCCCGCCGCCGCAGCCGCCCGCACGGCGGTGCTCGGGCAGCGTGGTGGTGTCGGTGCCCTCGACCTCGAAACCGGCGTCCGCGATCATCGCCAGGTCGTCCTTGCCGGCCTGGCCCTCGCTGGTCAGGTAGTCGCCGAGGAAGATGGAGTTGACCAGGTGCAGCGCCAGCGGCTGCATGCTGCGCAGATGCACCTCGCGGCCGCCGGCCAGCCGTACCTCGATGTCCGGGCAGACGAACCGCACCATCGCCAGGATGCGCAGCGCACGCTGCGGGGTGAGGTGCCACTCCTTGGCGAGCGGGGTGCCCTCGAAGGGGATCAGGAAGTTCACCGGGACGGAGTCGGGGTCCAGCTCGCGCAGCGCGAAGACCACATCGACGAGGTCGGCGTCGCTCTCCCCCATCCCGGCGATCAGCCCGGAACAGGCGGACATGCCGGCCGCCTGGGCCTGCTGGACGGTGGAGACGCGGTCCGAGTAGTCGTGTGTGGTGCAGATGTCGCCGTAGGTGGCTTCCGAGGTGTTGAGGTTGTGGTTGTACGCGTCGGCGCCCGCCTCGTGCAGCCGCCCGGCCTGGCCCTCGGAGAGCAGACCGAGGCAGGCGCACACCTCGATGCCCTCGTTCTGCTCCTTGATGGTGGAGATGGTCTTCGAGACGCGCTCCACGTCCTTGTCCGTGGGACCGCGGCCGCTGGCCACCAGGCAGACGCGCTTGGCCCCGCCGGCGACGCCCGCGGCGGCCGCCTTGGAGGCGTCGTCCGGCTTGAGCCAGGTGTACTTGAGGATCTCCGCCTTCGACCCCAGCCGCTGCGAGCAGTACGAGCAGTCCTCGGGGCACAGGCCCGACTTGAGGTTGACGAGATAGTTGAGTTTGACCCGCCGCCCGAACCACTGGCGGCGCACCTTTCCGGCCGCGGCCACGACATCGAGCAATTCGTCATCGGAGGTCGCCAGCACGGCCAGCGCCTCTTCGCGGGTCGGCAACTCGCGCCGCAGCCCCTTGTCCACCAGTGCGTTCAGCAGGTCCATGGCGTTGATCCTGGCCTACGGCACCGCCCCCGGCCAAGGAGGATTCCCACAACGACCCTGGATGGAGGTGTGTGTATCGCCACACCGTGGGCCTGCGGAACGACCGCTAACGTCTATCAACAGCCCACAACCGAGGCCCACGGACGAAGGACGCCGATGCCGCAGGACTCCGCCCCCACGCTGCCCCGCGACAGCTCACCGGCGGCAGCCCCCGCCGAGGCCCGCCGCCCGGCCCACGGCACCGCCTTCGACTGGATCGACGAGGCCCGCGAGGAACGCCGGCGCGCCGGACTGGTCCGCACCCTGCGCCCCCGCCCGGCCGACCACCCGCACCTCGACCTCGCCGGCAACGACTACCTCGGACTCGCCCGGCACCCCGAGGTCACCCGCGGCGCGGCCGCCGCCGCACACCGCTGGGGCGCGGGCGCGACCGGCTCCCGGCTGGTGACCGGCAGCACCGAACTCCACGCCCGGCTGGAGTCGGAACTCGCCGCCTTCTGCGGCTTCGAGGCCGCCCTGGTGCTCTCGTCCGGCTACACCGCCAATCTCGCCGCGGTCACCGCGCTCACCGCCGCCGGCACCCTGGTGGTGTCCGACGCGGGCAACCACGCCTCCCTCATCGACGGCTGCCGGCTGTCCCGGGCCCGCACCGAAGTGGTCCCGCACGCCGACCCGGAGGCCGTCCGCGCCGCGCTCGGCGGCCACGACGGCCGGGCGCTCGCCGTCACCGACTCGGTGTTCTCGGTCGACGGCGACGCCGCCCCGCTCACCGCCCTCGCCGAGGCCTGCCGGACGCGGGGCGCCGCGCTGCTCGTCGACGACGCGCACGGACTGGGCGTCCTCGGTGAGGGCGGCCGCGGCGCGCTGTCGGCGGCCGGGCTGGCCGGCGACGCCGATGTGGTGACCACCGTGACGCTCTCCAAGTCGCTGGGCGCGCAGGGCGGTGCGGTGCTCGGCCCGGCCCGGGTCATCGAGCACCTGGTCAACACCGCCCGGTCGTTCATCTTCGACACCGGCCTGGCCCCGGCGGCGGCCGGCGGCGCGCTCACCGCGCTGCGGGTGCTGGGCCGTGAACCGCAGCGCGCCGCCCGGGCCCGGCAGGTCGCCCGCACGCTGCACGACCGGCTCACCGCGGCGGGTCTGACGGCGGTGCGGCCGGACGCCGCGGTGGTCTCGGTCCGCGCCCCCTCGCCGGAGGCGGCGGTCGGCTGGGCCGCCGACTGCCGCGCGGCCGGACTCCTCGTCGGCTGCTTCCGGCCGCCGTCGGTGCCCGACGGGATCTCCCGGCTCAGGCTGACCGCCAGGGCAGACCTGACGGACGATCAGCTCGACACGGCGGTCGACACGATCCTGGCCACGGCCCCGACCGGCTGACCCTCCGTCAGAACGGACGAACGCCGCCCGCCGCCGTACCCCTGGTCACGGCGCGGGGGAGTGGCGGGCGAAGGCGCCGCGCAGCAGGGCCCGCAGGGTGTCCGCGGCCGGGCTGCCGGCGTCCGGCCGGTGGGCGACAGCGATTCGGCGGCGCAGCTCCGGCGGGTCCAGCCGGCGGACTCCCAGCGGTGTCACCGCGCCCTCCGCGACCATCTCCGGCACCACCGCCACCCCCAGCCCGGCGCTCACCAGCGCGCACGCCACCGCATAGCTCGGCGACTCACAGCGCACCGCCACACTCGCCCCGGCCGCCGCCAGCGCCGCCTCCACCTCGCGCCGGTTGGGGTTGGCCGGGGCCATGCTGACCAGCGGCTGTCCGGCGAGTGCGGCGAGCGGCAGCCGGCCGGAGCCCGCCGACAGGGCATGGCCGGGCGCCGTGACCAGCACCAGCTCCTCGGTCAGCAGCGGTTCGAGGTGCACCCCGTCCGGCGGCGGCATCGCCTCGCCCGGCACATAGACGTGCGTCAGCGCCAGATCGACCTCGCCCACCGCCACCGCCTCGGCGGCCTGCGGCGGCACGTACTCCGTCACGCTCAGCTCCACATCGGGGTGCGCCCGGCGGAAGGCGCTGAGCACGGGCGGCAGCAGATGCGTGCCGGCGGTCATGAACGTGCCGACCCGCAGCCGGCCCCCGGACAGCCCCGCCAGCCGGGACAGCTCGTGCCGCGCCTGCGCCAGTTCGTCGAGCACCCGCCGGGCCCGGACGAGCAGCAGCTCCCCGGCCGCCGTCAGCCGCGTCCCCCGGTGGTGGCGCACCAGCAGCGCCGCCCCCGCCTCCCGCTCCAGCTTGGCCAGCTGCTGGGAGAGCGCGGGCGCGGTGTAGCCCAGTCGGGCGGCGGCCCGGGTGATCGAGCCGGCCTCCGCCACCGCCACCAGTGCGGCCAGTCGTGTGGGGTCGTACATAAGAACCTCTTTAGGCCCTCCCAGAACATTGCCACTACCCATTAAAGGCTCTGACCAGCGAAGCTGCTGACATGGACGGACAGCTGACGGCATTCACGGCAGTCGCCGCGGGCATGGTCACCATGCCGGGCGCGGACTTCGCGGTCGTGGTGCGCAACGCGCTCGACTCGCGGCGCGCGGGGGTGGCGACCGCGTTCGGGGTCGCCGGCGGACTGCTGGTGCACACCGCGCTGGCGGTGGCCGGGCTCGCGGCCGTACTGGTCGCCGTGCCCGCGCTGTTCGGAGCCGTCCAACTGCTGGGCGGGGGCTATCTGTTGTACCTGGGGGCCCGTGCGCTGATCGGGGCGTTCCACCGCCCGGCGGCCACCTCGGACGCGGCCGCCGACGGCACAACGGCCACCGAGGGCACACCGGCCGACACCGGCCAGCCGGCCGCGCCGCTGGGCACCGCGCGGAGCCTGCGCCAGGGCTTCCTGGCGAACGCGCTCAACCCCAAGGCCCCGGTCCTCTTCCTCAGTCTGCTGCCGCAGTTCGTCCCGGCGGGGCAGCCCGCGCTGCCCCGCACGCTGCTGCTGGCCGCGCTGGTGGTGGCGATGGCGCTGGTGTGGTTCCCCGTCGTCGCGCTGCTCGTCGACCGACTGGGCACCTGGCTGCGGCGCCCGCGGGTGGCGCGTGCGCTGCAGGCCACCACCGGAGCGCTGCTGACGGTGCTGGGCGGCGTGCTGCTGGCCGAGGTGGTGCTCGCCTGACTCGCGGCACGCCCCGCACCTCCGGCCGTCCGACCGAAGGGAATTGACGGGTAGTCAGAAGATGGGACAGCTCAGCGCACCCGCCCGTACCAGACCCCGTGGCTCCAGATCCGCTCCAGCCGCACCGTGCTCCCGGCCTTGGGCGCATGCCACATCCGGCCGTTCCCGGCGTAGATCCCCACGTGGTAAATGCCCCTGGTCGAATGGAAGAAGACCAGGTCGCCACGGCGGCGGGCGGCGGCCGGGACGTGCCGGGTGCGGACGTACTGCGCGGCGGCGGTACGGGGCAGGGCCCGGCCGGCGCGCAGGAACGAGTACAGCGTCAGCCCGGAGCAGTCGAAGGCGTTGGGCCCCTGGGCGCCGTAGCGGTAGGGGGCGCCCCGCTTGGAGGCGGCGACCCGCAGCGCGTGCGCGGACACGGACGCGGCCTCCACGTCCCCGGTCGCTCCCGGGGCGATCATCGTTCCGCCGAGCGTGACCAGCGTCAGCGCGGCGACGGTGCCGGTGCGCGCCAGCACACCCGGCGTATGCATGCGCACAGTCATGCGCAAACCCTTCGTCAGCCGCCTGCGAAGGAAGACCTGTCGGGTTCGGGCAGGCGAAGAATGCCCGGCCGTGCGTACGGCTTCACCCCAAGGGGTCCGCCGGCCCGTGAAGGCCGTGGACCCCGTCCTGCTCGGGTCCTCCGCTCCCGCCGGTCCAGAACGTCGACCGGACGTCCGGTACGGCGGCGGGATTAGGCGCCCGTCCGGACCGCCCCGTCGCTGTGGCGGGGTCTTGTCGTCGAAGGGATCCTCACGCACCCGCCGCCCAAACTCCGAGTTGAAAATGCCGTATGTGAGATGGGTCACATTTGGCCTGAATGGTGGGTTTTGTTCCCCCAGGTGTCAGGATCCCGGCCGGCGCACGCCCCGGACCAGGAGCGAAACATTCGGAACCGGAGAAATTGCCGGTGAAGCGGCAATTCGTGGTCACCGCACAACGGCCCTGAGGGCTACGCCGTACGGGCAGCTCCACCGCGTGTCGCGTCAGATCTCCTCGGGCCGCGGCAGCGTCACGAGTCCGGCCCGGCGCTCGCCGTCCAGCACCCGCAGCGCGCGGGTCAGCGTGTCGCGGTGCAGCTCGCTCTCGCCGCGCTGATGCATCAGTGTCAGCGCGTCCCGCAACCCGGCGGCCGTGCCGACGAGCGCCTGGGCGGCCCGCAGCGCGCTGTAGGTGCCACCGCCGCGGGCCGGGTTGATGCGGCCCAGCAGGTCGAGCGCCTCCAGATAGCGGTCGATCAGCTCACCCTCGGCCCGGGTGAGGGCCGGCAGCGGCGGCGGTTCGGGTGGCAACATGCGCTCACCGCCCGGTGGGCGGGTGCGCGGACCGCTTGCGGTCGCGGGTGAGGCCGTCGATCAGGCCGTATTCCTGGGCGCCGCGGGCATCGAAGATCTTGTCGCGCTCGATGTCGGCGGCGATCCGCGCGCGGGGCTGACCGGTGTGCCGCGCGAGCAGCTCCTCCAGCATGTCGCGGGTGCGCAGCAGTTCGTCCGCCTGGATCTGCAGATCGGTGCTCTGGCCCTGGACGGGCTCGTGCAGCGCCGGCTGATGGATCAGGATCCGGGCGCCGGGCAGCGCCAGCCGCTTCCCGGGGGCGCCGGCGGCCAGCAGTACCGCGGCGGCGGAGGCGGCCTGCCCCAGGCAGACGGTCTGCACGTCGCACGAGACGAACTGCATCGTGTCGTAGATGGCGGTCATCGCGGTGAACGAGCCGCCGGGGGAGTTGATGTAGAGCGCGATGTCCTGCTCG
This sequence comes from Streptomyces kronopolitis, assembly GCF_014646275.1. GTDB lineage: Bacteria > Actinomycetota > Actinomycetes > Streptomycetales > Streptomycetaceae > Streptomyces > Streptomyces kronopolitis. The sequence goes on from NZ_BMND01000002.1 coordinate 508,411, forward strand.
GGCGCGGCGTGCTCCAGATGGATGAGCTGCGCCATGACGTCGTTGGCGGAGGCGTCGTCGACCGGGGTGCCCAGGAAGACGATGCGCTCGCCGAGCAGCTTGGAGTAGGGGTCCATCGTGCGCGTGCCCTGGGAGGTGCGCTCGGTGAACTCCGGAAGGACATAACGGGCCGTCGGTGGCAGCATGCCTGCTCCTCTCTCTGTAAAAAATGTACAGGACGTACATCCCGTTAGAATGGGAGCATGGCCTACGAAATTCCGGTGACGCAAGCCCGGGCGGAGCTGGCGGATCTGATCAATCGCGTCGTCTACGGCGGTGAGCGGGTGGTCGTCACCCGCCACGGCAAGCCGCTGGCGGCGCTGGTTTCCGCCGCTGACCTGGAGCTTCTCGAAGAACTCGGGCGGCGTGAGCCGGACGCGGAGGAGGAGCAGGTGATCAGCACGGTCTCGGCCGTGCGGCAGCTCCCGTCCGCTCCGGGCGAACGGCGGCGGTTCGGCATCGCCGCGGAACACCGCGACCCGGCCGCCGGGGATCGGCGACCGGGTCACGGACACTGACGGGTCAGCGCGAGCTGACCGCGGGGTGGTGCGGGTGGGTCAGGAGCTGAGCTCCCAGATCGCGTGGGCGATGGCGTCGGTGTTGGTGTCCAGCGCCTTGTCGTCCAGGTTCTTCGAGGTGTCGCACGACTGGTGGTAGCAGGCGTCGAACGCCTTGCCCGCCGTGCCGCCCCAGTCCTTCGCCTGCTTCTCGGTCTTGATGTAGTCGGCGCCGGAGAACAGGCCGCCGACCGGGATGCCGGCGTCCTTGAAGGAGGCGTGGTCGGAGCGGCCGTCGCCCTCGGTCTCCTTCTCGGTGGCGATCTTCTTCGTGGCGAACCAGTCCTTGAAGACCTTCTCCAGACGGGTGTCGTCGTCGTAGACGAAGTAGCCCGGGTTGGGGGAGCCGATCATGTCGAAGTTCAGATACGAGTCGATCTTCGACTTGTCGGCGCCGAGCTTGTCCACATAGGCCTTCGAGCCGACCATGCCGTCCTCCTCGTCGCCGAACCAGGCGAAGCGGAGGTGCTTGGTGGGCTTGAGGTTCGCCTTGGCGACGGCGAGGGCGACCTCGAGGATGCCCGCCGAGCCGGAGCCGTTGTCGTTGATGCCGGGGCCGGCGGGGACCGAGTCCAGGTGGGCGCCGGCCATCACGGTCTTGCCCTCGTCGCCGCCCTTCCAGTCGGCGATGAGGTTGTAGCCCTTGGCGCCGCCGTTGTCGAACTCCTCGACCTTGGTGGTGAATCCGGCCTTGTCCAGCTTTTCCTTGACGAAATCGATGGACGCCTTGTAGCCGGCCTTGCCGTGGGCGCGGTTGCCGCCGTTGGCGTCGGCGATCGACTGCAGCTGGTCCAGATCGCCCTTCACGGCCTTGACGTCGATGTCCGGGGCCTCGGCCGACGCGGGGCCGGCGTAGGCGCCGGCCGCGGTGAAGAGGGTGGCGGCCAGCGCGGTCGCGGCGCCGGTGGCCAGCGCGGCCCGGCGTATGTGTGCCTTGTTCACGGTATGGGCTCCTGGTGTGGGGGGTTGGTACGGAGCTTTGTTGATGCGCACATGAGAATTGCGATCACTTTGCCAATCGTCAAGGGCCCGTATCGGACAGGGGAGTTCACGGACCGGGACATTTCTGTCATGTGTCGTTGATGCGGAGGGGTGGGGTGCGGGGGTGTCCGTCCCCGTGCTCGTGCGCGGCCCGGGAGGGGCGGATCGTGGCGCCGGGAGGCGGGTCGAGGGGCGTCCGGCGGGCCGGTGGGATGTCGGCGGGGCGAGGCGCCGTGTGTCCGCGGTGTTACGGCGGCCGTATGAAAGGAGGCCGACGCGTACCCGGCTGTCACGCCGACGAAATCTCGCCGAACTAGTCTCCTGACGTGGGGCTCTTGATGGCCAACTGCTGGAAGTCGGTTTGCTCTCCCTTTAATTGCTGCGTGGTACATCTATCGACACGGGTGTGCCCACGCCTGTGACCTGGGCGTATGTGTCCGGGCAGGAAGACCTTGAGGTGGAACGTATGCAACTGACCCCGCATGAACAGGAGCGCCTGATGATTCATGTGGCGGCCGACGTGGCTGAAAAGCGCCGCGCGCGGGGAGTCAAGCTGAACCACCCCGAGTCGATCGCGCTGCTGACCGTGCACCTCCTCGAAGGGGCCCGGGACGGCTGTACGGTCGCCGAGCTCATGTCCTCCGGCCGCAAGGTGCTCACCCGCGACGAGGTCATGGAGGGCGTCCCCGAGATGATCCACGAGGTGCAGGTCGAGGCCACCTTCCCCGACGGCACCAAGCTCGTCACCGTTCACGAACCCATCAACTGACCGCGGGAGCCCAGAAGATGATCCCGGGACAGATCCTGCCCGCCGACGAGCCGGTACGCCTCAACGAAGGCCTCCCCCGCACGCGGATGACCGTCCTCAACGCCGCCGACCGCCCCGTGCAGGTCGGCTCCCACTACCACTTCGCCGAGGCCAATCCCGGACTGGACTTCGACCGCGCGGCCGCGCACGGCAAGCGGCTGAACGTCGCGGCCGGCTCCGCCGTGCGCTTCGAGCCCGGCATCCCCACCGAGGTCGAACTCGTCCCCCTCGGGGGCAAGCGGATCGTCGAGGGCCTGCGCGGCGAGACCGGAGGCACTCTCGATGTCGTCTGAGCTGACCCGTCAGGCGTACGCCGACCTCTTCGGACCCACCGCCGGCGACCGGATCCGGCTCGCCGACACCGACCTGCTCATCGAGATCACCGAGGACCGCTCGGGCGGGCCCGGCCGGGCCGGTGACGAGGCGGTCTTCGGCGGCGGCAAGGTGATCCGCGAGTCGATGGGGCAATCCCGCGCCAGCCGCGCCGAGGGCACCCCCGACACCGTGATCACCGGCGCGGTGGTGCTGGACCACTGGGGCATCGTCAAGGCCGATGTCGGCATCCGCGACGGGCGGATCACCGCCCTGGGCAAGGCCGGCAACCCCGACACCATGGACGGCGTCCACCCCGACCTGGTCATCGGCCCCGAGACCGAGATCATCGCCGGCAACGGCAAGATCCTCACGGCCGGCGCCATCGACACCCACGTCCACTTCATCTGCCCCCAGCAGGCGGACGAGGCGCTGGCGTCCGGCGTCACCACCCTCATCGGCGGCGGCACCGGACCGGCCGAGGGCAGCAAGGCCACCACCATCACCCCCGGCGCCTGGCACGTGTCCCGGATGTTCGAGGCGATGGACTCCCTGCCGGTCAACGTCGGACTGCTCGGCAAGGGCAATACCACCTCGCTCGCCTCGATGCGCGACCAGCTGCGGGCCGGCATCCTGGGCTTCAAGATCCACGAGGACTGGGGCGCGACCCCGGCCGTCATCGACGCCTGTCTGACCGTCTGCGAGGAGAGCGGCGCCCAGCTCGCGATCCACACCGACACCCTCAACGAGGCCGGCTTCCTCGGTGACACCCTCGCGGCCATCGCCGGCCGCTCGATCCACGCCTTCCACGTCGAAGGCGCCGGCGGCGGCCACGCGCCCGACATGATCGCGATGGTCTCCGAGCCGAACGTGCTGCCCGCGTCCACCAACCCCACGCGGCCGCACACCGTCAACACCGTCGAGGAACACCTCGACATGCTGATGGTCTGCCACCACCTCAACCCCGCCGTCCCCGAGGACCTGGCCTTCGCCGAGTCCCGGATCCGGCCCTCCACCATCGCCGCCGAGGACATCCTGCACGACCTCGGCGCCATCTCGATCATGGCCTCCGACGCCCAGGCCATGGGCCGGATCGGCGAGGTCGTGCTGCGCACCTGGCAGACCGCGCACGTGATGAAGCGGCGCCGCGGCCCGCTGCCCGGCGACGGCCGTGCGGACAACCACCGCGCCCGCCGCTACGTCGCCAAATACACCGTCAACGCGGCCCTCGCCCAGGGCATCGACCACCTCGTCGGCTCCGTCGAGGACGGCAAGCTCGCCGACCTCGTGCTGTGGGACCCGGCGTTCTTCGGCGTCAAACCGCAACTGGTCCTCAAGGGCGGCCAGATCGCGTACGCGCAGATGGGCGACGCCAACGCGTCCATCCCCACGCCGCAGCCGGTCCTGCCGCGCCCGATGTTCGGCGCCACCGGCAAGGCGCCCGGCAGCAACTCGGTCAACTTCGTCTCCCCGCAAGCACTCGATGACGATCTCCCCGGGTGCCTTCCGCTGGCGAAGCGCTACGAGGCGATCCGCTCCACCCGCGGCGTCACCAAGGCCGAGATGCGGAACAACGACGCCCTGCCGCGCGTCCAGGTCGACCCCGACACCTTCACGGTGACCATCGACGGCGAGGTGGTCGAACCCTCCCCAGCCGCCGAACTGCCCATGGCCCAGCGGTATTTCCTCTTCTGACATGGAGTCGATGAACCGCCCCGCACACGTCCCGGAGCGCCGATGAGCCGCGCCGCGCTGCTGATCCTCGCCGACGGCCGGTTCCCCGCCGGCGGGCACGCCCACTCGGGCGGCGCCGAAGCGGCCGTCGCCGCGGGGCGGCTTACCGACGCCGCCACCCTGGAGACCTTCTGCCGGGGCCGGCTGCACACCGCCGGCCTGGTCGCCGCCGGGCTCGCCGCCGCGGCCGCCGCCGGCCACGACCCGCTCCTCCTGGACGACGCCGCCGACGCGCGGACGCCCGTACCGGCGCTGCGGCAGACCGCCCGGCGGCTCGGCCGGCAGCTGATGCGCGCCGCCCGGGCGACCTGGCCCGCCCCCGCCCTCGACGCGCTCGCCGCGGCCCGTCCCCGCGGCGCCCACCAGCCCGTCGTACTGGGCCTGGCGGCCCGGTCCGCGGGCCTGACGCCGCTGGACGCCGCGCACGCCGTCGCCTACGAGACCCTCAGCGGCCCGGCCACCGCCGCCGTCCGGCTGCTGAGCCTGGACCCCTTCGACGCCACCGCCGTGCTCGCCCGCCTCGCCGACGACCTCGACCGGGTCGCCAGACGGGGCGCCGACGCCGCGGAGCGGATCACCGCCGAGGGGACCGACGCCCTGCCCGCCGCCTCCGCGCCGCTGCTCGACATCACCGCCCAGCAGCACGCCGCCTGGCCGGTACGACTCTTCGCGTCCTGACCCCGCCGGCCGCGCCCCGGCCGTACGAATCACGGAGTGACCATGCACCTCGACCACCCGGAAACCTTCCCGGAGCGCCACACCTACGGCGCCGCCCGGGCCGAGCGCCCCGACGGCACCCGGCGCGCCCTGCGCATCGGCCTGGGCGGCCCGGTCGGCACCGGCAAGACCGCCACCGTCGCCGCGCTCTGCCGCGCCCTGCGCGACGAGTTGTCCATCGCCGTCGTCACCAACGACATCTACACCCGCGAGGACGCCGAGTTCCTGCTCCGCGAGGCCGTCCTGCCCGCCGAGCGGATCGCCGCCGTCGAGACCGGGGCCTGCCCGCACACCGCCATCCGCGACGACATCTCCGCCAACCTGGAGGCGGTGGAGGACCTGGAGGACGCGGTCGGCCCCCTCGACCTGGTGCTGGTCGAGTCCGGCGGGGACAACCTGACGGCCACCTTCTCCAAGGGCCTGGTCGATGCGCAGGTCTTCGTCATCGACGTGGCCGGCGGCGACGACATCCCGCGCAAGGGCGGCCCCGGTGTCACCACCTCCGACCTGCTCGTCATCAACAAGACCGACCTCGCGCCGTACGTCGGTGTCGACCTGGAGGGCATGGCCCGCGACGCCAAGGCGCAGCGCGGGGAGTTGCCGGTGGTCTTCACCGCGCTGAAGACCGAGAACGGTGTCCGGCCGGTCTCCGACTGGGTCCGCGGGCGGCTGGCGGACTGGGCCGCGGGCCGCGCATGACCCTCGCACCGCCCCCACCGGCCCACCACGAGCGGGCACCCGCGCCCTCCACCGCCGGGCTGCGCGCCACCGCCCGTATGCTCGCGCGGGCCGGCGGCGACGGGGTGACCCGGCTGCCGGTCCTTGACGGCGACGGGCCGTTCGCGCTGCGCCGCGTCGGCGCGCACGGCCGGCCGGCCCGGGTCTGCGTGGTGAGCGCGATGAGCGCACCGCTCGGCGGCGACCGGCTGGGCATCGAGGCCACCGTCGAGGCGGGCGCCGCGCTGCACCTGACGACCGCCGCCGCGACCGTCGCGCTGCCCGGCCGGACCGGCGAGCCCGCCCATTACGACGTGCGGGTGACGGTGGGCGAGGGGGCACGGCTCGACTGGCTGCCGGAGCCGCTGATCTCCGCCGCGGGCAGCGACCTGCGGATGACCACCACCGTCGAACTCGCCGCCACCGCCCACCTGGTGCTCCGCGAGGAGCAGGTCCTGGGGCGCAGCGGTGAGGAGACCGGTGCGCTGCGCAGCAGGATCGTCGTCCGGCGGGCCGGCCGGACCCTGCTCGACCAGGAGACGGCCTACGGGCCCGGCGCCACCGGCTGGGACAGCACCGCCGTCCTGGGCGGACACCGGGCGCTCGGTCAACTCCTTGTCGTGGCACCGGAGTTCGAGGAACGGGCGGTGGAGGTGCGGCTGCTCGGCGGGGCGGCGGGCGAGCGGCCCGCGGCTCACGAGGGACAGGGGGTGCTCGCGCCGCTCGCCGGTCCGGCGGCGCTGGCCACCGCCGTCGCCCCGGACGCGCTGCGGCTGCGGCGGCTGCTGGACGAGGCCGGGCGGAGCGCCGCCGCCGGGTGACGGCGGCGCCCCTCGTCACACCTCCAGGTCGGTCTCGACCTTGGCGAGCCGGTGACGGGCCAGCGCGAGGTTGGCGCGCTTGCGGTCCAGCACCAGGTACAGGAAGAGACCCTGCCCGCTCTTGCCGGTCACCGGGCGGATGATGTGGTACTGGTTCGTCAGGGTGATGAGCATGTCCTCGATGGAGCCGGTGAGTTCCAGCATCTCCATGGTGCGCATCTTGGCGCGTACGACATCGGTGTTGCCGGCCGCCGCGACGTTGAGGTCCAGCGCCTGGTTGTCACCCAGCGCGGCCAGGGCCATCCCGCTGGTGTAGTCGACCAGGGCGACGCCGACGGCGCCCTCGATGCTGGACATCGCGTCGGAGAGAGCGGTTTCCATTTGAGCCATGACGGGTCAGACCTTTCGATTCTTTGACGGTGTTGCCGGGTTCTGGGGAGTACGGTCCGGGTTCCGGTGCGTGGGGCGTTATCGGCGGGCCGGTGCGTCCACGAGGGCGCCGATGCGTTCCGCGGCCTTCCTGGCCTGGAAATGGAGCCGCCCGACATTGGTGGCCGGGCTCGCCACGGCCGTGAGCACCGCGCGGCGGCCGGCCGAATAGGCCGCGATATAGCCGCTGGCGCCCCTGGTCAGGGATTCCTCGAAGGCGCCCTGGCCGGTCGCCTCGGTGAGGCGCTGGGCGACCCCGATCGCCGCGGCGGTGAGCGCGGCCAGGCCGTCCGGTTCGATGTCCGGCAGATCATGGGCGATGACCATGCCGTCGACGCTCGCCACCATTCCGCCCTGGAAATGGCGGACCTGATGGCGCAGCGTATGCAGTTCCTCCCGTATCCGGGGTTCGATCGTCATCAGTCTCCTTTTCGTGACGCGCGCTCTGATGACGCGCCTCATGGGGTGCACCGGATTCCCGCGGAAAAGCTCACAGTTCTTCCTCCAGTGCCGTACGCAGCCGGACCAGGAGGGCGATGTTCGGATCGGTGGTGTCGAAGATGTCCGGCACCGATCGCTGCGGGGCGGGAGCCGGGTGGGGCGCGGTGGCCGGCGCGGGCGGGGCGTCCAGGCAGGCGCCCGGGCGGCGCCGGGGCAGCGGTGCCGGCGGCGGGGGGACGAGGACCAGCCCGGCCGCGGCGAGCAGACGGATGTCGAGCAGCGTGGCGAACGCCGACTCACCCAGGAGCCGGGCCAGTTCGTAGGGCGTGTGCCGGCCGTCGGCCCGGTCGAGCAGCCGCCGCTGGCGGCGCGTGGTGGCGGCCGGTACGGGGGTGCCGGCGGGTATGACGGGGGAGGTGTCGGCCGCCGCCCAGGGCTGCAGCCGGTCGAGCAGCGCCCGGCGGCGGGCCGTCGCCTGCTGGAGCGCGGTGATGCTGACCGGGCGTATGACGCCCAGCCAGTGCGCCGTCCCGGGGGTGAAGGAGGCGGCCTCGGGCGGCAGCTCCAGGGCGAAGAACGCCGCGTCGAGCAGCGCGGCGAGATGGCAGATCTCCAGCTCGCCCTGGGTCAGCCAGCCCTCCTCGACCAGGAACCGGCCACCGGTCCGCCGCTCCCCGGCCGCCTCGGCGGCGTGCTCCCAGCCCTGCGGCGGGAGCTTGCCGGCCGCGGTGAGGCGGCTGCCGAGCCCGGGGGCGGCGGTGCTCTCTATGCAGTAGACGGCGCCGTCGAGGAAGTAGAAGCAGCCGTGCGGACCGGAGAGGGCGCCGGTGACGCGTTCGGCGGCGAACCGGTCGAGCAGCCCGGCCGGAGCGGGCGGGGGAGGAGATATGGGCAGGCCCATGGTGGTTCCCTTACCGTTCGTACGAGGTGGCGGAGCGCGCCGTCAGGACGCGACCAGCTCCGCCGCCAGATCACGCAGCCGTAGCCGGGCCACGGCGAGATTGGCCTGGGCGCGGTCCAGCCAGAGGTAGAGATAGGTCTGGCTGTCGAAGGCCGTGTGCACGAAGCGGATGAGGTGGTAGCTGCCCGCGGCCGTGATGATGAGGTCCTCCAGAGCCGGACCGCCGGCCCCCGCGGTGTCGAAGCTGGCGTTGCGCGTCACGGCCTGCACCACATCGGCGGTGTCGGCGGCGGCCGCGTCGTGGTCGCCGTGCGGCGCCTGCCCCGCCGTGCCGAGCGTCAGCCCGCTGGTCCAGTCGATCAGCCCGGCGCCGAGCACGCCCGGGATTCCCATGGCCTGGGACAACACCTGATCGATTCCCGGCACTTCGGATCTCCTTCTGAACGACTCGGCTGCGGGCGGAAACGCCGAAGCCCTCCCGTGGCGGTGAGTGGGAGAGCCTTCACGGAAGGTTACTGAAAGGGTGCGCCTGGCACATGCCTGATGGGCAGGTCTACGGCAATTGACGTATTCTCGCCCCTGCACGCCCCCTCCGGCAGCCTCCGCGCCGGACGACAACCGGCCAGGTCAGTAAGGAGGTTGGCGTCCTGCTGCCACCATTGAGCCTGGTGGCTGCGCTGTCGCCGCTCGGTCAATTGCGCGATATTCCCCTCACGGTGGCGGCTGAGCTGGTAGAGCGCGGGCCCGGGCGGCGCGGGCGCCGTCGGCCGGCGACTCTGGCCGGAATGGGGAGGTACCTCTGAGCAGCCCCGGTCGTTCGGCAGCGGCCTTCCGGCCGTCCGGGGCGGGCACGGGTGCCGTCCCGAGCGCCCCCCCCGCGTACACCGACGGAGCGGCTCCCCGGCGGCCGGATACCTACAGCTTGGTAAAGAATTGCGGGCCCGACCTGTTCAAGCGGGGACGGCACACGTCAGGATCCCTCTGTAAGCCTGTGATCAACGCCGCCACGAGTGGCGCACCATGCAGGGGGAATTGACCACGTGAGAAAATCTGCAGCACTCGGCGCCGCCGGCACCCTGGTGACGGGAGCGCTCCTCGCCGGAGCGATATCCGCCACCCCCGCCACCGCCGGTGAGCGGCACCAGGGCGGATCGGCCGAGTCGCGCGGCGTACAGACCGCCGCCGCGCGCGCCGCCAAGAAGGGCATCCAGTGGCAGGAGTGCCCCGCCGACTGGGGCCTGAAGTCACCGATCCAGTGCGGCTATGTGGCGGTCCCCGTCGACTACGCCAAGCCCAACGGCCGCACCATCAAGATCGCCGTCGACCGGGCCGTCAGCACCGGCGACAAGAAGGAGCGACAGGGCTCCCTCGTGTACAACCCCGGCGGTCCCGGCGGCTCGGGCATGCGGTTCCCGACCCGCATCACCACCAAGAACCCGCTCTGGGCCAAGACCGCCAAGGCCTACGACTTCGTGGGCTTCGACCCCCGGGGCGTGGGGCACTCCGCGCCGATCTCCTGCATGGACCCGCAGGAGTTCGTCAAGGCCCCCAAGGCCGACCCGGTGCCGTCCGGTGAGGCCGACAAGCGCGCCCAGCGCAAGCTCGCCAAGGAGTACGCCGAGGGCTGTGCCGAGCGCAGCCACGGCCTGCTGCCGTACATGACGACGGCGAACACCGCCCGCGACATGGACGTGATCCGTGCCGCGCTCGGCGAGAAGAAGCTCAACTACCTGGGCGTCTCCTACGGCACCTACCTGGGCGCCGTGTACGGGACGCTCTTCCCGGGTCATGTCCGCCGGATGCTCGTCGACAGCGTCGTCGATCCCTCGCGCGAGAAGATCTGGTACCAGGCCAACCTCGACCAGGACGTCGCCTTCGAGACCCGCTGGGGCGACTGGAAGAAGTGGGTCGCCAAGAACGACGCCGCCTACCACATCGGGGACACCCCCCAGAAGGTCCAGGCGGCCTGGGAGAAGCTGCGGGCGACCGCGAAGAAGGACCCCATCGGTGGTGTCGTCGGCCCCGCCGAGCTGACCGGCTTCTTCCAGAACGCGCCGTACTACGACTCGATGTGGGCCACCGTCGCCGAGGTCTGGAGCTCCTACCGTTCCGGTGACAGCAAGCCGCTGGTCGAGAACGCCGGTCCGAACCTCAAGGACACCGCGGGCAACATCGCCGCGGAGAACGGCAACGCCGTCTACACGGCCGTCGAGTGCACCGACACCAAGTGGCCCACCAGCTGGCAGAAGTGGGACCGCGACAACACCCGCACCCACGCCAAGGCACCGTTCATGACCTGGTCCAACGCCTGGATGAACCTGCCCTGCGCCACTTGGCCGGCCAAGCAGCAGCGCGCGATCGACGTCAAGACGGGCAAGGGCCTGCCGAGCGTGCTGATCGTGCAGAGCAAGCGCGACGCGGCCACGCCCTACGGCGGCGCCGTGGACCTGCACCACCGCTTCAAGGGCTCCCGCCTGATCACCGAGCGGGACGCCGGTTCGCACGGTGTCACCGGCCAGGTCAACCCCTGCATCAACGACCGGGTCGACGCGTACTTCCTGGAGGGGAAGACCGACGCCAAGGACGTGACCTGCGCTCCGCACGCCACGCCCCAGCCGGGCAAGGCCACGGCCAAGGCCGCCGCCGCGAAGGGTGCCGCCGACCTTCCGGCCGCTCCCTGATCCGCACGGCAGAGAGTTGAGAGGGGCGGCCGGGATCTTCCCGGCCGCCCCGCTCGCGTCGCCGTCCGGCCGGCGCGCCTATTCCTTGCCCGGGCCCTTCTCGTTCGCCGGGCTCTTTCCCTTCGCCGGGCCCTGCCCCTTCACCTGAGCCTTTTCCTTCCCCTGTCCCCGCCGTCCCTGAGCGCGTGCCTGGGCCTGTGCCTCGGCCTTGGCCTCGCCCGCGTACTGGTCGACGTACTCCTGCCCGGACAGCGTGAGGATCGCGTACATGATCTCGTCGGTGACGGCACGCAGGATGAAGCGGTCGTCCTCCATGCCCTCGTACCGCGCGAAGTCCATCGGTGCGCCGAAGCGGATGGTGATCCGCATCGCGCGCGGCAGCCGCCGGCCGGTCGGCTGGGCCTCGAAGGTGCCGATCATCGCGCACGGCACCACCGGTACACCCGCGATGACGGCCATCGAGGCGACCCCGGTCCGCCCCTTGTAGAGCCGGCCGTCGTGCGAGCGGGTGCCCTCCGGGTAGATCCCCAGGAGGTGGCCCTTGCGCAGGACGGAAAGCCCCGAGGACAGCGCCGCCCGGGAGGCGCGGCCCCCGGAGCGGTCCACCGGAATCTGCCCCACCCCGCGGAAGAACGCCGCGGTCAGCCGCCCCTTGAGGCCGGGCCCGGTGAAGTACTCGGCCTTGGCCAGAAATGTCACCCGGCGCGGCACGATCGCCGGCATCACGAAGTGGTCCGCGAACGACAGATGGTTGCCCGCGATGATCGCCGCGCCCTCTTCCGGGATGTGCTCCAGCCCCTCGATCCGCGGTCGGAACACCAGCCGCAGCAGTGGTCCGAGGAGGAGGTACTTCAGCACCTGGTAGAGCACGGAGCAGCTCCCTTTTCGGTTGGCTTGCCATGGGGGGAGGCCGTTCAAGGTCATGAGGGCCCGGGACAGCCAGTGAGTTTATGAGCACATGCCGCTACTTGTAACCACCTTCGGCCGGATCGATGCTGACGTGTGGACAGCCCGAGGGCCCGGCGGAAGGCCGGTGGGAGACGCGGGACGGATGTGCGTGCGCGCGGCGGCCGCGTGGCGGCACCCGGTTCGCGAGGCCCGGAAACGGGCGGACGAGGTCCGGACGGCGGGCGCCAGGCTGACCCTGCGCCGCGCCCCATGGAGCCCTGGCGCAGCCCGCAGCCCGCAGCCCGCAGCCCGCAGCCCGCAGCCCGCAGCCCGCAGCCCGGGGGCGCGGGCTCACGGCTCGCGGCCACGCCGGCCGGAGGACATCCCAGGCGCACCCCGGCCGGCGCCCCGCATCCCCGCAGCCTGGCAGACGCGCCCGCCGTCCGGGATCCCCTTTGGCATCCGCGGACAACTTTCAACTTCTGCTGAACGACGCCGGGTTGGCCCGGCGTACTGTCCGGCAACCGCGCCTGAATCCACGGTTCCAGGCCGAGAACAGGAGTGCAGAGATGTCCCGGAAGAAAACAGCCGGCCGGCGCCAGAAGATCGTCGTCTGCGTCAGCGCCGCGGCGCTGGTCGGCGGTATCGCCATCGCCACCACGGGCACCAGCCAGGCATCGGTGGCCTGTGACGGCCTGTCCACCGCGCTGAGCAACAACCAGAAGTTCATCGCCGACCAGCGGGCCCACCCGGACTCCCAGTCGGCGGCACGGATCGCCAACCGGGAAGCGGTGATCAAGGAGATCCAGGTCAAGCAGAAGGCCGCCGGCTGCTCCTCGGAGGGCGGCGAGGACTCGGCCGGTGCCCCGCCGGCGCAGCAGTCCCCGGGCGGTGACGCCCCGCCCGCCTCCTCGACGGCGCCGCCCGGCTCGGCGGGTCAGTCCTCCTCGGGTGACCCCTCCGCCTCCGCGGCCCCGCCCGCCGCGGGTGGCTCGTCGGGCGGCGGTGGCGACGTGGTCTGCCCCGGCTCGACGGTGACCCTGTCCGGCGAGGGCGGCGCACCGGCGGCGTCCAGCGGCCAGTTCCCCGCCGGCACCAAGCTGAAGGTGACCAACCTGGACAACGACAAGTCGACGACGGTCTCCGTGACCTCGCCCTCGGGCAGCTGTGTGCTGCTGAACAACGCGGCCTTCGACCAGGTCCGTGAGGCGGGGAAGAACCTGATCCGGCACGCCCGGATCGAGCGCGTCGGCTGACCCCGGTCCGGTGACCGGCAACGGAGCCGCCTCCTCCGTTGCCGGTCACCTTCTTGTCTCCTGGGCGTGGATCCAGGGCCCGTACGGGCGACCTCGCGGCGTGGCCACTTGCCCGCCGGCGTCCGGCGGGGTGGCCTGGGGCCGCCGGGCGCCACGTCCTGTCGGCCCCGCACCCGATCCCGCCGACGTTCCCAGGAGACCTCGATGTCCGTGAGCCGTGGACGCCGATCCGCCCGTACCGCCGCGCTCGCCGCCCTCTCCACGGCCCTGCTGGGCGTGCTCTGCGCCGTCCCGGCCGGCGCCGACGAGCCGCCGATGGACCAGGGCCTGCAGCTCACCGTGTCGGGAGCCGCCAACACCTGGGTCCGCGGGGTACGGCTCAGCTGCCCCGACGCCTACCGCCGGCATCCGCACGCGCGCGCCGCCTGTGACGCGCTGACCTGGGCGCACGGTGATCTGGACGCCCTGCCCGGGGAGCCGCACAGCTGCACCCGGGAGTTCGACCCGGTCACCGTCACCGCGACCGGCACCTGGCGCGGCAGCCCGGTGAACTGGCGCAAGGAGTTCCCCAACGCCTGCACGATGGACTCCGCCACCGGGCCGGTCTTCCGGTTCTGAGCCTGAGCCTGAGCCGGGCCGCGTCCGGGCTCCCCGGGCCCACCACGGGCCCGTGCTCCGGGCCGCCCGGGCGGGGCGCTCAGACGGGTCGCGCGGCCACCATCCCGATCGTCACCAGCGCCAGCACCACCCAGGAGAACCAGAGCCAGCCATTGGCGCCCAACGCCACGGTGTAGGCGGTCGCCACGACCAGTCCGCCCACCGTGCACACGGCCATCGTTCTCGCAGATCCGGGCATACCCGCAACCTCCTCACGGCGGCCCGGGCGTCCATGCCGCGGGCCGCGGCCATGGGACCATCGTCCCCGGCCGCGGCCCGTACCGCCAGAGTGGCGGGCCTGCCGTCAGCGCCCCCGCGCGTGGAGCGAGGCGAGGTAGGCGTTGTACTCGACCAGATCCTTGTCGCCGTCGCGGTCGGCGGCCCGGTCGGCGCGCTGCGACTGCCGCTCGTCGGACCGGTACCACTGGAAGACCAGCGCGATCAGCACCACGACGGACGGGATCTCGCTGAACGCCCAGGCGATGCCGCCGGCGGCCGTCTGGTCCGACAGCGCCTCGATGCCGAGCGAGGCCGGCGGGTGCACGAAGGTGTCGACCATCGGCTCCGAGGCCATCATCAGCGCGATCCCGAAGAACGCGTGGAACGGCATGCCCGCGAACAGCTCCAGGATCCGCATCACATGGCCGGGACGGTGCGGGCCCGGGTCGACGCCCATGATCGGCCAGAAGAACACCAAGCCGACCGCGAGGAAGTGCACCATCATCCCGATGTGCCCGGCCCGCGACTCCATCAGGAAGTCGAACAGCGGGGAGAAGTAGAGCGCGTAGAGGCTCGCGATGAAGAGGGGGATGGTGAATGCCGGGTGCGTGATGATCCGCATGTAGCGGCTGTGCAGCAGTGCGACCAGCAGCTCGCGCGGGCCCTTGCGCCCGCGCCCGGCGGTCGGCAGCGCCCGCAGCGCCAGCGTCACCGGCGCCCCGAGCAGCAGCAGGATCGGCGAGAGCATGCTGATGATCATGTGCTGGACCATGTGGACGCTGAACATCGCCATGCCGTAGTCGTTCAGCTTGGTGCACATCACCAGCGCCACCGTCAGGATGCCCAGCGTCCAGGCGACGGTCCGGCCCACCGGCCAGGAATCCCCGCGCCGCCGCAGCCGGAACACCGCCCAGCCGTAGAGCGCCAGTCCCAGCAGGCAGCCGACGAGGAAGAACGGATCACCACCGAACTCCAGGCCCCGCCCCAGCGTGAACGGCGGCAGATCCATGTTCATGCCGTCCATGCCGTGCCCGCTGTGATCCATCCGCTCGCTCCTGATTCGTACCGATAGTCCGGCCACAAGACTAGAACCGCCCCCGGCCGGAACATCGGCCGGGGGCGGTTCGTGCGACGGGGCGTTGCGGAACCGGGGTGGGACCCGTTGCGGGCCCGGTCTAACGCGCCGGGCGTGCGGTGCTCACAGCACGCACTCGGCCTCGTCATAGCGCGCCTCGGGCACCGTCTTGAGCGTCTCGACCGCCTCGGCCAGCGGCACCAGCGTGATGTCCGTACCGCGCAGCGCGGTCATCATGCCGAACTCGCCGCGGTGCGCGGCCTCGACGGCGTGCCAGCCGAAGCGGGTGGCGAGCACCCGGTCGTAGGCGGTCGGCGTCCCACCGCGCTGGACATGGCCGAGGATGACCGGCCGGGCCTCCTTGCCGAGGCGGTCCTCCAGCTCCACGGAGAGCTGCCGGGCGACACCGGCGAAGCGCTCGTGGCCGTACATGTCCTTGCCGCCGATGTCGAAGGTCATGCTGCCCTCGCGCGGCTTGGCACCCTCGGCGACGACCACGATCGCGAACTTCTTGCCGGCCTCGAAGCGTTCGGCCACCCGCGCGGTCAGCTCGTCGATGTCGAAGGGCCGCTCCGGCACCACGATGGCGTGCGCACCGGCCGCCATCCCCGAGTGCAGCGCGATCCAGCCGGTGTGCCGCCCCATCACCTCGACGATCATCACCCGCTGATGGGACTCCGCGGTGGTCTTGAGCCGGTCCAGCGCCTCGGTGGCGACGCCCACCGCGGTGTCGAAGCCGAACGTCACGTCCGTGACCGCGATGTCGTTGTCGATGGTCTTCGGCACGCCGACGATCGGCAGGCCCGCGTCCGACAGCAGCCGCGCCGCCTTCAGCGTGCCCTCGCCGCCGATCGGGATGATGGCGTCCAGGCCCAGCTCGGCGACGTGGCCGCGGGCCCGCTCGACGCCGTCCCGCAGATGGGCGGGCTGCACCCGCGAGGAGCCGAGGATGGTGCCGCCGCGCGCCAGGATGCCGCCGACGGCATCAAGGTCGAGCTTGCGGTAATCGCACTCCAGCAAGCCCTTCCAGCCGTCGCGGAAGCCGATCACCTCATCGCCGTGATCAGCGGTGGCGCGGTGGACGACGGACCGGATGACGGCGTTCAGACCGGGGCAGTCGCCGCCGGAGGTGAGGACACCAATACGCATTGCTCGAAAACCCTCTGCAACTCAACCGGGGGCCCGGACCCCGTCGTCCGGTTGTATCCCGTTCACCCTACAAGCGCGGAGCCATCGGGCACACGAACGCCCGCAGTGCGGGACTGCGGGCGTACGAAAGGGGTGCGATTCCGGCAAACGTCACATGCGAGCGGAGCGCTCGACGGCGCCGCCCACCGGCCTCACGCGGGCTGGGTGGCCGCCGCGATCCGCTCCTGGCGCAGCGCCTCGTACCAGCGGTCCTCCACCGGCGGCAGCGCGTTCACGTCCAGTGCCAGCTTGATCAGCAGATCGGCGATGTGCGGGTTGCGGGCCATCACCGGACCGTGCAGATACGTGCCGAAGACGGTGTCGCTGTACGCGCCCTCGTAGCCGTCGCCGACGCCGTTGCCGTTGCCGAACCGCACCTTGGCGAACGGCCGGGCCGTCTTGCCCAGGTGGGTGACGCCCTGGTGGTTCTCGAAGCCGGTCAGCGGCGGCAGGCCCAACTGCGGGTCGATGTCGGCGAGGACGTCGCCGACGCAGCGCTCCGCCTCGCCGCGGGTGCTCACCACGTCCAGCAGGCCCATGCCCTGCTGCCGCTCCCCGAGGTCGTTGACGAACTCGTGGCCCAGGATCTGGTAGCCGGCGCAGACCGAGAAGACGATCGCGCCGTTGGAGACCGCGCGGCCCAGTCCGCCGTCACGGATCAGCCGCTCCGCGGCCAGCCGCTGCGGCCGGTCCTCACCGCCGCCGATCAGGTAGATGTCGCCGGAGGTGGGGATCTGCTGGTCGGAGCGCACGTCCAGGCGCTGTACGTCCAGGCCGCGCTGGCGCGCCCGCCGCTCCACCACCAGGGCGTTGCCCTGGTCGCCGTACGTGCTCAGCAGATCCGGGTAGATCCACACCAGGCGCAGGCTGTTGTCACTCATGCTCGCTCGTCCTTGTCCGTAAGGTCGGTGGACCGCACTCAGTTGCCCACGCGGCGGCGCAGGTCCTGGAAGGCCGTGTAGTTGGCGATGACCTCGATCCGTCCGGGCGGGGCCATCCGCGCCGCCTCGTCGAGGTTCTCGCACACATGGAAGTCGAGTCCCGCGACCTCCAGGCGCACCGCGAGGTCCAGCTTGCGGTCGCCCAGCACGAAGAGCGGGTGCCCGGCCAGCCGGGTGTAGTCGACGTCCCACAGCCACGAGGTGTCGGTGCCGTCCGCGCCCCGCGCGTTCACCGACATGATCACCGGGGTCGGCGGCGGGTCGATCAGCGAGAACGTCTCCAGCCAGCCGGCCGGGTTCTTCGCCAGCAGCAGCCGCAGGTCGCGGTCCATGAACGAGACCACGTCATAGCGCCCGGCCACCGCCTGCACCGAGAACATCCGCTCCAGGGCCACCTGCGGCGGCACCCCGAAGGTGGCGGCGACCGCGGCGGACGTGGTGGCGTTCGCCTTGTTGGCGCGCCCCGGCAGCTGGAGCTTGATCGGCCAGGCACTGCCGTGCGGATCGAGCACATGATCGCCGGACAGCGCCCAGCTGGGCGTGGGGCGGCGGAAGCCGCACTCGCCGCAGAACCAGTCCTCGCCCGGCCGCTGCATCACACCACCGCACGAGGGGCAGGACCAGGCATCGTCCTTCCACTCCTGGCCGGCCGCGACCCACACCACGTTCGCGGACGACGAGGCCGCCCACACGATCAGCGGGTCGTCCGCGTTGGCGATGATCAGCGCCTTGGAGCCGGCCAGGCCCTCGCGCCAGTGCTCGGCCAGCATCCGGGTCTCCGCGGCGCGGTCGAGCTGGTCGCGCGAGAGGTTCAGCAGCGCTATGGCCTTCGGCGTGACATCGCGTGCCACGCCGGCGAGGTACTTCTCGTCCACCTCGATGACGCCGTACTTGGCGTCCGACCCGCCGGCCAGCGCCGAGGTGATACCGGCCGGCATGTTGGCGCCGAGCGCGTTGGAGACCACCGGGCCGCTGGCCCGCAGCGCCTCGGCGATCAGCCGGGTCGTGGTCGTCTTGCCGTTCGTCGCCGACACCAGGATCACGTCCAGGTGCCCGGCCAGCCGCGCGAGCAGGTCGGGGTCGAGCTTGAGCGCCACCCGGCCACCGATCACCGATCCGCTGCCGCGGCCCGCCGCGCGCGATACCGCCGCCGCGGCCTTGCCCGCCGTCACGGCCAGCTTGGCCCGCGGCGACAGCGGCTCCGTGTTGCCTGCCATCGTCCTTGATCCTCCTTGCATCCGGCGCCCCCCTGCCGTACCGCTGCCGGTGGAACGCCTCCTCCGCAGCCGATGACCGGCCGGGGCTTCGGTCGGGGATCAGCCTATCGAGATCCGGCGGTGGGCCCGAACCCCGCCACCCGTGCGGCGACATCCGATGCGGCCCTGGCCGTACCCTTACCCCCATGCCTTCCCGCACCATCCAGGGCAGTTCCGGACGTGTCCACCCCCTGCGCCTGCTCGGCGACCCGGCCCTGACCGAGCCCTGCCAGGAGGTCACCGCCTTCGACGGTGCGCTCCGGCAACTGGTCGAGGACATGTTCGCGACGATGTACGCCGCGCAGGGCGTGGGCCTGGCCGCCAACCAGATCGGCGTGCCGCTGCGGGTCTTCGTCTACGACTGCCCCGACGACGAGGACCGCCGGCACCTCGGCCACCTGGTCAACCCCCGGCTCGTCGAGGCGGACGGCCCGGTCTTCCGCGGCCCCGAGGGCTGCCTGTCGCTCCCGGGCATCGAGGCCGGCACCCCGCGCCACGACCGCACCGTCGTGACCGGGGCCGATGCCGGCGGCGAGCCCCGGACGGTGACCGGCACCGGCTTCTTCGCCCGCTGCCTGCAGCACGAGTGCGACCACCTCGACGGCGGTCTGTACGTCGACCACCTCACCGGGCTGCGCCGGCGCCGGGCGCTGCGGGCGGCGGCCCGGGCCCCGTGGGCCGCGGCGGCGGAGGTCGCC